>NZ_JNZP01000010.1 GCF_000725545.1 Streptomyces exfoliatus | reverse complement strand
GGGTTGGGGGCGGCGTGGCGGGACGTGTGCGGCGGGTCGTAGCCGCGGGCGTCGAGCCCCCCCACCCCACCCCACCTCTTCCCGAAACCCTGCCGGGGGCTGGTGGGGTGGGGTGGGGGCTGTGCCCTGGGGGGCTTCGCCCCCGGACCCCCTGGAGGGCTTCGCCCCCGGACCTCCACTTGGGCGAACGCGTTGCCCCGCCCGCGTCTCTCGGTGTGCTGGGTGGCGGGGGTGGGGTTTGGGTGGGTGGGGTGATCAGTTCGAGAAGTCGTGTCGCTCCGTTGCTGTTCGTTCTTGCCGCCGTGCTCGCCGTCGGGCCCGTCGCCGTCGCCGATGAGCCACCGCCCGCCGAGGCGCTCGTGCCCGGGGTGGTCGGGGGTGGGCGGGCCGAGTATCCGATGGATACGCCCGATCAGGTGTTGCCGCCCCTGCGCGCGGAGGGGGGTGTGCCCGTGCCCGAGCCGGAGCGGGAGGTCGACGAGTCCGTCGAGTTCATGCCGCGCAGTGCCGTCGGCGCCGCCTGTACCGCCTCCACCGGCACCCACCAGCGGCAGGTCGAGCGGCTGCTGAGACTGCGCGTCGACGGGAAGCAGTCCGCCGCCGACTGCCGGGCCATCCAGGCCTTCCAGGTCAGGGAGAAGATCAAGCCCGCCAACGGGTACGCGGGGCCCGTCACCTGGGCCCGGGCCGAGCTGCTCGCCGCCCGGAAGAACCTCGACCCCGGACGGCGCTGCCCCGTCAAGAAGTACGCCGTCGCCTGCGTCGATCTCGACCGGCAGCTCATGTGGGTGCGGAAGGACAAGAAGGTCACCTTCGCCGTCGTCAACATCCGCAGCGGGCGGCCCGGGTACGCCACCCGTACCGGCTGGCACTCCGTCTACTGGCGCCACAAGGACCACTGGTCGTCCATCTACGACACCCCCATGCCGTTCTCCCAGTTCTTCAGCGGCGGCCAGGCCTTCCACGCCGTCTACGGGCAGCTCGCCACGCCCACCGGCAGCCGGGGCTGCGTCAATCTGAGCTACCGCGACGCCGAGAAACTCTGGGACGTGCTGCGCAAGGGTGACCGGGTCTACATCTGGGGAAAGCGGCCCGGCAGCTGACACCTGAGAGACTGGGCGCGATGACTGAGACACCGCCGCCCCGCAGAGCCCGCGCCGAGATCGACCTCCGCGCGCTGCGTGCGAACGTCCGCACGCTGCGCGCCCGCGTCGCCCCCCACGTCCGCGTCATGGCCGTGGTCAAGGCCGACGCGTACGGACACGGCGCCGTCCGCTGTGCCCGCGCCGCCCTGGAGGCGGGGGCCGACTGGCTGGGGACGGCCACACCGCACGAGGCGCTCGCGCTGCGGGCCGCCGGGATCACCGACGTGCCGGTCATGTGCTGGCTCTGGACGCCCGGGGACCCGTGGGACCAGGGCATCGAGGCCGGTCTCGACATGTCCGTGAGCGGGATGTGGGCCCTGGAGGAGGTCGTCGAGGCGGCCGGCAGGACCGGGCGGACCGCTCGTATCCAGCTCAAGGCCGACACCGGGCTCGGGCGCAACGGCTGCCAGCCCGCCGACTGGCCCCGGCTCGTCGGCGAGGCACTCACGGCCGAGAAGAACGGCCTCGTCAAGGTCACCGGCCTCTGGTCGCACTTCGCCTGCGCCGACGAGCCCCACCACCCCTCCATCGCCGCCCAGCTCGACGTCTTCCGCTCGATGCTCGACCACGCCGAGAAGGCCGGCGTCGAGCCCGAGGTCCGGCACATCGCCAACTCGCCCGCCACCCTCACCCTTCCCGAGGCCCACTTCGACCTGGTCCGGCCCGGCATCGCGATGTACGGCGTCTCGCCGAGCCCCGAGCTCGGCACCTCCGCCGAGCTCGGACTGAAGCCGGTCATGTCGCTGAAGGGCAGCGTCGCGCTCGTCAAGCAGGTGCCGGCCGGCCACGGGGTGAGTTACGGGCACCACTACGTCACCGAGGGCGAGACCACCCTCGGGCTCGTCCCGCTGGGGTACGCCGACGGCGTCCCCCGGCACGCCTCCGGCCGCGGGCCCGTCCTCGTCGACGGCAAGGTCCGCACGGTCGCGGGGCGGGTCGCCATGGACCAGTTCGTGGTCGACCTCGGCGGCGACACGCCCGAGCCCGGCACCGAGGCCGTGCTCTTCGGCTCGGGGGAGCGGGGCGAGCCGACCGCCGAGGACTGGGCGGTGGCCGCCGACACCATCGCGTACGAGATCGTCACCCGGATCGGCGCGCGCGTCCCGCGCGTGTACCTGGGCGAGTAGGGGGGCCACGGCGTGGGCGAGGCAGGCGGCACCGGTACCACCAGCTGGCGGCGCGCCGGGTTCGCCGGCGCCGCGATAGGCGTCCTCGCCGCGGGCGCCGCGGTCGGGGTCGCCGCCGAGCGGCTGACCGTCGGCCGTTCCGTACGGCAGAAGGCGCGGCTCGCGCTCGACGCCACCGGCCCGTACGGCGGGCTGCGCGGGACGTCCGGCCGGGCCCTCGCCGACGACTCGACCGTCCTGTACTACGAGGTGGACGAGGTCGAGGAAGAAGCTCCGCCCGCCCGCAGGCGGCGGCTCTTCGGGCGCAAGGAGCCGGCCCCCGTCACCGTCGTCTTCAGCCACGGCTACTGCCTCAACCAGGACTCCTGGCACTTCCAGCGGGCGGCGCTGCGCGGTCTCGTCAGGACCGTTTACTGGGATCAGCGCAGTCACGGCCGTTCGGGCGCCGGTTTCTCGCAGGCCGGTCCCGACGGTGTGCCCGTCACCATCGACCAGCTCGGCCGCGACCTCAAGGCGGTCCTCGACGTCGCCGCGCCCGAGGGCCCGCTCGTCCTCGTCGGGCACTCGATGGGCGGCATGACGATCATGGCGCTCGCCGAGCGGTACCCGGAGTTCGTCCGGGACCGGGTCGTCGGCGTCGCCTTCGTCGGTACCTCGGCCGGAAAGCTCGCGGAGGTCTCGTACGGGCTCCCCATCGCCGGCGTCAACGCCGTCCGCCGGGTCCTGCCGGGGGTGCTGCGGGCGCTCGGCTCCCAGGCGGAGCTGGTCGAGCGGGGCCGCAGGGCGACCGCGGACCTGTTCGCCGGGCTGATCAAGAAGTACTCGTTCGCGTCGAGGGACGTCGACCCGGCGGTGGCCCGCTTCGCGGAGCGGATGATCGAGTCGACCCCGATCGACGTGGTCGCCGCCTTCTACCCGGCCTTCGCCGAGCACGACAAGGCCGCCGCCCTGCCCGTCCTCGCCGGTCTTCCGGTGCTCGCGCTCGCCGGGGACCACGACCTGGTGACCCCCAGCTCCCACACCGAGGCCATCGCCGATCTGCTCCCGGACGCGGAGCTGGTCATCGTCCCGGACGGCGGCCATCTGGTGATGCTGGAACACCCGGAGGCGGTCACCGACCGCCTTGCCGACCTGCTCGTACGGGCGGGGGCGGTGCCGGCGCCGGTCGCGGCCGATCCGGACAGCCGCAACGGATAAATTGGCGGGCATGGAAGCAGCGCACCCGCCCCTCTCCGGCGCCACCCTCTCCGTCGACTCCCCCGAGCGGATGCAGGAACTCGGCCGCCGCCTCGCGAAGATCCTCCGCCCCGGCGACCTCGTCATGCTCACCGGCGAACTCGGCGCGGGGAAGACCACCCTGACCCGGGGCCTCGGTGAAGGGCTCGGGGTGCGCGGTGCCGTCACCTCCCCGACCTTCGTCATCGCCCGCGTCCACCCGTCGCTGGTCGGCGGCCCGGCCCTGGTGCACGTGGACGCGTACCGCCTGGGCGGCGGTCTGGACGAGATGGAGGACCTCGACCTGGACGTCTCGCTGCCCGAGTCGGTCGTCGTCGTCGAGTGGGGCGACGGCAAGGTCGAGGAGCTGACCGACGACCGGCTGCACGTCCTGATCCACCGCGTGACCGGCGACACCGACGACGACCGGCGGACGGTCGTGCTGCGCGGGATCGGCCGTCGCTGGGCCGGCGAGGACCTGGAAGTGCTCTGAGCGCCCGTGCGGGCGGAGACGTAGATTCCGACAACGTGTCGGGAAGGTGTTGCGTCGTTCGTACGTGGCGTGGTGACATGGATGCACGAGCTGGTTAGGTGTACCTAACCTACGGGAGGCATGCATGGCGACGCAGGAGCGTGCGGGACACGGCCGGGACCCCGTCCCGATGAGTGAGCTGCTGGCGTCCTGCGTGGCCGCCCGCACCCTTTCGACCCCACCGTCGCTCCACTCCGAGCGGGCGGAGCGGGCGGAGCGGGCGGAGCGGGACGAGATCCTGCACGTGCCGGTGCGGGACGAGGCGGCGTAGCACCGCATCCCGGGCCGGGGCCTGTCAAGCGACGACGATCGGGCGACGAGGACTCGGGCGACGGCGACTCGGGCGACGGCGACTCAGGCGACGACGACGACCTTCGCGCCGATCACCGCGAACATCCACAGCGCGTCCCCGTCGGCCCGCTTCATGCGGATCCCGCCCGTCTTCCTCGACGGGTCCGGGCTCGGCGTCGAGCCGTCGACCGCCGCGCTGAAGCCGATCGACACGTCCTCGGCCGTCGCGAACCGCACCACGTGCTCGATCTGCACGCCGTCCGAACCGCGGACCGACCCCGAGCGGGAGGTCACGCTGTACGACCCGGGCGCCGGGTCCACCGTGCTCGGCATCACCGTGAACGTACGCGTGGCCGTGCCCTTCTCGTCGACCAGCCACACCCGGCGGTCGCCGAGCGCGTACACGACCCGCTCACCGGTGCCCGAGTTCGCCGGGACGGCGAGGGGGTTCCTGGGAGGCTGCGTCGGGCCGCCGCTCGGCGAGATCGACGGGGCGGCGGTGCTCGTCACCCGCGGCTTCTCCGTCAGGTTCGCCGGCACGTTCGCGGAGGCCTGGTAGGCGAGGAAGCCGACCGCCGCGACGGCCGCCGCCGTGAGCCCGGCCACGAATCCCGAGCTGCTCCGTGCCACCGTGCCCACCTCTCGTACGAACGTATCGAAGGGTGACGGTAGCAGCAGGGGGAGCGAGGGGCGGGGCACCGTGCCCGGGAGCCGTAGGCTGTTCGCGTGCTGTTGCTCGCCATGGATACCGCCACCCCCGCCGTCACCGTCGCCCTGCACGACGGCGAGGCCGTCGTCGCCTCGTCGAGCCAGGTCGACGCCCGCCGTCACGGGGAGCTGCTGCTGCCCGCCGTCGACCGGGTCCTCAAGGAGGCCGGGCTGAAGCTCGACGCGGTCACCGGCGTCGTCGTCGGTGTCGGCCCCGGCCCCTACACGGGCCTGCGCGTCGGCCTCGTCACGGCCGCCGCCTTCTCCTCCGCCCTCGGGGTGCCGGTCCACGGACTCTGCACCCTTGACGGCCTCGCGTACGCCTCCGGGATCGACGAGCCCTTCGCCGTCGCCACGGACGCGCGCCGCAAGGAGGTCTACTGGGCGCGGTACGACGACTCCCGCACGCGCGCGGGCGACGCGGCCGTCGACCGGCCCGCCGACATCGCCGAGCGGCTCGCCGGCCTCCCGGTCGTCGGCGCGGGCGCCCGCCTCTACCCGGAGGCCTTCCCCGACGCCCGCGACCCCGAGCACCAGTCGGCGGCGGCGCTCGCCGCGCTCGCCGCGGAGAGGCTGGCGGCCGGCGGGGAGGGGTTCCTCGACCCGCTGCCGATGTACCTGCGCCGCCCCGACGCGCAGGTGCCGAAGAACTACAAGGTGGTCACTCCCAAGTGACCGGCCCCGTGGAGCTGCGCGAGATGCGCTGGTGGGACATCACCCCGGTGCTGGCCCTCGAGGACGAGCTGTTCCCCGAGGACGCCTGGTCGGCGGGGATGTTCTGGTCGGAGCTGGCGCACGCGCGCGGCCCCGGGGCCACGCGCCACTACATCGTCGCCGAGGACGGCGCCGGGCGGATCGTCGGATACGCCGGGCTCGCCGCCGCCGGCGGACTCGGCGACGTGCAGACGATCGCCGTCGCCCGCGACCAGTGGGGCACCGGCCTCGGCGCCCGGCTCCTCACCGACCTGCTGAAGGAAGCCACCGCCTTCGAGTGCGACGAGGTCCTCCTCGAAGTGCGCGTGGACAACACCAGGGCCCAGAAGCTCTACGAGCGCTTCGGCTTCGAGCCCATCGGTTTCCGGCGCGGCTACTACCAGCCCGGAAACGTGGACGCGCTCGTGATGCGACTGACCGTCCAAGGAACTGAGACCGAGATCTGATGTCCGTACCGACCCATGGCTGGAATGACTGATGGCTGCTGACGAACCCCTCGTACTCGGCATCGAGACCTCCTGCGACGAGACCGGCGTCGGCATCGTCCACGGCACCACCCTCCTCGCCGACGCCGTCGCGTCCAGCGTCGACACCCACGCCCGCTTCGGCGGCGTCGTGCCCGAGATCGCCTCCCGCGCCCACCTGGAGGCGATGGTCCCGACGATCGAGCGCGCCCTGAAGACGGCCGGCGTGTCCCCGAAGGACCTCGACGGCATCGCCGTCACCGCGGGGCCCGGTCTCGCGGGCGCGCTGCTCGTCGGCGTATCGGCCGCCAAGGCGTACGCGTACGCCCTCGGCAAGCCGCTCTACGGCGTCAACCACCTCGCCTCGCACATCTGCGTCGACCAGCTGGAGCACGGCAAGCTGCCCGAGCCGACGATGGCCCTGCTCGTCTCCGGCGGCCACTCCTCGCTGCTGCTCTCCGCCGACATCACCTCCGACGTGCGGCCCCTCGGCGCCACCATCGACGACGCGGCGGGCGAGGCCTTCGACAAGATCGCCCGCGTCCTCGACCTCGGCTTCCCCGGCGGACCGGTCATCGACCGGCTCGCCAGGGAGGGCGACCCGGCCGCCATCGCGTTCCCGCGCGGCCTGAGCGGCTCCCGGGACCCCGCGTACGACTTCTCCTTCTCCGGCCTCAAGACGGCCGTGGCCCGCTGGATCGAGGCCAAGCGGGCGGCCGGCGAGGACGTGCCGGTACGGGACGTGGCCGCGTCCTTCCAGGAAGCGGTCGTCGACGTGCTCACCCGCAAGGCCGTCCGGGCCTGCAAGGACGAGGGCGTCGACCACCTGATGATCGGCGGCGGCGTCGCCGCCAACTCGCGCCTGCGGGCCCTCGCGGAGGAGCGCTGCGAGCGGGCCGGCATCCGGCTGCGGGTGCCGCGCCCCGGCCTGTGCACCGACAACGGCGCGATGGTCGCGGCCCTCGGCTCGGAGATGGTCGCCCGCAACCGGCCGGCGTCCGACCTGGAGCTGTCGGCGGACTCGTCGCTTCCGGTGACGGACCCGCACGTGCCCGGCCGCACCCACGACCACGATCACGTGCACGAGGTCAGCAAGGAGAACCTGTACTCGTGAGGCTCACCCTCATGTGGGAGGCGCGGGCCGCCCAGGGCCGGGGCGCCGAGCTCCTGGAGTGGGCGCGCGCCCAGGTGCCGGCCCGCGAGCCGGTCCGCCGGGAACTCCTCCGCGCACCCCAGGACCGCGTCCTCGTCCTCACCTGGTGGGAGGCGGAGTCCTTCGACGCCGAGCTGCCCGAGCTGCCGGAGCCGGACGCGGAGCTGATCACCCGTCCGGTCCACCGCTGGCGCTTCGAATCGGTGGAATGAGCGAGGATCGGGCAACCTTTCGGTTCGGACGGGCATCCCACAACGCGTGAAGAAGAAGATCGCGCTGTGGGCGGCCCTCACCGCCGTCGCCCTGCTCGTGACCGGCTGCGCGTCGGAGGACCCCGCCGCCGCTCCGGCCCCGAGGACCCCGGCCGCGGGCGAGGCGACGTCCTCGGCGGGCGATCCGGCGGGCGACTCGGCCGGGGATTCCGCTGGGGATCCCGCCGGGGATTCCGTGGGGGACAAGGCTCCCGGGGCCGCCGCCCCCGCCGCGTACCGCAAGTGGGGGCTCAAGCCCTTCGCGCCCCCGCCGGCCCCGCCCGCGACCAAGCCGGTCGTCCGGCGGCCCGGCGGACCCGTCCCCGTCATCAGCGACATCCCCACCACCGAGAAGATCGTCTTCATCACGATCGACGACGGTGCGGAGAAGGACCCCGAGTTCGTGACGATGATGAAGGACCTCAAGGTCCCCGTCACGATGTTCCTCACCGACGCGGCCATCCGCGCCGACTACGCGTACTTCGCCCCGCTCGTCGCCCAGGGCCACGGGCTCGCCAACCACACCCTCACCCACCCCAACCTGCGCACCCTCTCCCGCGAGGCCCAGCGCCGCGAGATCTGCGGCCAGCAGACGAAGCTGACACAGCGGTACGGCACGGCCCCGCGGCTCTTCCGCCCGCCCTACGGCAACTGGAACGAGGACACCCGCGCGGCGGCGGGCACGTGCGGCGTCGACGCGATCGTGCTGTGGCGCGAGTCCATGCAGATCAAGAACATGCAGTACCAGCGCGGCGACCGGAAGCTGCGCCCCGGCGACATCATCCTCGCCCACTTCCGCGGCCCCTCCGAGCTCAAGGGCCGGACGATGACCGAGATGACCGCCACGATGCTGCGCCGCATCCAGGAGCAGGGATTCACCGTGGCCCGCCTGGAGGACTACGTCTGAGAAATTCTCCGGGCGTGGTGTCGATGCGGGCCCGGCCCGTTCGACGTATGTGTGGAAGGCGGGGAACGGCCCCGCCACCCGCACCACCGAGGAGTCGTCATGCCCCGCTTCCTGTCCCTCGTCCGCATCGAGGAGAACACCATCGACATGGAGAGCGCCGACCCCGGCTTCGAGGAGCGGATGGGCGCGCTCTTCGAGGAGATCAACAAGGCCGGCGCCATGGTCGACACGGCCGGGCTCAGGCCGACCGCCGAGGCCACCCGGATCACCTGGTCGGACGGGAAGCTGTCGTACACCGACGGCCCGTTCACCGAGACCAAGGAGGTCGTCGGCGGCTACGCCATGCTCCAGTGCAAGGACATGGCCGAGGCCGTCGAGTGGGGGAAGCGCTTCCTGGCCGTCCACCCGCCGCAGTGGAAGGTCGGCCTGGAGGTCCGTGAGGTCGAGGAGATGCCGGAGGGCTGATCCGGCGGTTTTGTCGGTCCCGTGTGCTGTCATGTGAACCGTGACGGTGGAGAGCACGCTGGAGACGGTCTTCCGGATGGAGTCGGCGCGGATCGTCGCCACCGCGGCGCGGATCGTCCGGGACGTCGGCATCGCCGAGGAGATCGCCCAGGACGCGCTCCTCTCCGCCCTTGAGCAGTGGCCGCGGTCAGGGGTCCCGGAGCGGCCGGGAGCCTGGCTGACGGCCACCGCCAAGCACCGCGCCGTCGACCTGGTGCGGCGGCGCGAGACGTACGCGCGGAAGCTCGCCGAGGTGGGCAGGACGCTCACGGAGGAGTCGTACGACCCCGAGCCGGCGGGCCCCGGCGACATCGACGACGACGTGCTGCGGCTGATCTTCACCGCCTGCCACCCGGTGCTCTCCGCCGAGGCGCGGGCCGCCCTCACCCTGCGGCTCGTCGGCGGGCTCCGCACGGACGAGATCGCCCGCGCCTTCCTCGTACCGGAGGCGACCGTCGCGGCCCGGATCACCCGCGCCAAGCGGACGCTCGCGAAGGCGGGCGTCGACTTCGAGGTGCCGTACGGGGAGGAGCGGGCGGCCCGGCTCGGCTCCGTCCTGGAGGTCGTCTACCTGATCTTCAACGAGGGGTACGCGGCCACCGCGGGCGACGACCTGCTGCGGCCCGGCCTGTGCGAGGACGCGCTGCGCCTCGCCCGGGTCCTCGCCGCCCTCGTACCGGAGGAGGGCGAGGCGCACGGCCTGGCCGCCCTCCTGGAGCTGCAGGCCTCCCGGGCGGCGGCGAGGACCGGGCCCGACGGGCGGCCGGTGCTGCTCGCCGCGCAGGACCGGCGGCGCTGGAACCGGCTGATGGTCCGGCGCGGGTTCGCCGCCCTGGAGCGGGCCGGAGACGGGCGTTCGTACGGGCCGTACGCCCTCCAGGCCGCCATCGCCGCGTGCCACGCGCGGGCCGCCTCGTACGAGGAGACCGACTGGGCGACCATCGCCGCGCTGTACCGGCAGTTGGGGACGCTGGCCCCCTCGCCGGTGGTCGAGCTGAACCGCGCGGTCGCCGTGTCGATGGCCGAGGGCCCGGCGGCGGCCCTCCCGATCGTCGACGCCCTCGCCGCCGAACCGGCCCTGACGCGCTATCACCTGCTGCCGAGCGTGCGGGGCGACCTGCTGGCCCGGCTCGGGCGGGTGGCGGAGGCCCGTGCGGAGTTCGAGCGGGCCGCCGAGCTGACCCGTAACGAGAGCGAGCGGGCGCTGCTGCGGGAGAAGGCGCGGGAGTCGGGCGGCGGGTGACGGTGTCCGGTGGCGGGCCCGCGGTCTCCGGGCTGTCGCGCCGGGCCTGCCGTCTCCGGCCGTCCTGTCGGGCCCGCCCGTCTCCGGGGGGTGTCCAACAGGGCTGGTCCGGCGCCCCTTTAGGGTGCTCGGCATGTCCCCGCGTACGCTGCTGCCCCCGCCGCCCCCGCCCGCCGAGCTCCAGACCTGGCCCGACCGGGACGCGCGGATCGCCGACCGGGCGCTGGCCCTCGACGAGCTCGGTAGGCGGCTGCTCGGCGGCGGGCGGCTCGTGGTGTTCCTGCTCGGGTTCCTCATGCTCCAGTTGGGGTGGGGGCTGACCAGCGTCCTGCTCATCTCGCTCGGCAGCCCGGTCCGCGACCCGATCATGATGCTGACGGGCCTCGTCGCGGCGGTGCCGGGCATCGGCGTCCTCGGCACGGCGGTGTGGCTGACGGTCCGCGCCCTGCGACGCGACCGGGTCGTGCGTGAACGCCTCGTCCTCTGGGCGGCCCTGGACCGGCACGGCCCGACGGACGCCCGCCTGCGCGCCCCCGTCCTCAGCGTCTGCTGGTTGCTGCTGTCCGCCGCGATGTGCGGGTTGGGGCTGTGGATGGGCTTCGCGGTCCCGATGGGCGCCGGCCGGAACGACGGCTACGGCCTGGTCGCCTACGGCATGGGGATCGCGCTGATCCTCTGGGTCACGGGTCTGACGGGCCTGGTGAAGGCGGTCGGCCACTACCGCCTCGCGCTCCGCCTGACGCGCGGGGGCCACTGAGAGGCTCTGGGACTCAGCGGCTGCCGTCGCCGTCGGGGCGGGCCGGCCGGCCGATCAGCATCGTCGGGGCCCCCGCCACGCGCGTGAGCAGGACCGTCGCGGCGTTCGGGCCCTTCGGCTTCACCCTGCGGCGGATCTCCTCCGGCTCCACCGCCGAGCCGCGCTTCTTCACCGTCAGGGTGCCGACCTCGCGTTCCCGCAGCAGGGCCTTCAGCTTCTTCAGGTTGAAGGGGAGTTCGTCGGTGATCTCGTAGGCGGAGGCGTACGGGGTGGCGACGAGCGCGTCCGCCGTGACGTAGGCGATCGTCTCGTCGATCAGTCCGCCGCCCAGGTCCTCCGCGACCTCGGCGACGAGGTGCGCGCGGATGACAGCGCCGTCCGGCTCGTAGAGGTAGCGGCCGACCGGGCGCACCGCCGGGTCGGGCAGGCCGCGGCCGGTGAGCCCCGCGCCCGAGGGCAGCAGGGTGGCCCGGCGGGCGCCCGGTTCCGTACCGAACCAGAGGACGGCCTCCTTGACGTCGCCGCCGTCCGAGATCCACTCGGCCTCGGCCTCGGCGGGCACCGCCTCGTGCGGGATGCCCGGGGCCACCTTCAGGGCCGCGTGCGGGGCCTTGCGGGCCGCCTCGACCGCCCAGGAGAGCGGCGGGGAGTACGCCTCCGGGTCGAAGATCCTGCCCCGGCCGCCGCGCCGCGCCGGGTCGACGAAGACCGCGTCGTAGGGGGCGGTGTCGATGTCGGTGACGTCCGCGCACCGCACCTCGATCAGCTGGGAGAGGCCGAGCGCCTCGGCGTTGGCGCGGGCCACCTCCGCGGTCAGCGGGTCGCGGTCGACGGCCAGGACGGAGATCCCGGCGCGGGCGAGGGCGATCGCGTCGCCGCCGATCCCTGAGCAGAGGTCCGCCACGCTGCGCACCCCGAGCGCCTTCAGGCGGGCCGCCCGGTAGGTGCCGACCGAGGCGCGGGTCGACTGCTCGACGCCGTTCGGGGTGAAGTACATCCGGTACGCGTCCTCGGCGCCGAACTTCGGCACCGCCCGCTGCCGCAGCCGCGCCTGCCCGACGGCCGCCGTGACCAGCTCGGCGGAGTGGTCGCGGCGGAGCCGGGAGACGACCGCGAGCTCCTGGGCGGGGTCGTGGTCGCGCAGGGCGGCGAGGAGGGTCTGCCCCTCGGGGCCGAGCAGGGAGGCGAAGGAGGCGAGGTCGGTCACCCGTCCCATTGTGGGCCCTGTGATGCTGTGGGCCGGCCGGGGGACGTGCGGGCGGTACGGCGGTGTCGTGCCCCGGGAGGTGGGCGGGCGCTGACAGGATGCGGCGCCATGCGACTCGTACGACAAAAGGAACAAATGATGGCAAAAGGTGCGCATCGTTCGTCTCGTGCGCTCGGGGCGGCGCTGGTCGTCGCCGCCCTCGCCTCCGCCGCCACGGCCTGCTCCGGCGGCACCGAGCCGGACGCCCGCGCGCCCGCCCCCGCCGCCGGCCAGCAGCCCCCGGCGCAGGCCGCGTCGGGTGCGCTCGACGCGTACGTCGAGAAGATCCGCGCGCAGCGTGCCGCCCGTGTGCTCGCCGCGAAGAAGTGGGGCCTCGCCCGGCCCCCGCTCGACGCGCCGGCCCCGCCGGCCGTGAAGCCGAAGATCACCACCCGCAAGGGCTTCGAGACCGACGGCGAAGGGCTGCCGCCCGTCTTCACCACCGTGCCGACCAAGCAGAAGGTCGTCTTCCTGACGATCGACGACGGCGCCGAGAAGGACCCCGCGCTGCTGCGGATGATGACGGACCTGAAGATCCCGTACAGCGCCTTCCTCAGCGACTACGTCGTCAAGGACGACTACGGCTACTTCGCCCGGATGCAGAAGTCGCAGGAGGGTGGGGTCTCCCTGCACAACCACACCCTCAACCACCGCTACCTGCCCGGACTGTCGTACCGGCAGCAGAAGCGCGAGATCTGCGGCATGCAGGACGTCATCGAGAAGCGGTACGGCAAGCGGCCGCCGCTCTTCCGCCCGCCGTACGGCAACTACAACGAGGACACCCTGCGCGCCGCCAAGAGCTGCGGAGTGAAGGCGGTTCCGCTGTGGGCCTCCGAGGCCTTCCCCGACCGCATGGAGTGGCGCGAGTGGGACCGGGACCTGCACCCCGGCGACATCGTGCTCACCCACTTCCGGGGCAAGGGCGACTGGAAGGGGTCCATGCCCGACATGATCCGCCGGGTGATGAACGTGATCACGGCCAAGGGGTACGCGGTCGCGAAGCTCGAGGACTACGTGTGAGGACGCTCCGCGTACGCCGCGGGCGCTGGGCCGCGGTCCTCGCCGTGACCGGCACGCTGCTCGCCCTCCCGGCCTGCGCCTCCTCGGTCGATCCGATCGAACGGCTCGGCCGGAAGGCGGCGGAACGGGTGAACCCCCGCCCCACGCCTGCGAAGGACGCGGTGGGCGCAGTGGACGCCGTGGGCGCGAAAGGCGCGGCGGGCACGGTGGGCGCGAAGGGCTGCGAGGGGGCGGGAAAGGGTCGCCCGGTCACGCCACGGAGCGATGAATTGGCACTCCGCTTGACCGAGTGCTAATCGCGGTCATAGTCTCGGCTCTGGCACTCCCCACCGGAGAGTGCCAACACAGCGACAGGCAGGTCCGGCACCCGCGACGACGGATCCACCTGGTCGCCACCTCAGACAGTTAACCCCGTAATCTCCGAAGGGGGAGGTCGGATCGTGACGACCACCAGCTCCAAGGTTGCCATCAAGCCGCTCGAGGACCGCATTGTGGTCCAGCCGCTCGACGCCGAGCAGACCACCGCCTCTGGCCTGGTCATCCCGGACACCGCCAAGGAGAAGCCCCAGGAGGGCGTCGTCCTGGCCGTTGGCCCGGGTCGCTTCGAGAACGGCGAGCGTCTGCCGCTCGACGTCAAGACCGGCGATGTCGTGCTGTACAGCAAGTACGGCGGCACCGAGGTGAAGTACAACGGCGAGGAGTACCTCGTCCTCTCGGCTCGCGACGTGCTCGCGATCGTCGAGAAGTAATTCACCGAAGTACTGAAGTACCGAAGTACCGAGCACTGAAGCAGATGCTCAGAGCTGCGCCCCGAGGCCCCTTCCAGGCGCCCCGGGGCGCGGTTCGTTCCACCCTATTCCGAGAGGGCTGAACCGCTCCCATGGCGAAGATCCTGAAGTTCGACGAAGACGCCCGTCGCGCCCTTGAGCGCGGCGTCAACAAGCTTGCCGACACGGTGAAGGTGACGATCGGCCCCAAGGGCCGCAACGTCGTCATCGACAAGAAGTTCGGCGCCCCCACCATCACCAACGACGGTGTCACGATCGCCCGCGAGGTCGAGCTCGAGGACCCGTACGAGAACCTCGGCGCCCAGCTGGTGAAGGAGGTGGCGACCAAGACCAACGACATCGCGGGTGACGGCACCACCACCGCCACCGTGCTCGCCCAGGCCCTGGTCCGCGAGGGTCTGCGCAACGTCGCCGCCGGTGCCTCCCCGGCCGCCCTGAAGAAGGGCATCGACGCCGCCGTCAAGGCCGTCTCCGAGGAGCTCCTCGCCACCGCGCGCCCGATCGAGGACAAGTCCGACATCGCCGCCGTCGCCGCGCTCTCCGCGCAGGACCAGCAGGTCGGCGAGCTCATCGCCGAGGCGATGGACAAGGTCGGCAAGGACGGTGTCATCACCGTCGAGGAGTCCAACACCTTCGGCCTGGAGCTCGACTTCACCGAGGGCATGGCCTTCGACAAGGGCTACCTGTCCCCGTACATGGTGACCGACCAGGAGCGTATGGAGGCCGTCCTCGACGACCCGTACATCCTGATCAACCAGGGCAAGATCTCCTCCATCCAGGACCTGCTGCCCATCCTGGAGAAGGTCATCCAGGCCGGCGCCAGCAAGCCGCTCCTGATCATCGCCGAGGACGTCGAGGGCGAAGCCCTGTCGACCCTGGTCGTGAACAAGATCCGCGGCACCTTCAACGCCGTGGCCGTCAAGGCCCCCGGCTTCGGCGACCGCCGCAAGGCGATGCTCGGCGACATGGCCACCCTCACCGGTGCCACCGTCATCGCCGAGGAGGTCGGCCTCAAGCTCGACCAGGCCGGCCTGGACGTGCTCGGCACCGCCCGCCGCGTGACCATCGCCAAGGACGCCACCACCATCGTCGACGGTGGCGGCAACGCCGAGGACATCGCCGGCCGCGTCAACCAGATCAAGGCCGAGATCGAGTCCACGGACTCCGACTGGGACCGCGAGAAGCTCCAGGAGCGCCTCGCGAAGCTGGCCGGCGGCGTGTGCGTGATCAAGGTCGGCGCCGCCACCGAGGTGGAGCTGAAGGAGAAGAAGCACCGTCTGGAGGACGCCATCTCCGCGACCCGCGCCGCGGTCGAGGAGGGCATCGTCTCCGGTGGTGGCTCCGCTCTGGTCCACGCCGTCAAGGTCCTCGAGGGCAACCTCGACAAGACCGGCGACGAGGCCACGGGTGTCGCGGTCGTCCGCCGCGCCGCCGTCGAGCCGCTGCGCTGGATCGCCGAGAACGCCGGCCTCGAGGGCTACGTCATCACCTCGAAGGTCGCGGAGCTCGACAAGGGCCAGGGCTTCAACGCCGCCACCGGCGAGTACGGCGACCTGGTCAAGGCCGGCGTCATCGACCCGGTGAAGGTGACGCGCTCCGCCCTGGAGAACGCCGCCTCGATCGCCTCCCTCCTCCTCACCACCGAGACCCTCGTGGTGGAGAAGAAGGAAGAGGAGCCGGCGGACCACGGCCACGGCGGCCACGGCCACTCCCACTGACGCCAGTCGTCACCGATCACCGGGGCCTGATGCCCCGCTGATCACCGAGGCCCGGTGCCCCCGTCGCGGGGGCACCGGGCCTCGCGCTCTGCCCGCTTTGCCACGCCTGCACGCGGTCTACGCCTCCACGGCCCCGAGCTGCCCCATGAGACCGAGCAGGTCGTACTGCCACCACCCCTCCACGATCTTCCCGTCGTCCCGGAAGCGGTGGATCACCGTCCCCGTCATGGTCACCTCCATGCCGGTGGGCTGGAGCCCCATGAAGTCGCCGTTGTGGGATCCGTTGAAGGTCCAGCGGGTGCAGACCCGGTCGCCCTCGGCGATCTGGTCGTCGACGGTGAAGGTGAAGTCGAAGCCGCCCCGCCACATCCGGACCTCGCGGCGGACGGCGTCCATGCCGATGACGTCCTGCTCGTTGGTCGGGTCGTGGTCGTGGTAGCCCTCGGCCAGCACCTCGTCGAGCAGCGCGAGCTCCGGCTCGCCGACGAACATCTCCAGGAGCCGCCGGGCGTTGCTCTTGTACAGCGCCTCGTCGCGCACCACGTCCAGGTCGGTGAAGGTCGGCATCTCGTCACAGAGCGCGACCATCTCCCGGAAGATGCGGTCGGTCTCGGGGAGCTGCGAGTTCCGCATCGCCACGTCGTACGAGGGGAACTCGACGATCTCCACGACGTGGGAGGCGTCCGACCGGTCCTTGCCTACGATGCTGTGGGTTGCGGTCCGCTTGCCCTTGGTCTGCTCGACCCACTGATCCATGAGGCGGTTCAGGTCGTCGACCCGACTGGTCTTGCAGTCGATGATTTGTACGAAGCTCATGGCGCCTCCCGACCCAGGTAGGACCCTTCCAGTCTAGGTTGGGCGGATGGAGTGGGCAGGGGGAGAGCGGTCGGTCACGGTCGCGGACACAGCGGGCAACGTCGTGATCGGCGACAACAACCGGATCGGCGTACCGGAACCGGCGGCGGTCCGCTCCGGATACCACGCGCAGGTCCATCGGATCCGCCCCGACGAACTCGTCGGCCGCGAGCGCGAGTTGGCGGAACTCGCCGCCTTCTGTCTCGCTGACTCCGGCCCCTCGTACATCTGGTGGCGTGCCGAGGCGTGGGCCGGCAAGACGGCCCTGCTGTCCTGGTTCGCCCTCAACCCGCCACCGGGGGTGCGGATCGTCCCCTTCTTCGTCACGGCCCGGCTCGGCGCCCAGAACGACGTCGTCGCGTACGTGGACGTCGTTCTGGAACAGCTCGCGGAGCTGGCGGGCGAGGGCCTGCCCGTGCTCCTCACGGCGGCGACCCGCGAGGCCCACCTGCTGCGTCTGTACGCCTCCGCCGCCGAGGCCTGCGCGGCGCGCGGCGAGCGCCTCGTCCTCCTGATCGACGGTCTCGACGAGGACCGGGGCGTGACGACGGGCCCGGACGCCCACTCGATCGCGTCCCTCCTCCCGTACGACCTGCCCGTCATCGTCTCCGGGCGCCTGAACCCGCCGCTCCCGGTCGACGTCCCGGAGGACCACCCGCTACGGGACCCGGCGGCCGTACGGATCCTGTCCCCGTCGCCGAGGGCCCGCGTGATCAGGGCGGAGGCGGAACGCGAGCTGAAGCGACTCCTGGAGGCGGAGGGCCTCCCGTACGACCTTCTTGCGCTCCTCACGGCGGCTGGTGGCGGTCTGACGGCCGACGACCTGGCCGAGCTGACCGGAGCCGTCCCCTACCGGGTGAGGGACCTGCTCCGTACGGGCCCGGGGCGGACGTTCGCGGCACGGGGCGAGGCGTACCTGCTCGCGCACGAGGAACTGGCGGCCGGCGCACGGGAGATGCTGGGCGAGCGGGAGCTGACCCGGTGCCGCGAGGTGCTGCACGGCTGGGCCGGGACCTGGCGGGACCGGGGCTGGCCGGCCACCACCCCCGCGTACCTCCTGCACGGCTACTTCCCGGTGCTCCGGGCGGCCGGCGACCTGGACCGGATGCTCGCCTGCGCCCTCGACGAGGCCCGGCACGATCGGTTGCTCGAGGAGACGGGCGGGGTCGGAGGGCCGTTGGGCGAGGTCCGCGCGGCGGGGGAGGCCGTCCTTGAACGCGGGGACGGGGCCGGGCTCGTGGCGACGATGCTGCGGCTCGGATTCCGGCGGGCGGAACTGATCCGCCGGGGCGGCCGGGCGCCGGTCGGCCTCGCGGCGGCCTGGGCAGCCGCGGGGCAGGTGGACCGGGCGCTCGCGATCGTGCGCGGCGAGGACCGGCTGACCACCGTGGAGGGCTTGTGCGCGGTGGCCGGGAGGCTCCTCGCCGTCGGTGAACGAAGCCAGGCGGGGAAACTGATCGCGGAGGCCGAAGAGCTCGTCCTGACCGACGGGGACCCGCTCGAGCACGGCCCCATGAGCGAGGCTCTCGTGCCCGTGCTCTTCGCGGCGGGCGCTCTGTCCCGGGCGGAGCGGATCGTCCACTCCGTCGACGACTCGCGGTTCCGGCACGGACCCCTGCTGGCCCTCGTCGACGCGCTCTGCGCGGCCGGGCACCACGAGCGGGCCCTCGCTCTCGCACACGCCGAGGAGGTGGAAGGGCTCCGGGTGCGGGTGGTGGACCGGGTGATCAGGGCGCTGCTCCTGACCGGCCGGGCGGACGAGGCCGAGCGGATGGTCCGGGACGCTGCCGAGAAGGGCGCGGGGCTGGGTCTCGCCTATTTCCTCGACGCCTCTCGTGCCCTGCGGGAGGCCGGGCACGAGGAGCGGGGGGCCGGGCTTCGGGCCGACGCGCTGCGGGCGTTCGATGCCCGGCGCTGGGGCGCGGGTTTTTCCGAGACCGTACGGGCGCTGGCAGCGCTGGGCGAGTTCGATCGGCTCGACCGGTGGGCCTCCTGGTTGTTCGGGAGGCCGGCCGACGCGGCGTGGGGGTTCGAGCTGGCCAGTGCCGGTGTGGGGGACCGGGCGCGGAGCGCTGCCGAGGCCTCGCCGGACGAGCGTGATTCCATCCTGCGCACGCTCGCCGACGCACAGCTGGCGGCGGGGCTCCTGGACGAGGCGGAGCAGGCGCTGGACGCGCTCAGCCGCCCCTACTCGGTCGACCTGTGCCGGAGGCTCGTGAGCGCCCGCGTCCGCGTCGGGCACCTCGACCGGGCCGGGAAGCTCCTTTCCCGCCTGGAGGGGGTGCAGCGGGACAAGGTGATCGGGGAGTACGCGAGGGCCCTGTGCGGTGCCGGCCTGCGGGCGGAGGCGATGACCCTGGTGACCGGCGGCCGGACGGGTGCCCTGGCGGGGATCGGCGTGGCGGACGCCCTGCTCGACGCCGGTGACCGGCCGGCCGCGGTCGCCCTGCTCACCTCGATCGAACCGGCCCTGCGCGCCCCCGGGCCCCGGACCGTGATCGGTACCGTCCTCTCGGTGGCGAAGGACCTGACCGCGGTGGACGGCTGGGGGGAGCCGGTGCGACGCCTCCTGGCGGAGGTGGAGCGCCACCCCGCCGCGGCCCATGGCCTGTTCCCGGTGCTCGCCCTGGTGGCGAGCGGGCAGGTGGACCGCGCGGAGGAGCTGGCCCGGGGCCGTGAGGAATGGGAACGCGACCGGTGGCTGAGAGTGGTGCTCGACGCCCGGCTCGCCCGGCGCGAACACGCGGCCGTGGCACGGATGGCCGAGCGGGACAGGAGCAGGGGCGGCACGTTCTTCGACCAGGCCGTGCGCGGTCTCGTGAGGGCCGGAGCGTGGGAGTACGTCGAGCCTCTCGTACGGGCCCGGCCTCGCTTCGAGGTGGGGCGACTGTACGCCGCCATGGCGGCGGGCCTGGCCAGGGACGGCCGGACGGACGAGGCGGGACGGTGGCTGGCCGACGCGCAGGAGTACCGGCGGCAGGGCTTCGGCCTGGAGGTCGTGCCGGACCTCGTGCGCGCGCTCCTCGCCCTCGACCGGCGCGAGGAGGCCGTGCAGCTCGTGGCGCGGGTGCGGACGGAGGGGAGTGCTCTGTACCGGACGACCCAGGCGTCCCATGTCAGCCACGCGCTCGTGCTGCTCGGCGACCATGACGAGGCGACCGAGTACGCCCGGGGGCTGCCGGGGAGCACACCGGCCGACCTGCTCCCCGTCGCCCGGCACTTCGTGGAGGCGGCGGAGTTCGAGCGGGCGGCCTCGGTCCTCGCGGGACTGCACGCGCTGGGTCTCCGGTGCGCCGACGGCTACGCCGGCCTGGCCCTCGCCCACCCGGACCCGGCCACGGCCCGGGAGTTCGTCGCGCTCGCGCTGCACCTCGGGCCCTGGGACCAGGTCCTGCCCGCCGTCCTGCGGAGTGATCCCGGCACCGTCCCCCTCGTCCTCGCCGAGGCCGAGCGCCTGTGCCTGGGGCTACGCCGAGCGTTGGAGGTCTGACGCCCTGACCTCCTCCGCGAACGGCTCACCGCGCGCGTACCGCGCGATCTCCTCGAGCGCCTGGTCCGCCATCCGGTGCAGTTCGTTGCCCAGGGAGCCGGCCACGTGCGGGGTGAGCAGGACGTTCGGGAGGGTGTAGAGGGGGGAGTCGGGGGGCGGCAGGTCCGGGTCCGTGACGTCCAGGGTGGCGTGGAGGCGGCCGGCGAGGAGGTGGGGGAGCAGGGCCTCCTCGTCGATCAGGGAGCCTCGGGCGGTGTTGATCAGGGTCGCGCCGTCCGGCATCGCGGCGAGCTGGGCCGCGCCGATCATGCGGTACGTGGACGGGAGTTGCGGCGCGTGGACCGAGACGACCGTGCTGCGGGCGCACAGTTCGTCGAGGTCGGTCACCAGTTCCACGCCGGGGGGCGGGACGTCGACGTACGGGTCGTACAGGAGGATGTCGAGGTCGAAGGGGCGCAGGAGGTCGATGACCCGGCGGCCGATGCGGGAGGCGCCGACGATGCCGACGGTGCGGCGGTAGTTGCCCCACGTCGTGGACTCGGTGAGCCAGGCGTGGCCGGTGCGGAGTTCGGCGTAGCGCTGGGCCGAGCCGAGGACCCGCTTCCCGGCGAAGAGGATCGCGGCGAGCGTGTACTCGGCGACGGGCAGCGCGTTGGCGGCGGCGGCCGAGGTGACGCGGAGGCCGCGTTCCCAGCAGGCGTCGGTGATGTGGTGCTTGACGGAGCCGGCGGCGTGGACGACGGCCCGCAGGCGCGGCGCGCGGTCGAGGACCTCGGTGGTGAGGGGGGTCGCTCCCCAGCAGGTGAGGAGGACCTCGGCCTCGGCGAGGGCCGCCGCGACGCGCGCGTCGGGGGCGGTCAGGTCGTGTGCCACCAGGTGCGGGTCGGTTTCCGCGAGCCGGGTGAGGCGGGTGCGGTGGGTGTCGGTGAGGAGGCGTTCGGGGACGCCCCTGCCCATCGCGAGGAGGAGGGACGGGCGGTTGTCAGTGGTCGGGTGCATCGTTGTACCTGAGCTCCTCACTTGACGCTGCCGGCCGTCAGACCGGCCTTCCAGTGGCGCTGGAGGGAGACGAAGGCGACGACGAGGGGGACGACGGCGAGCAGGGATCCGGTGACGACGAGGGGGTAGTAGTCGGGTTCGGCGTGGGCGTTGCTGTTCCACGCGTACAGCCCGAGGCTCAGCGGGTACAGCTTCTGGTCCGACAGCATCACCAGGGGGAGGAAGAAGTTGTTCCACACGGCGGTGAACTGGAAGAGGAAGACGGTCACGAAGCCGGGCATGACCATGCGCAGACCGATGGACCAGAAGACGCGCAGCTCGCCCGCTCCGTCGATACGGGCTGCCTCCAGGGCCTCGTCGGGGATGTAGCCGGCGCAGAAGACCCGGGACAGGTAGACGCCGAAGGGGTTGACGAGGACGGGGATGAGGACGGCCCAGTAGGTGTTGACGACGCCGACCTCGCTGGCCAGGAGGTACATCGGCAGGGCGAGCGCCGTGGTGGGGACGAGCACGCCGAGCAGGACGAGGCCGAAGAGCTTCTCCTTGCCCTTGAAGTCGTAGACGTGGAAGGCGTACCCGGCGGCGACGCTGACGAACGAGCAGGCGAGGGCGCCGACTCCGGCGTAGAGGAGGCTGTTCAGGTACCAGTGGAAGTAGATGCCGTCGTTGTACTCGGCGAGCCGGGTGAGGTTGCCGCCCAGGTCGAAGCCCTCGAAGGAGAAGGCGTTTCCGGCGAGGAGGCCGCCGGCGTCCTTGGTGGCGGCGGTGAGCAGCCACACGAGTGGGAAGAGCATGTAGACGACGGCGAGGAGGAGGGAGCCGTTGACGGCCGTCTTGGAGAGCCATCGGTTCGGGGTGCGGGGGCCGCTCATGCCGTGCGCTCCCTTCGGGCCGTGCCCGCCGTGCCCGCCTTGCGGCGACCGGTCAGCCTGGTGACGGCGAAGGAGAGCAGCGCCGCCGTCAGGGCGAGGAGTACGGAGGCGGCGGCGGCGAGTCCGTAGTCGTTGCGGTCGAAGGCCGCGGTGTAGGCGTACATGTTCGGCGTCCAGGTGGAGGTGACGGCGGATCCGGTGCCCTTGTTGAGGATCAGCGGCTCGGTGAAGAGCTGGAGGGAGCCGATGACCGTGAAGAGGCCGACCATCGCGAGGGAGGCCTTGACGAGCGGGATCTTGACGGAGAAGGCGATGCGCCAGGCGCCGGCCCCGTCGACGGTGGCCGCTTCGAGGACGGAGCGGTCGATGGCCTGGAGGGCCGCGTAGAAGATGACCATGTTGTAGCCGAGCCATTCCCACAGGGCGATGTTGATGATGGAGGGCAGGGCGCCTTCGGGGGAGAAGAAGTCGAAGCCGATGCCTCCGGCCTCCATGGCCTGGACGACCGGGCTGAGTTGGGGCGTGTAGAGGTAGACCCAGATCAGGGCGGCGATGATGCCGGGGACGGCGTGCGGCAGGAAGAGCGCGAGCTGGAAGAAGCGGCGGGCGCGGGCGAGTGCCGAGTCGAGCAGGAGGGCGAGGCCGAGGGCTCCGGCGAGCAGCAGCGGGATGTAGAACAGGCAGTATCCGAGCAGGACGCCGAAGCCCTCGCGGAAGGCCCGGTCACCCAGCGCCGCGGTGTAGTTGTCGAGGCCGGTGAAGACGGTCTCGGTGCCGCCGAAGCCCAGTCCGGACTGCTTCTCGGTGAAGAGGCTGAGCCAGACCGCGTATCCGATCGGCACCACCATCACCGCGGTGAAGAGCAGGAAGAAGGGGGTCAGCAGGATCGTGGCGGCGCGGGTGCGGGCCTTCATGCGGTCAGCCCTCGACCTTCAGGCCGCGCTTGGTGAGTTCGGCGACGGTGGCGTCGTGACCGGCCTTGACGGCGTCGGCGATGCCGGGGCCGCCCTGGGCGATCTTGCCGAAGTGGTCCTTGATGGTGGTGTTGGTGGTGCCGGTGGTGGGTCCCCAGGCCCAGTTGGGGCTGATGGAGGCGCCGGAGGCCTCGAAGAGGGCGTAGATGTCCTGGCCGCCGTAGTAGCTCGCGTCGAAGGCCTTCTTGGCGACGGGCCGGAGGGCGGCGGCTGCGGGGAAGGCGGAGGAGGTGCCGGAGGCGATCCGGGCCTTGACGCCGTCCTCGGTGGTGGACATCCACTCGGCGAAGGTGACGGCTGCGGCCTTCCGCTTGCTGTCCTTGGTCACGGCGAAGGAGGTGCCGCCGAGCATGCCGCTGGCGGGCTTGCCGTCCCAGCTGGGCATGGGGGCGACGGCCCACTTGCCGTTCTGCTCGGGCAGGGTGCCCTTGAGGACGCCCGCGCCCCAGGAGGCGCCGAGGTAGCCGATGGTGGTGCCGTTCTTGAGGGAGCCGGTCCACTCGGGGCTGAAGGAGGCGTTCTTGTGGACGAGTCCGGCGTCGAGGAGGCCCTGCCAGTAGGCGGTGACCTTGGTGGTGGCCGCGTCGGTGGTGTCGATCTTCCAGGTGTCGTTCTCGGCCTTGAACCACTGGGCGCCGGCCTGCCAGGCCATGGCCTCGAAGGTGGTCGGGTCGTCCGGGAAGAAGGTGGCGATACGGGCCTTGGCGTCGGCCTTCTTGACCTGCTCGGCGGCCTTCCTGAACGCGTCCCAGGTGGTGGGGACCTCGACCTTGTACTTCGCGAAGAGGTCCTTGCGGTAGAAGAAGGCCTGCGGGGCCGCGTCGAAGGGGACGGCCCAGGTCTTGCCGCCGAGGGTGGTGAGTTCGACGGTCTGCGGCAGCAGCTTGGCGCGGTCGGCCTCGGTGAACTCGCCGCCGATGTCCTGGAGGGCGCCGGAGCTGACGAACTCGGGGAGCGAGGAGTACTCGATGGAGACGAGGTCGGGGGCGTTGCCGGCCTTCACGGCGTTGGAGATCTTGGCGTAGCCGCCGGCGGTGCCGGAGGGGATCTCCTCGAACTTCACCTGGATGTCGGTGTGGGAGGCGTTGAAGGCGTCGACGACGTCCTTGGAGCCCTTGGCCCAGCCCCAGAAGGTGATGGTCACGGGCTCGTTCGACTTGTTCGCGGTGTCGTCACCGCCGCCGCCGCAGGCCGTGAGCACGGCGAGGGCGGTGGCGGTGCCGGCTATGACGCGGGACGTTCTGCTCCAACTACGGGTCACGGCACGGCTCCTGGGGACGGGCGGCTGGGAGGTTGTGGCCGTGATCCTGTGACCGTTCATGACCGAAGTCAAGAGCGAAAGATTGATTGATCGAAAAATGATCAGATTGAGGAGGTGGAGCGTGCCCCGCACGAGTCCCGCACCCGGAGCCTCGGCAGCAGGCCCAGATGGCGCCGCGCCGCCTCCTCGCCGGAGTCCTCGGAACCCGCCGCGGCACCCGCTGCGTTCTCGGAGAGTCGCTCCACCAGCAGCTCGGTGGCGTGCCGCCCCACCTGCCGCTTCGGTGGCGCGACCGCCGTCAGCGGGGTGTCGGCGAGCGCCGCGACCTCGTCGTCGTACGCGATCAGGGCCAGGTCCTGCGGCACCCGTACGCCGAGCACGGCCAGGCGCTGAACGATCTCGATCGCGTCCACGTCGTTGTGGACCAGGGCCGCGCTCGCGAGCCCCGAGCCGACCGCCTCGTGCAGCGCCCGCACGGCCCGCTCGAAGCCCTCCGGGTCCGCCTCCGCCGGTACGGAGTCGATGACGGGCCGCGGCTCCGTGAGGCCCAGCGTCCCGAGCGCCTCGGCGTAGCCGGCACGCACCGCGAGCGCGGTCGGGGAGTCCCGGCGCGCCACGAGCAGCGGCGTCGAGTGACCGAGGTCGAGCAGGTGGCGCAGGGCGAGCAGGACGCCGTGGCCGTGGTCCGAGGCCACCCGGTCCAGGCCGTCCAGCGGGCTGCCGGGCTCGGCCCTGCGCTCCAGGAGCACGGCCGGTACGGGAAGCTCGGCGAGCCAGTCCCCGTACGCGAGCCGGTCCTCGGGACCCCGCCAGCCGGGCGCGACGAGGACGCCCTCGGCGCCCGCCGCGAGCAGCCCCTCGGTGCGGGCCCTGTCCTCCTCCGGCCGGTAGTCGGAGACGCGGAGCACCAGCCGGGCGCCCGCCCGGGCGGCGGCCTCGTGCGCCCCCCGGATGACCTCGGCGAAGTAGTAGGTGGCGGAGGGGGCGAGCAGGCCGATGACCAGGCCCTCGCCGGACCGCCCGCCGCTTGCGCCCTGGCGGCGCGGCCAGGAGACCTGGCCGTGCACCCGGTCGATCAGGCCCCGGCCGGACAGGACCTCGACGTCGCGGCGGGCGGTGACGGGGGAGACCCCGAGCCGTTCGGCCAGCTCGGCGACGCGGGCGGTGCCGCGCTCGCGGACCAGGGCCAGCAGTCGGTCGTGTCGTTCGGCGGCACTCTCGCGCACGGTGCGGTTCCCCCTCGCGTGGTGGTGGTCTGTCGACCCTAGCCCAGGAATGATCGAACGACACTTGTTTCGATCATTCGCTCTGAATCTCTTGACGTCCGATCGAAGCCTGTCCAGGATTCCGGGCGACGCAGACGTCACCCAGGCAGCCCTCAGGGAGCATCATGCCCACGCCGCCCGAGAACCGTGAGCTCAGCCCGTACACCGGCTGGACGCGTGCCCACTGGGAGGCCACGGCCGACCGACTCCTCCTGGCCGTACGCCCCTTCGCCTCGCCGGAACGTGCGCTGATCGGCCTTCCAGGGCCCCGCCCCAGCTGGTCCGGAACCCGGTCCGACGGCCTGGAGGGCTGGGCCCGCACCTTCCTCCTCGCCGCACTCAGGGTCGCGGGCGCCGGGGGAGCGGACCCGCTCGGCCACCTGGACCGGTACGCCGAGGGGCTCACGGCCGGCACCCGCGAGCCGGGGACCGAAGGCCCCGACAGCTGGCCCCTCACCACCGGCACCCGCCAGGCGGTCGTCGAAGCCGCCTCCGTCGCCCTCGGCCTCCGCCTCACCCGCCCCTGGCTCTGGGACCGGCTCGACGACCGCACCCGCGAACAGGTCGCCGACTGGCTCCGCCCCGCCCTCGGGCCGTCCCCCGTCGACAACAACTGGTGGCTCTTCGGCCTCACCGTCGCGGGCTTCCTCCAGGACGCGGGCGTCGACACCGACCGCGCCGCCGCCACCATCGACCGCTCCCTCGCCCGCATCGAGCACTGGTACCTCGGCGACGGCTGGTACAGCGACGGCGACAACCGCGCCTTCGACCACTACAACGCCTGGGCCCTGCACTTCTACCCCGTGCTCCACGCCCACCTCGCCGGCGACCGGGCGCTCCTCGACCGGTACGGGCCCCGCCTGCGCGCCCATCTCGACGACTACGTCCACCTCTTCGACGCGGACGGCGCCCCCCTCCCGTACGGGAGGTCCCTGATCTACCGCTTCGCCGCGGCCGCGGCGCCCTGGCTCGGCACCCTCACCGGGCACACCCCGCTCATGCCCGGCGCCACCCGCCGTCTCGCCTCCGGCACCCTGCGGTACTTCCTCGACCGGGGCGCCACCGACACGAGCGGGCTCCTCACCCTCGGCTGGCACGGCCCGTACCCGCAGCTGGTCCAGGACTACTCGGGACCCGGCTCCCCCTACTGGGCGTCCAAGGGCTTCCTCGGTCTCCTCCTGCCCGCGGGCCACCCCGCCTGGACCGACCCCGAGGAACCCCTGCCCGCCGAACGCGCCGACACCGTGCGCCCCTTCGCCCCGGCCGGGCTGCTCGTCCAGACGACCGCCGCCGACGGACTCGTACGCCTCCACAACCACGGCAGCAACCATGTGCACAGCGCCGAGCCGGGCGGCGAGGACGACCCCGGATACGCCCGTCACGCCTATTCGACCCGTACGGGACCCAGTACGGGAACCGCGCCCGCCGACAACCACTTCGCCCTGCTGCCGGACGGCGGCCCGGTCACCGCCCGCGGCCCCGCCACCCCGCTCGGCACCGGTCCCGACCGGGCCGCCTCCGTCCACCGTCCGCTGCCCGGCGTCCGGGTGGTCTCCGCGACGCTCGCCCACGGCCGCGCCGAGGTCCGCGCCCACCTCGTGCTCGGCGCCCCGGAAGGGACTCCCGTACGGCAGACCGGCTGGGCCGCCACCCCCGACGGGCCGCACGCCCAGCTCCACCCGGTCCACGGCTACGACCCCGGGGTGGCCGAACTCCCCACCGGGGAGACCCTTCAGGGGCCCGGCAGCCGGACCCTCGCCCTCCACGGCACCACGACGGGCCCGGCGACCCTCTTCGTGGCCCTCGCCTCACTCACCGCCGAACCAGGCCCCGCCCCGGTGGCCGACCTCGCGGACGTCCGGGTCGCCGGCCACCTGCTGAGCGTGACCTGGCAGAACGGAACCACCACCCGACTGGATCTCGGCGCCCTCGGGAACTGATCCGGTCCGGGTCACTTCGGCCCGTACTTGCGGCCGGCCTTCGAGGAGACCCCGCCGAGCAGGCCGCGCGGCGCCAGCTTCACCACACCCATCAGGGCCTTGTACCGGGGGTCGGGGATCGACAGCGTCTTCCCCCGCTCCAGGTCCGACAGCGCCGCCGTCACCAGCTTGTCCGCGTCGAGCCACATCCAGCCGGGAATGTTGTCCGTCCCCATCCCGGCCCGCTCGTGGAACTCGGTCCGTACGAAGCCGGGGCAGAGCGCCATCAGCCGTACCCCGCTGCCCGCCAGGTCCCGGGCGGCGCCCTGGGTGAACTGCACGACCCAGGCCTTCGACGCCCCGTACGTCCCGCGGGGCACGAAGGCAGCCACGGAGGCGACGTTCACCACGGCGCCCCTGCGGCGTTCCTTCATCGAGGCGGCGGCGGCCGAGGTCAACCGCAGCACGGCCTCGCAGTGCACCGTGAGCATCTTCAGCTCGTCGGCCATGGACACTTCGAGGAAGCGGCCCTTGTTGCCGAAGCCCGCGTTGTTCACGAGCAGGTCCACCGGCCGCTTCGGGTCCGAGAGCCGCGCCTCGACGGCGGCGATGCCCTTCTCCTCGGAGAGGTCCGCCGCGAGCACCCCGGCCTCGACGCCGTGCCGGTCGTGCAGCTCGGTCGCCTGCTCCCGGAGCCGCTTCATGTCCCGGGCCACGAGCACGACATCGTGGCCGTCCGCCGCGAGCCTCCGTGCGAAAGCGGCCCCGATGCCCGCGGTGGCGCCCGTAATCAGTGCAGTCGTCATACGGGCACGGTAGTGCCCTGCTCGTCGGCGCCGCCCGCCGCGTACTTGTCCGCGTACTGACGTGCGAGGGCGAGGAGTCCCGACTCCATCCACTCGGCGGCGGCCAACGTATGGGGCAGCAGCGTCCGTTCGGCGGTCGCGGCGCGGTGGAGCAACGCGACGGTGATGTCGTGAGCGGGCCGGTGGACGACCGTGATCGGGTCACCGGCGCGGATCTCGCCCGGCACGATCACGCGCAGCAGCGCGCCGGGACCGGCCTGGGACCGCGTGAACCGCCGGACCCAGCCCTTCTCCTCGACGAAGCCCGCGAACGTACGGCAGGGGATGCGGCCGCCGGTGACCTCCAGGACCACGTCCTCGCCGATCCGCCACCGTTCGCCGATCAGCGCCCCGTTCACGTCGAGGCCCCGGGTGGTGAGGTTCTCGCCGAAGGAGCCGTTGGCCAGCTCGCGGCCGAGCTCCCCTTCCCACAGATCCAGGTCCTCGCGGGCGAAGGCGTACGCGGCCCGGTCGTTGCCGCCGTGGAACCGCAGGTCGCAGACCGTGTCCCCGGCGAGTCCGCTCCTGCCGACACCAGGCGCCCCGGGGGCCTCGATCCGCACCGGCCCCTCGACGGGGCGCTTGTCGATGGCGGTGAGGCCGGAAGCGGCGTCGGTGTAGTCCACTGCCCTGGCGCGGCCCACATTCACACTCAGCAAGGTCATGCGGGCACCTTACGGGCACCCGCCTCAAAGCCTCCAGTGAAAATGTGCCGCTCCACCCAAGACTCGCTTATGCTGGAGCGCATGATCGAGGCACGCCATCTCCGCGTCCTGCGCGCCGTCTCCGCCACCGGCTCCTTCTCGGCCGCCGCGCGCGAACTCGGCTGCACCCAGCCCGCCGTCAGCCAGCAGATGAAGGCCCTCGAAGCCTCCGCCGGCACGCCGCTGCTGATCCGCACCGGACGCGAGATGCGCCTCACCCAGGCGGGCGAGGTCCTCGTCCGCCACGCCTCCGGCATCCTCGCCGGGCTGACCGCCGCCGAGGAGGAGGTCGCCGCCATCGCCGGGCTCCGGGCGGGCCGGGTCCGCCTGGTCTCCTTCCCCAGCGGCAGCTCCACCCTCGTCCCCACCGCGCTCGCCGCCCTGCGGGCCGCGCACCCCGGCACCCGCGTCTCGCTCGTCGAGGCCGAACCGCCGCGCTCGATCGAGATGCTCCGCGACGGCGACTGCGACGTGGCCCTCGCCTTCCGGTACGGGGCGGGGCAGGCCGAGTGGGACGACCTGGTCGTCCGCCCGCTCCTGGCCGACCGGCTGGTGGGCCTCGTCCCCGAGGGGCACCGGCTCGCCGAAGCCGCGTCGGTGGGCATCGCCGAACTCGCGGAGGAGTCCTGGATCGCGGGCTGCCCGCGCTGCCGCCGCCAGCTCGTGGACGTCTGCGAGGAGGCGGGCTTCACCCCTCGTATCGACTTCGCCACCGACGACTACCCGGCCGTGGTGGGCCTGGTCGGCGCCGGTCTGGGCGTGGCCGTCCTGCCGGAGCTGGCCATCGAGTCCGTACGGCCCAAGGGCGCGCGGACCGTGACCGTGGAGCCCGCGGTGGAGCGGGAGATCGTGGCCCTCACGCTGCCGGACCTCGCCCAGGTCCCGGCCGTCGCCGCCACGCTGGACGAACTGACCCGCGCCGCCAGGCGCGCGTAGATACGAGTCGGCGCCGTGACGCGCGCGTCGATACGAGTCGGCGCCGGGTGACGGCGCGTAAAGACGGATCGGGTCGCCACGCGCGCCTGGACACGGGTCCCGCCGCCACGCGCGCGAAGGGAAATCACGCGACGCGCGCGTGGGCGCGGTGCTGCCGTTACGCGGTTCTGCCCCTTAGTTACATGAAGAAACGTTCCTTCACATGCGCTCCACAGATGGCCGGCCCGCTGCCGACGCCGATGTCGTCATGGATGTCACGGAGGTCATGGACGCGACCGACGACGCCGACGATGCCGACGATGTTGTCGGAGCCGCGGTGATCAGGCGATTGCGCGCGCGTCCCATGAGCTCTTCGCGTTCGTCCTCGGTGAGGCCGCCCCATACGTCGTAGGGCTCCCGCACGGCGAGTGCGTGAGCCGCGCACTCCGCGCGTACCGGGCACCGCATGCAGACCTCTTTCGCCGAGTTCTCACGCGCACTCCGTGCCGCGCCGCGCTCTCCCTCGGGGTGGAAGAACAGGGAGCTGTCGACTCCGCGGCAGGCCGCGAGCAGTTGCCAGTCCCACAGATCGGCGTTGGGTCCGGGAAGGCGGGAGAAATCTGCCATTGCGCTTGTCCCCTTGAAACCGTGTCGAACGGATAGGTGGGCGGGTGGATGGCTGCGCGCCGGGGTTCCTCGGGTCCCGACAGGTCCGGTCGGTACACCTACTGTCTAAGTAGATGTAAATATGACTCATTGCGAATCTAGCCACAGACACCGCGAAAAGGGAAGAAAACCCGCTAAATGGGGCAGTACCTTTCGATGCTGGGCAGAAGGCTCGCGTCGCTCTCCTCCGCGCACGTCCCCTCACGTAGAGTGCCGAACGCTGCCATCCGACCCGTAACTCTTTCGAGTGACCGTCGTTGAGTCTGCGGAGGCGGTTGAAGGAACAAGCGATCGGGCAGGTGTCCGAGAGCGTCAATCGCACAGGTGACGATTACGTACAGCCCTGGAGGCTCAAGGTGACGCGCAACAGCTGCGAGAGCCGCGGAGGTCACGCATGACATCCGTCCTCGTCTGCGACGACTCCCCGCTTGCCCGAGAGGCGCTTCGCCGCGCGGTCGCGACCGTGCCCGGCGTCGAGCGCGTGACCACCGCGGCCAACGGCGAGGAAGTCCTCCGCCGCTGGGGCGCGGACCGCTCGGACCTGATTCTGATGGACGTACGCATGCCCGGTCTGGGCGGCGTGGAGACCGTCCGCCGGCTGCTCTCCGCGGACCCCGGCGCCCGCATCATCATGCTCACCGTCGCCGAGGACCTCGACGGCGTCGCCCTCGCGGTCGCCGCCGGCGCCCGCGGCTACCTGCACAAGGACGCCTCGCGCGCCGAACTGCGGGCCACCGTCACCCAGGCGCTGGCCGACCCGACCTGGCGGCTCGCGCCGCGCCGGCTCCGTTCGGCCGAGATGGGCGCCGCGCCCACCCTCACCGCGCGTGAGATCCAGGTCCTCGAAGGCATGAGCCACGGCAGGTCCAACGCGGAGATCGGACGCGAGCTGTTCCTGTCCGAGGACACCGTCAAGACCCACGCCCGGCGCCTCTTCAAGAAGCTGGGCGCCTCCGACCGGGCGCACGCGGTCGCCCTCGGATTCCGCTGGGGCCTGGTCCGCTGAATCGCAGGTCACCTGCCACATCCCCGTCCTCGTCCGCGTCCGTCGTGGGCTGGACGGGGTGGGCTTGTGTCACTTCCCCGCGCTATGCCGCATCCTTGAGGTGTGGAGTTCCTCGGGGACGAGTCGATCGAGCGGGAGGGGAGGGCGCGGGATATGAGCTCCGGCGCACCTGCTCATAACGCTTCGGTGCACAACTACGGACGCGGTGCCGCGAACGCAGAGGCGTCGGGGCACCATGGAGCGATGCGCGACGACGAGACCGTGGGTTCCCCCATGCCTGCCGGGCAAGGGGAGATCGGCGCGCTCGTCCATCGCGCGGTCGACGGTGACGCGCAGGCCACGCACGACCTGCTCGCCCGCGTGCACCCGCTCGCCCTGCGGTACTGCCGCACCCGCCTCAACCGGCTGCCCGGCGACGCCCGGCACTTCGTCGAGGACCTGGCCCAGGAAGTCTGCGTCGCCGTCCTGATGGCGCTGCCGCGCTACAAGGACACGGGCAGGCCCTTCGAGGCCTTCGTCTTCGCCATCGCCGGTCACAAGGTCGCCGACCTCCAGCGCGCCGCCATGCGGCACCCCGGATCCACGGCCGTGCCCTCCGACGAGATGCCCGAGCGGCCCGACGACTCCCTCGGCCCCGAGGAGCGCGCGCTCCTCAGCGACGACGCCGAGTGGGCCAAGAAGCTGCTCGCCAACCTCCCGGAGAACCAGCGCGAACTGCTCGTGCTCCGCGTCGCGGTCGGACTGACCGCCGAGGAGACCGGCCAGATGCTCGGCATGTCCCCGGGCGCCGTCCGGGTCGCCCAGCACCGCGCGCTCAGCCGGCTCAGGGCGCTGGCCGAGCAGTAAGACTCACTGGGGCTTGTCGTCCCTTTCGTACACGTGCGAACGTCCAAAGGTTTCCGCTGATCTTGATCGTGGAATGAGACACCGCTTCAGCCCGTTAGCATGGACATCCCGCACCGATCAAGGCCATTTGGGAAGGTGTCATGACTGCCAACGTCGACGGAGTGCCCGAGAAATTCGCGACACTCGGGCTGACCTACGACGACGTCCTGCTTCTGCCGGGCGCGTCCGAGGTCCTCCCGAACGCGGTCGACACCTCGTCCCGCATCTCCCGCAACGTCCGCGTGAACATCCCGCTGCTCTCGGCGGCGATGGACAAGGTCACCGAGTCCCGCATGGCCATCGCCATGGCGCGACAGGGTGGCGTGGGCGTACTGCACCGCAACCTCTCGATCGAGGACCAGGTCAACCAGGTCGACCTCGTGAAGCGCTCCGAGTCCGGCATGGTGACCGACCCGATCACCGTGCACCCGGACGCGACGCTGGCCGAGGCCGACGCGCTCTGCGCCAAGTTCCGCATCAGCGGCGTCCCGGTCACCGACCAGGCCGGCAAGCTCCTCGGCATCGTCACCAACCGCGACATGGCCTTCGAGTCGGACCGCAGCCGCCAGGTGCGCGAGGTCATGACCCCGATGCCGCTGGTCACCGGCAAGGTCGGCATCTCCGGCGTGGACGCGATGGAGCTGCTCCGCCGCCACAAGATCGAGAAGCTGCCGCTGGTCGACGACTCCGGCATCCTCAAGGGCCTCATCACGGTCAAGGACTTCGTCAAGGCCGAGAAGTACCCGCACGCCGCCAAGGACGCCGAGGGCCGGCTGCTCGTCGGCGCGGCCGTCGGCGCCAGCCCCGAAGCGCTGGAGCGCGCCCAGGGCCTGGCCGCCGCTGGCGTCGACTTCCTGATCGTCGACACCTCCCACGGCCACAACAGCAACGCCCTGAACTGGATGGCGAAGATCAAGTCCAGCGTCGGCGTCGACGTCATCGGCGGCAACGTCGCGACGCGTGACGGCGCGCAGGCCCTGATCGACGCCGGTGTCGACGGCGTCAAGGTCGGCGTCGGCCCCGGCTCCATCTGCACCACCCGCGTGGTCGCCGGCATCGGCGTCCCGCAGGTCACCGCCATCTACGAGGCGGCGCTCGCCGCCCGCGCGGCCGGCGTCCCGGTCATCGGCGACGGCGGCCTGCAGTACTCCGGAGACATCGGCAAGGCGCTCGCCGCCGGCGCCGACACCGTGATGCTGGGCAGCCTCCTCGCCGGCTGCGAGGAGTCCCCGGGCGAGCTGCAGTTCATCAACGGCAAGCAGTTCAAGTCGTACCGCGGCATGGGCTCGCTCGGCGCGATGCAGTCCCGCGGCCAGGGCCGGTCCTACTCCAAGGACCGCTACTTCCAGGCCGAGGTCGCCTCGGACGACAAGCTCGTCCCCGAGGGCATCGAGGGCCAGGTGCCCTACCGCGGCCCGCTGGCCAACGTCCTGCACCAGCTCGTGGGCGGCCTGCGCCAGACCATGGGCTACGTGGGCGCGGCCACCATCGAGGAGATGGAGTCCAAGGGCCGCTTCGTCCGGATCACGTCCGCGGGTCTCAAGGAGAGCCACCCGCACGACATCCAGATGACGGTCGAGGCACCGAACTACAGCAGGAAGTAACACAGCGCGACGCGTGGGGGCGGTTCCGGCATGTGGCCGGAGCCGCCCCTCACGCTTGTGTCGGGGATACTGGTAGGCGCAGACGTAGAGGGAAAGGCCACACATCGTGACTGAGATCGAGATCGGGCGCGGCAAGCGCGGCCGCAGGGCGTACGCGTTCGACGACATCGCCGTCGTCCCGAGCCGGCGCACCCGGGACCCGAAGGAGGTCTCGATCGCCTGGCAGATCGACGCCTACCGGTTCGAGCTGCCGTTCCTGGCCGCTCCCATGGACTCGGTCGTGTCGCCGCAGACCGCCATCCGGATCGGCGAGCTGGGCGGCCTCGGCGTCCTGAACCTGGAGGGTCTCTGGACCCGGTACGAGGACCCGCAGCCGCTGCTCGACGAGATCGCCGAGATGGACGAGGCGACCGCGACCCGCCGTCTGCAGGAGATCTACGCCGCCCCGATCAAGGAAGAGCTGATCGGGCAGCGCATCAAGGAGGTGCGCGACTCCGGTGTCGTCACCGCCGCCGCGCTCTCGCCGCAGCGCACCGCGCAGTTCTCCAAGGCCGTCGTCGACGCCGGCGTGGACATCTTCGTCATCCGCGGCACGACGGTCTCCGCCGAGCACGTCTCCGGCGCCGCGGAGCCGCTGAACCTGAAGCAGTTCATCTACGAGCTGGACGTCCCGGTCATCGTCGGTGGCTGCGCCACGTACACCGCGGCCCTGCACCTGATGCGCACCGGCGCGGCGGGTGTCCTCGTCGGCTTCGGCGGCGGTGCCGCGCACACCACCCGTAACGTGCTCGGCATCCAGGTCCCGATGGCGACCGCGGTCGCCGACGTGGCCGCGGCCCGCCGCGACTACATGGACGAGTCCGGCGGCCGGTACGTGCACGTCATCGCCGACGGCGGCGTCGGCTGGTCCGGCGACCTCCCGAAGGCCATCGCCTGCGGCGCCGACTCGGTCATGATCGGCTCCCCGCTGGCCCGCGCCACGGACGCGCCCGGCAAGGGCCACCACTGGGGCATGGAGGCCGTCCACGAGGACGTGCCGCGCGGCAAGCTGGTCGACCTGGGCATCGTCGGCACCACCGAGGAGATCCTCGCGGGCCCGTCGCACATCCCGGACGGCTCGATGAACTTCTTCGGCGCCCTGCGCCGCGCGATGGCCACGACCGGCTACAGCGAGCTCAAGGAGTTCCAGCGCGTCGAGGTCACGGTCGCGGACGCGCAGCACAAGCGCTGACGTCGTCCTGTACGCGCACGAGGGGCCCCGCACCGGGTGGTGCGGGGCCCCTCGCGTGTTCCGGGGCTATCGGGCGGACTTCTTGGCCGCCGAGAACGCGGCGAAGGCGGCCAGGGCGATGAACAGGAACGTCATGGCGTCCTTGCCCTCGTTCCAGGCCTCGGTCAGCGGCCCGAACTCGTTCAGGAACACGTCCGTGGCGGAGATGTTCAGCTCCTTGGCGACCATGACCGCGATGCCCACGAGCTGGCCGAGGTAGACGGCGCCGAGGGACAGCACCGCGCTGGCGATCGGCAGGACGGGGTTGCGGCCGCCCACCTTGCCGGCGGCGAGACCGACGAGGAAGCCGACACCGATGGCGGCCCAGCCGATCTCCCGCTCGATGCCGCCCATGACGGCTCCGTAGATCCCGCCCGCGACGAGCCCCGCGACCAGGGCGGCCAGCAGGCCGAGCCCCACGTTGTCGCGGACTGGCGCGGGCGGCGGTGCCATCGGGTAGGGCTCGGGTGCGGCGCCGCCGGCGAACGGGTTGCCGGGCGGCGGCGGAACGGGCTGGCTCATCTGTGGATCCCCCCAGGGAACGGTGAAGCACGTGGAACGGCTGGGCTTGAAGGCGCGTCAGCCGGTGAGCGCCGCGACCAGCGGCGCGAGGACGATCCCGAACCCGACCAGGGCCCGTACGGCCCCCGGGACGGTGCGCGCGTGGGACGGTGCGCGCGGTGGTCCCGGAGGCTAGCAGTTGCTCATGACAACGGCATAGGCCTTTTGCGGGCCCGCCTCAGAGCCGGTGGGCGGCGCCGCCCGGGGTGGCGCCTCGGGTGTCGAGGAGGAGTTGGGCCTTCACGGAGAGGCCCTGGAGGTCGTACGTGCGGTGGTGCTGGAGAAGGACCGTCAGGTCGGCGTGGGCGGCGGCCTCGTAGAGGGAGTCGGCGCGCGGGACGGGGAGTTCGCGGACGCGCCAGTCCGGGACGTGCGGGTCGTGGTAGCTGACGGCCGCGCCCAGGTCCATGAGGCGGCGGGCGATCTCGTCGGCGGGGGAGCCCTGGCGGTCGGGGAGGTCCGGCTTGTACGTGATCCCCAGGAGGAGGATCCGGGCGCCGCGGGCCGACTTGCCGTGCTCGTTCAGGAGGGTGGCGGCGCGCTGGACCACGTACCGCGGCATGCGTTCGTTGACCTGGCCCGCGAGTTCGACGAGGCGGAGCGGCCGGTGGGCGCCGACGGTGTCGACGGGGACGCCGTGGCCGCCCACCCCCGGTCCGGGGCGGAAGGCCTGGAAGCCGAAGGGCTTGGTCTCGGCGCAGCGGATGACGTCCCACAGGTCGACGCCGAGTTCGTGGCAGAGGACCGCCATCTCGTTGACCAGGGCGATGTTGACGTGCCGGAAGTTGGTCTCCAGGAGCTTGACCGTCTCCGCCTCGCGGGGGCCACGCGCGCGTACCACCTTGTCGGTGAGCCGGCCGTAGAAGGCGGCCGCCGCTTCGGTGCAGGCCGGGGTGAGGCCGCCGATGACCTTGGGGGTGCCGGCGAAGCCGTGTGTACGGCTGCCGGGGTCGAGGCGGCCGGGTGAGTACGCGAGGTGGAAGTCGCGTCCGGCGCGGAGGCCGGAGCCCGTCTCGAGGAGCTCGCGGAGCAGACCCTCGGTGGTGCCCGGGGGGACCGGGGACTCCAGGAGGACGGTGGTGTGGGGGCGCAGCCGGGCGGCGAGTGCGCGGGCCGCGTCGGTGACGGCGGTGAGGTCCAGGGCGCGGTCGGGGCCGAGGGGGGTCGGTGCGCAGAGGACGGCGGTACGGACCCGGCCGAGTTCGGCGGGGTCGGCGGTCGGCCGGAAACCGCCGGCGAGCATGCGGCGGATCTCGGGCACGGTCAGCGGGCCGTCGACCGGGGACCGGCCGGCGGCGAGTTCGGCGACGGGGCGGGGATCGGTGTCGTAGCCGATGGTGTCGACGCCTGCGGCGGTGGCGGCCTGGGCGAGGGGGAGTCCGTGGTGGCCGAGGCCGATGACGGCGAGATCAGCGGGCATGGGGGTGGGCCGTCCTTCCCAGTAGCCGGAGGGGACGCGACGCGCAAGCCCTGGTGGACAGAACGGGTCGAGCGCAATGTCAGACTAGGCGTAAATATGACCGATATGCGGCATTGTGGGGCCGCAGGTCGTCGAGTGTTATCCACAGGTCGGTGGCGAGGCGGTGGCTGAAGTCGCGGGGGCGGGCCAGAATCAAGCTGTGAGCCGGACCACATGGAAGGGCCCGGTTCGCGGCATGTGCGCGGGTTCGTGTGCGCTGGGTTCGTGCGTGTACGACGGCTCGTGCGGCGCGTGCTCGTGCGGTTCGTGCGGCTCGTGCGGGACAGACGGGGGACGACGGGAGGCGGCAGCGTGAGGACAGCGACACTGGGACCCACCGAGCGCGTGGAGGCGCTCGCGGCCATGGCGGAGCGCGAACTGGACGTGCTGGTCGTCGGCGCGGGAGTCGTCGGCGCCGGAACGGCGCTGGACGCCGCCACGAGAGGGCTCTCCACCGGCATCGTCGAGGCCCGTGACTGGGCCTCCGGCACATCGAGCCGGTCCAGCAAGCTCATCCACGGCGGCCTGCGCTACCTGGAGATGCTGGACTTCGCCCTGGTCAGGGAGGCCCTCAAGGAGCGCGGACTGCTTCTCGAACGGCTCGCGCCCCACCTGGTGAAGCCGGTCCCCTTCCTCTATCCGCTCCAGCACAAGGGCTGGGAGCGGTTCTACGCCGGCTCCGGAGTCGCGCTGTACGACGCGATGTCACTCTCCTCGGGCCACGGCCGCGGCCTCCCCGTCCACCGGCACCTCTCCCGGCGCCACGCCCTGCGCGTCGCCCCCTGCCTCAAGAAGGACGCCCTGGTCGGCGCCCTCCAGTACTACGACGCCCAGATGGACGACGCCCGCTTCGTCACCACCCTCGTACGCACCGCCGCCTCCTACGGCGCCCGGGCCGCCAGCAGGGCCCGCGTCATCGGCTTCCTGCGGGAGGGCGAGCGGGTCGTCGGCGCCCGCGTCCAGGACGTCGAGGGCGGTGTCGCGTACGAGATCAGGGCGAAGCAGATCGTCAACGCCACCGGGGTGTGGACCGACGACACCCAGGCACTCATCGCGGAGCGCGGCCAGTTCCACGTCCGCGCCTCCAAGGGCATCCACCTCGTCGTCCCCAAGGACCGCATCCACTCCGCCACCGGTCTGATCCTGCGCACGGAGAAGTCCGTGCTCTTCGTGATCCCCTGGGGACGTCACTGGATCGTCGGAACCACCGACACCGAATGGGACCTCGACAAGGCCCACCCGGCCGCGTCCAGCGCCGACATCGACTACCTCCTGGAGCACGTGAACACGGTGCTCGCCACCCCTCTCACCCGCGACGACGTCCAGGGCGTCTACGCGGGCCTGCGGCCCCTGCTCGCCGGCGAGTCGGACGCCACGAGCAAGCTGTCGCGCGAACACACCGTCGCCCACCCGGTCCCCGGTCTCGTCGTGGTGGCCGGCGGCAAGTACACGACGTACCGCGTCATGGCGAAGGACGCCGTCGACGAGGCGGTGCACGGCCTCGACCAGCGTGTCGCCCCGTGCGTCACCGAGGACACTCCGCTGCTCGGCGCCGAGGGCTACCGGGCCCTGTGGAACGCGCGGGCCAGGATCGCCGCGCGCACCGGTCTCCATGTCGTCCGGGTCGAGCATCTCCTCAACCGGTACGGCTCCCTGACGGAGGAGATCCTCGACCTCGTCCGTGCGGATGCCTCGCTCGGCGAACCGCTCGCGGCGGCCGACGACTACCTCCGCGCCGAAATCGTCTACGCCGCCTCGCACGAGGGGGCCCGCCACCTCGACGACGTGCTCACCCGGCGGACCAGGATCTCCATCGAGACCTTCGACCGGGGCACGCTCAGCGCCCGGGAGTGCGCGGAACTCATGGCGCCGGTCCTCGGCTGGGACGACCGTCAGATCGCGAAGGAGGTCGAGCACTACGAGAAGCGCGTCCAGGCGGAACGCGAGTCGCAGCGGCAGCCCGACGACCTGACCGCGGATGCCGCGCGGCTCGGCGCGCCGGACATCGTGCCGATCTGACAGGACCTCCGGGTCTCCTGCGTCCGGTGGGGAACCTGGGGGGCGTGTGGGGGCGTCGTCATCCCGGAGTACGGACCCGGGGGCGCCGCCCGTCCTGAGGTGAGGGACAATGGCCTCTCTTCCAGGGCGGGTTACCGCATCGCGCGGGAAGCGGCAGACGCGGCGAAGATCAGGGATCGCAGAGGGGACGCATGTCGGAGGCGGAGCAGTCGCGGGACACGGCGAAGGACCCCAGGCGGGACGCCGCCCCGGGGGCCGCGACCGACGGCGACCGAGGAGTGGTCCCGGCCGCGCGTGAGTCGGCGTCGGACGTGAAGGACGCGCAGGTCAGACAGGGTGCGGGGGGCGCCGGCGCCACAGGCGCCGCCGACGACGCGCGGGACGCGCGCGGCCCGGCGGACGCCGGTGACGCGGCTGCCCCCGGGGATTCGGCCCCCGGGGACTCGGCCCCCCGGGACTCGGACTCTCAGGGCTCGGGCGCGCCGGGCTCCGGCGTACGGGCTTCGGACGTACCGGACATGAGGGACGCTCAGGACGCCGCGGTGGCCGGTCGGCTGCGCGGGACCGAGCCCTCGACCGGACGGGCCGGTTTCGGCGCGGGCGACGGCGACGGCGAGAGCGGCCGTCGCACGTCGGTGGGTGCCGCGCGCGGCACCGTCGGCGGCGACCGGATGCGCAAGGCCCCGGCCGGCGAGGGGCGCCTGCTCGCGGGCCGCTACCGGCTCGGCGCGGTCCTCGGCCGCGGCGGCATGGGCACCGTGTGGCGCGCGGTCGACGAGACCCTCGGCCGCACCGTGGCCGTCAAGGAACTCCGCTTCCCCACCAGCATCGACGAGGACGAGAAGCGACGCCTCATCACCCGGACCCTGCGCGAGGCGAAGGCCATCGCCCGGATCCGCAACAACGGCGCCGTGACCGTGTACGACGTCGTCGACGAGGACGACCGTCCCTGGATCGTCATGGAGCTCATCGAGGGCAAGTCCCTCGCGGACGCCGTGCGCGAGGACGGCACGCTCACGCCCCGGCGGGCCGCCGAGGTCGGCCTCGCCATCCTCGACGTGCTGCGTTCGGCGCACCGCGAGGGCATCCTGCACCGCGACGTGAAGCCGTCCAACGTGCTGATCGCCGAGGACGGCCGGGTCGTCCTCACCGACTTCGGCATCGCCCAGGTGGAGGGCGACCCCTCGATCACCTCCACCGGCATGCTCGTCGGCGCCCCCTCGTACATCTCCCCGGAGCGCGCCCGCGGCCACAAGCCCGGTCCCGCCGCCGACATGTGGTCGCTCGGCGGCCTCATCTACGCGGCGGTCGAGGGCAGCCCGCCGTACGACAAGGGCTCCGCCATCGCCACCCTCACCGCGGTGATGACCGAGCCGGTCGACCCGCCGAAGAACGCCGGACCCGAGCTCGAGCAGGTCATCTACGGCCTCCTCGCCAAGGACCCGGCCCAGCGGCTCGACGACGCCCGCGCCCGGGTCCTGCTGCGGGCCGTGCTCGACGCGCCGGAGACGGCGCCGGAGGCCTCGCCCGAGGTCACCAGGGTCGTACCGCTGCCGCCGCGCCCCGAACAGGCCGCACCGGTGGTCCCGGTGCCCGCCCGGGACAAGGGGGCCGACGCGTCCGCCGACCGGATGCGGGGTGCCCTGAAGTCCGTACGCAACGCCGCGGCCTCCGTGAAGGCCGAGCCGAGGACGAATCCGAGGTCCGGCACAGGCGCTGCCGGGGTCGGTACGCAGGCGGGTGCCGGCTCCCCGCCGAAGCGCGCGCCGCTGACCGATGTCGTACCGCGCCGCACGATGGTGATCATCGCCGCAGTCGCCGTGCTCGCCCTGCTCGGGACGATCCTCGCGGTCTCCCTCAGCGGTGGCGGCGACGAGGGCAACCAGGGCAAGGAGACCGGCGGCACCACGGCCTCGGCCGGCGCCTCGGCCGGCGGCGACGGTTCCGCGGGCTCCGAGGGTTCCGGCGGAGACAAGGGGCAGACGGGCGGCCCCGGCCAGCAGGGCGGCGCGCAGCCCGGCGACACCGGCTCCACCGGGTCGACGGGCGCCAACGGCACGACGGGCTCCACCGGAGGGTCGAACGGCACCGGCGTCACGCCGTCCGGCAAGCCGAGCGGCGGCACGGGTGCGCAGCTGCCCGCGGGCTACACCCTCGTCACCAACGAGCGCTTCCACTTCTCCATGGCGATGCCCTCGACGTTCCGGGTGCGCTCGATACCGGGATACAGCGGCGGCGGGATATGGAGCGAGAGCGGCGGCTTCCCGCGCATCCAGGTCGACTTCAACGCCAGCCCGAAGGACGACGCCGCGGCCGCCTGGGAGCTGGGCAAGATCGGCGTGGCTGCCACCAGCAAGGGCTACCAGCACTTCGGCATCAGGACGGTCTCGTACAAGGGCTATCCGACCGTCGCGGACTGGGAGTTCGAGCGGATCCAGCAGGGCATGCGCGTCCACGTCCTCAACCGCGGCTTCAAGGTGGACGCCAGGCACGGCTACTCCATCATGATCAGCTGCAAGGCGGAGGAATGGAACGGCGCGGAGTGCCGGACGCTGCGGGAGACGGCGTTCGCCACGTTCAGCCCCAAGGACTGACCCGTGGCACGTATCGTGAGAGTTCGAGGACCGTACGAAGCCGAACAGAGCCGTTGACTGCACGGTGCCTGACCGGAATTGACGGACTCGCGTGATCCCGCCCCATTCCAGGGGATCCGCGGGTCCACGGGGACAGCGTGCGCGCGTGGGGAGGCGTCGTGGACGACTACGCGGGAAGGGTGCTCGCGGACCGCTACCGCCTGCCGCTGCCGCCGGCTGACGCGGACGTGCACGGAGACCCGCACGACCCGGCCGGGACGCGCGCCTTCGACACGTACAGCGGTCAGGAGGTCCTGGTCCGCCAGGTGCCGCTGCCGGAGTTCGTCGACGCCGAGGTGCTCGACGACGAAGGCGGCGGGACCGGCCCCTACGGAGGCGCGGGGCGGGCCACCCGCCGGCCGGCCGAGCCCGTCGTCCGCCGGGCGATCGAGGCGGCCCAGGCCGCCGCGCAGATCCCCGACCATCCCCTCCTCGACCAGGTCTTCGACGTCTTCGCCGAGGCCGGTTCGCTCTGGATAGTGAGCGAACGCGTGGCGGCCAGGCCGCTGGCCGCGTTCCTCGCCGAGCGCCCGCTCAACCCGTACCGGGCGGCCGAGATCGGCGCCGACGTCCTCACCGCCCTGCGCGCGCTCCACGCCCACGGGTGGGTGCACCGGAACATCACCTCCAGGACCGTGCTCGTCTGCGACGACGGCCGGGTGGTCCTCTCGGGCCTCGCGGTGGGCGCCGCGGAGGAGGCCCTCTGCGGGTACGCACCGGTACCGGAGACGGAGGAGGACGGGCCCGAGCCCGCGGCCGCGTGGCCCACGCCGGAGGGGTACGGCTCCGAGGAGTACGGTGGCGAGGAGTACGGCTCCGAGGAGTACGGCTCCGATCTGTACGAGGCGGAGGTCTACGAGGAGGCGGACGAGGACGCCGAGGAGACGGATCACGGCCAGTACGCCGAGTCCTACGCCTCCGACGAGTACGACGCCGACGCGTACGGCTCCGTCCCGGACGACTCCGCCCCGGAAAGCTTCGACTCGTACGAGCCTGACTCCGACGACTCCGACGACTCCGACGGCTCCGACCAGGACGACACGCACTCCCCCTACGGGACCTCGTCCGGTCCGTACGGTGCCGACCCCTACGGCCGTACGTCGGCCCCGCCCGCCGCCGGGACGCCGCACCCCGCCGTGCCGCCCGCCGCCGATGTCCGGGCCGCGCGGGCCGGGGCCATCGCCGCCTACCGGGCCGGTGCGCGCGCCGCCGCCCGGCTCGGCGAGACGGGGGCGCTCCCCGTCCAGCGCCCCGCGCCGGTGGACCCGCCCGAGCCGCCCCCGGTGCCGACCGGGCAGGCGGCCGGCGCACCCGAGCCGCAGTGGTGGGCGCGGGTGGCGGACGACGAAGAGGACGACGAGGACGACGGCGACGAGCCGTACGGTGAAGGACCGCAGGGCGGCCCGCCGCCGCGCGTGATGCTGGCCGGCAGCTGGAGCGACGGCCCGCACGCCTCGCGGGACGCTTCCGGCCCGATCCCGGCCGGTGGCGGTTCGGGTCCCGTGCTGCCCGGTTCGGGCCGTCCGGCCCTGCCCGCCGGGTACACGGCGGCGACCCCGCCCCCCGCGCGCCTCCCGGCCCCGGCCGGTGCCGGGGAGGAGGGACGGGTCGGCATCCCCGCCCAGGCGGACCGGGGCCCGACCACACGGCTCGCAGCCGAGCGGGCCCGACAGACCCGGATCGCGGTCGTCGGCGCCGTCACCGAGCGCTGGGCACCCGAACAGGCAGGACCCGTCCACGAGAACTGGCGCCTGGCCCCGCCCATCGGCCCCGCCACCGACCTGTGGGCGCTCGGCGCGCTCCTCTACCGGGCCGTTCAGGGGCACGCCCCCTACCCGGAGGACAGCGCCGCCGAGCTGGTCCAGCTGGTGTGCGCCGAGCCGCCCGCCTTCGCCGAGGAGTGCGGGCCCCTCCGTCCCGTCGTGGAGTCCCTGCTGCGTCAGGACCCGACCGAGCGACCGGACTTCGAGGAGCTGCGCGGCTGGCTGCGTTCCCTCGTGCGCTCGGCTCCGGAGCCGGAGGCCGGTGCCGGGGCCGTACCGCTTCCGTCGTTCGACGAGACGCGGCTGCCGATCGTGCGCCGAAGGGGCGAGCTGGTACGCCGCCGCAGGCGCGGCGGAGCGGGCGCCGGGCGCCACAAGCGCGGCAAGGACCCGCGCCCCCCGGCCCGCCGCCAGGACGCGCATCCGGGCGAGCGGGCGCCCGACCCCGTACAGGCGGATGCGCGGCACGAGTTCGAGGACTTCCACGAGGACTTCCACGAGGAGATCCCGCAGCGCGCGAGCAGAGCCCCCCGCGCCCCGCGTCCCTCCTCCTCCCGGGCTCCGGGGTCCCCGCGCGCCCTCGGCCGTACGCTCCTGGTCCTCGTCTTCCTCCTGCTCGGCGGGGCCGTCGCGTACGCCGTCCTCTTCATGCCCGGCGGGGAGGAGACGCCGGACGCGTCCCCCTCGCGCACCGGCACCCCCACCGCCGGTCAGGCTCCGCGTACCACCGCACCCCCGTCCGGGCCCACGAGCCGTCCGTCCGCGACCACGGCGCCGCCCACCGCCCCCCGCACCACCCCGCCCGCCGCGGATCCTTCGGCGCCCGCGCTCGCCACCGGGTACGCGCTGCGGCAGGACCCGGAAGGGTTCCGGATCGGGGTGCCGGACGGCTGGCGGCGCAGCCCCATCAACGACGCCGGGCAAGTGCGCTACACGAGCGGAGACTTCACGATGATCGTCGTCCCTGGTCGTGACAGCGTCCGAGACCACGGCTCCGACCCGCTGGAGTACCAGAACGCCAAGGAGCGCGAGCTGGAGCCCTGGCGGTCGTCGAGCTGGGCGGACGTGGACGAGGTGCGCCGGGTCGACATCGGCAGGACGGCGACGGCCACGGGTAGTTACTGGTGGCTGGACAGCACGGGGCGCCAGGTGTTCGTCCGCAATCTCGCCCTGATCGACGGCGGGCGCTACCACGTCGTCCAGGTCATCGGCCCGAACGGGCAGCGGGACAAGATCCGGGAGATCTTCGACGAGGCGACGAAGGGGTTCCGCCCGGGGCGCTGATCACGGCGGAACGAGGGCCGGGCCGCGACGGAACGAGGGCCGTGCAGCAAAGGAACCGGAGCTGGGCCGCGACGGAACGAGGGCCGGGCCGCGGCGGAGCGCGGGAAACGCCACCGGCCCCCGGTCACAGTGCTGTTCCTATGACCGACCCGAGGTTCCGCCACCCCCGCACCCCTCCGTAATCTGGCATCCGAAGGAACAGGCGGGGGCACGTGGAACATTCTCAGGGCACAGGGGCGGGGCTGTTGCTCGCCGGTCGATACCGGCTGGGCGAGTCCATCGGACGCGGCGGCATGGGCAAGGTCTGGCGCGCGCACGACGAGGTGTTGCACCGCGTGGTGGCGGTCAAGGAGTTGACGGCCGGCCGGTTCGTGGCCGAGGCCGACCGGCTGGTGCTGCACGCCCGGACGCAGAAGGAGGCGCGGGCCGCCGCCCGGATCACCCACCCGGGCGTCGTGACGGTCCACGACGTCCTCGAGCACGACGACCGGCCGTGGATCGTGATGCAGTACGTCGACGGGCCCTCGCTCGCCGACGCCGCCAAGGAGGCGGGCACGATCGAGCCCCGCGAGGCCGCCAGGATCGGGCTGCACGTCCTCGGCGCGCTGCGCGCAGCGCACGCGGCCGGAGTGCTGCACCGGGACGTCAAGCCGGGCAACGTCCTCCTCGCGCGCGACGGGCGCGTCCTCATCACCGACTTCGGGATCGCGGCGATCGAGGGGGACTCGACGATCACCCGGACCGGTGAACTCGTCGGCTCCATCGACTATCTGGCGCCCGAGAGGGTACAGGGCGGCGACCCGGGTCCCGCCTCCGACCTCTGGTCCCTCGGCGCCACCCTGTACACGGCGGTGGAGGGCACCTCGCCGTTCCGCCGCACCTCCCCGATCAGCACCATGCAGGCCGTGGTGACGGAGGAGCCGCCGCACCCGCGGAAGGCGGGGGCGCTGGCCCCCGTCATCGTGGCCCTGCTGCGCAAGGACCCGGAGCACCGTCCGCGCGCCGAGGAGGCCGAGCGGATGCTGCTCGACGCGATGGAGGGACGTACGCCGGAGGCGGCGCAGGCGTACGTGCCGACTCAGCGGGTGGTCAGGGAGGAACTGGACCCGGCGGGGGGCGGGCCGGTCTCCCCCTTCGGCCCCGCCCCGGTCGATCCGGGCTCCGAGGCCGGTTCCACCCGCCCGCAGCCGCCCGTCGCTCCCGTCCCCTCTCCGCCGACCCTGGTGCCGTCCTCCCCGGCGCCCGGCCGGGGCCGTTGGCGTACGGTCGTCCTCGCGGCCCTGCTGGCCGGACTCGTCGCGGGCGGCGCCGTCTTCACCGCCATGCACTACGCGGGCGGTGACCGGAAGGGCGGGGGCGGACCGACCACCGCCACCAGTCCCGTTCCTTCGAACAAGGCCATCGCGAACGACGTGCCCGCCGGTTGGCACCGCGTCGAGGACCCGGCGGGCTTCAGCCTCGTCGTGCCGGACGGCTGGAAGCGGCAGACGGAGGGGGACCAGATCGACTACACCCCGGACAACGGCCGCCACCGCATCCGGATCAGCATCGACGACAGCCCCGACTTCGAGAACCCGTACGCGCACGCCCTCGACCTGGAGCGCACGCTCGCGAAGCGGATGGACTACGTCCGGGTCAAGCTCGGCCAGGTCACCTACCGCGACCAGGTCCGCTCCTGCCAGTGGGAGTTCACCTGGACCGAGAAGAAGGACTTCCCCGGCCCCCGGCACGCGATCGACCTCATGTACTACGAGGACGACGGCACCGAGTACGCCATCTACATGTCCGCGCCCGAGTCGAGCTGGTCGACCACCCGCGAGCAGTTCGACGTGGTGCTCCGGCACTGGCGGGCGCCGGGCGACTGAAACCCGCGAGGGCGATCGAGAACCCGCGAGAATCTCCGACCAGGGACTCCCGCCAGCCGTAAGCCCCTGATCAGGCCTTATGTGCCAGTGATCGCTGGCGCGATGCGCGCGCCCGGTGAAAACGCGTTACCGACGGGTACCCAAAGGGCGGAACGCCGCCTACGCTCGCCCTCATGACGGACTCGCAGGCCCCCGCCGCCCCCTCGGTTCCCGACGCCCCCGCCGCGAAGGCCGGAGCCGCCGCCCCCGCCGCGGCCACGAACCCGGTCGCGCCCGTACCCGCCGGCGTGCGCACCGCCGCCGACGTGGTGACGCCCGAGGTGGTCGCCAGGCTCACCAGGGGCGTCGTCGGCTCCGGCCGGACCGCCAACCACACCCCCTTCACCGGGGACAAGCTGGCGGACCTGCCCGAGTCCACGCCCGAGGACGTCGCCGAGGCCTTCACGCGCGCGCGAGCCGCCCAGGCCGTCTGGGCCGCCACCCCGGTCAAGACCCGCGCCGCCGTCCTCCTCCGCTTCCACGACCTGGTCCTCCAGCGCCAGGCCGAGGTCCTCGACCTCATCCAGCTGGAGACCGGCAAGGCGCGCCTGCACGCCCACGAGGAGGTGCAGGCGGTGGCCGTCGCCTCCCGCCACTACGGCCGCAAGGCCGGCTCCTACCTGCGCCCCCGCCGCCACACCGGCGTCGTGCCCACCCTCACCAAGGTCACCGAGCTGCGCCAGCCGCGCGGGGTCGTCGGCCAGATCGCGCCCTGGAACTACCCGCTCGAACTCTCCGTCGGCGACGCGCTCCCCGCCTTCGTCTCGGGCAACGCCGTCGTCATGAAGCCGGACACCGAGACCGCGCTCACCGCGCTGTGGGCCCGTGACCTGCTCATCGAGGCCGGTCTTCCCGCCGAGGTCTTCCAGGTCGTCCTCGGCGAGGGCCCGGTCGTCGGCCCCGAGGTCGTCAAGCACGCCGACTACGTCTCCTTCACCGGCTCCACCCGTACCGGCCGCGAGGTCGCCCAGGGCGCCGCCGCCCGGCTCGTCGGCGTCTCCCTCGAACTCGGCGGCAAGAACGCGATGCTCGTCCTCAAGGACGCCGACATCGAGAAGGCCGCCGCCGGAGCCGTCCGCGCCTGCTTCTCCTCCGCCGGACAGCTCTGCATCTCCATCGAGCGCCTGTACGTGCACGAGTCGGTCGCCGACGACTTCGTCGCCCGTTTCGCCGCCCGCACGAAGGCGATGCGGCTCGGCAGCTCCCTCGCCTACGGCGCCGACATGGGCTCCCTCGTCGGCGAGCGGCAGCTGGAGACCGTCACGAAGCACGTCGAGGAGGCCGTCGCCAAGGGCGCCACGCTCGTCGCGGGCGGCGTCGCGCGCCCCGACATAGGCCCCCTCTTCTACGAGCCGACCATCCTCGACGGCGTCGAGGCCCCGATGGCGGTCTGCTCGGAGGAGACCTTCGGCCCGGTCGTCTCGATCTACCGCTTCACCGACGAGGACGAGGTCGTCGCCCAGGCCAACGCGACCCCGTACGGACTGAACTCGTCCGTCTGGACGAAGGACTCGCGCCGCGGCCACGCCGTCGCCGCCCGCCTGCGCACCGGCACCGTCAACATCAACGAGGGGTACGCCCCCGCCTACGGCAGCGTGCAGTCCCCGATGGGCGGCATGAAGGACTCCGGGCTCGGCCGCCGCCACGGCTCGGAGGGCATCCTCAAGTACACCGAGGCCCAGACCGTCGCCCAGCAGCGGCTGATGCCCCTCGCCCCCTCCTTCGGGATGGACGACGAGAAGTACGCCGCGTTCATGAGCGTGTCCCTGAAGGCGATGAAGGCCCTCCGCCTGCGCTGACGCCCTTTCCTTTTCACCCCTTTTCGTACGAGGAGAGCCATGACCGTGGTACCCCCTGCCCAGAATCAGGACGAGGACAGCGCGTACGACTACGACGTCCTCGTCGTCGGCTCCGGCTTCGGCGGTTCGGTCACCGCCCTCCGCCTCACCGAGAAGGGCTACCGGGTCGGCGTCCTGGAGGCCGGGCGCCGCTTCACCCGCGCGAGCCTGCCGAAGAACTCCTGGGACGTGAAGAACTTCCTCTGGGCCCCGGCGCTCGGCCTCTACGGCATCCAGCGCATCCACCTGCTCGGCAACGTCATGGTGCTCGCGGGCGCCGGCGTCGGCGGCGGCTCCCTCAACTACGCCAACACCCTCTACGTACCGCCCAAGCCGTTCTTCGACGACCCGCAGTGGAAGGACATCACGGACTGGCAGGACGAGTTGCGGCCGTACTACGACCAGGCCCAGCGGATGCTCGGCGTCCGGCTCAACCCGACGACGACCCCCTCCGACGTGCACCTCAAGGCGGCCGCCCAGGCGATGGGCATCGGCGACACCTTCCACATGGCGCCGGTCGGCGTCTTCTTCGGTGACGGCCGCGACGCCGTCGGCGAGGATGGTGTCGGTACGGCGAAGGCCAAGCCCGGCGCCGAGGTCGCCGACCCCTACTTCGGCGGCGCCGGCCCGGCCCGGCGCGCCTGCACCGAGTGCGGCGAGTGCATGACCGGCTGCCGTCACGGCGCCAAGAACACCCTCAACGAGAACTACCTCCACCTCGCCGAGAAGGCGGGCGCGACCGTCCACCCCATGACCACGGTCGTCACCGTCACCGAGGACTCGCGGGGCGGCTTCGCGGTGAAGACCCTGCCCACCGACCGGCGGAGGAAGGGGAAGGGAAGGACGTTCACCGCCCGCCGCGTGGTGATCGCGGCCGGCACGTACGGCACCCAGACCCTGCTGCACCGGATGAAGGACAGCGGACTGCTGCCCCGGATCTCGCGCCGGCTCGGCGAACTCACGCGCACCAACTCCGAGGGTCTCGTCGGCGCGCAGACGACCGACCGTCGCTACCGCAAGAAGCACGGCAGGGAGAAGGCCGACTTCACCAAGGGCGTCGCCATCACCTCCTCCGTCCACCCCGACGCCCACACCCACATCGAGCCGGTGCGGTACGGCAGGGGCTCGAACTCCATGGGCAGCCTGACCGTCCTCCAGGTCCCCTACGGGGCCCACCGGGTGCGCAACTGGCTCCTCAACCTGCTCAAGCACCCCACGCAGGCCGCGCGCTCGCTCTCCAACTGGCACTGGTCGGAGCGGACCATCATCGGTCTGGTCATGCAGTCCCTCGACAACTCCCTCACGACCTACCGCAAGCCCGGCGGCCTCGGAAAGGGCCTGCTCACGGCCCGCCAGGGACACGGGGCGCCGAACCCGGTCCAGATCCCCGAGGCCACCCGGGCCGCCACCCTCCTCGCCGAGGAGATCAACGGTTTCGCCGGCTCCAACATCGGCGAACTGATGGGCACCCCGCTCACCGCCCACTTCCTGGGTGGCTGCCCGATCGGCGCCGACGCCGAGTCCGGCGTCATCGACCCGTACCACCGGCTCTACGGTCACCCCGGGATCTCCGTCGTCGACGGGGCGGCCGTCTCCGCCAACCTCGGCGTCAACCCGTCCCTGACGATCACCGCCCAGGCCGAGCGGGCCATGTCCTTCTGGCCGAACAAGGGCGAGGAGGACACGCGACCGAGACAGGGCGAGGCGTACGTACGGATCGCCGCGGTCGAACCCAAGTCGCCCGCGGTCCCGGCCGAGGCCTTCGGCGCCCTGCGGCTGCCGTTCCTGGGGATGCCGACGGTCCCGCCGAAGAAGGTCTGACGCGGGCGGACCGGCAGCGGAAGACGGTGGGAAGGCCCCGGAAACGGAAAGGGCGCTGCACCCCCCTCCGAGTGCAGCGCCCTCACCAGCTTTGGTGATGCTGCATAGATGACCCACGACCGGCCGGGATGGTTGTAGCGGTTGCACGGGATCTTTGTGTGACGCGCGTCACGTCGGAGGCGGGTGGGTACGGGCAAGGGCCCCGTGCCCGCGATTCCGGTCGCGGCCGCACGGGGCCCTCGGGGGTCGGCACCGGTGTCAGGGCAGCGGCGGTGCCGAGCGGGGCGGCGCCGGGGGGTCGCGCCGCGTGGGGGAGGAAGGGAACGGGGGACGGCAGGGGAAGCGGGAGGGATCGGGAGATCGGCCGGTTGCGGCCGGCCCCGGGCGTCCCCGGGACCGACCGCCCTTTCTGCGTGACCGGACTGCTGTCCCCTGCTGTCCGGTCACAAAGCGCTGGTGCGAGGTCCCACGACGTACCTGAGGTACGCCACACGCCCCAGCGAAGCCACGCGTGGTTTCTTACGGGCCCGCCCCTGGCTGGCACGGACACCCGGACCAACGAAGCCGGGCCGGAGCCGGTCACGCGCCGTACGGGTGAGAGCGGGCCCGAACTCAGATGCGGTCGCCCACTCACACGCGGGGCGCCCGGCAGGACGCGGGGAGCGCTCGCGCGGGAGCCCGGGGGGCACTCAGATGCGCCCGCGGCACAGCTCCAGCATCGTCATGGCCAGCGCCGTGCCCGGCTTGCCCAGCGCGTCCCGGAAGTGGCCGAGGACCTCCATCTCGCGCGCCAGGTTCACCCGGCGGCCGCCGGAGGAGATCCGGGCCTCCTGAATGACGGCCGAGACGGCCATCCGTTCCTGGATGAGACCGATGATCCGGTCGTCGAGCGCGTCGATGCGCTCCCGGGCGTCACCGATCAGCGTCGCCGCCTCGTCGGTGCGGGCGCCGGTCTTCTCGGTCTGGGTCAGGGCGGTCATGGCTGGGCTCCTCGTGGTGTCGGATGCCCCGGAGCGACCCGGCCCGGAAAACGCAGAACGCCCCGGGCCTGTCGGCCCGGGGCGCCTGGGAAGTCGCTTGTCAGTTGCTCAAGCAGCACGACCATGGCAGCCGGTGGGCCGGTTGCCATAGGTAAAGACGAAGGTCGTGAACTCACGCATGCCGACAGTATGGACCCCGCCGACGAGCGCGGGGCAAACCGGGTTCGGATGGTGAGACGAAAAGCGACGGCGGCGCGCCGGTAGAATCGACAAATAACCCCCCTCTCGGGGGACGCTCCCTACCGCCGGAAGGCCGCCGTAGTGTCATCAGCGACTCCCGCTGCCGCGCCCGACGTCTCCAACCCGGACGTAGTCCTCGTTGTCGACTTCGGCGCCCAGTACGCCCAGCTCATCGCCCGCCGCGTCCGTGAGGCCCGGGTCTACAGCGAGATCGTCCCGTCCACCATGCCGGTGGCCGAGATGCTGGCCAAGAACCCGAAGGCGATCATCCTCTCCGGCGGCCCGTCCTCCGTGTACGCGGAGAACGCCCCTCGTCTCGACCGCGCCCTCTTCGAGGCGGGCATCCCCGTCTTCGGCATGTGCTACGGCTTCCAGCTGATGGCGACGACCCTCGGTGGCACCGTCGACAACACCGGCGCCCGCGAGTACGGCCGGACCCCGCTGCACGTCTCCAAGGCCGGTTCCACCCTCTTCGAGGGCACCCCCGTCGAGCAGTCCGTGTGGATGTCGCACGGCGACGCCTGCTCCGCCGCTCCCGAGGGCTTCTCCGTCACCGCGTCCACGGACGTCGTGCCGGTCGCCGCCTTCGAGAACGACGAGAAGAAGCTGTACGGCGTCCAGTACCACCCCGAGGTGCTGCACTCCACGCACGGCCAGCAGATCCTGGAGCACTTCCTGTACCGCGGCGCCGGCATCGAGCCGAGCTGGACCACGGGCAACGTGATCGAGGAGCAGGTCGCGGCCATCCGCGCCCAGGTCGGCGACAAGCGCGCCATCTGCGGTCTCTCCGGTGGCGTCGACTCCGCCGTGGCCGCCGCGCTCGTGCAGAAGGCCATCGGCTCGCAGCTCACCTGCGTGTACGTCGACCACGGCCTCATGCGCAAGAACGAGACCGAGCAGGTCGAGAAGGACTTCGTGGCCGCCACCGGCGTCCAGCTGAAGGTCGTCGACGCGCAGGAGCGTTTCCTCGACGCCCTCGCCGGCGTCTCCGACCCGGAGACCAAGCGGAAGATCATCGGCCGCGAGTTCATCCGCGTCTTCGAGCAGGCGCAGGCCGAGATCGTCGCCGAGTCGGCGGGCACCGGCGAGGACGTCGCCTTCCTCGTCCAGGGCACGCTCTACCCGGACATCGTCGAGTCCGGCGGCGGCACCGGCACCGCCAACATCAAGTCCCACCACAACGTGGGCGGCCTCCCCGAGGACCTGGAGTTCGAGCTCGTCGAGCCGCTGCGCCAGCTCTTCAAGGACGAGGTCCGCATGGTCGGCCAGGAGCTCGGCCTGCCCGAGGAGATCGTCCAGCGCCAGCCGTTCCCCGGCCCCGGCCTCGGCATCCGCATCGTCGGCGAGGTCACCAAGGAGCGCCTGGACCTGCTGCGCGAGGCCGACGCCATCGCCCGCGAGGAGCTCACCGCGGCCGGCCTCGACCGCGAGATCTGGCAGTGCCCGGTCGTCCTGCTCGCCGACGTCCGCTCCGTGGGCGTCCAGGGCGACGGCCGCACCTACGGCCACCCGATCGTGCTGCGTCCCGTCTCCTCCGAGGACGCCATGACGGCCGACTGGTCGCGTCTGCCGTACGACGTGCTGGCCAAGATCTCCACCCGCATCACCAACGAGGTCGCCGACGTCAACCGCGTCGTCCTCGACGTCACCAGCAAGCCGCCGGGCACCATCGAGTGGGAGTAGTCGCTCCCGCACGTGTGTGAGGCCGCCGTCCCGGGCAACCGGGGCGGCGGCTTCGTCGTGTCCGGGCTCTGGTGACTTGCCCGGCCGGGCGTTACCTTCCGGCGCATGAGCGTGATACCCGACCCCGTCCCCCTCGACCGGCTCCACTTCGCCATGCCGCCCGTCCACGCGACGGCGGAGGAGGAACGCGTCCACCGCAAACAGCGGCTCGCGGGCGCGCTCAGGCTCTTCGGACGGTTCGGCTACGAGGAGGGCGTCTCGGGCCACATCACCGCCCGCGACCCCGAGTACCCCGACTGTTTCTGGGTGAACCCCTTCGGCGCCCCGTTCGAGGAGGTGGCCGCGGGCGACCTCATCCTGGTCAACGGCGAAGGACAGGTCCTCCGGGGCGGCCGGCACGTCAACCAGGCCGCGTTCACCGTGCACGCCGCGGTCCACCGGGCCCGGCCCGACGCCGTCGCCGTCGCCCACACCCACTCCCTCCACGGACGTGCCCTGGCCGCACTCGGCGAACTCCTCGACCCGATCACCCAGGAGGCCTGCGCCTTCTACCAGGACCACGCCCTCTACGACGCCTACACCGGAGTCACCGTCGACACCGAGGAGGCCCGCCGGATCGCCGTCGCCCTGGGCGCGTTCAAGGCGATCGTGCTCCGCAACCACGGACTCCTCACCGTCGGCTCCTCCGTCGACGCGGCGGCCTGGTGGTTCATCGCCCTGGAACGCTGCGCCCAGGTACAGCTGACCGCGCGGGCGGCCGGCAAACCGGTCCTGATCGACCACCGCGAGGCCGTCGCCACCCGCGAACAGCTCGGCAGCGACCTCGTCGCCTGGATCAACTACCAGCCCCTCTGGCGCAGGATCAGCCGAGCGGAGCCCGAACTCCTGTCGTAACACCATCGCTTCACCCTTCTGTACGTCAATGAGATGGCGCGGCAATCACTCCCCGGCGGGGCGCACGCGGCACGCGCGGGAGCCGCCAGTACGACACAATTCCGTGGAATCATCGGCCGGTTGACCCCAGGGCCGCACCGGTACGTGTCGTGAAGTGAGCTCGGGAAGTGAGCACCGTGGCGGTTCAAGAGGCGAGACAGTACGGCGAGCACGCGACGGCCTGCGCGGGCTGCGCCCACTGCGGACAGGCAGGCCACCGTCGCGCCGTCGCCGCCTTCCTCGCCCGGCGCGACGAACTCGCCGCGGGCCACGGCGTCCCCGCGGCCGTCGCCCACTCGCCGGTCGCCGCCCGCCAATGGGTCTCCGACGAGCTCGCCCAGTCCGCCCGCGCGGTCTCCGCCCACGGCCGGGAGGCCGGGGTGGCCTGGCTCGACCGGGTGCGGCGCGGCAGCCTCGGCGCCGTCTGGGGCGCCGTCCTCGCCCTCCTCCTCGGCCAGGCCCTCACCGCCGTCGCGAGCGGCTGGACCGGCGCCCGCACGGCCGGACTCTGCACCGCCCTGGTCCTCGCCGCCCTCCTCAGCGTCGCCGCCCACGCCCACCGCTCCCGCGGCGGTCTCCTCGCCCCCCTGATCGGCGAGGACAACCGGCTCTCCACCACCCGCGCCGTCGCCGCCGCCTGGCTCCTGATCCTCGGATACACCCTCCTCTTCCTGGCCTTCCTCGCGCCTGGCGCGAGCGCCTTCGGTCTGGCACGCGGTGCCGGTCTGCTGACCGTCCTCGCCCTGGTGTCGGCCGTCTCCGTGACCGCCCGTCTCGTCGTCACGGCGGGGATCGCGTCCCGCCGCCTCCAGAAGGTGCGCGCCGACCGTCCGCGCGCCGCCGATCTGCTTTGCGACGACAGCGGTCGTGCCTGCCTCGCCGACGTCCAGTACCTCCTCGTCTCCGGCTCCGTCCTGGTCCTGACCGCCGTCGGGCTCGCCCGCCACCCCGACGGGCTCCCCCAGGTGCCCTGGTCCCTGGTACTCCTCCTCGGCGTCTCCGCCGCCTGGCACCTGGCCTCGAAGTCCACCGAGGGCGTCCGCCCCACGATCCACTCCGTGGTCCGGTCCCGTGAGGCGGGTGACCTCGACGCCCCGATCCGGACGGGCGACGACATCGAGATCCGAGGCTGCGGCTTCGTCCCGCCAGGCGCCGGCGCCCCCGACCCGCTGACCCGGCTGGTCGTCCGCATCGGCCCCGTCCACGCCCACGTGCCGCTGGTCCCGGTCCCGGGCGGGTTCGCCAACCCCACCGACGCGGCCCTGACCGTCCCGCTCCCGGCGGACGTGGAGCCGGGCCTCGTGGAGGTCTCGGTCGTGACGGCGGCCGGCGTCGAGACCAACCGGGTCACGATCGACGTCGTCGACTGAGCGTCCGGCCCCTTCGCGTGTCCCCGGAGCGGGGATGCGGGGAGAATCGTTCCGCGAACACTCGTGCGGGGCGTGGAGAGGTGACCGGCGATGACGGGACAGGCGGATCGGGCGGACGACACGGGCGACGGCGGGAACGGCACCACCGGCGACGGCAGGGCCGGCCACGGCATCGCTGCCAACGGCACGGCCGGTGACGGTGGCCCCGGACGCCGTGCCGGGTGGAAGGGCTCTGTCGACCGGTGGAAGGTCGCCGCCTCCCGCTACGCGCTCCTTCCGTTGCGGCTCTTCCTCGGCGTCACCTTCGTCTACGCCGGGCTCGACAAGCTCACCGACTCCGCCTTCCTCGCGGACACCGGCAGCGGCTCCATCGGCGAGACCATGCGAGGCGTCCGGGACTCCTCGGCCATTCCCGCCCTGGTCGACCTCGCCCTGAAGAACCCCGCCGGCTTCGGCTACGCCATCGCCTTCGGGGAGCTCGCCGTCGGGATCGGAACCCTCCTCGGGCTCTTCGGACGCCTGGCGGCGCTCGGGGGCGCGCTGATCTCGCTGAGCCTCTGGCTGACCGTGAGTTGGCAGGTGACCCCGTACTACCTCGGCAACGACCTCGCTTATCTGATGGCCTGGCTCCCGCTGCTGCTGGCCGGGGCGTCCGTGGTGTCGCTGGACCGGCTCCTCGCCGAGCGGCGCCGTATTCGATAGGTGACCCAGGTCGCGATCCCGGCCGTGCCGAGACCGGCGCAGAGCACCGGGATCACCGCGTACCACGGGGTCGTCCACGAGCCGGTGGCATCGCCGGCGTAGACGGCGGCCAGGGTCAGGGCGGTGAGGCCGACGAGCAGCCGGCCGGGGCGGAACTCATGAAGCAGCACGGATGACCTCCACCTGTCCGATGCCTACCTCGAGCGAGAGGTCCAGGGTGCCCGCCGGGGTGGTCCCGGCCGGCGGGGCGAGCGTGTGGGTCTCGTCGCGGTCCGGCGCGATGTCGATGTCGTTGGCAGGCCGGCCGGGCAGCTGCACGTCGCCGAGGGCCACCTCGGCACGCAGCTTCACCACCGCGCTCTTCGGGACGATCACCTTGAGCTTCCCGGCGCCCACCCCCGCGGCCGTCGACACGGTGGTGCCGGCCGGGACGGGTAGCCCTGACAGATCGAGGGTGCCGACTCCGGTGCCCACCTCGTAGTGGGTCTGCACGGCCGTGACGGACGTCGGTGCCCAGGTCTCCCGGATCCACTCCGTGGTGATCCGGTCGGGGAGCGCCGTGGCCAGCGCCAGCAGGGCCGCCGTGACCACGGTCTGGAAGATCGTGCCGAACCCGGTCCTGCCGAGGAAGCTGCTGACGACCAGGCCGAGACCGAACACCGCGAGGGCGGCGACCAGACCGGTCTGCAGGCTCGTCCCGAGCGGCTCGGTCTCCCAGGTCAGCGCGGTGCCGAGCAGGGCCGCGACCACGGCGAGCAGCTGGACGAGGCCACCGATGGAGACCGGGCTACGCCGGATCGAGGGCTGGGGACGTCCCGGCGTCGCCGGATCGGGCCCCCACTGGCTGCCGGGCTTCGGCACCTCGCCGTTCACCCTGCCGTCCTCGTCCAGGACGCCGTGCGGTCCCCACAGGTAGCCGACGGCCACCTTGCCCGTCGAGCCGTCCTTGACTATCGGGTCCTTCCACCAGGAGGGGAACTCGACCAGCGGCGGAGCCTTCGTCTCCGGCGGCGCCTCCGAGACCGCGAGAGCGGCGGCGGCGGATTCCACCCGGCCCTCCGGCTCCACCGCGCCCGCCTGCCGGCGCCGCGACCAGACCGCCGCCGCGCACACCGCGAACGCCACGAGGAGGGCGGAGCCCACCATCGACCCGCTGTGCAGCATCGACAGGAAGATCCCGCAGCCCACCAGGGCCATCAGCAGGGCGGCGAGCGAGGCGCCGGAGACCCGGCCGGTCAGCAGCCTCCGCCCCTCGTTCTCCTCCTCGCCCGCGAGGGGGAGCAGCAGCCAGGCAAAGCCGTAGAAGATCAGCCCGAGGCCGCCCGGCAGCGCCAGCACGCCGACCGCGACGCGGAAGATCACCGGGTCCAGGTCGAAATACCGGCCGAGGCCGCCGCAGACACCGCCCACGACCTTGCTGCCGCGCGAGCGCCGCAGGGGCGGAGCGGAGACGGCCTCCGCCGGCGGCGGGGCCTCGTGCTGCGAAGGCATCGAACTCTTCATGCCTCCATGGTGACGGCCCGTGACGCCGAGCGGCACCGGGGCCGACCCTGGCCCGACCCTGATATTCGGCGCCCCCTCTTCCCCGAGGCGGTACCAGGGGCGATCTCAGGGCAGACCCTGATGTCCCGGGCGGGCCGCACGTGTGACGATCAATGCATGTCCGCAGCCGCTCGTGTCACCGAGACCGACGAACCGCCCGTGCGCAGGCTCTACAGGAGCGCAGACGGGCGGTGGCTCGGCGGTGTCGCCCGCGGCCTCGCCGGCCACCTCGGCTTGCCGGTCGTCTGGGTGCGGGTGCTCTTCATCGTCCTCTCCTTCATGGACGGCCTGGGGGTTCTGATCTACGCGGCGTTCTGGATCGTCGTCCCGCTCGGCGTCGGCGGCCGGACCGCCCCGCGCCCCGTGTTCGAGACCACCCCGGACGGGCGGCGCAGACTGCGCAAGCCCGACCGGGGACAGATCTTCGCCCTGATAGCCCTGGCCATCGGCGGCGCGGTCCTCGTCGGGAACATCAACGTCGACAACGACAGCGGGCGGTACGTCTGGCCCACGATCCTGATCTGCGTCGGCGTCGTCCTGGTCTGGAGACAGGCGGACAACGCCCGCCGGGCCAGCTGGACCGACGTCGGGCGTCGCCGTCGCGCCTTCCACCTCGCCCGCGGTCTCGTCGGCGTCGCACTGGTGGGCACGGGCCTCGCGGTCTTCGTCGTGGTCCGCGGCTCCGTCGCCCAGCTCGGCACGGCCCTCACCGCCGCCGTCGCGGTCCTCACCGGGATAGCGCTGCTCGCGGGACCCTGGCTCGTCCGGATGTCGCAGGACCTCACGGAGGAGCGGACCATGCGCATCCGCGCCCAGGAGCGCGCCGAGGTGGCGGCCCACGTCCATGACTCCGTGCTGCACACCCTCACCCTGATCCAGCGCAGCGCCGACGACGCGGGCGAGGTGCGCCGCCTCGCCCGCGCCCAGGAGAGGGAGCTGCGGAACTGGCTCTACAAGCCCGAGGGCACCGGCAGGGACGAGGAGCCCGACACCCTCGCGGAGGCGGTGAAGAAGGCCGCGGCGGAGGTCGAGGACAAGCACGGCGTCCCCCTCGAGGTGGTCGTCGTCGGTGACTGTCCGCTCGACGACGGACTGGTCGCGCAGATTCAGGCCGCGCGCGAGGCGATGGTCAACGCCGCCAAGTACGGTGGCGAGGGCGGGGCCGTGCAGGTGTACGCGGAGGTGGAGGGCCGCACGGTCTTCGTCTCGGTGCGGGACCGGGGGCCGGGCTTCGACCTGGACGCGGTGCCCGAGGACAGGATGGGCGTACGAGAATCGATCATCGGCCGGATGCAGCGCCACGGCGGTACGGCCCGGCTGCGGTCCGCGCAGGGCGGGGGCACCGAAGTGGAGCTTGAGATGGAGAGGGCGGACGGATGAGCGACGAGACCGGGGCAGCGACCGGGACCGATGCGGGGGCGGCGGGCATGGGGCGCAGAGTGCGGGTGGTGCTCGTCGACGACCACCGGATGTTCCGCACGGGGGTGCAGGCCGAGATCGGCCGGACCGAGGTCACCGGTGTCGAGGTGGTCGGTGAGGCGGCTGACGTCGACCAGGCCGTCACCGTCATCACGGCCACCCGGCCCGAGGTCGTGCTCCTCGACGTGCACCTTCCGGGTGGCGGCGGGGTGGAGGTGCTGCGGCGCTGCGCGAACCTGATGGGGGCGTCGGAGGACCCGGTCCGCTTCCTGGCCCTGTCGGTCTCCGACGCGGCCGAGGACGTGATCGGGGTGATCCGGGGTGGTGCCCGTGGCTACGTCACCAAGACGATCACCGGCACCGACCTGGTCGACTCGATCTTCCGGGTCCAGGAGGGCGATGCCGTGTTCTCCCCGCGGCTCGCCGGATTCGTCCTGGACGCCTTCGCGTCGACGGACGCGCCGCCGGTGGACGAGGACCTGGACCGGCTGACCCAGCGGGAGCGGGAGGTGCTGCGGCTGATCGCCCGGGGGTACGCGTACAAGGAGATCGCGAAGCAGCTCTACATCTCGGTGAAGACGGTCGAGTCCCACGTCTCGGCGGTGCTCCGCAAGCTCCAGCTCTCCAACCGCCACGAGCTGACCCGCTGGGCGACCGCACGCCGCCTGGTCTGAGCCGCGGCCGGAAGGCCGAGTCGGCCGTCCCGCTCCGCGCCGGGTGTCCGGGTCGGCGTCGGCCGTCCGTTCGTCAGCCCACTCGGGTCGCTCCGGCGAAGGGCATCTCGTCGATCGGGGCGACCCGGATCGGGGCGCCCGGCCGGGGAGCGTGGATCATCTGGCCGCCGCCGATGTAGAGCCCGACATGGCTGATGCCGGAGTAGAAGAAGACCAGGTCACCGGGGGCGAGCTGGGCGCGGGAGACGCGTTGGCCGGCGTTGATCTGGGTGTACGTGGTCCGGGGCAGGGAAATGCCCGCGGCGCGCCAGGCGGCCTGGGTGAGGCCCGAGCAGTCGTACCCGGAGGGACCCGTCGCGCCCCAGACGTACGGCTTGCCGAGCTGGGCGCGGGCGAAGGAGATGGCCTCGGCGGCCCGTGCGTTCGGGGCGGTCACCGATGTGCGCTCGCCTCCCGAGGAGCGGTCGGCGCGGACCGGAGCGGAGGCGCCGGAGGCGGTCGTACCGTCCTGGTCTGCCGAGCCGCCGGTGGCGGCGCCGTCCCGGCCCGCCGTGGCCGCCTCGTACCGGGCCCGTTCCTCCGCGGTCAGCCGGGCGAGCAGGGTCCGTGCCGCCTGGAGCTTGTCGAGGACGGCCGCCTTCTGGCGCCGCAGTTCCGTCTCGTGCTCGCGCAGCGAGGTCAGGCGCCCCTCCGACTCGGCGCGCAGCTGCCGGATCGCGCCCAGCTCCCGCCGTACGGCGCTGACGGCGGCGGCCTGCCGGTCCCCGGCCTTCTCGGCGAGGGCGGCCCGCTCCAGGTACTCGACGGGGTCGGAGGTGAGGGCGAGCCGCACGGCGGGGTCGAGGCCGCCGGACCGGTACTGGGCGGCGGCCATGGCCCCGAGCCTGTCCCGGGCGGTGTTGAGCCGCTGGGTTCTGCGGGCGGCCTCGTCGCGCAGCCGGTCGAACGAGGCGCGTGCCTCGTCGGCCTTCTCCTTCGCCCCGTTGTACCGCTCGGTGGCGACCTCGGCCTCTTCGTAGAGCCGGTCGACCTTCGCCTTGACCTGGGCGGTGGTCGGCCGGGGCTCGGCCTGCGCGGACCCCTCGAAGAGGGTCGTGGTCGCGGCGGAGGCGAGGGCGAGGGTGGCGGCGGTGCGGACCGCCTGTCCACCGAGGGGCGACTGCTTGGGTTTTCGGTGTGCTGCCACGAGGGCGGGTCACATCCTCTGCCTGAGGGGAACGGGCCCGCCGGGGGCCGACGGCGGGCCGCACAGGGGAGACGGACCGCCGCCGGGTTCCTCGGCGGGGGCGACCGACAACCGCCGGATCGCCGGCGGTGGTGGGGAGCCGGCCACCTGGTGCAGGACGCTAAACCTGGGGTCACGGCCGCACGGTGAGTTGACCGCTATTGGTGACAGTTGACGGTCGAGGACCGTTCTCTTTCGCCCGGGGCGCCGGACCGGGGAACCTTGCGGCCGTCGGCCGACCGAAGCGACGGAGCGGGTGGACCCGGCCCGAGGGCGGTGCTAGGGGCCCGGTTAGGCTCCGGCCCATGGACGTACTCATCAATGTCTTCGTCGCCCTGCACATCATCGGTATCGCCTCCCTGCTGGGCGGATTCCTCACCCAGATGAAGGCGATGGGAGCCGGTACGGCCCGCTTCAGCCCCGCGATGCTGCACGGCGCGCTGACCATGCTGGTCACCGGCGTCGCGCTCGTCGGCCTGAACCAGGCGGACGACCAGACCGTGAACAACCTCAAGATCGGCATCAAGCTGGCCGTCCTCGTCGTGATCCTCGGCCTGGTCTACGTGAAGCGCGACGAGGAGAAGGTCGACAAGGGCCTTTTCGCCGCCGTCGGCGGCCTGACCACGGCGAACATCTTCATCGCGACCCTCTGGGTGTGAGCGCTTCCACAGAGACCGTCCCGAAGGCGGGCCCGGATGTCGGTGGGGCGTCCTAGACTCGTGAGGCGATGAGCAGCCTCTTTGACGACAGCTTCCTGGCCGGCCTCCAGAACCACTCCTCGGAGGAGCCCCCGCCCCACCCCGAGGACCACGAGCACGGCTCCCCGGCCGTGGAGGAGGTCCCGCACGACCTCTTCGGGGAGCACTTCGACGTGCCTCCGCCCGCCCGGGACTCCCACTACCGGGACGGCGCCCCCCGCCCCGTCGTGGACCCCGCCGCGCTCCTGGACGGGCTGAACGAGCAGCAGCGCGCCGCCGTCGTCCACACCGGCACCCCGCTGCTCATCGTCGCCGGTGCCGGCTCCGGCAAGACCCGGGTGCTCACCCACCGCATCGCCCACCTCCTGGGCACGCGACACGTGCACCCCGGCCAGATACTGGCGATCACCTTCACCAACAAGGCCGCGGGCGAGATGAAGGAGCGCGTCGAGCACCTCGTCGGCCCGCGCGCCAACGCCATGTGGGTCATGACGTTCCACAGTGCCTGTGTCCGCATCCTGCGCCGTGAGTCGAAGAAGCTGGGCTTCACCTCCTCCTTCTCGATCTACGACGCCGCCGACTCCAAGCGGCTGATGTCCCTGGTCTGCCGGGACCTGGACCTCGACCCGAAGAAGTTCCCGCCGAAGTCGTTCAGCGCCAAGATCTCGAACCTCAAGAACGAGCTGATCGACGAGGAGACCTTCGCCGACCAGGCCGTCGACGGCTTCGAGAAGACGCTCGCCGAGGCGTACCGGATGTACCAGGCGCGGCTGCGCGAGGCCAACGCCCTGGACTTCGACGACATCATCATGACGACGGTGCACCTGCTCCAGGCGTTCCCCGACGTCGCCGAGCACTACCGCCGCCGGTTCCGGCACGTCCTCGTCGACGAGTACCAGGACACCAACCACGCCCAGTACACGCTGGTGCGGGAGCTCGTCGGCACGGGATACGAGGACCTCGGCCCGGCGGAGCTGTGCGTCGTCGGTGACGCCGACCAGTCGATCTACGCCTTCCGCGGCGCGACGATTCGCAACATCCTCCAGTTCGAGGAGGACTACCCGGACGCCACCACGATCCTCCTGGAGCAGAACTACCGCTCCACGCAGACGATCCTCTCCGCGGCCAACGCCGTCATCGAGCGCAACGAGTCGCGCCGCCCCAAGAACCTGTGGACGAACGCGGGCGCGGGCGCGCAGATCACCGGATACGTCGCCGACACCGAGCACGACGAGGCCCAGTTCGTCGCCGACGAGATCGACCGGCTCACGGACACGGGCGAGGCCAAGGCCGGGGACGTCGCCGTCTTCTACCGGACGAACGCCCAGTCCCGTGTGTTCGAAGAGATCTTCATCCGTGTCGGACTGCCCTACAAGGTCGTCGGCGGTGTGCGCTTCTACGAGCGCAAGGAGGTCAGGGACGTCCTCGCCTACCTGCGCGTCCTCGCCAACCCCGAGGACAACGTCCCGCTCCGCCGCATCCTCAACGTCCCCAAGCGGGGCATCGGCGAGCGGGCGGAGGCGATGATCGACGCCCTCTCGCTCCGCGAGAAGATCACCTTCCCGCAGGCCCTGAAGCGGGTCGACGAGGCGTACGGCATGGCCGCCCGCTCGGCGAACGCCGTCAAGCGCTTCAACGTGCTCATGGACGAGCTGCGCACGGTCGTCGAGTCCGGCGCGGGACCCGCCGTCGTCCTGGAGGCCGTCCTGGAGCGCACGGGCTATCTGGCCGAGCTCCAGGCGTCGACCGACCCGCAGGACGAGACCCGCATCGAGAACCTGCAGGAACTCGCGGCCGTGGCGCTCGAGTTCGAGCAGGAACGCGGCGAGGAGCCCGCGACCCTCGCCGAGTTCCTGGAGAAGGTCGCTCTCGTCGCCGACTCGGACCAGATCCCGGACGAGGACGAGGAGGGCCGGGGCGTCATCACCCTGATGACGCTGCACACCGCGAAAGGCCTCGAGTTCCCGGTGGTGTTCCTCACCGGCATGGAGGACGGCGTCTTCCCGCACATGCGCGCCCTCGGCCAGGCGAAGGAGCTGGAGGAGGAGCGGCGCCTCGCGTACGTCGGCATCACGCGCGCCCGTGAGCGGCTCTACCTCACGCGGTCGTCGATGCGCAGCGCCTGGGGCCAGCCGTCGTACAACCCGGCCTCGCGTTTCCTGGAGGAGATCCCGACCACGTACCTGGAGTGGAAGCGGACCGGTCCGATGGCGAAGCCCGCCGGGCCGACCTCGGGGATCACGTCCTCGCTCTCCTCGTCCCGTTCGCGTTCCGGCCCCTCGGGCTTCGCCACCCGGCGCGCCGGGGAGAAGCCGGTGATCTCGCTCCAGGTCGGCGACCGGGTCACGCACGACCAGTTCGGGCTCGGCACGGTCATGGCGATGAAGGGCATGGGTGCCGACGCCGAGGCGACGATCGACTTCGGTGACGAGAAGCCGAAGCGGTTGCTGCTGCGGTACGCGCCGGTCGAGAAGCTGTAGTCGCAGCGGTACGACAGAGGGCCCCGGCTTCGGCCGGGGCCCTCTGTCGTGCGTACGGGGGGCGGGTCAGTTCGTCGGGTCGAGCCCGTGGCTGCGGAGCCAGGCCAGCGGGTCGATCGCGGAGCCGCCGCCGGGCCGGACCTCGAAGTGGAGGTGGGGGCCGGTGGAGTTGCCGGAGTTGCCGGAGTACGCGATGACGTCGCCGGCCTTGACGTAGCCCGAGCGGATCTTGGTGCTGCTCAGATGGCAGTACCAGGTCTCGGTGCCGTCGGGGGCGGTCACGATCGCCATGTTGCCGTAGGCGCTGTTCCACTGGGTGCGGACGGTGCCGTCGGTGGCGGCCATCACGGGCGTGCCGTACTGCACGGGGAAGTCGATGCCGGTGTGCACGGACATCCAGTTGACGCCGGACTGGCCGTAGCGGGCGCTGAGCTGGTGGAGCTTGACCGGCAGCAGGAACTTCGGCCGCATCGCCTCCTTGCGGGCGGCCTCCTCCTCGCGCTTCTTCTTCTCGGCGGCCTGGCGGACCTTGAGGTCGATGCGTTCCTGGGTGCGGCTGGCGCGGTCGCCGAAGTCGCGGGCGTCGGCGCTGAGCGCGGCGAGCTGGGTGTCGAGCGCGTTGTTCGCGGCGATCTGCTGGACGCGGCCCGGGTCGGCGGCGGCGAGGGAGGTCGTGTCGTCCTTCTTCTGTCCGCCGTCGGTGCCGGTCCCGGTGAGGCCGCCGACGGAGGCGGCGGCGATGCCGGCGACCCCCATGACGCATGCGGAGGGGACGGCGACGGTCAGCAGCGCGGACCGCTTGGCGGGGGTACGGCGCCGACCGCGTCCGGCGCCGGAGGAGCGGCGCACGGGACGGCCTGCGACGGGGGACTCGGTGCGGAGTTCGACGGCGGGCTCGTCGTCGCGGTCATCGGCGTCGGCGTGGTCCCGGTCGTCGTCGGAGAGGTCGTACGCGGCCTCGGTGCCGTCGCATTCCGCCTCCGCGAGGTCCTCGGCGCCGTGGGCGTCCTCGTACTGCGCGAACTCCGCGGTGTGCTCGGCCTGCGGGGTGTACTGGTGGGGGACGACCGGCTCGGCTTCCGGGGTGGCGTGGTTCCACGCGGTGGCGTCGTAGGCGCCGGTGTCGGTCGCGAAGGCGGGGGCGGCCCACTGGCCGGTGGTGTCGTAGGCCTCGTGGCCGTACGTGCCCTGGGCGGCGTAGGCGCCGGAGTGGGCGGTCTCGTACTGGCCGGTGTGCTGGGTGTCGGTCCAGGCGGAGGCGTCCCACTGGCCGGTGGTGTCGTACGAGCCGGTGGCGTCGTAGGAGGGAGCGGCGTCGTACGTGGTGGTGGCGTCGTACTGCGGGGCCGCGTCGTACTGGCCGGTCGCCGTTCCGTACGCGCTCGTGGCGGCGTAGGCGTCGGTGGTGTTCCACTGCCCGGTGGTGTCCCACTGGCCGGTCGTGTCGTACTGACCGGGGGTGCCGTACTGCCCCGTCGTGTCGTACTGCGTGGTGTCGAACTGCCCCGTCGTGCCGTACGCGCCGGTGGTGTCGTAGCCGCTGAGATCCCACTGGCCGCTCTGGTCGGACCGGCCGTCGGCGTAGGCGCCGAACAGGGGGTCGGTGTCGAAGCTGCCGGTGGGGTGGGCGCCGTCTCCGACATACCCGGCGTGGGGGTGCTGGTCGTTCACCAACGTCTCTCTCGCCTCGGCAGCAGGACCAGTCCGGGGCGGCCCGACGAGGGGTGTCCCGGGGGTAAGCAGTGGCGCGACTGTACCCGGCGGTATGCGCGGCGGACAATCTTCGGCGGGATCGGGAGCCGTAGGAAAAGGGCAATCGACCGTGTTTCGCCAGCTCACGGGAAGAGCTTTGGCCTTGTGTTCGAGAAACGTTCGAAGAACAGTCCCGGAGTGTCAGGCGACGGAGCTGGCTCCGGGCTCCTCCTCCCGGGCACCCGGGGCCTCCGATCCGCCCGCGTCGAGGGCCTCCAGGACCTTGGCGGCCACCGTGGGGTGCACGGGCAGCGCCAGATGGCCGATCCCGCTGACCCGTACGTTCCGCGCGAGCAGGTCGGGGTGGTCGAGGCGGGCCGTCTCCACCGGCACCATCACCTGGTCGAGATCGCTCCAGAAGCTCACGAACCGGGTCCGGCAGCCCGGCGAGGGCTCGGCGAGCTCCTTCAGCACCGCCGATCCGGGGCGCATCTGCCGTACCAGCGGATGCGCGTCGGCGAGCGGCGCCACGGTGGTGCCGGAGTGCGGGGTGCCGAGCGTGACCAGGGTTCGTACCCGGCTGTCACCGCCGAGACGCTGTACGTAATAACGGGCGACGAGCCCGCCCAGGCTGTGCCCGACGATGTCGACCTCGGCGTGTCCCGTCCGCGCACGGATCTCCTCCACGCGGCGTCCGAGCAGCTCGGCGGCGGTCCGCAGGTCGCAGGTGAGCGGCGAGTAGTTGAGCGACTCGACACAGACGCGGCCGTGCCGGGCGAGGGAACGGCGCAGCAGGACGAAGACCGAACGGTTGTCCCCGAAGCCGTGCAGGAGGATGACCGGGCGCCGGCCGGGGGCGATCGTGGTCGCGGGAGCGGCGGGAGAGAGGCGCTCGGCGACGATCCCGGACGGGTACAGAACGAGATGTCCGGTGAGGATCGCCAGCTCCAGCGCGGTGGCCTTCATCAGACCGGTGACCTTGCTGAGCTCCATGGCCGGCCTCCCGAAACGGCACGCGGGGCCGGACGGCACGCCGGTGCGCCGCGCCTCCGCGTCGCACGGACGGCGGCACGGAGGCGCGGCGGACCTCGTCGCGGCTCCCTTCGCGACCGGGCCCCGCCTGCGGCTGGTGGGCCCAGGAGGGCCCGTAAGCGGGGAACGGCGCGGAGCGAACATGTCCCACGTGTGATTTCCCCCTCGCTCGCCTCCGCGAAACGGCCAGGTGCGAGATGCTGGAGATAACGTTCGTTCACCTCCCCGGCAATCAGGCGCGGGGGTCGCATGTGGAGGCAGTGATGGGTGTGAGCGGTCCGATCCGCGTGGTCGTCGCCAAGCCGGGTCTCGACGGCCACGATCGCGGGGCCAAGGTGATCGCGCGGGCACTCCGCGACGCCGGCATGGAGGTCATCTACACCGGGCTCCACCAGACGCCCGAGCAGATCGTCGACACCGCGATCCAGGAGGACGCCGACGCGATCGGCCTCTCGATCCTCTCCGGGGCGCACAACACGCTGTTCGTGAAGGTCCTGGAACTCCTCAAGGACCGCGACGCGGAGGACATCAAGGTCTTCGGCGGCGGCATCATCCCGGACGCGGACATCGCGCCGCTGAAGGAGAAGGGCGTGGCGGAGATCTTCACGCCGGGCGCCACGACGACGTCCATCGTGGACTGGGTGAACGCGAACGTCCGCGTGGCCGCGTGACCCGTTCCGGTTCGGCCGCGTAACCCGTCCCGGTTCGGCCGCGTCCCGGCGGCCGCGCCGTCATGCCTTCCGGCGCTCGCGCGCCTCACGGCCTCAGGGCCCTCCCGGAGCATCCACGGGAGGGCCTTCGTCGTGTCAGGGGCCCGGCGGCGCGGAGAGGTGCCCGCCGACGGAGTCCGGTGGCGGTTCCCCGTCCAGGAGTTCGGCCCTCATCGCCGCGCGCAGGCGGAGCGTGGAGACCAGGCGCTGAAAGGCCTCGGACCAGTAGCCGCCCGCACCGGGGGAGGTGTCCTCCGCCTCGTCCGGTCTGGCCGTCAGCGACTCCAGCTGCCGCGCCGCCTCCGGGGCGAGGCAGCGCTCCGCGAGGCCCATCACCCCACTGAAGCTCCAGGGATAACTGCCCGCCTCGCGCGCGATGTCGAGGGCGTCGATCACCGCCCCGCCCAGCGGCTCCGCCCAGGGAACCTCACAGACGCCGAGCAGCTGGAACGCCTCCGACAGGCCGTGCGCCGCGATGAACGAGGCGACCCAGCCGGCCCGTTCCCCCGGAGGGAGCGTCGACAGGAGCTGGGCCCGCTCGGCCAGTGACGCGGTGCCGGGACCCGTCGCGGGTGGGATCGCCGGGGACCCGAGCAGCGCGCGCGACCAGCCCGCGTCCCGCTGCCGTACGGCCGCCCGGCACCAGGCCGCGTGCAGTTCGTCCCGCCAGTCGTCGGCGACCGGAAGCGCCACGATCTCCTCCGGGCCGCGCCCCCTGAACCGGGGCGGCCAGCACGACAACGGAGCGGCCTCGACGAGCTGGCCCAGCCACCAGGACCGCTCGCCGCGCCCGGCCGGAGGCGACGCCACGAGGCCGTCCCGCTGCATGGCCGTGTCGCACTCGTGCGGGGCCTCCACGGTGATCGTCGGCGACTCCGCCGTCCGGTCGAGTCCGACGCAGGTGATCGCGCGGGCCGCCATCCGGCCCGCGAACGCCGAGGCCGGCAGGGCGGACAGCAGTTCGGCGGCGGTCGCGCGGACATTACGGCTGCGGTCGCCGAGGGCCGCCTCGAGGAACTCCTCGTCCGCCGCCGAGAGCCCCGACCGCAGGGAGTCGACGAACATCAGCCGGTCCTCGGCCCGCTCGGCGGACCAGGTGGAGGCGAGGAGGGCGAGACCCGCCGCCGGGTCCTCCGCCCGTACGGCGGCGAGCAGGGCCACCCGCTCGGCGAACAGGCCCTCGTCCCACAGGGCACGCACCGCCTCCCGGTCGCCCGGAGCCGGGAGGGAGCCGCCCGCGCCCGCGCCGCGGAGGGCGAACCTCCACTCGGGGTTGAGCCGGGCCAGCCACAGGCCCCGCGGTCCGGCGAGCCGGAGCGCCTGGGGCCGCAGATCGGTACGGGCCCGCGCCGCGTCGAGGAGTGCGGGCAGACCGGCGGCCGGGGCCTTGTATCCGCGCTCGTTGGCGAGGGCCAGCCACTGCGGGAGCAGTTCGGCGAGATCGGGGGCCGCCCCGCGCCGCCCGGCGGGCGAGGGCGCGGCGCGGCCGGCGAGCAACTGGTCGAGCCGCCGCCGGGCCGCCGGGGGCAGCGGTCTGCGCGGATCCTCGGGCGCGGGGTCCGGAGGTGTCGCGGCGGGCCCGGGGCGCAGCCCGGCCCTCCGCCGCACGGTGTGCAGCGCGGCGGCGTCGAGGAGGGCGCCGGGCAGGTCCCCGGCCGCCGTCCCGGCCGGCCCGGCGGGCGGACGCCGGTCCGTACCGAGCAACGCCGAGGTGACGAGCTCCTCCCAGAGGCCCTTGTCCGCGCCGTCGGCGGTGGGAACGGCGGCCGCGGAAACGGTGGCCGTGGGAGCGGCGCTGCCGGGCGCGGTTGTCGTGAGGACCACGGTGGTGGGCGGCGTCGTGCTCTTCTCCATCGGGGTCCTCCGGGCGGGCCGGGTGCGGCGGGCGGATGTCATATCAGCGGGACCGTCTCTCCGGGGGCCTCCGGGGACCAGGCGGCGAGGGGGGTGAACCCGCGGTGCCCGCACTCCCCGAAGACCGTGAGCGGCGCGCCGCCCGACAGGGCGACGAGGCGCCAGAGCCCGGGACGCGACTGGGCGGTGGGTGTCAGCGGCAGGGCCTCGCGGCCGTCCGCGTCGGCGAGCTGCCAGCCGTACTCCGCGCGCGCGGGAACGACCTCGCTCAGCGTCACGGGCCAGGAGTCCAGCCACGGGTCCTCGCCCAGCGCCCGCCCGTACGCGTCCAGGGCCGCGCCCACCGGGCCGCCCGGCGGCGCGGCCGCGGGGGCGGCGACCGGGACGAACGGCTCGCCCGGCTCCGCGCGCAGCCGGCCCGAGCCGGCGTACGGCATGACCTCACCGTCGAACACCGCGCCCACGGGCAGGGCCAGTCGGGGAGCCCGGCCCGCCGCGCCGAAGGACAGGAGGAGCGCCGTGCGCCCGCTCGTCGTCCCGTGCAGCCAGATGCGCCGGGTGGTCAGCCGGGCGTCGGCCGCGTCGTACTGCGCGAGGACGAGCCAGTGGTCCCGCACCGGGGCGCCGTCGGCCGGGGCGGTGAGGCCGACCCGGGTCCGTACGGTCGCCGCGAACGGGGCGGGCAGCCGGTCGGCGGCGAGCCAGGCGCGGTCGAGCAGATGGGTCAGCGCGCACTCCTCCAGGAGCCGCACGGGCCAGCCGGGACCCGAGCCCGGTATCGAGGCCAATTCCCGGACGCGCCCCGCGAGTCCCGGGGCCTGGGCGTCGACCATGCGGGCCGCCGTCTCCTCCCACAGTCCGTACCCGGACTGCTCGGCTGTCGCCAGGCCGCCGCGCAGCAGGTCGGCGAGCCGCTGCTCGAGTTCCTGCGCGCCCGAGGTGATCCGGGCGGCCCGACGCTCGGCCCTGCGGCGCGCGGCCTCGGGATCAGCCGGGCCTTCGGGCGCGGCGCCCGCCCGGGTCTCCAGGGGCGCGCTCTCCGCGCGCCCGCGTCGCGCTGCGAGCCAGGGCGCGGCCCACTCGGGCACGGTGGCGTCCTCGACGGCCGTGCCGTCCGTGGCCTGGAGCACCAGCAGCCCGAGCGCGTGTTTGCAAGGGGATCTGCGGCTGGGGCAGTCGCACAGGTACGCGGGCCCCGTGGTGTCGACGGCCGTCCGGTACGGCGCGCTGCCGCTGCCCCGGCACAGACCCCACACCGCGCCCTCTCCGGAGCCCGTACCGGACCACGGTCCGGCCGTGCCGAGCTTGCTTCCCGCGCTGCGTGAGGCCTCGTCAGGAGCCAGGGCAAGGACCTGGTCCACCGTCATGCGCACCCCCATGGCATTCATGTCCCCGACGGTAGAGGCCACCACTGACAAGCGGCTGTGGCCTGCGTGTTCGAAGGGTGCGAGGAGGCGGTGAAGGGATTTGACTTTACTCTTCCTTTACGATTCTCTGCGCGAGACCGACTGATCCACCACGCACCACCGTCCAGGGGACCCCGTAATGAAGCGCACCACCCGCACCACCCGCACCGTCGTCTCGGTGCTCGCCGCCGCCGGCCTGGCCCTGGGCCTCGGCGCCTGCTCCGAGGTCGCCGAGAAGGCCGTCGACCAGGTCGACAAGGGCGTGACCGAGTCCTACGAGGTCACCTACGAGGTCACGGGCAAGGGTGTCGAGTCCATCGACTACCACGCCGGCCAGGGTTCCGCGATGGAGCCGAAGCTGGAGTCGGAGGAGAAGCCGGCCACGCCGTGGAAGAAGACGGTGAAGCTGACGGGCATCATGCCGCCGGCCGTCATGCCGGTCGCGCTCGACCCGCGCGACCTCACCTGCAAGGTCATCTACCAGGGCAAGGTCATCAAGGAGGCCAAGGCCGAGCAGGCGATGGCGGGCGGCTGCGTCGCCGTCTCCCCGGTCGTGGGCTGACCATCGGTCGACTCCGGGCGCGCGGACCCTCCCTCACGCCACGCGTGAGCTGACCCTCCCTCACTCGGTGAACTCCCTCTGACCAGCGGCGACATCCGAATGTCAGTGGCATGGTGCACCTTGGATGGCACAGCAGGTCGAACGATCTGGAGGGGGATCCATGCCCGTGCCCGAAACCATCGCGCAGCCCGGTTCCGGTGTCGAGACGGACACCGGACCGGGGCGGCCGCAGCCCGTGACCGAGGTCCTGCGGCCGCACGCGGAGCACGCCTTCGCCGACGAACTCGCCGCCCTCGCCGCGGCCGACGACCGCCCCAGGCCCACCCGCTGGCGGCTCTCGCCGTGGGCCGTAGCCACCTATCTCCTCGGCGGCACGCTCCCCGACGGGACGGTCGTCACACCGAAGTACGTCGGACCGCGCCGCATCGTGGAAGTCGCCGTCACCACTCTCGCCACCGACCGCGCCCTGCTGCTGCTCGGCGTGCCGGGCACCGCCAAGACCTGGGTCTCCGAGCACCTCGCCGCCGCCGTCAGCGGCGACTCCACCCTCCTCGTGCAGGGCACCGCCGGCACCCCGGAGGAGGCCGTCCGGTACGGCTGGAACTACGCCCGGCTCCTCGCCGAAGGCCCCAGCCGGGACGCCCTCGTACCGAGCCCCGTGATGCGGGCGATGGCGCAGGGGATGACGGCCCGGGTGGAAGAGCTCACCCGCATCCCCGCCGACGTGCAGGACACGCTCATCACGATCCTGTCCGAGAAGACCCTCCCCGTTCCCGAACTGGGCCAGGAGGTGCAGGCCGTCCCCGGTTTCAACCTGATCGCCACGGCCAACGACCGTGACCGGGGCGTCAACGAACTCTCCAGCGCGCTGCGCCGCCGCTTCAACACGGTGGTCCTGCCGCTGCCCGCCACAGCGGAGGCGGAGGTCGACATCGTCGCCCGCCGCGTCGAGCAGCTCGGGCGCTCCCTGGAACTGCCGGCCCTGCCGGAAGGCGTCGACGAGATCCGCCGGGTCGTCACCGTCTTCCGTGAACTGCGCGACGGGGTCACGACCGACGGGCGGACGAAGGTCAAGTCCCCCTCGGGGACGCTCTCCACGGCCGAGGCGATCTCCGTCGTCACCGGCGGCCTCGCCCTCGCCGCCCACTTCGGCGACGGCGTCCTGCGGCCGGCGGACGTCGCCGCGGGGATCCTCGGCGCCGTCGTCCGCGACCCGGCGGCCGACCGGCTCGTCTGGCAGGAGTACCTGGAGACGGTGGTCAGAGAAAGAGACGGCTGGAAGGACTTCTACCGCGCCTGCCGCGAGGTGAGCCATGACGCGAGGTGAGCGCGTGGCGTCCGATGGGGGGATGGCGTCGGCCGGCCGCACGGCGTCGGATGAGGGCCTGAGGTCCGGTGGGCGCCTGACGTCCGGTGGGCGCCTGACGTCAGGCGCCGCGGTCCGGGGCGGAGGCGGGCCGCTGCTGCTCGGGGTGCGGCACCACGGGCCCGGATCGGCGCGTGCTGTGCGGGCCGCCCTGGAGGCGGAGAAGCCGGCCGCGGTGCTCGTCGAGGGTCCGGCCGAGGCGGACGCCCTCGTCACGCTCGCCGGGGACCCCGACATGCGGCCCCCGGTCGCGCTGCTCGCCCACGCCGTGGACGACCCGGGGCGGGCCGCGTTCTGGCCCATGGCCTCGTTCTCGCCCGAGTGGGTCGCGATCCGGTGGGCCCTCGACCGGGGCGCCGCCGTCCGGTTCATCGACCTGCCCGCCACCCACACCCTCGCCGCCTCCGATCCCACCTGGAGCGACGGCGACGACGGCGAGGAGGGCTTCGCCGGGGGCGGCGCGCGGATCGACCCGATCGCCGAACTCGCCGGGGCGGCCGGGGCCACGGGGGCCGCCGAGCGCTGGTGGGAGGACGTCGTCGAACTTTGCGGCGCCGACGACGACGCCGATCCCACCGCACCGTTCGAGGCCCTCGCCGAGGCCATGGGCGCGCTCCGCGAGGCGCACGGGCACGGCGGTCACCCCCGCGACCTCGTCCGCGAGGCGTACATGCGGATCCAGCTCCGCGCCGCCCGCAAGGAGTTCGGCGACTCCGTCGCCGTCGTCTGCGGTGCCTGGCACGTCCCCGCCCTCACCCGGAAGACCACCGTCGCCGCCGATCGCGCCCTGCTCAAGGGCCTGCCCAAGGTGAAGGCCGAGCTGACCTGGGTCCCCTGGACCCACCGCAGGCTCGCCCGCCGCTCGGGGTACGGCGCGGGAATCGACGCGCCCGGTTGGTACGAGCACCTCTTCGCCGCACCCGACCGGCCCGTCGAGCGCTGGATGACCAAGGTCGCCCGGCTCCTCAGGGCGGAGGACCACCCCGTCTCCTCCGCCCATGTCATCGAGGCCGTCCGGCTCGCCCGGAACCTGGCCGCCCTGCGCGGCCGGCCGGCCCCCGGCCTCGACGAGACGACCGACGCCGTCCGCGCCGTCCTGTGCGAGGGCTCCGACGTGCCCCTCGACCTCGTCCGGGACCGCCTGGTCGTCGGCGACGTCCTCGGCGAGGTGCCGGCCGGCGCCCCCGCCGTACCCCTCCAGCGCGACCTGGCCCGCCGCCGGCGGAGCCTGCGCCTCAAGCCCGAGGCCACCGAGCGCACGCTCGAACTCGACCTCCGCAAGGGCATGGACGGCGAGCGCAGCCGGCTCCTCCACCGGCTGCGGCTCCTCGGCGTCGGCTGGGGCGAACCGGCCTCAGGCCGGGCCGGCACCGGGACCTTCCGGGAGACCTGGCGGCTGCGCTGGGAGCCCGAGCAGCACGTCCAGGTCGCCGAGGCAGGTGTCTGGGGCACCACCGTCGAGGCCGCCGCCACCGCCAGGGCCCGCTCCCGGGCCGAGGCGGCGACCGCGCTCGCCGACATCACCGCGCTCGCCGAGCAGTGCCTCCTCGCCGGGCTGAGCGGCGCGCTGCCCGTCGTGATGCGGTCGCTCGCCGACCGGGCTGCCCTCGACACCGACGTCTCCCACCTTGCCGAGGCCCTCCCGGCGCTGGCCCGCTCGCTGCGCTACGGCGATGTCCGCGGCACCGACACGGGGGCCCTCGCCGAGGTCGCGGCCGGTCTCGCCGAGCGGATCTGCGTCGGCCTGCCGCCCGCCTGCGCCGGGCTCGACACCGACGCGGCCACCGCCATGCGCGGGCGGATCGACGAGGTGCACCAGGCCATCGGCCTGCTGCCGGACGCTGCCGGGCCGGCCGACCGCTGGGCGGGCGTCCTGCGCCGGCTCGCCGACCGCGACCGGGTCCCGGGCGTCCTCAGGGGCCGGGCCGCCCGGCTCCTCCTGGACGAGGGCCGGATCGCCGACGGCGAGGCCGCCCTGCTGATGAGCCGGGCCCTCTCGCCCGGCACCCCGCCGCCCGACGCCGCCGCGTGGATCGACGGCTTCGTCGGCGGGGCCTCCGGAGGCGGGCTGCTCCTCGTCCACGACGAGCGGCTCCTCGGCCTGGTCGACGACTGGCTCACCGGCGTTCCGGCCGGGGCGTTCACCGATGTCCTGCCGCTGCTGCGCCGCACGTTCTCCACGTACGAGCCGGGCGTACGCCGCACGCTCGGCGAGCTGGTGGCCCGCGGTCCGGGAGCCGGCGGCCCCGGGCATTCCGCGCCGGGCGTCCCCGGCTTCGCCGCCACGCTCGACCGGGAGCGGGCGGACGCCGTGCTGCCCCTCCTCCACCTCGTCCTCGGTACGGAGGTCACGGCATGAGCAGCAGCCCAGGAACGAGCAGCGCAGGGACGAGCACGCGAACGGCGGACGACGAGCGGCTGCGCCGCTGGCGGCTCGTCCTGGGAGGCGGCGAGGCCGACGGCACCGGCCGCCCGCTCACCGGCACCGACGCCGCCGTGGACGGAGCCCTCACCGCCCTGTACGGGCGCGCGGACCGGGGCGGGGACCGCACCGGACGAGACCGCTCGGCGGGGCTCGGCGCCTCGGCGCCCTCCGTCGCCCGCTGGCTCGGCGACATCCGCACGTACTTCCCCAGCTCCGTCGTCCAGGTCATGCAGCGCGACGCGATCGACCGCCTCGGCCTCGCCACCCTCCTCCTGGAACCGGAGATGCTGGAGGCCGTCGAGGCGGACGTGCACCTCGTCGGCACCCTGCTCTCCCTCCACAAAGCCATGCCGGAGACCACCAGACGGACCGCGCGGGCCGTCGTGCGCAAGGTCGTCGACGACCTGGAGAAGCGCCTGGCCACCCGCACCAGGGCGACGCTCACCGGGGCCCTCGACCGTTCCGCCCGGATCAGCAGGCCCCGTCAGCGGGACATCGACTGGGACCGCACGATCCGCGCCAACCTCAAGAACTACCTGCCCGAGCACCGCACGGTCGTCCCCGAGCGGTTCGTCGGCCACGGGCGGGCCTCCCAGGGGGTGAAGAAGGAGGTGGTGCTCTGCGTCGACCAGTCGGGTTCCATGGCGGCCTCCGTCGTCCACGCCTCCGTCTTCGGAGCGGTGCTCGCCTCCATGCGGTCGATCGCCACCCGGCTCGTCGTCTTCGACACGGCCGTCGTGGACCTGACCGACCGGCTCGACGACCCCGTCGACGTCCTGTTCGGCACCCAGCTCGGCGGCGGCACCGACATCAACCGCGCCCTCGCCCACTGCCAGACGAAGATCACCCGCCCGGCCGACACCGTCGTCGTCCTCATCAGCGACCTGTACGAGGGAGGCATCCGCGACGAGATGCTGAAGAGGGTCGCGGCGATGAAGGCCTCCGGGGTCCAGTTCGTCGCGCTGCTCGCCCTCTCCGACGAGGGCGCCCCGGCCTACGACCGTGATCACGCGGCGGCGCTCGCCGCGCTCGGGGTCCCGGCCTTCGCCTGCACCCCCGACCTGTTCCCCGAGATCATGGCGGCCGCCCTGGAGAAGCGCCCCCTGCCGATACCCGCCGGCTGACCGGCAGCGGTCCGCCGACCCGCGCGGCCCGAGCGCGAGGTGACCGTCCGTGGTGCGGAATTCGTCGTCGAGGACACCCGCACGGGTGTCCGGAATTCCGACTGAGGCTCATATCACATCGGCGCCGGAATGCCCCTCACTCGTTTCACCGGCGCGTCGTGAGGGGCCGGGAGGCCAAGCGCCGCCTGCGGCGAACGCCGCACGTCCCCACCCCGCGTCCCCTACGGACGGCCCTCCGATCCCTACGGTCTGTGACCCGTATCACCGCTCTGGTGTGATCTGCGATTTAGGGACCCACGTCCCTCGGCGATAACCTGCGAGACGGACATGCCGCGTCCACGGTCACCGTGTACGCCCTCCTTGTGACAGAGCAGTCACGTTGCCCTTCGCGGCACGCCCACGCAGACAACGAACCGCGATCATCAGAAAAGGGACGGACGCGCGTGGACCTGTTCGAGTACCAGGCGAGGGACCTCTTCGCCAAGCACGGTGTACCGGTGCTGGCCGGTGAAGTCATCGACACGCCTGAGGCGGCGCGCGAGGCCACCGAGCGTCTTGGCGGCAAGTCGGTCGTCAAGGCGCAGGTGAAGGTCGGTGGCCGCGGCAAGGCCGGCGGCGTGAAGCTGGCCGCCACCCCGGACGAGGCCGTCGCTCGCGCGACGGACATCCTCGGGATGGACATCAAGGGCCACACGGTCCACAAGGTGATGATCGCGGAGACCGCTCCGGAAATCCTCGAGGAGTACTACGTCTCGTACCTCCTCGACCGCACCAACCGCACCTTCCTCGCCATGGCGTCCGTCGCCGGTGGCATGGACATCGAGGAGGTCGCCGCGACGACCCCCGAGAAGCTGGCGAAGGTGCCGGTCGACTCCAACAAGGGCGTCGACATCGTCAAGGCCCGCGAGATCGTGGCCCTGGCGCAGTTCCCGGCCGAGGTGGCCGAGAAGGTCGCCGAGGTCCTCGTGACCCTGTGGGACACCTTCGTCGCCGAGGACGCGCTCCTCGTCGAGGTGAACCCGCTGGCCAAGGTCGCCTCCGGCGACATCCTGGCCCTGGACGGCAAGGTGTCTCTCGACGAGAACGCCGACTTCCGTCAGCCCGGGCACGAGGCGCTCGAGGACAAGGCCGCAGCCAACCCGCTCGAGGCTGCCGCCAAGGCCAAGGGCCTCAACTACGTCAAGCTCGAGGGCGAGGTCGGCATCATCGGTAACGGTGCCGGTCTGGTCATGTCGACCCTGGACGTCGTCGCGTACGCCGGTGAGAACCACGGCGGCGTGAAGCCGGCCAACTTCCTCGACATCGGCGGCGGCGCTTCGGCCGAGGTCATGGCGAACGGCCTGGAGATCATCCTCGGCGACCCGGACGTCAAGTCCGTGTTCGTCAACGTCTTCGGTGGCATCACCGCCTGTGACGAGGTCGCCAACGGCATCGTCCAGGCCCTGGAGCTCCTGAAGTCGAAGGGCGAAGAGGTCACCAAGCCGCTGGTCGTGCGCCTCGACGGCAACAACGCCGAGCTGGGTCGCAAGATCCTGTCGGACGCCAACCACCCGCTGGTGCAGCGCGTGGACACCATGGACGGAGCGGCCGACAAGGCCGCCGAGCTCGCGGCTGCGAAGTAAGGGACGAGGGACACCAGAGCCATGGCTATCTTCCTCAACAAGGACAGCAAGGTCATCGTCCAGGGCATGACCGGTGCCACGGGCATGAAGCACACCAAGCTCATGCTGGGTGACGGCACCAACATCGTCGGTGGCGTGAACCCCCGCAAGGCCGGCACGACCGTCGACTTCGACGGCACCGAGATCCCGGTCTTCGGCACCGTCGCCGAGGCGATGAAGGAGACCGGCGCCAACGTCTCGGTCCTCTTCGTGCCGCCGGCCTTCGCGAAGGCCGCCGTCGTCGAGGCGATCGACGCCGAGATCCCCCTCGCCGTCGTCATCACCGAGGGCATCGCCGTCCACGACTCGGCCGCGTTCTACGCGTACGCCGTGGACAAGGGCAACAAGACCCGCCTCATCGGCCCGAACTGCCCCGGTCTCATCACCCCGGGCCAGTCCAACGCCGGCATCATCCCGGGCGACATCACGAAGCCGGGCCGCATCGGTCTGGTCTCGAAGTCCGGCACGCTGACGTACCAGATGATGTACGAGCTCCGTGACCTCGGCTTCTCGTCCGCCGTCGGCATCGGTGGCGACCCGGTCATCGGCACCACGCACATCGACGCCCTCGCGGCGTTCGAGGCGGACCCCGACACCGACCTGATCGTCATGATCGGCGAGATCGGCGGCGACGCCGAGGAGCGTGCGGCCGACTTCATCAAGGCCAACGTCACCAAGCCGGTCGTCGGCTACGTCGCGGGCTTCACCGCGCCCGAGGGCAAGACCATGGGCCACGCCGGCGCCATCGTCTCCGGCTCCTCCGGCACGGCCCAGGCGAAGAAGGAGGCCCTTGAGGCCGCGGGCGTCAAGGTCGGCAAGACGCCGACCGAGACGGCCAAGCTGGCGCGCGCCATCCTGGCGGGCTGAACGCACAGCAGCCTGACAGGCAGTACGTGAGAGGGCCCCGCCCCTCCCGGGAGACCGGGAGGGGCGGGGCCCTCTCACGTGCCGCGGCACCTACTCGGCCGTCGGGACCAGCCGCTCGGGACCCGGGTTCGGCTCGGAGCGCAGCTTGTCGCGGAGCTCCAGGTCCTCGGGGCGGAGCTTCTGCGGCCCGCCGCGCACCGGTACGCCGTTGACGGTCTCGCCGGGGGCGTTCACCGGGATGTACCGGGTCGGCGCCGTCACCGCCGTGAGGCCCGTGACCCCGATGAGGACCGCCGTCACCCCGAGCACCGCCCGGGTCCACGTGCGGGTCCGCCGCTCGCTGCCGGTCCGGACCGCGCGGGCCGCCGGGAGGGTCGCCGTCGGCGCCTCCGCGACCAGCGCGCCGAGCCGCCGGTGCAGGGCCTCGGGCTCGGCGAGCTCGGGGATCCGCTGCCCGAGGACGGTACGGGCGTGCAGCAGCCGGTTGGCGGCGGCGGGAGTGCTCGCCTCGGTCTCGGCCGCCGTCTCCGGCAGGTCGAGGCCGAGCCCGTCGTACAGCAGGACCGTACGGCGGTACGGCGGCGGTAGTTCCAGGAGCGCGGCCAGCAGCGCCCTGCGGTTCGCCTCGGTCGGCGGGGCGTCGGGGTGCTTGTGGGCGCGGCGCAGCCGGTGCCAGGGGGAGAGGGCGTACTCGTACGCGGTCGCCCGCACCCAGCCCACCGGGTCAGGGTCGACGGCGACCTCGGGCCAGTGCTCCCAGGCGTGGTGGAAGGCGTACTCGACGGACTCGCGGGAGAGCCGCCGGCGGCCGGTCAGCAGGTACGTCTGGTGGACGAGACCGGGCGCGGCGTGCGCGTACAGCGCGTCGAAGGCCTGCTCGGGGGTGAGGCCCGGTACGGCGGGAACCTCCGCCGGGACCGCCGTGGCCGGAGCTGCCGGGGCCTCGGGGGTCTCCGGAGTCGCCTTCGCCGCCGGTTTCAGCCGCTCCTGCGGTTTCGCGGGGCCCTTGCGCCCCGGGCCGGAAGCGATGGCCGGGGAGGGGGAAGGGGCCCGGGGAGGCTTGGCGGCCCGCTTGGCGGCGGCCTTGGGCCGGACGTTGCCGGAGCCGGACTGTGCCGCTCCCGGCCCCGGTGTCGCTCCTGCTCCCGGTCCCTGTCCCTGTGCCTGTGCCTGTGCCTGTGCCTGTGCCTGAGTCTCTGCCTGTGGCTGCCGCTCCGGCTGTGGCTGTGGCTTCTGCGGGGTGGACCCGTTCGGCCGTTCGGGGGAGGGCGCGGTGCCGGCCGGCTCGTGCGTGCCGAGCAGTTTCGCGTACGCCTCGCGCTTGCGGCCCCGGGGCGTCGAGCGCCCCGTCTCCCACGCCCTGACCGTGGCCTTCGTGACGCCCATGGCCTCGGCGACCTGCTCCTCGCTCAGGGCGAGGGCCTCACGCAACCTGCGCCGCTCCTTCGGGGTCGGCAGGGTGGCGGAGGGGGCGGAATCCGCGGTGCTCCGGCTCATCGGTGTCGACCTCCCGCAGAGCTGCTCTGGGCGGAAAAGTACATAAACGTATCTTGAGCGACACAACGGAGGTTTGCCTGTTACGCGGCAAAAGCGCGTGTCGTTGGGAGCATGAGCCCGTGACCCATGTGACCGAGCACCCCCTGGTCCAGGGCGGCCGTTCCACCGCGCTCGCCACCGCCTGTGTCCGCGGCGGACTCGCCGCCGGACTCGGTCTCGGCGGCCTCGCGGTCCTGGTGGTCGCGGCCTGGATCAGCTCCCCGTACCCCGACAGCGGCCCCGGCGGCGCCCTGCACCTGGCCGCCGGGCTCTGGCTGCTCGCCCACGGCGTGGACCTCGTCCGTACGGACACCCTGTCCGGCGTGCCCGCGCCGCTCGGCGTCGTCCCGCTGCTCCTCGCCGTCCTGCCCGTCTGGCTCGTCCACCGGGCCGCCCGGGACACCCTCGACGCGGGCGACGACGGCGACCGGCCCTGCCCCTCCGCGAGCGGCGCCGTCGCCGCCGTGGCCGGGGGGTATCTGCTGGTGGCCGCCGCGGTCGTGCTCTACAGCGCGAGCGGTCCGCTCCCCGCCGACCTGGCCACCGCCGGTCTGTGGATGCCGGCCGTCGTCGGGGGCGCGGCGTGCGCGGGGGCATGGACGGCGCTCGGCCGTCCGCTGCCGGGGCAGCGCGAGGCCGCCGTCGCCCTGCGCGCGGCGGGCCTCGGGCTCGTGACGCTGCTCGGCGGCGGCGCGGTCGCCGCGGCGGTGTCGCTGGCCTGGCACGCGCGCGACGCGCAGGCCGCGTACGCGGGTCTCGCGGGGGAGTGGTCGGGGCGGGTGGCGGTCCTGCTGCTCGTCCTGGCGCTGCTGCCGAACATGGCCGTCTGGGGGGCCGCGTACGGGCTCGGGTCCGGCTTCGCCGTCGGTACGGGCGCCCTCGCCACGCCCCTGGGCCTCGCGGGTGATCCGGCCGTGCCGCCCTTCCCGCTCCTGGCCGCGCTGCCCGCCGAGGGGCCCGGCGGCTGGCTGCACTGGTCCGCCGTGGCCGCCCCGCTGGCCGCCACCGTGCTCCAGGGGTGGCGCGTGGGCCGCTCGGCGCGGACCTGGGCGGCCCGGGACACGGCGCTCACGGCGCTGGGCACGGCCTGGGGCTGTGGAGTGGTCGCCGCCGTCCTCGCGGGGGCCGCGGGCGGCCCGCTCGGCGCCGGCCGGCTGTCCGCGTTCGGCCCGGTGTGGTGGCAGGCGGGCGCGGCGACGGTCCTGTGGGGGGTGTGCCTGGGTGTCCCGACGGCTCTGGGGGTACGGGCCTGGGGCCGCCGCGGCCTGCGCCCGAAGCCCTTGCGGGTGGCTCGGCCTGCGCAGGTGCCGGCTCCGGCACCGGTGGCGGCGTCCGGGTCCGCGTCCGCGCCCCCGTCCATGGCCGGCCAGGGAGCGGGCGCGGCGACCCCGGGGGCAGCGGCCTCCGCCCCGGGCGCGACCCCGGAGGCGGGTTCCGCCTCCGGCCTCGCACCCGGCTCCGTACCCCCGTCCGCCCCCGAAGGGCTCGCGTCCGGCGAGGCACGGTCGGCGTCCGACCTCGGCATCGACGACGACCCGTACGGCGATTCCGCCTTCGAGCCGTACGACTTTCTCCCGGCGGCCTGGGAACCCTCCCCGCCGCCGCCCCCGGCCGCCGGTTAGGAGCTGCTGCTACTCCCGGACCCCGAAGCCCGCGCGGAGCGGCTTCGGCAGCAGGTCGTTGCAGGCCAGCTGGCCCGCGTGGGTGAGGGCGTCGTCACGGCACTCGTAGAAGTCGCTGTAGACGAGCTGCATGGTGAAGCCCACCGCGACGATCATCAGGGCGACGCTCGCCGCGACGATGCCGCTGATCGCGGCCGTGCGCATCGAGCGGAGCGGGGTGGCCGTGGCGCCCTGGCCCGACGGGCGTCCCGAGGGCTGAGACGGTGACGCTGCGGCCGGCTGTGATGTCGGCGACACCTCGGCCGCCGCCTTCGGCTTGGCGCGCAGCGAGCTGATCCCCCAGTAGAGGCCCAGGGCGCCGAGGAGCAGCGCCAGTTCCGGGAGCTCGAAGAGGGCGAAGAAGAAGGCCCACATGCCGGCGAGGATCGCGTACCGCGCACGGCGCTGCGCCGGGTCCGTCGGGTCCCAGCGGAGCCCCTGGCGCCCGGGCCCGCCCTGACCGGAACCGCCCTGACCAGGGCCGCCCTGATCGGGTCCGCCCTCCGGCCCGCCCTGGCGCTCGGGCCCACGGCCGAAGCCGTCGTTCGAGGGGCCCGGCTGGCGCGGGCTCCAGCGGCCGTCCGACGGCCCCGACGAGTCCGGCGTCCCGGACGACTCGTCGTCCGAGCCCTCCGGTCGCCGTGGCTGCCACGGCTGATCCGGCCGGCCCTCGGGCGGCGGCGCGAACGGGTTGTTGTCGTCCGTGGACTGGCGTTCCGGCATCTGCTGAACGTCTTCCCTCTGTCGTCACGACCACGGCCGCACCCGTGGTCTCCGCTGCTGTCTCGTCTACGTGCTGCGTGCTGCGTCTGTGCTCTGCGTCGTACTTCTGTGCTCTGCGTGTGGCGCTCTGCCAGTACCGCGTGCTGCTCGTCCGATACGCCGTCCGGGTGTCCGACCGGTGCCGGCCGGAGGTGTGCGTCGGGCGTCGGACCCTGACGCTACCGCCCTGCTCCGCCCCCGTCCCGTGGGGGCCGTCCCGTGTGCCGGTATCGTTGCTGACGGTCGAGCCATTCGTAGGGTTCCCCGTATCGAGCGGCACGATTCGTTCGTACGACCGCACAAACACCACGGAAAGAGTGACCCAGTGGCTGCCGCCCGCCTCGTCGTCCTGGTCTCCGGTTCCGGTACCAATCTGCAGGCCCTCCTCGACGCCATCGCCGCGGACCCCGAGGGGTACGGGGCCGAGGTCGTCGCCGTCGGCGCGGACCGTGACGGCATCGTCGGTCTGGAACGCGCCGAACGCGCCGGGCTGCCCACCTACGTCTGCCGCGTCAAGGACCACGCCACCCGCGACGAGTGGGACCGCGCGCTGACCGAGGCGACCGCCGCCCACGAGCCGGACCTCGTCGTCTCGGCCGGGTTCATGAAGATCGTCGGCAAGGAGTTCCTCGCCCGCTTCGGCGGCCGGGTCGTCAACACCCACCCGGCCCTTCTCCCCAGTTTTCCCGGTGCCCACGGGGTGCGTGACGCCCTCGCCTACGGCGCGAAGGTCACCGGGTGCACCGTCCACTTCGTCGACGACGGTGTCGACACCGGCCCGATCATCGCCCAGGGCGTGGTCGAGGTGCGGGACGAGGACGATGAAGCCGCTCTGCACGAGCGCATCAAGGAAGTCGAGCGCTCGCTGCTCGTCGACGTCGTGGGGCGCCTCGCCCGGCACGGCTATCGCATTGAGGGACGAAAGGTTCATGTCGGTGAACACGGACACCGTTAAGCCCATCCGCCGCGCGCTGGTCAGCGTCTACGACAAGACGGGGCTCGAAGAGCTGGCCCGCGGTCTGCACGAGGCCGGTGTCGAGCTCGTCTCCACCGGCTCCACGGCCGGGAAGATCGCCGCCGCCGGTGTGCCGGTCACCAAGGTCGAGGAGCTGACCGGCTTCCCCGAGTGCCTGGACGGCCGCGTCAAGACGCTGCACCCGCGCGTGCACGCCGGCATCCTCGCCGACCTGCGCCTGGAGGACCACCGCAACCAGCTCGCCGAGCTGGGCGTGGAGCCCTTCGACCTGGTCGTCGTGAACCTGTACCCGTTCCGCGAGACCGTCGCCTCCGGCGCCACCGCGGACGAGTGCGTCGAGCAGATCGACATCGGCGGCCCGTCGATGGTCCGCGCCGCCGCCAAGAACCACCCGTCGGTGCTGGTCGTCACGGACCCGGGCGCGTACGCCGCGGTCATCCAGGCGGTCAAGGAGGGCGGCACCAACCTGGGCCTGCGCAAGCTGTTCGCCGCCAGGGCCTTCCAGCACACCGCCGCGTACGACGTGGCCGTCGCCTCCTGGTTCGCCGCCGACTACGCCGCCTCCGACGACTCGGGCTTCCCCGACTTCCTCGGCCACACGTACGAGCGCTCCAACGTCCTGCGCTACGGCGAGAACCCGCACCAGGGCGCCGCGCTCTACGTCGACGGCACGGGCGGCCTCGCCGAGGCCGAGCAGCTGCACGGCAAGGAGATGTCGTACAACAACTACACGGACACCGACGCCGCGCGCCGGGCCGCGTACGACCACACCGAGCCCTGCGTCGCGATCATCAAGCACGCCAACCCGTGCGGCATCGCGATCGGCGCCGACGTCGCGGAGGCCCACCGCAAGGCGCACGCCTGCGACCCGCTGTCCGCCTTCGGCGGCGTCATCGCCGTCAACCGCCCGGTCTCCGTCGCCATGGCCGAGCAGGTCGCCGAGATCTTCACCGAGGTCATCGTCGCCCCGGCGTACGAGGACGGCGCGGTCGAGGTCCTGGCCAAGAAGAAGAACATCCGCGTGCTCCGCGCCGACGGCGCCCCGGCCAACCCGGTCGAGGTCAAGCCGATCGACGGCGGCGCGCTGCTCCAGGTCACCGACCGCCTTCAGGCGGCGGGCGACGACCCGGCGAACTGGACCCTGGCGACCGGCGAGGCCCTGTCCGCGGAGGAGCTCGCCGAGCTCGCCTTCGCGTGGAAGGCCTGCCGCGCGGTCAAGTCCAACGCGATCCTGCTCTCCAAGGACGGCGCCTCGGTCGGCGTCGGCATGGGCCAGGTCAACCGCGTCGACTCCGCGAAGCTCGCGGTCGAGCGCGCGGGCGAGGAGCGGGCGCGCGGTGCCTACGCCGCCTCCGACGCCTTCTTCCCCTTCCCCGACGGCCTGGAGATCCTCACCGCGGCCGGCGTGAAGGCGGTCGTGCAGCCGGGCGGCTCGATGCGGGACGAGCTGGTCGTCGAGGCCGCGAAGAAGGCCGGCGTGACGATGTACTTCACGGGCACGCGCCACTTCTTCCACTGATCCACGAGTACGAGGGGCCCGTCGGTACGCACGCGCGTACCGGCGGGCCCTCCCTCGTCGGGATCAGCCGCTCATGAAGCGATCGGCCGCGAAGAGCCCGTCGGCGACAGATCCGCCGATCGGGTGGACTCTGGTCTAATGGGTTGCTCTTTTGTCGACCACTGGTAGTGGGGGCGTGGTGTTGGACGTACAGAACAGGTCCGCCGAGGAGGACGCCACCGGCAATCCCGGCGCCGCGCGCGCCGAGGAGCCGGCCGGCCTCGCACCGGCCCCGCTCCGCCCGTACCTGATCCTCGCGGGCATCCTCTGCGGCCTGTACTTCCTCTACTCCTGGGTGCAGTACGCGCACTTCCGCACCCCGTCGTGGGACCTCGGGATCTTCGGGCAGTCCGTCCGGGCGTACGCCGAGCTGCGCGCACCCGTCGTCGACATCAAGGGCCCCGGCTTCCACATACTCGGCGACCACTTCAGCCCGGTCACCGCGCTCCTCGCGCCGCTCTACTGGATCTGGCCCTCGCCGGTCGCGCTGCTGTTCGGGCAGGCCGCGCTGTTCGCCTCCGGCGCCGTCATCGTCGGCCGCACCGCCCAGCAGATCCTCGGCAGCCGGGCCGCCGGCATCGGTCTCGCCGTCGCGTACGGGCTCTCCTGGGGGATCCAGGAAGCGGTCAAGTCCGACTTCCACGAGATCGCCTTCGCCGTCCCGATGCTCGCCCTGACCTGCCGGGCCCTGCTCCTCGGACGGTGGACCGCGGCCGTCGCCTGGTCCGCGCCGCTCGTCCTCGTCAAGGAGGACATGGGCCTCACCGTGTCCATGGTCGGCGTGGTCCTCTTCCTGAAGGGGCAGAAGCGGCTGGGCGCGGCCCTGGCCGGCTTCGGCGCGGCGGCCTTCGCGCTGACCGTCCTCGTCCTGATCCCGGCGGCGAGCCGGGTCGGCGAGTACGACTACTGGTCCAAGATCGAGAAGACGGGGGAGGGGACCGAGACCTCGTTCTCGCAGGTCATCGGTGACGCCCTCACCTCCGGTGAGCGCTGGGAGATGGTGATCTTCCTGCTCGCGATCACCGGCTTCCTCGCCCTGCGCTCCCCGCTGACGCTGATCGTCCTGCCCACGCTCGGCTGGCGCTTCCTCTCCCAGGACCCCAACCACTGGGGCATGCACTGGCACTACAGCGCGATCCTGATGCCGGTGGTCTTCCTGGCCCTGGTAGACGGCGTCCGCTCGGTGCGGACCTCACCGCGCGCGTGGCTCGCCTCGTACGGGAAGGTCGTCGTCCCGGTCGCGACGGCCGTCGCGCTGGTCCTCGCCGTGAACCTGCCGCTGCGGGAGCTGCTCAAGCCGGAGACGTACCGGACGGACACCCGGACCGAGCAGGCGCGGGCGGCGGTGGACGCGGTGCCGGAGGGCGTGAGCGTGGAGGCGGACGTCTCGCTCCTCGCGCACCTCACGGCGGACCACCGGGTCTACTGGGTGGGCACGTCGAAGGGCGCCACCCCCGACTACCTCGCCTACGACCTGCGCGGCTGGTCGCAGCAGGTCTCGGACCCGGTGCAGCTGGCCACGCAACTGCACCCGGAGGCGCGGTACGAGATCGTCCACCGCTCCGAGGGCTTCGCGGTCCTCAAGCGGATGTGACCTCGCGGAGCCTTCCGCGGGAAACGGCCGAGGGCCGCCCGGCGTTGTGCCGGACGGCCCTCGGAGCGGCGGGGAACCCCGCAGGAAACGCTACTTCTTGATGACGAGCGTGCCGGCGGCACGGTCGTGCCAGCCCTGCAGCTTGCCGGAGTTGTCGAAGAACGGAGACAGGTAGACCAGGATCGCGCCGATGTAGCAGAGGAAGGCGCCGACGATCGGGATGATCCAGCGGACGAAGCCGCCGCCGAGGCCCGGCTTGCCGCCCGTGGCCTCCTTGACGACGCGGAGCCCCAGTGCCATCTTGCCGAGCGTGGCGCCGACGAAGGAGATCATCAGCCACTCGTACAGCATGGTGGCGATGCCGACCAGGGCAGCCATGCCCAGGAGGGCGGCGAAAATGCCGCTGGAGGCCTCGAGCTGCTCGTTCAGGCAGGTGTCGTAGGCGGGGGACATCTGGTCCAGGCCGGAGCAGCTCTCCGTGGCCGCGCTGCCGATGCCCAGGGCCCCGGCGACACCGATGGCGAAGAGCACCCCGACGATGGCGCCGATCGCCAGGCCGTCAATCAGACGCGCGGCGAATCGGAGACCCATCGAGGCGACCTTGACGGTGCCGAGACCGTGCACGCTGATGTAGCCGTTGTTGGCCTGAAGCGTGCCAGGCGCCTGCGGGTACGCGCCCGGCTGCTGCTGGGGGTAGCCGTAGCCCTGCTGCGGCGGGACGCCCTGCGGGGCCTGCTGCGGGTAGCCGTAACCAGGCTGCTGGCCCTGGTTCGGGTCCTGGGGCTGGCCGTAGGGGTTGTTCGGGTCGCCGAAGCTCATCGGGCGATTCCTCCGTGAATGTTCTGTGCGGGGACGACGCGGCCCGCGCGGAGGACTGTCACGGCATTGGAGCGGATTTCCCCCCGGCACTTTCCGCGGTACTTCGCCGGTCATCGTCGTCCCACCGCCGACCCCTTGTCCAGTCGGTATGCCAGGGAGTTGTGCAAGTGCAACCTGCCGTGACGTCCGGCCGGCCCTCGGAACGAGCGAATTGGAACAAGGTGGGGGTCATCCGGGAGGATGTCTCCATGAGCGCCCAGATTCTCGATGGCAAGGCCACCGCAGCCGCGATCAAGTCCGATCTGACCGTCCGTGTGGCGGCCCTCAAGGAGAAGGGCGTCACACCCGGACTCGGCACCGTCCTGGTCGGCGACGACCCGGCCAGCCAGAAGTACGTGGCCGGAAAGCACCGTGACTGCGCCCAGGTCGGCCTCGCGTCGATCCAGCGCACGCTGCCCGCCACCGCCACCCAGGAGGAGATCGAGGCGGTCGTCCGCGAGCTCAACGAGGACCCGGCCTGCACGGGCTACATCGTCCAGCTCCCGCTGCCCAAGGGCATCGACGAGAACCGCATCCTGGAGCTGATGGACCCGGCCAAGGACGCCGACGGGCTCCACCCGACCAACCTCGGCCGGCTCGTCCTCAACGAGCCCGCCCCGCTGCCCTGCACGCCGAACGGCGTCATCACGCTGCTCCGCGCGCACGGCGTGGAGATCAACGGCGCCGAGGTCGTGGTCGTCGGACGCGGTGTCACCATCGGGCGCCCGATGCCGCTCATCCTCACCCGCCGCTCCGAGAACGCGACCGTGACCCAGTGCCACACCGGCACCCGGGACCTCTCCGCGCACCTGCGCAACGCCGACATCATCGTCGCGGCGGCCGGTGTGCCCCACCTCATCAAGCCCGAGGACGTGAAGCCGGGCGCGGCCGTCCTCGACGTCGGCGTCTCGCGCAACGCCGAGGGCAAGATCCTCGGTGACGTCCACCCGGACGTCGCCGAGGTGGCCGGCTGGATCTCCCCGAACCCCGGCGGTGTCGGCCCGATGACCCGCGCCCAGCTCCTCGTCAACGTCGTCGAGGCCGCGGAGCGCGCGGCCGCGGCGCTCTGAGGTGACCTCCGGGACCCCGGGCACCCCGGGGACTCCGCGGACCCCTGGGGCCCCCGGGACCTCTGGGAAGCCGGACGCCACGGGGGCCGCGGCCGGAGCCGAGGTCGAGGGTGACGCCGAGGGCGCAATCGAGGCGGCGGCCTCGGCCGGTACCCCGACCGGCGCTTCCGGCTCCGCCGCCCCCGGCGGGCCGCGGCGGCGGCCTCCCACCGTCACGACCGACACCGCACGGCCCGAGGGCGGCGGTCGGGCGGCCCCCGGCGACGCCCCGGCGCCCGCGCGCCAGTGGCCGCTGATCACCGTGCTCGGTCTCGCCGGACTCGGGCTGCTCGTGGTGGGCACGGACCCGTTCCCCGAGGCCTTCCGGATCGGCGCGATCCTCGTCGGGGCCGCGCTCCTGGTGGGGGCCGCGATGCGCCGGGTGCTGCCCTCCGTGGGCATGCTGGCCGTACGGTCCCGCTTCACGGACATGATCACGTACGGGGTGATGGGCGGCCTGATCGTGCTGCTCGCGCTCATGGTGCAGCCGAAGCCCTGGCTGCGGATCCCGTTCCTGGAGGACGTCCTCCACCTGACGGTGACCTGAGGTCTTTCCGCCCCGCGGAACGTCGGGCGCGGCGCCCGCCCTCTCCCCCGTGGGAGGGCGGGCGCCGCTGTGATCAAGGGTCATGTACGTGCCAAGCCGGTTCAAGGCCCGTCGGCGCGCTGTGGCACGGAAGTGACCATTCCGGTACCTCGGCTCCGCATCCGGGGGACGCGTCGCCCCAGGACCTGCCATCCTTCGGGAGTCGAGGGACCACGGGACAAGGGGGACCGCACATGCCTGGCTGGAAGGCGCTGCCGGACGAACTCGACCCGGACGTCGCCGCGTTCACCGAGCGGCTCCGTCGGCTGATCGACCGCAGCGGTCTCGCCGTCACCGCCGTCGCCGAACGCACCGGACACGAACGGTCGGCCTGGGACGCGTATCTGAACGGCCGTCTGCCCGCCCCCCGAAGCGCCGTCGTCGCACTCGCCGAGGTGGCCGGAAGCGACCCGGCGGCCCTCGCGACGGACTGGGAGCTCGCGGAGCGCGCCTGGAGCCGGGGGCGGGCAGGTGACGTGGCGCGCGACGTCGCCCGCAGCGGGGCGCGTGACGCGGAGCCCGGTGGGGGGCGGGACGCGGAGCCCGGTGGGGCGCGTGACGCGGAGCCCGGTGAGGGTGATCGCACCATGCGGATCCGGCGCCTCGACCGGCCCGAACCGGCGGTGACTTCCGCGGCGGCGGCGCCCGCGCCCCGACCCCGTACCGCCGATGCGCACGCCTCCGCTCCCACCCCTGCCCCCGCCTCCGACCCCGCCTCCCGGCGGCAGTCCGTCCTGCTCTCCGTCGCCGGGGTCCTCGGCGCCCTGCTCGTCGTCACCGCCGCCCTGCTCCTCGTCGACCTGGGCGGCTCCGACGGCGGAGGCGGCGACGGCGGTGACGGCCGGGCGGCCGCGCCGCCCACGACGAGCGCCCCGCCCGCCACGCCGCGCGCCGACCTCCCCGCGGGGGTGATGTGCGCGGGATCCGACTGCGCCGGCCGGGACCCCGAGGAGATGGGCTGCGGCGGACCCCTCGCCACCACCGTCGCCCGTACCCGCGTGGGCGCCGCGCAGATCGAGGTCCGCTACAGCGACACCTGCGCGGCGGCCTGGGCCCGGATCACCGGGGCCGCCCCCGGCGACGCCGTGACCGTCGAGGCCGCGGGCGCCGTGCGACGCGCCGCCGTCACCCCCGGCACCGGCGCCCAGCCGGACACCGACGCGTATACGCCGATGGTCGCCGTCGGCTCCGGCGCCGACGCGCGGGCCTGCGCGACGCTCGCCGACGGCAGCCAGGGCTGTACGACCGACTGACGGGCCGCCACCCGGTCGGACGGGTGGCAGTGAGCCGGACCACAAGCGGGTGGGGGTTCGGGAGGCCCCGGGTCGGATAGCCTGACCGCTGGATATCTCTTCACGTCGAGACACCGATCGATCACAGCGATCGATCGTCGATCGTCGATCACGAAGGGACGTCCGGAACCCGGGGCAGGGACCCCCACCGCCAGCTGTCTTACGGAGATCGCCATGACCCGCACTCCCGTGAATGTCACCGTGACCGGCGCGGCCGGCCAGATCGGCTACGCGCTGCTCTTCCGCATCGCCTCCGGCCACCTGCTCGGCGCGGACGTGCCGGTCAAGCTGCGCCTCCTCGAGATCCCGCAGGGCGTCAAGGCCGCCGAGGGCACCGCCATGGAGCTCGACGACTGCGCGTTCCCGCTGCTCAAGGGCATCGACATCTTCGACGACCCGAACCAGGGCTTCGAGGGCGCCAACGTCGCGCTGCTCGTCGGCGCCCGCCCGCGTACCAAGGGCATGGAGCGCGGTGACCTGCTCGCCGCCAACGGCGGCATCTTCAAGCCGCAGGGCAAGGCCATCAACGACCACGCCGCGGACGACATCAAGGTCCTCGTCGTCGGCAACCCGGCCAACACCAACGCCCTGATCGCCCAGGCCGCCGCCCCGGACGTGCCGGCCGAGCGCTTCACCGCGATGACCCGCCTGGACCACAACCGCGCGCTCTCGCAGCTGGCGGCCAAGACCGGTGCGTCCGTCGAGGACATCAAGCGCCTCACCATCTGGGGCAACCACTCGGCGACCCAGTACCCGGACATCTTCCACGCGGAGATCGCCGGCAAGAACGCCGCCGAGGTCGTCAACGACGAGCAGTGGCTGGCCGACACCTTCATCCCGACCGTCGCCAAGCGCGGCGCCGCGATCATCGAGGCGCGTGGCGCGTCCTCGGCCGCCTCGGCCGCCAACGCCGCCATCGACCACGTCCACACGTGGGTCAACGGCACCGCCGCGGGCGACTGGACCTCCATGGGCATCCCGTCGGACGGCTCCTACGGCGTCCCGGAGGGCCTCATCTCCTCCTTCCCCGTCACCTGCACCGACGGCACGTACGAGATCGTCCAGGGCCTGGAGATCAACGACTTCTCGCGCGGCCGCATCGACGCCTCCGTGGCCGAGCTGGCCGAGGAGCGCGACGCGGTCCGCGAGCTCGGCCTCATCTGAGCCACGACCGACGCGAGTCCGGGTCTCCTCGGCAGAGGCTGACGCGAGCCCGGCTCCACACTCTCGGCGCCCCCGGGACGTACGACCGACCGTACGTCCCGGGGGCGCCGTTCCACGTGCCGACAACGAACACCCCGGCCCCGACCTCCCCTATGCTGGCCCACCGGTTCGCGGCAACTGAGCCCCGGACCGGGTCGGTTACTCACCATCGGGGGAGCCTTGACACAGTCGTCCGTACCGCAACAGCCCGGCCGGCCGCCCCACGCGCCGTCGGCCGTCGACCCGCGCCGGTTACCCGCCTCCAGCGAGGCGACCCGGCTGCTCTGCGCCGGCACGTACCTCGACGACGGATTCCGTGACGCCGTCATCGACCAGCTGTACGTCCACGAGGAGCGTTTCGCCGCCCCCTCGCTCGGCTTCGACGCGAGCCGCGTCCTCGCCCACGCGCTGCGCGCCCGCCGCGTCGAACTCGGCTGGGCCCTCGGGATCCTGGCCCTCTGGATCGTCGCGCTCCCGCTCACCAAGGGCATGATCGCCCTTCTGATCGCGCCGTTCCTGGTCCTTGCCCTGGCCCGCTGGGTCCGCGGCCGGTCCGCTGCCGCCCCCGTCTACCGCCGCGTCCCCGCCTTCATCCTGCGCTGGTACGGCCGGATCATGCTCCTCCAGGCCGTCCTGCTCCTCTTCTTCCTCGCCGTCGGCGACGACGACTCCGCCGGAGGGCTCCTCGGCGACCTCTTCGAGGCGAGCGAGTTCCTCGGCTTCGCGGTCGGCCTCGCCTCCCAGGGGATGTGGGGCATCGGGCCGCTGGAGGTGTGGATCACCATCGCCGTGCCGCTGCTCGTGGCCTGGGCGGTGGCCACCCAGCAGGGCCAGTTCGCCCGCGCGCTCACGCAGGAGCTGTCCCGGGAGCGCTTCCCCGACCAGCAGTCCGACCCGGCCGAGCAGGCCCAGGGCGTCCGCTCCCGGCGACTGCGCGACCGGATCCGGGTCGAACAGCACGCCCGGCTCATCATGTACGGCGCCGACGACCCGTTCCGCGGCGCCGGCGAGCCCTACGAGCCCTGGTCGCTCTCCGTCGAACTGCGGCCCCGCAAGAACCTGGACGGCAAGGCGCCCGAACCGCTCGACAACAGCGCCATCATGCGGCACGTCGTCCCGCTCGTGGAGGCACTGCGCGTGCCCTCGCCGCACGGCTCCCCGCAGGCCCGGGCCGCCGTACGGGACCGGCTGCGCGAGCTGGAGATCGACGAGGTCGTCTTCCTTCCGGTCGACGGACTCCCGGCCCGCGAAGCCGCCCCGTACAGCCCCGAGGGCTTCGAGGCGCACCGCTCCGGCTCCATCGAGGAGGGCGGCGAGACCCGCAGGCACTTCCTGCGCATCAGGGTCGGCGGCTGGGGCGAGGAGGTCGTCACCACCGTCTTCGTCCGCGTCCACACGCAGGGCGGGATGCTGATGCTGGAAGTGGCACCGCACGTGCTCCGGCCGGTGAAGCCGCTCTACCGGTACGCCGACCGGTACGCCCACCGCTACCGGCACAACCACCACTTCGGCAAGGCCGTCTGGGCGCTGGGCCAGACCCCGCGCTCCGCGGGCCAGGCCCTGGTCACGCTCGGCCGCTCGATCGGCCACGGCTGGCGGCTGCTCACCGGGGGCCACACCAACGCGCTGCCCGAGGGACCCGCGGTCTCCGTCCGCGAGCTGGGCTCCGACGACGAGGCCTCGCTCTTCCAGGAGATGGACGCCAGCCGCTACCTCAAGAGCGTGCAGGACCGGGTCGCCAACGGCGTGACGGTCGCGCTGCGCGAAGCCGGTTACGAGACCGCCGAGTTCGAGCAGAGGATCGTGCACGTCGCCGAGGGCGCCACGTTCATCGAGAACACCAAGGGCAACGTGACCATCGGCAACCACAACACCGTCACCAACAAGACCTTCACCACCGACACGACCGGAGGAATCCGTGGCTGAGACCGGGAACCGCACCCCTGACGACCGCGCTCCTGGCGGCATCCACGTCACCAACACCGGGGGCAGCGTCACCATCGGCGACCACAACACCGTCACCCACACGGTGAACGGCACGCAGCCGGCCCGCGACCCGCGCCAGGAGGAGCTGCTCCAGGCCATCCGCCGGCTCCGCGCCGACCTCGGCGGTGTCGTCCCCTCCGAGCAGACGACCGCCCTGGACGCCGAACTCTCCGACGCCGAGGACGAGATCGAGGGCACGGGACGGGCCGACGGGACGCGACTGGCCCGGCTGCGCAGGGCCCTCACCGACGCGGGCGCGGTGACCGGGATCCTCGCCTCCGGGGTGGCCGTCGGGCAGGCCGTCGGCAGCCTGCTCGGAGGGTGAGATGAGCGGATACGGGGGAGGCGGCGGGGCCCGCTGGAACGACGAGACGCAGAGCTGGGAGAGCGGCGGCACGGTGTCCGGTCCCGTGGGGGGAGCCGGTGGCGGGCCCGTCGTACCCCCGCCACCGCCCCCGCCGGAGTACGCACCGGACGAGGCGCCGGGGCGGGCGATACCGGAGTACGTCTCCACGGACGCCCCCGCACACCCGCCCCTGCACCCGCCCGCGCACGTCCCCGTGTACGTGCCCGAGGCGGGTGGCCGGCGGACTCCCGTACCCGGAGCGCCTGCTCCGGAGGCCCGGACGCGGTCGCGGACCGTCGTCGCGGCAGGGGTCGCCGCGGCCGTCCTCGTGGCGGGCTCCGCCGGCGGCTGGCTGCTCTGGCGCGGGGAGGGCGACGAGAAGCCCCCGGCGGCCGGCGGCTCGTCGGCCTCCGTACCGGCCCCGCCGGAGAGCACCGACCCCACCGGGACCGGATCCGGTGACCCCACCGGGTCCGATCCCACCTCCGAGTCGCCGTCGCCGTCCGACGGGACCACCCCTCCCACGGACGACGTACCGCCGCCCGGCTACCGCGCCGTCGAGGACCTCAAGGGCTTCACGGTCGCCGTCCCCGAGGGCTGGGACCGCACCGAGTCCGGCCAGAGCGTCTTCTACAACGCGCCGGACGGCCGGAGCCTGCTCCAGGTCTTCGTGGTCACCGAGGCGGGTCTGACGCCGTACGAGGCCCTGCGCGGGGCCTCGGAGGACGGCCGGGCCAACAAGCCCGGATACCAGGAGATCAGCCTCGAACGGGTCACCGGCGAAGCCGGAGCCCCGGCCGACTCCGCCGAACTGGTCTACGCGTACGACCGGGCCGACGGCAGCCGCCGCAAGGTCGTCGACCGGGCCTTCACGGCCGCGGACGGCACCCACTACGCGATCCTGGCCGCGGGCCCGGAGAGCGCCTGGCCGAAGCAGCGCGAAGTCCTCCGCGTGGCCCTGGACTTCTTCCGGCCGGGGGCGCACTGAGGCGGGGCGGGCGCGCCGTGTTCAGAGCGCTCCCGCCTCCCGCAGCTTCGTCGCCGTCGCCGACAGGTCGTCCCTCGCCCGCAGGAGCAGTCCCTCGCCGAAGGTGATCCGGGTCGCGCCCAGCCGCCCGAGCTCCGCGAAGGGCGGGCCGCCAGGACCGGCGAGGACGTTGAGGGGGAGGTCGCCGAGGGCGGCCCGCAGGGCCGGGAGGTCGGCGGGCGGGGCCGCGATCGGGTAGACGCAGTCCGCGCCCGCCTCCGCGTAGAGCCGGGAGCGGGTGATCGCCGCCTCCACCGGGTCGGGCACCCGGCGGATGTACACGTCCACGCGCGCGTTGACGAAGAGTTCGGGCCCGGCGGCGGCCCGGACCTCCGCGAGCCACTCGGCGTGCGCCCGCGCGTCCTTCAGCTCGCGGTCCTCGCCGGTGTCCTCCAGGTTGACCCCGACGGCGCCGGACTCCCGTACGCGTTCGACCAGTTCGGCGGCGGGTAGGCCGTAGCCGCCCTCCAGGTCCGCCGTGACGGGCACGGAGACCGCGCGCACGATCCGGGCCACGGCGCCGAACATCTCCGCGGCGGGCGTCGCCCCGTCCTCGTACCCGAGGGCGGCGGCCACCCCGGCACTCGGCGTGGCGAGCGCGGGGAAGCCGGCCGCCTCGAAGGCGCGGGCGCTCACCGCGTCCCACGGGCCGGGCAGGACCAGCGGATCGCCGGCGGACCGGTCCCGGTGCAGGGCGCGCAGGCCGACGGCCCTCGTGGTCCAGCCGCCGCCCTCGCGTGCGTTCGGGCTCATGCGGAGCGGGGGGTGTAGTGGCCGGGCGTCATCCGGGTGCTGACGGCGATCCGGTTCCAGGAGTTGATGACGACGATCGCGCCGATGACGCGGGCGAGTTCGGTCTCGTCGAAGTGGGCGGCGGCCTGGGCGTACACCTCGTCGGGGACGAAGCCGTCGGTGAGGAGGGTGACGGACTCGGTCAGCGCGAGGGCCGCGAGTTCCCGCTCGGTGTAGAAGTGCCGGGACTCCCGCCAGGCGGAGAGCTGCACGACCCGTTCGACGGTCTCGCCCTCGGCGAGGGCGTCCTTGGTGTGCATGTCGAGGCAGAACGCGCAGTGGTTGACCTGCGAGGCCCGGATCTTGATCAGGTGGTAGAGGGTCGGGTCGACGTCCTTCGCCGCCGCCCGCTCCAGCTGGAGCATGGCCCGGTAGAACTCGGGGACGCGCTCGGCCAGGGGGAGTCGGGGGGCGTGCTCGTGGGCGTACTCGGTCGGGGCGGGGGCCGTGGGCTGCACGGTGTCGGTCGTCATGCCTCTCACCGTACGAGCCGGGTGGCGCAGGAGTATGGTCCATTTCCATGGCGAACGAGTGGGCCACTTTCGGCAGCGACCTCCATCTGGAACTCCGTGGTCCGCGCCTGCGGGCCGGCCTCATGGACGCCCTGCGGGAGGCGGTACGCAGCGGGCGCCTGGAGGCGGGCACCCGGCTGCCGTCCTCCCGGGCGCTCGCCGCCGACCTCGGCATGGCCCGTAACACGGTCGCCGACGCCTACGCCGAACTCGTCGCCGAGGGCTGGCTGACGGCCCGGCAGGGCTCCGGCACCCGCGTCGCCCGCCGCGCCGAGCCCCGCCGCGCAGAGCCCCGCCGTGCCGCGCCGAGCCGTGCCGAGCCCCGCCGCGCCGAGCCGCGTCCGGCGGGGGCGCGGCCGTCGCGCACCTCCGCCCCCGTTCCCGCCCCCGCGCTCGCCCTGCCCCGGCCCGCCGCGCCCGCGCACAACCTGAAGCCCGGCACCCCCGACCTCGCGTCCTTCCCGCGCGCCGAGTGGCTCAAGGCGTACCGGCGGGCGCTCACCGCCGCCCCGAACGAGGCCTTCGGCTACGGCGACCCGCGCGGCCGGATCGAACTGCGCACCGTCCTCGCCGAGTACCTCGCCCGTGCGCGCGGCGTGCACGTCCGGCCCGAGCGGATCGTCGTCTGCGCCGGTTTCATGCACGGGCTGATGCTGATCGGCCAGGTGCTGCTGAACCGAGGGGTACGCGACGTGGCGGTCGAGTCGTACGGGCTCGGCCTCCACGCCGGTCTCCTCACCGGGGCGGGGCTCGGAACCCCGGTCCTGCCCTTCGACGAACGCGGCACCCGCGTCGAGGAACTGGCGGGTCCGGGCCTGGCGGGGGTCCACCCGGGGGCCGTCCTCATGACGGCCGCCCACCAGTTCCCGCTGGGCGGCGCCCTGCCGCCGGACCGGCGGGCGGCGGTCGTCGACTGGGCGCGGGCCTCCGGCGGTTTCGTCCTGGAGGACGACTACGACGGCGAGTTCCGCTACGACCGGCAGCCGGTGGGCGCGCTCCAGGGCCTCGATCCCGAGCGGGTCGTCTACCTCGGCACCGCGAGCAAGTCCCTCGCCCCGGGGCTGCGGCTCGCCTGGATGGTGCTGCCGGAGAGCCTCGCCGCCGAGGTGGCGGCGGTGAAGGGGGCGGTGGACTGGACGTCGAGCGCGCCGGACCAGCTGGCGTTCGCGGAGTTCCTCGCCTCGGGGGCGTACGACCGGCACGTACGGGCGATGCGGCTGCGCTACCGGCGCCGCCGCGACCAGCTGGTGGCGGCGGTGGCCGCGCACTCGCCCGGGACCCGGGTCAGCGGGATCGCGGCCGGCCTCCACGCGGTCCTGACCCTGCCGCCCGGTACCGAGCAGGACGTGCTGCGGTCCGCCGCCTGGCACGGCCTCGCCGTCCAGGGCGTCAACCAGTTCCGCCGCCCCACGGTCCCCGCGACCCTGGACGGCCTCGTCGTCGGCTACGCCACACCACCGGACAGCGCCTGGCAGGGCGCCCTCAGGGCCCTCTGCCAGGTGCTGCCCTGAGGGCGCCCTCCCAGGGGTGCCGATCGGTTCAGGTCGGCAGGAGCGCGGAGGCGAGTTCGCGCCATTCGCGGGCCGGCAGCGCCGCCGGATCGGCTGTCAGCACCTGGAGGCAGACGTGGTCGGCTCCCGCGTCGAGGTGCTGCCGGACGCGGCGGCGGATCGCGTCCGCGTCTCCGTACGCCACGATCGCGTCCACGAGGCGGCGACTCGGTCCGCCGACGATGTCCTCGTCGCCGAAGCCGAGCCTCCGTACGTTCGCCTGCTGGTGCGGTGCCATGGCGACGTATCCGGCCACGTGGGCCGTGGCCAGCTGCCGGGCCCGGGAGAGGTCGGTGTCGAGGACGACCGCCTGCTCGACCCCGAGAAAGGCGTCAGGGCCCATGATCTCGCGGGCCCGCGCGGTGTGTTCGACGGGGACGAGGTAGGGGTGCGCGCCCCAGGTGCGTTCGGCGGCCAGGCGCAGCATCTTCGGGCCCAGGGCGGCGAGTACGCGGCGCGGAGCCGGGTCCGGGGTCGGCCCGTGGGAGGGCGCGGCGTCCATGGACGCGAGATAGGCCCCCATGGTGTGCAGCGCCCTGCCGCGGGCCGGCACGGGATAGCCGTCCACCTCGTGAACGGTGTCGTCGACCCGGTGGCCGCCCAGGCCGAGCACGTACCGTCCGGGGAACGCCTCGCCGAGCGTGCGGGTCGCGGTGGCGGTGGCGATCGGATCCCGGAAGGCGATGTTGGCGATGCCGGAGGCGACGGTGATCCGGCGCGTCGCCGACAGCAGTAACCAGGCCTGGCCCACGGTGTCGCGGCCGAAGGCCTCGCCGTACCAGATCGCCCCGTAGCCCAACTCCTCCAGTTCCGCGGCGGATTCCCGTACGCGTCCGGCGGGCTGGCCGTCGTAGGCGAAGGTCCATATCCCGATCCGGCCGAGTGCGGTGCGGGTGCCGTCCGTCATGGGTGCTCCTCATTCCTCTTCCCCGAGGAGAACCGGAGAGGTTCTCCGGTTCCGCTGCCCGGTACGATACGGAGAACCTCTCCGGTTGGCCATACCGGGAGGCGACCGAAGGACGGGACGATGACGAACACGCCGGGCGGCACCCCCGCTCAGCCACCGCGGCGCACCGACGCCCGCCTCAACCGCGAACGCCTGACGGCGGTGGCGCGGGAGGTGTTCGCCGAAGCGGGCCCCGGAGCCTCGCTCAACGCGATCGCCCGCCGCGCCGGAGTGGGCCCCGGGACCCTGTACCGGCACTTCCCGAACCGCCAGGCCCTGCTGACCGCCGTCCTCAAGGACCGCATCGAGACGCTGTGCGGGCAGGCGGAGACCCTGGCCGCCTCGCACTCCGCCGACGACGCCCTGGCGCGGTGGCTGCGCGCCTTCCTGGCCCACGCCCGGCTGAACCACGGCATGGGCAGCGCCCTGATGGTCGAGGAGCCCGGCGTGCCCGGCCTCGACTGCCACCGGCTGATCCTGGACGCGGCGACCGGCCTCCTCGACCGCGCCCAGCGGCACGGAACGGCGCGCCCCGACCTGACCGCCGACGACCTGCTCCAACTCGTCGTCGGTGTCGCCCTGTCCACCAGTCACGACGAGGACACCGCACGCCCCGACCGGCTCCTCGCACTGATCCTCGACGCCACGCACGCGACACCGCGGCGCGGGGGCTAGGTCGTCCGGACTAGGGCCTGTCCGGCGGATCATGGCCGGGTCCGCGACGCCTGGCACGGCACCTCGTCGCGTTGCCGAAACGCCCGCATAGCTCCGCTATGAGGACGCTCCGGCGCCTTGCGAGGCACCGCACCAGCCGCCGCGGACTATCCGACCCTGATCCGCCGGACAGGCCCTAGGGCCCTTCCTTCGCCTCCGTGACCGCCGCGTCCCCCAGGTCCCCCTCGGGGTCCACCACCGGGGCCTCGCCGAAGCGGGCCAGGGTCAGGGAGCCCGCCACCGCCACCGCGAAGCCCACGAACGCGAGCCAGCCGAGGCCTTCCCGCGTGGTGTCGCCGAGCCAGACCACTCCGACCACCGCCGGCCCGATCGTCTCGCCCAGCACCGTGCCCGCCGTCGCCGTGGTCACCGAGCCGCGCTGGAGCGCCGAGGTCAGCAGCACGAACGCGGCCCCGCCGCCGATCAGGAGCGCGTACCAGGCCGGATCGGTGAAGTCGACGCCGTCGAACATCCGGACCGCCACCTCCACCACCCCGAACCCGAAGCCCGCCCCGAGACCCAGGACCAGCGCACGGGGCCGGTCCGGCAGCCGGCCGCCGACCACGCCGAGCAGCAGCACCCCGAAGGAGGCCACGAGCAGTGCCCAGCGCAGTGCTTCCGGACCGTCGCGGTGGCCTTCCTTTCCCGACGTGAGGGCGAGCAGCGCGAGCCCGGCGCAGACCACGGCCACGGCCGTCCACTCCGTCCGGCTCAGCCGCACCCGCAGCAGCCGGGAGGCGATGACCGCCGTGACCGCCAGGCTCCCGGCGGTCGCCGCGCCCACCACGTAGATCGGCAGCGTCCGCAGGGCCACGACCTGCAGGACGAAGCCCAGACCGTCCAGGCCGAGACCGGCGGCGTACCGCCACTGCCGCAGCGCCCGCCACAGCAGCGCGACGTCGACCCCACCGCCGGTCCCCGGTGTCACGGCACGGGCCGCCATCGCCTCCAGAACCGAGGCCGCGCCGAAGCAGACCGACGAAGCGAGCGCACAAATCATCCCGAGCAGCACGAAATGACTCTAGGGCGTGCGGCCGGAAACCACCGGCCTACACTGTGCGGTCGCGACAGACGTGAACGCGACAAGCGTGCCCGTGGGGCGTCGCGACCGTGAAGGGGAGACGGACATGCGGAGGCTGAGGTCGAGCACGGTGGTGCTCGGCGGGATGGGTGTGCTCGCGGCGACGATCACCGCGTGCGGCTCCGAGCCGGACCAGCGGTGTGTGGACCCGCTGACCCGGGAGGAACTGCCGCGCTACCGATGCGAGAGCGGCGGCGGCGATGACGACGACGACGGCGGCACGACCCAGCGGGGCTCGTACTACTACGGCGGATCCGTCCGCGACAACCGGGTGAGCGGCGGCAGCTTCGACAAGACCGCCGTCGACACCGGCGGCTTCGGCTGCTCCGGTTCCGGCGGCGGCTGAGAGGGCCCGGCACATGGAACGGCACACCATCGAGCCCCGGCCCGGCTGGCAGGAGACGGTGGAGGAGCAGGGGCTCGTCTACCCGCTGACCCGCTACCCGGACGGTTCGCTGCGCCCCTACTGGGACGAGAGCGCGTACTACTCCTTCACCCTCCCCGAGGTCGAGGCCCTGGAGGAGGTCGTCGAGGAGCTCCACGCGATGTGCCTGGCCGCCGCCGCGCACATCGTCGAGCGGGACCGGTTCGCCGAGCTCGGCATCACAGACCCGAAGCTCGTCGCCCGGGTCGCCGAGTCCTGGCGCCGGCGTGACGAACTCCCCTCCCTCTACGGGCGTTTCGACCTGCACTACGACGGTTCGGGCCCGGCGAAGATGCTGGAGTACAACGCCGACACCCCCACGTCGCTCGTGGAGGCGGCGAGCCCGCAGTGGTTCTGGATGGAGGAGCGGTTCCCCGGCGCCGACCAGTGGAACTCCCTCCACGAACGGCTCGTCGACGCCTGGCGCAAGCAGGCCCGACTGCTGCCGCCGGGACCCGTCCACTTCGTCCACTCCGACGGCGACGAACTCGGCGAGGACCTGATGACGGTCGCGTACCTGCGCGAGACCGCCCAGCAGGCCGGTCTGGAGACCGAGGCCCTCTCCGTCGAACGGATCGGCTGGGACCGGCTCTCCCGCCGCTTCGTGGACGACCGGCTCCGCTTCATCCGCAGCTGCTTCAAGCTCTACCCGTGGGAGTGGCTGACCACCGACCGCTTCGGCCGGTACGTCCTCGACACCCTCGACAACGGCGGCGGCACGGGCACCACCTGCTGGATCGAGCCCGCCTGGAAGATGCTGCTCTCCAACAAGGCGCTCCTGGCGATCCTGTGGGAGCTGTACCCCGGCCACCCCAACCTGCTCCCCGCCTACCTCGACGGACCGCGCGAACTCGCCGCGACCACCGGCTGGGTGGCCAAACCGCTGCTCGGCCGCGAGGGCGCGGGCGTCACCCTGCACGAGGCGGGCACGGAGCCGTTCGTACGGGACGGGGACCCCTGCTGCTACCAGGAACTGGCCCCGCTGCCCGACTTCGACGGCAACCGGGTGGTGCTCGGCGCGTGGGTCGTCGAGGACGAGGCGGCGGGACTCGGGATCCGGGAGTCGTCGGGCCTCGTCACCGACGAGTACGCCCGCTTCCTCCCGCACGTGATCCTTTAGCCGTCACCGGCCCGACGTCAGACCTTCACGACGGTGACGGCCGGCCCGCAGAACAGCGTCCGGGCAGGCTGATCGAGCACTTCCTGCTACCGCCCAGGCATCTGATCCTGCCGATGCCCCCTCGCGGGCGGTTCTCGGCCGCACCGCCAGGGGAAGTCCAGGTCTTACGCCCTCAGGCCGACAGCACCCCCCTCAACTGCTCCAGACCCCAGTCCAGGTCCTCCTTCGAGATCACCAGCGGCGGCGCGATCCGGATCGTCGAACCGTGGGTGTCCTTCACCAGGACGCCCCGCTCCATCAGCCTCTCCGAGATCTCCCGGCCCGTGCCCCGGGACGGCGTGATGTCCACCCCGGCCCACAACCCGCGCCCGCGCACCGCCTCCACCGCACCGCCGCCCACGAGCAGGCCCAGCTCCGCGTGGAGGTGCTCGCCCAGCTCCGTCGCCCGCTCCTGGAACTCGCCCGTCCGCAGCATCGCGATCACTTCGAGGGCCACCGCGCAGGCCAGCGGGTTCCCGCCGAACGTCGAACCGTGCTCACCCGGCCGGAACACCCCGAGCACGTCACGGTCGGCGACCACCGCCGACACCGGCACCACCCCGCCGCCCAGCGCCTTCCCCAGGATGTACACGTCCGGCACCACCCCCTCGTGCTCGCACGCGAACGTCCGCCCCGTCCGGCCCAGGCCCGACTGGATCTCGTCCGCCACGAACAGCACGTTCCGCCGGCGCGTCAGCTCCCGCAGCCCCGCCAGATACCCGGCCGGCGGGACCAGGACGCCCGCCTCGCCCTGGATCGGCTCGATCAGCACCGCCACCGTGTTCTCGGTGACCGCCGCCTCCATCGCCGTCAGATCGCCGTACGGCACGATCTCGAACCCCGGCGTGTACGGGCCGAAGTGGTCCCGCGCCTCGTGGTCCGTGGAGAAGCTGACGATCGTCGTCGTCCGGCCGTGGAAGTTGTTCGCCGCGACCACGATCTTCGCGTGCCCGTCCGGCACGCCCTTCACCTCGTACCCCCACTTCCGGGCGGTCTTCACGGCCGTCTCGACGGCCTCCGCGCCCGTGTTCATCGGCAGCACCGCCTCCTTGCCGCACAGCTCCGCGAGCCGCGTGCAGAACTCGGCGAACCGGTCGTGGTGGAAGGCGCGCGAGGTGAGCGTCACCCGCTCCAGCTGGGCCTTCGCCGCGTCGATCAGACGCCGGTTGCCGTGCCCGAAGTTGAGCGCCGAGTATCCGGCGAGCATGTCGAGATAGCGGCGCCCCTCGACATCGGTCATCCAGGCGCCGTCCGCCGAAGCGACGACGACCGGCAGGGGGTGGTAGTTGTGTGCGCTGTGCGCCTCCGCCGAAGCGATCGCGTCTTGTGTGCTCGACACGGGATCTCCGTTCGTCCTGCGGCTCGCGGGATGGACCCGCCGAAGGGGTATGGCCCCTGCTTTCTATCGTCGCTCGCAGGCCGGACCGGGAAACCTCCCGCGCGGCGCGCCCGCTACTCTGAAAACACGCACGGCGACTGGCGTACGGGGAAGCGACCCCGGGGGAGCCGTGCGCGGCAGACCACACGAGACGCCGCCCGCCTGGGCGTCACGGGACCGAAGTCCCGCGTGGCGCCGCGCCTCCCACGCAGTGCCCCGGGACCCACCGACGCCCGGAGGACCCGCCATGAGCGCCCCGCAGCACGCCCCCCAGCACCCCGCACTCGCCACCGCCGACCCCGAACTCGCCGCCCTCGTCGGCGCCGAGGAACGCCTCCAGGCCGAGACCCTGCGCCTGATCCCCAGCGAGAACTACGTCTCCGCCGCCGTCCTCGAAGCCTCCGGCACCGTCCTCCAGAACAAGTACAGCGAGGGCTACCCCGGCCGCCGCTACTACGAGGGCCAGCAGAACATCGACCAGGTCGAGACCCTCGCCGTCGAGCGCGCCAAGGCCCTCTTCGGCGTCGACCACGCCAACGTCCAGCCCTACTCCGGCTCCCCGGCCAACCTCGCCGTCTACCTCGCCTTCGCCGAGCCCGGCGACACCGTCATGGGCATGGCCCTGCCCATGGGCGGCCACCTCACCCACGGCTGGGGCGTCTCCGCCACCGGCAAGTGGTTCCGCGGCGTCCAGTACGGCGTACGCCAGGACACGGGGCTCATCGACTTCGACCAGGTCCGCGAGCTGGCCCTCAAGGAACGCCCGAAGGTCATCTTCTGTGGCGGCACCGCGCTGCCCCGCACGATCGACTTCGCCGCCTTCGGCGAGATCGCCCGTGAGGCCGGTGCCGTGCTCGTCGCCGACGTCGCCCACATCGCCGGCCTCATCGCCGGTGGCGCCCACCCGTCCCCGGTCCCGCACGTGGACGTGATCTCCACGACCACCCACAAGACCCTGCGCGGCCCGCGCGGCGCCATGCTCATGTCCCGCGAGGAGCACGCCAAGGCCCTCGACAAGGCCGTCTTCCCCGGCCTCCAGGGCGGCCCGCACAACCAGACCACCGCCGCCATCGCCGTCGCCCTCCGCGAGGCCTCCCAGCCCTCCTTCCGCGACTACGCCCACGCCGTCGTCGCCAACGCCAAGGCCCTCGCCGAGGCGCTGCTCGCCCGCGGCTTCGACCTGGTCTCCGGCGGCACCGACAACCACCTGATCCTGATGGACCTGACCCCCAAGCAGGTCCCCGGCAAGATCGCCGCGAAGGCCCTCGACCGGGCGGGCATCGTCGTCAACTACAACACCGTCCCCTACGACTCCCGGAAGCCCTTCGACCCCTCCGGCATCCGCATCGGCACCCCCTCCCTCACCTCCCGCGGCCTCACCCCGGACCACATGGACCAGGTCGCCGAGTGGATCGACCGCGGAGTCGCGGCGGCCGGCGCGGGCGACGAGGACGCCCTCGGCACCGTCCGCGCCGAGGTCGCCGCCCTGATGGCCGCGTACCCGGCCCCGGGCCTCCCGGTCTGACCGACCACGCCCGGCCGGGGAGCGCCCGGCCGGGGAGTGCTCCCGGCAGGGCCCGGCCTCGCCTCCCGCTCCCCGGCACCTACCCGCCCGTCGACTCCGCCGTCCGGCGGGCCTCCTCGCGGTCCGGTATGCCTTCCAGGCGGAAGGTGCGCGTGCCCCCGTTCCTCGTCCAGAGGAGCGTGGGGCCCGCCGTGCGGACCTCATGGGTCCACACCGAGCCCGCCCCGTCCGCCATCGGGAACGTCAGCAGATGCGGGGCCGCGAACCAGTAGCCCTGCGCGCCGTCCGGCAGGTCGACCCACTCCGGCTGCGTCCTGACCTGCTTGGCGAAGCCGATGTCCAGGCGGGCCGGGAACTCGTCGAGCCGGACCGTCCGCTCCCCGTCGCGCCAGCACAGGCTGATCACCGCCCGGCCCCGCTCGGCGGAGCCCGTCACCGCGACCGCGTCCGGCACGCCGAGCGCCTCCGGTATCAGCGGCTCGAAGCCGGCTCTGCGCCCGGCCTCCGCCAACGGCACCGGCCGCGGACACCCCGGCACCCCCGCGCCGGGCGGCGCGGGGCGGCCGCCCGGGTCGTGCTCCACGGCGACCCCGCCGAAGCCGAACCAGTCCGCCACCGCCGCCCGCACCGGCGGGGTGAGCACCAGGACGATCAGCACCCCGGTCAGCCCCGCCACCAGCGCCCGCCACCGCGCGCGCACCCACGCCGACGCCGCCGCCGACCGACCGGGACGCACCGGCTCCCGCTCCCGTTCCGGCACCGGCTCCGGCCCAGCCCCCGGCACCGGCACCGGCACCCGCTCGGCGAGGAGCTGGGCGAGCACCCGCTCGGCCATCGTCTCGCCGTCCACGTCCGGCACCCGCAGCCGCCGGCCCAGCGCCCTGAGCTCCTCCGGCAGATCCTCGTCAGCCATGCTCCCCACCTCCTTCCCGCTCCTCCGGGCCTTCCTTCAGCACGAGCCCCAGCTTCTTCAGCGCCCGGCTCAGCCGGGACTTCACCGTCCCTCTCGGCCAGCCGAGCGCCTGGGCCGTCTCCGTCTCGTCCAGCTCCAGGAGGTAGCGGTGGATCACCACCTGCCGGTGGTCCTCGGTGAGCCCGTCCAAGGCGCCGAGCAGCCGCCGCCTCCGCTCCCGCTCCTCTGCCGCGACCGCCGGGTCCGCGGACTCCGGTATCCGCGGCTCGCCCCCGAGCAGGTCCGCCTCCCGGCCGGCGACGGCACGCTGCCGACCCGCCGAGCGCACTGTGTTCCTGGTCTCATTGACGACGATCCGCAGCAGCCACGGCCGGAACGCCGAGCCCTCCTTGAACCGGCCGAGGGAGCGGTACGCCTTGAAGAAGGCCTGCTGCACCACGTCTTCGGCCTCCGCGCCCGCGCCGCACGCCACCGCCGCCCTCAGAGCGACCGCCGTGTGCGCGCGAACCAGTGCCGCGTACGCCTCCGGCTCCCCGGCGCGTACCCGTTCGATCACCGCGGCCTCGTCGTCGACCAGGCCCCCCTCCCGCGTCCTCACACTCTTGATACACCGGCAGTCGGGGATCGGTTCCCACACCTGAGAGAATGATGTGCATGGCCTCTGACCGACCTCGCGCGCTCTCCGGAATCCAGCCCACGGCGGGCTCGTTCCACCTCGGCAACTACCTCGGTGCGATCCGCCAGTACGTCGCACTGCAGGAGACCCACGACGCCTTCTACATGGTCGTCGACCTGCACGCCATCACGGTTCCGCAGGACCCCGCCGAGCTCCGGGCGAACACCCGCCTCGCCGCGGCCCAGCTGCTGGCCTCCGGCCTGGACCCGGACCGCTGCACCCTCTTCATCCAGAGCCACGTCCCCGAGCACGCGCAGCTCGGCTGGGTCATGAACTGCCTCACCGGCTTCGGCGAGGCCTCCCGCATGACCCAGTTCAAGGACAAGTCCGCGAAGCAGGGCGCCGACCGCGCCACCGTCGGCCTCTTCACGTACCCGATCCTCCAGGTCGCGGACATCCTGCTCTACCAGGCCAACGAGGTCCCGGTCGGCGAGGACCAGCGCCAGCACATCGAGCTGACCCGCGACCTCGCGGAGCGCTTCAACGGCCGGTTCGGCGACACCTTCACCGTCCCCAAGCCGTACATCGTCAAGGAGACCGGGAAGATCTACGACCTCCAGGACCCGACGATCAAGATGAGCAAGTCGGCGTCCACGCCGAAGGGCCTCATCAACCTCCTGGACGACCCGAAGGTCACCGCGAAGAAGGTCAAGAGCGCGGTCACCGACACCGACACGGTGATCCGTTTCGACCCGGAGAACAAGGCGGGCGTCTCCAACCTGCTGACGATCATGTCCACGCTCACCTCCACCTCCGTCGCGGACCTGGAGAAGAGCTACGAGGGCAAGATGTACGGCGCCCTCAAGACGGATCTCGCCGAGGTCATGGTGGACTTCGTCACGCCGTTCCGGACCCGCACCCAGGAATACCTGGACGACCCGGAGACGCTGGACTCTGTCCTGGCCAAGGGAGCCGAGAAGGCCCGCGCGGTCGCCGCCGAGACGCTGGCGCAGACGTACGACCGGATGGGCTTCCTGCCCGCCAAGCACTGACGTCCTGCCCGCCGGGCACGGACCTTCCGCCCAGCGGGCACCGAGGCGGACGACTCTGGCCATAAGGGTGGTGCAGGCCGCACACTGGCGGCTGCACCACCCCGCGCCACACCGCACACGAGCCACCACCGCAGACAAGCCACCACCGCACACCAGTCGAAGCACGACGGAGGAGAACGACGTGGGGACCGTAACGCTCGGCGTTTCGATCGCGGTCCCGGAGCCCTACGGCAGCCTGCTCCAGGAGCGGCGCGCCGGCTTCGGGGACCCGGCCGCCTACGGCATCCCCACGCACGTCACGCTGGTCCCGCCGACCGAGGTCCCGGAGGAGCGGCTGCCGGAGATCGAGACGCACCTCGCCGGTGTCGCCGCCGGCCACCAGCCCTTCCCGGTACGCCTGAAGGGCACCGGGACCTTCCGTCCGCTCTCCCCGGTCGTCTACGTGAAGGTGGAGGAGGGCGACTCGCCCTGCCGCCGCCTCCAGCACCTGATCCGGGACGAGACGGGGCCGCTGGTGCGCGAGCTCCAGTTCCCGTACCACCCGCACGTCACCGTGGCGCACGGCATCTCCGAGGAGGGGATGGACCGGGCGTTCGAGGAGCTCGCCGGCTACGAGGCGGCCTGGACCTGCCGCTCCTTCGCTCTGTACGAGCAGGGTCCGGACGGCGTCTGGCGGAAGCTGTGCGACTACATGTTCGGCAGCGGCCGTCCGGTGCCGGCCGTCCCGTCGCAGGGCGTCAGCCCGTGCGATGCGCCGACCGCCACCCCTACGGGCTGACCTCCGCCACCCCCACCGGCTGACGCCTCCGCCCCGCCCCCCAGCACCTCACACCGGCAGCCGCCGGAACAGCGGCCTCGGCGCGTGCCGCACCGCGGCCATCACCATCCGCAGCGCCCCCGGCACCCACACCGTCTCCGAGCGGCGCCGCAGCCCCAGCTCGATCGCGCTCGCGACCGCCTCCGGGGTGGTCGGGAGCGGCCCCTCCGCGAGCCCGGCCGTCCTCCGCGAGCGCACGAATCCGGGCCGTACGACCATGACGTGCACGCCCGTGCCGTGCAGCGCGTCCCCGAGGCCCTGGGCGAAGGCGTCGAGCCCCGCCTTCGAGGAGCCGTAGATGAAGTCGGCGCGGCGGGCCCGCTCGCCCGCCACCGAGGAGAGCACCACCAGCGAGCCGTGCCCCTGCGCCTGGAGCGCGCCCGCGCACACCAGTCCCGCGGAGACGGCGCCGGTGTAGTTGGTCTGGGCGACGCGGACGGCGGCGACGGGGTCGGACTCGTCGCGCGCCTGGTCGCCGGGGACCCCGAAGGCGAGCAGCACCATGTCGATGTCACCCTCCGTGAAGATCTTGCCGAGCCGCTCCTCGTGCGACTCGGTGTCGAGCGCGTCGAAGGGGACGGTGTGCACGTCGGCGCCGAGCGCGCGCAGCGAGTCGGCCGCGGCGGTCAGCGCGGGGGAGGGGCGCCCGGCCAGCCAGACGGTACGGGTCCGCCGTGCGATCAGCCGCCGGGCGGTGGCGAGCCCGATCTCGGAGGTGCCGCCGAGGACGAGCAGGGACTGCGGTGCGCCGAAGGCGTCCTTCATGGGGGCTCCTAGAGGGCGAGGCGGCGGGAGAGGTCCGAGGTGAAGGTGGAGCGGGGGTCGAGCTCGGCGCGCAGGGCGCGGAACTCGTCGAGCCGGGGATACATCGCGGCCAGCGCCTCCGGCCGTACCCGCGAGTCCTGGGCGAGGCAGACCCGGCCGCCCGCGCCCGCGACCTCCTCGTCGAGCGCGTCGAGGAAGGCGCCGAGCCCGGGGAGCCCGGCGGGCAGGTCGAGGGCGAGGGCCCAGCCGGGGCGGGGAAAGGAGAGCCAGCCGGGGCCGCCCGCGCCGAAGCGCCTGAGGGTGGCGGGGGAGGAGGGGCAGCCGCGCGCGGCGATCCGCAGGACCACCCTCCGCAGGGCCTCCTCCTGTCCGTACGGGACGACGAAGCGGTACGGGACGACGCCCTCGCGCCCGTAGACCCTGTTCCGGTGCGGGATGCCGTCGAGGGGATGGAAGAAGGCCGTGAGCGGCTGGAGCCGGCCGGTGCTCGCGCGGGCGGCCCGGCGGTACCGGAGCTCGTTGAGGAGTCCGACGGTGGTCCGGTTCAGCAGCCCGCCGGGGACGTACGGCGGCGGGGCGGGCAGCCGTCCGGGGCGGAAGGCGAGGGGTTCACGGCGGGCCCGGTGGCGGCGGGGCAGCGCGTCGTAGGGGGCGTGGTCGGCGCGGGTGAGGACGGCGCGGCCGGTGGCGGCGCCCCGGGCGAGCAGGTCGATCCAGGCGACGGAGTGGCTCCGGCGGTGGCCGGTGGAGCCGAGCCGGTCCATCAGGTCGTCGAGGTCGCGGGCGCGTTCGGTGTCCACGCTCATCAGCGAGGTCTCGACGGGCAGCAGCCGCAGGGTGACGGAGAGGATCACGCCGGTCAGGCCCATGCCGCCGGTGGTGGCGTCGAAGAGCGGGGTGCCGGGCGGCACGGTCCGGACGCCGCCGTCGGCGGTGAGGAGTTCGAGGGCGGTGACGTGCCGGGCGAAGGAGCCCACGACCTGGTGGTTCGTACCGTGGACGTCGGACGCGACGGCGCCGCCGACGGTGACGTACCGCGTGGCGGGGGTGACGGGGACGAACCAGCCGAGCGGCAGCAGCGCCGCCATCAGCCGGTGCAGGCTGACCCCCGCCTCGCAGACGACGAGGCCGGTGGTGGCGTCGACGGCCAGGATCCGGTCGAGGCCGGTCATGTCGAGGACGGTGCCGCCGGCGTTCTGGGCGGCGTCCCCGTACGCGCGGCCGAGACCGCGGGCGATCGTGCCGCGGGCGATCGTGCCGCGTGCCCCGTGGGCGCGGACGGCCTCGGCCGCCTCGGCGTGGCCGCGGGGCCGGTACACGCGCGCGAGGGTCGGGGCGGTGCGCCCCCAGCCGCTGAGTGCGACGCAGTCGTCGTCAAGGACGTGGGTCTCGACAGCCATGAGGGTGACCGTATAGCCGTCTCTGTCGCTTATGCCGGTATTGAAGTGCGGCATGGCGATTCGGCGAAATGGGTGATTAAAGGAGTGTCACGAAAACACCCCGGAGCAGCGCGCGGATCGAGCGGGGAGGTGCGGGTAGAGCTACGCACATGGACTGGCTGACCAAGATCCCCGTCATCGGCCCCTGGGTCGTCCGCCTCATGCGCACCCACGCCTGGCGCGCGTACGAGACCCTCGACGAGGTCCACTGGAGCCGGCTCGCCGCCGCGATCACCTTCCTCTCCTTCCTGGCCCTCTTCCCGCTGATCACCCTGGCCGCAGCGATCGGCGCCGCGCTCCTCTCCCAGGAGCAGCTCGACCGGATCGAGGAGAAGATCGCCGATCAGGTCCCGGGGATCTCCGAGCAGCTCGACATCGGCGGCCTGGTCGCCAACGCCGGCACCGTCGGACTCGTCGCGGGCGCGCTTCTCCTCGTGACCGGCATCGGCTGGGTCGGCTCCATGCGGGACTGTCTGCGCGCGGTGTGGAAGCTCGACGACGTGGACGAGGGCAACCCGGTCGTGCTAAAGGGCAAGGACGCGCTCATCCTCGTCGGCTTCGGCGGCGTCGCCGTCGGCTCGCTCGCCGCGTCCTGGCTCGGCTCCACCGCCGTCGGCTGGAGCGCGGACCAGGTCGGCGTCTCCGGCGAAGGGGCTGGTGGAGTCCTCCTCCAGGCCGCCGCCGTCCTCGTCGCCGTCGTCGCCGACTTCCTGATCCTGCTGTACGTGCTGACGCTGCTGCCCGGCGTGCACCCGCCCCGCCGCGCGCTCGTGATCGCCGCGCTCATGGGGGCGGTCGGCTTCGAGCTGCTCAAGCTGCTGCTCGGCGGCTACATGAGGGACGTCGCGGGGAAGTCGATGTACGGGGCGTTCGGCGTTCCGATCGCCCTGATGCTCTGGATCAACTTCACCGCGAAGCTCCTGCTGTTCTGTGCCGCCTGGACGGCTACGGATTCACGTCGGGATCCGGCTGAGGGTGTCGACGCCGCCCCGCCGACGCCGACAGCGGCCAGCGCCGGTTGACCAGGAAGACGGCCCCGGCGAGGAGTACGAGCACCCCGCCGGCCACGGCGAGCGCGATCCCCACGCCACCGGACTTCTCGTCGGTGGCCGCGGCCCGGACGGTGTCCGCGGTGGCGTTCTTGCCGGGCGCGGGCGCCGAACCGTCGGCCGGCACGGTCGTCCCCGTACGCGCGGACAGCGGCGGCACCAGCTCGCCGACCGGGGTCACCTTGCCCGCCGCGGCGAAGCCCCAGTCCAGCAGCCGGGCGGTCTCGCGGTAGACCGCGTGCTGCTCCTTCGACGACGGGTTCATCACCGTGACGAGGAGGACCTTGCCGTTGCGCTCCGCGACGCCCGTGAAGGTGGCGCCCGCGTGCGTGGTGTTGCCGTTCTTGACCCCGGCGATGCCCTGGTAGGGGGCGACGCCGAAGTCGCCCGTGAGCAGCCGGTTGGTGTTCTGGATCTCGAACGTCTCGCGCTTCTTCCCGCCCGGCTTCAGCTCGCCGGGGAAGACGGCCCTGGGCGTGGCGGCGTACGCGCGGAAGTCGGGGTTCTGCATGCCGCTGCGGGCGATGAGCGTCAGGTCGTACGCGGAGGAGACCTGGCCCGGGGCGTCGTAACCGTCCGGGGAGACCACCTGGGTGTCGAGCGCCTGGAGCTCGCGCGCGCGGGCGTTCATGTCCTTCACGGTCTGCCGGAGGCCGTTGTTCATGTTGGTCAGGACGTGCACGGCGTCGTTGCCCGAGCGCAGGAAGACGCCGAGCCACAGGTCGTGGACGCTGTAGGTCTGCTTCTCCTTGATGCCGACCAGGCTGGAGCCCGCTCCTATCCCCGCCAGGTCGGCGTTGGTGACCAGGTGGTTCTGCGTCTTGGGGAACTTCGGCAGCAGGGTGTCCGCGAAGAGCATCTTGAGGGTGGAGGCCGGGGCGAGCGGCCAGTGCGCGTTGTGCGCGGCGAGGACCTGGCCGCTCTCCGCGTCGGCGACGATCCAGGCACGGCCCGACAGGTCCTTCGGCAGCACCGGGGCGCCGGGGCCCAACTTCACCTGGGTGCCGGGGCTGCCGAGCAGGGGGCCGCCGAGCGAGGACATCGTGGCGGGCGGCTTGGGCTGTTTGTCCTTCTCGTCCTTCGTGTCCGCGTGGGCGGGCACGGCGACGGCAAGCGGCAGCAACACAGCAGCGGCGACCGCCCAAGCGGCCTTCTTCGAAGCAGACACGGTCGTGAACGTACAGGTACGGAACAGGGATCCGAACCCCGGCTGGCGCTTCGACCCGGCTCGTCCACCCGGACGCGGGGGCCGGGAGGCGCACGGTGATACTGGGGTCATGAAGCTCAGCCGCCGCGTCTCCTGGTTCCTGCTCGCGTTCGGGGTGTGGAGCTGGTTCATCTGGGTCACCTTCGTCAAGAACCTGTGGCAGGACGGGAGCGGCCTCGCGTTCGACGACGCCGGCGACCCGACGGCCTACTTCTGGGTTCACCTGCTGCTCGCCGTCACGTCCTTTGTCCTGGGGACGGTGATCGGGGTGCTCGGGTTGCGTGGGGTGCGCGCCGCGCGCCGATCGATCGACTGACTGAGAAGAGGGGTTTCGGGGCGTGGTCGTGTTCCTGCTGGTCCTGATCGTGGTTCTCGCGCTGCTCGGCGCGGTCCACTGGTACGTGTGGCGGCGCCTCGTGCGTGACGTCACGACGCGCGGGAGCCTTCCCCGGCGCCTGGGCACGGTCGCCGTCGTGGTGCTGCCCCTGCTGTCGTTCGCGGCCCTGGGCTCCGCCCGGGCCGGAGCCCCCTTCGTGCTCCAGCAGGCGGTCGCCTGGCCGGGCTTCCTCTGGCTCGCCCTGCTCCTGTACGTGACGCTCGCCCTGGCCGTCGGCGAGGCCGTCCGGCCCGCCCTGCGTGCCTGGCTCGCCCGCCGGGACGCGAGGGCGGCGGCGCCGGCGACGGCCGCCACGCCGGCGACCGCCGCACTGACAACCGCTCCCGTGCCGGCGACGGCCGCCGCGCCGGCGGCCGCTCCCGTGCCGGTCCTCGTCCCCGAGGCCGCACCCGCCGTGGAGACGCCCGCGGAGACCCCCGCCGAGCCGCCCGCCGGGCCGGCCGAGCCCGCGTCCGCGTCCGTGTCCGCACCCGCCGAGGTCTCCCGGCGGCTCTTCGTCTCCCGGGTCGTCGGCGGCACCGCCGCCGCCGTCGCCGCGGCGACCGTGGGATACGGCGCGTACGGCGTGCTGCGCGGCCCCCGGATCAAGCGGGTCACCGTCCCGCTCGCCAAGGTGCCGCGCGCCGCGCACGGCTACCGGATCGCCGTCGTGTCCGACATCCACCTCGGCCCGATCCTGGGCCGCGCCCACACCCAGCGCATCGTGGACGCGATCAACTCCACCCAGCCCGACCTGATCGCGGTCGTCGGCGACCTCGTCGACGGCACCGTGGAGAACCTCGGCTCCGCCGCGGAGCCCCTCGCGCGGCTCCGCGCCCGCCACGGCTCCTTCTTCGTGACCGGCAACCACGAGTACTTCTCGGGCGCCGACGCCTGGGTCGACCACGTCCGCGAACTCGGCCTGCGCCCGCTGCGCAACGAGCGGCTGGAGATCGCGGCCGGCTTCGACCTCGCGGGCGTCGACGACATCGCGGGGGAGAGCGAGGGCCAGGGCCCCGACTTCGCACGGGCCCTCGGCGACCGCGACCGGGCCCGCGCCGCGGTCCTCCTCGCGCACCAGCCGATCGTCGTCCACGACGCCGTACGCCACGGCGTGGACCTCCAGCTCTCCGGCCACACCCACGGCGGCCAGCTCTGGCCCGGCAACTACCTGGCCGAACTGGCCAACCCGACCGTCGCGGGGCTCGAACGGTACGGCGACACCCAGCTGTACGTCTCGCGGGGCGCGGGCGCCTGGGGACCTCCCGTACGGGTCGGGGCGCCCTCGGACATCACCCTGGTCGAACTCGCCTCGAAACAGGCGTAACCGGGGCCGGTCACTCCCCGCGCAGAGGTCGATACGGGCTGCTCATCGACTTAAATTCGCATTTCCCGGACATATACCTGTCGTGTAAAAGTTTCCTCTTCCCCTTGTGAAAACCGTGTGATGGGATGACGGGCATCGCGGCGTTCCGGGGGCCGTCGCAGCTGGGGTGGACGAAAAAAGGAAGCACGGCAATGCGGTCGACGGTCCGTCTGCGGATCCTCATCATTTGTGGAGTACTGGTGGCCGCCGGAGTGGGGGGCTGGCAACTCCTGCCCTCCGACGACGGCCGGACCGATCCGATCAGTGTCGGCACAACCGACGAGATCACTTCACTGGACCCGGCCGGCGCGTACGACGCCGGTTCCTGGGCCATGTACAGCAACATCTTCCAGTCGCTGCTGACGTTCAAGGAGGGGTCCACGACCCCCGTCCCGGACGCGGCGGAGAGCTGCAAGTTCACGGGCGCCAAGCTGTCGACGTACGAGTGCAAGCTCCGCGACGACCTCGCCTTCTCCAACGGGCGCAAGGTGACCGCGGAGGACGTCAAGTACTCCTTCGAGCGGATGCTGCGCATCAAGACGGACGTCGGCCCCAAGGCCCTCTTCCCGACGCTGAAGAGCGTCACGGCCTCGGGCCGCACCGTCACCTTCCACCTGAGCGGCAGGGACGCCACGTTCCCGCTGAAGGTGGCCACGGGCGCCGGTTCGATCGTCGACCGTGACCAGTACCCGGCCGACAAGCTGCGTACGGGCTCGGCGGTGGACGGCTCGGGTCCGTACGTCCTCAAGGAGTACAAGGAGGGCGAGTCCGCCCTCCTGGAGCCCAACACGAAGTACCGGGGCGCCGTCACCAAGGCCGGCCGCCCGGTCCTCGTGAAGTACTTCGGCCAGTCCGCGGACCTCGCGAACGCCTGGAAGACCGGGGCCGTCCAGGTGACGCACCGGCAGCTCCCGCCGGAGTTCGTCTCGACCCTGAACACCGACGGGATCCGGGTCACCGAGGCGGAGAGCGCGGAGATCCGCAACCTCAACCTCAACGTCCGGCCCGGCTCGCCCATGGCCGACAAGGCCGTGCGGCAGGCCGTCGCCGCCGTCCTCGACCGCCCGGCGATCACCACCGGCCCCTTCAAGGGCACGGTCGAGCCGCTGTACTCGCTCATCCCGCAGGGCTTCATCGGGCACAGCACCGCGTTCTACGACGTCAATCCGGAGCCGAGCGCCAAGAAGGCGAAGCAGCTCCTGGAGGCGGCCGACATCAAGACCCCGGTGAAGTTCACCTTCGGCTACCGCAAGGACGCCACCTACGCCGCCGAGACCGCCGAGATCAAGCGGCAGCTGGAGGCGTCCGGCCTCTTCGAGGTCGAGACCGTCGAAGCCGAGTGGCAGGCCTTCCAGAAGGCGTACGCGAGCGGCGCCTACGACGCGTACACCGTCGGCTGGCTCCCCGACTTCCCCGACTCCGACAGCTTCACCGCACCGCTCGTCGGCACCGGGAACACCCTGCACAACGGGTTCTCCAGCAAGAAGATCGACGCCCTGATCGCCTCGACGCAGCAGTTCAGCGACCGGTCCCGGGCGACGTCCGACTTCAAGGACATCCAGAGCGAGGTCGCGGCCGAGGTCCCGCTCGTCCCGCTGTGGCAGAAGAAGGACTACGTCCTGTCCACGGAGGCCGTCGCCGGCTCCCAGTACCTGACGGACGGCACGGGCATCTGGCGCCTGTGGGAACTGAGCTGGATCTAGTTCACGAATCCTCAGGCGTATCAGGCGTCTTCGACGTCTTCGACGGCTTCGGGTCGGCCCGCTTCTTGGGCTTGCCCGAGGCCGCCATCCCCGCTGCCGTCGGCATGAAGTCCGAGAGCAGCTCGTGGGTCTCCTTCACGAGCGGGCGCAGGACCCGGAAGCGGGAGAGCGAGATCGCGCGGGCGGTGACCGGCGCGAGCCGCTCCACCAGGCGGCGGCTGTTGACCGCGCCCTCCGAGCGGTCGTACACCCAGAACAGCACCAGGCCCATCTGCTGGAGCCACAGCAACCGCGGCAGCGCCTCGGCCAGTTCCGGGTCGACCTTCACCGAGGCGCCGGAGATGACCCGCCGGTGGACCTCGATCGCCGCCTCGCGCGGGCCCTCGGACTCGGGCGAGAAGGGGCTGAGCGGACTGTCCGGATCGGCGGCGTTCTTGAAGAACTGGGCCGCGAACTCGTGGTACGGCTCCGCGATGTCGAGCCAGCCGAGGTAGACCCCGCGGATCCGCGCCGTGAGGTCCTTGTCGGCGCCGGTCAGGATGGGCTCGACGGCCGCCTGGTGCTCCTCGGCGATCCGGTCGTAGAAGCCCTGGACGAGGTGCTCCTTGGAGGAGAAGTAGTAGTACGCGTTGCCGACGGAGACCCCGGCCTCCTGGGCGATGGCCCGCATCGTCGTCTTGTCGTAACCGCGCTCCTTGAACAGCCGGAGCGCGGTCTCGAGGATGAGCGTGCGGGTCTGCTCGCTCTTGGGGGCCTTCTTCTCGTCGGCCTGCTTCTCTTCCTTCACGTCCTTCACGGGGCCGAGCCTAGCCGGGCGGGCCGGGCACCTCGCAGTGCCCGTCCTCGCAGCCGGGCCCCTTGAGGGCGGCGCGCCACTTCGCCGCCGCGAGCACGGTGATCCGGGCGAAGGGCTGTCCGGCGGGGGTGGCGAGCCAGTGGGCCCTGGGCCGGTGCTCGGCGAGCGCCCAGAGGCAGACGATCCAGGCGGCGGTCTCCCGGTAGACCTGGCCCCGGTCCCCGACCACGGTGATCTCCCGCAGCGTGGCGGTGTGGTCGAGGTCCGGGAAGCGGCGCCTGGCCTCCTGCGACCCGGCCGGTACGAGGTCGAGCGGGACGAGCTGCCGCTGCCGCAGCAGCCAGTGCCTGAGGTGCACGCAGAGCGGGCAGTCGGCGTCGTACAGCACGGTCAGACGTCCCACGGGGGTCGTCGGCGCGGTCGGGGCCGGCACGGCGGGTCAGCCCTGGGGTGCGGGCGGGGCCCAGGGGCCCGCCTTGGGCGTGGTGGTCCAGCCCTGCGGGCCGACCGGCGGCACCTGCTCGCGCTCCATGACGCCGCGGCGACGGATCTTGTTGAGGACGTACACGTTCCCGAGGTGCATCACGCCGAGGACGAGCAGGACGACCCCGAGCTTGACGGAGAGCGCCTCGAAGAGGGCGCGGGCGTCGAGGACGGCCTCGTCCTGGCTCAGGTAGAGGGCGACGAAGCCGAAGTTGACGAGGTAGAAGCCGACCACCAGGAGGTGGTTGACCGCTTCGGCGAGCTTCTCGTTCCCGTGCAGGACGTCCGCGAGGAAGATCCTTCCGTTGCGGCTGAGTGTGCGGGCGACCCAGATGGTCAGGGCCACGCTGATCAGCAGGTAGACGATGTACGCGATGACAGTGAGGTCCATGCCCCACCCTCCCTTGAACGCGTTCAAAAGCTGGCAGTCATGACTGTAGACCTCTCTTTGAACGTGTTCAAGTGGTGGTCGCGTGACGTTCGGAAAGGCGATGGCCAAAACTCCTCCCGCCGCCTAGGGTCAGCCGAATGACGCTCTCTCATGACACGGCCGGCACCGGCACCTCGAACGTTCTCCTGCTGCACTCCGGGGTCTGTGACCGCCGCATGTGGGACGCGCAGTTCCACGCACTCTCGGAGGCGGGGCACCGGGTCGTCCGCTGCGACCTCCGCGGCTTCGGCGAAAGCCCCATGGATGCCGCGCACACCCACGCCGACGACGTCCGCGACCTCCTCGACCACCTCGGCATCGAGCGGGCCGTCGTCGTCGGCTCCTCCTTCGGCGGCCGGGTCGCCCTGGAACTCGCCGCCCGCCACCCCGGCCATGTCTCCGCCCTCGCCCTGCTCGCCTCCGGCACCCCCGTCATGCAGCCGAGCGACGAACTGCGGGCCTGGGGCGCCCGCGAGGACGCGATGATCGAGGCGGGCGACCTCGACGGCGCCGTTGAGCTCAACGTCGACACCTGGCTCGGCCCCGAGGCCGGAGAGGACGCCCGCGCCCTCGTGCGGGAGATGCAGCGGCACGCCTTCGAGGTCCAGCTCGCCGCTCCCGAGGAGTGCCACCCCGTCAACCCCGGGGTCACGACGGAGGAGATCGCCGGCATCGAGGTGCCCGCCCTGGTGGTGTCCGGCGCCCATGACGTGCCCGACTTCCAGGCGGTCGCCGACGACCTCGGCCGGCTCCTCCCCGCCGCCCGCCGCGTCGACCTCGACTGGGCCGGACACCTCCCCGCCCTCGAGCGCCCGGAGGACACCACCCGCCTGATCGCGGACTTCCTCGCCGAGGTGTCGGTGCTCAGCCAGGGCGCGTCCGCGCGGTGACGGCCGCCGGCCGCTAGAAGGGCGCTGTCGGCGACCTCGGCGTCGGCGACCTCGGCGTCGCCGACAACGCCCCGCCCGGCCGGTGACAGCCCCCAGCGCCCCGGCGGCCCCCTTCGGAGGCCCCGGACGGGCGAGGTGTTGGCCGCCTAGGCCAGGGTCGGCGTCCCCGTCCCGTACGGATCCGGGTCGTTCACCCGGTGCGCGGGCTGTGCGGCGATCCCCTCCAGCAGCCGCCGCACCACCTCCGCCCGGCCCCGGCCTCCGCGAGCCGCGCGGCCGACTCCTTCCGCCACCGCCCGGTGGCGCGGGACGGTGGGCCCCCACTGACAGAGCCCTACGTGAACCGCCTCACCCCCGGCACCAGGGCGGTGCCGAGGCAGCAGCCGCCCACCAGCACCGCCGCCGCGAGCAGTGGCACCTCGGGCCCCCAGGCGGAGGCGGCGAGCGGGGCCAGGGCGTACCCCAGGGGCATGGCGGCCAGGGAGAGCAGCCAGTCGTACGAGGTGACCCGGGCGAGCGCGTGGTCGGGCACGGCCCGCTGGACGGCGGTCTCCCACACGGGGGAGAGGAAGCCGAGTCCCGCCTGCGCGAGGCCGTACGCGGCGATCGTCAGCGGGGCGGGTGCGGCGACCGCGAGCAGGACCAGCGGCAGGGCGTACGTGGCGAGTCCGAGGTTCGCCGTCAGGACGGGTCGCCGGGGCCGGGCCCGGTGGGCGAGCAGCGCGCCGCCGAGGAAGCCGAAGGCGCCGACCTGGAGCAGGACGACCCAGGTCCCGCCGCCACCGAGCCGTTGCACGGCGACGGCGGGCCCGAGGGTCATCAGGACGGCGGCGGCGCCGTTCCAGGCGCTGTGTCCGATCAGGCTGGTCCAGTACCAGTCGCGGGAGCGGACCTCCTGCCAGCCCTCCTTGAGGTCGGCGCGGAGCGAGCGGCGGGGGATCGGCACGCGGTTCACCCGTACGGCCGTGAGGAGCAGGGCGCTGAGCGCGAAGGTGGCCGCGTCGAGGACGAACGCCCAACCCGGTCCCACGGTCAGGACCAGGGTGCCCGCGAGCGCCGGCCCGCCGAGCCGGGTGGCGCTCCGGGCGATCCCCATGGCGGCGTTGGCGCGGTGCAGGGCCTCGGGTGCCACGGTGCCCTTGACCAGCGGCGAGCCGGTCGGCATGGCGAAGGCTCCGGCCGCGCCGCCGAGGGCTTCCGCGACCGCGAGGACGGCCAGGCTCGGGGCGCCGCCGAGCAGTTGGACGCCGACGAGGAGCTGGGTGGCGCAGCGTACGAGGTCGGTGGTGAGCGCGACCGTACGGGCGTCGAAGCGGTCGCCGACGACTCCGCCGAGCGGCAGCAGGAGCAGCCTGGGGATCATGGCGCAGCCGAGGACGAGGGCGAGGGCCGAGGTGGAGCCGGTGGCGTCGAGGACGGCGAGGGCGAGCGCGGCGGGGATGGCGGCGTCGCCGAGCAGGGAGAGGGTGCGGCCGGTGAAGAGCAGCCGGAAGGAGCGGGTGCGGAGGGGGTGGGGGACGGCCGGGGGCGGGACGGTGCTGACGGCAGGCATGCCACGGAGACTATTTCGGTAACGAATAATTCGTCAACGAAATACATGTGGCCTCCGCTCCGGCGGACCGCCGCCGCCTCCCGAGGAAGCCCGGCCCCCACCGACGTACGATCAGCTCATGGCGACGCCCCCCGAGGAACCGCGTACCCCACGCGAACCGCGCGACTGGACCGACGACCACGTCGCCCGCTGGCAGCCCGTGCTGCCCGGCCTCGACCCCGTCGTCGAAGGCGCCGTCACCCGGATGAAGAAGCTCTCCGTCCACCTCCGCCGGGTCAGGGAGCAGTCCCTCGTCGACTTCGACCTGGAGCGCCACGAGTTCGACACGCTCCACAAGATCGCCGGCCGTGGCGGCAGCGCCGCGCCCTCCGAACTCGCCCAGGACCTCGACCTGGCCCCCGCCTCCGTCTCCGGCCGCCTCGACGCACTGGAGAAGCGCGGCTTCGTCCGCCGTACCCAGTCGACGACCGACCGGCGCCGGGTCGTCGTCGAACTCACCGCCGCCGGCCGCGAGACCTGGCTCGGCGCGATGGACGTCCTCGGCCACGAGGAGGAGCGCCTCCTCGGCGTCCTCGCCCCGGAGGAGCGCGTCCTCCTCAACGACCTGCTGCGCCGGGTCATGGTCGAGGCGGAGAGCGGCGACAACGTCCGCCACTGGGGCGGCTGACCGGCCCGCACACGGCGAAGGGCCCCGCCTCCCGTGAGGGAAGCGGGGCCCAGCCATCTGCCGGAAGGCCCGAAGGCCCGAAGGCTAGAAGCGACGCGTGATCAGCGCGCGCTTCACCTCCTGGATGGCCTTCGTGACCTCGATGCCACGCGGGCACGCGTCGGTGCAGTTGAACGTCGTGCGGCAGCGCCACACACCGTCCTTGTCGTTCAGGATCTCCAGGCGCTGCTCGCCCGCCTCGTCACGCGAGTCGAAGATGAAGCGGTGCGCGTTGACGATCGCGGCCGGACCGAAGTACTGGCCGTCGTTCCAGAAGACCGGGCAGGACGACGTGCACGCGGCGCACAGGATGCACTTGGTCGTGTCGTCGAAGCGCTCGCGGTCCTCGGCGCTCTGCAGACGCTCGCGCGTCGGCTCGTTGCCCTTGGTGACCAGGAACGGCATGACGTCCCGGTACGCCTGGAAGAACGGCTCCATGTCCACGACGAGGTCCTTGAGGACCGTCAGGCCCTTGATGGCCTCGACCGTGATCGGCTTCTCGGGGTTGATGTCCTTGATCAGCGTCTTGCAGGCGAGCCTGTTCTTGCCGTTGATCCGCATCGCGTCCGAGCCGCAGATGCCGTGCGCGCACGAGCGACGGAAGGTCAGCGTGCCGTCGACGTCCCACTTGATCTTGTGGAGGGCGTCGAGCACACGCTCCTTCGGGTCGATCTCGATCTGGAAGTCCTCCCAGACCGACGCGTCCGACACCTCGGGGTTGAAGCGGCGGATCCGCATCGTGACCGTGATGTACGGGGAGGCCGCGGAGTCCTTCTCCACCTTGTCCAGTACGGGGGTAGCCATCAGTACTTACGCTCCATCGGCTGGTAGCGGGTCTGGACGACCGGCTTGTAGTCGAGACGGACGGTCTCGGAGCCGTCCTCGCCGACCTCGCGGTACGCCATGGTGTGGCGCATGAAGTTGACGTCGTCGCGGTTGGGGTAGTCCTCGCGGTAGTGACCGCCGCGGGACTCCTTGCGCGCCAGGGCCGAGACGGCCATGACCTCGGCCAGTTCGAGCAGGTTGCCCAGCTCGATGGCCTCCAGGAGGTCCGTGTTGAAGCGCTTGCCCTTGTCCTGGATGGACACGTTCTCGTAGCGCTCGCGCAGCTCGGCGATCTTCTCGACGGCCGTCTTGATGGTCTGCTCCGTACGGAACACCATCACGTTGGCGTCCATCGTCTCCTGGAGCTCACGGCGCAGGTCGGCGACCCGCTCGTTGCCCGTGGAGTTGCGCAGCTTCTCGATCTGCGCGACGACGAGGGACTCCGGGTTCTCCGGCAGCGCGACGTAGTCGTGCTTGGCGGAGTACTCGGCGGCGGCGATGCCGGAGCGCTTGCCGAAGACGTTGATGTCGAGCAGCGAGTTGGTGCCGAGGCGGTTGGCGCCGTGCACCGACACGCAGGCGACCTCGCCGGCCGCGTACAGGCCCGGGACGACCGTGGTGTTGTCCGAGAGGACCTCACCCTGGACGTTCGTCGGGATGCCGCCCATGGCGTAGTGCGCGGTGGGCTGGATCGGGATCGGGTCCGTGTACGGCTCGATGCCGAGGTACGTACGGGCGAACTCGGTGATGTCCGGGAGCTTGGCGTCGAGCTGCTCCGGCGGAAGGTGCGTCAGGTCCAGGAAGACGTGGTCGCCCTCGGGACCGCAGCCGCGGCCCTCGCGGATCTCCGTGTAGATGGAGCGCGAGACGACGTCACGGGACGCGAGGTCCTTCATGACCGGCGCGTACTTCTCCATGAAGCGCTCGCCGTCCTTGTTGCGGAGGATGCCGCCCTCACCGCGGGCGCCCTCCGTGAGAAGGATGCCCATGCGCCAGATGCCCGTCGGGTGGAACTGGAAGAACTCCATGTCCTCCAGGGGCAGACCGCGGCGGTAGCAGGCGGCCTGGCCGTCACCGGTCAGGGTGTGCGCGTTGGAGGTCACCTTGAAGAACTTGCCGGTGCCGCCGGACGCGTAGATCACGGCCTTGGCCTGGAAGATGTGGATCTCGCCGGTGGCCAGCTCGTAGGCGACGACGCCCGCGGAGTGCTTCACACCGTCGATCTCGGTGATCAGCTGGTCCAGGACGTAGAACTCGTTGAAGAACTCCACGCCCTCCTTGACGCAGTTCTGGTACAGCGTCTGGAGGATCATGTGGCCGGTGCGGTCCGCGGCGTAGCAGGACCGGCGGACCGGGGCCTCGCCGTGGTTGCGGGAGTGACCGCCGAAGCGGCGCTGGTCGATGGTGCCGTTCGGGGTGCGGTTGAACGGCAGGCCCATCTTCTCCAGGTCGAGGACGGCGTCGATGGCCTCCTTCGCCAGGATCTCGGCGGCGTCCTGGTCGACCAGGTAGTCACCGCCCTTGACCGTGTCGAAGGTGTGCCACTCCCAGTTGTCCTCCTCCACGTTGGCGAGCGCGGCGGCCATGCCGCCCTGCGCGGCGCCCGTGTGGGAGCGGGTGGGGTAGAGCTTCGTCAGCACGGCGGTGCGGCTGCGCTTCGTCGACTCGATGGCGGCGCGCATGCCGGCGCCACCGGCGCCGACGATGACGGTGTCGTACTTGTGGATCTTCATGACGTGGATTACCTCAGCCCCGTGCCTAGCGGATGTTCGGGTCGAAGGTGAAGATCACCAGCGTGCCCAGAAGGATGGTGAACACCGTGGCGGTGTACAGCAGGCCCTTGAGCCACAGGCGCGTGTTGGCCCGCTCCGCGTAGTCGTTGATGACGGTACGGAGGCCGTTGGCGCCGTGCAGCATGGCGAGCCAGAGCATCAGCAGGTCCCAGACCTGCCAGAACGGGGACGCCCAGCGGCCGGCCACGAAGGCGAAGCCGATCTTGGAGACGCCGCCGTCCAGGAAGAGCTGGATCAGCAGGTGGCCGAGGACCAGGACGACCAGGACGATGCCCGAGAGGCGCATGAAGAGCCACGCGGCCATCTCGAAGTTGCCGCGGGTCGCCTTGGGCGTCTTGCCGGTGCGCTTGCGGGGGGCCTCGATGTACGGCGCGGGGTTGTCCACGTCGTAGACGGCGCCGCCCTCGACGGGGCCGATCGTGGAGGAGGTGGTGTCAGCAGACATATCTGGCGTCAGCTCCCGAACAGTTCACGTGCGGCGTGGCCGAGGATCGGGTACAGCGAGCCCGCCATCAGCACGACCCAGATGCCCACGACGGTCCAGAGCATCTGCTTCTGGTAGCGCGGGCCCTTGGACCAGAAGTCCACGGCGATGACCCGGAGGCCGTTCAGCGCGTGGAAGAGGATGGCAGCGACGAGGCCGTACTCGAGGAGAGCGACGATCGGCGTCTTGTAGGTCGCGACGACCTCGTCGTACGCCTCGGGGGAGACGCGGACGAGAGCGGTGTCCAGCACGTGTACGAACAGGAAGAAGAAGATGAGGACGCCGGTGACTCGATGAGCCACCCAGCTCCACATTCCTTCCCGGCCGCGGTACAGCGTTCCAGCCGGCACGGAAAAACCCTCCGGGAGCGGGGATCAGGGTCGGCCGGCTTCAGTGTCGGTCTGACCCGGCCGGGTACGGTCCACCGGCCCCGGTCATCGTAGCGACGACTTGTCGGTTCGCTCGCGCGGGGTCCATCGGTGTGATCAAACAGGCACGGACGGGCTATCGCGGAGACCGGAATCGCCGCATTCCGGACGGATTCACGGTCCGGAGTGTCGGGCTGTGAGCCCTTCGGTGAGCCGGAAGGCCAGCCGGGCGCGGGCGAGCCGCCTCAGTTCGTCGGCGGCGATCACCCGTTCCTCCTCCGCTTCGTTGCCGAGACGTGACCGGATGCCTGCCAAAACCTGGTCGAGCCGCTCGCCGGGACGCACTCCGTCGAGGCTGATCACGAACGCGTGTCCGAAGCTGCTCTCGTACGCGGCGTGGGCGGCCCGCAGCGCCGTCCGGGCCGCCGGTGGGGCGTCCGGGTGCGGCAGCGCGGAGGACTCGGCGGCCAGGGCCTCGTCGAGATCGGCGCGGGACAGGTCGTACCCGGCCTCGTCGGCGGCGGCGAGCAGGGCGTCCAGGGTGGGGTACGGGCGGTGCGCCGCCACCCGTTCGGCCCAACGGAGGCTGTGGCAGCAGGAGAGGAGCAGTGCCTCGGCCTCGACCGGCGCGGCGGCGTTGAAGCCGGTGAGCCCGCGCAGGGGGCCGTGGGCGGCCGGGCCCTTGTTCTGAGCGGGTATGACCGCGGTGGCGGACGTGTCCGTGGAGCCCGGCTTCCGGCGGGGGACGTGGGTGTCGCTGGTCAGCGTGGGCTCCGGTACTCCGGGACGGGTGGGGTGGGCGTGACTCAACGTTATCGACGGGACGAGGGAAGTGTCCGACGGATGCGCGAATTTCACCCGGAAGGGAGAGTTTCGGAACAAGTGACGGAAGATCCGGTTCCGTGACGAGTGACAGATGGACGGGGACGGACTGTATGTATGAGTGACGGATGAGCGGGTCCGTTCCCCCGATTGGCCGGACCGTCCGCCGTACGGGAGGATTCCGAATGATGCGGTACTCCATACGGGCGCCCCACAAGGGCCCCGCACTCCTGGCGACCGCGGTGGCACTGGCCACCGTGGCGGCCTGCTCCGGCGGATCGCCGAGCGGACCCCCCAGTCCCCCCTCGCCCGGGACATCGTCCGGCGGTACGTCGACGAGCGCCGCGCCCACCAGCGCCCCGCCGAGCCCGACGCCCACGCCCACCCGTACCCACCCCCTCTCCACCGCACCCCGCACCGTCCCCGCCGTCCGCGCCCACGAGGCCGCGCGCGGGCCCGGCTGGAAGCCCGCGGCGACCGCAGGGGTCGTCGTCGCCGCGGACAGCGCGGCCCTCGCCGACGAGGGGAGGCTGCTCGCCGGGGAGCTGGGCATGCCCTACCGCGGCGCCGTCGCCGCGGGACCCGGGGACGTCGAGCTGGCCCTCGGGGCGAAGGGCGGCGCCCCCGAGTCGTACACCCTCACCGTCCGCGACAACCGGGTCCGGATCAGCGGCCCCGACGAGGCCGGCGTCTTCTACGGCACCCGCACCCTCAAGCAGTCGGTGAAGGGCTCGGGCGCGATGCCCGAGGGCACCGTCACCGACGCCCCCGCGAAGCCGCAGCGCGGACTGAACCTCGACATCGCCCGCAAGTTCTTCACCGCCGAGTGGATCGAGGCGCGGCTCCGGGAGATGGCCGACCTCAAGCTCAACCAGTTCGGTCTGCACTTCTCCGACGACCAGGGCTTCCGGATCGCCTCGGACACCCACCCCGAGATCGTCTCGGCCCAGCACCTCACCAAGGCCGAGATCCGCCGGATCCTCGCCCTCGCGCGGAGCCTGCACATCACCGTCGTGCCCGAGATCGACTCGCCCGGACACCTCGGCGCCGTCCTGCGCGCGTACCCGGACCTCCAGCTGCGCAACGTCCAGGGGGTCCCGCGCCAGGGCGCGATCGACATCTCCAAGCCGGCGTCCGCGCGGCTCGTCGACGAGCTGCTGCGCGAGTACGCCGCCCTCTTCCCCGGCGGCTGGTTCCACGTCGGCGCCGACGAGTACCAGGCGCTGACCGTCCGCTCGCCCGAGGCCTCCTATCCGCAGCTCGCCACGGCGGCCCGGCAGAAGTACGGCTCCCAGGCGCGCGTCCAGGACCTGGCGGAGGGCTGGCTGAACGACCGCGCGGCGGTGGTGCGCGGCACCGGCAAGACGGCGAAGGCCTGGAACGACGGCTTCTTCCGCGGCGGCGTCGTCCATGCCGACAAGGGCATCGAGGTCGAGTACTGGACCGGCAAGGAGATCGGGGCCAGGCCGCCGGCCGAGTACCTGGCCGAGGGCCGCAAGGTCGTGAACCTCAACGACGAGTACCTCTACTACGTCCTCGGCGAGCCGAACCAGTTCACGTACCCCACCGGCCGCCGCATCTACGAACAGTGGACGCCGCTCGTCCTGCGCGGCACGACCCCCGTCCCCGCGCGGTACGACTCCCAGATCCTGGGCGCCCGCTTCGCGGTCTGGTGCGACCTGTCCCGCGCGCAGACCCAGGCACAGGTGGCGGAGGGCATCCGGATGCCCTTGACGGCACTGTCCCAGAAGGTCTGGAACCCGACGAAACCGACGCTGACCTGGGCGCAGTTCCAGGCGCTCGCGGCGAAGGTGCGCTGAGAGGCAACTGCTAGCAGAGTGCTTGCAATGCGCCTAAAGTTGTCGCATGGCCACTCTCTACGTGCGGGACCTGTCCGAGGAAGCGCTGACCGAGCTGAAGATAAGGGCCGCCCGCAACAGGCAGTCCCTTCAGGCGTACGCGCGGACCCTGCTGGAGCAGGAAGCCGCGACCCCGTCGCTTGACGACGTGATCGCACGCATTCAGGGGCGCGTCACGGCGCGACTCTCCACCGAGGACGTGCGCGACGAGATCGACCGGGGAAGGCGGCGCGAGTGATCGTCATGGACGCCGGCGCGCTGGTCATGCTGCTCTCCGACGCGGGACCGGTCGGCGTCGCGGTGAGGGAGCGGGTGAAGGGCGAGCGGCTCCTCGCCCCCTACCTGGTGGATGTCGAGGTGACGTCCGCACTCCTGGGCAGGCACCGGGGCGGCAAGCTGACCGACCGCGAGCTGGACGATGCCTGCGCCGCGTTCGCCGAACTACCGCTGCGCAGGTCGGAGCACCTGTTCCTGCTGCCACGCGTGCGGGAGCTGTACGCGAACCTCAGCGCGTACGACGCCGTGTACGTGGCGCTCGCCGAGGGGTACGACGTGCCGCTGGTGACGAGTGACGGCCGGATCAGGGACGGCGCTCGCGCCACTCGGGCCAAGTGTCCGGTGGAGGTCTTCAACGAGAAGACGCACGGGGCGTCGTAGGCGGCTGTCCGGCCTCTATGCAGCGCGCCGCGCCACTGGGATGATTCCGGCCGCGCAGTGACGAAAAAGCGCCCCTCGGCGCAGTAGTGGAAGTACTGCGTCCGCATCGGGTGGCGAGGAGGCGTCCATGACGTCGGGGAACGGCCGGAGCCTGCTGGAACTGATCGACGGGGCCGACGAGCGGGGGCTGGCCGCGGCCGGCCTCGCCTGCCTCGACCGCTGCCTCCCGCTGCTCGCCGCCGACCGCGGCGACGTCCTGCGGCCCGTGTGGGCGGCTGTCGCGCGCGGCGACGGACAGGCCTGGGGCGAGGCAGTCGCCAAGGCCCGCGCCGAACTCGGCGCCGACGGCGCGGAGGACGCCGGTGCCGTACGCGGGATGCTGGCCGCCGCTCCCGAGGCCTGGACCGCGGACGCCCTCCGCGCCTGGGCCGGCGCATGCTCCGTCACCGCCCTCGTCCTGCACGGCCGGTACGACGCCGCCGAGGTGTCCGACGGCCTCGTCGAGCGCTGCCGGGCGGGGAGTCCGGAGGGTGCGGGCCCGCTGCTCGCCGGGGAACTCCGCCGCCAGCAGGCCGTCCTCGAATCGGCCGCCCACGGCCCGACCGGTCTGCGCCGGGCCCGTGAACTCTCCGTCGAGGGCGGCCGGGTGCTGCGCGCGGTCGTCTCGCGCCGGGCCCGCACCGCCTGATTCCTCCAGGCCGTGTCCGGCCTAGGACTCCTGAGGGGACTCCGGGGCCTGGATCGCGACCGAGGCGATCGTCTCGGAGATCTCCCGCTCCGCCGTGGCCTTGTCCAGGCCGAGCCCGCTCAGGACGCCCTGCCCGTCCTCGTGCTCCAGGAGGGCGAGCAGGATGTGCTCGGTGCCGACGTAGTTGTGCCCGAGGCGCAGGGCCTCGCGGAACGTCAGCTCCAGGACCTTCTTCGCCGCCGCGTCGTACGGGACGAGAGCGGGCGGCTCCTCGACGGCCGGCGGCAGCGTCGCCGAGACGGCCTCGCGGACCTGGTCCAGGGTCACGCCCTGGGACGTGATCCAGAACGCCGCGAGCCCCTGGGGCTCCGCGAGCAGGCCGAGCGCCAGGTGGGCGGTGGTGATCTCGGCGTTGCCGACGGCCGTCGCCTCGTTCTGGGAGGCCATGACCACGTTCCTGGCCCGGGTGGTGAAGCGGTTGAACCCCGCGTTCGCGTCCATCTTCTCCGCGTCCGGCTCCTTGGGGACGAAACGCTTCTGGGCCGCCTGGCGGGTGACGCCCATGCTGCGGCCGATGTCGGTCCAGGAGGCGCCGGAGCGCCGGGCCTGGTCCACGAAGTGGCCGATGAGGTGGTCGGCGACGTCGCCGAGGTGGTCCGCCGCGATGACGGCGCCGGAGAGCTGCTCCAGGGCGTCGGGGTGGACCTTCTTGATCGCGTCGATGAGTTCGTCGAGGCGGACGGGAACGGTCGGAACGACTGGATTCGTCATGAGTGCAACCCTAGGTTGACACCCACCCACTGTCAACCAGTCGTTGACAGTGGGTGGACAGAGTGCGCCCATGACAGGGGAGAAGGCTGGGAAAAGGGAGGGGAAATGGGAGACGACCGGGGCCGCCACCCCCCACAGGAGAGGCCCCGGTCGTCGTCCACGGAGCCGCAGCACGGCTCCGTACTCCATTCAGCGCCGAGGCTGCGTTTTCTGTCACACCGCGACCGCTCCCCGCGTCCGGCACCCGAGGAGCACGTCATCACCCAGAGGTTGCAAGTTGCACAAAGACCCCGGATCGCGTGGACGCGGCGCCGGAACACGACGTAGCGTGCACATGCGCGAGGCGGCGTGGGCGGTGGTGACCAGCCGCGATGAAGCGACCGACGCGACCGACGAACAGGGTTTGGGGAGTGCTGGGGGACGACGCGGAGCTGACGGCCGCGGTGCTCGCTGCGCAGGACGGGGACGAGAACGCCTTCCGTACTGTGTATCGCGCCGTGCATCCACGGTTGCTCGGCTACATACGGACACTGGTCGGCGACACCGACGCCGAGGACGTCGCCTCCGAGTCCTGGCTGCAGATAGCCCGCGACCTCGACCGCTTCGACGGCGACGCGGACCGCTTCAGGGGCTGGGCCGCCCGGATCGCCCGCAACCGCGCCCTCGACCACATACGGATGCGCGGCCGGCGGCCGGCCGTCGGCGCCGACGAGACCGAACTGACCGACAAGCCCGCCGCGTCCGACACCGTGGGCGAGGCCCTGGAGGCCCTGGCCACCGGGGACACCATGCGGCTGATCGCCCAGCTCCCGCAGGACCAGGCCGAGGCCGTCGTCCTGCGCGTCGTCGTCGGCCTGGACGCCAAGACCGCCGCCGACACCCTGGGCAAACGCCCCGGTGCCGTGCGCACCGCCGCCCACCGGGGCCTCAAGAAGCTCGCCGAACTCCTCGGTGCCGGCGCGGGCACGGACGGACCGGACGGCACGGGTGAGCCCGTCGTCTCACTGGACGGTGTGCCTCCGCAACGCGGCCGTGCGCCGGGGGCCGTGACCCCCCGCGGTGTGACGCAATCACGTCCGCGTACGCAGAAGGACATGTGATGGCCGACGAGCGGTACCAGTGGCTCGATCAGGAGGCCGCGGAGCGGCTGCTCCGCGGTGAGCCGGTCGAGGCCGTCGGCGACCATGCCCGCACGCAGGCCGAACGCCTCGCCGGAGCCCTCGACGCGGCCCGCGCCCAGGCCGTCGTGGCTGCCGGGCGCACCGAACTGCCCGGCGAGGCCGCCGCGCTCGCCGCCTTCCGGAAGGCCGCCGCCGAGCGCGCCGCCGTCGGCGCGGGCGCCCGCGCGGCGACCGCCGCGCCCGCCGCCGCCCGCACCGAGCACGCGGATCTGGGCCGGGTCCGGCTCGCGCCCGTCGTCGCGCCGGCCCGTCGTTGGGGACGCTCCCTGCGGTACGGAATCGCCGCCGCGGTGGCCGCCGTCACCGTGGGAGGGGTCGCCGTCGCCGCTGGAACAGGTGTGCTGCCCCTGGTCGGTCCGGCGCCCGCCAGCTCCGTCACGGCGGGGGAGACACCCGACCCGCTCGTCTCGAAGGAACCCGGCATACGCACGGACCCCGAGGCACCTCCGACGGCCCCGGGCGGCAGTGGCGAACCCGCCCCCGGAGTCTCCCCGTCCGCCGGCACCGGCTCCACGACGGCGCCGACCCCGGGCCCCGACGGGCAGGGCACCGGCGTCCCGGACCTGGGCACCCCGAAGCCGGGCAGGAGCACGTCGGGCCCGGCCAAGGACCCGGGCGGCGACGCTTCGGGCCCCGGCGGTACGGGCGTGAGCCCGGGCGGTACGACCTCCCTTGAGCGGGCCGCGCAGGCCTGCCGGGAGTACCGGGCGGGACGGCTGGACGCCACCGGCCGGAGGCAGCTCACGAACAACCTTCGCGGCGGCGAGACCCTCCGCCGATACTGCGACCGGATCCTCGGCGGCGGTGGCGGTACGGGCACGCCCGACGGCGGCGGCAAGAGCGGCGACGGCGCCACGGACGGCGCCAAGGGCGACTCCGACCCCGACCCCGACGACGACCGGAACCAGGACCGGCCGGGCGGCCACAACGGCGGCGGTCGGGACGACGAGCGCGGCGGCGGCAGCGACCGGACCGGGAACACCGTCCCGGACACCCGCGGCACCGTCCGCTCGACGGCGGCGGAACCGGCGGCCGAAACGGCAGCGGATTCGACGGTGGAATCGACGGCCACCGCACGTGTTCCGCTGCCGGTGTAACACTTCTCGGCGCGACGGCGCAGTATGGAGTGAGCCGACTGGTCATCGGCCGCGCGGTGAGCCGGGGTTCCCCCCGTACCTACGGCTCCGCGCACCCGGCGCGGGTGGGACACGTTCCCCCGGTCCCACCCGCGCCCTCTCTTCTTCCCTCCCGGATCACCAGTGGACGACGACCTTGTCGCCGACCTTCACCTGGTCGAAGAGGGTCGCGAGCTTGGCCCGGTCCCGGACGTTGACGCAGCCGTGCGAAGCCCCGTTGTAGCCGCGGGCCGCGAAGTCCGACGAGTAGTGCACCGCCTGGCCGCCGCTGAAGAACATCGCGTACGGCATGGGCGTGTGGTAGATCGTCGACGTCCACTCGCGGGCCTTCCAGCCCACGCTGAACGTGCCCTCCCTGGTCGGGGTGTTCTCCGAACCGAAGCGGACGTCCATGGCGGAGACGACCTTGCCGTCGATCATCCAGGCGAGGGTCCGGCTCTCCTTGCTGATGCACAGCACCCGGCCGGTCATGCACCGGGCGTCGGGCGTGTCCAGCTGGTTGGTCGTCGACGGCTTCAGCTCGTCGGCGGTCGGCTTCCGGCTCGCCCCGAGCAGCTTCCGCCAGGTCGCCGCGTCGACCCAGCCCCTCTCCGGCAGGCCCTGCGTCTTCTGGAAGGCCTTGACCGAACGGGCCGTCATCGTCCCGTAGAAACCGGTGGGCGCCCGGTCGAAGTGGTCGAGCTGCCGCAGCCGCGCCTGGAGCTCGCGGACCTGCTCGCTCTCGTCCCCGTCACGCATCATGACCTCGGGGCTCGGCGCCTCGGTGGTCGGCGCCTCCGTGGGCGACGCCTCGCTGGTCGGCGTGGTGGACGCGGAGGGGGCCTTGCCGTCGTCGGACGGTGTGGCGGTCGGCACGGGGGTGGTCGGCGCGGGGGCGGTGGTCGCGGGCGTCTTCGTCGGACTCGCGGAGCCGCCGCCGCCGGCCGCCTGGGCCGTACAGGCGGTCGCGAGGGCGACCGAGGCCGCGGCCAGTACTGCTCTGCGTATGACGGAAGAAGACCGCTTCATCGTTGCCCCCCGGGACGTGTCGTGTACACCTAGGGATGCTTCCCGGGCGCGTGTGGTTGCGCGCGCTGACCAGGAACCGAGCATCCTGTGAGGAACACAGGTCTAGAGGGAGGCAGCACATGGCGCGCGAGTCGGAGTCGGGACTCCCCATCGAGCCGGTCTACGGCCCGGACGCCCTGGCCGGCTGGGAACCCGCGGAGAAGCTGGGCGCGCCGGGCGCGTACCCCTTCACGCGTGGCGTGTACCCGTCGATGTACACGGGCCGGCCCTGGACGATGCGGCAGTACGCGGGCTTCGGCACCGCCGCCGAGTCGAACGTCCGCTACAAGCAGCTGATCGCGAACGGCACGACGGGCCTGTCCGTCGCCTTCGACCTGCCGACGCAGATGGGCCACGACTCCGACGCGCCGATCGCCTCCGGCGAGGTCGGCAAGGTCGGTGTCGCGATCGACTCGATCGAGGACATGCGCGTCCTGTTCGACGGGATCCCGCTCGACAGGGTCTCCACGTCGATGACGATCAACGCCCCCGGCGCCCTGCTCCTCCTGCTCTACCAGCTCGTCGGCGAGGAGCAGGGCGTCCCTGCCGACCAGCTGACCGGCACGATCCAGAACGACGTGCTCAAGGAGTACATCGCCCGCGGCACGTACATCTTCCCGCCGAAGCCTTCCCTGCGGCTCATCGCGGACATCTTCAAGTACTGCCGGACCGAGATCCCGAAGTGGAACACCATCTCGATCTCCGGCTACCACATGGCCGAGGCGGGAGCCTCGCCCGCGCAGGAGATCGCGTTCACCCTCGCCGACGGCATCGAGTACGTCCGCACCGCCGTCGCCGCCGGCATGGACGTCGACGACTTCGCCCCCCGGCTCTCCTTCTTCTTCGTGGCCCGCACCACGCTCCTGGAGGAGGTCGCCAAGTTCCGGGCCGCCCGCCGGATCTGGGCACGGGTCATGAAGGAGGAGTTCGGCGCGGAGAACCCCAAGTCGCTGATGCTCCGCTTCCACACCCAGACCGCGGGCGTCCAGCTCACCGCCCAGCAGCCCGAGGTCAACCTCGTGCGCGTCGCCGTGCAGGGCCTCGCGGCCGTCCTCGGCGGCACGCAGTCGCTGCACACCAACTCCTTCGACGAGGCCATCGCCCTGCCGACGGACAAGTCCGCCCGCCTCGCCCTGCGCACCCAGCAGGTCCTCGCCTACGAGACGGACGTCACCGCCACCGTCGACCCCTTCGCCGGCAGCTACGTCGTCGAGAAGATGACCGACGACGTCGAAGCGGCCGCACGGGAGCTGATGGGCAGGGTCGAGGAGATGGGCGGCGCGGTCGGTGCGATCGAGCGCGGCTTCCAGAAGAGCGAGATCGAACGCTCCGCCTACCGCATCGCCCAGGAGACCGACAGCGGCGAACGGGTCGTCGTCGGCGTCAACCGCTACACGATCGACGTCGAGGAACCCTACGAACCCCTCCGCGTCGACCCCGCCATCGAGGCCCAGCAGGCCGCCCGGCTCGCGCGACTGCGGGCCGAACGCGACCAGGCGGCCGTCGACACGGCACTGACCGCGCTGAAGAAGGCGGCCCAGGGCACCGACAACGTCCTCCATCCCATGAAGGACGCCCTCAGGGCCCGCGCCACCGTCGGCGAGGTCTGCGACGCGCTGCGCGAGGTCTGGGGCACGTACGTCCCCACCGACGCCTTCTGATCTTCCGGTATGCGGAACCCTGAGGCGGATTGTCGTACCCGTGTGCGAGGATCCGCCTCATGCTGGGTGTCACCGACCTTCCGACCTACCTCGTGGGCCTCGTCCTCATCATCCTCCTGCCGGGGCCGAACTCGCTGTACGTGCTGTCCGTCGCCGCCCGCAAGGGCACGCGCACGGGATACAAGGCCGCCGCCGGCGTCTTCACCGGCGACGCCGTCCTGATGACCCTTGCCGCGCTCGGCGCCGCCTCACTGCTCCAGACCACCCCGCTGCTCTTCATGATCGTGAAGTACGCGGGCGCGGGCTACCTGGCCTGGATGGCGTACGGGATGCTGCGGGCGGCCTGGTCGATGTGGCGCGAGCGGCACGACACACAGGCGGAGGAGACGGCGCAGGCTCCGACGGCCGCGGGGGAGAACCCGTACCGCCGCGCCCTGATCATCAGCCTCTTCAACCCGAAGGCGATCCTCTTCCTCATCTCCTTCTTCGTGCAGTTCGTGGACCCCGGCTACGCCTACCCGGCGCTGTCCTTCCTCGTCCTCGGCACGCTCCTGGAGATCGGCAGCTTCCTCTACCTCACGATGCTGATATTCGGCGGGACCCGGCTCGCCGCCACCTTCCGGCGCCGCAGGCGCCTCTCGGCCGGCGCGACCTCCGCCGCGGGCGCCCTCTTCCTCGGCTTCGCCGCGAAACTCTCCCTCAGCAGCGCCGCTTGACCCTCACACCGTGTGAGGCCGTTCCGTAGGGATCGTCATGTTCACCATCGGAGACTTCGCCCGGCACGGGCGGGTGTCGGTCCGGATGCTGCGCCATTACGACGCCATCGGACTGCTGCGCCCGGCCCGGGTCGACCCGCACACGGGCTACCGCTTCTACACGGCGGACCAGCTCGCCCGGCTCAACCGCGTCATCGCGCTCAAGGACCTCGGCTTCACCCTCGAACAGGTGGGGGCGATCCTCGGCGAGCGGATCGACGCGGACGAGCTGCGGGGAATGCTGCGCATGCGCCAGGCCGAGCTGGAAGCGGCCATGGCGGAGGCGCGGGCCCGGCTCGCCCAGGTCGGCGCGCGGCTCCGAGCCATCGAGAGCGAGGGACGCATGTCCACCCAGGACGTCGTCGTGAAGAGGATTCCCGCCGTGCGGATCGCCGAGCTGGACGGGGTCGCCGCGAGCTTCGGCCCGCAGGACATCTCCCCGGTCATCGGACCGCTGTACGAGCGGCTGTGCGGCCGGCTCGAGGCCGCGGGGGTCACCGGGTTCGGCCCGGGGATCGCGTACTACGAGGACGCGGGCAAGGGCGACGGCTCGGTCGTCGTCCACGCCGGCATGACCGTGCCGGAGGGGACGGCCGTGGAGGGCGTCCAGGTGCGCGTCCTGCCCGCCATCGAGGAGGCGGCCACCATCGTCCACCGGGGATCGATGGAGGAGATCCTGCCGACCGTGCAGAACCTGGCCGCGTGGCTCGACACCAACGGCTACCGGTCGGCCGGCTACGCCCGTGAGCTGTACCTGGAGTGCCCGGAGGACCCGGCCGGTTGGGTCGCCGAGATCCAGGAGCCCGTCGCCCGCGCCTGAGCGCGCACGCGCCCGCGGGCCCGGGACCCCCGCACGGGTCCCGGGCCCGCCGTCGTCACCGCTACCTCTTCAGCGCCCTGCGCAGTCGCAGCGCGCGCCGGGCGAGGCGGCGGACCTTGGGGTGGCGGGGGAGCGGGATGCCGCCGGGCAGGTCGAGGACGGTGAGGCGGCGGCGGGTGAAGTGGTGCCGGGTGCGCTCGGCGAGCGGGCCCGACAGGTGCCGTACCGCCGGCTCCCGCAGCTCGGGCCGTATCTTCGGCTGCATCGCGAAGCCGACCGCCGCGACCAGGTCGTTCAGCTGGTCCGTACCGATCTCGGCGGCGGCGGCCTCGCCGTCCTCCAGGGGCGGTACGACGGCGTCCACGACGGTGAGCGGGATGCGGTTGCTGTTCTGGAACGGGGTGAGCCGTTCGAGGAGGGTGCCGGTGCCGACCCGGGCGACCGGCAGCCCGTAGAAGGTCCGCGCGGTGAGCAGCGCCGTCGAGAAGCAGCCGACGACGAGCGCGGGCCGCAGCTCGCCGTAGAGGACCTCGGCGAGCACCGGCCGGTCCTCGACGGTCAGTTCGGCGCCGAGGTCCGCCGCCTCGCGCACCAGCGTCCGTGACCAGGCGTCGGGGGCCGTCGGGTGCGGCTTGAAGACGAGCCGCCGGTGGCCCAGGGCGATGGCGCCCCTGACCATCCGCAGGTGCAGCTCCTCCTCCTCGGCGGCGGTGAGCAGGTTGAGCGCCGCCAGGTACTGGCCGAGGAGCAGCGCGGGCCCGTCCCCCGCGGCCGCGGGGCCCGTCAGTTCGCCGACGACCTTGGTGAACGCCTCCGTCGGTACGGTCTCGGCCACCGCCCCGAACTCGGCGAGCAGCAGCGGCGCGAGTCCGGGGACGAGGTCCAGGTGGAGGAGCCGGCCGACGCGTCCGCCGATCAGCGGGTCGATCTTGTTGCGGGTCGGTCCGTAGCTCATCAGGCCGTCCGCGTACACGGTGATGGGCGCGTCGGGCAGCAGCTGGGCGATGGCGAGCGCGGGTGTCACCTGGGGTGATTCCAGGGCGAGTTCGACGCGGTCGTCGCCGAGGTCCCAGAGCTTGCGCAGATGGCGCTGGAGGAGCGGCAGGTCGCTGGGGCGCGGGGTCCAGCCGCCCGGGTGGAGCGGGGAGATCGTCTCGTTCCACGACAGGACGGAGTCGAAGCGGCCGCGCAGCCGGTCGAATCCCTCGGCCTCGTCGAGCGGCGGGGTCGTCTCCGGTACGGCGGCGTTGTTGGTGACGAGGAGGATCCGGCGGTCGGCGGTGGGGAAGCAGCCGCTGTCGAGGGCGGCGGCGATCGTCACCGCTCCGTAGAGGGTGGAGGCGCAGAAGATCTGGGTGGTCCGGCGGGTGCTCACGCGGCCACCTCCGACTCCGCGCCGGAGCGGTCGCCGGGGCCCTGGTCCGGGGCCGAGGGCGGCGGCGCCGGGCGGCGGCGGCGCAGTTTGCGCAGCATCGTCGCGCGGTCCCCGCCCATCGCGGAGAGCGCCTCGTCGAGGACCCCCTGCGGCATCCTGCGCAGCGCGCCCGCGCTCATCGCCTTCAGCTGACGTGCCACGTCCGGCTCGAACCGTTCGATGGAACCGATGTGATGGGAGATCACCGCGCAATAGGTGCGGACGGCCTTCGGGAGAAGAAGGTCGGCGTCCGCGTCCCTCGCCGTTTCCTCGATCACCTGGTCGAATGCGCGAATGAAATCCAATTGCCGTACATCGCCGATCTGGGTGAGCGAGGTCGCCACTCCGCGCCGGTAGAAGACGCCGAGTTCGCCGATCGCCGCGAAGGATTCCGCCTCACGGTGCAGTTTCCAGATCCACGGCCGGTCCTCGGCCGTCCGCAGCCCGTGCGGGAAATGCAGCAGGCCGCGGTCGAGGAGCCGGCGGTGATAGATCCCCGCCCAGGCGTACGGGTAGTCGACCGAGGTCGTCCGGTGCGCCGGCAGGATCGCGTCCCGCGGGTTCAGCACCTCGCCGCGGCGGGCGACCGGCGCGCGGCGGATCCCGCGGTTCCTGCCGGTGACGGAGACGTGGTCGGTGCGCAGGAAGTCGCAGCCGAGTTCCTCGGCGGCGGCGACCAGGCGGGCGTAGTAGCCGGGGGCGAGCCAGTCGTCCCCGTCGAGGAAGGTGAGGTATTCGCCGCGGGCGGCGTCGAGGCCGGTGTTGCGGGCCGTGGCGAGGCCCTCGTTGTGCGCGTGCCTGATCAGGACGGCACCCGGGATCTCGCGCGCGGCCCGTTCGAGGAGCTCCGGAGTCCCGTCCGACGAGCAGTCGTCGACAAGGAGGAACTCGAAGTCCTCGCGGGCGTTGGCCCGCAGGCTGGTGAGGGTGTCGGGGGCGTATGTCTGCACGTTGAAGAACGGCACGACGACGGAGAGCTTGACCACCCGGCCGACGCTAGGCGCCGCCCCGGCATTCCCACCGACCGGCGGGCAGCCGTTCGGTGAACACCAAGCGGCGGGACGATTAACCGCCTTTACCGGCAAGGGAAATCGGCCACGGAAAGTCCGTATCGCGGGCCACTTCAACCTGCGGAGAGGCTCTGTTCACCGTTTGTTGTGGTCCAGTTGGGCCGGAAAGCGGAATGCCCTTCTAGCGTCCTCGACGTGCAAGGAAGTAACAGAGAAGCGGTACGGGTCGCCGTACTCGCCGACTCCGACACCCGGTGGAAATGGGGCGCCCTCACGGCGCGCCGCATCACCACGGCGACCGCCGAACCCACCGGATTCGTCCTGCGCGGACGGGCGACGCCCACCGCGCGCCAGCTCGCCGAGACAGGGGTGTCCACGACCACCCCGCGCGAGGTGACGGGCGCGGACTTCCTGCGTGCGGTACGGGACGCGGAGGCGCGCGGCGAGGGATACGACGTCGTCGTGCTCGCCCTCGTCGGCGGCACCGTCCGGGCCGTCCTCCAGGGCCTGGCCGATCTGGACCTCGACCGGCGCCCGGTGATCGTCACCGGCTACGTCGGCGTCGTCTACGAGAAGCTCACCGACGGCCTGCTGCTCCGCCACGGCGCCGATGTCGTCCTGGCCAACTCCCGCCACGACGCCGAGCGTTTCCGCGCGGTGTACGAGGGAGTGGGCGCCGGAGCCGACTCGGTCGTCGAGGCCGCCCTGCCGTTCCTCGGCGGCGCCCCGCACACCCCCGAGGCCGGCCGCGACACCCTGGTCTTCGCCGCCCAGCCGTCCGTGCCCGCGACCCGCACCGAACGCGCCTACGTGTTGAGGCGGCTGATCGAGCACGCCCGGCTCCACCCGCACCGCGAGGTGCTCCTCAAGCTCCGCTCCAAGCCGGGCGAACACACCACGCACCTGGAGGAGTTCCCCTTCCAGAAGCTGGTCCGCGAACTCGAACCGCCCGCCAACTTCCGCCTGGTGTACGGGCACATGGGCGAGGTCCTCGACCGCACCGACCTCCTGGTCACCGTCTCCTCCACGGCCGCCCTCGAAGCCCTCCACCGGCGCGTCCCCACCGCGATCCTCACCGACCTAGGGGTCCGCGAGGCGCTCGGCAACCACCACTTCGTCGGCTCCGGCCTCCTCGCCTCCTTCGACCGGCTCGACAAGGGGCTCGCCCCGACGCCCGACGAGACCTGGCTCGCCCGGCAGGGCGTCGCGTCCGACGGCTCGTACGAGGCGGCCTTCGACGCCGCCCGCGACCGGGTCACCGCCCTCCTGGCGCTCCCCGCACTGCCCCCGATCACCCCCTACTACACCGCGGAGACGGCCCCCGGCTACCTGCCGGGGATCCTCGCCCGCCACCGCCTGGACGTCACCGCGCCGGAGCCCCGCGAGAGCGGCCTCCGCCGGATCGTCCGGGACGCGGCGCGGGGCGCGTACCGCCACGGCGTGCAACGCGTCGCGCCCGTCATCCGCCGCCTGGGAGAACTGTGATGCCGACGACGAATCCGAGCACCCCGACCGTGCTCGCCGTGATCCCCGCGCGGGGCGGCTCCAAGGGCGTGCCCGCCAAGAACCTCGCGCCGGTGGCCGGCGTCCCCCTGGTGGCCCGCGCCGTCCACGCCTGCCTCGGCGCCCGCCCCGTCACCCACGTCGTGGTCTCCACCGACGACGCCGCCATCGCGGCGGCGGCCCGCACCGCCGGAGCGGAGGCCGTGCAGCGCCCCGCCGAGATCGCGGGCGACACCGCCACCAGCGAGGCCGCGGTCCTGCACGCCATGGACGCCTTCGAGGCCACCCACGGCCGTCCGGCCGACGTCGTCCTCCTCGTCCAGTGCACGAGCCCCTTCCTCGGCTCCGCCGAGGTCGCCGAGACCGCCGAGCGCATCACCTCGGGCGCCGCCGACACGGCCTTCACGGCCGCCCCGTCGCACGGCTTCCTCTGGCGCGACACCCTGCGGGGCGCCGAGGGCGTCAACCACGACAAGGCGCACCGCCCCCGCCGGCAGGACCGGGAGCCCGAGTACCTGGAGACCGGCGCCGTCTACGCCATGGACGCGACCGGCTTCCGCAGCCACCGGCACCGCTTCTTCGGCCGCACCGCGCTCGTCGTCACCGACCCCGCCCGGGTCCTGGAGATCGACGACCCGCACGACCTGGCCCGCGCCCGCGCCCTCGCGCCGCTGCTCGACACCCCCGCCACCCCCGGCTTCGCCGACATCGACGCGGTGGTCCTGGACTTCGACGGCACCCAGACCGACGACCGGGTCCATCTCGACTCCGAGGGGCGCGAGTTCGTCTCCGCGCACCGCGGCGACGGCCTCGGCATCGCCGCCCTGCGCCGCGCCGGACTCCCCGTCCTCATCCTCTCCACCGAGCAGAACGCCGTCGTCGCGGCCCGCGCCCGCAAGCTCAAGATCCCCGTCCTGCACGGCATCGACCGCAAGGACCGGGCGCTCAAGGAGTGGTGCGACGCCGAGGGCATCGACCCGCAGCGCGTGCTCTACGCCGGAAACGACGTCAACGACCTGCCCTGCTTCCACCTCGTCGGCTGGCCCGTCGCGGTGAGCAGCGCCCACGACTCCGTACGGGCCGCGGCCCGCGCGGTCACCGTCACCCCGGGTGGCTCGGGCGCGATCCGCGAGATCGCCGCCTGGCTCCTCGGACCCGAGCTCAACACCCCCAACTCCTAAGGATCGGCACCATGAACACCCGACTTCGCACCCTCGGCGACAAGACCGCAGGACCGGGCCACTCCGTCTACATCACGGGCGAGATCGGCATCAACCACAACGGTGACCTCGACAACGCCTTCGCCCTCATCGACGTCGCCGCCGAGGCCGGCTGCGACGCCGTGAAGTTCCAGAAGCGCACCCCGGAGATCTGCACCCCGCGCGACCAGTGGGACATCGAGCGCGACACCCCCTGGGGCCGGATGACGTACATCGACTACCGTCACCGCGTCGAGTTCGACGAGACCCAGTACCGCGCCATCGACGAGCACTGCAAGAAGCGCGGCATCGACTGGTTCGCCTCCCCGTGGGACACCGAGGCCGTCGCCTTCCTGGAGAAGTTCGACGTCCCCGCCCACAAGGTCGCCTCGGCCTCCCTCACCGACGACGAGCTGCTCCGCTCGCTGCGCGCCACCGGCCGTACGGTCATCCTCTCCACCGGCATGTCCACCCCGGCGCAGATCCGCCACGCCGTCGAGGTCCTCGGCAGCGCGAACATCCTGCTCTGCCACGCCACCTCGACCTACCCGGCCAAGGCCGAGGAGCTCAACCTGCGCGTCATCCAGACGCTCCAGGAGGAGTACCCGAACGTGCCGATCGGCTACTCCGGCCACGAGACCGGCCTGCAGACCACCCTCGCTGCCGTCGCCCTCGGCGCCACCTTCGTCGAGCGCCACATCACCCTCGACCGCGCCATGTGGGGCTCCGACCAGGCCGCCTCCGTCGAGCCGCAGGGCCTGCAGCGCCTGGTCCGCGACATCCGCACCATCGAGGCCGCCCTCGGCGACGGCGTCAAGAAGGTCTACGAGTCGGAGCTCGGCCCGATGAAGAAGCTCCGCCGGGTCCAGGGGCTCGTCGCCGCATGACCGGGCAGCTGGCGTTCGTCGAGAGCCCGGTCCAGCTCCTCAACGTCCTGGAATGGGCGCACACCCAGGCAGCCGCCGGGGAAGCGCCCGCCGCCGCACCCGCGGGTGCGGCCGGCCCGACGGACGCCGGCGCGTCCGTGCGGGCGGTTCACGCGACGGACGCCACCCCTGGTGCGGCAGCCGCCGCACCGCCCCTCACGATCGTCGTCCTCTCGCCGACCGATCCCATGTCGCGTGGCCAGCTGCGCCGGATGGCCCAGCTGGCCCGCGACGAGGGCTTCACCGTCCACTGGCAGGAGGCCCGCGGCGGCCGGGGCTCGCTCGCCCGCACCCTGCGCGAGCTGGCCCGGCCGCTGCGCTCGGCGGAGCGGGTGATCATCGGGGACCCGTTCTCCCGGTACGTCCAGCTCCTCCTGACCCTCTTCGGTCCCCGGCACCTGACGGTCGTCGACGACGGCACGGCCACGATGGAGTTCGCCGCCCAGCTCGGCCGCGGCGAGCGCCTGGTGCGCTGGCACCGCAAGGGCAGCCTCGGCCCGCGCGAGCTGGTCCTCGCGCCGGTGACCTCGCTGGCCAAGCGGCGCCTCGCCCCGGCCCGCGGCCGTACGGTCGAGATCTTCACCTCGCTGCCCGTCGAGGCGCCCGAGGGCGTCACGGTCACCGACAACTCCTTCGCCTGGACCCGGACCCGCTTCGGGCCGCCGCTGCTCACCGGTGGCGCGGACCTGGTGGGCACCTCGCTGGTCGAGACGGGGGTCGTCGACGCCGGCCACTACGACCGGGTGGTGGCGGAGCTCGCCCGCGCCCACGGAGCCACCCGTTACTTCGCGCACCGCAGGGAGAGCGCGGAGAAACTGCACCGGATCGCGGTCGAGACGGGCCTGCAGGTGGTCCGGCCCGAGCTGCCGCTGGAGCTGATCGCCCGGCGCGGCCCCGTCGGCCGTACGATCGTCAGCTTCCCGTCCACGGTCGTGCACACCCTGCCGCTCGCCCTCGCCGGCACCGGGGTGAAGGTCGCGGTCTGCGAGATCGCGCCCGAGTGGCTGCGGGAGAGCGCCTCACCGCGCGCCCAGGGCTTCCTGTCCGGAGTGGCGGGCACGGCGGCCCACGAGGTCGACCGGCTCACCGCGCGGGCGGCGGCCCCCACCGACCGGCTCGAATTCGGCTGAGCGTACCCACACGGAAGGCCCTTCATGCCTGGCAAACCGAGATTCTTTCCCCTAACGGGCTGAAGTTTTCGTGATCAACGGGCAGTTGACCTGTCTGAAGGCCTACCCTTCAAAAGGTGAACCAGTTGAAGTCCCGTGAGCCAGGCTCCGTCACCCTGCCCGGAACGCTGTCCGAACCCCTGCGCGCCGAACTGAGCGCCTTCCGCAGGGACTTGCACATGCACCCCGAGCTGGGCAACCAGGAGTTCCGTACGACCGCCGTGCTCAAGGCCCGCCTGGAGGCGGCCGGCCTGGTACCGAAGGTCCTGCCGGGCGGCACCGGACTCATCTGTGACATCGGTACGCCGGACGTCCGCCGGCCCATGCTGGCGATCCGCGCCGACCTCGACGCGCTGCCCATCCCCGACGTCAAGACCGTCGCCTACCGCTCCACGGTGGCCAACCGCGCGCACGCGTGCGGACACGACGTCCACACCACCACCGTCCTCGGCGCCGGGCTCGTGCTCGCCGATCTGCACCGGCAGGGCCTGCTGCCCCACGCCGTCCGGCTGCTCTTCCAGCCCGCCGAGGAGGTCCTCCCCGGCGGCGCCGCCGACGCCGTCGCCGCCGGAGTCCTGGACGGAGTCGGCCGGATCATCGCCCTCCACTGCGACCCCAGGGTGGACGCCGGAAAGATCGGGCTCCGCGCCGGCCCCATCACCTCCGCCTGCGACCGTCTCGAAGTCACCCTCGACGGGCCCGGCGGGCACACCGCCCGCCCGCACCTCACCACCGACCTCGTCACCGCCGCCGCCCGGGTCGCCACCGACGTCCCCGCCGTCCTGGCCCGCCGGGTCGACGCCCGCTCCGGCCTCTCGGTCACCTGGGGCCGCATCGAGTCCGGCCACGCGCCCAACGTCATCCCCCAGCACGCGGAGCTCTCCGGCACCGTCCGCTGCCTCGACCTGCCGACCTGGCGCGAGGCCCCGGACCTGGTGCACGCGGCGATCGACGAGATCGCGACCCTGCACCGGGCCAAGTCGACCGTGAACTACGTCCGGGGCGTCCCCCCGGTCGTCAACGACCCTGCCGTGACCGAGCTGCTCCACGACGCGATGGCCGCGCGCCGCGGAACGCATGCGATCGAGGACACCGAGCAGAGTCTCGGCGGCGAGGACTTCTCCTGGTACCTGGAACACGTGCCCGGCGCCATGGCCCGCCTCGGCGTCCGCACCCCGGGCGACACCCGCGTCCGCGATCTGCACGCCGGAGACTTCGACGTGGACGAGCGGTGCATCGAGACCGCGGTGGAACTCTTCACGGCCGCGGTCCTGACCGACGCCGACACGCGCCCCTGACCACGGGCGGCGCCTGACGAGGGGGCCCTTTCGCGCGGCCCCCCGACCACGCGTCCCTGGCCGCGCCGCCCCCGGACGGACCTCCTCGTCCGTCCGGCCGACCGCCGTCCCCCCTTCGGCCCACCGCCCGGCGTGGCGCCTCCGGGCCCCTGGCCCGTCACCCCTCGGTGGCGGTATAACCGGCCGTACCGGGCCGAACGCCCCCGGTCGCCTCGACTGGCCGGTTCGCGACGATCCGATAACGACTCATGAACGGGTCTTTAACTGACATCTACGCGCGTTACGATCGCCGCGAAACCAGCGCCGGAAGAGGCGCTTTCGGTCAGTCTTGAAGGGACCCTCCTCTTGCGCCGGATCACCAGGATCACGACCGTGGGCATCGCCTCCGCGGCGCTCGCTCTCTCCGCCACCGCGTGTGGCAAGTCTTCGAACGACTCCGGCTCCGAGACGGACTCGAAGGCCGCCAAGGCCGCCATCGCGTACGACATCGGCGGCCGTGGCGACCAGTCCTTCAACGACGCCGCCTACGCGGGTCTCAAGAGGGCCGAGGACGAGCTCGGAGTCAAGGGCTCCGAGGCCGAGCCCTCCGAGGGTGAGGGCGACGCCGACAAGGTGCAGCGCCTCACCGCGCTCGCCCGCGCCGGCAACAACCCGGTCATCGGCGTCGGCTTCGCCTACGCGCCGGCGATCGAGAAGGTCGCCAAGTCGTACCCCAACACCACGTTCGGCCTCATCGACGACACGTCGAAGACCGGCAAGAACATCGCCAACCTCGTCTTCAACGAGGAGCAGGGCTCCTACCTGGCCGGCGTCGCCGCCGCCAAGGCGTCCAAGACCGGCACGGTCGGCTTCATCGGTGGTGTCGAGGTCCCGCTGATCAAGAAGTTCGAGGCGGGCTTCGCGCAGGGCGTCAAGGACACCAACCCCAAGGCGAAGGTGCTCGTCCAGTACCTGACCCAGCCGCCGAACTTCGACGGCTTCGCCAAGCCCGACCTCGGCAAGGCCGCCGCGCAGGGCCAGCTCGACAAGGGCGCCGACGTGATCTACGCCGCCGCCGGTCTGGCCGGTTCCGGCTCGATCGAGGCCGCCGCGACCGCCGGCAAGTGGGCCATCGGTGTGGACTCCGACCAGTACAACCAGGCGGGTCTGGCCTCGTACAAGGCCAAGATCCTGACCTCGGTCACCAAGGACGTCTCGGACTCCGTCTACAACCTGATCAAGTCGGTCAAGGACGGCAAGCCGCAGACCGGTGAGGTCCGCTACGGCCTCGCCACGGACGGTGTCGGCCTGGCCGACTCCAACCCGGAGTACAAGAAGATGACGGACCTCATCGCCGCGGTGGACAAGGCGAAGAAGGACATCATCGACGGCAAGATCACGGTCAAGACCGCTCCGTAAGGAACGCGGGTCACTGACCTCAGGGCCCGGCAACGGTGGGACCCCCACCGTTGCCGGGCCCCATTCCCGTACAGGTTTTCACTTTCCGGCAGCGCTACGCGTGTAGATGTCTCCCTGGCACGATAACTTCGCCCCGCCCTGCCCTCCCGCTCCCACTCCTTCCGGCCAAGGAGAGTGCGTCATCAACGCGTCCAGCCCCCCTGCCGTAGAACTGCACGGCATCACCAAGCGATTCCCCGGCGTCGTCGCCAACAAGGACATCGCCATCACGGTCCGCAAGGGCACCGTGCACGCCCTCATCGGCGAGAACGGTGCCGGCAAGTCGACCCTCATGAAGATCCTCTACGGCATGCAGAAGCCCGACGAGGGCACCATCGCCGTCGACGGCGAGCAGGTCACCTTCTCCAGCCCCGGTGACGCCATCGCGCGCGGCATCGGCATGGTGCACCAGCACTTCATGCTCGCCGACAACCTCACCGTCCTGGAGAACGTCGTCCTCGGCGGCGAGAAGCTCTACGGCATCGGCGCCAAGGCGCGGCGGAAGATCCAGGAGATCTCCGACGCGTACGGCCTCGGGGTCCGCCCCGACGCCCTCGTCGAGGACCTCGGAGTCGCCGACCGCCAGCGCGTGGAGATCCTCAAGGTCCTCTACCGCGGCGCCAGGATCCTCATCCTCGACGAGCCGACCGCCGTGCTCGTCCCGCAGGAGGTCGACGCGCTCTTCGACAACCTGCGCGAGCTCAAGTCCGAGGGCCTGACGGTCATCTTCATCTCGCACAAGCTGGGCGAGGTCCTGAAGGTCGCCGACGACATCACGGTCATCCGCCGGGGCACCACCGTCGGCACCGCCGACCCGAGGACCGCCACCACCAAGCAGCTCGCCGAGCTGATGGTCGGCAGCGAGCTGCCCTCGCCGGAGACCCGCGAGTCGACGGTCACCACCGTCCCCATGCTCAAGGTCGAGAACCTGACGCTGGTCGAGAGCGGAGTCGCGGCCGCCCCGCTGACGACCGCCGCCCCGCCGGACCCGTCGAAGAGCGCCACCGTCCACGAGGAGGTCGTGGGCGGCCGCAAGCTCCTCGACGACATCTCCCTCACGATCCACAAGGGCGAGATCCTCGGCATCGCGGGCGTCGAGGGCAACGGACAGACCGAGCTCATCGAGGCGCTCATGGGCATGTCCACCCCCGACGCGGGCGTCATCAGCCTCGACGGCCAGGACATCTCCAAGGTCTCGGTGCGCAAGCGCCGCGAGGGCGGCATCGGGTACATCCCCGAGGACCGCCACCGCCACGGCCTGCTCCTGGAAGCCCCGCTCTGGGAGAACCGCATCCTCGGTCACGTCACCGAGGCGCCCAACTCCAAGCGCGGCATCCTCGACCCCAAGGCCGCCCGCAAGGACACCGAGCGGATCGTGCGCGAGTACGACGTGCGCACCCCCGGCATCGACGTGACCGCGGCCTCGCTCTCCGGCGGCAACCAGCAGAAGCTGATCGTCGGCCGCGAGATGAGCCACGGCCCGAAGTTCCTGATCGCCGCCCACCCCACCCGTGGTGTGGACGTCGGCGCGCAGGCGCAGATCTGGGACGCGATCCGTGACGCGCGCCGCGAGGGCCTCGCGGTGCTGCTGATCTCCGCCGACCTCGACGAGCTGATCGGCCTCTCCGACACCCTCCGGGTCATGTACCGCGGCAAGCTCGTCGCCGACGCCGACCCCGCCACCATCACGCCCGAGGAGCTGGGCTCCGCCATGACCGGCGCGGCCAGCGGTCACCTCGAAGGCAACGAAGAGCAGCCCGAAGACGGTGACGCCCGATGATGAAATTCGACAAGGACAAGCTGATCCTGGGCGCCGCGGGACCGGTGCTCGCGCTGGTCTCCTCGTTCGTGCTCACCGTCCTGGTGCTGCTCGCGACGGGTCTCGACCCGATCGAGCCGATCACGCTGATGATCGACAACGCGGCGTTCTCGGACATCCAGGTCCTGATCGTCAACCAGACCGGGATCTACTACCTGGCAGCCCTGGCCGTCGCCATCGGCTTCCGGATGAACCTGTTCAACATCGGTGTCGACGGCCAGTACCGGCTCGCCGCGATGGTGTCGGCCCTCGTCGGCGCCTCGATCGAGCTGCCCGGCCCGCTGCACATCCTGCTCATCGTGGTCGTCGCGATGCTGACCGGTGCCTTCTGGGCCGGTATCGCGGGCATCCTGAAGACCACCCGGGGTGTCTCCGAGGTCGTCTCGACGATCATGCTGAACGCCATCGCCACCTCGCTGGTGGCCTGGCTGATCCTGCCGAAGAACTTCGGCTTCCAGCCGGAGGGCTCGAACAACCTCACCACCGGTGAGATCGCCGAGTCCGGCTGGTTCCCGGGCATCGACATGGGCGAGGGCAACGGAGTCATCTACGGCTTCACGTTCGTCGCGCTCGCCCTCGGCGTCGTCTACTGGTTCGTCCTCAACCGCACCCGGTTCGGCTTCGACCTGCGCGCCACCGGCGCCAGCGAGACCGCGGCCCAGGCCAGCGGCGTCGACGCCAAGAAGATGGTCCTCACCTCGATGCTCATCTCGGGCGCGCTCGCCGGCCTCGCCGGCATGCCGACGCTGCTCGGTGAGTCCCACACGTACAGCCTGGACTTCCCCGTCGGTGTCGGCTTCACCGCCATCACCATCGCCCTGCTCGGCCGTAACCACCCGGTCGGCATCTTCTTCGCCGCGCTGCTCTTCGCGTTCCTGGACAAGGCCTCCTCGTCCCTCGACACCGAGGGCTACCCGAAGGAGATCACCAAGATCATGCAGGGCATCATCGTGATCGCGGTCGTCGTCTCCTACGAGCTCGTCCGCCGTTACGGCCTCCGTCGCCAGCAGCAGAAGGTCGGCGAGGAACTCGCCGCCGGCGGCGCCATCAAGACCGACAAGGAGGTCTCGGCATGAGCACCGGCACTGTCACCAAGCCGAGCGCCGCGCCCAAGGGCGGCGGACGCCGCAAGCTCACCCTGCCGTGGATCATGCTGATCGTCGCGGCCGGTCTCCTGCTCTTCTCGCTCGTCCGGGTCGTCTCCGGCGCCGACGACCTCACCTCCGTGGGGCAGGTCTCCGGCGCGCTCCAGCTCGCCGTCCCGATCGGCCTCGCCGGTCTCGGCGGTCTGTGGGCCGAGCGCGCGGGCGTCGTCAACATCGGCCTCGAAGGCATGATGGTGCTCGGCACCTGGTTCGGCGCCTGGGCCGGCTACCAGTGGGGCCCCTGGGTGGGCGTCCTCCTCGGCCTCCTCGGCGGCGCGCTCGGCGGTCTGCTGCACGCGATCATCACCGTCACGTTCAACGTGAACCACATCGTGTCCGGTGTGGCGATCAACATCCTCGCGGTCGGCTTCACCCAGTACCTGTCGAACTTCACGTTCGCCGAGGCCGAGGGCGGCTCCTCCAAGCAGTCCCCGCGCATCGACCAGATCACCAAGATCACGATCCCAGGGTTGTCCGACTGGCTTCAGGACCTCCAGCAGAAGCACTGGTTCCTGATCTCCGACCTGGCCGGCATCCTCGGCGGCCTCGTCACCAACCTGTCGCTGCTCACGATCGTCGCCCTGCTGCTGATCCCGGCCACCTGGTGGCTGCTGTGGCGTACGGCGTTCGGCCTGCGGCTGCGTTCCTGCGGTGAGAACCCGGTCGCGGCCGAGTCCCTCGGCGTGAACGTCTACAAGTACAAGTACATCGCCGTCACCGTCTCCGGCGCCCTCGCCGGCCTCGGCGGCGCGTTCCTCGCGATCGTCGCCACCGGCATCTACCAGGAGGGCCAGACCGGCGGCCGCGGCTACATCGGTCTCGCCGCGATGATCTTCGGCAACTGGATGCCCGGCGGCATGGCGCTCGGCGCGGGCCTCTTCGGCTTCACCGACAGCCTCAAGCTCCGCGGCGGCGCCGAGAACGTCCACGCGCTGCTGCTGCTCGTCGCCCTGCTCCTGGTGATCGCCGCGCTCTGGCAGCTGTACAAGAAGAAGTACGTGGCCGCCGTGGTCGCCGCGGTCTTCTCCGCCGGCTTCTTCCTCTGGTACGGGCTGACCGACGAGGTCCCGAGCCAGTTCGTCGACGCGGCCCCGTACATCACCACCCTGCTCGTGCTCGCCCTGTCGGCGCAGCGCCTCAGGATGCCGAAGGCGGACGGACTGCCGTACCAGAAGGGCCAGGGCAAGTGACGTCCTCGCTCTCCGACGCCGACTGGGAGTCCCTGCGGGTCACGGCCAGGGACGCCATGTCCCGGGCGTACGCCCCGTACTCCGGCTACCCGGTCGGCGCGGCGGCCCGCGTCGACGACGGCCGGGTGGTCTCCGGCTGCAACGTGGAGAACGCCTCCTTCGGCCTGGGGCTGTGCGCCGAGTGCGGGCTCGTCTCGGCGCTGCAGGCGACCGGCGGCGGCCGACTGACCCACTTCGTCTGCGTGGACGGCCGGGGCGAGTCCCTGGTCCCGTGCGGCCGGTGCCGGCAGCTGCTGTACGAGTTCGGGGGCCCCGAGCTCGTCCTGGAGACGCCCGCCGGGTTCCTGACGCTGGCCGAGATGCTGCCGCAGGCATTCGGCCCGGACCACCTGTCGAAGTAATCCTCGGAGCGACCCTTCCGGCACGATGGAGGGGTCGCTCCCCCTTTCCCTCTCTATGCGCGTAGAAAGAGGCACCACCATGGACGTCATCTCCGTCATCCGCACCAAGCGGGACAAGGGCGAGCTGAGCCCGGAGCAGATCGACTGGGTCATCGACGCCTACACCCGCGGCGCGGTCGCCGACGAGCAGATGTCCGCCCTGGCCATGGCCATCCTCCTGAACGGCATGAACCGCGCGGAGATCGCCCGCTGGACCGCCGCCATGATCGCCAGCGGCGAGCGCATGAACTTCGACTCGCTCTCCCGCCCCACCGCCGACAAGCACTCCACCGGCGGAGTCGGCGACAAGATCACCCTCCCGCTCGCCCCGCTCGTCGCCGCCTGCGGCGCGGCCGTCCCGCAGCTCTCCGGCCGGGGCCTCGGCCACACCGGCGGCACCCTCGACAAGCTGGAGTCCATCCCCGGCTGGCGCGCCCTGCTCTCCAACGAGGAGATGCTGCACGTCCTCGACACCACCGGCGCGGTCATCTGCGCGGCGGGCGACGGTCTGGCGCCCGCGGACAAGAAGCTGTACGCGCTCCGCGACGTGACCGGCACGGTCGAGGCGATCCCCCTGATCGCCAGCTCGATCATGTCCAAGAAGATCGCCGAGGGCACCGGCTCCCTGGTCCTCGACGTCAAGGTCGGCACCGGCGCCTTCATGAAGAACATCGAGGACGCCCGTGAGCTGGCCTCGACGATGGTGGGCCTCGGTACCGACAGCGGCGTGAAGACGGTGGCCCTGCTCACCGACATGTCCACCCCGCTCGGCCTCACCGCGGGCAACGCCCTCGAAGTCCGCGAGTCGGTCGAGGTCCTCGCGGGCGGCGGCCCGGCGGACGTCGTCGAGCTGACGATCGCGCTGGCCCGCGAGATGCTCGCCGCGGCCGGCATCAAGGACGCGGACCCGGCGAAGGCGCTGGCCGACGGCTCGGCGATGGACCACTGGCGCCGGATGATCGCGGCGCAGGGCGGCGACCCGGACGCGACCCTCCCGGTCGCCCGCGAGCAGCACGTCGTCACGGCCCCGTCCACGGGCGTCCTGACCCGCCTGGACGCGTACGACATCGGCATCGCCGCCTGGCGCCTGGGCGCGGGCCGCGCCCGCAAGGAGGACCCGGTGCAGGCGGGCGCGGGCGTCGAGCTCCACGCGAAGCCGGGCGACACGGTGACGGCGGGCCAGCCGCTCCTGACGCTCCACACGGACACCCCGGAGAAGTTCGACTACGCCCTGAAGTCCCTCGACGCGGCGTGGGACATCGCGCCGGAGGGCACGGCGTTCACGGCGAACCCGATCGTCCTGGACCGCATCGCCTGACGCGTATGCGTCTGACACCTTCGGGCGAACGGGACCGGTGGACCACCACCGGTCCCGTTCGCCCTGGTGGGACCGTCACCTGACGAGCAGCCCCGGCAGCTCCCGCATGTCGTCGAAGACCACCGTGTGCGGGCCCATCAGCCGGTCGGCGCGCGTCAGTCCGCCGCAGTAGCCGAAGGCGCGCATGCCGGCCGCGCGGGCCGCCTGCACGCCGTACGGGCTGTCCTCCACCACCGCGCAGCGCTCCGGCGGTACGCCCATGGTCGCCGCCGCGTGCAGGAAGAGGTCCGGGGCCGGCTTGCCCCGGGAGACGTCGCGGGCGCTGAACATGCGGCCCTCGAAGCGGTCGAGGAGACCGGTCCGGCCCAGGTTCTTCCGGATGGACGCGTGGCTGCCGTTGGAGGCGAGGCAGTACGGGACGTGGAGCGCGTCCAGGACGCCGGTGACGCCCTCGACCGCCGTCAGCTCCGCGTCCAGCGCGTCCTCGTACCGCTGCTTGAAGGGCGCCTGCCAGTCGGGTCCGAGCGGCCGGCCCCGGCGTTCCTCCACGATCGTGGTGAGCAGGGCGTGCGAGGAGCCGACGAAGTACTCGACGACCTCCTCCTCGGTGAACTCCGCCCCGAGGGACGCGAACACCTCACGGTCCACACGGCAGTAGATCCGCTCGCTGTCCACCAGAACGCCATCGCAGTCGAAGATCACCAGTTCGACAGGCTCGTGAGTCATGATCGGCAGCCTAGCGAAACGGGTCCGCGATGAGTTCCGGGTCCCGGGGCGGTCTCAACGGACGTGGACACCAGTCAACCGCTCGTCGTGACCCTGCCCGCCCGCCCCACCCGGGACGAGGTGGCCCGGCTCTGTGCCGAGCTCACCGCCGCCCCGCCCGGTGACGTGCTCTGCGAGGTCGGCGCCCTCGCGCCCGCCGACCTCGCCGCCGTCGACGCGCTCGCCCGGCTGAAACTCGCGGCCGGGCGCCGCGGCCACCGGATCCGCTTCCACGGAGCGGGGCCCGACCTGCGGGCCCTGCTCCTCCTGACGGGAATCGACGGAACCCTAGGCCTCTAGCCGGGCCGGCAGGTCGAAGAGCGGGAACCAGCGCTCGGTGTCCAGGAAGAAGTCCATCCCCGCGACCTTCCCGTCCCGCAGTTCGAGGACGATGAGCGCCCACGGCGCGAAGCCGCCCGCCGGGTCCGGGTGGTACTGGGCGAACGCCGGGGAGCCGTTGGCCACGGTCGGCACCAGCTTCGAGCCGGAGCAGACCTCGCCGACGCCCAGCATCCAGCCCACGATGTCGTCGTGGCCCTGGAGCCAGAGGTCGTACGGCGGCATGGACATGGTCGCGTCCTCGTGGAGGAGCGCGGTCAGCGCCTTCATGTCGTAGCCCTCGAAGGCCGCCACGTACCGCTCCAGGAGCGCCTTCTGCTCCTCGTCGAGCGGGTTCGCCGGGTCGGAGGTGGCCGGGGCCTGCTCCGCCAGGGTCGCGCGGGCCCGCTGGAGGGCGCTGTTGACCGAGGCGACGGTGGTGTCGAGGAGCTCCGCGACCTCGCTCGCCTTCCAGGCGAGCACCTCGCGCAGGATGAGCACCGCCCGCTGCTTGGGCGGCAGGTGCTGGAGCGCGGCCACGAACGCGAGCCGCACGGTCTCCCGGGAGACGGCCGTCTCCGCCGGGTCGGCGACCGAGGGCAGGACCCGCCCGTCGGGGATGGGCTCCAGCCAGGTGATCTCCGGCTGCTTGACGAGCTGCGCCTGCGCGACCGGCGTCGGCGAGGTGAGGTCCATCGGCCGCGCTCTCCTGTTGCCGGCGTTCAGCGCGTCCAGGCAGACGTTGGTGGCGATCCGGTACAGCCAGGACCGCAGTGAGGAGCGGCCCTCGAAGGTGTCGATGGCCTTCCAGGCCCGCACCATCGTGTCCTGTACCGCGTCCTCCGCCTCGAAGGAGGATCCGAGCATCCGGTAGCAGTAACCGGTCAGCTCCCTGCGGTACTTGTCGAGTTCGTCGGTCGTCGCGGTCGCGGCGTCACTCATCGGGTCCACACCCCACTCACCCCTCACCGGAACCCGTTCGGTGCCGGTGAGGGGAAAGTACCGCAGCGGACTGACAGTCGTGGTCAGGTTCCCGGCTTGCGTCCGTAGACGAAGACGTCGTCGCCGTTCCTGAGCAGGTTCCAGTACGCCTTCGCGTCGGCCGGACGCATGTTGACGCAGCCGCCCGAGCCGGGCGGGTTCCACATGGACTTGGTGGTCGAGTGGAAGGCCTGGCCGCCGTCGAAGAACTGCGAGTACGGCATGGACACGTTGTAGAGCGTCGACCAGTGGTTGATGTTCCGCCAGTAGATCTTCTTCGAGCCGGTACGGGTCTCGGTGCCGTCCTTGCCCGTACGCACCGGCACGGGACCGTACTTGAGGCGGGCGCCGTCCTGGATCCAGCTCAGCTGGCGGGTCAGGTCGACGCAGGCGATCCGGCCCCGGTTGGTCGGGCAGGTGCCCGCCCGGTTGGGGTTGGTGCCGGCGGCCTTCTGCTGGATCATCGTGTTCATCGTGCGCCAGGTGAGCGGCCCGGCGTACCCCATGGTCGGGGTGATGCCGTGCTTGCGCTGGAAGGCCTGGATGGCCTGACAGTCGCCGAGTGACTGGCGCCCGTCGACGGTCCGCCCGAGGAACTTCTCCACCTGCTTCTGGTACGGCCCCGTCGTCACGTTGCAGGACGCCGCCTGCGCCGGAGCCGCACCGAGCGCGATCGTCATCGGCACCACCAGCGACGTGAGGCCGGCCGCGATTCCGGCTCTTCTGCCTATGCGACCCGTGATTCTCTTCATGATCGTCAACTCCCCCTTGAGTCCTATGACTTGTGACGTCCGGGGGAGCGACTCGGTTGCAGTGGATTTCAGACGGAATCCGAGCGGAATCCGAGGCGGGAAGCAGGGCGCGATCCGCCCGCGGTCAGCAGGACGCGGCGAGCTGGAGCCGCCGCGCCTCGGCGCGGGCGCTGTGGCTGCCGTACAGGGTGACCGAGACGACGCCGAGGACCGCGACGAGGCCGATCAGGACCGTGCCGGACCAGCCGCCCGCGTGGTAGGCGACCGCGCCGAGCGTGCCGCCCGCGCTGCTGCCGAGGTAGTACGCGGACTGGTAGAGCGCCGAGGCCTGGGCGCGGCCCGTCTTCGCCGTACGGCTCACCGAGGAGGAGGCGACCGCGTGGCCCGCGAAGAACCCGGCCGTGATCAGGACGAGGCCCGCGAGGACCGCCGGGAGCGCGTCGGCGAGCGAGAGCAGCAGGCCCGCGGCGGTCGTGGAGACCGCCAGGTAGAGCGCCCCGCGCCGGCCGAGCCGGGCGACGAGCTTGCCCGCGGCGGCCGAGGAGACCGTACCGACCAGGTAGACCAGGAAGATCGAGCCGATCACGCCCTGCGGCAGCGAGAACGGCGCCTCCACCAGGCGGTAGCCGATCACGGTGTACACCGCGCCGAAGACCGTCATGAACAGCGCGCCGATCACGTACAGCCGCATGAGCAGCGGGTCCGCGAGATGCGTCCGTACGGTCCTGGCGAGCGCCTTCGGGTTCAGCGTGCCCGGGGTGAAGTGCCGTGCCTTCGGCAGCAGCGCCCGGAAGGCGAGCGCGCACAGCAGCGAGGTCAGGCCGACGGCGGCCAGACCCGCGCGCCAGCCCCACATCTGGGCGACCCAGCCGGTGACGATGCGGCCGCTCATGCCGCCGATCGAGTTGCCAGCCACGAACAGGCCGATCGCCGCGATCAGCGCCTTGGGGCGGACCTCCTCGGCGAGGTACGCCATCGCGGAGGCGGGGAGCCCGGCGAGCGCCGCGCCCTGGATCGCGCGGAGGGCGATCAGGGACTCCAGGTTCGGGGCGAGCGGCACGACGAGAGCGACGGCGACCGCGACCGTGAGGGAGGCGGTCATCATCGCGCGCCGCCCGAAGCGCTCGGAGAGCGCGCTGAGCGGCAGGACACACAGGGCGAGGGCGCCGGTCGCGGCCGAGACCGTCCAGGAGGCGGCGGATGCGGTGGCGCCGAACTCGGCCGAGATGGCCGGGAGGAGGGCCTGTGTGGAGTAGAGGAGGGCGAAGGCGGCCAGCCCGGCGGCGAAGAGCGCGAGGCTCGTCCGGCGGTAGCCGGGGGCTCCGGGGGAGAGGCGGGTGTCGGCGGACGCGTGGATGGCGGCCGCCTTGGTACTGGCGGGAGGCATGTCACGAACGTAGGACGGTCCGTTTCATGCGTCCAATGCACGGAACTGCTGTAATCGTTCCCATGGTGCATGAGTACAGATCACAGCATCGCCTGTCACCGAACAGTAACGAAGAAGACATGGGACTGCTGCTCGCGCCGCGGCTCGCGTACTTCGCCGCGGTCGCCCGGCACGAGCACGTGACCCGCGCCGCGGCCGAGATGGGCGTCCCGCAGTCCACGCTCTCGCGGGCCATGGTGCGGCTCGAACAGGACCTCGGCGTCTCGCTCTTCGCCCGGCGCGGCCGCACGGTCTCCCTCACCCCCGCCGGGCGCCGCTTCCTGACGGCGGCCGAGCGGGCCCTCGCCGAGGTGGAACGGGCCGCCGACACCGTGCGGGCCGACGCCGACCCCACCGCGGGCCGGGTCGCGTTCGGCTTCCTCCACACCATGGGCTCCGAGACCGTCCCCGGCCTCATCCGCGCCTTCCGCGTCGACCATCCGAGGATCCGCTTCACCCTCGTCCAGAACTACGGCGAGGCCATGATCGAACGGCTCAGGGCGGGCGACCTCGACCTCTGCCTGACGTCCCCGGTACCGGACGCCCCCGACCTGGTCGCCCGCCGCCTCGACGAACAGCGGCTCCGGCTCGTCGTCCCCGACGACCACCGCCTCGCGGGCCGCAAACGCGTCCGCCTCGCCGAGGCCGCGGACGAGACCTTCGTGACCCTGGAACCGGGGTACGGGCTCCGCCGCATCACCGACGACCTGTGCGCGGAGGCCGGCTTCAAGCCCCGGATCGCCTTCGAGGGCGAGGAGGCCGAGACCCTGCGCGGCCTGGTCGCGGCGGGCCTCGGCGTCGCCCTGCTGCCCCCGCCGGCCGTCCCCCGCCCCGGCGTCGTCGAACTCACCGTGACCGCCCCGCGAGCGGTCCGCGAGATCGGCGTCGCCTGGCTCGACGGCCACCCGGACACGGCCCCGGTGGCCGCCTTCAAGAAGTTCCTCCTGAGCCGCAGGGGGCACCTGCTGCCCTAGGGGGCGTCTTGTCGATCACGCCGGGCTCGCTGCGTCTGGCACCGCGCCTCGCCGCGTCGCCGTCGGTCTCCCCCAAGCTCTCGGCTTCGCTCGAGCAGGGCGGTATCCCCACCGCTCCGCGTTGATTCCCTCCTCCGCCTTGCGATCCACGGCACCGAACACCGCTCCCTGATCCGGCCTGATCGACAAGACACCCCCTAGAACCGCCTGGCGGTACCCCCGAAGCCCGCCGCCAGCGGCATCCGCAGGCCCAGCGGCGGGGGAGCGGCCATCGCGTCGGTCACCGGGCGGGCGACCGGGCGGGCGAAGAGGGCGCCGAGGACGAAGTCGACGGCCAGGGCCTGGACCTCGTCCGCGTACTGGCGGAGCGCGTGACCGTCCGAGTGCACCTCGAAACGGCAGGTGTCCCGGTTCGCCTTCTTGGCCCGCTCGGCGAACCGGAACGACAGCTCCGGGTCCGTACGGGCGTCGTTCGTGCCGTGGACGAGCAGCACCCGGCGCCCCACCAGCTGCCGTACCGCCTCCGGTTCCGCCGCCACGTCGTCCTCCGGCAGCCACGGGGCGAGCCCGAGGACCGCGTCGACCGCGCCGTGTCCGGCCGCCCGCAGCGCCGCCCGGGCGCCGAGACCGTGCCCGACGAGACAGAGCGGGACGTCGCCGTACCGGCGTACCGACTCCGCGACCGCCCAGGAGGCGTCCGCCGCGAGGTTCGCGTCGGCCCCGTTCCAGCCGCGCCCCCGGTAGCGGACCACATGGGCGACGAGCCCCTCGGCCCGGCCCGCCCGGACGAGGCCCCGCCCGAGCGGCAGCATCGCGGCGTGGGCCCGCGTGGAGGCGCGCCGTCCCGACACCGGCTCGCCGTCCGGAAGCAGCAGCACCACGCCGCCCACCGCCGCCGACGTCCGGGAACCTCCAACAGGCCGTCCGAGCCGGGGTCTCCGGGCGTCGGGCGGCCCCACGAGTGCGAAGTGCGCCATAGCAGAACAGTCTCAGAAGCGGAGGTGTACGCCAGCCGTACGCGCGGTCACCGTTACATATCGCCGCTCGGACGAACGCCCCTTACCCCGGCGCCCGTTCGAACCGGGTCACGTGCCCGAGGGCGGTGAAGCCCCGCCGCCCGTACCAGCGGTGCGGCCAGTTCGCCGGGTTCGCGGTCAGGAAGCGGGTGCCGCAGCCCGCGTCGGCGGCCGTCCGGAGCGCCGTATCGAGAACGGCCCCGGCGTGGCCCTGCCGGAGGTGCGCCTCCACCGTGACCAGGTCCTCCACCTGCGCCACCCCGGACGCCGGATCCAGATACAGGTCGGCCCAGGCTGCCACCTCGCCCTCGGCGGTGTGCGAGGCGAGGAACCGTACGTCCTCGGCGCCGCGCCGCCGGGCCGCCCGCCGCTCCACCAGATCGACGAGCAGACCCTCCCCGACCCCGGGCACGAAGCGCCGCCAGGACTCCGCGACCGGTCCGCGCAGCGCGTCGAGGTCCACCGCGCGCGCCCCGCCGTCCGCGGGCACCGGGCCGGTGTGCAGCATGACGAGGGACGTGGAACGGACGTACCCGGCCACGGCCAGCGGCTCCGCGCAGGCCGCGGCCAGCTCCTCGTCGAGGACGTACACCTGGCGGTGCGGCAGATGCCCGAGCGTCTCGTCGGCGAACCCGGCGAGCGCGGCCGGATCGGCCGCCCCGTCGACCAGTACGTGGTTGTTCCTCCGGGACCCCGGGTACGCGTCGTCGAGCGCCGCGAAGCCCCCGGGGAAGTCGACCGTACGGGCGGCCTGGCGGCGGTCGAAGTCGGCCAGGAAGCGGTGGATGCGCGGCAGTTCGGAGTCGCTCGCCGTAGAGGTCATCCAGGCAGCTTAGGAGCTCACCCGGTCGGCACGAGGGGCCGCACGCCCCGCGAGGGCAGGGGGGCGCAGCCGTGCGGTGAGCCGTCCGCAGCGGGCTCCGAGTGCGATCAGGAAGGCCGTGGGGAGGAACACGGCGTCGCAGACGACCATGGCCAGCGACAGGAAGGGGATGCCGAGGACGACGGCGATGCCCAGGTGTTCGGCGATCATCGCGAACAGCAGGACGTTCTTCACCTTGCGGTTGGCCAGGGTGAAGGGGAAGGCGACCTGCACCATGACCGTCAGGTAGCTGAGCGCCAGGACCGTCAGCGTGCTGCCGGCGAGGAAGCCGGAGAGCGCGGGCCACGGTGCGAAGTAGTCGAGGTGGAGGGCGTAGTAGAGGGCGCTGCCCTCCTGCCAGCGGCTCCCCTGGATCTTGTACCAGCCGGCGGTCGCGTAGATCAGGCAGACCTGGGCCGCGATCACGAGCATCGCGCAGTTGTGGAGCATCGAGGCCGCCGCGTCGAGCACGGCCCGTGCCTCGTGCCTCGGGAACCAGCGGTTCGCCGCGTACCAGAGGCCCTGGACGGCCCACAGGGTCCAGAAGGCCAGGGCCCAGCCGCGGGTGGGGTGGGCGGACAACGGGACGAGGACGGCCAGGGCCGCCACCCACAGGAACGGACCGACCGGATCGAGGCCCGGCAGCTTCGGTCGGCGGCGCGCTCGGCGGGCGTCGAGCGACCACACCTGGGCGCAGCGCGTGAAGACCAGGTAGATGACCATGATCCGCACGACGTTGTCGCCGCCGTCCCCGACGAGGGTGTTGCGGTTGATGACCGACAGGACGCCGGCCATGAGCAGCACGGAGGTGCCGCGGGTGCGCCAGCCCAGGAGGACGGCGAGCGCGGCGGCGATCGTGGCGGCGTAGACGGTCTCGAACCAGAGGCCGCCGTTCCCCCATGCCAGCACGGTGAAGGTGCGCTCCTCACGGATCAGGACCTGGGCGAGATCGAAGGAGAGCGGGCTGCGAACGCCGTACAGCACATGGCGGTTCGGCCATTCGCGCAGGAGGAAGGCGAGGGCGACGCCGGAGAGCCCGATCCGGAAGACGGCGGCCTGGTAGGGGGCCCGGACGGAGGTGATCGCGGCGAGGAGCCGCGCGAGGCGCTCGGCGGGACGCGTGGCCGTGGGGGTGGCCGGGGGCGCGGCCGTGGCCGTGGCCGTCGGGGTGGTCATGTCACAGGCTCCTGTAGTCCTGATCGGTCACCTTCCACCAGGGCAGCAGCCGGTAGTCGGTGGTGTCGGACGGCTGCTCGGAGCTCCAGGCGGGCGGGTCCACCATCGTGAACCGGCCTCCTACCTGGAGCGACACGATGCGCTCGCCGTTCAAGGTGCGACCGATCCGCTGGAGCACCACGCGCTTGAGGTAGTCGCCGGTCATCGTCCCGCGTACGCCTTTGGGGCGGTCGTCCGTCACGCTGTGCGTGGCGATGTACGCGTCCCAGGCGCGGCGCAGCATGTTCTGGTCGGCGTGACTGGGGGCCGGGTTGCCGCGGATCGTCTCGATGTCCCGGTCCGTGAGGTTGATCCACTCGCTCGCGTGGGGACGACCGTCCGCGGCCAGGGTGTTCACCCGCGCCCCGACGGCTTCGTTGCGCTGCATCGGGTTCGGCGCGAACAGCTTCCAGTCCTGGCCGAACTCCGGCTGGACGTAGGCGTCGACGGCGTCACCGTGTTCCACGCTCAGGGCGTTGGGCGGTGCGACGCTCAGGAAGATCATGCCCAGGTGTGTGACCAGGGCGCAGACCAGCACCACGGCGGTCGCGGTCAGCGCGGCGACCGAGACGCGGGACCACCGGCGGGGCTCGTCACGTGCGGGGGGTGCCGGTTCGCCGTCGTCGTCCGGGCCCGGCGGAGGCGGACTCTGCGGCGGGACCGTGCTGACCGGGCGTACGGCGGTGCGTTCGCTGGAGGATTCCATCAGGTTCCTTAGGGGCGGCGGCCCGTCCCCCGGGCCGCCGCCGCTTCGATCAGTTCAGGGGACAGTTGTTGACGCGCACACCCTGGTAGTTGATGTCGGGGTGGGCGTCGCTCAGCAGGTCGGCGACCGCGTTGGTGTCGTCACCGCCGTACCACTGGGGGTTGGCGACGACCTGGAACAGGGTCGGGTCCGCCGGGGCGCCCTGGCTGACTCCCAGGTTGGAGCGAGTGGCCGGACGGCCGACCGCGGCCTCGAAGTTGTCGTTGGGGCTGTACCCGGTGGCCACCCACGAGTCCAGGTGCTGCGGCTGCCGCCAGTAGCCGGGTGAGCACCACTCGGCGGGCCGGGGCGGGGTGGTCGTGCCGGTGGTTCCGGTCGTCCCGGTGGTTCCGGTCGTCCCGGTCGTCCCGGTCGTCCCGGTCGTACCGGTCTGGCCGGTCAGGCCGATGAGACCGGACGTACCGATGAGTGCGACGTCGCCCAGGAGCTTCGGGGCGAAGTTCACCTTCTGCGTGCAGTAGCCGAACGTGCCCTTGCAGCTGTGGTTGAGGTTGTGCTTCGAGTGGTCGTTGACGACATGGTCGCCGCCCTTGCCGTGGTCGTCTCCACCGCGCACGGAGGCCACGGTCGGAGCACCGCCGCCGAGGGCCTGCGAAGCACTGACCATGCCGATCGTCAGGGCACCTGCCGAGACTGCGACGAGCAGTCCACGGATGTATCGCATGCCACGTCCTTCCTTGGTTTCGGCGGGATACGGCTCCCGCCGTGAGTGCCCCACGTAACCGCGAGCCGGCGAGGCCGGACACAACCGGAGAAGGCCGTGTCGTCTCAACAGCCCAAAAAGTCGTATACGCGAAGGTCCGAACGCGCCTCCCTGTACCCCGCGTTGCTGTTGACGCGGTTCGCACGCGAGGACATTCGGGAGCGGGCGCGACGTCAAGAGCGCCATCTACGCGCGTAGGGGCTAGAGTGCCGAAATGACGAGCCAGACTCCCAGCGTTCCCAGCGCGGACCAGATCCGGCGCGCCCCGAAGGTGCTGCTCCACGACCACCTCGACGGCGGACTGCGCCCCGGCACGATCATCGAACTCGCCCGGAAACAGGGCTACGGGCAGCTCCCCGAGACGGATCCCGACAAGCTCGGCATCTGGTTCCGCGAGGCCGCCGACTCCGGTTCCCTGGAGCGGTACCTGGAGACCTTCGCGCACACCTGTGCCGTCATGCAGACCCGTGAGGCCCTCTTCCGCGTCGCCGCCGAGTGCGCGGTCGACCTCGCCGAGGACGGCGTCGTGTACGCGGAGGTGCGGTACGCGCCCGAACAGCACCTGGAGGGCGGCCTCACCCTGGAGGAGGTCGTGGAGGCCGTCAACGAGGGCTTCCGGGAGGGCGAGCGGCAGGCCAGGGCGAACGGACACCGCATCAGGGTCGGCGCCCTGCTCACCGCGATGCGGCACGCCGCCCGCGCCCTGGAGATCGCCGAGCTGGCCAACCGCTACCGCGACACGGGCGTCGTCGGCTTCGACATCGCGGGCGCCGAGGCGGGTTACCCGCCCACCCGCCACCTCGACGCCTTCGAGTACCTCAAGCGGGAGAACAACCACTTCACGATCCACGCGGGCGAGGCCTTCGGGCTGCCCTCGATCTGGCAGGCGCTCCAGTGGTGCGGCGCCGACCGGCTCGGTCACGGCGTCCGGATCATCGACGACATCGAGGTCGCCGACGACGGCTCGGTGGCCCTCGGCCGGCTGGCCTCCTACGTGCGCGACAAGCGCATCCCGCTGGAGATGTGTCCCTCCTCGAACCTCCAGACGGGCGCCGCCGCCTCCATCGCCGAGCACCCCATCGGTCTGCTCCGCAGGCTGCATTTCCGGGCCACGGTCAACACCGACAACCGGCTCATGAGCGGGACGACCATGAGCCGGGAATTCGAGCTGTTGATCGATGCATTCGATTACACGCTCGACGACATGCAGTGGTTCACTGTCAATGCGATGAAATCAGCGTTCATTCCTTTCGATGAACGCCTGGCCATGATCAACGAAGTCATCAAGCCCGGATATGCCGAGCTGAAGTCCGAATGGCTGTTCCAGCAGACCGCCACGACCAGCGAGTCTTCCCGTACGGCGGGCTGAGGACCAGCCCGTCGCAGGGGCCGAGGCGGCCGGGGAAGCGCGACACCCGGCCGCTTTCCGGTGTTTGCGGAGGGGTCGTTACCTGGTTAGGTTGCAGAGCCACTCTGCATTCCCAGGATTTCCCCGCCCGGCTTTCCCGGAAGCCCCCGGATTCCACAAGGAAGATTTTCAGATGAAGCAGTCTGCCGCCAAGAAGCTCGGTGTCGCCGCTCTCGGTGCCGCTTTCGCCGCCGCCGCCGCCGGCACGGCCTCCGCCGCACCGTCCCTGCCCGTCGGCGCCGACGCGCTGGGCACGGTGACCCAGGCCGTCCCGCTGGGTGACGGCCTCACCGAGCTCCCCGACGGCGCCTCCGAGTCCCTCGGTGCCGGTCAGGGCGCCCTCGGCCAGGGCCTCGACCAGGGTGTGAAGACCCTCCCGGCCGCCGCCGGCCAGGCCACCCAGAACCTCCCGCTCGACGCCGCCGCCGGCGGCCTCGGCGCCACCCCGCTCGGCGGTCTCCTGGGCGGCCTGCCGCTGGGCGGCCTGCCGATCGGCTGATCGACGCCGTACACGCCGAAGGGGCGCGCACCCGGTCTCCCGGGTACGCGCCCCTTCGGCGTACGTGCACGGTGCGGCGGCTACCAGGCAGCGCTCGCGCTCTTCTCCGCCGGCAGGAACACCCACAGCGCCAGGTAGATCAGGAACTGTGGTCCGGGCAGCAGGCACGAGGCCACGAAGATCACGCGCATCGTCGTCGCGGAGATGCCGAAGCGCCGGGCCAGCGCCGCGCACACTCCGCCGATCACGCGTCCGTCACGGGGGCGGGTCAGTGCGGCCATGGTGGGCTCCTTCGGATTCGGTCCGGGAGCCGCTCCGTCGGGCTCCCGATGACTCCATACTGCCGCCGCACGGGGCTCGCGGGCGTCGGCCTACCGGGCGATCGGGACCCTGGTAATCGTCGGGGTCGCACCCTGAGGTCCCTCGTTCCGCAGCAGGGCGGAACCCTCACCCCGGCTGGTCCCCGTGGGGGACTCCGACCGGCCCGCGTCCGACCTGCGGCGCAGCCAGGCCCGCCCGGCCGGGACGAACAGAAGGTGTGCGAGGGCCACCCCCGCGGTGTTCAGGAGGATCGAGTCGACGTCCACCACCTGACCCGGTACGGCCGTCTGGAGCAGCTCCACGGCAAGGGACACCAGCGCCCCGGCGGCCGTCGTACGGGCGAGCGAGGCCCAGGGGGAGACGTGCAGCCGGCCTTCGGCCATCGGCAGCAGCACCCCGAGCGGGGCGAGCAACAGCAGGCCCTCGCCGATCAGCCGGACCGCCTCGGCGGTGCCGAGCGCGAGATCGGCACGGAGGCCGTTCAGGGGGACGGTGTTCGGCGCGGTCACCCAGGCCACGTCCCGTGGGCGCAGGCTGATCCAGGCGACGAGCAGCAGATGCGCGAGGACGAGGACGAACCCCGCCACGCGGACGACCACGGCGGCACTGCCGCCCGAACCTTGACGCTGCACGCCCCCCAAGACGCCCGCGGTAGCGGAATCGGTTCCGCCGACCGCCGCGCAGATCAGCGGGACCGGTGGCCCCGACCGCTCAGGCCGCCCGCCCGGTCACCCGCTCAGGCCGCCCGACCGGCCCACGTGATCAGCCCGTCGCGGCAGGCGGTCCGGGCGTCGCCGATGCCGATGCCGATGCCGAAGCTGTCGCCGGGGCCGTGGGCGGCGCCGACTCCGGGCGCTCGCGCAGTTCCGTCGTGCACCGGTAGCGCTTCGGCGGGTACGCGCCGGGGCCGCCGAGCAGGACCGTGTGGCCGCCCGCGCTCGCGGAGCTCTCGGCGAACGTGCAGATCAGCTGCGACAGGGCCGTCGGCGCCAGGTCCTCCGGCTGGCGGCTCAGCCGCAGCGTGCCCGCCGGGTCGTCCCCGCGACCGCCGCTCACCGCGAGCGGTCCGCGCACCGCCGTCGTGAACCCGGCCCGCCGCTCGCTCTCCGAGGGCACGGCGAGCAGCTGCGCGAGCAGCCCCGTGGCCGTCCGCACCGGATCGCCGCCCGCCTTCTCCGGCAGCGGAGACCGCCGGTCCACCGCCTCCAGCTGTGAGCCGCAGACCAGGAACACCCGGACCGGCACGCCCTGCACCGCCGCGCCCGTGGCGCCGTCCTCCGTCAGGCTGCACGGCACCCGGGAGGGGGCCGCGCCCGCGTCCACCGGGACCGACGTGGTGCGGATCCCGCAGCCGGAGACCAGGAGGGTGAGCGCGGTCGCCGCGAGAGCCCCCGCGACACCGGTACGCCCGAAGACGCTGCGCCTCACGCTTCCTCCACCTCGCCCTGGCTGCTGCGGGTCTGCACCTCGCGCGTGATCCCGGAGGCGTCGAGGGGCAGGCGCAGGACGAACACCGCGCCGTCCACCGCCCCGTCCTCGCCGACCGAGTTGGACGCGGTGATCGAACCGCCGTGGATCAGCGCGTTCTCCATGGCGATCGACAGGCCGAGACCGCTGCCCTCGGACCGCGGCCGGGACGCGCTCGCCTTGTAGAAACGGTCGAAGACGTGCGGCAGCACCTCCTCGGGGATGCCGGGTCCGTGGTCCCGTACCGCGATGACCAGCTCGTCGTCCTCCGTGCGCACCGAGACCCGGACCGGCGAACCGCCGTGCTTCAGCGCGTTGCCGATCAGGTTCGCCAGGATCACGTCGAGCCTGCGGGGGTCGAGCGGTGCCACGATCCCGCGCTCGGCGTCCAGGTCGACGGCGTCGAGCCAGGCCCGCGCGTCGATGCACGCGGTGATCTGGTCGGCGATGTCGACCTCGTCGAGGACGAGCCGGGCGGTGCCCGCGTCGAAGCGGGTCACCTCCATCAGGTTCTCCACCAGGTCGTTGAGGCGCCGGGTCTCGCTGACGACGAGCGCCACCGCCGGGGCGATCATGGGGTCGAGGGAGTCCTGCTCGTCCTCCAGGACCTCCGTGACGGCCGTGAGCGCGGTCAGCGGGGTCCGCAGCTCGTGCGACATGTCGGCCACGAACCGCCGGGAGGACTCCTCCCGGGCGCTCATGTCCGCGACCTTCTTCTGCAGGGACTCGGCCGCGCTGTTGAACGTCCGGGACAGATCGGCGAGTTCGTCGGCGCCGGTGACCCGCAGCCGGGTGTCGAGCTTGCCCTCGCCGAGCTGCCTGGCCGCCTCGCCCAGCCGGTGCACGGGGCGCAGCACGGTCGTCGCCGCGACCTGCGCGAGCAGCACCGAGCCGACCACCGCGAGCGCGGTGGCGATTCCGAGGGACCAGGCGAGCGAGTTCAGGTCGGCCTTCTCCGCGGCCAGCGACTTGAACATGTAGCCAGCCGGGCCGCCGCCGTCGATCCGGGTCCCGCCGACCAGGTACGGCGTCCCGTTCCGCTCCGTACGCTGCCAGAACAGGTGGTACGGGTACGGGTTGGCCTCCGTCACCGGCCGCTCGGTGTTCGCGGCGTCGCGCAGCGGCACCGGCACGTCGGCCAGGGTGAAGTCGTCGGGGTCGGAGGCGCCGACGATCGGCTTGCCCGCGTCCCGCTCGCCGATCAGCAGCACCTCGTAGTCGCGGCTGCCGGACGCCATCTGCTCGGCGGTCCGCCGCAGGTCGTCCTGGGTGGGCCGGAGCGGCAGCGTCGCCGCCCGGTTCTGCATCTCCTGGCGGAAGTCGTTGAGCGCCCCGTCCTGGGTACGGGTCAGCACCGCCTCGCGGTTCAGCCAGTACGCGATGCCGGACGCGGCGACGGCCGCGGTGAGCGCGACCAGGGCGAAGACGACGACGAGCCGAAGCCGCAGGCTGGACAGGCGCAGCCGGGTGAGGATCCCCTTGCTCACGCAGGAACGTCCAGCCGGTAACCGACCCCGCGCACGGTACGGATGAGCGTCGGCGAGGACGGCACGTCCTCCACCTTGGCGCGCAGCCGCTGCACACAGGCGTCGACGAGCCGCGAGTCGCCCAGGTAGTCGTGCTCCCACACGAGCCGCAGCAACTGCTGCCGGGAGAGCGCCTGGCCGGGCCGGCGGCTCAGCTCCAGGAGCAGCCGCAGCTCGGTCGGGGTGAGTTGGAGGTCCTCGCCGTTCTTGGTGACCGTCATCGCGGACCGGTCGATGACGAGGGACCCGTAGGTCGCGGAATCCGTCGACTCCCGCTCGCCGCGCCGCAGCACGGCTCGGATGCGGGCGTCCAGGACCCGGCCCTGTACCGGCTTGACGACATAGTCGTCGGCACCGGACTCCAGGCCCACGACCACGTCGATGTCGTCGCTGCGCGCGGTCAGCAGGATGATCGGCAGCTGGTCGGTGCGGCGGATGCGCCGGCACACCTCGAAGCCGTCGATCCCGGGCAGCATGACGTCGAGCACGACCAGGTCGGGCCGCTGCTCGCGCAGCAGCTGGAGGCCGTCCTCACCGGTCGCCGCAGTGGCCACCCGGTGGCCCTGTCGGGACAGGGAGAGCTCGAGGGCCGTGCGGATGGCGTCGTCGTCCTCGATCAGCAGCAGAAAAGGCACGGGCAGCATTCTGTCGCATTCGGCCGTCCGAGTTCGACCGCTGGGAGGCTCGCTTCTGTCCGGGGGGCCTGTGACACGCCTGTGACAGTCGGCGGACAACGCCATGAAGTCCGGTGGGCAAGCTTCTTGGCACACGGACCGAAACTCACTCCGACCGACGGGGGGCGCGAGATGAACGCACTGCACAGCACCACCTCAAGCGCAGTTGTCACGCGTCTCCACGACGTCGTACGGAGCACGGAGAAGTCCGGCGGTGTGAACGGGCGGGGGTGCGTTCGCGGCGTCGGACGTCAGCGCAAGGCGCCTTACATGGTGGCCGTTGCTGACGGGGGAGCGGCGTACGGGGAGGTCACGGGGGAGCGCAACTGCTCGGAAGCCGAGTTCACGGCTTACGTCCAGGAGCGTCGTGCCTCCCTGTACGCCACCGCCTACCACCTCACCGGTGACCGTTTCGAGGCCGAGGACCTGCTGCAGAGCGCGCTGTTCTCCACGTACCGCGCCTGGGAGCGGATCAGCGACAAGGCCGCGGTCGGCGGATACCTCCGCCGCACCATGACCAACCTGCACATCAGCGCCTGGCGTCGGCGCAAGCTCAACGAGTACCCGACCGAGGAGCTGCCGGAGACGGTCGGCGAGACGGACGCGATGCGCGGCACGGAGCTGCGCGCGGTGCTGTGGCAGGCCCTGGCCCGGCTGCCCGAGCTCCAGCGGACCATGCTGGTGCTGCGCTACTACGAGGGCCGTACGGATCCGGAGATCGCGGAGATCCTGGACATCAGTGTCGGCACGGTGAAGTCGAGCATCTGGCGCTCGCTGCGACGCATGCGCGAGGACGAGGTGCTGAGCTTCGGCCGTGACGAGGAGGAGTCCTTCGGCGAGCTGGTGGCCTGAGGCCGGGGGGAGAACTCACGGGCCCACGGGGGAAACGGGGCCGGTGGGGGACCGTACGGGGGTACGGGGGAAATGAGGCGGGTCGTAGGAGCCGGGGGGCTCGTACGACCCGCTTCGCGTTTTCACCGGTCAGCCGGTCAGCCGGTCAGCCGGTCAGCGGGTCGGCCGGTCGCCAGTCCGCCCGTCCGGCGGTCCGTCAGTTCGTCGCCGGCGTGCGGTGGCGGCCCGCCGCCGCGGCGGCCAGCCGGCCCAGGGCCTCGGCCTTCGCGCAGGGGTGGGCGCCCAGTTCGGCCTGGCGGGCCACGATCGCCCGCTCGGCGCGCATCAGGCGCCAGCCGCGGCGCAGCAGGAACGGCACCGACTTGCGGCCCTCGCGGAGGTCGCGGGCGAGCCGGCGGCGGAACGTCGTCGAGGGCCGGCCCCGCAGACAGAGCGCGTCGGCGAGGACGTCGAGTTCACGGCAGCGGGACACGATCTCGGCCGCGAAGATGCCCTCCGCGACGAAGAGCGGCGTCCGCTCGATGTCGAGCCGCTCCCGGTCCACCCGGGAGCTGGTGGCGATGTCGTACACGGGGACGTCGGTCCGACCCGTACGGCACAGCTCGACGATGGCGGAGACGGCGGCATCCGCGTCCCAGGACCGTGGGGAGTCCCAGTCGATGTCCGAGCTGCCGTCGACGAGGGGGAGGGTCGGGTCGTCGCCCTCCTTGTAGAAGTCGTCGAGGCGCAGGACCGGAAGGCCGGTGACGGCGGCGAGGGACGACTTGCCGGAGCCGGAGGGGCCCGCGAGCAGGACGACACGGGTCGGGATCGGTAGGGAACTCACGGGACACCAGTGTGAACCATTCCCCCGTGCGGTGGACCCCCGAGGAAGGCCGTTGGTATCGAGCATCACACCTCAACTACTGTCGGTGTTCGCCCGATCACCCTCGGAAGGATCCTCATGGCGCGTCACGCAGATACCCGGACCCCCCGCCGCAGCGCCCTGTTCAAGGCAGGCCTCACCGTCACGGCGGCGGGGGCGGCGGTGCTCGGCGCCGGTGCGGGCGCCCAGGCGGCCGCACCCGTGCCGCTGCCCGTCGACTCGCTGACCCGTACGGACGCCGCCGCGGCCGGGGCGGGCGCGCTGAGCGGCGTCACCCACGGCCTGGGCCCGCTGACCCGGCTCCAGCTGGACCCGCTGGCCAAGACGGGCGTCGACCCTCTGGAGAACGGCCTCGGTACCCAGGTCGCCGACTTCAAGCCCGTCGGCACCAACCTGGTGACCGACCACCTCACCCAGGGCGGCGCCGTGGCCGACCTGCCGGTGGCCGGTCCGCTGACGCAGAGCCTGCTTCCGTAGGGCTTCTCCGTTCAGCGCCTCGTTCGGTGCAGCCAGCCCAGTGCCCTGCGGGGCTCGGGCAGCTTCGCCGGGCTGCCCGCGTCCCGGCCGCCGCTGTGGGGCTGCACGTCCTTCAGGCGCGCGTTCCAGGGGCCTTCCGCCGCGACCAGACAGACGAGGAGCGGGCCCTCGGGCAGTGGCAAGGTCTCCTTGTGTGCGCCGATCTCGTTGACGGCGGCTCTTCCGTGTTTCGGAAGCGTGGTGGGGTCCGTGTGCCCCGCCAGTCTGTAGAGGTGGACGATGAAATTGCTGCTGCCCTTGAAGTGGAAGGTGGCGTCGGCCGTCCCCCGGGTGTGGAGCAGGACGTCGGAGCCCCAGCCCTCCAGCTTGGCCTCCGTCATACGCCGGGCCTCCGCCAGCGGCAGGATCCGCACCTGCCAGGAGCCCTGTGTCTCCAGCCGCAGCCGCAGACGCCCGTTTTCGGGGACGGAGCCGATCACCCGGCCCCGGAACTCCTTCTCCGTGGTGCTGACGAGATAGCGCCCCTTGGTGTTGGACTCGTCGAGGGGCCACAGCCCCGTGTAGTAACCCTCGTCCCGCACGGTCAGTTCGATCATGACGGGCCCGTGCGGGAGATCCTTCATGGTGATCACGTCGTTGTCCCGGCCGGTGACGGTGCGCGGCTCGAAGTCGGGCCCGCACGTCCAGACCGACGGGTCGGGCGGGGAGGACGGCGTCCGGGGCGCCTGGTCCGGGGCCGCGGCTCCGGCCTGCCTCCGGGCCTGGGCCAGGGCCCGGATCTGGTCCGGGGTCATGTCCAGGAGCTGGTCCCGGGTGAGGCGCAGGCCTTGAGCCGGGGCCTCACCCGGGGCCTGGGCCTGGTCCGGGGCCTCACCCGGGGCGGCGGGCGGGGCCTTACCCGGGGCCTGGGCCTGGTCCGGGGCCTCACCCGGGGCGGCGGGCGGGGCCTCGGCCGGGGCAGGGGTCGGGATCCGGTCCGTGGCCTCCTGCGGCTCCTCGCCCACGTCCACCCCGTGGTCCACCGCCAGGCCGGTCAGCCCGTCGACGTACCCCTGTCCCACCGCGCGGAACTTCCAGCCGCCCGAGCGGCGGTACAGCTCCGCGAGGACCATCGCCGTCTCGGGGCCCGCGTCGGTCACCTCGTAGGCCACGATCGTCGAGCCGTCGGGGCCGTGGACCTCCACGGAGAGCCCGCGCGCGTCCCGCAGCGCGCCGTCCTCCGTCGACGCGACGAGGAGGACACGGGTGATCGCCTCCTCGACGGCCGTGAGGTCGGCGTCCACCCGGCATGTGCCGTCCTCGCCGCCGGTCAGCCGTACCGCGCCCGACGGATGCGCCGGAGCGCCGTCGAACACGATGTCCGCGTCCCCCCGGACCCTGCCCCGCTCCGTCACGAGCAGCGCCGCGACATCCACCCCGCTCCGGACGGCGACGCGCAGCGCGGCCGTCGGGACGAAGGCGTTGTCTCCCTTGATCAATCCCCTCAGCATGACCGGATCCTCCGTTCGATCGCGGACATGCGCAAGGCCCCCGGGTGCGGATCGCGCGTTCCGGGGGCCTTGTGGGGCGGAGCTAGTACGAGGAGCCGCTCGCGCCCAGCGAACCCGTCGGGTGCCAGACCGTCTTCGTCTCCAGGAAGGCGGTCATGCGGTCCGTGCCGGGGGACTCCGTGAAGTCCTCGGTACGGGGGCGCAGGACGCGCTTCAGGTTGTCCGCCGCCGCGATCTCCAGCTCGCGGGCGAGGTCGCCCTCGGTCGCGCCCGTCAGGTCGATCGCGTTGACGTCCTGGTGGGCCGCCAGGTGCGGGGCCATCTCGGCGGCCTTGCCCGAGAGGATGTTCACCACGCCGCCCGGCAGGTCGGAGGTGGCGAGCACCTCGCCCAGGGAGAGGGCGGGGAGCGGGGACTTCTCCGAGGCGATGACGACGGCCGTGTTGCCCGTCGCGATCACCGGGGCGATCACCGAGACCAGGCCGAGGAAGGACGAGTCCTGCGGGGCCACGACCGTCACGACGCCCGTGGGCTCCGGCGTCGACAGGTTGAAGTACGGGCCCGCGACGGGGTTCGCGCCGCCCACGACCTGGGCGATCTTGTCCGTCCAGCCCGCGTACCAGACCCAGCGGTCGATGGCCGCGTCGACGACCTCGGCCGCCTTGTTCTTGGACAGGCCCTCCGCGTGCGCCACCTCGTGCACGAACTGGCCCTTGCGGCCCTCCAGCATCTCGGCGACGCGGTAGAGGATCTGGCCGCGGTTGTACGCGGTCGCGCCCGCCCAGCCGCCGAAGGCCTTGCGCGCGGCGACGACCGCGTCACGGGCGTCCTTGCGGGAGGAGAGGGGAGCGTTGGCCAGCCACTTGCCCTTGCTGTCCTGCACTTCGTACACCCGGCCGCTCTCGGAACGCGGGAACTTCCCGCCCACGTACAGCTTGTAGGTCTTGAAGACGGAAAGACGGTCAGACATCGAGGTACGCCTCCAGGCCGTGGCGACCGCCCTCGCGGCCGAAGCCCGACTCCTTGTAGCCGCCGAAGGGCGAGGTCGGGTCGAACTTGTTGAACGTGTTGGCCCAGACGACACCCGCGCGGAGCTTGCCGGCGACCGCGAGGATGCGGGAGCCCTTCTCCGTCCAGATGCCGGCGGACAGGCCGTACTGACTGTTGTTGGCCTTGGCGACGGCCTCGTCGGGCGTACGGAAGGTCAGCACCGACAGGACGGGGCCGAAGATCTCGTCGCGGGCCACCGTGTGCGCCTGCGTGACGTTCGTGAAGAGCGTCGGGGCGAACCAGTAACCGGCCGACGGGATCTCGCAGGAGGCGGTCCAGCGCTCGGCGCCCTCCGCCTCGCCCTGCTCCACCAGCGAGGTGATGCGGGCCAGCTGCTCCGAGGAGTTGATGGCGCCGATGTCGGTGTTCTTGTCGAGCGGGTCGCCGAGGCGCAGCGTGTTCAGACGGCGCTTGAGCGAGTCGAGCAGCTCGTCCTGGATCGACTCCTGGACCAGGAGGCGCGAGCCCGCGCAGCAGACCTGGCCCTGGTTGAAGAAGATGCCGTTGACGATGCCCTCGACGGCCTGGTCGATGGGGGCGTCGTCGAAGACGATGTTGGCGCCCTTGCCGCCCAGCTCAAGGGTGACCTTCTTGTGCGTGCCGGCGACGGAGCGCGCGATCGACTTGCCGACCGCGGTCGAGCCGGTGAAGGCGACCTTGTTCACGTCCGGGTGCTCGACGAGCGCGGCGCCGGTGTCCCCGTAGCCGGGGAGGATGTTGACGACGCCCTTCGGCAGCCCGGCCTGGCGGCAGATGTCCGCGAAGAACAGGGCGGAGAGCGGGGTCGTCTCGGCCGGCTTCAGGACGACCGTGTTGCCGGTCGCGAGGGCCGGGGCGATCTTCCACGCCAGCATGAGCAGCGGGAAGTTCCACGGGATGACCTGGCCGGCCACGCCGAGCGGGCGCGGGTTCGCGCCGTAGCCCGCGTGGTCGAGCTTGTCGGCCCAGCCCGCGTAGTAGAAGAAGTGGGCGGCGACCAGCGGGAGGTCCGCGTCGCGGGTCTCCTTGATCGGCTTGCCGTTGTCCAGGGTCTCCAGGACCGCCAGCTCGCGGCTGCGCTCCTGGATGATCCGGGCGATGCGGAAGAGGTACTTGGCGCGCTCGGAGCCGGGAAGCGCCGACCACTTCTCGAACGCCCTGCGGGCCGCCTTCACCGCGCGGTCCACGTCCTCGGCGCCCGCCTGGGCGACCTCGGACAGGACCTCCTCGGTGGCGGGGGAGACGGTCTTGAAGACCTTGCCGTCGGCCGCCTCGACGAACTCGCCGTCGATGAACAGGCCGTAGGAGGGGGCGATGTCGACGACGGCCCGGGACTCGGGCGCCGGTGCGTACTCGAATGCAGATGCCATGTTGATCAGTCCACCGTCACGTAATCGGGGCCGGAGTAACGGCCGGTAGCCAGCTTCTGGCGCTGCATCAGCAGGTCGTTGAGCAGGCTGGAGGCGCCGAAGCGGAACCAGTGGTTGTCCAGCCAGTCCTCGCCCACGGTCTCGTTGACGAGGACCAGGAACTTGATCGCTTCCTTGGTGTTGCGGATGCCGCCGGCCGGCTTCACGCCGATCTGCACGCCGGTCTGGGCGCGGAAGTCGCGCACGGCCTCCAGCATGAGGAGCGTGTTCGCCGGGGTGGCGTTGACCGCGACCTTGCCGGTCGAGGTCTTGATGAAGTCCGCGCCGGCCATCATGCCGAGCCAGGAGGCGCGGCGGATGTTGTCGTACGTGGACAGCTCGCCGGTCTCGAAGATCACCTTGAGGCGGGCGCGGTCGCCGCACTCCGCCTTGATCGCGGCGATCTGTTCGAAGACCTCCAGGTAGCGGCCGGAGAGGAAGGCGCCACGGTCGATGACCATGTCGATCTCGTCGGCACCGGCGGCGATGGCGTCCGCGGTGTCGGCGAGCTTCACGGGGAGCGCGGCGCGGCCGGCCGGGAAGGCGGTGGCGACCGAGGCGACCTTGACGCCGGAGCCCGCGAGGGTGGCCTTGGCGGTGGCGACCATGTCGGGATAGACGCAGACGGCGGCGGTCGTCGGGGTCGTGCGGTCGGTCGGGTCGGGCCGGACGGCCTTGGCGGCGAGCGCCCGGACCTTGCCCGGGGTGTCCGCGCCTTCGAGCGTCGTCAGGTCGATCATGGAGATGGCCAGGTCGATGGCGTACGCCTTGGACGTGGTCTTGATCGAGCGGGTGCCGAGGGACGCGGCGCGCGCCTCCAGGCCGACGGCGTCGACGCCGGGCAGCCCGTGGAGGAAGCGGCGCAGCGCACTGTCGGACGCGGTCACGTCGGCGAATGCGAGAGCTGCGGGTGCAGTGGTGGGCATGGTCACCAGTCGAGCATATCTACGCGCGTAGCGACCTGTACAGGGGAGCGGGTCGCGCGAGCCCGAGGTCACAGGCCGCCGAGCGGGGTGACCCCTGTCACGCGGCCGTGACATGGAGTGGACAAGTCCCGAATAGACGATCAATAGATTTCTTCTTGCAGCCAGCCAGACCTCACCGGAACCAAGTCGGACCGAGAAAAAGCGGCATGCGACTCACCTCGACCATCGACCTGAATCCAGGAGTCGTTATGCGCACCGCCCTTCGCACCGCCATCGCCACCGCCCTCGTCGCGGGTGTCGCGATCACCGCCCCGGCCTTCGCCGCCGGAGCCGCCTTCGCGGCCGACGGCCCGGTGGCCGTCACCACGACCGAGGCGAAGCCGGCCGACGCCAAGCCCGCGGACGCGAAGGGCGAGGCCGGCGAGTCCACAGACGCGAAGGGCGAGCAGGAGGGCACCTTCGTCAGGAACCAGGTCCTGCCGAACGGCGCCATCGCCAAGATCATCCGGCTCGGCGACACCCACTACCGCGCCGAGATCACCAAGCAGGGCCAGCGCGTCGGGACCCTGGAGGCCGACGGCCACCCGGTCGCCGGCAACGACGACGGCACCTTCCTCGTCCTCTTCGAGACCGGTCTCACCTCCACCTGGCGGGGCAACTACCTCCCGGGCGCCCGCCCCGGTGTGTACGAACTCGCGAACGGCACCCGCGTGGAGCTCGTGGTGAAGCTCGGCCGCTGGACCCTCCAGACCGCGGAGAAGGGCGCCGAGCCCCGCGTCCTCACCACCCTGAACGGCACCCGCAAGGTCGTTCAGTACGGCAAGGCCGTCCTCGTCGTGGAGCCCGACGGCGGTCTCGCCGCCTACATCAACGGCAGCACGCGGCAGGCCGCCCCGCGGCTCGTCCCGGCCGAGACCCCCGCGCCCGCCCCCGCGCCCACCACCGGCCCCGTCGTCACCATCGGCGAGTGCACCGTCCGGCAGGACATCCCCTCCGTCTTCGCGCTGCTCACCGTGACGCTCACCAACGACCTGGAGAAGGGCCCGAAGGCCGTCCTCAAGGACGAGAAGGGCAAGGCCATCGTCACGGTCGACCGCGCGAACCCGGCCGACCGGGGCATGGGCCTCACGATCAAGGACGCGGGCACCACCACCCCGCAGCTCGGGCAGCGCACCCAGGGCGGCGACACGCCGTACCGCTGGACCGCCTTCCCGAAGCTCCCCAAGGGCTGCGAGAAGAACCCCGCGGCGACCACCCCGGAGCCGTCGGCCACCACTCCGGCCCCCGCCGGCAACACCGGCACCACCCCGAACAACGCCGGACAGACCTCCGTCGTCCCGAAGGGCGGAGTCGCGGCCGGCGCCGAGACCGGCGCCGGTGACGACAGCACCGCGCTGATCGCGGCCGGCGCCGGCGCCGCCTCGCTCGCCGCCGCGGGCCTCGGCTTCGTCGTCCTGCGCCGTCGGGCCGCGGGCCGCGTCTGACCTGGCCGGCCGGCGGAAACGGCGGTCGCCTGACGCCGGTCGCCTGACGGCGGTCGCCTGACGGCGGTCGCCGGTCGTCCGCCGCCCGTCGCCGACACCATCCGGCCCGGCCCCCGAGGCCGGGCCGACTCCCCGCCCCTTGACCCGAGCGGGAGCGCACCTCACCCCACCCCAGGCCGGTCGCCGCGTCCCGCGCGGCGACCGGCCACACCCGTCCGTCCGGAGCCCCGCCGTGAACCGCCGCCGTACCCGCGCCCGTACCGCCCCCGCCCTCTCCCTGGCCGCCCTGATCGCCCTCGCCGCGCTCTCCGGCTGCTCCGCCGGCGCCGAGCCCGCGCCCGTCACCCCGCCCGCGCGGATCTCCGAGGCCACCGCCGCGCCCACCCCGGCCACGAGCGCCGCGCCCGTCCGGCCGCTCGCACGGTCACTGCCCGTCAGGGTGCGGCTGCCCGCCGCCGGCGTCGACACCGAGACCGCCGGGCCCGTCCTCCGACTGGGGCTCGCCGCCGACGGCACCGTCGAGGTGCCCTCCGTCGCCGACGCCGACCGGATCGGCTGGTACGACAAGGGCGTCACGCCCGGCGAGACAGGGCCCGCCGTCCTCATCGGGCACTTCGACACCGAGCGCGGCCCCGCCGTCCTGAAGAACGTCTCCCGCGTCCGGGTCGGCGACGAGATCACCGTGACCCGCGCCGACGGCACCCTCGCCGTCTTCCGCGTCCGGGAGCTGGAGCAGGTCGACAAGGACACCTTCCCGACGGCCAAGGTGTACGGCGACACCGAGCGCCCCGAACTGCGCGTCATCACCTGCGGCGGCGAGCTGGTCGACGGCCACCGCCCCGACAACATCATTCTGTACGCGGATCTCGTGGCCACGCGGGCGGCCGCCTGAGCCTCCGTCGGCCCGCTGAGGCACAATCGGCGGCATGACGACCCCCGAGCCGACCCCCGAGCCCAGCCACGAGCCGAGCCGCGAGTCGACCCCCGAGCAGCCGTCCACGGGCCCCGCGAAGCCGTCCGCCGACGACGGGCGGCCGAAGCCCTTCGCCGACCGTGTCTACCGGTCGCCGCTGGGGATCGCCGGAGGAGTGTTCTTGCTGGTCCTCGCGCTCCTGTTCGCCGGTGACGTGCTGGTGCGCGGCGAGGGCCGGTCGCCGTGGCTCGCGCTCGCGGGCCTCGTCCTCGCCGTCCCGCTGATCGTCGCCTTCACCATCCGGCCCGCCGTGTACGCCAACGACGACCGGCTCCGGGTCCGCAACCCCTTCCGGTCGATCACGCTGCCCTGGTCGAAGGTCGCCGACGTCCGCGCCGGGTACTCCAGCGAGGTGCTCACCCAGGACGGCACCAAGTACCAGCTGTGGGCCATCCCCGTCTCGCTGCGCCAGCGCAAGAAGACGGCCCGCGTCGCCGCCCGCGCCTCCCAGGACGGTCCGCGCGGCCGTACCCCGGTCGCCGCGGGCGCGCACGACGGCGGCTCGCGGGCGGCGGCCGGCGACCAGGCCGTCGCCGAGCTGCGCGAGCTCGGCGAGCGCCGCGCCGGCACGCCCGGCGCGGTCGGCGAGGTGCGGGTGCGCTGGGCGTACGAGATCGTCGGCCCCGCGCTGGCCGGACTGCTGCTCCTGGTGATCCTCATGGCGACGGGCTGATCCCGACGACCCCGCCGACCGCGGGGAGACACGGCCCGGGTCGCCCGGGGCGTGGAGAACGCCGGAGGGCCGGTACGGGAACGCATCCCGTACCGGCCCTCCGTGACGATCCCGCCGTCACAGTCCGGCGGCCGCCGACAGGTCACGCTTGATGGCGACGAGCAGCTCCGAGGCCTTCGCGCGGGCCGGAGCGAGGTCGACCGCCGCGGCGACCGGGACCACGACCTCCAGGTAGCACTTCAGCTTGGGCTCGGTGCCGCTCGGGCGGACGATCACCCGGGCCTTGTACGCGCCCTCCAGGTGGTAGCGCAGCCCGTCCGTCGGGGGCAGCGACTCCGTCCCCTTCGTCAGGTCCTCCGCCGAGACGACCGTCAGACCGGCCAGCGACACCGGCGGGCGCTCGCGCAGCGCCGCCATCGCGTTCGCGATGACGCTCAGGTCCTCGACGCGCACCGACAGCTGGTCCGTGGCGTGCAGCCCGTGCTCCACCGCCAGGTCGTCCAGCAGGTCGGTCAGCGTCCGGCCCTGCTCCTTGAGCACCGACGCCAGCTCGGTGACGAGCAGCGCCGCCGTGATGCCGTCCTTGTCGCGGACGCCCTCCGGGTCGACGCAGTAGCCGAGCGCCTCCTCGTAGCCGTAGCGCAGGCCCTCGACGCGCGCGATCCACTTGAAGCCGGTCAGGGTCTCCTCGTAGCCGAGGCCCGCGGCGTCGGCGATCCGGCCGAGCAGCGAGGACGACACGATCGACTCGGCGAAGACGCCGGTGGCGCCCTTGTAGACCAGGTGCGCGGCGAGCAGCGCGCCCACCTCGTCGCCGCGGAGCATCCGCCAGCCGCCCGTGACCGCCGGGTCCGGCACGGCCACCGCGCAGCGGTCGGCGTCCGGGTCGTTGGCGATGACCAGGTCGGGGTCCACGGCGCGGGCCGCCTCGAAGGCGAGGTCCATGGCCCCCGGCTCCTCCGGGTTGGGGAAGGCGACCGTGGGGAAGGCCGGGTCCGGCTCGGCCTGGGCGGCGACGAGCGCGGGCGGCGGGAAACCGGCCCGGGCGAACGCGGCGGTCAGGACGTCCTTGCCGACGCCGTGCATGGCCGTGTAGACGGTCCTGGCGGTGCGGGGTGATCCGGGGCTCAGGACGGCGTCCGTACGCTCCAGATAGGCGTCCAGGACCTCGTCGCCGAGGGTCCGCCAGCCGTCCTCGGGGCGCGGGACGTCGTCGAGCGAGCGGATCGCGTCGATCTCGGCGGCGATCTCCGCGTCGGCGGGCGGCACGATCTGCGAGCCGTCGCCCAGGTAGACCTTGTAGCCGTTGTCGCGCGGCGGGTTGTGGCTCGCGGTCACCTCGACGCCCGCGACGGCACCCAGATGCCTTATGGCGTACGCCAGGACGGGCGTCGGCAGCGGGCGGGGGAGCAGCGCGGCGCGCAGCCCCGCGCCGGTCATCACGGCGGCGGTGTCACGGGCGAAGTCGGCGGACTTGTAGCGGGCGTCGTAGCCGATGACGACGAGACCGCCCTCCTCGCCCTTCGCCCTGAGGTACGCGGCGAGGCCGGCGGCGGCCCGGATGACGACCGAGCGGTTCATCCGCATCGGCCCCGCGCCCAGCTCGCCGCGGAGTCCGGCGGTGCCGAACTGGAGTGTGCCGGCGAAACGGTCGGCGAGCGCGTCGGTGTCACCGGCCTTGATCAGCTCGGCGAGCTCCTCGCGGGTCTCGCTGTCGGGGTCCTCGGCGAGCCAGGCCTTGGCCCGGGTGAGGAGGTCGTCCTGGGTCACGGTGTGCCTTTCGGGGTGCGGGAGGGTGGGGTGGCGGGGCGAGTACCGCTGCGCGGAGCCTTCCCCCACCCCGCCCCTTCCCGAAACTGGGGGCAAGCCCCCAGACCCCGTACGGCCTTCGGCCGTGCCCTCGAACGCCGGGCGGGCTGGATTTCCGCCGGGGCGGAAATCCAGCCCGCCGGCGTTCGAGGCGCGGGGTCCGGGGCGGAGCCCCGGTTCGGGAAGGGGCGGGGTGGGGAAGAAGCCCCGCGCAGCGGCCCCGACGGCGGACGCCCGAGGCCGGGGCCCCGGCGGTCGGAGGCCGCCGCAGCGCCCCGAGGCCCGTTCGGCCCCCAGGGGCCGAACGGTGTGAGGGGCGCGGGAAGAACTCAGATCCGGTCGAGGACGCGGGTCAGCAGCTCGCCCATCCGCGCGGCCGAGTCGCGCCCCGCCTGGAGGACCTCCTCGTGGTTCAGCGGCTCGCCCGAGAGCCCCGCCGCCAGGTTCGTCACCAGGGAGATGCCGAGGACCTCCGCGCCGGCCTCACGGGCGGCGATGGCCTCCAGGACGGTGGACATGCCGACGAGGTCGCCGCCGAGCACGCGGACCATGTTGATCTCGGCCGGGGTCTCGTAGTGCGGGCCGGGGAACTGCACGTAGACGCCCTCTTCGAGGGTCTCGTCGACCTCCTTGCACAGCGCGCGCAGCCGCGGCGAGTACAGGTCGGTGAGGTCCACGAAGTTCGCGCCGACGATCGGCGAGGCGGCCGTCAGGTTGAGGTGGTCGCTGATGAGGACCGGCTGGCCGGGGCGCATGCCCTCGCGCAGGCCGCCGCAGCCGTTGGTGAGGATGACGGTCTCGCAGCCGGCGGCGACGGCGGTACGGACGCCGTGGGCGACGGACGCGACGCCGCGGCCCTCGTAGAAGTGGGTGCGGCCGAGGAAGACGAGCGCGCGCTTCTCGCCGATCTTGTACGAGCGGATCTTGCCGCCGTGGCCCTCGACGGCGGGCGGCGGGAAGCCGGGCAGGTCGGTGACGGGGAACTCGGCCTCGGGCGCGCCGAGCGCGTCGACGGCGGGCGCCCAGCCCGAGCCCATGACCAGGACGACGTCGTGCTTCTCGACTCCGGTCAGCTCGCGAAGACGGGCGGCAGCGGCCTCGGCGGCCTCGTACGGGGTGGCAGTTGCGTTCACTGACTCTCTCGCCTCGGGGAGGGTGGGTCCGAGGTGGGCCCCGGACGGATTTGGTACGCGCAGCAGCGTAGCCGGAGATTGCCTACGCGCGTAGATGACGATGCCGACGGACATGCGATCGTTGTCTTGTCGTTTCCGACAAAAGGCGCACCGGTACCCCCGTCCCCGCCCCTGGGGTGTTCGTACACCCTCAGCAGGGGCGCTTGCGCAACTCCATCACGTAGTCGTGCGGCGCGCCCGCCGACTCGGCCGCGTCGGCGACCTCGCCGAGGTACCGCGCCGAGGGAAGCCCGCCCTCGTACCCGTTGAGCACGTACACCCAGGCGGCCTCCTCGCCGTCCAGGGTGTGCACCCGCACCCGCATCCGGCGGTAGATGTCGAGGCCGACGCCCTCCCAGCGGTCCATCGAGTCCTCGTCCATCGGCGCGATGTCGTACAGCGCCACGAAGACCTGCGAGCGGGGGGCCTCCACGATGGTGGCCAGCGCCCCCTCCCAGCCCATCTGTTCGCCGCCGAAGGTCAGCCGCCAGCCGTTCAGCCAGCCGGTGCCGCGCAGCGGGGAGTGCGGTGCGCGGCGGCTCATCAGCCGCGCGTCGAGGTTGCCGGCGAAAGCGGCGTAGAGCGACATGGCACCGAGGGTACGGGAGGGGGCGGGGTGTCCGCCGAACTCCGAGGTGGAGACCGTGGGGTCCCGGGACCGCCGGGCGTACGGCCCCCGGCGTGAGACCGCGCCGGGCGTGCGGGAGAATGGGGTACGCACTTTGAAGCGTGCGGGACAATGGCGTACGCACTGCACCCCAGCGGGGGGACCCCCCGGCAGAACGAGACGCGAGGCGTAGATCCCAGTGACCCGGATCGTGATCATCGGCGGCGGACCCGGCGGATACGAGGCGGCCCTGGTGGGCGCCCAACTCGGCGCGGAGGTGACCGTCGTCGACTGCGACGGCCTCGGCGGCGCGTCCGTCCTGACCGACTGCGTGCCCTCCAAGACCCTGATCGCCACCGCCGAGGTGATGACCACCTTCGACTCCTCCTACGAGGAGCTCGGCATCATCGTCGCGGACGACACCCCGCACGTGGAGCAGGCCGCCCGCGTCGTCGGCGTCGACCTCGGCAAGGTCAACCGGCGGGTGAAGCGCCTGGCGCTCGCCCAGTCGCACGACATCACCGCCTCCGTCACCCGGGCGGGCGCACGCGTGCTCCGCGGTCGCGGCCGGCTCTCCGGCCGGCAGGCGATGGACGGGTCCCGCCAGGTGGTCGTCACCGCCGCCGACGGCACCGAGGAGACGCTGACCGCCGACGCCGTGCTGATCGCCACCGGCGCCCACCCGCGCGAGGTGCCCGACGCCAAGCCGGACGGCGAGCGCATCCTGAACTGGACGCAGGTCTACGACCTCAAGGAGCTCCCCGAGGAGCTCATCGTGGTCGGTTCCGGCGTCACCGGCGCCGAGTTCGCCGGCGCCTACCAGGCGCTCGGCTCCCGGGTCACCCTGGTGTCCAGCCGTGACCGGGTGCTCCCCGGGGAGGACCCGGACGCCGCCGCCGTCCTGGAGGACGTCTTCCGCCGCCGTGGCATGAACGTCATGGCCCGCTCCCGCGCCGAGTCCGCCAAGCGGGTCGGCGACCGGGTCGAGGTCACCCTCGCCGACGGCCGGGTCATCTCCGGCACGCACTGTCTGATGGCGGTCGGCGCGATCCCGAACTCGGCCGGGATGGGTCTGGAGGAGGCGGGGATCAAGCTGAAGGACTCCGGTCACATCTGGACCGACCGGGTCTCCCGCACCAGCGCCCCCGGCGTGTACGCGGCCGGTGACGTCACCGGCGTCTTCGCGCTCGCCTCGGTGGCCGCCATGCAGGGCCGAATCGCCATGTACCACTTCCTCGGCGACGCGGTGGCCCCGCTCAACCTGAAGACGGTCTCGTCGAACGTCTTCACCGACCCCGAGATCGCCACCGTCGGCTACACCCAGGCCGACGTGGACGCCGGCAAGATCGACGCCAAGGTCGTCAAGCTCCCGCTGCTGCGCAACCCGCGCGCGAAGATGCAGGGCATCCGGGACGGCTTCGTCAAGATCTTCTGCCGTCCCGGCACCGGCATCGTGGTCGGCGGCTGTGTCGTCGCCCCGAAGGCGAGCGAACTGATTCACCCCATCTCGATCGCGGTCGACAACAATCTGACGGTCGAACAGATCGCAAATGCTTTCACCGTGTACCCCTCCCTGTCGGGTTCGATCGCGGAAGTGGCACGGCAGTTGCACACCCGGAAGACGGCGGGCGAGGTCTAGCCGGACGCCCGGCACCCGTCCCTGCCTGCGGGAACGGTTCGCCGACTCGGACAACCCCCGGCAAGCCCGGGCATAGCCCAGGCGCCGGACGATCAACGGCGGGGTCCCCCATACCACTTGGGGGCCTCGCCCATGCGCATATTCAGCAATTCGGCGCATAGTGCTGAAAACTATCGGCCAGTCACGTTACTGTCAGTTTCGTGTTCGCTGCAGAACGTCGCCAGTTGATCCTCGAAATGGTGCGAGCCAATGGGGCCGTGTCGCTCCGCGAGCTCGCCCGCGTCGTCCAGACCTCGGAGGTGACCGTACGGAGAGACGTACGGGCACTGGAGGCAGAAGGACTCCTCGACCGCCGCCACGGCGGTGCGGTGTTGCCGGGCGGATTCACGCGAGAATCCGGCTTCCCGCAGAAATCCCATCTCGCGACCGCGGAGAAGACGGCCATCGCCGACGTCGCCGCGAGCCTCGTCGAAGAAGGCGAGGCCATCGTCGTCGGCGCCGGGACGACCACGCAGGAGCTGGCCCGCCGGCTCGCCCGCGTGCCCGGTCTGACCGTGGTCACCAACTCCCTGCTCGTCGCCCAGGCCCTCGCCCACGCCAACAGGGTCGAGGTCGTCATGACCGGCGGCACCCTGCGCGGCTCCAACTACGCGCTCGTGGGCAGCGGGGCGGAGCAGTCGCTCCAGGGCCTCCGGGTCTCCCGCGCCTTCCTCTCCGGGAGCGGACTGACCGCCGAGCGCGGCCTGTCCACCTCCAACATGCTCTCCGCGAGCGTGGACCGGGCGCTCGTCCAGGCGGCGGCGGAGGTCGTGGTCCTCGCCGACCACACCAAGCTCGGCGCCGACACCATGTTCCAGACGGTGCCCACGGACGTCATCACCCGCCTTGTCACCGACGAGCCGCCCGCCCATGACGACCGGGCGGCCACCGAGCTCCAGGCCCTCGCCGACCAGGGCGTGCAGATCGCCGTGGCGGGTACGGGCGCCGGGCCCGGCGCGGCCGGCGGTGAGCAGCACCCCCCGGGCGTCCGGCCCCGCCGTGACATGCCGCTCCCCGTCCAGCGCGGGCGGATGGCGGCCGGTCAGTTCAGGGGGCCTGGCGGGGGAATGGCCGCGGAGACGCTGGAGCGCACGGCACGCGTCGCGGACATGCGCCGCCGCTGAGGGGTGCGAGGGACCTTCCCCCAAAGGTCCCGGGCCGCCGGCGCCCGTACACCCGGGACGACGTCAGTCCCGGTTTCCCCGGACCTCGAGTCCTCAGTGCTTGATTCCCCGGAGCGTCAGCGCGAGCAGGCGGTCCGCCAACTCCGGATCGTCCGGACGCTGTTCCGCCGCCAGCGCGATCGCGTTGGTCAGCTGCATCAGATCGCCGATCGACACGTCGGCGCGCACCTGGCCCGCCTCACGGGCGCGCCCGAGCAGCCGCTCACCGGCCGCCCGCAGCGGCTCGCTGCATCCGGCGAGCGCCGAACTCCGGTCGTACGAGGCCGACATCAGCGCGTGCGCGAGCCCCCGGTACTCGCCCGCGTGGGCGATCAGGGCCCGCAGCCACTCCACGAGCGCCCGGCACGGCTCCGCGGCCCCGGCCAGCTCCGCCGAGCGGCGCAGGAGCGCCGTCAGAGCCTCCTGGAAGACGGCGTTGAGCAGCTCGGCCCGGGTGGGGAAGTGGCGGTAGAGGGTGCCGATCCCGACGCCCGCGCGGCGCGCGATCTCCTCGAGGGAGGCGTCGGCGCCCTGTTCGGCGAAGGTGGCGCGGGCTTCGATGAGCAGTCGCTCGTGGTTGCGGCGTGCGTCGGCTCGCATGGCGTGGAAACACCCTCCCCTCGGCGAAGGGCCCGCAGGCGGCTGCCTGCGGGCCCTTCGTACCGTACTCGGTGCGACGGTCAGTCCTTGATGTCGCAGATGACGGCGCCGGAGGTGACGGACGCGCCGACCTCGGCGGTCAGGCCCTTGACGGTGCCGGAGCGGTGCGCGTTGAGCGGCTGCTCCATCTTCATGGCCTCCAGGACGACGATGAGGTCGCCCTCCTTGACCTCCTGGCCCTCCTCGACCGCGATCTTCACGATCGTGCCCTGCATCGGGGAGGCGAGCGCGTCGCCGGAGGCGGCCGGACCGGACTTCTTCGCGGCGCGGCGCTTCGGCTTGGCACCGGCGGCGAGGCCGGTGCGGGCCAGGGTCATGCCGAGGGAGGACGGCAGGGAGACCTCGAGGCGCTTGCCGCCGACCTCGACGACGATCGTCTCGCGGCCCGACTCGTCCTCGTCCGCGTCCGCGCCGGCCGGCGCGAAGGGCTTGATCTCGTTGACGAACTCGGTCTCGATCCACCGGGTGTGGACCCGGAACGGGTCCGCGGTGAACGCCGGGTCGACCACGACGGCCTGGTGGAACGGGATGGCCGTGGCCATGCCCTCCACCTTGAACTCCGCCAGGGCGCGGGCAGCGCGCTGGAGGGCCTGCTCGCGGGTGGCGCCGGTGACGATCAGCTTGGCGAGGAGCGAGTCCCACGCCGGGCCGATGACCGAGCCCGACTCGACACCGGCGTCCAGACGGACGCCCGGGCCGGTCGGCGGCTGGAAGAGGGTGACCGTGCCGGGGGCCGGGAGGAAACCGCGGCCCGGGTCCTCGCCGTTGATACGGAACTCAAAGGAGTGACCGCGCACCGCAGGGTCGCCGTAGCCGAGCTCCTCGCCGTCGGCGATGCGGAACATCTCGCGGACCAGGTCGATGCCGGTGACCTCTTCGGTGACCGGGTGCTCGACCTGGAGACGGGTGTTGACCTCCAGGAAGGAGATCGTGCCGTCCGTGCCGACGAGGAACTCGACCGTGCCGGCGCCGACGTAGCCGGCCTCCTTCAGGATCGCCTTCGACGCCGCGTACAGCTCGGCGTTCTGCGCCTCGGTCAGGAACGGCGCGGGCGCCTCCTCGACCAGCTTCTGGTGGCGGCGCTGCAGCGAGCAGTCACGGGTCGAGACGACGACCACGTTGCCGTGGGTGTCGGCGAGGCACTGGGTCTCGACGTGCCGGGGCTTGTCGAGGTAGCGCTCGACGAAGCACTCGCCCCGGCCGAAGGCCGCGACGGCCTCGCGGACGGCGGAGTCGTACAGCTCCGGGACCTCTTCGAGGGTGCGGGCGACCTTCAGACCGCGGCCGCCGCCACCGAAGGCGGCCTTGATCGCGATCGGCAGCCCGTGCTCCTTGGCGAACGCGACGACCTCGTCGGCGCCCGAGACCGGGTCGGGGGTACCCGCGACGAGCGGGGCGCCGGCGCGCTGCGCGATGTGACGCGCCGCCACCTTGTCGCCCAGGTCCCGGATCGCCTGCGGCGGCGGACCGATCCACGTCAGACCGGCGTCCAGGACGGCCTGCGCGAACTCGGCGTTCTCCGACAGGAAGCCGTAACCGGGGTGGACCGCGTCGGCCCCGGAGTCCTTGGCCGCCTGCAGCACCTTCGCCATGTCCAGATAACTGGTCGCCGGAGTGTCACCGCCCAGAGCGAACGCCTCGTCGGCGGCCCGGACATGCAGAGCATCCCGGTCCGGCTCGGCGTACACGGCCACGCTGCCGATACCCGCGTCCCGGCACGCCCGGGCCACACGGACAGCGATTTCGCCACGGTTGGCGATGAGCACCTTGCGCACGATGGCTCCCTCCTTGAAACAAGCTGAGTTTAGGGACTGCCGACACGGCCTTTCGACCCGTCCCCAGTGGTGAGCTTGCCCACACGGAGCGTGACCCCGGGCCCGCTCGGGTCGTGAATTCCCTTGTCGCACCACGGTACGCAGGGTTCCTTTACGGCACAGTAGCTCCGAGGTGTGGCGCAGGTCTCTGTTCGCACGGCCAGTCGCCATTCGGGATTCTTTGTCGAGTCCCTACGAATGGGTCGGCGATTCTTTGCCGCGCCGTCCGCCTCCGCCGGTCGCGCTCGCACTCTTGTCCAGGGGTTTACCGGCCAGTAGCCTTCGCGCTGTCGTTCGTACTGTCGGTAACAGTCCAACCCAGGGGGTGGCCGAGGTGGCCCGCAGACCGATAGCCCTCGTGACGGCGGCGGTGCTGTTCCTCGAAGCGCCCGGCATCGTCGCGATCAACGCCGTGATGGCACGGTTCGTGAAGGTCCAGTCGATGTCCCTCGACGGCCTGGACCCCGACGCGATGTACACCGGAACGTGGGCCCTTGGCATCGGCTCGGGGATCGCCCTCGCCCTCTGCGGCCTGGTCGCCCTCCTGGCGGGGATCCGCGACCGCCGCCCCGGCCGGGCGGGCCGGGGGCTGCTCGTCGGCTGCGCCGTCGTGCACGGAATCCTCGCCGCGGTGGCGGTGGGCCTGCTGGGCTGGCCCGCGTTCACCTTTCTGGTGGTCGTCCTCGGCCTGATCGTGCTCACCCTCGTGGCGTACGGCAAGGAAGCCGCCGGTACGGACGCGGTCACCGGGGCCCCCACGGCAGGCGAAGGGGCCCCGGCAGCCGCGTGATCCGCGTACGGATGTCAGACCCAGAGGTCCGTGATCCGTACGTCCAGCTTCGCGAGGAGCCTGCGCAGCAGCGGCAGTGACAGGCCGATCACATTGCCCGGGTCGCCGTCGATGCCGTCGATGAACGGCGCCGAGCGCCCGTCGAGCGTGAACGCGCCCGCCACGTGCAGCGGTTCGCCGCTCGCCACGTACGCCGCGATCTCCTCGTCCGTCGGTTCGCCGAAGCGGACCACGGTGGAGGCCGTCGCCGACTCGAAGCGCTTGGCGGCCGTGTCGTACACGCAGTGACCGGTCTGGAGGATGCCGACCCGGCCGCGCATCGCCTTCCAGCGGGCGGTGGCCTCCTCGGCGTCGGCCGGCTTGCCGAGGGCCTGCTTGTCGAGTTCGAGCACCGAGTCGCAGCCGATGACCAGGGCGCCGAACACCTCGGGCCGGGCAGCCACATGGGCGGCCTTGGCCTCCGCGAGGGCGAGCGCGAGCTCGGCCGGGGTCGGGGCGTGGACCTTGTCCTCGTCGACCCCGCTCACGATCACCTCGGGGGCGAGACCGGCCTGCCGGAGCAGACCCAGCCGGGCGGGGGAGGCGGAGGCGAGCACGACACGGCGCGGATCAGCAGTCATGGGGGCAGCGTAGCCAGTGCGGGCCGCTGAGGGCGCCCAAGGGACTCCCGTTCGGATCATGCCGGGCGGATCCGGACGGCGGACCCTAGCGCGCGCCGACCACGACCATCGCCACGACCATCGCGAGCGCCAGCAGGACGCCGGTGCGGCGGAGCATCGCCTGCATGTCGCGCAGGAACTTCGGCGGCTGGTTCTTCGGGTCGGACCACAGCATGCCTCCGATCCTGCGGCCGGGACGGGCGGGGCGCCTGAGTACGGATACTCAGGCGCCCCGGTGCCGAAGGACTATTCGCGGAGGAACGCCCCGTCCCGTGCCGCCGCGAGCGCCGCCGTGACCGCCCGTTCCGTCACGGCCCCGGTGAGCTCCTCGTGGGTGATCGTGAAGCGGTAGTAGAGCGGTGCGGAGACGGCGCGGAGCAGTTCGACAGGGTCGGTCCCCTCGGGGACCTCGCCGCGCGCCGCCGCCCTGGTGACGACGGGGGCCCATTCGGCGAGCCGGGTCCGGTAGAAGGCGGCGAGCGCGCGGGCGCACTCCTCGTCGCAGGCCGCCGCGGCGATGACCGCGCGGAAGACGGCGCCCATCCGGGGGTCGGTGAGGGTGTCCCGTACGAGTTCGGCGTTGGCCCGCAGGTCGCCCGTGAGGCCGCCGGTGTCGGCGGCGGGCAGGGACTGTTCGGCCATGTCGTGCAGGAGGTCGGTGACCAGGCCGACGGGGGAGCCCCAGCGGCGGTACACGGTCGTCTTGCCGACGCCGGCGCTCGCGGCGATCCGGTCCATGTTCAGGGCGTGGAAGCCGGTGTCGGCGAGGGCGTCCTGCGTGGCGTCGAGGACGGCGCGGCGGACCTTCGCGGTACGGCCGCCGGGACGGAGGGTGCCGGGGGTGGCCGCGGTGTCGTGCGGGACCGGCTGGCTCTCGGTCAAACGGGTCTCCTGTTCCATTAAGTCCATCGACTCTGCTACCGTACGGGACATCTTAACGGAACCAGCCTCCCATTAAGGGGTCGAACGCCATGGTTGCCCTGGATCTCCCCAAGCCCGTGGAACACGTGGACCACGCTGACGACCGCATGACCGGCCGGATGCGGCTCGTCCTCGTCGTCCTCCTCGTCGCCCAGTTCATGCTGGCCGTCGACTTCTCGATCCTGAACGTCGCCCTCCCCGTCATCGGCCAGGGACTCGGCTTCTCCCTCGGCGGCCTCCAGTGGATCGCCACCGCCTTCGCCCTCGCCGCCGCCGGCTTCACCCTCCTCTTCGGGCGCGTCGCCGACGTCGTCGGACGCCGCCGCCTCTTCCTCGGCGGCATGACCCTCCTCGGCGTCTCCTCCCTCGTCGGCGGCCTCGCCACCGGCCCCGAGACACTGATGGCGGCCCGCGTCGCCCAGGGCCTCGCCACCGCCGCCGTCACCCCCGCCGGGCTCTCCCTGCTCACCTCCTCCTTCCCCGAGGGCCCGCTGCGCGCCCGTGCGCTCGGCCTCAACGGCGCGCTGATGTCCGCCGGCTTCACCACCGGCGCGATCCTGGGCGGCGTCCTCACCGACCTGCTCTCCTGGCGCTGGGCCTTCCTCGTCAACGTGCCGGTGGTGCTCGCCGTCCTCCTCGTCGCCCCCGTCGTCCTGAGGGAGAGCCGCCCGGCCGTCCGGCCCCGCCTCGACGTCCCCGGCGCGATCACCGTCACCGCCGGACTCCTCGCCCTCGTCTACGGACTGACCACCGAGCCCCTGGCCCTGGTCGTCGGCGTCGCCCTGCTCGTCGCCTTCTGGTTCGTCGAGCGGCGGTCCACCTCGCCCCTCGTGCCCGTACGGATCCTGGGGCGCCGCACCGTCGTCTGGGGCAACCTCGCCGGACTCGTCGCCTTCGCGACCGAGACCTCGCTCGTGTTCCTGATGACGCTCTACCTCCAGGACGTCCTGGGCTTCTCCCCGCTCGCCGCGGGGCTCTCCTTCGGCGTGCTCGGCGCCGGCACGGTCATCGGCGGAGTGTTCGCCTCCCGCTTCATCGGCCGGTTCGGCGCCCGTACCGCGCTCGTCGCCGGCGGCCTCCTCCAGGCCGTCGCGACCCTCGCCCTGTACGGGCTCGGCGACGACCGGGGCAGCCTCGGACTCCTGCTCGCCGCGACCTTCGCGGGCGGCGTCGGCAACATGCTCGCGATCGTCGGCTTCATGGTCACCGCCACCTCCGGCATCCCCGACCACGAGCAGGGCACGGCGACCGGACTCGCGACCATGACCCAGCAGATCGGCATCACCATGGGCACCCCGATCATGAGCGCCGTCGTCGTCACCTCGCCCGTACTCCTCGACGGCATCGGCCTCGCGGTCCTCGTCAACGCGGCGATCGTCGCCGCCGGAGCCGTCCTGGCCGGCGTCTTCCTGCGCCGTACGTGACCGGGACGTGTGAAAGGCCGGACCCTCCCGAGGGGGTCCGGCCTTTCACCGTGCTGAGACGCCTGTACGGGCCAGTACGCCTATACGGGCCAGTACGACCTGGCCCAGGCCCGGGGGCCCGGACGGGGCCGTACCGACCGAGCGATACGCGAGGGATCCGACCAGCCCTCCGGTACCGCCGGGCCGCCGCTCTCGGCGGACGCCGCCGCCGTGGCCGCGGCCCGCGCCTGAACCACCGCCAGTGCGGCGGCCAACTCCTCCGGGGTCGGGTTTCCTCGTACGACCTTGATCACAGCGACTCCTTCGAGGTCCTGGAGGTGGATTTAGAGCGGGATGTTGCCGTGCTTCTTCGGAGGCAGGGATTCCCGCTTCGTGCGCAGCTGACGCAGCCCCTTCACGATCTGGGGGCGCGTGTCGGAGGGCAGGATCACGCCGTCGATGTAGCCGCGCTCGGCCGCCGTGTACGGGTTGAGCAGGGTGTCCTCGTACTCCTGGATCAGCCGTGCCCGCTCGGCGTCCTGGTCCTCCGCGGCGGCGATCGTCCTGCGGTGCAGGATGTTGACCGCGCCCTGCGCGCCCATGACGGCGATCTGCGCGGTCGGCCAGGCCAGGTTCAGGTCGGCGCCCAGGTGCTTGGAGCCCATGACGTCGTAGGCGCCGCCGAACGCCTTGCGCGTGATGACCGTGATCAGCGGGACGGTGGCCTCGGCGTAGGCGTAGATCAGCTTCGCGCCGCGCCGGATGATGCCGCCGTACTCCTGGTCCACGCCCGGCAGGAAGCCGGGCACGTCCACGAAGGTCAGGACGGGGATGTTGAAGGCGTCGCAGGTCCGGACGAACCGCGCGGCCTTCTCCGAGGCGTCGATGTCCAGGCAGCCGGCGAACTGCATCGGCTGGTTGGCGACCACACCGACGGGGAAGCCCTCGACGCGGCCGAAGCCGGTCAGGATGTTCGGCGCGAACAGCGCCTGCGTCTCCAGGAACTCGCCGTCGTCGAGCACGTGCTCGATGACCTTGTGCATGTCGTACGGCTGGTTCGCCGAGTCCGGGATCAGCGTGTCCAGCTCCAGGTCCTCGTCCGACACCTCCGTCTCGGCGACCTCGGGGAAGGTCGGCGGCTCGGAGAGGTTGTTCGACGGAAGGTAGGACAGCAGGGACTTCACGTACTCGATGGCGTCCTTCTCGTCACCCGCCATGTGGTGCGCCACGCCCGACGTCGAGTTGTGCGTCCGGGCACCGCCCAGCTCCTCGAAGCCCACGTCCTCGCCGGTCACCGTCTTGATGACGTCGGGGCCGGTGATGAACATGTGCGAGGTCTGGTCGACCATCACCGTGAAGTCGGTGATCGCGGGCGAGTAGACGGCACCGCCCGCGCACGGGCCGACGACCAGGGAGATCTGCGGGATCACCCCGGAGGCGTGGACGTTGCGGCGGAAGATCTCGCCGTACATGCCGAGCGCGCTCACGCCCTCCTGGATGCGGGCGCCGCCGGAGTCGTTGATGCCGACGACCGGGCAGCCCGTCTTCAGGGCGAAGTCCATCACCTTGATGATCTTCTGGCCGTACGTCTCGCCGAGCGCGCCGCCGAAGACCGTGAAGTCCTGCGAGAACACCGCCACCGGGCGTCCGTCGACCGTGCCGTAGCCGGTGACGACACCGTCGCCGTACGGCCGGTTCTTCTCCAGCCCGAAGTTGGTCGACCGGTGCCGGGCCAGCTCGTCGAGCTCGACGAACGAGCCCTCGTCGAGGAGCAGCGCGATCCGCTCGCGCGCGGTCAGCTTGCCCTTCGCGTGCTGCTTCTCCACCGCACGCTCCGAGCCGGCGTGGGTGGCCTCGTCGATACGGCGCTTGAGGTCCGCGATCTTGCCTGCGGTCGTGTGAATGTCGATCTCGTACTGCTCTGCCGGCTCGGACATCGGGATGCGGCTCCCTGCCTGGTCACGGGGGGTTCGTTGACTACGAATGGGCTACTACTGAGCTACTGAGCCGTAGCGTATCCACGCCGATACGGTTCGGCACTGCGGTCTTTGCCACACCTACTCTGGCTTGCATGACGTCCTCCCAAGGCTCCGGCGGCCCCTGGTCCGACCTCGACCGGCCCCCGCTGAACGCCACCGCCCTGCGCCGCGCCCTCGTCCTCCCCGACGGCCTGTGGACCTCGCTCGACGTGGTCGACACCACTGGATCCACCAACAACGACCTCACCGCCCGCGCCCACGAGCTGCCCGAGGGAGCCGTGCTCGTCGCCGAGGAGCAGACCTCGGGCCGCGGCCGCCTCGACCGCAGCTGGACGGCCCCGGCACGCTCCGGGCTCTTCCTCTCCGTCCTCCTCAAGCCGGACGTGCCCGTCCACCGCTGGGGCTGGCTCCCGCTGCTCACCGGAGTGGCCGCCGCGACCGGCCTCGCGAAGGCCGCCGGCGTCGACATGTCCCTCAAGTGGCCGAACGACCTCCTTGTTTCCGTCGCGGGCGAGGAACGCAAGACCGGCGGCATCCTCGCCGAGCGGGCCGGCGACGACGCCATCGTCATCGGACTCGGCATCAACGTCACCCTCCGTGAGGACGAGCTGCCCGTCCCCACCGCCGGCTCCCTCCTCCTCGCCGACGCGGTCTCCACCGACCGGGACACCCTCCTGCGGGCCGTCCTGCGCTCCCTCGCCCAGTGGTACGGCGACTGGGTACGCGCCGACGGCGACCCCGAGGCCTCCGGCCTGCAGGCGGCGTACGCGGCCGGCTGCGCGACCCTCGGCCGCCGCGTCAGGGCCGACCTGCCGGGAGAGCGCATGCTGGAAGGCGAGGCGGTCGCCCTCGACGGCGACGGCCGCCTGGTGATCGCCACGGAAGGCGGCGGCACGGAAGCGGTGGGAGCGGGCGACATCGTCCACCTACGGACGTAGCCCCTCGCCGGGGCGGCCCAGGACCAAGGCGGCAGCCGTTCGCGCGTGAGCCAGCGCACACCTGTCGTATCGTTGAGCGCGATCCAGGCGACAGATCGGCAGGGCAAGTGGGCAGGGAACGGGCAGGAGGCGGCCGGTGACCGTCGACGACGAGAACACGGGCGACGCGCCCGGCCCTCCCACGTACCCCACACCGCATCACGAGGTCGACCACACGGCCGAGCCGACCGACGATCCCCTCGCCATCCGGCTCGAACAGCTCATCCTCGGCGCCGAACGTCGCTACACCCCGTTCCAGGCCGCCCGCACCGCCGGCGTCTCTATGGAGCTCGCCTCCCGCTTCTGGCGCGCCATGGGCTTCGCCGACATCGGCCAGGCCAAGGCGCTCACCGAGGCCGACGTCCTCGCCCTGCGCCGGCTCGCCGGTCTCGTCGAGGCCGGGCTGCTCAGCGAGCCGATGGCCGTCCAGGTCGCCCGCTCCACCGGACAGACCACCGCCCGGCTCGCCGAGTGGCAGATCGACTCCTTCCTGGAGGGCCTCACCGAGCCGCCCGAGCCCGGCATGACCCGTACGGAGGTCACGTACCCCCTGGTCGAGCTGCTCCTGCCCGAGCTGGAGGAGTTCCTCATCTACGTCTGGCGGCGGCAGCTCGCCGCCGCCACCGGCCGGGTGCTCGTGCAGGCCGCCGACGACGAGGAGATGGTCGACCGGCGGCTCGCGGTCGGCTTCGCGGACCTCGTCGGCTTCACCCGGCTCACGCGCCGCCTCGAGGAGGAGGAGCTCGGCGAGCTGGTCGAGGCCTTCGAGACGACCTGCGCCGACCTGGTCGCCGCGCACGGCGGGCGGCTCATCAAGACCCTCGGCGACGAGGTCCTGTACGCCGCCGACGACGCCGGCACGGCCGCCGAGATCGCGCTGCGCCTGATCGAGACCCTCAGCCACGACGAGACGATGCCCGCGCTGCGCGTCGGCATCGCCTTCGGCACCGTGACGACCCGGATGGGCGACGTCTTCGGCACCACCGTGAACCTGGCCAGCCGCCTCACCTCGATAGCGCCGAAGGACGCCGTCCTCGTCGACGGCGCGCTCGCCGAGGAGCTGTCCAGGACGGGCGAGGCGCCCGTCTCGGAGACGGAGGCGGCCGAGCAGGCGGCCCGCGCCGAGAAGGAGGGCCGCCAGGCCGCCACGTACCGCTTCGCGCTCCAGCCGATGTGGCAGCGCCCGGTCCGTGGCCTCGGCGTCGTCGAACCCTGGCTCCTGACCCGCCGTCCCACTTAGGATCTCCGACGAGCACCGGTTAACAGCCGTTAACAGGTGGGTCTTGGTCGGGAGGGTGTGCGGTCATGTCCGAGCAGCGCTTCGGTGAGTTCGTGGTGGTCCGAAAGGGCGGGGCCGACGGGGGCGAGGGCCATGTCGCCGAACTGGTCCTCGACCGCCCCAAGGCGATGAACGCGGTCTCCTCCGAGATGGCCCGCTCCCTCGGCGCGGCCTGCGAGGCCCTCGCCGCCGACCCGGCCGTCCGCGTCACCGTCCTCACCTCCTCGAACGACCGGGCCTTCTGCGTCGGCGCCGACCTCAAGGAGCGCAACTCCTTCACCGACGCCGAGCTGGTCCGCCAGCGGCCGACCGCCCGCGCCGCCTACACCGGCGTCCTGGAGCTGCCGATGCCGACCGTCGCCGCCGTGCACGGCTTCGCCCTCGGCGGGGGCTTCGAGCTGGCGCTCGCCTGCGACGTGATCGTGGCCGACGCGACCGCCGTGGTCGGCCTCCCCGAGGTGTCCGTGGGCGTCATCCCCGGCGGCGGCGGTACGCAGCTGCTCCCGCGCCGGGTGGGCGCGGCGCGCGCCGCCGAGCTGGTCTTCACGGCCCGCCGGGTGGAGGCGGCGGAGGCCCGCGACCTCGGCCTCGTCGACCTCCTCGCGGACGACGCGCGGACCGCCGCCCTGGAGCTCGCGGGGCGGATCGCGGCCAACTCGCCGGTCGGGCTGCGCGCGGCGAAGAAGGCCATGCGGCTCGGCCAGGGCCTCGACCTGCGGGCGGGCCTGGAGGTCGAGGACGCGGCCTGGCGTTCGGTGGCCTTCTCGGGGGACCGGGCGGAGGGTGTGGCGGCCTTCAACGAGAAGCGGAAGCCGAACTGGCCGGGCGAGTGATCCAGCGACTCAATTTTCCCATTTTGCACTAAATGTCACTTACGGTGACGTCTCGAAAGGGAAAACGGGTCAAACCTCCCTAAGCTGGAGGAATGGGTGAGGACGGGCGGCTGCGGGCCGTAGTGGCGCTGGCGCAGGGGATGGCGGCGGCGCACACTCCACGCGAGTTCTGGCGGGCGGCGGCGCTCGGGTCCTGCGACGGGCTCGACGGAAGCTTCGCCGCCCTGTCGGTCTGGCAGCGGGACCACGGCCGCCTCAAGGTCCTGGTGAACGCCGGGGAGCGGGCCCCGGGCGAGGAGGAGTTCCCGGACTCGGAGACGTATCCCGTGCACCAGTTCCCCGAGATCACCGAGTTCCTGCACGAGCAGTGGGCGGGCGGCGGCGAGCCGGACGCCTGGGTGGAGACCGCGGGCGACCCGGTGTCGACAGGCCGGGTGACCGGCCTGCGCCGGCGCGGCCGGGGCTGCTGCGTGGTGGCGCCGATCGTGCTGCACGGGCGGGCGTGGGGCGAGCTGTACGTGGCCAGGCCACCCCAGACGAAACCTTTCACCCGCGCGGACGCCGACTTCGCGACCGTGCTCGCGGCCGTCGTCGCGGCGGGCATCGCCCAGGCCGAACGCCTGGAGGAGGTCCGCAAACTCGCCTTCACCGACCCCCTGACCGGACTCGCCAACCGCCGGGCCGTCGACACCCGCCTCGACGAGGCCATCGAGCGCTACCACGCGGACGGCTCCGTCGTCAGCCTGCTGGTCTGCGACCTCAACGGCCTCAAGCGCGTCAACGACACCCACGGCCACGCCGTCGGCGACCGGCTCCTCGAACGCTTCGGCTCCGTCCTCTCCCGGTGCGGCGCCAGGCTCCCCGGCGCGCTCGCCGCCCGCCTCGGCGGCGACGAGTTCTGCCTCCTGACGGTCGGCCCGACGGCCGACGAGGTGGTCGCGGTCGCCGAGGAGCTCTGCGTACGGGCCGCGGAACTGGAACTCGGCGAGGGCGTCGCCTGCGGAGTGGCGTCCACCGGCGACCCCATCGGCCCCCTGAAGTCGGCGCGCCGACTCTTCCGGCTCGCCGACGCGGCCCAGTACCAGGCCAAGGCGGCCCGTTCGGCGAAGCCGGTGGTGGCGGGCCGGGACGGCACGGTCGTCCGCCTCGCCGACGCGCCTCCCGGCGCCCGCGACCGCCGCCGCTTCAGGGACGCGCCGCCGGTGGAGCCGCCGGACCATCCCTGACGGGAGAGCCCCTCGAAGACCGGGTGGGGTCTTCGAGGGGCTCTCTCCCTCAGGAGCGCGGGGTTCCCGCTACCGCGAGGCGTACCCGAAGCGGACGCCGCCCGAGGACACGCCGCCCGTCCCCGGCTTGTACGCGGTCACCGGGGCGACCGTCCCGCCGACGGTCACGTTGGACATCGGCAGGGCGTACAGGGCCCCGCCGGCGTTCGGCCCGTACGCCATGCCGACGTACAGGCGCGTGGCGGTGAACGACAGGCTCTTGCCCAGGTACTGCTTCGTGCCCGGGGTGCCGGGAATGCCGTCGCCGTCGCCCGCCTCGATCCAGCGGTCGTTGGTCCCGGCCGAACCGGCGAGCGAGAAGGTGTGGACCGCGCCCGCCTGGGTGACCGTGCCGATGGCCTCGCCGGGCGTGCCGACGGCGAGCCGCATGGACGCCGAGGTGCTCACGGCGTCCGGGGCGGTGTTGACGGCGGCCAGGGTCTCGCCCATGCGGTCACCGGTCTCGGAGGTGCCGGAGACCGTGTCGTCCGCGGTGCCCTGCTTGAGTTCGCGCAGGTAGCTCCAGGTGCCGTCGGGCTTGATCCGGATCTGTACGACCCGGCCGGCGTTGAGGCGGTTCTCGCCGTCCACGACCACGCCCTCGCCGGGCGAACCGATCGCGAGGATCGACTCGGACGCGGTGGCGGCGGTCGACGCGCGGAACGGGGCGATGGCCACCGCGAAGCCGAACTCGTCACCGGGCTCGGCGCCGCCGGAGATCGCCGCGTTGTCCTGGTCGAGGCCCGCCAGCGGGGTGGGCTTGCCCTCGGCGTCGAGCTTGTTGGGGTCGAAGAGGGCCACGCCGCCGGACTTCGCGTCGGTGCCGATGGCCTCACCGGGAGAGCCGATGGCGAGGAAGTTGGCGTCGCCGGTCACGCTGAAGCCGTACTTGTCGTCCTTCTCCACACTGCCCGGGACGCCCGCGCTGTCCTGGTGGATGGTGACGCTGGTGCTGCCGTGGACGTAGAAGGCGCTGCCGGCGCCGGTGTGGGCGCCGAGGGCTTCACCGGGGTTGCCGATCAGCAGGTACGGGACGCCCGCCCTGGTGGTGCCGGCCGCGATCGCGTGGCCCATGCGGTCGCCCGCCTCGGCGGCCGAACCGGCGATCGCGCCGGTGCCCTGGCCCTGTTCGAGGTGGGTGTTCTTCTTGGTGCCGGTGCCCAGACCGCCGGCGGCGCCGTACAGGATGTCGACGAAGCCCGCGTCGACGGCGGAGCCCACGTCCTCCGAGGGAGTTCCGACGACCAGGTCGGTGTAGCCGTCCTTGTCGTAGTCGACGGTGGCGAGTTCCTCGCCGAACCAGTCGCTCTGCTCGGCGCCGCCCGGCACCCAGTCGAGGTTCTGGTTGATCCCGGCGGTGCCCTTGCCTCCGCCGTACGTGACCCAGACCGTACCGGCGGTCGTGACGCCGCCGACGGTGGCCGCCGGGTCGGCGATGGCGATGTCCTCGACGCCGTCACCGTTGAAGTCGACGATGCCGGTCTTCTTCGGGGCGAGCGCCTGGCCGAGGTCGATGCGCGGGGTGGTGGCACCGGTGTAGCCGATGCTCCTGCCGCTGGACTTCAGGAGCGCCTGGAGTTCCGTGACGGTCTTCGTGGGGAACGCCTGCCGCAGCACCGCGAAGGCGCCCGCCACGTGCGGTGCGGCCATGGAGGTGCCGTTCTTGGGGGCGTACCCGCCGCCGGTGACGGAGGACACGATGCCGGTGCCGGGCGCGAACAGGTCGAGCAGCGGACCCCGGTTGGTGAACGCCGACAGCTCGTCGTCCGGGGTGGTGGAGCCGACGGTCACGGCGGAGGAGACGCAGCCGGGGGCACTGACCGCGTCGGTGTACCCGTTGTTGCCGGCCGCGACCACGGTGGCGACACCGGCGCCGAGCAGATTGTCGATGGCCAGCTTGCGGGGGTCGGCGGTGCAGTCGCTGGTGTAACGGCCTCCGCCCAGGCTGAGGTTCGCCGCGATGACGGGCGTCCCGGCCTGACGCAGCTGCAGCACCTTCTCCAGACCGGCCAGTTGGGCGCTGGTGAAGCTCAGGACGCAGGGGGCGGAGCCGCCGCAGTAGTCGTCCGAGTCGAACCTGCTGAAGACCTGGATGGCGATGAGGTCGGCGCCGGGGGCCACACCGCGGGCCGGGGCTCCGGTGAGGCCCGCGCCGTTGCCCGCCGCGATACCGGCCACGTGGGTGCCGTGGTCACAACCGGAGGCGGTCGCGCACGCCCCGGCCTCGGAGTCGGCGGTGCCGATGCCCTCCTGCCGGTCGGTCCCGTTGGGGCACAGGCTGGAGGCGCCGAGGTCCGGGTCGCTCGGGGAGAAGCACGCCTCGGCCTTGATGCGGCCCTTCAGGAACGGGTGCTGGGTCGCGACGCCGGTGTCCAGGATGGCTATCGCGCTGCCCGCGCCGGTCTTGCCCGCGGCGAGGGCCTTGTCACCGCCGATCAGGGGGATGCTCCCGTCCAGGGACGGCGGCACCGGCGTGTCCTCGGTGACGCTGACCACGCCCGGCTTGGCGGCCAGGGCGTCGAGGCCGGCGCGGTCGACCTTGAGGGTGACCACCGGCAGGGTCGAGAAGGACTGCTTCGTCTCACCCGCGGTCGCCGCGTCGGGGATGTCCGTGCGGTTCTCGGTGACGACGTTGACGCGGACCGTGCCGCCGGCGGCGGTGGCGTCGTACAGGGGCGGGTCGATGATCCCGTCGGCCGCGTCGGCCGTCGTGGAGGTGCTCAGCGGCGCGGCGGCCTGGGCCGGCATCGCGCCGAGCGACACGGTCGTCATCGCGGTGATGACCGTGGCCCAAATCTTCTTCTTCACAGTGGCCTCGGAGAGAAAGAGGACATCGCTCAGCCCGTGGGAACGAGGGCATGGCTCAGCCCGTGGAGACGGTGGCAGCGCACAGGCGCGAAAACGTGAGGACGGAGAGCCGGACGCGGCGCGCGGGGTGCGGGGCGCGGCGCGGCGTGGAGGGCGCGGCGCGGCGCGCGGAGGGGAAAGGGCCGGGCGGCGATGGGTTCGCCCCCCGGCCCTTGACGCCCCGGGGCATGCTCCGTCAGCGGTCGAGCCGTCGATCAGGTGCGGTTGGCACCGTTCTTCGGGTTGCCCGCGCGGACGCCCTGGCGGTAGGTCCACGCGGTGGCGCGGCAGGCCCTCTTCCAGAAGTAGCCCGAGCACACCTTGTCGCGCAGCGTCGTGTAGAAGACGTCGTCCACGGCGACCTTCTTGTGCCGGTCGAGGTAGTACGCGTAACCCTTGTACGTGTTGCCGATCAGGCCGTAGCCGTAGTCGTGCATGTCGCACGCGGGACGGAAGTTCCAGCCGCCCGGCTTGCTGACGTTCGGGCCGGGGGTGCTGCAGCCGTCGTAGTTGATGCCCACGACGCGGTAGCCGGTCTTGGTGTACTTGAAGTAGGGCTTGTGCCAGCCGTAGTGCGCGGCCCAGGCGGCGCAGCCGGTCTTCCAGTAGTAGAGCCAGTGACGGGCCCAGCTGCACTTGCGCGGGTAGGCCTCCGGGTCGGAGATCTCACCCGGGCCGATGTCCGTGGCCGGCGGAGCGACGGCGTTCGGGTCGGTGATCCCGGTCGCGCCCTCGATCGGCGCGTCCGCGGCCGGGCGGGCGGGCCCGGTCGGCAGGACGTCCGGCGAGGCCGACGCCGCCGGGTAGGTCAGGTCCCAGTCGCCGTGGTCCGGCGAGACGATGTCGGAGACGCGGCCGGTGGAGTCGTACACGTAGGACGCCACCGCGGCGCTGCTCTGGACCGGGTTGGTCACCGAGCGCAGCAGGCCCGAGGCGTCGTACGTGTAGCGGGCGACGGTCTGCGTCGTGGCACCGGTGGTGACCTTGACCTCCTTGGCACGGCCCGCGTAGTCGCCGAGCGCCGTCCCCGAGGCCGTGGTGGTGCTCGCGTAGCTGATCGCCACGGTCTCCTTCAGGGCCTCCCCGACGGCAGGCTCCGTGATGGTGGAGATCCGGCCCTTGGAGTCGTAGGAGACGGTGGAGACGCCGTAGGCCGCGTTGCCCGCGCTGGTGACCCGCCAGGCGTTGACGCCGGGAGCGGCCTGCTTCCAGGTACGGGTGGGCAGGAGGCTCGCGGCGGCCACGGGCTCGTCGCCGACCTCGGTGCCGCCGTCGGGCTGCCCCTCGTCCGCCACCGAGAGGTTCACGTTGAGGGTCTCGACCATGGTGGAGACCAGGGTTCCGGTGGCGGAGTCCCACCGGGTGGTGTCGGTGATCTTGTCGCCCTCGGCGGTCTCGTACTTCTTCACCCCGCCGCCGTCGGGGAAGTCGAGGCTGCTCTTGAGCAGGTAGCGCACGGACTCGCCGACGTTGAGGTCGGTGACGACGATGGCGTCGCCCTGCTGCTCCAGCTTCTGGTTGAGCTCGCCGCCGAGGAACTCCGCCTCCCAGCCGGGACCGAAGACGCCCATGTCGGGGCGGCTCGCGGGGGCCGACTGGGGTCTGGCGACGCCGTCCGCCTGCGCGGTGACGCTGTGTCTGCGGCCGATGGCGCCGACGCCGGCGTCGTTCTCGGCTATCTCGAAGGTCTTGCTGTCGGTCGAGTACACACCCGGGCCGACTTCCTGGAAGTCGCCGGTGGCGGCCGGCGGGTCGACGATCTCGGCTCCGGCGGCCTGCGGTGCGGCGGGCGTGATGCCGGTGGCGTTCTGCGGGAGCAGCAGCGCCATGGACAGCGCGGCGATGACGGGTAGAGCGGTTCTGCGCACGAATTCCCCCTCATGCATCGAGTTGATCGTTTGCCGATCGCTGCGGACCTTAGGGCGCCGAAGGATGCGTTCACAAGAGCCTGAGAGGAGCTGAATACAATTCGCTCAATTAGCGAAAGTGATTTACATTCAATTCCGGCCAGTGGCCGAAATGGCAATGAGTAGGGGTACTCATGCGGAGTGAGCTATCGGGGTCGAGACTGTGCGGATGACGCGCCCCCACGCCTCGAACAGCCCGTCCGTGCGACCGGCCGAACGACCGGCGGCACGCACGCGGGGCCGCCCGCGACTCGCCCTCGCGGCGGCGGTCCTCGCCGCCGTGACGCTCACGGCCTGCGGTGGCGGTCCGGCCGGCGAGACGGGCGGTGGGCGCGCCTCGAACGACATGGCTGGTAGTGCGAGCGCCGCGGTCGACAGCGCGCGGAGCGCGGCGTTCGCCGTGATGCTGGACGCGGTCGCCGGACCGTGCCCTTCCGGTCATGCGCCCGCCAACCGGCCTAGTAGTCCTGGGAGTAGCGCGGACGAACTCCCGATCGCGCCGGGGGAGACGCCGCCGGCCGACCCGATCGAGCCGACCGCGCCGACAGCCGGTCCGGAGGTGGAGCTGAGCGCGCGCGACCTGTGCGCGAGCGGCCTGCACGAGGAGCGCCTCACCCAGGCGCTGCTCAAGCTGAAGGACCCCGCTCCCGGCCAGGTCAGGAAGGTTCTGAACGGCCTCGGCTACATCGACGAGCGCATCCACGGCCTCCGGTCGACGGGCGTGACCACCGGTTTCTTCCTCGATCTGAGGGAGAGGGGAGGGCGGCTCTGCGTCAAGGGCTCGGCGGCCGGCGAAAAGACCGTCGTGGATACGTGCGTGGCGCCTGCAACCGGTAAGTTCTCGCCCGCAAATGTCGGAATTTAGCAGTTGAGTCGATATGGCGGCCCTGACGCCGTTCCGGCGGATTCCGTTTGTGGATTTCGCCCGGCGATTTCCCCGGAGGAATTCATGGCGCATTCGGGGCACAGGGTCTCGTCGGCGAGCGGCCGGCGCAGGAGGTACCGGACGAGGCCGCCGGGCCGGTGGACGGGCGTCCCGGCGCCGGGAAGGCCGCGCAGGATGTGCTCGTGGACGTCGGTGGAGGTGTGGCCGGCGTCGAGCCATCGGGCGGCGAGGTGGGCGAGTTCGTCACGCATGCCGGGCGGGATGTGGCGAAGGGCGGGGGAGAGCAGGGGGAGGGCGCCGATGAGGGCGCGGGCGTCTTCCGAGGGAGGCGAAGGCGGAGGCGGTGGCGCCGAGTCGGCGGGCTCGGCCGTCCGGGCCGGAAGGTTGGAGGTGTCTTCCCCAGGCTGTTTGTCTGGATGACCGTCGGTGGGCGGGGTGGTTGGCTGACCGGCGGCCGGTGTGGGGGTACTCGGTGGGACCTGCGGGGTTACGGGGTCGGTGCAGGTGGGGGCGGGTGTCCGGGAGAGAAGCTTGACGGCCTGATCGGCCGTCAGCGGGGTGTTGGACACGAGCTGTTGGGTGGCCCAGCGCCCCCGGGCGACCTGGACCCGCCGCTCGTGCACGAACCCTTCTTCCTTCAGTTGGCGCTTGGCGCGGGTGAAGGCGTGTCCCCCGATCCGGGCACGTTGGGCGGAGGTGGAGAGGGACTCGCGCGCACTCTGGGGGAGGGAGAGCTGCCAGGTGAGGAGCCGGACGGCGTCGGAACTGAGCCGAGGATGCCGGATGAGCTCGTGCGAGAACTGGGTGAAGGCGCGCGAGGGCGCGTTAAAGTGCCGGTAGATCACAGGTGGCTGCTTCCACTGGTGGTTCAGGCCCTCGCAGACGGGTGCAACCGTCGGCGGGGGCCGTTTTGCGTGAACGTACAGCACGAGGCGTGTCGGGGTGGGCACGTTGAGTGAAGAGGGCTCGTGTGAGTGAAGCCCGTGCCCAAGGGGCCGGGGAACGGCCTGACCGCGAACTCACCCGAGGCCCACCAGACGCGGCCACCCCAAGGACCCGCCCCTTGCCGGTCGCGCCCAGCGACTCGTGACCGTCGCCGGGCCGGGCCCGTTCGTCTCCGCGTCGCCGGCGATTCCTAGCTCGGCGTCGGGTTGCTGCGCAGCTTGCGCAGTTCTCGGCGGCTGGGATGGCGGATGACCACTCCTCCCGCGCCGCCGGACCCGGTGAGCCGGATCAGCGGAGTTCCCGGGAGTCGGTCGGGAGTGGTCTTGTCCGTCAGGCCGCCGACGCCGGGATCCATACCGCTGGTCTCCGCGGTCCAGCCGTCGGGGATGACGATCGTGACACCAGATGTCTCCCCGTACGCCTCCACCGCGACCTCCTTGAGGCGGCACTCAACGCGGGTGAAGTCGATCTTCACGCCCCCCACGCCTCCGTGAGCGATCACGTGCCCGGGAACCTCCCAGCGCCCGGGACCTCGAGACGCGCCATACATGCCGCCCTTGAGCACCAGCGGCAACTGACTCCCAGCGGGATTCGGCCTCGGCAGGTCGGCGGTCAGGACGGCCAACTCGGCCTGAGTCCTCGACGTCAGCGCCTGCTCCAGGCGTGCATCCAGCTCATCGAGATCGATTCGTCCCTCGGCTGCCGCATCACGCAGCTGCTCCACGACTGCTTCACGGTCATCGTGGGAGGCGCGGAGCTCTCCTGAGGGGGCAGGGCACGCAGAGGGTTCCGGAGACTGGTCAGTCATGATCGCAAGGATAAGCATTCGGCGGACCGGGTGGACCGCTACTGCACATCTCAAAAACGGCCTACTGCTGGGGAGTTGTCCACCCGTTTCGCTCCACCGGGAGTGATCGGCGGGGCCGAAGGCCGGCTGCTTCGCCTCCCCGGGCCGCTGAGCCGGGGCCGGGCCGCCCCCTTCGACTTCGGCGCATCAGGAGGGCTTCCGCGCGCGCCGCCACGCCGATCGTCGCGCTCCGGGGCGGCAGACTGGGGACGCGTAACCGATCATCGGGCAGGTAAGGGGCCGCCCCCTGGCTGGGCAGTGACAAAGTCACCTAGTGACAGGTCGGTCTTCAGTCCGTACGCTGCTGAATATGGATATGCAGACAGTCGTCCTCGGCACGTCCGGCACGACCCCGCAGGACGTCATCGACGTCGCCCGCCACGGTGCCCGCGTCGAGCTGTCGAACGAGGCCGTCCAGGCGCTCGCCGCCGCCCGGAACGTCATCGACGCGCTCGCCGCCAAGCCCGAGCCCGTCTACGGGGTCTCCACCGGCTTCGGCGCGCTCGCCACCCGGCACATCAGCCACGAACTCCGCGCCCAGCTCCAGCGCAACATCGTGCGCTCGCACGCCGCCGGTATGGGCCCGCGCGTCGAGCGCGAGGTCGTGCGCGCCCTGATGTTCCTGCGGCTCAAGACCGTCGCCTCCGGCCACACCGGCGTCCGCCCCGAGGTCGCGCAGACCATGGCCGACGTCCTCAACGCCGGCATCACCCCGGTCGTGCACGAGTACGGCTCCCTCGGCTGCTCCGGCGACCTCGCCCCGCTCTCCCACTGCGCGCTCGCCCTCATGGGCGAGGGCGACGCCGAGGGCCCCGACGGCGTCCTGAAGCCCGCCGGCGAGCTGCTCGCCGCCCACGGCATCGCGCCCGTCGAGCTCAAGGAGAAGGAGGGCCTCGCCCTCCTCAACGGCACCGACGGCATGCTCGGCATGCTGATCATGGCGCTCGCCGACCTCGACACCCTCTACAAGTCGGCCGACATCACCGCCGCGCTCTCCCTCGAAGCCCTCCTCGGCACCGAGAAGGTCCTCGAACCCGAGCTGCACGCCATCCGCCCGCACCCCGGGCAGGCCGCCTCCGCCGCCAACATGCTGGCCGTGCTCAAGGGCTCCGGCCTCACCGGCCACGCCCAGGCCGGCGAGGCCCCCCGCGTCCAGGACGCCTACTCGGTGCGCTGCGCCCCGCAGGTCGCCGGCGCCGGCCGCGACACCATGGCGCACGCCCGCCTCGTCGCCGAGCGCGAGCTCGCCGCCGCCGTCGACAACCCGGTCGTCCTCGCCGACGGCCAGGTCCGCTCCAACGGCAACTTCCACGGCGCCCCCGTCGCGTACGTCCTCGACTTCCTCGCCATCGCCGCCGCCGACCTCGGCTCCATCGCCGAGCGCCGCACCGACCGGCTCCTCGACAAGAACCGCTCGCACGGCCTGCCGCCCTTCCTCGCCGAGGACGCCGGCGTCGACTCGGGCCTCATGATCGCCCAGTACACGCAGGCCGCCCTGGTCAGCGAGATGAAGCGGCTCGCCGTCCCGGCCTCCGCCGACTCCATCCCGTCCTCCGCGATGCAGGAGGACCACGTCTCCATGGGCTGGTCCGCGGCGCGCAAGCTGCGCACCGCGATCGGCAACCTCAACCGGATCATCGCGGTCGAGCTGTACGCCGCCACCCGCGGTGTCGAACTCCGCGAGGGCCTCACCCCGGCCCCCGCCTCGCAGGCCGCCATCGACGCGCTGCGCGCCGCCGGCGTCGAGGGCCCCGGTCCCGACCGGTTCCTCGCCCCCGACCTGGCCGCCGCCGACACCTTCGTACGGGAAGGGAAGCTGGTCGCCGCCGTGGAGCCGGTCACCGGCCCGCTCGCCTGACGGTCCGCCGACACGGAGGGCCCGCCCGGTCACCCGGGCGGGCCCTTCCGTCGCGCAACGGGCGCTTCCGCCGTGTGGGGGCGCTCAGGCCGCCCGGCCCCTGCGATGCAGTGCGAGCGCCACGAAGCCCGCGCCGACCCCGAGGAACCCCGTACCGCCCAACAGATACGGCGTGGTGCCCAGGCTTCCGGTCTCCGCCACGCGCCCGTCGTCCGAGGCGGCGGAATCGTCCTGGGTCAGCCCGATGCGGGCCCCGCCCCCCTCGTCGGTGGCGTTCGCGGACGGCACGAACCACAGGGCGCACAGCAGCGTGCCCGCGGCGATGGCGGTCAGCAGTGGGCGTGGGGCGGCGGACACGGAAATTTCGATCCCCCTTGCGGAAACCGCGAATTGGTCGGTGCGCCGATGCTAATGAACACAGCGGGTCGCGGGAAAGCCGAGGCCCCCCGGCCCCTTACGCTCCGACCCATGAGCACTTCTGAGACAGCACGCTATGTACGCCTTCGCGTCGATGTGGTTCTGGAGGTCGACGGACCGGCCGAACTCGCCGAGGCCGCCGAGGCCCGGATCGGCGCCGACGAGTTCATGCCCGAGGAGGAGCGCGTGCCCGCCCGCGCCGCCGTCCGCGAGGACAGCGCCGAGGCCCTCGCCTACCTCATCGAGCCCTTCGACCTCATCCGCGACGTCCCCGGCATCGACATGGTCCAGGCCTCCTGGAGCAGTGAGGAGGTCGAGTACGACCCCGATGCGCTGGAGTGGGACCTCGACGAGGAAGATGGGGACGCGGAGGACGCCGAGTACGCGGAATCCGCGGAGGAGACGGATGACGACGCCCGGTCGTAGGGGCGAGCGCCACCGGCCGTGAGGCCGGCGGACGCCCTGCCCGGAGGCCTCGGGACACCGTCCCGGGGCCTTTTGCCTGGCCCGGGGAACCGGACGCACCGCCTGTGCGTGTCGATCAGTGGCGTTCCCCACAATCCGTCCCGTTCCGGAACCGGACCGGGTCTCGTGGGTATTTAGGTAAGCGTTGGGCAGGAATCGGCGACGATGGAGATGCGTGTGATGACGGACGGCAAGCGCCGCAGGAGCCTGGCGGTCGCGGCCGCGGTGCTCGGCGGCGTAATGGTGCTCTCGGCGTGCAACGGCGACGACGGCGGCAGCGCTTCCGGATCCGCGACCCCACCGTCACAGGCACAGGTCGACGAGGCGGCCGAGGCGGCCAAGACCTCCAAGGCGCAGATCACGATCTCGCCCAAGAGCGGCACGCAGAACGCGTCCATCAACAAGGACGCCAAGGTCACCGTCGCCGAGGGCAAGCTCACCGAGGTCACCATGACCTCCGCCGAGGGCACCGTGGTCAAGGGCGAGATAGCGGCCGACGGCCTCAGCTGGAAGCCGTCCGAGCAGCTGGAGCGGGCCACGGTCTACAAGATCGCCGCCACCGCCACGGACGCGGCCGGCCTGGAGGCCCACGAGAACTCCTCGTTCACCACCGTCTCCAAGGCCAACAGCTTCATCGGCAACTTCACGCCCGAGGACGGCTCGACCGTCGGCGTCGGCATGCCGGTCTCGATCAACTTCAACAAGGCGATCACCGACAAGAAGGCCGTCCAGGGCGGCATCACCGTCTCGTCCAGCTCCGGCCAGGAGGTCGTCGGGCACTGGTTCAACTCCCAGCGCCTCGACTTCCGGCCCGACGACTACTGGACCGAGGGCTCGACCGTCACCCTCAAGCTGGAGCTCGACGGAGTCGAGGGCGCCGACGGCGTCTTCGGCGTCCAGCAGAAGACGGTCACCTTCAAGATCGGCCGCAACCAGGTCTCCACCGTCGACGTCGCCACCAAGACCATGACGGTCACCCAGGACGGCAAGACGGTCAAGACCATCCCGATCTCCGCCGGCTCCCCGGAGAACCCGACCTACAACGGTCAGATGGTGATCTCCGAGAAGTTCAAGGAGACCCGGATGAACGGCGCCACCGTCGGCTTCACCGACGACGACGGCAAGGGCGAGTACGACATCAAGGACGTGCCGCACGCCATGCGCCTGTCCACGTCGGGCACGTTCATCCACGGCAACTACTGGGGCCCGGACTCGATCTTCGGCTCGGCCAACACCAGCCACGGCTGCGTCGGCCTCAACGACGTCAAGGGCGCCGGCGACCCCAACCAGACGGCGGCCTGGCTGTACGACCACTCGATCGTCGGTGACGTCGTGATCGTCAAGAACTCCAAGGACAAGACGATCGCCCCCGACAACGGCCTCAACGGCTGGAACATGAGCTGGGCGGACTGGAAGGCCGGCTCGGCGGTCTGACAGCACGTGCGAAGGCCCCCTCCCGCTCCCGGGAGGGGGCCTTCCGCTACGCCGGAACTACTGCCGAAGGTCCACCGGCTCGTCGACACCCCACTGCGCGAGCAGCCGCAGCGCGTCCGCCGAGGGCGACCCCGGCTCCGCCTGGTACGTCACGAGCACCAGGTCCGGGTCCCCGCCCGCCACCTTCAGGCTCTCGTAGCCCAACGTCATCTCGCCCACCAGCGGATGCCGCAGCCGCTTCGTCCCGTGCCCCTTGTCCGCGACGGTGTGCGCCGCCCACAGCGAGCGGAACTCCTCGCTCTTCACCGACAGTTCGCCGACCAGCGCAAGCAGCGCGGGATCGTCCGGATAGCAGCCCGCGTACAGCCTCAGCACGCTCACCACCTCGGTCGCCTTGCTCTCCCAGTCCAGATAGAGAGAGCGCGCGTTGTCCCCGAGGAAGACGAGACGGGCCATGTTGCGCTCGTCCGGCTCCATCGTGTCGAAGTCGCCGAGCAGCGCCCGCGCCATCCGGTTCCAGGCGAGGAGGTCGAGCCGCCGGCCGATGACGAGGGCGGGGACGCCGTCCATCGAGTCGAGCAGGTGCCGCAGACCGGGCCGGATCTGCTGGGGGCGGGCGATCGCCGCCCGCTGCTGCCTCTTCTTCGCCGTCGGCTTGGCCAGGTGCGTCAGATGCGCCCGCTCGGAGTCGCTCAGCCGCAGGGCCCGCGCGATCGCGTCCAGGACCTCCATGGACACGTTGCGCCCGTTGCCCTGTTCGAGCCGGGTGTAGTAGGCCACGGACACCCCGGCCAGTTGCGCGAGCTCCTCCCGGCGCAGCCCCGGTACGCGGCGATGCCGCCCGAACTCCGGCAGGCCCACGTCCTCCGGCTTCAGCCGGGCCCGGCGCGAGCGCAGGAATTCGCTGAGTTCGGCACTGAGATCCATGCGTCCCGATTATCCCAGGTCGTACGCCCGGACGGACGTCTGTTCCTGTCCCTGCCAGTGGTAGGCACGCTGGACGTAGGCAGAACAGGTGGCTGGGTGATGCCGACGTCCTCCGGCAGCCTGGATGCATGACCACGAACGTGACCACCGTCCCCGCCTACGCCGCCCCCGCCGCCAACGCGCCCCTGGAGCGCACCACCGTCCCGCGTCGCCCGGTCGGCGAGCACGACGTCCTCATCGACATCAAGTTCTCCGGCATCTGCCACTCCGACATCCACCAGGCCAGGGACGGCTGGGGCGAGGGCATCTTTCCGATGGTCCCCGGTCACGAGATCGCCGGCATCGTCGCCGAGGTCGGCCCGGGCGTGACGAAGTTCCAGGTCGGCGACCGGGTCGGCGTCGGCTGCTTCGTCGACTCCTGCCGCACCTGCGAGTACTGCCTCCAGGGCCTGGAGCAGTACTGCACGGGAGGCATGACCGGCACGTACAACGCCCTCGACAAGAACGGCGAGCCCACCTACGGCGGCTACGCCACCCACATCGTCGTCGACGAGAACTACACCCTGCGCATCCCCGAGGGCATCGCCCTCGACGAGGCCGCCCCGCTGCTCTGCGCCGGCATCACCCTCTACTCGCCGCTCGCCCACTGGCAGGCCGGCCCCGGCAAGAAGGTCGCGATCGTCGGTCTCGGCGGCCTCGGCCACATGGGAGTCAAGATCGCCCACGCGCTCGGCGCGGAGGTCACCGTCCTCAGCCAGTCGCTGAAGAAGCAGGAGGACGGCCTGAAGCTGGGCGCCGACCACTTCTACGCGACGAGCGACCCGGCGACCTTCACCGAGCTCGCCGGCACCTTCGACCTGGTGATCTCCACGGTCTCCGCCCCGCTGGACTTCGGCGCCTACCTGAGCCTGGTCAAGACGGACGGCGCCCTGGTCAACGTGGGCGCCCCCGAGGAGCCCGTCGCGCTCAACCTCTTCTCCCTCATCGGCGGCCGCAAGACCCTCGCGGGCTCGATGATCGGCGGCATCGCCGAGACGCAGGAGATGCTCGACTTCTGCGCGCAGCACGGCCTCGGCGCCGAGATCGAGGTGATCGACGCCGACCGGATCAACGAGGCGTACGAGCGGGTCCTCGCGAGCGACGTCCGCTACCGCTTCGTGATCGACGCGTCGACGATCTGAGCAGCCCGTACGCGATGTGCGTGCCGGGGCATGACGTCCGGGGTAATCGACCCGCACGGCATGCCCCGGCACGCTGTCCCCATGACCGCATACGCGATAGCCAGCCTGCACCCGACGGCCGTCCTCCACGAGGAGGTCTTCCAGTACATGGAGCGCGTCCAGGCCACCCTCGACCCCTTCGACGGCCGCTTCCTCATCCACGGAGCGCCCGAGCGGGACGTCAAGGAGGGCGAGTGGCCCGCCTCGGTCGTCCTCGTCGGCTTCCCCTCGATGGACCACGCCCGCCGCTGGTACGACTCCGCCGCCTACCAGGAGCTGATCCCGCTGCGCGCCCGCCACATGGCGGGCGACCTCCAGCTGATCGACGGCGTCGCCCCCGGCTACGACCCGGCGACGACCGCCGCGGCCCTGCGCGCCGCGTCACACGGGACGGCCTGAACGGAGTTCGACCCGGGGGTGCCGGACCCTGCAGTCGGTGGGCGCGGGACACCTCCGCGGCATGGACGAGGAGCTCCGCGAAGCGCAGCCACTGCAGGAGCGGCCCGTTAAGCGGCGCGTCCGTCAGCCGGCCGCCTTCGCCACGCCGATCGGGCACGACACGCCCGTACCGCCGATGCCGCAGTAACCCGCGGGGTTCTTGTGCAGGTACTGCTGGTGATACGGCTCCGCCGGGTAGAACGGGCGGCTCTCGTCGGCCGGGAGGATCTCCGTGCTGATCGTGCCGTAGCCCGAGCCCGTCAGGACCTTCTGGTAGGCCTCGCGGGAGGCCTCGGCGGCCGCCGCCTGGGCGGGGGAGTGGGTGTGGATCGCCGAGCGGTACTGGGTGCCCACGTCGTTGCCCTGGCGGAAGCCCTGGGTCGGGTCGTGCGACTCCCAGAACAGCTTCAGGAGGCTCTCGTACGAGACCTTCGACGGGTCGAAGACGACCCGGACGGCCTCGGTGTGGCCGGTCAGGCCCGAGCAGACCTCCTCGTACGCCGGGTTCTCCGTGTAGCCGCCCTGGTAGCCGACGAGGGTCGTCCAGACGCCGTCGGTCTGCCAGAACTTGCGCTCGGCGCCCCAGAAACAGCCGAGGGCGAAGTCGGCGACCTCCAGGCCGCCCTCCGGGTACGGGCCGAGGAGGGGGTTGCCGAGGACGGTGTGGCGCTCGGGGACCGAGAACTCGGGCTCGGGGCGGCCGCGCAGGGCCTGCTCGGGGGTGGGGAGGACGGGGGTGCGGGACAGGAACATGCTGCATCTCTCCTCGACGGTCGGCAGTGGACACAACAAGGAGGCGGGGGGAAACCTTCCCCCCGCCTCATGCGCTCACCGCGGCAGCGTCGCCGGGCTTCCGCCGTTCGCCTCGTACCCGGCCACCGCCAGGTTCCGGAAGATCGTGAACTGCGCCGCCGGGTCCCCGCTCAGCGTCCACGGCACCGAGCCCACGTGCCCGTCGACCTTCACCAGTTGATGCATGGCCTCCGCCCAGCGCTCCGAGCGGACCAGGAAGTAGACGAGCAGATGGCGGACGTGCGCCAGCATCGGGTCGTCGGGCCGGGCCGAGTGGACGGCGTACAGCGCGCCGTCCATCGCCTTCGACACCACCGCCGTACGGAAGAAGTCCTGCACGAGCACCACGTCCGGCACGTGCTCGTGCACCGCGAACAGCGGCAGCGCGGCGAGCAGCGAGCCGCGCGGCGCACGCGCCGCGGCCGTCGTCGCGAAGTGGTCGGCCTCCTCGCGGGAGCCGTGCCACTTCTCGCACCAGTAGTGCAGGGCCGCCAGATGGGCGCCCATGTGCTGCGGCGCCCGGTCGATGACCTGCGCCCACACCTGGTCGAACTGCTCGTGGCCGTAGCCGAGACCGCGTGCCACGGCCAGCTGCGTGATGTACGGGACCGGGTCGCCCGGCGCGAGAAGCGCCGCCTCCTCGGTGACCTTCCGCGCCTCCTCCAGGATGATCCGGAAGTCGTCGGTGCCGGCCGTCGACGAGCGCCAGGCCTGCTGGACGAGGAACTCCGCGTGGACGGCCGCGCCGCCCGCGTCCTTCGGGGCCTCGGCACGCCAGGCCCGCAGCCACGCGCCGCCCACGCCCGGCCGCTCCTGGAGTTCGAGGGACGCGGCGCCCGCGAAGGCCTGGACGCGCTGCCAGCGCACCTCGCCGTCCTTGTCGGTGGCGGCGAGCAGCCGGGACGCGGCCCGCCAGTCCTGGGTGGCCTGGACGACGTCGAGGACGTGCAGCAGTTCGTCGTCGGCGCCCGGGAGCCGTACGTCCTGGTCCTCCTGCCGTACGAATCCGTACGCCTCCGGATCCGCCGCGTCCGGCGAGCCCGGCGCGGCCAACCGGATCCCGCCACCCCGGCGGCGCAGCAGGTAGGGGCCGAGGATGCCGAACAGCAGCCCGAGCGCGATCAGGAACCAGAGAATCTCCATGCGTCCCATTGTCCAGGACGGCGCGTGAGACGATCCAGGCGCCGGGGGGTGCGCGGGACTACGCTCCTGACCATGAGCGACCAGCACTCTCACCAGAGCTTCGAGACCCGCGCGATCCACGCGGGCAACACCGCCGACCCGCTGACCGGCGCGGTCGTCCCGCCCATCTACCAGGTGTCCACCTACAAGCAGGACGGCGTGGGCGGGCTGCGCGGCGGTTACGAGTACAGCCGCAGCGCCAACCCGACCCGTACGGCCCTTGAGGAGAACCTGGCGGCCCTGGAGGGCGGCCGACGCGGTCTCGCCTTCGCCTCGGGCCTGGCGGCCGAGGACTGCCTGCTGCGCGCGCTGCTCGCGCCCGGCGACCACGTGGTCATCCCGAACGACGCGTACGGCGGCACGTTCCGGCTGTTCGCCAAGGTCGTGGAGCGCTGGGGCGTGGACTTCTCGGTGGCGAACACGTCCGACATCGACGCGGTGCGGGACGCCGTCAACGACCGCACGAAGCTGATCTGGGTCGAGACCCCGTCGAACCCGCTCCTCGGCATCACCGACATCGAGGCCGTCGCGGGCGTCGCACGGCAGGCCGGCGTGAAGCTGGTCGTCGACAACACCTTCGCCTCGCCGTACCTGCAGCAGCCGCTCGCGCTCGGCGCGGACGTCGTCGTGCACTCGCTCACGAAGTACATGGGCGGGCACTCGGACGTCGTCGGCGGCGCCCTGGTGACGGCCGACGCGGCGCTCGGGGAGGAGCTGGCGTACCACCAGAACGCGATGGGCGCGGTGGCCGGTCCCTTCGACTCGTGGATCGTGCTGCGCGGCATCAAGACGCTCGCCGTGCGCATGGACCGCCACAGCGAGAACGCGGCGAAGGTCGTCGAGATGCTGACCCAGCACCCGAAGGTCACCCAGGTCCTCTACCCGGGCCTTCCGGAGCACCCGGGGCACGAGATCGCGGCCAAGCAGATGCGTTCCTTCGGCGGCATGATCTCGTTCCGCGTGCAGGGCGGGGAAGAGGCGGCGGTCGAGGTCTGCAACCGCGCTCAGCTCTTCACCCTGGGCGAGTCGCTGGGCGGCGTCGAGTCGCTGATCGAGCACCCGGGCCGGATGACCCACGCGTCCGTCGCCGGCTCCGCCCTCGAGGTCCCCGCGGACCTCGTCCGCCTCTCGGTGGGCATCGAGAACGCCGACGACCTCCTCGCCGACCTGCGCCAGGCCCTGGGTTAAGTCGTACGGAGGGCCCCGGGCCGACCGTCGTACGGAAGGCCCGGGCGCCCGAGCGAAGGCCCGGACGCCCAGGGCGCCCGGGTCCCGCCCTGTTCAGGTGCCGGGCAGCGGGTCCTTCATCGAGGCCCGGACCTCCTCGCGGAGCTCGGGAGTGTCCGTGTGCTCGTGCACGGAGACCGCGTGCGCGACGGCCGCCCGCAGAAGTTCGTCCTCCTCGCCCGACATGTAGAGCGAACAGCCGGAGACGCTCGGGGCGTCGCGGCAGTCGGTTGCTTTCCTGGCCATAACGACCTCCAGACGGGCCCCCCTCCAGGCTAGGCCCGTCTTCACCAGCCTTCGAGCGGTGGCGTCGTCTCGGCCGGCGGGACCTCCCAGGGCCGGGCCGCCGACGCCCACACGGCGAACGTGACCGCCGCGACGACGAACAGGCCCCACAGCAGCCGGCGGGCCACCCGCTCCAGGCGGGCGCGCCGGGCCCCGGTCGCCGCCGCCCGTACGGCGAGGTCCGCGGGGACCGGCGGGTGCGGGGTGTCGAGCATCCGCCGGACCGCCGCCTCCTTGTCCTCGTGCCGGGTCACGCGGCGGTTCCGGCGTCGCGTTCGGCGGCCGTCCTGAGCGCCGCGACCGAGCGGGCGCAGACGGCGCGGACACGCGCTTCCGGCAGCCCGAGCAGCGCCCCGACCTGCTCCTCGGCGACGCCCTCGTACAACCGGAGGACGACGACGAGCCGTTCCTGCGGGTGGAGGGCGGAGAGGACCCCGCCCCGGCCCGCGCGGTAGCGCCGGGCGGTGCGCGCGAAGCGGGCGGCGAGGTCGCGCCGGGTCAGGTCGTAGGGGTCCTCGTCGCGCAGCCGGCCCCACACCGCGTACGTGTGGGCGAGGGCGGCGGTCAGCAGCGTCCGGGCGTGCGGGTTGTGGGTGCGGGTCTCGGCGGTGAGGAGGGTCGCGGCGTGCAGGAGCCGGCCCGCGGCTCCGGCCACGAATGCCTCGAACTCACGGGTGCGGTAGGCGTGTTCGGCGCCGCTGCCGCTTCGATGCTCTCGCACGTCCTCATCTGAGGACAGCGCGGGGGCGGGGTCAAGAGGTCGGCGTGGACTCGCTCGTTTCGGCTGAGGAGGGCGCCGCGGACTCCGTGGCGGATTCGGCGGCGTGTTCGGTGGCCGGATGGCCCAGGTGCGCCGACTGCCGTGCGGACAGCGCGGTGTTGAAGCGCGTGAGCAGCGTGCAGAACGACTCGCGCTCGGCCGGCGTCCAGCCCTCGGTGACCTCCACCATCAGCTGGCGGCGCGAGGAGCGGACCTCCTCCAGGCGGGTCAGGCCGCGCTGCGAGAGCTGGAGGACGACCGCCCGCCCGTCCTCCGGGTGCGAGGTGCGCTTCACCAGGCCGGTGTCGACGAGCGGCGCGACCTGCCGGGTGACCGTCGACGAGTCGATCCCCATGCCGGCGGCGAGCGCCTTGACGCCCATCGGGCCTTCCTGGTCAAGGCGGTTGAGCAGGAGGTAGGCCGCGCGGTCCATGGAGTTCCGCAGCTGGCCGGTGCCGCCGAGGCGGGTCTGCTCGGCCCGGCGGGCGAAGACGGCCACCTGGTGCTGGAGGGCGTCGAGGAGACCGGGGTCGAGCTCAGTCGTCATGTCCTGAGATGTGGGCATGGCTGTGGGTCTCTCTCGTGCGGGGGTGGTCGGTCGGTGGGGGACAGAGTACGCGGCCCCGGGGAGGTCCGTACCGGGGCTGCGCAAACCGGTTGGGCCGCTGTCCGCCGGGCGGCCATGAGTACCGTGAGCTGCGAGACTTGGTGTCATGAGCTTCCGTACGCGAGACCCCTTGCATCACCTCATGCTGGACGACGTGCGGGGGGCTCAGAAGATGCTGGCCGGGGTGGCCAGGGTGACGGCGATGGAGGGCAGCCGCCATCTGTCGTCGCTGGTGGGAGCGCCGGTCCAGCTCAAGTGCGAGAACCTCCAGCGGACCGGCTCCTTCAAGCTGCGCGGGGCGTACGTGCGGATCGCCGGGCTGCGGCCCGAGGAGCGGGCCGCCGGGGTCGTCGCGGCCTCGGCCGGGAACCACGCGCAGGGCGTCGCGCTCGCCTCGAAGCTCCTCGGGGTGCGCGCCACCGTCTTCATGCCGGTCGGCGCCCCGCTGCCGAAGGTCGCGGCGACCCGCGAGTACGGCGCCGAGGTGCGGCTGCACGGCCATGTCGTGGACGAGACGCTGGCGGCGGCGGAGCAGTACGCGCGGGAGACGGGGGCGGTCTTCATCCACCCCTTCGACCACCCCGACATCATCGTCGGGCAGGGCACGGTGGGCCTGGAGATCCTGGAGCAGTGCCCGGAGGTCCGGACGATCCTCGTGGGCGTCGGCGGCGGCGGTCTCGCGGCCGGCATCGGACTCGCGGTGAAGTCACTGCGCCCGGACGTGAAGGTGATCGGCGTGCAGGCGGAGGGCGCGGCCGCGTACCCGCCCTCCCTGGCCGCCGGGCATCCCGTGGTGGTCGAGTCGCCGGTGACGATGGCGGACGGGATCAAGGTGGGGCGGCCGGGAGACGTGCCGTTCTCGCTGGTCCAGGAGTACGTCGACGAGGTCGTCACGGTCTCCGAGGACGCGCTGTCGTCGGCGCTGCTGCTCTGCCTGGAGCGGGCGAAGCTGGTCGTCGAACCGGCGGGCGCCAGCCCGGTCGCGGCCCTGCTCAGCGACCCGAAGGCCTTCCGGGGGCCGGTCGTGGCCGTCCTCTCCGGCGGGAACGTCGACCCGCTGCTGCTCCAGCGCATCCTGCGGCACGGCATGGCCGCCGGCGGCCGCTATCTGAGCCTGCGGCTGCGGGTCACGGACCGGCCGGGGGCCCTGGCGACCCTGCTCGCGGTGCTCACGGTGGCCGACGCGAACGTCCTGGACGTCAGCCACGTACGGACCGACCCGCGGCTCGGCCTGACGGAGGCGGAGGTCGAACTCCACCTGGAGACGAAGGGCCCGGAGCACTGCCGCGAGGTGGAGGACGCCCTGCGGGACGCCGGGTACACGATCCTGGGCTGACCTGCACCCCCCATGATCATGTGGCGCGCGTCACAAATTCACTGGGCGCGGCGGGCCCGCCGCTCCTAGGATCGGTCGGGAAAACGCCTCCTCTCCCCAGGAGAATCCACATGCCAGGCGCGATCCATGCCGAGGGTCTGGTGAAGACCTTCGGCGACGTACGAGCTCTGGACGGCGTGGACCTGGACGTGCCGGAGGGCACCGTCCTGGGTCTGCTCGGCCCGAACGGCGCGGGGAAGACGACCACCGTCCGCGTGCTGACCACCCTCCTCCGGCCGGACAGCGGGAAGGCCGTCGTCGCCGGGGTCGACGTCCTGAAGCACCCCAACGAGGTCCGCCGCTCGATCGGTCTCTCCGGCCAGTTCGCGGCCGTCGACGAGTACCTCACGGGCCGCGAGAACCTCCAGATGGTCGGGCAGCTCTACCAGATGAGGGCGAAGGCCGCGAAGGCCAGGGCCGGCGAACTCCTGGAGCGCTTCGGCCTCGCCGACGCCGCCGACCGTACGGCCAAGACGTACTCCGGCGGCATGCGCCGCCGCCTCGACCTCGCGGCGGCCCTGGTCGTCGCCCCGCCGGTGATGTTCATGGACGAGCCGACCACCGGCCTCGACCCCCGCAACCGGCAGGCGCTGTGGGAGGTCATCAAGGAACTCGTCGCGGGCGGTACGACCCTGCTCCTCACCACCCAGTACCTGGAGGAGGCCGACCGCCTCGCCGACGACATCGCCGTCGTCGACCGGGGCAAGGTCATCGCGCGCGGCACCTCCGACCAGCTGAAGGCGCAGACGGGCGGCGAGCGCGTCGAGGTCGTCGTCCACGAACCGGAGATGATCACCGGCGCCCGGGACGTCCTCGCCCGCTACGGCGTCGCCGGCGACGGCCGCGGCGAGGTGTCCGTCGAGCACCACACCCGCAAGCTCATCGTGCCCGTCACCGGCGGCGCCAAGCTCCTCGCCGAGGTGATCCGCGACCTGGACGCCATCGGCGTCGAGATCGACGACATCGGACTGCGCCGCCCCACCCTCGACGACGTCTTCATCTCCCTCACCGGCCACGCGGCCGAGCGGGACGAGGGGGACGAGAAGGAGGCCCTCACGTGACCACCACCTTGGAGGGCACGGGCCGCCTGGCCCCGCGCCCGCGCGGCGGAGTCGTCCAGTCCGTCGGCGACTCGCTGGTCATCGCCCGCCGCAACCTGATCAGGATGTCCCGGATCCCCGAGATGATCATCTTCGGGCTGATCCAGCCGATCATGTTCGTGGTGCTGTTCAGCTACGTCTTCGGCGGCTCCATGCAGATCGGCGGGACGACCTCCCCGGCCGTCTACCGCGAGTTCCTGATGGCCGGCATCTTCGCCCAGACCGTCACGTTCGCCACGGCGGGCGCGGGCGCGGGCATCGCCGACGACATGCACAAGGGCCTCATCGACCGCTTCCGTGCCCTGCCGATGGCCCGTGGCGCGGTCCTCACCGGCCGCACCCTCGCCGACCTGGTGCAGACGACGCTCACCCTCTTCGTGCTCGCGATCGTCGCCCTCCTGGTCGGCTGGCGCATCCACGAGGGCGTCCCGAAGGCGCTCGGCGCGTTCGCCCTCCTGCTCCTCCTCGGCTACGCCTTCTCCTGGATCGGTGCCCTGATCGGCCTCTCGGTCCGCACTCCCGAGGCCGCGACCTCGGGCGGACTGATCTGGCTCTTCCCGGTCACGTTCATCTCGAACGCGTTCGTGGACTCCAGCAAGCTGCCGTCCTGGCTGCAGACCATCGCCGAGTGGAACCCGTTCAGCGCGACGGTCCAGGCCTGCCGCGTGCTGTTCGGCAACCCGGGCGTCTCGACGTCCGACGCCTGGCCGATGCAGCACCCGGTGTGGGCGTCGCTCCTCTGGTCGGTGCTGATCATCGTGGTGTTCAGGACGCTGTCGGTGCGGAAGTACCGCTCGGCGACGGGGTGAGGCCTGCCCTGGCCCGTACGGGTCAGGGCAGGTAGCCGGTGACGACGAGGCCGTCGGGGAGGGCGAGGAAGAGCGCCCCTCCGGCGGCCATCAGCTCTCCCGCGGCCTCCGCCTTGAAGTCGTCCGGAAGGTTGGGCGCGAACGAGTCGATCTCGTCGTCGGAGCCTGGTCCGGCCGCGGGGTACGAGACGACGTAGTCGCTCGCCGCTGTCAGGACACGGTCGTCGGCGAACACGACCTGCCCCACCTCCGACTGGGCGACGGGCGGTTCGGCGCTCCACCGCTGCTTACCGCTCGCCAGGTCGTACACGGTCACCCGTCGTCCGCTGACCGTGGCGACGAGGCCGGCCGCGCTCACGGCGGGCCGGACGGTCACCGCCTGACCGAAGGTACGCAGACGCTTCAGCGAACCGCCGTCGAGGACGACCACCGCGTCCGCCTCCTGATCACGGCAGACCACGCTGCCGGTCCGCTCGTGCACGCTCATGTCCAGGCAGGGCTCCGCCGCGCGCCCGGCCTCTTTCCCGTCCCCCGCGTCCAGGGCCACCAGGGTGCCCAGGGCGGACAGATACACCAGACCGTTCGCCGCCACGATCTCCTCCGGAGTGACGTCGATCGGACTCCGCCACAGCTCCCGGCCCGCGCCCCCGCCGCCGTCGAGCCGCACGGCGGTCACGAGCCCCGAGCTCGCCCCGGTCTCGACCTGATCCAGGCGGAAGTAGGTCGTGTAGAGGACGCCGTCCGCGAAGTCGGTCCTCTTCGGGGCCCAGTCGGGGCCGGGGCCGGTCGGCGGCCCCTTCCGGACGCCGTCCCGGAGCCCGTACGCGGTCACGCCCGCCGCTCCCGTCACGTGGACGTGGTCGCCGACCACCGCCGGGTACTGGGCGTTGGCCATGATCCCGAACTCGTCGGGCCGGCCCGGCACGGACCACAGCTCGCGGCCGTCGGCCGCGTCGAGCCCCACCAGCGCCCCACCGGCGCCCGAGCAGACCAGTACCTCCGGGGAGAGCGCGCACGAGCCGTTCGCCGCCTCGGTGCGCGCCAGCCACGGCGACCAGCCCGCCGGGCGGTACGCGCGGTCCGTACCGGCTCCGCCGAAGTCGTTGTCGCGGCCCCTGCCGCCGTACGGCAGGACGACCTGGCTCAGGGTCGCGGGGGCCGTGGTGCCGGAGGACGCCGAGGGCGTCCCCGGCCCCCCGGCCCCGCCCGTGGAGGCCCCGCCCTGCCCGTCCGTGCGGTTCAGCAGCACCACACCCGCCGTCGCGAGCACCGCCACCGCCACCGCGCCTGCCACGACCGCGCCCCACGGACGGCGCCGCTCGACAGGGACGGGCGGGAGCACCGGCCGGTCGCTCATGGCCGTGGGGGAGTACGGCACGACAGGGCCGAGCGTCGGCAGATCCGCCACGCCCGCGCCGGAGGCGGCCGCCTCCCCGGCCCGCCGGGCCGCCTCCCGTGACTCGGCGAGCAGCGACAGCACCCCGGCGGGCCAGGGGAAGACCTCGGGCGGCTCCCCGCCTCCGAGCAGCTCCGCCACCTCGGCCGCCGAAGGCCGCTCCGCCGGGTCGAGCCGCAGACAGCGCGCGAGAACGGGCCGCAGCTCCTCCGGAACCGGGTCCAGGTCGGCTTCCGCCCGGCTGATCCGGAAGATCACGGCCGCCATCTCGTCGTCGTGGAACGGCCCCCGCCCGCTCGCCGCGAACGCGAGCACCGCGCCCAGACAGAACACGTCCGACGCCGGCACCACCGCCCGGCTCCCCACCAGGTGCTCGGGCGACATGAACCCGGGCGAGCCGACGACAAGGCCGGTCGAGGTCAGCGCCGTCGCCTCGAAGGCCTGGGCGATGCCGAAGTCGATCAGCTTGGGCCCGGCCGCGCCGAGCAGCACGTTCGCCGGCTTCAGGTCCCGGTGCAGCACCTGCACCCGGTGCACGGCGTCCAGGGCGTGGGCGAGCTGGGCGCCCAGAGCCCGGACGGCTTCGATGGGCAGCGCCCCCGCCCGTACGACCGCCTCCGCGAGCGAGGGCCCCGGCACGTACTCGGTCGCCAGCCAGGGCGAGGAGGCGTCGGCGTCGGCGTCGAGGAGCCGCGCCACCCCGGGCCCGTCCACGGTCCGGGCCGCCGCGATCTCGCGCCGGAAGCGGGTCCTGAAGTCCCCGTCGACCTCCAGGTCCTCCCGTACGGTCTTCACCGCGACCATCCGGTGCGGATCGGCCGTCGGGTCGTCGGCCCGGCACGCGAGATGCACCTCGCCCATCCCGCCCGCGCCGAGGCGCGCCAGCAGCCGGTAGGGGCCGATGAGCCGTGGGGGCCGTCCCGGGGGCAGGGCTTCCAGCAACGGACTACTCCTTCTCGCCGGGGAGCTCGACGGACGCGACGGCGCCCTCGTCATAGACGACGTACGCGATCCCGCCGACCGGCAGGACCTCGGGCTCCCGGAACTGCTTGCTGATCGTGTGGCCGTGTTCGATGTCGAAGTCCTCCTCGGCGACACGCGGTCCCGGCGCCCCCGGCACGGGAGTGACCTTGAGCCCGCCCGGTGTGCCGTCGGCGCCGAGCCGCACGGTGAAGAGCGAGGAATAGTCGGCGTACACGACCTGGCCGCCGGCGAGCAGGGGCGATGACCAGCTCTGGCCGAGCCCGGCGGGCGTGGCCCTGGCCGGGTGGGCGGCGAGCGTCTTCCCGCTGCGCGGGTCGAGGATCCGCACCCCCTTGTCGAAGGTCACGACGGCGTGCGGACCGATCGCCGTGGGGACCGCCGCGCCGAGCGAGCCGGGGAGTGTCGCCCGCGGGGCGAGGGTGCGGGCGTCGAGCAGGTGCAGCGAGGTGTCGGTGTCGTCGCCGGACCCGGCGCCGACGCAGTACGCCGACGCGCCGAGCACCTTGATCTCGCGGCACGCTTCGGCGTCCGGCTCGACCTGTCCGAGGAGGGTTCCCTTCCTGCCGTCGTAGGCCACGAGACCGCCCTGGCTGAGGGCGTAGACGACCCCGTCGGCGTAGGCAACCGGCTCGTAGGCCTTGCGTTCCGCGCTGGAGATGGCCCCGTTGGTGAGGCCGTGCGACCAGAGCCGCCGTCCGTCGGCCAGGGAGAACGCCGTCAGGGCGACCAGCTCCCCGCTGCCGTCCTCGGCGAGTTCCGTCGCCGCGAAGACGATCCCGTCGGCGACGACGGGCCGGGTGTCCCAGAGGTTCTGCGGTCCCAGGGCCGGCTTCTCCCAGCGCACCGCCCCCGTCCGCGCGTCGCGGACCTGGAGCGTGTAGCCGGCGACGAGGGCCACGGCTCCGTCGTGGACCGTGGGGCGGGTGGCTGCCCCGCTCACGAAGGGGTAGCCGGTGGGGCTGATGTAGGTCTCACCGGGCGTGTCCGCCACCCGCGGAACGTCCCACAGCTTCCTCCCGCTCGCCGGGTCCAGCGCCTCGTACCGCCCGTCCGTCGTCCGGCACACGAGCACCTTCTCGTCGGCCGAGCAGCCGAACGCGGGCGCCGTCAGCTTCGCCTGCCACGGCTTCCAGCCGGCCGGCCGCTGCGCCGCGTTCTGCGGGACGACGCCCGAGGCGTCGGCGAGGCCCCGGTCGTCGACGCCGGGGACGCGGGGCCCGGCGGCGGGGGCGGCCTTCGCGGGGGCCCGGGGCTCCTTCTCGTCCTCCGGCCACAGCAGGTACGCGCCGAGGCCACCGGCCACGACCGCGAGGGCCAGCGCGGCGGCGAGGACACGCCGCCGCCGCGCGCGCCGGGGAGCGGAGGGCGGGGCGACGGGCCCGAGGGTCGGGACGGAGTGCAGGCCGGGGACGGCCGGGGTGACGACCGGGCCGGCCGCCGGCCCGACCTCCAGGAGCGGCCCGCCCGAGGCCACGAGCTGGGCGAGCTCCGTCCCGTACTCGCCGATGTGGTCCCGTACGCCCTCCGGCCAAGGGAAGACCTTCGGAGCCCCGCCCCCGAGCAGCTCCGCGAGCGCCTCGGGGGTGGGCCGGGCCGCCGGGTCCAGGGCCAGGCAGGCGGCGACGGTCCCGCGCAGCTCGTCCGGCACCCGGCTCAGGTCGGCCTCGGCCTGGCTGACGCGGTAGAGGACGGCGGCGAGCGGCCCGTCGCCGAAGGGGTCCTCGCCGGTCGCCGCGTAACAGAGCAGCGAGCCGAGGCAGAACACGTCGGAGGCGGCGGTCACCCGGCGGGCGCCCGCCACGTGCTCGGGGGACATGAAGGCGGGGGTGCCGACCATCAGGCCGGTGGCGGTCATGGTGGTCGCGGTGTCGCTGCGGGCGATGCCGAAGTCGATGAGCCGGGGCCCGTCGACGGAGAGCATCACGTTGCCGGGCTTGAGGTCCCGGTGCAGGACCCCGGCCCGGTGCAGGTCGGCGAGGGCGCGGGCGACGTCGGCGCCGAGGGCGCGGACGGTGGCGACGGGAAGGGCGCCGCCGCGCCGTACGGCCTGCGAGAGGCTGGGCCCGGGGACGTACGCGGTGGCCAGCCAGGGGACCTCGGCGTCGGCGTCGCCGCCGAGCGGGGCGGCGGCGTACGGGCTGTCGACGAGCGCGGCGACCTTGATCTCACGGCGGAAGCGGTCCCGGAAGGCGGGGGAGCCCGCGACGTCCCGCCGGACGGTCTTCACGGCGACGAAGGCCCCGGCCACGGGCCAGGCCCCGCCCACCGGCCCGGCCCCGTCCCCGGCCACCGGCCCGTCCCCCGAGGCGGGGCCGTCCGCGGCCCCGTCCCGTCCGAGGAACACCTCTCCCATGCCGCCCGCGCCGAGGCGCGCGAGCACCTCGTACGGTCCGATTCGGCGTGGCGTGCCCTCGCGCAGCGGTCCCAGCACTTCGCACCCTCCCCCTGGTGACGCGACGTCAGGTCCGCATCATGGCATGTCCGCCGCAAGGCGAAGGGCCGGACCCCCGAGGGGTCCGGCCCGTTGCCTGGATCGGTGGAGCAAGTGCCTCAGCCGGTGTACGGCTTCGCGCTGAGGATCTTCACCGCGGCCTTCTTGCCGTTCGGCAGCTCGTACTCGGCGTCGTCACCGGCCTTCTTGCCGTTGACGCCGACGCCGAGCGGCGACTGCGGCGAGTAGGTCTCGATGTCACCGCTCGCGTACTCGCGGGAGGCGAGCAGGAAGGTCATCGTGTCGTTCTCGTCACCGTCGAAGGCGATCGTCACGACCATGCCCGGCTCGACGACGCCGTCGTCCGCCGGGGCCTCGCCGACCTTGGCGTGCTGGAGCAGCTGGGTGAGCTGGCGGACCCGGAGCTCCTGCTTGCCCTGCTCCTCCTTGGCCGCGTGGTACCCGCCGTTCTCGCGCAGGTCGCCCTCTTCGCGCGCGGCGGCGATCTTGGCGGCGATCTCGGTACGCGCGGGACCAGACAGGTACTCAAGCTCGTCCTTGAGCTTGTTGTACGCCTCCTGGGTGAGCCAGGTGACGTTGTCGCTGGTCTGGGTCACAGGTGCTCCTCGTAGGTACTGGGAATACAAAGCATCGCCCTACACGGGAAAGCTGTGTGTCCCGGGTGGGCGAAACCACGAGCCTAACAATGAGTGGCGAAAAGCGGGAGGACATAACCATCAGGAATGGCGTCATCCCAGGTCACCGCGGTGACTCGCCGGGACTCGACACCCGCTCCCTACCCACCGCTACCGGGCCGTACACCCCACGAGTTCGGCACTCGTCGCGTGGGCGGTGGTGCGGAGCGAGAAGACGCGGTCGATCCGGCTGCCGGGGTCGTCGATCCGCACGTCCTTGCGGGCCACCTCGGCGCCGTCCTCGGAGCGCGAGCGCAGGGTGCAGACGCCCTTGACGCCCTCGTCCTTGCGGATCTCCAGGTGCACCTGGACCTCGGTGGCGCTGACCACGTCGAACTTGATCATCTCGGCGCTGATCTTGCTGTCGACGACGTAGTGCCAGCCGAACCAGCCCATCAGGCCGAGGAAGAGGACCCCGAGCACCGCGCCCGTGATCTTGAGCTTGCGGTCCGCCGCCTCGTCCGCGGAGCGCCCGTAGCGCCCCTCGGGCAGCTGCTCTCGCACCGCGCTCATGATCGATCCTCTCGAAGCCGGGGGTGGCGGAATTTTCGTTCCCCCGATTCCGTCACTATAGAGACCACCCTCCGCGTCGAATCACTGAGGATCGAGTCTTGACTGAGCAGCTTCGACTGATGGCCGTGCACGCCCACCCCGACGACGAGTCGAGCAAGGGTGCGGCCACGATGGCCAAGTACGTGTCCGAGGGGGTGGACGTCATGGTGGTGACGTGCACGGGCGGCGAGCGTGGCTCGGTCCTCAACCCGCAGCTTCAGGGCGACCCCTACATCGAGGCGAACATCCACGAGGTGCGCCGCAAGGAGATGGACGAGGCCCGCGAGATCCTCGGCGTCTCCCAGGAGTGGCTGGGCTTCGTCGACTCGGGCCTGCCCGAGGGCGACCCGCTGCCGCCGCTTCCCGAGGGCTGCTTCGCCCTGGAGGACGTCGACACGGCCGCCGGCGCGCTGGTCCGCAAGATCCGCGCGTTCCGCCCGCAGGTCGTCACGACCTACGACGAGAACGGCGGGTACCCGCACCCCGACCACATCATGACCCACAAGATCACGATGGTGGCCTTCGACGGCGCGACCGACACCGAGAAGTACCCGGAGGCCGAGTTCGGCCCGGCCTGGGAGCCCCTGAAGCTCTACTACAACCAGGGCTTCAACCGTCCCCGCACCACCGCCCTGCACGAGGCGCTGCTGGCCCGCGGCCTGGAGTCCCCGTACGGCGAGTGGCTGGAGCGCTGGAGCGAGTTCGAGCGCAAGGAGCGGACGCTCACCACCTTCGTGCCCTGCGCCGACTTCTTCGAGGTCCGCGACAAGGCCCTGATCGCCCACCGCACCCAGATCGACCCCGACGGCGGCTGGTTCCGGGTGCCGATGGAGATCCAGAAGGAGGTCTGGCCGACGGAGGAGTACGAGCTCAGCAAGTCGCTGGTCCCGACCTCCCTCCCCGAGGAAGATCTCTTCGCGGGCATCCGCGACAATGCCTGACATGAGCGCACACCTGGCACTGACCCAGCTTGTCCCCTTCGCCGCCGAAGAGCTGGACAAGAACAAGGTGACCCCCGGCGTCCTCGGCTTCGTCGTCTTCGCGGTCCTGGCCCTCGCGGTCTGGCAGCTGATGAAGTCGATGAACCGGCACATGGGCAAGGTCTCCTTCGAGGAGGCCCCGGACCCGGCGGCCGGGCAGGACACCCCGGCCGGCACCCCCGGCAAGTAGTGGAGGCGCCCTCCGGCCCGTACCTCTCCGACGGGTACGGGCCGGAGGGCTCTTCCGTATCCCGGCATGAGCGCGCCGCGCGGGACACCGGGCACGGCGGGAGACCGCTGCGGCAGGATGGGACCATGCCGAACCGACTGGCCCATGAGACCTCCCCGTACCTCCTTCAGCACGCCGACAACCCGGTCGACTGGTGGCCGTGGTCGGCCGAGGCCTTCGAGGAGGCCCGGCGCCGCGACGTCCCCGTGCTGCTCAGCGTCGGGTACAGCTCCTGCCACTGGTGCCACGTCATGGCGCACGAGTCCTTCGAGGACGACACCACCGCGGCCCTGGTCAACGAGCACTTCGTCGCCGTCAAGGTCGACCGCGAGGAGCGCCCCGACGTCGACGCCGTCTACATGGAGGCCGTCCAGGCCGCGACCGGCCAGGGCGGCTGGCCGATGACCGTCTTCCTCACCCCGGACGCCGCCCCCTTCTACTTCGGTACGTACTTCCCGCCCGAGCCCCGCCACGGCATGCCGTCCTTCCCCGAGGTCCTGGAGGGTGTCAGGGGTGCCTGGGCCGACCGGCGGGACGAGGTCGGCGAGGTCGCCGAGCGCATCGTCAAGGACCTCTCGGGCCGCTCCCTCGCCTACGGCGGCGAAGGCGTCCCCGGCGAGGAGGACCTCGCGCAGGCCCTCCTCGGCCTCACCCGCGAGTACGACGCGACCCGCGGCGGCTTCGGCGGCGCCCCCAAGTTCCCGCCGTCGATGGCCCTGGAGTTCCTGCTCCGCCACCACGCCCGTACGGGCTCCGAGGGCGCACTCCAGATGGCTGCCGACACCGGCGAGGCCATGGCCCGCGGCGGCATCTACGACCAGCTCGGCGGCGGCTTCGCCCGCTACGCCGTCGACCGCGCCTGGGTCGTGCCCCACTTCGAGAAGATGCTGTACGACAACGCCCTGCTGTGCCGGGTGTACGCGCACCTGTGGAAGGCCACGGGCAGCGACCTGGCCCGCCGGGTCGCCCTGGAGACCGCCGACTTCCTGGTCCGCGAGCTCCGCACCCCCGAGGGCGGCTTCGCCTCCGCGCTCGACGCCGACTCCGACGACGGCACCGGCAAGCACGTCGAGGGCGCCTTCTACGTCTGGACCCCCGAACAGCTCGCCGCGGTCCTGGGCGAGCAGGACGCCGCCCTCGCCGCCGCCCACTACGGCGTCACCGAGGGCGGCACCTTCGAGCACGGCAGCTCCGTCCTCCAGCTCCCGCCGGAGGCGGGCCCGGCCGACGCCGACCGGATCGCCTCGATCCGCGCCCGGCTCCTCGCCGCCCGCGAGGAGCGCGAGCGCCCGGGGCGCGACGACAAGGTCGTCGCCGCCTGGAACGGCCTCGCCATCGCCGCCCTCGCCGAGGTCGGAGCCCTCTTCGACCGCCCCGACCTCGTCGACCGCGCGACCGAGGCGGCCGACCTGCTCGTACGGGTCCACATGGACGAGTCCGCCCGGCTCACCCGCACCTCGAAGGACGGCCGGGCCGGCACCAACGCGGGAGTCCTCGAGGACTACGCCGATGTCGCCGAGGGCTTCCTCGCCCTCGCCGCCGTCACCGGCGAGGGCGCCTGGCTGGAGTTCGCCGGCTTCCTCCTGGACATCGTCCTCGACCGCTTCACCGCCGAGGGCGGGGCCCTGTACGACACGGCCCACGACGCCGAGACGCTGATCCGCCGCCCGCAGGACCCCACGGACAACGCCACCCCGTCCGGCTGGACCGCAGCCGCCGGCGCGCTGCTCTCGTACGCCGCCCACACCGGTTCCGAGGCCCACCGGGCCGCCGCCGAGGGAGCCCTCGGGGTCGTCAAGGCCCTCGGCCCGCGTGCCCCCCGCTTCATCGGCTGGGGCCTCGCCGTCGCCGAGGCCCTCCTCGACGGGCCCCGGGAGATCGCCGTCGTGGGCGCCCCCGACGACGAGGCCTTCCAGGCGCTGCGGCGCACCGCGCTCCGGGCCACCGCCCCCGGCGCGGTGGTCGCCGCCGGAGCCCCCGGCGGCGAGGAGTTCCCGCTCCTGAAGGACCGGCCCCTCGTGGGCGGGTCACCGGCCGCGTACGTGTGCCGTCACTTCACCTGTGACGCGCCGGTCACCGACCCGGAAGAGCTGCGCCGGAAGCTCTGAGGTCCCGGCCCGAACGGGGACGGCCCCGCGACCCCTCCGAGGAGGGGCGGCGGGGCCGCACCGTGGCCGAGCGTCGTCGCTCAGCTGTTGCCGGCGCCGTTGCCGGACAGCACGGGGATGTCGCTGAGGATGTGCGACAGCGGCTCGTCACCCTTGGCCTGGGTGGAGTTCTCCGTGCACTGCTGGTTCTGCGGGGAGGACAGGACGTTGATGTCCTGGACCGCGATCGGGATCAGGCCGACGATCGAACCGGCGTTGACCTTGGCCGGCAGGCCGATGCACGGCTTGTTCAGGGAGCCCTGGACGAGCGCGAACTGCGGGCTCATGTCGCCGTGCGTGGAGGAGTTGCCGAACTCCTGGTGCGCACCGTTGCCGGACAGCGACGTGGTGCCACCGTCGTCGGCGATGGCGAGCGCCTGACCGGCACCCGCCGCCGTCGCGCCGAGGACCGACGCGGCCACAGCAGCCGTAGCCAACAGCTTCTTCATTGTTCAGGCCTTTCGGATACTGGCTCGCTGAGTGCCGAGCCGTGCTGATCAACTGGTCGGAGGCGCGGAGGTTCCGCGATGTCCACCGGACGGACTACGGGCAGATGAGCGAACCGCCCGGGTCGGGACGGTAGGTGGCCACGGAGACCTCACTGGGCGCGACCTCGCCGGCCGCGGGCAGCGGGCGGTCCTCGCGCAGCCGCCCGAAGACCTTCGCGGCGCCCTCCTCGTCCCAGCCGACGGTGGACCCGACCCCCGCGATGTTCGGGTTGAAGCCGCGTACGGGCACGGTGGCGAAGGTCGTACGCTCCGGGGGCAGGTTCCGGAGCCGCGCGGCGAGCGTGAGGAGTTCCGTCGCCGAGATGCCCCGCTCGGCCGCGGCCGTCCCGCGCAGGGTCGCCGCGAGGGCTCCGAGCCGGGCGGGATCGTCGAGGACGCCGTCGCGGAGCCGTTCCAGGGTGTTCACCACGAACTTCTGCTGCTTCCGCATCCGGCCGAAGTCCATCTGCCCGTCGGCCCGGCGCGACCGCACGTACTGCAGCGCCTCGCCGCCGCCGACCGGCTTGGTTCCCGGCGCCAGGTCGAGCCCGGTGACCGAGTCCTTGAGGGGCGCCTCCGTGCAGATGGGGACCCCTCCTTCGACGTGGTCCACGGTGTCCATGAAGCGCCGGAAGTCGATCTCCAGGTAGCGGTGGACGGGCAGTCCGGTCGCCGACTCCACGACCTCGACCGCGAAGGAGGAACCGCCCTCCGCCCAGGCTCCGTTGATCTTCGCCTGGTGAGCGGCGTGCAGCTTCCCGGTGCGCTGGTCGCGGTGCTGGTCGGGGAAGGTGGTGAGCGAGTCACGGGGCAGACTCACGACGTCGACGCGGTCGTTGTCCGCCGAGACGTGCACGAGCATCATCACGTCCGTGCAGTCGCACTCCTTCCCGCCGAGCCGGTAGCGCTTCTTCTCGTCCTCGGTGACGCCCTTGCGGCTGTCGATGCCGACCACGAGGAGGTTCAGCCCCCGCTCCGGGGCGGGGAGTTCGGTGGGCACGGCGGTGGCGAGCGCGCCGGGGGCGAGGGCGGCGAGGGCGGTGATCGCCGCCGCGACGAGCAGCGGTCGTCGGGGCCGCAGGGGAGGCGGGAATTTCATGCCCGCACGGTAATTCGAGCGTTCTCGCACACAGGTACGCGACGCGACATGAACAGGACGAATCACTCTCCTGCGACGCCTGTGGAATGATGCGGGAATCGCAGCGGAAGGAGCGAAGATGGCGCCGGATCCCGGGAAATGGGAACGGATGGCCTTCATTCCGAAGAGCCGATATGTGAGCGACCCGTCCCCGGCGGAACGGACACCTTTCCCGGTCTATTCCGCCCTGGTGGACCAGTGGGTCCAGGCGGGCCGGGCGGTCCCTGGGGTGCCGGACCGGGAGTGGGAACGCCTGATGGCGACGCCGGTCTGGCCGACGTGGTGAAGAGGGAACGCACGGCAGCGAAAGGGGCCGCCCCGGAGGGCGGCCCCTGACGTGTGAACGTCGCGCGAAGGCGGAACGTCAGTTGTTGCCGACGCCGTTGCCCGAGAGGACCGGGATGTCGTCCAGGATGTGCGAGAGCGGCTCGTCACCCTTGGCCTGGGTGGAGTTCTCGGTGCACTGCTGGTTCTGCGGGGAGGACAGCACGTTGATGTCCTGGACGGCGATCGGGATCAGGCCGACGATCGAACCGGCGTTGAGCTTGGCCGGCAGGCCGACGCACGGCTTGTTCAGGGAGCCCTGGACCAGCGCGAACTGGGGGCTCATGTTGCCGTAGGTGGCGGAGTTTCCGTACTCCTGGTGAGCGTGGTTGCCGCTCAGGGAGGTGGTGCCGCCGTCGTTGGAGATGGCGAGCGCCGGGGAGGCCACGGCGGCGGAGGCGCCGACGATGGAGACGGCCGCGGCCGCGGTGGCCATAACCTTCTTGATCACAAGAGTTCCCTTCTAGAACCGGCTCCGTGCAGGGAGCGACCTGATCAACCGGCATTCGGACCCTGGGGTTCCGCTGTGTCACCTGCTTGGCGGAGCGCACTCGGCAGCGCGAAACGTGGTCCCAGTCGAACGGGTGAAGTGCCGGAACCCCGGGGGGACGACCGCAGTTGAGCCCGTCGCATCAATCAGGTCGATTGGTGGGAACAGGAACGGAATCACCGTGATCAAGAAGATTATGGCGGCTGCGGCTGTTACGGCCTCTGTTGTCGGCGCTTCTGCTGCGGCGGCCTCCCCGGCGCTCGCCATCGCCGACGACGGCGGTACGACCTCGCTCAGCGGCAACGGCGCGCACCAGTCGTTCGGCAACTCGAAGACCAAGGGCGACATGAGCCCGCAGTTCTCGGCCGTCCAGGGCTCGCTGAACAAGCTGTGCCTCGGCGTCCCGGTCAAGGGCAACGTCGGCTCGGTCGTCGGCATCCTCGTCCCGGTCGCGGTCCAGGACGTCAACGTCCTGTCCTCCCCGCAGAACCAGCAGTGCGCGGAGAACTCCACCCAGGCCAAGGGTGACGAGCCGCTGTCGCACATCCTGGAGGACATTCCGGTCCTCTCCGGGAACGGCGCCTACAACGGCTGATCCGTATCGCGCACGACAGGGCCGGCGGGAACGTTCATGTTCCCGCCGGCCCTGTTCTGTGCGGTCCGTGCGCGCAATGGAGTGAAAAAGCGAATGTCGTGTCGGTTGCGGTTTCCTTTGTGCGGCACGTTCGTTGTCTTTTGTGCAATGTCTTCCGTCCCGGAAAGGATCCAGACGAAATGAACTGTAAGAAGGCTGCGGCCGTCGTCGCCGGAATCATCATGGCCATGGGTGCGGCGTCGCCCGCCTTCGCGGACGCGGACGCCCACGGTGCGGCGATCGGCTCGCCGGGCGTCCTCTCGGGCAACGTGGTCCAGGTCCCGATCCACGTGCCGATCAACGCCTGTGGCAACAGCGTGAACGTGATTGCCCTGCTGAACCCGGCGTTCGGCAACACCTGCGTCAACGCCTGACCCCACGGCGCCACGCGGACACAGGGGCCGGCCCCGGAGAGCATCCGCTCCCCGGGGCCGGCCCTCCGTCATGCCGGGACCGGCGCCTTCCCGCCCGTACGCGGCCGGCCCACCGAGCCGCCCCGGGCGTCCGACCGCAGCCGCCGCACCCCCCGCACCAGCCGCGGCGCCGTGTACTCGGCGCCGAACGAACCGCATCGAGGGACCGTACGAAGGGGCGGTGAGGAGCCCGGCCAGGAAGAGGCCCGGCCAGGAGGACCCGAAGAGGCCGCCGACCTCCGGGGCGACGCCCGCGCCGACCGTGCGGAGCGCGCCGCGCAGCGCGGGCGAGAGCACCCCGGCCCGGTCCAGGCTCGGGGTGAAGCCGGTGGCCGCGACGACGTGGTCGGCCTCCAGGACCGCCGTCCCGTCAGGACCGGCCGCCTCCAGCCGGAGCCGCTCGTCCCCCGTCACCGTCGCCGAGATGATCCGCAGCCCCAGGCGTACGTCCGCGACCTCCGCGAACCGCTCCCGGAGCCACCAGGCGCCGGAAGACGCCCGGGGTGTCGGCGTACAGCTTGTTCCTCCAGCCGCAGCCCAGTCCCGTGTGCGGGGCGCGCAGCGCGGGCCACAGGCCGCGGTCGGGGGCCGGGGGCAGGTTGTTCCAGTTCAGCCAGTTCCCGCGGGCGACGATCCGGACCGCGGCGGCGCCCCCCTCGGCGAGGAGCGCGGCCGTCTCCAGGGCGGCCTGACCGGCCCCGACGACGGTGACGTCCCGGCCTGCGAAGCGGTCGAGTGCGCCGTGGTGGCTGGAGTGGGTGACGTACCGCCGGGGCAGCTCCCGCAGCGGCCCGGGGACCTCCATGAAGCAGCAGCAGGCTGCCGGCCTCCGGGGTGCGGGCGTACAGCTCCCGTACTTCGGCGAGCGACCGCAGCACCGAGGTGCTGCGCAGCCCGCCGCCGGCCGGGAGCAGCCAGGGCCTGCTCCACTTGGCGACCACCGGCAGGCCGAGCGACCGGGCCATGGCGGCGGGCTCGTCGGCGCCGGTGGGGATCCGGGTACGGGGGTGGGGGAGGCCCAGGGCCGCACAGGTCCCGGCGAGCGCGGCCCTGTCGGCGACCCGCAACAGCTGCTCCTCGGTCTGCTCGGGCAGCAGGAGGCGCGGGGAGAGTGCGGACCGCCGACGGGCCAGGGCGAGGGCACTGACGTCGTCGAGCGGAATGGGCAGTAAGGGATGTGACGGGTCGTCGGTGATCTCGTCCGCGATCCGGGTGAGCAGGGCGGCGAGTTCGGCGGAGGAATCCGTGCCGTGCCGGACGCGGGCCGAGCGGAGATGGCGGGAGCGGGTGACCGGGCTCGTCGGCGATTCGACGGCGGCGTGCACCTGGATTCCCGCTCGCCCGAGAGAGCGGGCGGCGCCGAGAGTGCCGTGATGGAAGGGGTTCCGGTCGAGTCGTACGGGGACGGCGGGTACGAGGGTGTCGAAACTCTGACGGCACGGCACCCTTCATCTCGGGTGGGTGCCCCAACTGGGCGATGAAACTCTCTAATGGACTACTGATCAGAGCGAGCCACCGTCCACGGTCGGCTCATTAGGAATACTTTCGGAGAATCGGACTGACGGATCATCAAAAGGCGTATGTGAAGGAGTGGCCATGGCAGCTGCACACCGGAGAACATCGAGAATGTGGCTGGGGGTGTTCACCGCCGGTCTCCTCGCCTCGGGCTCAGTCGTGCTCTCGTCCCCCGCGCACGCCACCGAAACCGTGGCGGCCAGAGACCCCGGGCCGAACCTCTCCAGTGCCATGGGAGCCTTCCTCGACTCGGGCGCACTCGGGGTCGCCCGCATCGAACACCTGCAGAGCTGGCTCGGCGGACGCGAACTCCGCGTCGGCCACACCTACCTGCCCGGCGACCTCTGGAAGAACATCGAGGGCCCGCCCGGCTTCCTCGACGCCTGGGCGGACTGGCGCAACGAGAAGGCCGACCGGCTCTTCGTCCTCAACGTGCCCATGCTGGAACGCAACGAGGCCGGAGTCTCCGACGCCGAGGTCCGCCGTCAGCTCCAGCTCGGCGCGGCCGGTTACTTCGACCACCACTTCCGCACCCTTGCCGAGCGCCTCGTCGAGCTTCAGGCCACGGACACCGTCATCGTCCTCGGCTGGGAGATGAACGGCACCACCTACACCCACCGCTGCGCACCCGACCCCACGGCGTGGAAGAAGTACTGGAACCGGATCGTCGGCGCGATGCGTTCCGTACCCGGCCAGGAATTCCGCTTCGACTTCAACCCGAGCCGCGGCCGCGACGCCATCCCGTGGACCGAGTGCTACCCGGGTGACGACGTCGTCGACATCATCGGCATGGATTCCTACGACCAGCCGCCGGGCTCCGACTTCGACCAGCACGTCAGCGAACCGTACGGGCTCCAGAAGCAGATCGACTTCGCCGCCGAGCACGGAAAGGAGATCTCCTATCCCGAATGGGGTCTCTTCCGGAACGGCGACAACCCCGAGTACATGCGACGCATGCTGGAATGGATGCGGCAGCACAAACCGCTGTACCACACGATCACCGATTACTGCCCGCACGGCGTCTGGCAGTGCGACGACAATCCGCGCTCGTCGCAGACGTTCCGGCAGATGATGTACGGCACGGAACCGGAACTACCGCCGGAGCCGGAGATTCCGACCGAGCCGGAACTGCCGACGGAGCCCGAGCTTCCGACGGAGCCGGAGTTGCCGACCGAGCCGGAGTTGCCGACGGACCCGACGGTTCCCGAGCCGAAGCCGGAGCCGAAGCCCGAGCCGAAGCCGGAGCCGAAGCCGGAGCCGAAGCCCGTGCCCAAGCCCGAGCCCAAGCCCGAGCCGAAGCCGGAGCCGAAGCCGGAGCCGAAGCCCGAGCCGAAGCCGGAACCCAAGCCGGAACCGAAGCCCGAGCCCAAGCCGGAGCCGAAGCCCGAGCCGAAGCCCGAGCCCAAGCCGGAACCGAAGCCCGAGCCCAAGCCGGAACCCAAGCCGGAACCGAAGCCCGAGCCCAAGCCGGAACCCAAGCCCGAGCCCAAGCCGGAACCCAAGCCGGAGCCGAAGCCCGAGCCCAAGCCCGAGCCCAAGCCGGAGCCGAAGCCCGAGCCCAAGCCCTCCTGTTGGACCGTGAACCTCGGTTCATGGGTCGAGAGTTGGATCGGTGGGCCCGTCTGTGTCCCGAAGGACAACTGGAAGGACGAGGTCGACCTCGACTGGAAGGACGCCCTGACCGGCGTCTGGCCCTTCTGACCGGCCCGAGCCGGACACTCACGGCGGCGGCGGAGCTCATCCGCCGCCGCTGTGCGGTGCGCGGCCCGGGAGGCGGCCGAGCGCCCGGCCCACCCAGGCGCGTTCACGCGCCTGCCGGGCCGCCCAGCGGCGGGCGTCGGCGGCGCCCGCGCGGAGCCAGAGCAGTGGGGCCGTGCCCCGCCCGGCGAGCATGAGCCGTTGGTTGCCGACGGTCTCGGGCCGCCAGTGGTGCTTGTACGCCTCCGTGCCCCGCAGCATGCTCAGGGTGGCCCGTCCGCCGGCGCTGGTCTCCCCGGCGCCGTGCCGGAGCAGCATCGTCGCGACATCGACCTTGCGGGCCCGCAGGGCCGGATCGGCGCCGTACAGATAGCCGCCGGCCAGTCGCGGGGACATCAGGGTGAGGTCGGCGGCGACGACGTCCCCGGCGAGCCGGAACTCGGTGACCATGGCGTCCCCGCGCTCCACCATCGGCCGCACGGCCCGGGTGAGGTGCTGGGCGAACCGGTCGCTGGTGTGCTCGGCGGTCACCCCGCGTCCCCGCCACTGGAGCTGATGCAGCTTCAGGAGTCGGTCGAGCGCCGCCGGCACCTCGTCGCCGCTGACGACCCGCGCGTCGATGCCGAGGGCGTCCAGCTTGCGCAGCTTGGCGCGGACCCGCTGGGCCTTCCCCGAGGGGATCCGTTCGAGGAGCCCTTCCATGGGTACGGCGGGCAGTTCCAGGCACAGCGAGTCGGGGAGCCGGCGTCGCGGGCCGCGCCACCGGGCGAACACCTGCTCGCTGGCCGCCCCTGGCCGTACCTCCCGCAGGTCGATCACCGCGCCCCTGGCGGCCCTGGCGATCCCGCGGGCCAGGGCGGGCGCGGCCTCCGGGCAGCCGTCGTCGAGGAGGACGTCCGTGAAGTCGGTGATCGTGCCTCCGAGCTGGGTGAGGGCCGGCAGCGGCCCCCGGGCCCGCATCAGGGGCGCGGCGGCGACGAGGCCGCCGTCCTCACGCCGTACGAGCACCACCCGCAGCGCACCGGGGCGGCCGTACGAGAGCCACCAGGAGTGCAGCCAGGCGTGGGACTGGAAGGGGGTGGCGGAGGAACAGCGCCCGTACAGCGCCGTCCATTCGGCCGTGAGGCGCCCGAAGGTCTCCTCGTCACGGCAGATCTCCGTCCGCAGGGCTCTCGCGGCTTCCGTGGCTCTCGGGGTCACACCGACTCCGCCTGGTGTGCGGCGACCGCGGGGGCGGGCACGGCGGCGGACGCGGACGCGGCGGACGCCGGCTGGCGGGAGTGCCTGGCCTCGCGGGACGCGGCGCGCTTCGGGCGGACCAGGAGGGCCAGGCCGCCGAGGAGACCGCCGGCGCAGCCGCCGACGAGCGCGGAGAGCGGCGCGGACGGGGAGACCGGGGCGACCGGCTTGGTGGCGCGGGAGAACTGGACGACCTTCACGCCTGTGCTGCCCGCCACGTGCGTGCTGTTGAGGACGAGCGCGCGGGCCACCCCGTCGGCCATCGACACGGCCTTCGCGGGCTTCTCGGCCCGCGCCGTGATCGAGATCATCGGCGCGTCCGGCGAGGTCGCGGCCTGCACGCTCTTCCGCAGGGTGCCGGCGCTGACCCCCGCCCACACCTGGGCGTCGCCGGTGACCGCGATGTCGGTGGCGACCCGCCCGTACGCCTGGGCGAAGCCGAGCGCCGCCGCCGGGTCCGACTTCTCGGCCGGTACGACGATGACGTAGCTGACCGCCGCGTACTCCGGGGTCTTGAGGGCCCCGTAGCCGCCGCCGATCACGGCTCCGGCGAGGACGGCGGCGGGGAGCACCGCCCAGCGGCCCGGCGCGCGCAGGCGGGCGGGGAGGAAGGCACGAGGTGGGGTGGTCTTCATGGGTCGGGCTCTCTCACTTCACGGGGGAGGGGGTGCCGTGGACGGCCTGGTCGTAGAGGGACATCAACTGACCCGCGCTGTGCGCGATGTCGTAGCGGCGGGCCGCCGCCGGCAGCGGCAGCCGGGCGAGCCGGGCGTCCCGGATGCCGCGCAGCGCGGAGACCAGCTCCGGTACGGGCTCGCCGATCCGGCGCGCCCCCGGCGCCGCCTCCGGGGCCAGGTCGTCGATCGCGGGACACGCCACGTAGAGCACGGGCAGGCCGGCGGCGAGGGCTTCGACGACGGCGAGCCCGAAGGTCTCGTCGGGGGAGGTGGACACGAAGACGTCCATGGCGGACAGCAGTTCGGGCAGCGAGGGTCCGACCGAGGTGACGGTCGGCGGGTCCTCGCAGGCCCCGGCGAGGAGCACCCGGCCGGCGCCGCCGCACTCGCGGGCCACCCGCAGCAGCTCCTCCCGCTGGTCGCCGTCGCCGACGAGGAGCAGCCGGGCCTCCGGGACCGAGGCCACCGCCCGGACGAGCCGGTCGAACCGCTTCCCCGGCGTGAGCCGCCCGACCCCGCCGACGACGTACGCGTCCTCGGGGATGCCGAGGACGCCCCGGGTGAGGCGGCGGGCCCGCGCGTCGAAGGCGAAGCGGTCCGTCTCGATGCCGTTGGGGACGACCCGGATGCGGTCGGGGGGCACCCCCCAGTCGGCGAGCCGGCGGGCCACGCTCGGCGACACGGCGACCGTGGAGGTGCCGAGCCGCTCGGAGGCCAGATAGAGCGCGCGGGTGCCGGCCGAGAGCGGCCTGCCCTCGATCTGCGTCTCGCCGAGGGAGTGCTCGGTGGCGATGACGTTCCGTACCCCGGCCAGCCGGGCCGCCGTCCTGCCGTACACGCACGCCCGGTACAGATGCGTGTGGACGAGGTCGTATCGGCCCTGCCGGACGATCCGGGCGAGGCGGGGCAGCGCCCCGAGGTCGCGGTTGCCCGTCATGCCCAGATGGGTGACGGGGGTGCCGTCCGCCTCGATCCCCGCGGCGACGGCTCCAGGGTTGGTGAGGGTCACCACCCCGCTCTGGACCGGCAGATGGCGAAGGAGCAGCCGCAGCTGCTGTTCGGCGCCGCCGATGCCGAGCCCGGTGATGACGTGCAGGACCTTCACGGCGCACCGACCACGGCGGGGCCGTACGGGGCGGGGAACAGGTCGGCCGGGTGGCGGCGGCGCACCGGGTGCAGGAGGCGCTTGGCGGTGAGCCGCCAGGAGGTGTCGTCCTCCCCGATGTGGACGCGGGGCAGCGCGTACGCGCCCGTGTGCGGGCCCGGGTCGATCGCGCAGGCGTAGCGGTAGCCGGCCTTGCGCACGGCGTGGATGGCGCGCGGGTCGACCTTCCCGTACGGGTAGCAGAAGCCGTCAACGGGACCGCCGGTCATGTCCTCCAGGAGGACGCGGCTCTCCCTGGTCTCGGCCCCGAGCACCGCGTCGTCGACCTCGGGGAGCGCCACGTGCGTGAGTCCGTGCGAGCCGATCTCCATGCCGGCCTCGGCGATCCGCACGATCTGGTCCTCGGACAGCAGCGACTTGCGCGGTCCGGCGGTGTCCCAGGCGTTCTCGCCGCCGAGCCGGCCCGGCAGGACGTACACGGTGGCGGTGAAGCCGTGCCGGCGGAGCAGGGGCAGCGCCGAGTCGAGGAAGTCCGCGTACCCGTCGTCGAAGGTCAGGCCGACGAGCCCCTTCGCGCGCCCCTCGGCGGTGGCGGCCAGCAGCTCCCGCACCGAGACCCCGCGCAGTCCCCGGTCGCCGAGCCAGTGCAGCTGCCGGGCGAAGCGCACGGGGGACACGGTCACCCGGTACGGGTCGTCAGCGGTGTCCGTGATCGAGTGGTACATCGCCACCCACAGAGGCGGTTTCACCCACAGGGGCGGCTTCGGCAGCAGACGGCGCAGCGCGGTGGCGGCGGGCATGGAGGGTCCTCCGGAAGGCGGAGCGGGGCAGGGGCGGAATGTCGGGCGCCTTGGCGGCGCAGGCGATGAAGAGCAGGAAGACGCCGACGACGGCCAGGCCCGCGACGGTGACGGCGAGGGCGGCGGGGTCGATCGCGATCGAGCACAGCCAGCCGACGCCGGTGGCCCAGGCGGACGCGGTGGCGAGCCGCAGCAGCCCCTCGCCGAGCCGGTCGACCCGGACCGGGACGGCCTGCCGGTGCGCGCCGCGCAGCAGCAGCACGGCGGTCAGCGTGATGCCGAGCGCGTTGGCGGCGGCGATGCCGACGGCGCCCCAGTGGTGGGCGCCGGGGACGCCGGCGGCGGCGGTCGTGACGAGCCCGGCGGCCATGGCGGCGGCCGGGTACCAGAGGGGGCGGGCGGCGGAGAAGTAGCAGCGGACCAGGGCGCCGACCATCGTCTGACCGAGCAGGCCGAGGGCGTACACCCGCATGACGGCGGCCGTGGCGGTGGTGTCGGCGCCGCTGAACTCCCCCCTTTCGAAGAGGAGCTCGATGATCCGTGGGGCGGCGGCGATCACCGTCGACGCGCCAACGAGGACGACGACGGCGGCGAGCAGCAGATCCCGCTCGACCCGGCGGCGGGCCGCCTCCGTGTCACCCGCCGCGAGCGCGCGGGCGACCACGGGGAAGCTGACCGTGCACAGCATCAGCGACAGGATCATCGGGATCTGCGCGACCTTCTGCGCGTAGTTCAGATGCGAGATCGCGCCGGCCGGCAGCGGGGAGGCGAGGAAGCGTTCGATCAGGGTCTGGGACTGCCGGGACAGCGAGAACGCGACGACGGGCGCGATCAGTCCGAGGAGCAGGATCCGCCCCTCACCCGCGCCGGAGGGGACGAGCGCCTCGGGCTCCCGCATCGGTACGGGCCGGGTCCGCAGCTCACGGATGAGCGAGGGCGCCTGGACCAGGACCATCAGGATGCCGCCGACGGCGACCCCGGCGGCGGCCGAGCGCACCCCCCACGGCTCGCGCAGCACCACGATGGTGCCGATGATGCCGACGTTGTACGCCACGTAGATCGAGGCCGGTGGCAGGAAGGAGCCGTGCGCGCGCAGCGCGGCCGAGCAGTAGCCGACCAGCGCGAAGGTCAGCACGCAGGTCCCCGTCAGCCGCGTGCAGTCGACGGCGAGCGCCGGGTCGGACAGCCCCGGCGCGAGCGCCGACACGAGGAGCGGCGCGGCGATGACGAGGAGGGCGGCGGCGATGCCGAGGGCGAGGACGATCCGGGGGAGCGTGCCCCGTACGAGGGCGCGCACCGGATCGCCCGACAGGACGCCGGAACGGCGGGCCAGGGCCCGGGAGAAGGCGGGCACGAGGATCAGCGCCATCGCGTCCTCGATGAGGAGCGTCGACGCGAACTCGGGCACCGTCCACGCCACCAGGAACGCGTCGGTCTCCGCCCCGGCCCCGAAGTACCCGGCCAGGATCTGGTCCCGTACGAGCCCGAGCACCGCCCCGGCGGCGGTGAGCCCCGCGGTGACGGCGGCGGCCTTCGCGAGAAAGCCTTTGCCCTGGGGCGCACCGGTCCGGGGTGCCCGCCCCCGGGCGTGCGCACGGCGTCCGGGGGGACGGGGGACGGGGGGAGGCGGGGAAGGGGCGACGGAGGGAAGGCGCCGAACCGTCACGTGCCGGGCGCCGGCCATCGCGGTGGGACGGGTCCCCGACAGCACGACGGCCTCCGGGGCCCACGAGGAGTCCGTGGGGCCCGGAGGCACGGTCGCCCAGGGGTCGGTCAGCGGGGTGCCGCGGACAGGGGCGCCCGAGGGGCGCGGTTCGCCGGCCCGCGGGGTGTCCGTGGGCTCCGGTTCCCCGGCCCACGGGTCACGCACGCCGGACCTCCGCGAGCGCCCACCAGGCCGCGAGGCCGAGCACGACCGACATGAGGACCGTCGAGGGGCCGCCGATGTCGGCGTAGAAGAAGTCGATGAGCTGCCAGGAGAGCAGGCCCGTCGCGACGAGCGCGCAGTCCGCGCCGAGGCGCCGCCGCCGCAGCGCCCCGACGAGCAGCGCCACCCAGCTGCCCGCGAGGGCGAGCAGCCCGAACAGGCCCTGCTCGCTCAGGACCAGGAGGTACATGTTGTGCGGGGAGAGCAGCGGCTGCCGCTGGAAGGCGGCGCCCGCGCCCGCCGTGTCGCTGCCCGAGGACAGGGCGAGCGAGGCGTTGGAGTCGCGGTAGGCGGGGAAGCCCTTGAGGCCGACGCCCGTGACCGGCTCCGCGCGCCACATCCGCCCGGCCGCCGCCCACATCGTGTACCGGTCCGTCACCGACTGGTCCGGCGCCCCGGCCACCTGGGTGATGCTGGTGACCCGCTCCTTCACCATCGCCGAACCGACGCCCAGGCCGCCGACGAGGACCACGCCGAGCGCGCCCGCGACGAGCGCCACCCGCGCCGCCCGCCGGGGACCGGAGAGCAGCAGCTGGATCGCGCAGGCGAGCACGGTCGCGATCCACGCGCCCCGGCTGAAGGACAGTACGAGCGGCACGAACAGCAGCCCGGTGCAGACGAGGGCCGCCGTACGGGTCCGGCCGGGACCGCTGCCGAGCGCGATGCCGGCGACGACGACGACCCCGTACGACACGACGGTCGCCATGCCCATCACGTCGGTGGGCCCGAAGGTGCCGACGGCCCGGATGTCCTCGCCCTGGTACGAGGCGCCCGTGCCGGTCAGGTACTGGGCGACGCCCACCGCGCCCTGGAGCAGCGCGAGCCCGACCAGGCCCCAGGCGACCACGGCGAAGTCCCGCCGGTCGCGGATCATCAGGAGCACGGCCGCCGGGACGAGGACGAAGATCTGTACGTAGCGGGCGACGCCCGGCAGGCTCGCGGCCGGGTCGTTCGAGGTGATCGCGGCCAGGCAGATCCCGAGGACCGGCAGGCCGAGGACGACGGCCGCCGCCCGCGTCAGCGGCCGGGCGCCGCCGCGCAGCACCCGGACGAGACAGATGAGGACGAGGAGCCCGGAGGCCGCGTCGGCGACCGTCCCCGTACCGCCGGTGCCGCCCTGCGCTCCGCCGCCTCCGGGGACGAGGAGGAGCGCGATCACGGCGAGGACCGGAGAGAGCGCCCCGGCCCTGCGGGCCCAGTCCCTCACGTCCGGGCCGACCGCCGGCACGGTAACGGCCGTGGCCATCGTCAGCTCCCTGTGGGTCGGACGAGCCCGGCCGCCGTACGCAACAGGATGCAGACGTCCTGCCAGAGCGACCAGTGTTCGATGTAGTGGTTGTCGAAGCGGCAGCGGTCCTCGATCGAGGTGTCGCCGCGAAGCCCGTGCACCTGCGCCAGGCCGGTCAGGCCCACCGGCATCCGGTGGCGGGCCGCGTACCCGGTGTGGATCTTGCTGAACTGTGCGACGAAATAAGGCCGTTCGGGACGCGGCCCGACCAGGCTCATGTCGCCGCGCAGTACGTTCCACAGCTGCGGCAGCTCGTCGAGCGAGCTCTTCCGCAGGAAGCTGCCCGCCGCGCTCATCCGCCGGTCGCCCGCCACGTTCCAGCGGGTCGCCGACTCGGCGTCGTCGGAGGGCCGGAGCGTACGGAACTTGAGCAGCGTGAAGTGGCGCCCGTGCTGCCCGACCCGCTCCTGCCGGAACAGGACCCCGGGGCCGTCGGACAGCCGTACGGCGAGCGCGCAGAGCAGCAGCACCGGCAGCGCGAGCGCCAGGGCCGGCGCGGCGAGCGCGATGTCGAGGACCCGCTTGGCGGTCAGCCCGCGCCGCTCGGCGAGCGGGACGATCCGGTGCCAGGCGTACCCCCACAGGTGCTCGCCCATCGGCCCGTCCTGGTGCCGGCCGCCGACCCGCCAGGTGGTGCAGCCGTAGTGCTGGAAGAGCGTCACCAGGGCCGGGTCGTCGTCGAGGAACACCGCGTCGCGCACGGTGTTCTGGATGACGGCCCGGTGGATCTCCTCGGTCGTGGTGAGCACCGGAAGCCCGGCCTCCCTGGCCGTCCTGGACGCGCCGCCCTGCTCGGGCACGCCGACGATGCCGACCGGCCGCATCCCGTACTCGGGGTGCTGGGCCGCCGCGGCGGCGAACCGGCGCGCGGCCCCCGCCCCGCCGACGACGAGCGCCGACCGGGGATGGGCGCGCGCGGTCCGGCGCCGCCGGGCGAGCAGCAGGGCTCTGACGAGGCTGACGACGCCCACGTGGGTCAGATAGGCGGCGCAGAGCCGCAGCGGACCGATCGCCAGGGCGGGCGAGTACGCGGCGATCCCGGCCGCGGCCAGACACCAGGCGAACCCGGCGCGGGAGGCCAGCGCGGGCAGTTCGTCGAGGGCCCGGGTGTGGGCGGCGGGCCGGTAGAGCCCGGCGTGCCCGTCGAGGACCAGGACGACCGCCAGGACCGGCAGCAGGAGCCGTGCGTCGTGGTGCGCCGCGCTGAGCAGTGTGGCGGCGGCGACGACGGCGAGGCAGTCGACCGTCACGAGCGGTGCCACGCCGGACCGGACCCGGGCGCGGCGGTGCCGAGGCAGCGCGAGCCGGTCGGTCGTGCCGGGGCGCGGCGCGAGGGAGGCGAGGCCGAAGGCCTGGCCCGCGGTGGGCCAGGGGCCCGGCGAGGAGGGGACGCTGGTGCTTTCCGTGGTCACTGCGCAATCGGCTCTCTGTGCTCGGTGCCTCGCGCTCCGGCCAGGTCGCGGTAGACGTCCGCGACGGCCGCGCCGGTGCGCCGGACATCGAATCTGCTGAGTACGTGCTCGTGGGCCTCGCGGCCCAGGCGGTGCCGCAGCTCCTGCCTGCCGAGGAGGCGGCCGAGAGCGGTGGCGAGCGCGGCCGGGTCCTCGGGCGGGACCAGGCAGAGGGGTTCATGGGCGGGCGGCAGGCTCTCGCGGGCGCCGTCGACGTCGCTGACGACGACCGGCCGGCCGCTCGCCATGGCCTCCAGGGGCGCGAGCGCCATGCCCTCCCAGCGGGACGGCAGGACGACCACGTCGGCGGCCCGGTACCAGGGGGCGGTGTCGTCGACGGCTCCGGTGAACCGCACCGAGGGGCCTGCGGCGGCGCGCAGCCGTTCGCCGTCGGGTCCTTCGCCGACCAGCACGAGACGGGCCGTGGGCACCTCCGCGAGGACGGCGGGCCAGGCGGCGAGCAGGACGTCCTGCCCCTTCTGGCGGCAGAGCCGGCCCACGCAGACGACGGTGGGCGCGGGGTTGCCGGGCGGGCCTCCGGTCGCGAACCGGGCCACGTCCACACCGTTGTGGACGACGGTCCAGTCCGCCGTGACGCCGGCGGCCTCGCCGGTACGCCGCTCGGCCTCGCTCACGCAGACGATCCGGTGCGTCCAGCGGGCGCCGAAGCGTTCCCAGCGCCGGGCGAGCGAGGCGGTCCTTCCCTCGACCGCCTCGAAGGACCAGGCGTGCGGCTGATACACCGTCGGAATCCCTCCCCGCAGGGCGAGTCGGGCGCAGAGCCCGGCCTTGGCGCTGTGCGCGTGCACGAGTCCGGGCCGGACGGTACGGATCACCCGGGCCAGCTCCCTCGTCTCGCGGACCAGTCGGGGACCGGGTTCCCGACCGGCCCGCCAGTCGTGGGTGTCGGCGCCCTCGGCGCGGACGGCCGCGGAGAGGGACGTGCCGGGCGGGCAGGCGACCGCGACCCGAAGGCCGGCGGCGAGCTGCGCGCGGACCAGGTCGATGACGACACGGGCGACCCCGCCGTCACCGGGCTGGACCGTGTGCAGGACGGTGAGGGACGCGGGGTCCGCGTCGGATGAGGGCAGCACGTCAGCGCCGGACGTCGGCCTGGAGGAAGAGCGCACCGAGCCAGACGGTGTCCTGCCGGCTGCCGAGCCGGACGTGGACACGGTCGGCCCCGTCGCGCAGCGCCCCGCGCAGGTCGAAGACGTCGGAGTCGTACCCCATGGTGTTCGTACCATCGGGAAAGCGGACCGTCCTGCCGGCGCCGAATTCGGTGATGCTGGAGTTCATCACGTCGTCCGCGGAATTGGCGGAATCGGAGAGCCGGGTGCTCTTCCGGTGACTCGTTTCCACCGCCAGGTAATCCCCGGAAGTTCCGCGGTCACCGCCATAGGCGACCACGCCGAGCAGGCCGTCCGACGCCTTGTCATAACCGTTTCCGTCGAGCGGGACCCGCAGGTTGCCGCCCCAGTAGAGGCGGGCCCAGGCGACCCGGGCGCCTTCGGGGACGGCGAGCTCGGCGCGGCTGGAGTTGTACGTGTTCGGATCGCTGTCCACGTCGACGTACGCGATCGCGGCGCCGTCGTTGGCCGACTCGGTGCCCTTCACGCCCTTCGCCGAGGAGTTGGCGGCGCGCACGATCCCACCGTGCTGCACGGCCTGGTAGCGCGCGGCGAAGGGTACGCGGCTCGCCTCCCTTGGCTGGGGTGCGGCGGCGGAGGCGACCGGCAGCGCGGCGGACAGGGCCGCACACGACAGGGCGCACAACACGCTGCGTCGCACAGCAAGAACCGCTGAATTCCGCATACAGGTTCTCCGCTTTGATGAGAGAAGGAAGGGAAGACCCGTGAAGGCCGGGAGAGGGGAAGGTGTCGTCCGCACGAAATGGGTGAACGCGCGGCGGGCCCGGAAGCAACGTTCGGGAACGTTATAACCCCGACGCGGGGCGATAGTACGCATTAGATGCCCGGAAACGCTAACTCCCGTATCCGCGGGGCAGGTTCCTCGTTGAGCGTGTTGCGCCATTCCACGCCCACTCCCTCCAATGGCCCCCCTATGGCCCAAAGATCGGTTGAACGTCACCCGTTCGGGAGAGCAACCGATGAAAAACCGGAGCGTTGTTGAGAGAGCCGGGCCGAACAGTCCGCGCAGTCCGCGTTGAATTTCGATCGAGGAGCACCTCCCCATGTCCCGTATCGCCAAGGCCGTTGTCCTCACCGTGGGTGCCGCCGCCGCCGTCGCCGGTGCCGCCGGTGCCGCTGTCGCCGACGCCGGCGCCGAGGCCGCGGCCGTGAAGTCCCCCGGTGTCGGCTCCGGCAACGTCGTCCAGGTCCCGGTGCACATCCCGGTCAACCTCTGCGGCAACACGGTCAGCGTCATCGGCGCGCTGAACCCGGCCTTCGGCAACGCCTGCGTCAACGCCTGATCCGGCACGCCTGATCGGTCCTTCCGAAGCCGGTGCGCCCATCCCTTCCGGGGTGGGCGCACCGGCTTCTCCGCTGTCGGCTGTTGGTCCGTTCCTCGTTCGGCCGCACCGTCGTGCGCCGTTCGGTGCAACGGCGTACGCCCCTCGGAGGGGCAGGCGCGCAGGGTGGATTCACCCGAACGGAGGTGTGGCGCTCCGTAGTTCTACGGTTGCGGAGCGCTATACCCGCAGGCACGGTGAGAGGGAACTTGTCCGACGCATAAGGAAAAGGAACACATATGCGTCCCCTGGCTACACGCCGTCTCACCGCCCTGGCGATATCCGCCGTCATCACCCTCGGCACGGCGGGACCCGCCATCGCCGGCGAACACCATCCGTCCACCGCGGCCGACCGGGCCGCGCGCGCACCCCTTCCCGAAGCCGCCGCCCTCCTGTCCCAGGCGGAGGCGCTCGGCGACCTCGGCTCGGTGACCTCCCCGGTGACCGAACTCGTCACGGCCGCGCTCAAGGCCGACGAGGGTCAGCTCCCCGCGACCGACGCCGAGGCCCTCAAGGCCAAGATCGCGGCCGCCGTCGACGAGGCCAAGGCCGCCGCCCCGGCCCCGCTGCCGGACGCGCCCGTCACGCCGCCCTCCACGGACCTCCCGGTGACCCCGCCCGCGGAGCTTCCCGTCACCCCGCCGGCCGTCGAGACCCCGGTCGACCTTCCGGCGAAGCCGCCTGTGGAAGCCCCCGCCCTGCCCGTGAAGCCACCGGTCGGTCTGCCCGTCGCGGCCGGAGCGAAGGCCGCGTGGGCAGGCAAGGCCGCCGCCCCGGCCGACGTCGTCGACGACGCCCTCGCCACCGTCGAGAAGGCGGTCGCCGCCCTCCTCGCCGCCGTCACGTCCGGCAACGCGGGCGGGGTCGTACCGCAGGTCACGGCGACCCTGACCTCGCTGGTCAACCTGGCCGTCGCCACGGTCCTCGGCAGCGGCCTGCCCGCTCCCGACCTGGCCGGCCTGCCTTCGCTGCCGTCGCTCCCGGTCACCGCGCCCGAGCTGCCGGTGGACCCGCCGGAGCTGCCCGTCGACCCGCCGGTGAAGCCCCCGGTCGACGTGCCCGAACTGCCGGTCAAGCCGCCGCTGCCGGTCCGGTAGCCGACCGGTCGTCATCCGCGCGCCCGATCCGGCCCGGCATCCGCCGGGCCGGATCGGGCGTGTGCGGTCGTCCCATCACACCGGTCCACATCGATCGGGTGCAGTGTCGAGAAATCCTTCCTCTCGGAGTTTCCGGGGAGCGCACCTCTCGTTACAGAAGCAGTACAAAGCACAGGTTTCGGTCAAGAGGCTTGTGTCGTACGTGACTTGAAAGCACAGAGGAAGGATTCACCCCATGAAGCCCACCAAGGTCGCCGCGGTCGTCGCCGGATCGCTGATGGCGCTCGGTGCCGCCGCGCCCGCCATGGCCACGGAGGCGATGACCCCCACCAGCCTGAACGGTGGCCTCGAAGCGATCGCCGCCAATGGGCTGAAGTCGGACGTGCTGAGCAGCACCACGGAAGGCTCGCCGGTCAAGACCGTCACGGACACCGCCACCCAGCTGAACGACGCCACCAAGGGCGCCCCGCTGCTCGGCGGCCTCCCGGTTCCCGGCGGCCTGCCGCTCGGTGGCTGACGCCCTCTCAGCAGTACTGACCCAGCAGGGCATTTACGGCGCGCACGCGCAGCCGTACCCCACGGTCGGCTGATCGAATGATTTTCTGATCAGCTGCCGTGTGGCCCCCGCGGTGCGGGGGCCACCGACCCATACCTTCTGGCCAGTCCCACGCGAACGTCTGCGTGGATCAGGCCGGTCGGAGCGAGGGGGGATCCTCGCCGGTCTCTCCCCTTCTCCAGAGGAAGAGCGGTATGCGGTCCATCATCAGCAGGAAAGTTCTCACCGCGGCGGCCGTAACCGGCATCCTGTCGCTGAGCGGCGGATTTGCCCTGGCCGCGAACTCCCACCCCGCCACGGGCGACGGGCCGGGCACCGGAACCCCGGGCCACGTGTCCCCTCTGCCGGCGGACGTCTGCGGCAAGACCATGGACCTCGGCGGTTTCGTCGCCGCGGCAGTCGGCGACCTCTGCGCCCAGGCGGAGGGGCCCGGCGGCTACGGCGACGGACCGGGGGAGCCCACGCACCCCGGCGAGCCGACCCATCCGGGGGAGCCGACCCATCCGGGCGAGCCCACGCATCCGGGCGAGCCGACCCATCCGGGCGAGCCCACGCATCCGGGCGAGCCCACGCATCCGGGCGAGCCCACGCATCCGGGCGAGCCCACGCATCCGGGGGAGCCCACGCATCCGGGGGAACCGACCCATCCGGGCGAACCCACGACGCCCCCCACGTACCCGCCGACGCACCCCCCGACGTATCCGCCCACGCACCCGCCGACGAGTCCGCCGACGCATCCGGGCGAGCCGGGTGAGTGCGAGGAGCCCGAGCCGGGTGAGGAGCCGGAGCCCGGTTGCGAGGAGCCCACGACCCCGCCGACCACTCCGCCGACGCCGACCACTCCGCCGACGACGACCGTTCCTCCGACGAACCCGGGCGAGCCGGGTGAGTGCGAGGAGCCCGAGCCGGGTGAGGAGCCGGAGCCCGGTTGCGAGGAGCCTACGACCCCGCCGACCACTCCGCCGACGACTCCGCCGACGCATCCGGGCGAGCCGGGTGAGTGCGAGGAGCCCGAGCCGGGTGAGGAGCCGGAGCCCGGCTGCGAGGAGCCCACGACCCCGCCGACCACTCCGCCGACGCCGACCACTCCGCCGACGACGACCGTTCCTCCGACGAACCCGGGCGAGCCCGGTGAGTGCGAGGAGCCCGAGCCCGGCGAGGAGCCGGAGCCCGGTTGCGAGGAGCCGACCACCCCGCCGACCACACCCGGTCAGCCCGAACTCCCCGACACCGGCAGCGACCCCGCCCTCATGGGCGCGGCCGCGATCAGCGCCGCGCTGATCATCGGTGGCGGCGTCTTCTACCTCCGCGGCGGACGGATCGCCAGGCGTCACTGATTCCGACGCCCGACGCCCGACGCGTCAACCCGGGCCCCCGCCTTCACCGGTGGGGGCCCGGTACGTTGCTGCACACGGGTTAGTTCCGCCACGTTTCGGCCAAGGGGCTCGTTCACCGCACATGACTCTGCGTTCTCACGCGGGCATGGGGCTCCTCATGACCGCATTCGCCTCCGCCGCCCTGGCCTCCCCCGCCGCCGCCGTCGAGGCCCCGGTGATCATCCCCCTCCAGGGCCTCGAGCCGGTCCTTCCGATGGACGCGCCGACCGTGGCCACCGGCGTGCCCGTCCCCATGCCCGGCGCACCCACCGGCTTCCAGAAGGGCCTCGGCGCGCTGCCGGACCTCACGCTGCCCAGCGTGCCGCTCACCAGCACCCTGCCGGAGACCGTCGTCGACGCGCCGCTGCCCGAGCTCCTCAAGGGCAGCGAGCCCGGCCGTGCCCTGCTCAGCAGCCCGCACTCGGAGATGAGGGCGGCCACCCCCGGCGCCGTCGTCGGCAACCCCGTGGAGGCCCCGCGCGGCAACGGGCTCCGCGGCCTTCCGGACCTCGCCAAGCCTCAGGTCGGCGTCCTCACCCCGGTGCTCAGCGGCGCCCTCGACCCCCAGCTGGGGCTGGCCCCGGCCGCGGACTGACCCCACCTCGCCCCCCGGGCGGGTGAAGACACGATTCTTCCCCGCCACCCCAAGGCGATTCGGTCGTTGCAACAAGAGGCTTGTCGCATGGCCGCAGCCCGCGGACCGAGGTCGTCCCGTCGTATCCGGCGGCGGACGCATTCCGGTCCGCGGGCCACTTTTTGGATTTTCCTTCTTCCCTTTCGGCTCAACGGCCGTGACCCGCCCCCGTGCCCGGCGTTGAAGGGGAACGACGACCGTGATTCCTGCGGTCGCTTTCCACGTCCAAGGAGTTCTTGATGTCTCGCATCGCGAAGGCTGCCGCTGTTCTCGCCGGCACGGGTGCCGTTGCCCTCAGCGGAGCCGGCCTGGCCGTCGCCGACTCGGGCGCCGAGGCTGTCGCCGCCCACTCGCCCGGTGTCGTCTCGGGCAACGTCGTCCAGGTCCCGGTCCACGTCCCGGTCAACCTCTGCGGCAACACCGTCAGCGTCATCGGCCTGCTGAACCCGGCCTTCGGCAACACCTGCGTCAACGCCGACGGCAACGGCCACGACAACGGTGACGGCGGCTACGGCGGCTGATCCCCCCCGCTCCGACCGTGTCCCCCCGACCCGTGAGGGTCGGGGGGACACGTGTGTGCGGGGGGCCTCAGACGTACCGGTAGATCCGGCTGTGGTCGAACATGGACGCCGGGGACACTCCCCAGGGCGCCATCGGCTCGTGCCGGGCGACGACCTTGCGGTACTGCGCGTCCCCGAGCGGCGGCGGCTCCGCCGGCAGATAGGCGGCGCCGGGGTTGCGCTGCTGCCACCGCGACCAGACCAGGTCGACGAAGGAGTGGTGCAGCCAGAACACCGGGTCGTTCACGGAACCGCCGCCCAGCATCAGACCACCGACCCAGCGGTGCACCCGGTTGTGGATGCGGAACCGTTCGTTGCCCCGGCCCGGGGCCCAGCCCTCCAGACGGTTCCGGAAGCCGGAGGCGCTCGTCGAGTTCCAGGGCGCCACGTCGTACACCCGCTCCCGCATCACCTCGTCGAGCTGCGCCCGCGTCGGGAGGGCGACAGGATCGCGCGGGCGGCCGAAGTCCCTGGTCAGGAAGCGGCCTTCGGTCATCGACTGGGTGATCGTCCAGTGCCCGCCGGAGTGCGCGAACGGGCCGGTCATCACCTGGAGGTCGGCGCGGCGCCCGTTGCCGCCCATGAAGTCCTCGCCCCAGATCGAGGACGTCGGAGTGTTGTCGCGGGTCCAGTCCCAGTACGGGACGGAGACCGTCGGGTCGATCCGGCGCAGGGCCGTCTCGAACTCCAGCAGGAACTTGCGGTGCCAGGGCAGGAAGCTCGGCGTCATGTGGGCGACCCGGAGACGGCCCTCTCCGTCGGCCGTGTAGTGGTCGATATGGGTGCGTACGAAGCGGTCGTACGTCCCCGTGCGCTTGAGTTCGAGGACCGCTGCGACGAACTTCCGGCGCTCGGCGACGGTCAGATCGCGCTGGTTCTTACGCGTGTACACCACGCGGGCTCCCTCCCGTCGGGTCGGTGTGGACGCCATGGGCGGCGGCGAGCGGGGAGAGCGGGGCCGTGCCCAGCTCGTCCACCGCCGCGCGGACGGCCGCCCGCGGCGTCGGGCAGGACTCGTAGTGGTCGATCGGGGTGACGTAACCGCCGTCGGCGCAGCGCATCAGATGCAGCGGCCGGCCGTCGACGAGGGCCACCGGCTCGCCCTCGGGCCCGGAGAAGCCCAGGATGTGGCGGCCCCCGTACATCTCGTCGAACGCGTGCGGATCGCGCGGCCCCGCCGGGTGCTCCCCGGACGGCGGGCGGCTCGCGATGCGGCCGAGCGCGCCGCCGGTGAAAGCGGTGACGGCCAGGGCGAAGAGGGACCGCAGTGCGACGCGGCGCGGGACGATCATGAGTGATCTCCTCGGGGTCGGCTGGGGGTTCCCTCGCCATGAGCAGGGGGAGCCCTCAGGGGCACAACGATGAAAACCCGCGTTCGTTGCGGCGGAAATGCCGGCGACGTGAATGTCGGCCGTTCGGGTGAAAGCGGCGCGGGGAAAGGACGGTTGGAGCATTAGCATCCGGATTCATGACCACTTCCAACGTCGTTTCCTCGGCGCGCAGCGCCTCTCCGCTGGGAACTCTCACGGTGATTCCGTGGTCCAGCGAGCCCTCCGCCGAGTCGGCCGGGACGCCGTTCCTCATGGCGTACTCGCTCGGCGACGGCCGGGACGGACCGGAGGCCGGTCAGCAGGCCATGCGGACGGCCCTGGAGGCCATGGGCCTCTCCGTCGGCGACCGGCTCTTCGATCTGGACAAGGACGCCGGGATCAACGCCTCGCTGCTCGTCGAGGGCGGCTCCGCCGTGCTCAACCTGCCCTTCCTGAAGGTGCAGTGCCCGGTACCCGAGGAGTGGCAGGCGGCCGCCCGCGAGAGCGGCAAGGTCTACCTGATCTGCTCCGTGCGCCCCTGGCCCGAGGGCGTCCCCGGACAGCCCGTCGACGAGGCGCGGCTGCGTGCCTTCGTCTCCGACGAGGAGATGCTCGCGGACAGCGCCCACGTCCAGATGCCGGTCCGGCGCCTCCAGGGCTGAGCGGGAAAGGGCCGCGTCATGGCGACGGTGAACGTACGGAGCGGGGTGCCGGGCCGGCGGCAGGAGGAGGAGTCCGCGCGGGAGGCCGTGGGGACGATCGGCGCGGGCCGTGCCTTCGCCTGGATGCTGGTGATCACCGGGGCGGCCGGCGTGCTCGCCGGCTGGGTAATCACGATCGACAAGTTCAAGCTCCTGGAGGACCCCGGCTTCCAGCCCGGGTGCAGCCTGAACCCGGTCGTCTCCTGCGGCAACATCATGAAGAGCGAGCAGGCCGCCGTCTTCGGCTTCCCCAACCCGATGCTCGGGCTCGTCACGTACGCCGTCGTCGTCGCCCTCGGCGCCGGGCTCCTCGCCGGGGCCCGCTACCGGGGCTGGCTGTGGCTCGGCCTCAACGCCGGAATGCTCTTCGGTGTCGGCTTCTGCACCTGGCTGATGTACCAGTCGCTGTACGAGATCAACGCGCTGTGCCTGTGGTGCTGCCTGGCCTGGGTCGCCACCATCGTCATGTTCTGGTACGTCACCGCGCACAACGTCCGGCACGGGACGATTCCCGCCCCGGCCGGGTTGCGGACCTTCTTCGGCGAGTTCGCGTTCGCCCTGCCCGTCCTGCACGTCGGGATCATCGGGATGCTGATCCTGACCCGATGGTGGGAATTCTGGACGAGCTGACGTGAGCCGTCCCCCGCTCAGGCCGTGGGCCGCACTCGCCGTGCTGCTCGCGGCCGTTCTCGTGCTCCTGACCGTGTCCGAACGGATCGCGCCGGGCGAGCGGCACACCGGCACCCGGGCCGCGCCCGAACCGGAGCGGCGGCCGCTGCCCGGGGTGCCCTCGGGGTTCTTCACGGGCTCCGACGAGGCGGGGGTGCGCAGGATCGCGCAGGCGCAGGCCTGGCTCGGCGGCGAGACCCTGACCGTCGGACACACCTATCTGCCGGGCGACCGCTGGTCCAACATCGAGGGCCATCCGGCGCTGTTCGGGCCCTGGGCGCGCTGGAAGAAGGCCAGGCCCGGACGTCTCTTCGTGCTCAACGTGCCGCTGCTCGACCGCAGCGAGGCGGGGCTGCCGGACGCCGAGGTGCGGGAGGGGCTGCGCGAAGGTGCCGCGGGTTCGTTCGACCGGCACTTCCGGGTGCTGGGGGAGCGGCTGGTGGAGCACGGCCTCGAGGACGCGGTCCTGGTGCTCGGCTGGGAGATGAACGGCACCACGTACAGCCATCGCTGCGGGCCGGACCCGGCGGCCTGGAAGTCGTACTGGCGCAGGGTGGTCGGGGTGCTGCGGGCGGTGCCGGGGGAGCGGTTCCGATTCGACTTCACGCCGAGCCGGGGGCGGGACGCCGTGGAGTGGCCGCGCTGCTACCCGGGGGACGACGTCGTCGACATCATCGGGCTGGACGCGTACGACCAGCCCGCCGGGCTCGCCTTCGAGGACCAGGTGGCGGAGGAGTACGGCCTCGAGCACCACGTCCGGTTCGCGGCGGCGCACGGCAAGCCGGTCTCGTACCCGGAGTGGGGGCTCTTCCGGAACGGGGACAATCCGGCGTACGTACGGGGGATGCTCGACTGGTTCGCGACGCACCGGCCGGTGTACCAGACGGTCACCGACTACTGTCCGCACGGCGTGTGGGGGTGCGCGGACAACCCGGAGTCGGCGCGGGTGGTCAGGGACGCGCTGGGGGCGCCGGCCCGTCCGTGAGAGGCCGGGCCGGCCGGGTCCGTCAGGCGTGCTGGTAGGCCACCAGGGAGATGCCCACGTAGTGGGCGATGAAGGCGGCCAGGGTCAGCGAGTGGAAGACCTCGTGGAAGCCGAAGTAACGCGGGGACGGGTTCGGGCGCTTGATGCCGTAGATGACCCCGCCCGCGCTGTAGAGCAGTCCGCCGACGATCACCAGGACGAGGACGGCGATGCCGCCCGTGCGCATGAAGTCGGGCAGGAAGAAGACGGCGGCCCAGCCCATCGCGATGTAGCAGGGCGTGTACAGCCAGCGCGGGGCGCCGACCCAGAAGACCCGGAAGGCGATCCCGGCGAGGGCCGCCGCCCAGATCGCCCACATGAGCGGCTTGGCCGTGGAGTCGGGGAGCAGCAGCAGGGTGAGCGGGGTGTAGGTGCCCGCGATGATCAGGAAGATGTTGGCGTGGTCGAGGCGCCGGAGGATCGCCTCGCCGCGCGGACCCCAGGTGCCGCGGTGGTACAGCGCGCTGGTGCCGAAGAGCAGGCAGGCGGTGAGGGCGAAGATCCCGCAGGCGATGCGGGCCCGGGGAGTGCCGGCAAAGGCGACCAGGACGAGGCCGGCGACGATCACGGCGGGGAACATGCCCGCGTGCAGCCATCCTCTGAGCCTGGGCTTCGTCGGGAGCTCGATCGGGGTGGCTTCCGGCGTGGCAGCTGTCATGAGAACGAATCGTACCTACGCGCCCGTAGGTCCCGGATATGAGTGGCGATGCTCACGTGGGCGGCCCTCTGGACATATGGGCGGATCCGTCGGATGATCAAATGAGTGCGGTCGGCACCGGATGAGCAGCTACGAAGCATCCGGGTCGCGGCCCCCACGGGGCACACACCAAAAAACCCCTCTACAAGGAGCAATCGTGGCGCGCGAGAACGCGGCTCCCCAGACCCTTCCGACCCAGCACCAGGAGCTCGTCTCCTGGGTGAGCGAGATCGCCGAGATCACCCAGCCGGACGACATCGTCTGGTGCGACGGCTCCGAGGCCGAGTACGAGCGCCTCTGCGAGGAGCTCGTCGCCAGGGGTACCTTCACGAAGCTCGACCCGGCGCTGCGCCCGAACTCGTACTACGCCGCCTCCGACCCGACCGACGTCGCGCGCGTCGAGGACCGGACCTTCATCTGCTCCGAGAAGGAGGAGGACGCGGGCCCGACCAACCACTGGAAGGCCCCGGCCGAGATGAAGGAGCTCTTCGCGGGCTCCGAGGGCATCTTCCGTGGCTCGATGCGTGGCCGCACCATGTACGTCGTGCCCTTCTGCATGGGCCCCGTCGGCTCCCCGCTCTCCGCCATCGGCGTCGAGATCACCGACTCCGCCTACGTCGCCGTCTCCATGCGCACCATGACCCGCATGGGACAGGCCGTCCTCGACGAGCTCGGCACCGACGGCTTCTTCGTCAAGGCCGTCCACACCCTCGGCGCCCCCCTGGAGGAGGGCCAGGAGGACGTGCCGTGGCCCTGCAACTCCACCAAGTACATCTCGCACTTCCCCGAGAGCCGCGAGATCTGGTCGTACGGCTCGGGCTACGGCGGCAACGCCCTGCTCGGCAAGAAGTGCTACGCGCTCCGCATCGCCTCCGTCATGGCCCGCGACGAGGGCTGGCTCGCCGAGCACATGCTCATCCTCAAGCTGACCCCGCCGGACGGCGACTCGAAGTACGTCGCCGCCGCGTTCCCTTCGGCCTGCGGCAAGACCAACCTGGCCATGCTGGAGCCCACGATCCCCGGCTGGACCGTCGAGACCATCGGCGACGACATCGCCTGGATGCGCTTCGGCGAGGACGGGCGTCTGTACGCGATCAACCCCGAGGCCGGCTTCTTCGGCGTCGCGCCCGGCACCGGCGAGCACACCAACGCCAACGCCATGAAGACCATGTGGGGCAACTCCGTCTTCACCAACGTCGCCCTCACGGACGACGGCGACGTGTGGTGGGAGGGGATGACCGAGACGGCCCCCGCGCACCTCACGGACTGGAAGGGCAACGACTGGACGCCCGCGTCCGAGACGCCCGCCGCCCACCCCAACGCCCGCTTCACCGTGCCGGCCGGGCAGTGCCCGATCATCGCGCCGGAGTGGGAGGACCCGAAGGGCGTGCCGATCTCGGCGATCCTCTTCGGCGGCCGCCGCGCCTCCGCCGTCCCGCTGGTCACCGAGTCCTTCGACTGGAACCACGGCGTCTTCCTCGGCGCGAACGTCGCCTCCGAGAAGACCGCCGCCGCCGAGGGCAAGGTCGGCGAGCTGCGCCGCGACCCCTTCGCCATGCTGCCGTTCTGCGGCTACAACATGGGCGACTACATGGCCCACTGGGTCAAGGTGGGCGCGACCGCCGACGCCGCCAAGCTGCCGAAGATCTACTACGTGAACTGGTTCCGCAAGAACGAGGCCGGCAAGTTCGTCTGGCCCGGTTTCGGCGAGAACAGCCGCGTCCTGAAGTGGATCGTCGAGCGCCTGGAGGGCAAGGCCGAGGGCGTCGAGACCCCGATCGGCATCCTGCCGACCCCGGAGTCCCTCGACACCGACGGCCTGGACCTGCCGGCCGAGGACCTGGAGTTCCTCCTCAAGGTCGACCGTGACGTGTGGCGCGAAGAGGCCGCCCTCGTCCCCGACCACCTCAACACCTTCGGCGACCACACGCCGAAGGAGCTGTGGGACGAGTACCGCGCGCTCGTGGAGCGCCTGGGCTAGTCCCCTCGAAGACTCGTGGTGGGTTGCCCCGAAACACCGCCCTGACCAGTGGGGTCACGACGGCCCACCACGACGCAACCGGCCCCCGGCGCCCCCTCAGGCTCCGGGGGCCGGCGCATGTCCGCGTCCGGGGTCAGAGGATGACCTGGCCGGCCTCGACGGTGGCTATGGCGCGGCGGCAGGCGTCCGTGAAGCCGCGGAAGCGCGCGTTGTCCCAGGTCTCGAGCCGGCCGCTCTTCCAGTCGAAGTCCGTCACCTGGGGGCCGAAGAGGGACCTGCGCATGTCCTCGGTGATCTCCAGCTGGGCGCCGGTGCCGGTCGCCGTCCGGTTGCAGATGTTGGTCGTGATGCCTCCGGCGTAGTTCCTGAGGTTCTCCGCGTACTCGGGGGCGAAGGCGTCGACCGCCGGGAAGCCGGCCTGGTTCAGCTCCGTCACGAGGGCCGCGCGGAAGACCGTGTTCAGACCGCCGACGACGACGAGCTTGGGGTCGGAGACCGAGGGCCAGATCATCTTCTCCGGCATGGCCAGCTGGCTGTACTGGCAGCCGTGCAGGCTCAGCACGTTGAGGTGGCTCGCGGCGATGCCCCGGGCCACGTGGTCGTCGCAGTTCACCGAACTGACGTGCAGCTCCCTGTTGTCGACCGAGCGCATGCCCTCGAACATCCAGTAGTCGTGGAAGCCCTGGGTGACGAGCGGCTTCTCCACGTCCGCCGGGTCGTAACCCGCTATCGCCAGGCAGAGTTCGGAGGTGCCGCGCTCGATCTGGCCGCCGTGGATGGCCATGATCGCCGTCTTCGGCGGTGCGGACGGCTTGCTCAGGTATCTGTCGAGCTGCTCGTGGCGCCTGTACCGGCGGCCGTAGTCCGTGCCCTCCGTGACCGGGTTCTCCGTGCTGGTGTAGAGGTCGGTGTTGTTGTCGTAGAGGTCGTTCTCGGTGCCGGCGTAGGCCGGTGCCGAGGCCGCGAGTTGGCCGAAGAACGGGGCGGCGACGGTGGCGGCGGCCAGGCCGGTCAGGACGGTGCGGCGGGAGGCGGGGCGATCGGAGAACGTCATGTACGGAACGTAGTCGATCAGTCGCCGCGGCCCTCCACGTACTCCGTGTGGATGTGCTGACGGATCGCCTCCGCCTCCTGGAGGGCGGCGGCGATCGACGTCGCCTCCTCGTGGAGCGCGGCCAGCTGCCGTTCGAGGTGGCTCTCCGGCGCCTCGGCGCCCGCGGTGAACCGTGACCACCACCGTGTCCGTACGAACGTGTCGACGGCCTCAGGGATGTCCAGGCGGACCGCGCGGGCCAGCACGTGGAGGTGCTCCGGGTCGCTCACCCAGCCCGGTTCGAGGAGGGCCTCCACCAGGGTGCCGAGTGCCGTGAGGCGCTCGCGCGGGGCGGGGGGCAGCTCCACCTCGGCCAGGTACGCGCGGAGCTTGGCGAAGTCGACCCGCAGGGCGCCCAGTTGCTCGTCGGCGCTCGGGAAGTGCGGAGTGTCCGGGCGCTCCGGCGGGGCGAGCAGCGCCCCCGCCCCGTACAGGCCCGCGACCACCAGGGGCCAGAGGGCGCCCGCCGCGCCGGTGAGGGTGATGCCCACACCGGCCAGGCCGCAGGCGCTCCCGACGAGGTTCTTGCGGGACTCGGCGTACCGCAGCAGCGGGTTACTGGTAGCCACGGATCTCCTCGAAGGCGCCGTCGAGGGACCCCTTGGTGGCGTCGAAGAGCTGCCCGCCGGTCAGGCCCGCGATGTGGTCGAGCTCGCCACGGTCGGAGTCCCCGAAGAGGATCGGGAAGACCGGGGTGCGCTTCTGCTCGGCGGGCAGCGAGCGGTAGAAGGCGTCGAAGGCGGTGGCCGGGTCGCCGTCGGTGTTCTCCCCGTCCGTCATGAGGACGATCGAGGTGAACGTGTCACCGGGCGCCCTGCCGAGGAAGCGGTACGCCTCCTGGACGCTGGAGTAGATCGCGGTGCCGCCCGAGGCCGAGAGTTTCCCCGCGTCGGACCTGATCGCGTCGAGCGTCTTCTGTGGTGAGGCCGGGTCGACCGTGTGGGTACGGACCTCGGCCTTCTTCACCGCCGATCCGAAGGGCATCAGGGTGACCTCCTCCCGGTCCCGGAAGTCACCGGTCAGCTCGGCGAGGGCGGTCTTGAGCCGTTCGAGCCGCTCGCCGCTCATGGAACCCGAGGTGTCGAGCACGTAGACCGTGCGGGAGGGCCTGCGCAGGGTGTTGTCGTACGCGTCGAGCAGCCCGTCCGCCACGGCCCGGCTGCCCGGGAACGGCAGCTCGCGCCGCAGGTCACGGGCGAGCGCGGACGCCGGGCGGACGCCCGGGACCACCGGGCGGCGGAGCGTCGCCCCGGTGATCCGCTCCTGGACCTCGGGGGAGCGGAGGTACTCGGTGAGCCGGCGCGCCGCGTCCTTCGCCTCGGGGCGGGCGGAGGTGAGCACGCTGAGCGGGTAGTCGGCGGTGACCACGCCGTCGGTCGGGCGGATCACGGTCAGTTCGCCGGACGGGAACGAGGACAGCAGCACCGACTCGTAGTTGACGAGCGCGTCGACGTCGTCGCGACGGCCGTACGCGGCGGCCAGCCAGCCGGAGGAGCCCGAGGTCAGCTTCTGCCCGGTGAAGAACTCCTTGAGCTTCGGGGTGGCCCGGCGGACGTCCGACCCGGTCAGCGCGGACTGCGCGCCGGAGAGCCCCGAGGCCACCGAGACGAGGGCGGAGAAGCCCGAGTTGGAGCGCTTCGGGTCCGTCATGCCGTAGCTGAGTCTGCCGTCGGCGACGGCCCGGTGCAGCTGCGACCAGGTGACCTTCGCCGGGTCCCAGCCGAGCCGGGCGACGGTGGCGGGCCGCACCCCGAGCGCGACCGGCGAGGTCATGATCGGCGTCTCGGCGGTGATCCGGCGCGCGGTGTCCGGGTCGAGCCGGAGGTAGTCGTTGGAGGAGAGCCAGACCGCGTCGTACTCCTTGTCGGCCCTGCCCGAGGCGATCTGCTCGACGGCGTCGAGGGTGCCGACGTAGGTGGGGCGGACCTGGATGCCGGTCGTCCGCGTGGCCGTGTCGAGGACGGGCTCCATGTCGGTGAGCTCGGAGGAGGCGAGGACGCGCAGGACGCCGGGGACGATCTTCGCGCCCTCGCCGTCGGGCCCTGTGCGGTCGGTGTCGCAGGAGCTTCCGGTGGCCGTCACGAGCAGGGCGAGGCCGAGTGCGGCGAACGTACGCCTCAGGAGGCGGGTGCGGGGGGCCTTGGAGGTCCTCATGCGGGGGTGCCACCCTCCAGGGCGCTCGTGCGGCGACTGCGGTCCAAGTGCGCGCTCGCCTGCTGCAGTTCGGCCGTCAGGGACTCGACGGTCGCCGCCATCGACTCCGTCGCCCGTGCCTTGTAGGTGTCGATGGCGTCGAGCGTCCGGTAGATCTGCTGGAACGCGGTACGGAGCGTCTCGGCGCCCACGGCCGGGTCCGCCGCGATCCGCTGGATCTCGCCGGCCTGCGTGGACAGCATCTCGGCGTTGCCGCGGATCAGGTCCTCGGTCGTCGAGCGCAGCACGTTCACCTGCTCGGTGACCTTCCGCTGGTTCTCGAGCGCGGAGGCGAGCATCACCGCGATCCGCAGCGCCGACAGGGTCGTCGTCGCCGCCCGGTCCACTCCCTTGATCAGCTCGTCGTTGTTCCGCCGGACGACGTCCATCGCCAGGTATCCCTGGGCGCAGACGGCGAGCTGGGTCAGCAGGTCCTGGTGCTTCTGCCGGACGGGGAAGAGGAGGTCGGCGCGGAGCGCGTCCGCCTGGACCGGGTCGGACGCGAGGGCGACGCGCTCCTCCACGGCCGCGTCGAGGGCGTCGGTGAGCACCGCGTACTCCTGGAGCTTGCCCATGGTCTCCCACAGCCGGGCCCGTTCCGTCAGCAACGCGGCGTTGTCGCGTCGCAGTTCGTCCTGGCCGCTGCGGAGCGAGCCGACGATCCGGTTCAGGGTGGCCTGCGAGGAGGCGTACTTGGCGACGTGGTCGCGCAGCCTGTTGCCGCCGGGGAGCTTCGAGAGCAGCCCCTTGAGGCCCTTGCCGGGGGCGTCTCGGGGGTCCAGGTCCTCGACGGTGCGCCGGAGTTCGACGAGGGAGGAGCCGACGCGGGACTGGGCGTCGCCGCCGGAGCCGCCGGATCCTCCCGAGCCGCCGGAGCCGAGCGAGCGGACCGTGCGGTCGAGCATGCGGTTCGACTGCTGGGCGGCGGCGCGCATCTCGCCCGCGCCGAGCGCCGCGATCTCGCCGACGCGGCCCGCGAACTCGGGGGAGCGCGGGTCGAGGCCGGACAGCGAGCCCACGTACTCGACGGCCCGGCGGGACATCTCCGTACGGGTGGCCTCGTCCATCGGCACCAGTCCTGAGGCCTGTTCCGCGCGGACCGCGGGAACGGGCTCGGGCGGGGTGAGGACGAGCGGGGTGTCGTGCTCCGGCGGTGTCAGGGCCATCGTCCTTCTCGGGTCCTGGGGCGTGGTCATGCGGTGTCCCCCTGGTCGCGGGCCCGCGAGGCCATCTCGCGCAGCACCTTGCCGGTGGGCACGGGCGCCTGGCGGACTCCGGTCAGCGTCTGGTTGAGGTAGGCGGCGTGCCGGTCGGTCGCGGTGGTGAACTCGTTCGCCGCGCCCTGCGGCCGGAAGCCGTGGCGGACCACGAGCTTGCGCAGCTCCGGGTCGGTGGAGAGGAGTTCGCCGAGCGCCCGGCCGTTCGGGGTGATCGGTACGAGGGTGTGGTCGCTGTTGACCGTGGTGTCCGGGTAGAGGACGACGAGGTCCCCCATCGGGCGGCCGGCCAGGAGCTGCGCGGCGACCTGCGACTCGTACACCAGGACGAGCGGATTGCCGACGCCGCTGACGAAGTCCCGGAAGGGGGCGTCCGAGCCGGACTGCTGGGAGCCCTGCACCTGGACGAGCTTGCGGAGCAGTGGGGCCGTGCGGGTGACGGCGGCCTTGTCGTTCGCGACGCGCCCGCCGTCGGCGACGTAGCTCGCGGCGGCGAGGTAGAGGGCGCCGGAGTTGGAGGCGAGCGGATCGGTGGAGGTGATGAAGAGGGTGCCGCTCAGCTCGGCGTGCCCGGCGGAGCCCTTGAGCTGCTGCCAGGTCCGGTCGGCGCGGGCCGCCGCGAGGTAGGCGTCCATCTTCAGGGTGCCGCTCGTGCCGCGCGGGCCGAGGGTCGCCAGGCCGTTCCCGGCGAGGACCCGGGCGGCGGCGCTGTGCGCGACGACGACGAGCGGCGAGTAGAAGGGCCGCAGGGGCGCGGTCGTCGCCGTGTCCGCGCCTTGCTTCTGGGCCTTCGCGCGGAGCTGGTCGGCCGGCCCCTTGGAGGAGGGAAAGGCGAAGTCGTAGCCTTCCAGGGGCAGTTCCTCCATGTCCCAGGACCCGGAGGTCTCGGTGCCCACGGTGAAGCCCTTCGCGGCCAGGGCCTTCACCACCTGCGGGTCGGCGAAGAACTCCGCCTTCTCCGACCCGATGACTCCTCGCACGGTCTTCGTTGCCGTGCCCGTGTCCTTGTCGCCGCCCGTCACGAGGACGGCGGCCACGCCGCCGAGGAGCAGGACGGCGAGGACGATTCCCAGGATGCGTCTCACGCGGGCAGCGTGCTCGCGGAAACCCACATTCCAGGGGGAGTTGGGTGTACGGGGTGTGAAGGAGCGATCCCGGTACCGAACCGGAGGGGGATGTACCGTGAACCCCGCCGAAGAGGGGGGGTGGCGCGATGCCGCGCTGGGTGGTCGTGGTGCTGTGGGTGGTGGGCTCGCTCGTCGTGCTGGTGCCGCTCGGTGGCATCGCCGCGTACGTGTACGCCGTGGGGGAGAACCACGAGAACCTGCGGTTCCCGTCGGAGGACGTGACGGTGGCCCGCTGCGCCGTCGACAGGGTGTCCGGGCGGCCGGTGGCGGAACTGTCGGTCACCAGCGAAGCGGGCCGCCGGGGCACCTACACGGTGACGGTCGAGTTCCAGGACGAGCGGGGGGAGGCCGTCGACCGGGGCGTCGGCGTCGTCGAGGACCTCGCGGTCGGGGCGACCGGTCGGACGGTCGTCGCGGGTGCCGAGGCGTACGGGCCGGGCGTACCGCGGTGTGTCGTGTACGAGGCGGACTTCAGGTCGACCGCACCGACGACGGGCGCCGCGGTCGGTCCGTAGGGGTGTGGGTGGCGCCCGGTCCGCGCGGTTCGTGGCGCGCGGACCGGGGCCGTCAGGGGGTGCCGGCCGCGGCCAGGGTGGGTTCCCCGGCCAGTGCCGCGGTGTGCGCGTCCATGCGCCCGGCGGCGAGGATCGCGGCGGCCGTGTCGGGCCGGGAGGCGGCGACGAGCAGGGCGCGGCCCGCGAGGGCGTGCGCCTTGCGGTGCAGGTCTCGCGAGGGCGAGCCGCTCAGGCCCGCGTGGCGCGCGGGCGGTGTGCCGCGCAACCGCGCCACCTGCCGGGCGATCTGCTCGCCGGCCTCGGTGTCGCCGAGTTCGTCGGTGACGGCGAGCAGGGCGGACAGGTGTCCGGCGAGCTGGATGTCCAGCTCCTCCTCGCGGGAGCGGTGCGGGTACGCGTCGTGGGCGTCGTCGGCCATCCGGTGGACCGACTTGGGGCGGATCGGTTCGTACATGGGATGGCCTCCTCAGTGCTCTGGAGCCATCCTAGCTTAGATCCCGTCTAAAGTTGAGTGAAGTCCGAGTGGGGCGGGGGTGAGGCCCGGGTGCGGTCGGTCGGGAGTCGGCCTCAGGGCTGGCTGTAGCCGTCCAGGAAGCGCCCGATCCTGGTCACCGCGTCCGCCAGGTCCGCCGCCGCCGGCAGCGTGACGATCCGGAAGTGGTCCGGCTCGCGCCAGTTGAAGCCCGTCCCGTGCACCACCATGATCTTCTCGGCCCGCAGCAGGTCCAGGACCATCTGCCGGTCGTCCTTGATCTTGTAGACGTTCGGGTCGAGACGCGGGAAGAGGTACAGCGCGCCCTTCGGCTTCACGCACGTCACGCCCGGGATCTGCGTCAGCAGCTCGTACGCCGTGTCCCGCTGCTCCAGGAGCCGCCCGCCCGGCAGCACCAGGTCCTCGATCGACTGCCGGCCCTGCAGCGCGGCGGCCACCGCGTGCTGCGCCGGCATGTTCGCGCAGAGGCGCATGTTGGCGAGGATCGTCAGGCCCTCGATGTACGAGGACGCGTGGTGCTTCGGGCCGCAGACCGCGAGCCAGCCCGAGCGGAAGCCCGCCACCCGGTAGTTCTTGCTCATCCCGTTGAAGGTGAGGCAGAGCAGATCGGGGGCGACGGCGGCGGTCGGGGTGTGCGTGGCGCCGTCGTAGAGGATCTTGTCGTAGATCTCGTCCGAGCAGACCACGAGGTTGTGCCGCCGGGCGATCTCCGTCAGGGAGCGGAGCATCTCGTCGTCGTAGACCGCGCCGGTCGGGTTGTTCGGGTTGATGATCACGATCGCCTTGGTGCGGTCGGTGATCTTCCGCTCGATGTCGGCGAGGTCCGGCATCCAGTCGGCCTGCTCGTCGCAGCGGTAGTGCACGGCCGTACCGCCCGCCAGCGAGACCGAAGCGGTCCACAGCGGATAGTCCGGGGCCGGGACGAGGACTTCGTCGCCGTCGTCGAGCAGCGCCTGCATCGACATCTGGATCAGTTCCGAGACGCCGTTGCCGAGGTAGATGTCCTCGACGGAGAGCGGGATGCCCTTGGTCTCGTAGTGGCTCATCACCGCGCGGCGGGCCGAGAGCAGCCCCTTCGCGTCGCCGTAGCCGTGCGCCTCGGAGAGGTTCCGCAGCACGTCCTCGAGGATGGCGGGCGGGCACTCGAAGCCGAAGGCGGCCGGGTTTCCGGTGTTGAGCTTGAGGATGCGATGACCCGCGGCCTCAAGCCGCATCGCCTCTTCGAGCACCGGACCCCGGATTTCGTAACAGACGTTGGCGAGCTTCGTGGACTGGATCACCTGCATGACGAGAGCTTACGGCCGGGTGGGCCGGGACGCCTCGTGTTTTGGGACACGTCGGACACGGAGGGCGGTCGCGGCGCAGGTCGGGGGGCGGGGGAGGCGCTCGATTCGCGGGGGCCGGTCGGGGGCCGGTCGGGGGC
>NZ_KL647056.1 GCF_000725545.1 Streptomyces exfoliatus | reverse complement strand
CCGTCCCCGACCCCCGCCGCCCCGCCAGCCCATGGAGGTACGCCGCGCACGACGCCGCGTCGACCGCCGGGAGGCCCGCCGCGAGGAGGGAGCCGGCGAGGCCGGAGAGGACGTCGCCGCTGCCGGCAGTGGCCAGCCAGCCGGTCCCGGTGGGGTTCACCCGTACGGGACCGCCACCGGGCCCGTACACCAGCGTCGTCGAGCCCTTGAGCAGCACCGTCGCCCCGAACCGCGCCACCAGTTCCCGTACCGCCGCGAGCCGCCCGGACTCCACCACCTCGCGGGTCACGCCGAGCAGCGCCGCCGCCTCCCCGGCGTGCGGGGTGAGGAGGGTCGGGGCCGGGCGGGCCCGTACGAGAGCCGGGTCCAGGCCTCGCAGACCGTCCGCGTCCACGAGGACGGGAACCTCCGAGGCGAGGACCTCCTCGACACCCGGCTCGTCGCCGAGCCCGGGTCCGACGACCCAGGCCTGGACCCGCCCGGCCGCGGAGGGTGGCCCCGGGTGGACGAGGGTCTCGGGATGCCGGGCGATCACCGCGTCGGCGGCGGGCCCGACGTACCGCACGGCGCCCGCCCCGCCCCGCAGCGCGCCCGTGACGGTGAGGACGGCCGCGCCGGGGTAGCGGGCGGATCCGGCGACGACGCCGAGGACTCCGCGCCGGTACTTGTCGCTCTCGGCGCCGGGTACGGGCAGCAGCCGGGCGACGTCCTCGTGCTGGAGCGCCTCCAGGTCGGGCACGCCGGGCAGTTCGTCGCCCAGTCCGATGTCGACGAGCCGCAGCGCGCCCGCGTACTCCCGCGCGGGGTCGACGAGCAGCCCGGGCTTGTACGTCCCGAAGGTCACCGTCACGTCCGCCCGCAGCGCCTCGCCCCTCACCTCGCCGGTGTCCGCGTCGACGCCGCTGGGCAGGTCGACGGCGACGACGACGGCGTCGGAGCCGCGCGCGGCCCGCGCGACGGGCACGGCGCCGGGCCTGAGCCCGCCCCGCCCGCCGATGCCGGTGATGCCGTCGAGGACGAGGTCGGCGGTGGCGAGGGGGGCGAACGGGTCGTCGGCGATCCGGCCTCCCGCCGCCCGGAACGCCGCGAGCCCGCCTTCGTGGGCGCGGTCGCCGAGCAGGACGGCGGTGACGCCGGCGCCGCGCCGGGCGAGCCGGGCGCCGGCGTACAGGGCGTCGCCGCCGTTGTCGCCGCTGCCGACGAGGAGGACGACCCTCGCCCCGTACACCCGGCCTTTGCCGAGGAGCGAGCAGCAGACGGCGGCGAGTCCGGCGGCGGCGCGGGCCATGAGGGCGCCTTCGGGAAGCCGGGCCATGAGGGCGGCCTCTGCGGCCCGGACGGTCTGTTCGCGGTGAGCGGTACGCATGATCAGCAGTCTGCCCCAGCCCTCAAGGGCCTGCCCGAGAACACGGGTTGACGCCCCCTCCGACACCCGCCTCCACGGCCACGGCCCCGTCCAGCGAAACCAGCGGGACTCCGGACACCGCACCGGAGGCGACACCGGCCTCCCCATCGCTGACCGGCACCCACCCAGCCCCCGAGCCACCCACCACCGGCCTGTTCGCCACTGGCCTGTCCTCCACCGGCGGCCTCGCCGCCACGGGAAGTCGCACCCTCCCCGTCGCCCTCACCGCGGCGAGCCTGGCCGCCCTGGGCGGCGCGGCCCTCATCACGACCCGCCGCCGACGACGAGCGGCGCAGGACGGCGACGGCAACGGCGACGGCAACACCCCCTGGGGGGCCCTGAACGCGCGCGGCACACGCGATCCCGCCGCCGGCCCTGGCAGCCGCGCGCCGCACGGCCGGGGGCCCGACCGAGTCACGACGGCCGGGCCCCTGGTCCGTACAGCGGCGAAGAGCGGTCACCCTTCGGCGATCACCACCGCCGAGGCCACCCCCGCGTCATGGCTCAGCGACACGTGCCAGTGCTTCACGTTCAACTCCGCCGCCCGCGCCGCCACCGTCCCGCGCACCCGCAGCCGCGGCTGCCCGGTGCCCTCGACGTACACCTCGGCGTCGGTCCAGTGCAGTCCGCCCGGCGCGCCGAGCGCCTTGGCGAGCGCCTCCTTGGCGGCGAACCGCACGGCGAGCGAGGCCACGCCGCGCCGCTCGCCGCTCGGGAGCAGCAGCTCCCGCTCGACGAAGAGGCGCTGGAGCAGTCCCGGTGTCCGTTCGATCGACGCGGCGAAGCGGTCGATCTCCGCCACGTCGATCCCCACCCCAATGATCATTTCCCACTCACTCCACGGTCACGGATTTGGCCAGGTTGCGCGGCTGGTCCACCTCGTTGCCCCGCGCGGTGGCGAGCTCGCAGGCGAAGACCTGGAGCGGCACCGTGGAGACCAGCGGCTGGAGCAGCGTAGGCGTGGCCGGGATGCGGATGAGGTGGTCGGCGTACGGGACGACGGCCTCGTCGCCCTCCTCGGCGATCACGATGGTCCGCGCACCACGCGCCCGGATCTCCTGGATGTTGGAGACGATCTTGTCGTGGAGGACGGAACGGCCCTTGGGCGAGGGCACGACCACGACGACCGGCAGGTCCTCCTCGACCAGCGCGATCGGCCCGTGCTTGAGCTCGCCGGCGGCGAAGCCCTCGGCGTGCATGTACGCGAGCTCCTTGAGCTTCAGCGCGCCCTCCAGCGCCACCGGGTAACCGACGTGGCGCCCGAGGAAGAGCACGGTGTCCTTGTGGGCGAGGGAACGGGCGAGGGCACGGACGGGCTCCATGGTCTCCAGGACGCGTTCGACCTCGTCGCCGATCCTGGCGAGCTCACGCACCACGGCGTGGATCTCGTCGCCCCACTTGGTGCCGCGCACCTGCCCGAGGTAGAGCGCGAGCAGGTAGCAGGCCACGAGCTGTGTGAGGAAGGCCTTGGTCGAGGCGACGGCGACCTCGGGCCCGGCGTGCGTGTAGAGCACGGCGTCCGACTCCCTGGGGATCGTCGAACCGTTCGTGTTGCACACGGCGAGGACCTTGGCACCCTGCTCACGTGCGTGCCGGAGGGCCATGAGGGTGTCCATGGTCTCGCCGGACTGCGAGATCGCGATGACCAGGGTGCGCCGGTTGAGGATCGGGTCCCGGTAGCGGAACTCGCTGGCGAGCTCGACCTCGCAGGGGATGCGGGTCCAGTGCTCGATGGCGTACTTGGCGATGAGCCCGGCGTGGAAGGCGGTGCCGCAGGCGATGATGACGACCTTGTCGGCCTCGCGGAGCACGCTGCCCGGGATGCGCACCTCGTCGAGGGTGAGCCGCCCGGCGCCGTCGATCCGGCCGAGGAGGGTGTCGGCGACGGCCCTGGGCTGCTCGGCGATCTCCTTGAGCATGAAGTGGTCGTAGCCGCCCTTCTCGGCGGCCGAGGCGTCCCAGTCGACGTGGTAGGCCCGCACGTCGGCGGGCGCCCCCTCGAAGTCGGTGACGGTGACGCCGTCCCTGGTCAGCTCGACGACCTGGTCCTGGCCGAGTTCGATCGCCGAACGCGTGTGGGCGATGAAGGCGGACACGTCGGAGGCGAGGAAGTTCTCGCCCTCGCCCACGCCGACGACGAGCGGCGAGTTCCTGCGGGCGCCGACGACGACGTCGGGCTGGTCGGCGTGCACGGCGACCAGGGTGAACGCCCCGTCGAGCCGCCGGCACACGAACCGCATGGCCTCCGCGAGGTCCCCGACGGAGGAGAACTCCTCGGCCAGGAGGTGCGCGACGACCTCGGTGTCGGTCTCGGAGCCCAGGGTGTGACCGCGCTCGGCCAGCTCCTCGCGCAGGGCGGCGAAGTTCTCGATGATGCCGTTGTGGACGACGGCGACGCGCCCGGCGTTGTCGAGATGCGGGTGGGCGTTGACGTCGGTCGGGCCCCCGTGGGTGGCCCAGCGGGTGTGCCCGACGCCCACGGAACCACCGGCCAGCGGCCGTTCCACGAGCTCCTTCTCCAGATTGACGAGCTTGCCCGCCTTCTTCGCCGCGGCGAGGCCCCCGTCGGAGAGCACCGCGACACCGGCCGAGTCGTAGCCCCGGTATTCGAGCCTCTTGAGACCCGCGACCACCACATCAAGCGCCGACTGCCCGCCGACGTATCCCACGATTCCACACATGACGGAAGCGTAGGACGGAAGGGGCGCGGAGGGCCGGAGTCAGCCGGGTTGGGCAGGCGCGCGTCGGCGCGCGTCGGGCGCCCGGCGCACCAGCTCGACCCAGCTTGGCGGCCTGCGCGTCAAGCAGTGCCTTCGGCAGGTCCTTGGTGCCACTGGGGGTGAGGGAGGCCCTTCGCCGTCGACGGGGCGGAGGTCGCGGAGGCGCCGGCCGTGGCACCCCCACCGGCCGCCCCGCCCGGCTCCGCCCCCTCCCGCTCACCGCCGCACGCCGTGACGAGCAGGGCGAGGCACGCGGTGGTGACGGCGAGGGCGGGCGGCCGGTGGCGTACGGGTCTCATGGGCACGGGCGCGACACCCTCTTATCGAACAGACGTTTCCATCCGCACGTTAGGCACCCACCGGCCCGCATGATCACTTCGCCCCCGACCGGTACCGGATCGCAACACGGCCGCCACCACCCGGCCCCCGCCAAGGCGGCATCGACCACTCAGGCGATCGACCACTCAGGCGAGCTTCTTCTCCTGCGCGCCGATGACGACCGTCGGCAGCCCCTTGACGCCCTCGGGCGAGAAGCTGATCGTCGAGAACGACGCGAGCGCGTTGCCCTTGCGGAAGACGACGAGCTTGGTGGTGAGCGGCTGGCCCTCCATGTCCACGGTGATCGAGAACGCGACCGCCTCGTCACCGGCGGTGACGCTCTCCGGGGCGACCTTGGTGACCTTCGTCTTCTCCGCGGCCTGGTCCACCGAGAAGCCGCCGGCGCACTCGGTACCGGCCGTCTTCACCGAGGCGAAGGCCTCCTGGGCGCCCTGACCGTCGTACGAGCCGAGCGACAGCGCCGTCATCTGGACGCCGAGACCCGCCAGCAGCGCGTCCTCCGGCGCGGCCGACGCGCTCTTCTTCGGCTCCGCGATCACCCGGCGCTGCGCCGAGGCCGCGGGCGAGCCGGGCGCGATGAAGGACATGGCGTGGGCGATCGGCGCGCAGGCGGCCTTGTCGGTGGTGACCTTGTCCGCGGACACGATGTCCCCGGCCTTGGCCTTCTCCACCTTGTGGCCCTTGACGTCGGCCGTCTCGACGATCAGCTTGTCCAGCTCCGCGGCGGACAGCGCCTTCGCCGCGGGCTCGGCCGCGGTCGCCGACGCGGATGCCGACGCGCCCTCCTTGCCCGCGCCCTTGTCGTCCTTCTTCTCGCCGCCACAGGCGGTGACGAGCAGGGCGAAGGAGACGGCGGTGGCGGCGACGGCCGCGCTTCTCATGGACGTACGCATCTGAGGTGGCTCTCTGTTCTCTTCGTGGTTCTCGTGCCGCCTTCGGCGGCTCCCCCCGCGTGAATTCACAGAGCGCACGCGGCTTCAGAATGATCACCCTAGTGGCCGAGTACGACAACGGCTTTTGTCACGTGACCCACCCCACGACCCACGAAGGCCGCCGACCCCCGACAATGGCGGGGTGATCACTTCGCCGCCACGAAGCCCCGACGGGACCGGCCCCACCCCCGGAGGCGGCCCCCGCAACGGCTCCGGGCCTCGCCGCCCCTCCGAGGCGACCCCCTACGTCGACCTCACCCGGGCCGAGTGGAGCGACCTGCGGGACAAGACCCCGCTGCCGCTCACCGCCGACGAGGTCGAACGGCTCCGCGGGCTCGGGGACGTCATCGACCTCGACGAGGTACGGGACATCTACCTGCCCCTCTCCCGGCTCCTCAACCTGTACGTGCAGGCCACCAGCGGCCTCCGCGGCGCCCTGAACACCTTCCTCGGCGAGAACGCCGAGCAGCGCGGCACCCCCTTCGTCATAGGGGTCGCCGGTTCCGTCGCCGTCGGCAAGTCGACGGTCTCCCGGCTCCTGCAGGCGCTGCTCGCCCGCTGGCCGGAGCACCCGCGCGTGGAGCTGGTGACCACGGACGCCTTCCTCTACCCGATGGAGGAGCTGAAGGCGCGCGGGCTCATGTCCCGCAAGGGCTTCCCCGAGTCGTACGACCGCCGCGCGCTCACCCGCTTCGTCGCCGACATCAAGGCCGGCAAGGAGGAGGTGACCGCGCCCGTCTACTCGCACCTCATCTACGACCGCGTCCCCGACGAGCGGCTGGTGGTCCGCCGCCCGGACATCCTCATCGTGGAGGGGCTCAACGTCCTCCAGCCGGCCCTGCCGGGCAAGGACGGCAGGACCCGCGTCGGCCTCGCCGACTACTTCGACTTCTCGGTGTACGTGGACGCCAGGCCCGAGGACATCGAGCGCTGGTACCTCAACCGCTTCCGCAAGCTGCGCGACACCGCGTTCCAGAACCCGTCCTCGTACTTCCAGCGCTACACCCAGGTCTCCGAGGAGGAGGCACTGGACTACGCCCGCACGATGTGGCGGACCATCAACAAGGTGAACCTCCTGGAGAACGTGGCCCCGACGCGCGGCCGGGCGACCCTCGTCGTCCGCAAGGGCCCCGACCACAAGGTGCAGCGCCTGAGCCTCCGCAAGCTCTGACTCCGGTAGCCCGCACCCTCGGCAGCCCCCGCCCTCGGCGATCCCCGGCCTCCGTAAGCTCGGGGGATGCTCCATCTCCGGATGATCATCCCCCCGGACCGCACCACGTCTGCGGTCGAACTGATCGAGTCGACGGTCGGCGCCACCCATCTCGTGGTGCTGCCCGGCGCCGCCAGGGACCCGGTCGGCGACCTGGTCACCTGTGACGCGGCGCGCGAGTCCGCCGACGAACTGCTGCACCGGCTGCGTGAGATGAAGATCGATCAGGACGGGTCGATCGCCGTGGAGAACATCGACCTGTCGATGTCCACGCGGGCGGACGCGGCCGAGGAGGAGGCCCCGGGCGAGGGCGCGGACGCCGTGATCTGGGAACAGCTGGCGGAGTCGAGCCACGAGGAGTCGACGCTCTCCTTCACGTACTTCTCCTTCATGCTCCTCGCGACGATGATCGCGGCCTGCGGTGTCGTTCTGGACAACGCGATCCTGATCGTGGGCGCCATGGCGGTCGGCCCGGAGTTCGGTCCGCTCGCCGGGGTGTGCACGGCCATCGTGCAGCGGGCGCCGAGGCTGGCGGCCCGCTCGCTGACGGCGCTGCTCATCGGCTTCGCGTCGGCGATCCTCGTGACGACCGTGTTCAGCCTGCTCATGACCTGGATGGGCCTGTTCAGCAGGGACATGCTGGACGGCGCGCGTCCGCAGACCAGCTTCATCTGGCAGCCGGACCCGTTCTCCTTCGTGGTGGCGCTCCTGGCGGGCGCGGCCGGCACCCTCTCGCTGACCTCGTCCAAGTCGGGCGCCCTGGTGGGCGTGGCGATCTCGGTGACCACGGTCCCGGCGGCGGCGAACGCGGCGGTGGCGCTCAGTTACGGCGAGTTCGCACAGATGGGCGGGTCGATCGGGCAGCTGCTGCTCAACCTGCTGGGGATCATGCTGGCGGGTACGGCGACCCTGTACCTGCAGAAGAAGCTGTGGCACTCCCACCGCGGCCGTCTCAAGCGCCGCCTGCGCAGGGGCTGACCCCAGGAGGAGCGGGAAGGGGCCGGAAAGCCCCTCGCACGAGGAGGGCCCGCCACACCGGAATCCGGTACGACGGGCCCTCACACGCATGCATGACGGTGCCTCAGAAATGCTAGCCCAGCGCGGACTTCACGACGTCCGCGAGCCGCTGCGCGACCGCGCGCGCCTGCTCGATGTCCGCGGCCTCGACCATGACGCGGACCAGCGGCTCGGTGCCGGAGGGGCGCAGCAGGACACGGCCGGTGGAGCCAAGCTCCTGCTCGGCGGCGGTGACGGCGGCGGCGAGGTCGCCGGAGGTCTTCACCCGGGACCTGTCGACGTCCGGGACGTTGATGAGGATCTGCGGCAGCCGCTCCATCACGCCGGCGAGGTCCGCGAGCGACTTGCCGGTGGCGGCGAGCCGGGCGGCCAGCATGAGGCCGGTGAGGGTGCCGTCGCCGGTGGTGGCGTGGTCGAGGACGATGACGTGCCCGGACTGCTCGCCACCGAGCGCGTAGCCGTGCTCCTTCATGGACTCGAGGACGTAGCGGTCGCCGACCGCCGTCTGGACGAGGTTCAGGCCCTCGCGCTCCATGGCGAGCTTGAAGCCCAGGTTCGACATGACGGTCGCGACGACGGCGTTCCCGCGCAGCGTGCCGGCCTCGCGCATGGCGAGGGCGAGCACGGCGAGGATCTGGTCGCCGTCGACCTCGTTGCCCGCGGCGTCCACGGCGAGGCAGCGGTCGGCGTCGCCGTCGTGCGCGATGCCCAGGTCGGCGCCGTGCTCGACGACGGCGGCCTTGAGCAGCCCCAGGTGGGTGGAGCCGCAGCCGTCGTTGATGTTGAGGCCGTCGGGCTCGGCACCGATGGTGACGACCTCGGCTCCGGCCCGGGCGAAGGCCTCGGGCGAGACGCGGGCGGCGGCGCCGTGGGCCTCGTCGAGGACGACCTTCAGACCGTCGAGGCGGTTGGGGAGGACGGCGATGAGGTGGGCGACGTACGTGTCGAAGCCCTCGTTGTAGTCACGGACCCGGCCGACGCCGGAACCGGTCGGACGCTCCCAGGGGGCGCCGGTGCGGTGCTCCTCGTACACGGCCTCGATCCGGTCCTCGAGGTCGTCGGCGAGCTTGTGACCGCCGCGCGCGAAGAACTTGATGCCGTTGTCGGGCATGGCGTTGTGGCTGGCGGAGAGCATCACGCCGAGGTCGGCGCCGAGGACACCGGTGAGGTGGGCCACGGCGGGGGTGGGCAGGACGCCGACGCGCAGCACGTCGACGCCGGCACTGGCGAGCCCGGCCACGACGGCGGCTTCGAGGAACTCTCCGGAGGCGCGGGGGTCGCGTCCGACCACGGCGACCGGCCGATGGCCCTCGAAGGTGCCCGCCTCGGCGAGCACGTGCGCCGCCGCCACCGACAGGCCGAGTGCCAGCTCAGCCGTCAGGTCCGCGTTGGCAACACCGCGTACGCCATCCGTGCCGAAGAGTCGTCCCACAGCTGTCCTCCGAAATACGTGCCCAAGCCGATGAAAGAACTGATCAAAGATCAAAGATCAAAGGTGAGAAGTGTCAGGTCGAAAAGGTTATGAAAAAACGTACGCCCCGACGGCACGGGCAGTGCCGCCGGGGCGTACGAAAGCAGACCGAGCAGGCGTGATTAACGCTTGCTGTACTGCGGAGCCTTACGGGCCTTCTTGAGACCGGCCTTCTTCCGCTCGACCGCACGGTCGTCACGGGAGAGGAAGCCGGCCTTCTTCAGCGCCGGGCGGTTGTTCTCGACGTCGGCCTCGTTCAGCGCACGGGCCACACCGAGGCGCAGGGCGCCGGCCTGACCGGAGACACCGCCACCCGCGATGCGGGCGATGACGTCGTAGCGGTTGTCGAGCTCGAGCACCTTGAAGGGCTCGTTGACTTCCTGCTGGTGCACCTTGTTGGGGAAGTAGTCCTCAAGGGTGCGACCGTTGATCTTCCACTTGCCGGTGCCCGGAACGATCCGGACGCGGGCGATGGCGTTCTTGCGACGGCCCAGGCCGGCGGCCGGCTGCGGGTCGCCGAAGCGGGACGCGAGCGACTCGGAGGTGTACTCACCCTCGACGAGCTCGGTCTCGGTGGTGTACTCCTCAACGCCCTCGAACTCGTCGACGGGGGTCTCGGGGGTGGTCTCGGCCACGATGCTCCTCAGATTTCTTTCGTTCTTAGGGGGTGTGGCCGGAACTACTGCGCGACCTGGGTGATCTCGAACGGGACCGGCTGCTGAGCAGCGTGCGGGTGGTTCTCGCCCGCGTAGACCTTCAGCTTCGAGAGCATCTGACGGCCCAGGGTGTTCTTGGGGATCATGCCCTTGATGGCCTTCTCGACGGCCTTCTCGGGGTTCTTGTCCAGCAGCTCGTCGTAACGGACGGAGCGCAGACCACCCGGGAAGCCGGAGTGGCGGTAAGCCAGCTTCTGGGTCTTCTTGTTGCCGGACAGGTGGACCTTGTCAGCGTTGATGATGATGACGAAGTCGCCCATGTCCATGTGGGGGGCGTAGACCGGCTTGTGCTTGCCTCGCAGGAGGTTCGCAGCCGTGGTCGCCAGACGGCCCAGGACAACGTCCTGCGCGTCGATGATGTGCCACTGGCGAGTGACATCGCCGGGCTTGGGGCTGTACGTACGCACTTCGTAGCCTTCGCTTCTTCAGTGGATGGAGTCCAGACACACCTGAAGCGATCATGCAGCTGGGGCCTGCACTGCCGGGACACCGCCCGTATGCGAGCCACTGGTAACTGCTCCAGGGAACCTGCGCAAAGGCCCTTCGTGTGAAAACGACGAAGCCAATACGCATAACAAACCGCAACAGTACCCGCGCCACCCCGGACGGGTCAAAACGCGCCGACCGTGGCCGCGGTCGGGTTCCCCCGACCGCTCAAGGTCACCGTGCCCGCTCGACGCGACGCTCGTCCCAGACCGGCTCCGAGGTCTCTCTCACGACCCCGTCCGACCCGAAGACCAGGTACCGGTCGAACGACTTCGCGAACCACCGGTCGTGGGTCACCGCCATGACGGTCCCGTCATACGACTCGAGACCGTCCTGAAGGGCCTCCGCCGACTCCAGGTCCAGGTTGTCCGTGGGCTCGTCGAGCAGCAGCGCCGTCGTGCCGGCCAGCTCCAGGAGCAGGATCTGGAAGCGGGCCTGCTGCCCGCCGGAGAGCTTGTCGAAGGGCTGGTCGCCCTGCCGCTCCAGCTCGTAGCGGCGCAGCATCGACATCGCCGCGCCCCGGTCCTTGGCGTGCTCCGACCACAGGATGTCGACGAGCGGCCGCCCGGTCAGCTCCGGGTGGGCGTGGGTCTGCGCGAAGTGCCCGGGCACCACACGCGCGCCGAGCTTCCAGTCACCGGTGTGGGCGACCGACGGGTCACCGGCGAGAAGTCGCAGGAAGTGCGACTTGCCCGACCCGTTGGAGCCGAGGACGGCGACCCGCTCCCCGTAGAAGATCTCCAGGGAGAACGGCTTCATGAGCCCGGTCAGCTCAAGGTTCTCGCAGGTCACGGCACGTACACCGGTCCGACCGCCCCGCAGCCGCATCCGGATGTCCTGCTCGCGCGGCGGCTCCGGCGGCGGCCCCGCCTCCTCGAACTTCCGCAGCCGGGTCTGCGCCGCCGCGTACCGCGAGGCCATGTCGTGGCTGACCGACGCCGCCTGCCGCAGGTTGACGACGAGCTTCTTCAGCTGGGCGTGCTTCTCCTCCCAGCGCCGCTTCAGCTCCTCGAAGCGCGCGAACCGCTCGCGCCGCGCCTCGTGGAAGGTGTCGAAGCCGCCACCGTGCACCCACACGTCCGAACCGGCGGGACCGGGCTCGACGGCGACGATCTTCTGCGCGCCCCGGGACAGCAGCTCCCGGTCGTGGGAGATGAACAACACGGTCTTACGGGTCTCCCGCAGCCGCTCCTCCAGCCACCGCTTCCCGGGGACGTCGAGGTAGTTGTCCGGCTCGTCGAGCAGCAGCACCTCGTCGGAGCCGCGCAGCAGCGACTCCAGGACCAGCCGCTTCTGCTCACCGCCGGAGAGCGTCCGGACCTCACGGAACTGCGCCTTCTCGTACGGCATGCCGAGCGCGGCCATGGTGCACATGTCCCAGACGGTCTCGGCCTCGTACCCCTGCACCTCGGCCCAGTCGCTCAGGGCCTGCGCGTACTTCATCTGCGCGGCCTCGTCGTCGACGGTCATGATCAGGTGCTCGGCCTCGTCGACGGCCTTCGCCGCCTCCCGGATCCGCGGCTGGGCCACCGACACCAGCAGGTCACGGACGGTGGACTCGTCCCGTACGGAGCCCACGAACTGCGGCATCACACCGAGTCCGCCGCTGACGGTGACGCTGCCGCCGTGCGGCTGGAGCTCTCCGGAGATCAGCCGGAGCAGTGTGGTCTTCCCGGCGCCGTTGGCCCCGACGAGGGCGACGACGGCCCCCTCCCCGACCCGGAAGGAGGCGTCCCCGAGCAGGACCCTCCCGTCGGGAAGGTAGTACTCAAGATGCGCGGCCTCGACATGTCCCATGAGGTGCATTGTCACCGCCCGCGTCGGCTCCGCCCAACCGGTTTAGGATGCGCGGCATGAGCTTTGGGGGACCGCAGTGGCCGCAAGAGCCGCAGCAGCAGGGGCAACAGGGGTACGGACAGCAGCCCCAGGGGCAGCCGGGATACGGGCAGCAGCAGGGCTACGGCGGGCAGCCGGGCTACGGCGCCGGACAGCCCGGGTACGGCGGGCCGCAGCAGTCCGACCCCTTCCCGGGCGCCCAGGGAGGAGGGCCGACCCCTGACTGGGGCGCGCTGGCCGACGCCTCGGCCTCCCGCAGCCGGCGCAAGCGCTGGCTGATGATCGGCGGCGGGGTCGTGGCCGCCCTCGCCGTGGGCGCGGTCGTGGCGACCGCCGTGGTGGCCACCGGCAAGAAGAACGACGAGGCCAAGAACGGCGGGGTCCCCACCGGCACGGTCTCCCCCACCCTCTCCCCCACGCCCGAGCCGACCTTCTCCTCGGTGGCGCCACCGCCCCCGCCGAACCCGAAGGACTACATCTCGGACCCGAAGAAGGACAAGGCTCCGCTCACCGCCGAGGGCCTCTACCCGGGCAAGAAGCTCACGATGTACAAGCGCCCCTACGCGAAGGGCGCGACCTCGTCGACCACGAACTGCGCGGCCGTGACCCAGGGCGGCCTCGGCACCGTCCTGAAGAGGAACGGCTGCCAGCGGGTGATTCGCGCCACCTACGTGAAGGACGGCGTGGCGATCACCGTCGGCGTCGCCGTCTTCCCCTCGGAGGCGGCGGCCCTCACGGCGAAGAACCAGGCCACCGGCGGCATCGCCCCGCTGGCCGGCGCGGGCGTGAAGGAGTTCTGCCGCGCCACGGTCTGCCTGCGCCGCTCGAACGCGGTCGGCCGGTACGCGTACTTCACCCAGGCCGGCTTCACCAGCGGCAAGAAGGTCACCAAGGCCGACAAACCGGTCTTCCAGGCCAGCGACGACCTCGGCACCTTCACGTTCAACCAGATCTACGCCCGCGGCAAGGCCCAGGCCTCAGCAGCAGCCAACGCTCCCGGGGAGTGACCGCTTGTTCCTGGCCTCCAGATTGCGGGCGGCCAGGAGCTCGTCGGCCGGGTAGCCGACCTCTTCGAGGGTGAGGCCGTGCGGCCGCACGACGTGCACGGCCGAGTCCCGGACGCCGGCCGCGAGCACCTTCCCGGGCCAGTCGACCGGCCGGTGCCCGTCGCCGACGAAGAGCAGGGCGCCGACCAGCGAGCGGACCATGTTGTGGCAGAAGGCGTCGGCCTTGACGGTGGCTTCCATCACCCCGTCCGGGCGCCGCTCCCAGCGCAGCTCCTGGAGCGTGCGGATGGTCGTGGCACCCTCCCGCCGCTTGCAGTAGGCGGCGAAGTCGTGCTCGCCGACGAGCGCGGCGGCGGCCTCGTTCATGGCGTCCATGTCGAGGGCCCAGTCGTGCCACAGGACGTGCCCGCGCAGCAGCGGGTCGACACCGCCGGGGTGGTCGGTGACGCGGTAGGCGTACCGGCGCCAGATCGCCGAGAAGCGGGCGTTGAAGCCCGCGGGGGCCTCCTCCACCCTCCACACCCGTACGTCGTGGGAGAGGCGCCCGGCGAGCCGCCGGAGCAGCTTGTCGCGGTGCTCGGCCCACAGCTCGACGGGCAGGTCGACATGGGCGACCTGGCCGCGCGCGTGGACCCCGGCGTCGGTCCGGCCGGCCACGGTCAGCTCGTACGTCTCCTGGGACCGGGTCACGGTCCGCAGGGCGGCCTCGATGTCCCCCTGCACGGTCCGCTGCCCCTGCTTCTGCTTGGCCCAGCCGGAGAAGTCCCTGCCGTCGTACGAAAGGTCGAGGCGTACGCGTACGAACCCGTCCTGCACGTCATCGCTCACGTGGTGAATCCTCTCAAACACACGGGAACGGGCCCGCACCCCAGGGGGTACGGGCCCGCACACGGAAAGTCGACGAGAGACGCTTACGCGTCCTTCGACTCCTCGGCCGGAGCCTCGGCGGCCGCGTCGGCCTCCTTGACGGCGCGCACGGTGGCGGCCTCGGCCTCGGCGACGGTCGCCTTCTTGGCGATCTCGCCCTCGACCAGCTCGATCACGGCCATCGGGGCGTTGTCGCCACGACGGTTGCCGATCTTGGTGATCCGGGTGTAGCCACCGGGGCGCTCGGAGTAGCGCGGCGCGATCTCGGTGAAGAGGGTGTGGACGATGCCCTTGTCGGTGATCGTCTGCAGCACCAGGCGACGGTTGTGGATGTCGCCCTTCTTCGCCTTGGTGATCAGGCGCTCGGCGACCGGACGCAGGCGACGGGCCTTGGCCTCGGTCGTGGTGATGCGGCCGTGCTCGAAGAGCGACTTCGCCAGGTTGGCGAGGAGCAGCTTCTCGTGCGCGGCGGAACCGCCGAGGCGGGCACCCTTCGCGGGACGCGGCATGGTGTTTCTCCTTGTGATCTGCACCGGCCGTATGAGGTACCGATGTCAGTGTCCGAGCGGGCGGTCACCCGTCGGAGACCCGCGCCCCTGTTAAGGGGCGCGGGGAACTGCGCGACCAGCCGAAACCGGCCCGCAGACGATCTACTAGTACTGCTCGGTCTCGACGAAACCGGCATCCGCGTCGTCATCGGCGCCAAAGGCGTCCGCGGCGGCGGTCGGGTCGAATCCGGGCGGCGAGTCCTTCAGCGCGAGGCCCATACCGGCCAGCTTCGCCTTGACCTCGTCGATCGACTTCGCACCGAAGTTGCGGATGTCGAGCAGGTCCGCCTCGGAACGCGCCACGAGCTCACCCACGGAGTGGATGCCCTCGCGCTTGAGGCAGTTGTACGAACGAACGGTGAGCTCGAGCTCCTCGATCGGCAGCGCGAGATCGGCGGCAAGGGCGGCGTCCGTGGGGGACGGGCCCATGTCGATGCCCTCGGCGTCGATGTTGAGCTCACGCGCCAGACCGAACAGCTCGACCAGGGTCTTGCCGGCGGACGCCATGGCGTCACGCGGGCGCATGGCCTGCTTGGTCTCGACGTCGACGATCAGCTTGTCGAAGTCGGTGCGCTGCTCGACACGGGTCGCCTCGACCTTGTACGTGACCTTGAGCACCGGCGAGTAGATGGAGTCGACCGGGATACGGCCGATCTCCTGGCCCGCCTGCTTGTTCTGCACGGCGGAGACGTAGCCGCGACCGCGCTCGACGGTCAGCTCCATCTCCAGCTTGCCCTTGCCGTTGAGCGTGGCGAGGACGAGGTCGGGGTTGTGCACCTCGACACCGGCCGGGGGCGCGATGTCGGCGGCGGTGACCAGACCCGGGCCCTGCTTGCGCAGGTACATCACGACCGGCTCGTCGTGCTCCGAGGAGACGACCAGCTGCTTGATGTTGAGGATGAGGTCGGTGACGTCCTCCTTGACGCCCGGCACGGTGGTGAACTCGTGCAGGACACCGTCGATGCGGATGCTGGTGACAGCGGCACCCGGGATCGAGGAGAGGAGGGTACGGCGGAGGGAGTTGCCGAGGGTGTAACCGAATCCCGGCTCGAGGGGCTCGATGACGAACCGCGAGCGGAACTCGTCGACGACCTCTTCGGTCAGCGAAGGACGCTGAGCGATCAGCATGTCTTTTTTCCTTCAGTCGTGGACGCCCACTATTTGACGCCCGACGGAGTGCTGCGAACTACGTACTGCAAGGGTACGGGCGGCACGGTCCGAAGAGCCGTACCGCCCGAAGTCCTGATCAAGCAGCCGTGCGTCAGACGCGGCGGCGCTTGGGGGGACGGCAGCCGTTGTGCGGCGTGGGGGTGACGTCCTGGATCGAACCGACCTCGAGGCCCGTGGCCTGGAGGGAGCGGATCGCGGTCTCGCGGCCGGAGCCCGGACCCTTGACGAAGACGTCGACCTTGCGCATGCCGTGCTCCTGCGCGCGGCGAGCGGCCGACTCAGCGGCCATCTGCGCGGCGAACGGGGTGGACTTGCGCGAGCCCTTGAAGCCGACGTGGCCGGCGGAGGCCCAGGAGATCACGTTGCCCGAGGGGTCCGTGATCGAGACGATCGTGTTGTTGAACGTGCTCTTGATGTGGGCGTGCCCGTGAGCGACGTTCTTCTTTTCCTTGCGGCGCACCTTCTTGGCAGCGCCCTGACGACCCTTGGGGGGCATCTATATCTCCTACGGGAGGTGGTCGGTCCTACAGCGAAGACCGCTTGGTCAAGCGTCCGCTGAGGACTACTTCTTGCCCGGCTTCTTCTTGCCGGCGATGGCGCGACGCGGGCCCTTGCGGGTACGAGCGTTCGTGCTGGTGCGCTGGCCGCGGACGGGCAGGCCACGACGGTGGCGGAGGCCCTGGTAGCAGCCGATCTCGACCTTGCGGCGGATGTCGGCGGCGATCTCGCGACGGAGGTCACCCTCGGTCTGGAGGTTGGCGTCCACGTACTCGCGGATCTTGACGAGGTCTTCCTCGGCAAGCTCGCGGACACGGGTGGACGGGTTCACGCCGGTCGCGGCGAGAATCTCCTCGGACCGGGTGCGCCCGATACCGAAGACGTAGGTGAGTGCGACCACCACACGCTTTTCGCGCGGGATGTCAACACCGGAAACGCGTGCCATTCAATGGCTCCTGTGTTCTCGGGGGTCTGCTGCAGAACCGCTCCCGACCGCCGACCCTTCGAATGCGAAGAGTGGTACGTCCGGGTCCCCGGCCCCCGCCGGAGGTGCCGTCAACCGTTGTAGAACGGCCCGACGGGCTCTGCGTATGTACGTATTGCTATGCGTCGCGCGAAGAACTGCGAAGTTGCAGGTCGGTCGGCGTGCGTCAGCCCTGGCGCTGCTTGTGGCGCAGGTTGTCGCAGATGACCATGACCCGGCCGTGACGGCGGATCACCTTGCACTTGTCGCAGATCTTCTTGACGCTCGGCTTGACCTTCATGGGTGTGAGGTTCTCCGGGTCAGTGCCACCACCCGCGCGAGAACGCGGGGTGCGGGCAAGATCTACTTGTAGCGGTAGACGATCCGGCCACGCGTCAGGTCGTACGGAGAGAGCTCCACGACGACCCGGTCGTCCGGGAGGATACGGATGTAGTGCATCCGCATCTTGCCGGAGATGTGCGCGAGGACCTTGTGACCGTTCTGGAGCTCCACCTTGAACATGGCGTTCGGGAGGGACTCGATCACGGTGCCCTCGATTTCGATGGCACCTTGCTTCTTGGCCACGCTTCGCCTTTCGAATCGGCTACCTTGATCGACTCTCGCCGCCGTATGAGGACACACGGGTACACGAGAGCCGACGCATCAGTCTACGTCAGGCCCCAGGAAAAGACGAATCGGGAAGTCTGCCCACCCGAACTGATCCTTACGCAAGGGCCACGCCGCGGAATCGGGGGCCTACGCCGGCGGATCCGGCGCAGCCACCACACCCAGCTCCGCCGGCTTCGCCTTGCCACCGAACCACTCCCCGACGCAGCCCTCGCGGGCTCGGCGCCAGGGCGCCTCACAAGCTTCGGCCCGCCGCGGCGGACTCCGTCCACCGGCCCCACGCCCACGAACCCGGCGACGCCGAGGGCCCCGGCACTACGCCAGCGGATCCGGCGCAGCCACCACACCCAGCTCCGCCAGCTTCGCCTTGCCACCGAACCACTCCCCGACGCAGCCCTCGCGGGCTCGGCGCCAGGGCGCCTCACAAGCTTCGGCCCGCTGCGGCGGACTCCGTCCACCGGCCCCACGCCCACGAACCCGGCGACGCCGAGGGCCCCGGCACTACGCCAGCGGATCCGGCGCAGCCACCACACCCGCGTGCCGAGCGAGACCATCGGCTCGATCGCGAGGCAGAAGCCGGGGACGAGCTTCGGGCCCTTGCCGCGCTTGCGGGAGACGTAGTTCAGCAGGTGCGGGTCCATGTGCATCTCGGTGCCGATGCCGTGGCCGCCGTAGTCCTCGATGATCCCGTAGCGACCGAGGCTGTGGTCGCCGACCGCCGGCCGCGGCTGACGCTTGATGTACGTCTCGATCGCCCTGGAGACGTCCACCAGACGGTTGCCCGCCTTCATGGCCGCGATACCGGCCCACATCGACTCCTCGGTCACCCGGGACAGCTCGACGAGCTCCGGCGCGTGCCCGGTGCCCACGAAGGCCGTGTAGGCCGCGTCACCGTGCCAGCCGTCCACGATCGCGCCCGCGTCGATGGAGATGATGTCGCCGTCCTTGAGGACGGTCTTGTCGTCGGGGATGCCGTGGACGACGACCTCGTTGGCCGAGGTGCAGATCGTCGCGGGGAAACCGCCGTACCCGAGGAAGTTCGACTTCGCCCCGTGGTCGGCGATGACCTTCCGCGCCACCTCGTCGAGGTCACGGGTCGTGGCGCCCGGCACGGCCGCCTCACGGGTCGCCGCGTGAATGGCGGCGACGACAAGGCCCGCCTCACGCATCTTCGCGATCTGCTCGGGGGTCTTGATCTGCACCATCGTGGCCGCGGCCTTTCCATCGGTTATGGGGGACACAACAACGATACGGCCGCGGTGCCCCTGAGGGGCACCGCGGCCGTATCGGACGAACCGGGGCTACTTCTTGAGCGCGGCCATCGCCTTCGCGGTGACCTCGTCCACCTTGCCGAGCGCCGAGATCGTCTCGACCAGGTTCTGCGCCCGGTAGTAGTCGATGATCGGCTCGGTCTCCGTGTGGTAGACCTCCAGGCGCCGGCGGACGGTCTCCTCGGAGTCGTCGTCGCGCTGGTAGAGCTCGCCACCGCAGGCGTCGCAGACGCCCTCGGTCTTCGGCGCGTTGTACGTCACGTGGAAGACGTGCGCACTGTCGTTACGGCAGATGCGGCGACCCGCGATCCGCTTCACGACCTCGTCCTCGGGGACCTCCAGGTCCAGGACCGCGTCCAGCTGGACGTGACCCGCCTTGAGGATCTCGTCGAGCGCCTCGGCCTGGGCCACGTTGCGCGGGAACCCGTCGAGCAGGAAGCCGTTGACGGCGTCGGCCTGCTCCATGCGGTCCCTGGCCATGCCGATCGTCACGGAGTCCGGTACGAGCTGACCGGCCTTCATGTACGACTGCGCCTCGAGCCCCAGCGGCGTTCCCTGCGAGATGTTGGCGCGGAACAGGTCACCCGTGGAGATGTGCGGGATGCCCAGGTTCTTGGCAAGGTACGCGGCCTGCGTGCCCTTGCCCGCACCAGGAGGTCCGACGAGGACGATTCGCATCAGCGGAGGAACCCTTCGTAATTGCGCTGCTGGAGCTGGCTCTCGATCTGCTTCACGGTCTCCAGCCCCACACCCACGATGATGAGGATGCTCGTCCCACCGAAGGGGAAGTTGGCATTGGCGCCACCGAAGCCTGCCAACGCCATCGTCGGCACAAGAGCGATCAGACCCAAGTACAGCGAGCCCGGCCAAGTGATCCGGTTGAGCACGTAGCTCAGGTACTCGGCAGTAGGTCGACCAGCCCGGATACCCGGGATGAAGCCACCATACTTCTTCATGTTGTCGGCGACTTCCTCGGGGTTGAACGAGATCGCCACGTAGAAGAAGGCGAAGAACACGATCAGGAGGAAGTACGTAGCGATGTAGTAGGGGTGGTCACCCTTGACGAAGTGGGCTTCGATCCAGGTCTTCCACCCGGCGGTGGAGCTCGAGAACTGCGCGATCAAGGCCGGGATGTAGAGCAGCGACGACGCGAAGATGACAGGAATCACACCTGCCTGGTTCACCTTCAGCGGGATGTACGTGGACGTACCGCCGTAGGAACGCCGGCCGATCATGCGCTTCGCGTACTGCACGGGGATGCGGCGCTGGGCCTGCTCGACGAAGACCACGAGGGCCACCATCACGAAGCCGATCAGGATGACGGTGCCGAACTCGATCCAGCCCTTGGCGAGCTTGCCGCTCTCCTTGATGGCCCACAGCGCGCCCGGGAAGCCGGCGGCGATCGAGATGAACATCAGGATCGACATGCCGTTGCCGATGCCGCGGTCGGTGATCAGCTCACCGAGCCACATGACGACACAGGTGCCCGCGGTCATCGTGATGACCATGGTGGCGATGGTGAAGATCGACGGGTCGGGAACGACCTGGTCGGCGACGCTGCAGCCGCTGAACAGCGCACCGCTCTTGGCGGTGGCCACGAGACCGGTGCCCTGGAGCACGGCGAGGGCGACCGTCAGGTACCGGGTGTACTGCGTGATCTTGGCGGTACCGGACTGACCCTCCTTCTTGAGGGCCTCCAGGCGCGGGATCACGACGGTCAGCAGCTGCAGGATGATGCTGGCCGTGATGTACGGCATGATGCCGAGCGCGAAGATGGTGATCTGCAGCAGCGCTCCGCCACTGAACATGTTGACCAGGCCGAACAGGCTGTTGTTGCCCTCGCTGGCCTGCTTGACACACTGCTGGACGGCCTCGTAGCTGACGCCGGGGACCGGGATGTGGGCCCCGAGGCGGTACAGCACGATGATGGCGAGCGTGAAGAGCAGCTTCTTGCGCAGGTCGGGCGTCTTGAACGCCCGGGCGAACGCGGTGAGCACGGTGCCTCCTGCGACCCCCGCGCTATGCGTCAAGGGTGACGGTCTTGAGGTTCGACGGATAGGTATCGGTCTTCAATTCCGTGTGGGCATACCGCACGGAGTCTAGACAGTGCACGCCACCTTACCGGCGACCGTGCCCCCCTAGGAACGACCAATCGGGGATGCCCCTTTTGAGAGGCATCCCCGATCGGATGTTCAAGCCAACGAGTCGTCTCAGACGAGCTCGGTGACGGTGCCGCCGGCAGCGGCGATCTTCTCCTTGGCGGAGCCGGAGACGGCGTCAACCGTCACCTGCAGCGCCACGGTGATCTCGCCGGTGCCGAGCACCTTGACGAGCTGGTTCTTGCGAACCGCACCCTTGGCGACCAGATCGGCCACCGTGACCTCGCCACCCTGCGGGTAGAGCGCGGTGAGCTTGTCCAGGTTCACGACCTGGTACTCGGTGCGGAAGGGGTTCTTGAAGCCCTTCAGCTTCGGCAGACGCATGTGGAGGGGCATCTGCCCGCCCTCGAAGCGCTGCGGAACCTGGTAGCGGGCCTTCGTACCCTTCGTACCACGACCGGCCGTCTTACCCTTCGACGCCTCACCACGACCGACACGGGTCTTCGCGGTCTTGGCGCCGGGGGCGGGACGGAGGTTGTGGGCCTTCAGCGGGCTGTTCTCCGCCATGTCAGTCAACCTCCTCGACCGTCACGAGGTGGCGGACGGTGTGCACCATGCCGCGGAACTCGGGACGATCCTCCTTGACAACCACGTCGTTGACCTTCTTGAGGCCGAGCGAGCGCAGGGTGTCGCGGTGGTTCTGCTTGCTGCCGATGTACGACTTCGTCTGCGTGACCTTGAGGCGAGCCATTACGCACCCGCCCCAGCACGCGCACGGAGGAGAGCCGCGGGGGCGACGTCCTCGAGGGGCAGACCACGGCGAGCCGCGATCTCCTCGGGACGCTGCAGGCCCTTGAGGGCCGCCACGGTCGCGTGCACGATGTTGATCGCGTTGTCGGAGCCGAGCGACTTCGACAGGATGTCGTGAACGCCGGCGCACTCGAGCACGGCGCGCACCGGGCCACCGGCGATAACACCGGTACCGGGGGAAGCCGGCTTGAGCAGGACGACGCCCGCGGCCTTCTCGCCCTGGATCGGGTGAGGGATGGTGCCCTGGATGCGCGGAACCTTGAAGAAGTTCTTCTTGGCTTCCTCGACACCCTTGGCGATGGCCGCGGGAACTTCCTTGGCCTTGCCGTAACCGACACCTACGGTGCCGTCACCGTCGCCCACCACGACCAGCGCGGTGAAGCTGAAGCGGCGACCACCCTTGACAACCTTGGCGACGCGGTTGATCGCGACAACGCGCTCAACGTACGCGGTCTTCTCGGCGGCAGCGCCACCGTCGCGGCCCTTCCGGTCCCGCCGCTCGCCGCCACCGGCACCGCTTCCGCGGCGCTGGGGTCCAGCCATTGGATTTACCTCTCTCTGTTACGTCCGTTAGTCCCGGAACCGGGGCTTAGAACTTCAGCCCGGCTTCGCGGGCGGCGTCAGCCAGAGCGGCAATGCGCCCGGCGTACCTGTTGCCACCACGGTCGAACACGACAGCCTCGACACCAGCGGCCTTGGCGCGCTCAGCGACGAGAGCACCGACCTGCTTGGCCTGCGCGGACTTGTCACCCTCGCCACCGCGGATCGACGCGTCCAGGTTCGACGCCGACGCAAGGGTGTGACCCTTGAGGTCGTCGATGACCTGAGCGGTGATGCCGCGGTTCGAACGCGTCACGACGAGGCGCGGACGCTCCGCCGTACCCGACACGTTCTTGCGGATGCGGATGTGGCGGCGAGCCTTGGCCGCACGCTTGTAAGCGTCGCCCTTGGCGATCTTCACACCGTATGCCATGGCTACTTACCAGCCTTTCCGACCTTGCGGCGGATGACCTCGCCGGCGTACTTGACGCCCTTGGCCTTGTACGGGTCGGGCTTCCGCAGCTTGCGGATGTTCGCCGCGACCTCGCCGACCTTCTGCTTGTCGATGCCCTCGACCGAGAACTTGGTCGGCGACTCGACCTTGAACGAGATGCCCTCGGGCGCCTCGATCAGGATCGGGTGGCTGTAACCGAGCTGGAACTCCAGAGCGGAGCCCTTCGCGGCGACGCGGTAACCGACACCGCTGATCTCGAGCGCCTTCACGTAACCCGTGGTCACGCCGGTGATCATGTTGGCCACCAGCGTGCGGGACAGGCCGTGGAGGGCCTTGTTCTGACGCTCGTCGTTCGGACGGTTGACGTTGAGCACGCCATCCTCGCCCTTGACGATCTCGATCGGCGCGGCGACGGTGTGGCTCAGGGTGCCCTTGGAACCCTTCACCGTGACCGTGCGGCCATCGATGGTGACGTCCACGCCGGCGGGAACCTGGATAGGCAGCTTGCCAATACGCGACATGAGCTTTCCTTCCTTTCCCGACTACCAGACGTAGGCGAGGACTTCCCCACCTACGCCCTTCTTGCCTGCCTGCTGGCCGGTCAGGAGACCGTGGGACGTGGAGATGATCGCCACGCCCAGGCCGCCGAGGACCTTCGGCAGGTTGGTGGACTTCGCGTACACACGGAGGCCCGGCTTCGAGATCCGCTTGATGCCCGCGATGGAGCGCTCACGGTTCGGACCGAACTTGAGCTCGAGGACGAGGTTCTTGCCGACTTCGGCGTCCTCGACCTTCCAGCCCGTGATGAAGCCCTCCTGCTGGAGGATTTCCGCGATGTGAGACTTGATCTTGCTGTGCGGCATCGTCACGGAGTCGTGGTATGCCGAGTTCGCGTTACGCAGACGAGTCAGCATGTCCGCGATCGGATCAGTCATGGTCATGAATTGGCCTTCGGCCTCTCTCGCCGGGGTTTCCTGTATGCGCCATCCCTCTCCCCACACAGGGGCGGGACGGGTGCGGCGCGGGGACCTACGGCGTAGTAAGTCGTACGGGCGGCGGACGCCCAACCCTCCTAGCCTAAGCCATGGAGGCCTGGGCGTCCGCCAACCCAGTGCTTACCGAGAGACTCCGGTCATCCCAAGTAAGGGATTACCAGGAGCTCTTGGTCACGCCCGGCAGCTCGCCACGGTGAGCCATCTCACGAAGGCACACGCGGCACAGGCCGAACTTGCGGTACACGGAGTGGGGTCGACCACAACGCTGGCAGCGCGTGTAGCCACGCACGCCGAACTTGGGCTTGCGGGCAGCCTTCGCGATGAGAGCCTTCTTCGCCATCTCGCTTACGCCTCCTTGAACGGGAAGCCGAGGTGACGCAGAAGGGCACGGCCCTCGTCGTCGTTGGTCGCCGTGGTCACCACGGTGATGTCCATACCCCGGACACGGTCGATCTTGTCCTGGTCGATCTCGTGGAACATGACCTGCTCCGTGAGACCGAAGGTGTAGTTGCCACGCCCGTCGAACTGCTTGGGGGACAGACCACGGAAGTCGCGGATGCGCGGAAGCGCGAGCGACAGGGTGCGGTCCAGGAACTCCCACATGCGGTCGCCACGGAGGGTGACGTGCGCACCGATCGGCTGGCCCTCACGCAGCTTGAACTGCGCGATGGACTTGCGAGCCTTGGTGACGGCCGGCTTCTGACCGGTGATCGTGGTCAGGTCACGGACGGCACCGTCCATGAGCTTCGAGTCACGGGCGGCGTCGCCGACACCCATGTTGACCACGATCTTCACGAGGCCGGGAACCTGCATGACGTTCTCGTACGAGAACTCCTCACGCAGCTTGCCCGCGATCTCCTCGCGGTACTTCGTCTTGAGACGCGGAGTGGTGGTAGCCATCAGATGTCCTCACCCGTCCGCTTGGCAACGCGGATCTTGTTGCCCTCGTCGTCGAAGCGGTAACCGACACGCGTGACGACCTTCTGGCCATCCTTCTCCACGACGAGCTGAACGTTGCTCACGTGGACCGGGGCCTCGGTCGTGACGATGCCACCGGCCTGCGACGGGCCGGCCTTGGTGTGCTTCTTGACCCGGTTGACACCCTCGACGAGGACGCGGTTCTCGCGGGGGAAGGCCGTGATGACCTTGCCCTGCTTGCCCTTGTCCTTACCGGTGATGACCTGGACCAGGTCGCCCTTCTTGATCTTCATGCTTACAGCACCTCCGGCGCGAGCGAGATGATCTTCATGAACTTCTTCTCGCGCAGCTCACGGCCGACCGGGCCGAAGATACGGGTGCCACGAGGGTCGCCGTCGTTCTTGAGAATGACAGCGGCGTTCTCGTCGAAGCGGATGTACGAGCCGTCCTGGCGGCGGCGCTCCTTGACGGTGCGAACGATGACCGCCTTGACGACGTCACCCTTCTTCACGTTGCCACCGGGGATCGCGTCCTTGACGGTGGCGACGATGACGTCACCGATGCCCGCGTAGCGGCGACCCGAGCCACCGAGAACACGGATGCAAAGGATCTCCTTGGCACCAGTGTTGTCGGCGACACGCAGTCGCGACTCCTGCTGGATCACGTCTATCTCCTGATTGTCTGCCGGTTCCCGGCAGGGGCACCGAAGTGCCCCTGCCGAGCCTGGCGGAACTGACCTGAGGGAAACCCCTCAGGTAATTACTTGGCCTTCTCGAGGATCTCGATGACGCGCCAGTGCTTCGTCGACGACAGCTTCCGGGTCTCCATCAGGAGGACGCGGTCGCCGATGCCGGCAGCGTTCTGCTCGTCGTGAGCCTTGAGCTTGTTCGTACGGCGGATGACCTTGCCGTACAGCGCGTGCTTGACGCGGTCCTCGACAGCGACGACGACGGTCTTGTCCATCTTGTCGCTGACGACCAGGCCCTCGCGGACCTTGCGAGCGTTGCGCTCGGTCTTCTGCTCAGTCACGTTGCTCTCGCTCATCAGGCGCTCTCCACCGTCTCGATGCCCAGCTCGCGCTCACGCATCAGGGTGTAGATCCGCGCGATGTCCTTGCGGACGGACTTCAGCCGCCCGTGGTTCTCGAGCTGGCCCGTCGCCGCCTGGAAGCGGAGGTTGAACAGCTCTTCCTTGGCTTCGCGGAGCTTGTTGAGAAGCTCCTCGTTGCCCAGTTCGCGCAGCTCGGACGCCTTGGTACCGGCGGTCATCACAGCTCACCTGCTTCGCGCTTAACGATCTTGCACTTCATCGGCAGCTTGTGGGCCGCACGGGTCAGGGCCTCGCGCGCGATCTTCTCGTTCGGGTAGGACAGCTCGAACATCACCCGACCGGGCTTGACGTTCGCGATCCACCACTCCGGCGAACCCTTACCGGAACCCATGCGGGTCTCGGCAGGCTTCTTGGTCAGCGGGCGGTCCGGGTAGATGTTGATCCAGACCTTGCCGCCACGCTTGATGTGGCGGGTCATCGCGATACGAGCCGCCTCGATCTGGCGGTTGGTCACGTACGCCGGCGTGAGGGCCTGAATGCCGTACTCGCCGAACGCAACCTGCGTACCACCCTTGCTCATACCCGAGCGCTTGGGGTGGTGCTGCTTGCGGTGCTTGACCCTACGGGGGATCAGCATTTCGGTCAGGCCTCCGTTCCGGTGCTCTCAGCCGGAGCGGCAGCGGCGGCGGGAGCGTCGGCCTTGGGGGCCTCGGCAGCCGGCGCGGACTGCTGCTGCGGCTTGCGGCCGCGGCCGCCACGCTCGCCACCGCGGCCACCACGGCCGGCGGGACGGTCGCCAGCGCCACCCGCGCCACGGGCCGGGCGGTTACCCGCACGGGCCGCAGCGTTCTCGGCGCGGACCTCGGCGATGTTCTTGACGTCGCCCTTGTAGATCCAGACCTTGACGCCAATACGACCGAAGGTCGTCTTGGCCTCGAAGAAGCCGTAGTCCACGTTCGCGCGGAGCGTGTGCAGCGGCACACGGCCCTCGCGGTAGAACTCGGAGCGGGACATCTCGGCGCCGCCGAGGCGACCGCCGCACTGGATCTTGATGCCCTTGGCGCCGGCCTTCATCGTGCCCTGCATGCTCTTACGCATGGCGCGACGGAAGGAGACGCGGGAGGAGAGCTGCTCGGCAACGGCCTGAGCAACCAGCTGAGCGTCCATCTCGGGGTTCTTGACCTCGAGGATGTTCAGCTGGACCTGCTTGCCCGTGAGCTTCTCGAGGTCACCGCGGATGCGGTCGGCCTCGGCGCCACGGCGGCCGATGACGATGCCGGGACGCGCGGTGTGGATGTCCACCCGCACGCGGTCACGGGTGCGCTCGATCTCAACCTTCGAGATGCCGGCGCGCTCCATGCCGGACGTCATCATCCGACGGATGGCGACGTCTTCCTTGACGTAGTCCTTGTACAGCTTGTCGGCGTACCAACGGGACTTGAAGTCCGTGGTGATGCCGAGCCGGAACCCATGCGGGTTAACCTTCTGGCCCATTACCGGGTTCCTTCCTTGCTGCTGACGACCACGGTGATGTGGCTGGTCCGCTTACGGATCCGGTAGGCACGGCCCTGAGCACGCGGACGGAACCGCTTCAGGGTCGGGCCCTCATCCACGTACGCCTCGCTGATGACCAGCGAAGAGGCGTCAGTGTGGTCGTAGTTGTGTGCAGCGTTGGCGATGGCGCTGTCCAGCACCTTGCCAACCGGCACGCTCGCGGCCTGCGGGGCGAAACGCAGGACCGCCTGAGCCTCCGTGGCGTCCATGCCACGGATAAGGTCCACCACGCGGCGGGCCTTCATGGGCGTGACGCGGATGTACCGCGCCTGGGCCCTGGCTTCCATGGTTGTCCTTCCAGTGTCTGTCATGGTCGATTCCACCCCGCTACTAGCGGCGCTTCGACTTCCGGTCGTCCTTCACGTGACCCCGGAAGGTGCGCGTCGGCGAGAACTCGCCGAGCTTGTGGCCGACCATCGACTCGGTGACAAACACCGGGATGTGGGTCTTGCCGTTGTGCACCGCGATCGTGTGGCCGAGCATGGCCGGGATGATCATCGAGCGACGGGACCAGGTCTTGATGACGTTCTTGGTACCGGCTTCGTTCTGTACGTCCACCTTCTTTACGAGGTGTCCGTCGACGAAGGGTCCCTTCTTGAGACTGCGCGGCATCTAAACCCGCTCCTAGCGCTTCTTGTTCGTCTTGCGGCGGCGGACGATGTACTTGCTCGAAGCCTTCTTCGGCGAGCGAGTACGACCCTCCTTCTGACCCCACGGGGAGACCGGGTGGCGACCACCGGAGGTCTTACCCTCACCACCACCGTGCGGGTGGTCCACCGGGTTCATCGCCACACCGCGGACGGTCGGGCGAACGCCCAGCCAACGCTTACGGCCGGCCTTGCCCCAGTTGATGTTCGACTGCTCGGCGTTGCCGACCTCGCCGATGGTGGCGCGGCAGCGGGCGTCGACGAGACGGATCTCACCGGACGGCATACGAAGGTGGGCCATCGTGCCCTCCTTCGCCAGCAGCTGCACGGAGGCACCAGCGGAGCGCGCGAACTTGGCGCCGCCACCGGGACGGATCTCGATCGCGTGGATCGTGGTACCGACCGGGATGTTGCGGAGCGCCAGGTTGTTGCCGGGCTTGATGTCAGCGCCGGGGCCGTTCTCGACGCGGTCACCCTGCGTCAGACCCTTGGGGGCGATGATGTAGCGCTTCTCGCCGTCCACGTAGTGGAGCAGCGCGATGCGCGCGGTGCGGTTGGGGTCGTACTCGATGTGAGCGACCTTGGCCGGCACGCCGTCCTTGTCGTGACGACGGAAGTCGATCACGCGGTAGGCGCGCTTGTGGCCGCCACCCTGGTGTCGAACCGTGATCCGACCGGTGTTGTTACGGCCGCCCTTGCTGTGCAGGGGGCGGACCAGCGACTTCTCCGGCGTGGACCGCGTGATCTCGACGAAGTCGGCTACGGAGGAGCCACGGCGGCCCGGCGTAGTCGGCTTGTACTTGCGGATTCCCATTTCTCAGTCCTCGTCCGATTCCGGACGATCCAGACCGCCGTTAGGCGGTCGGACCGCCGAAGATGTCGATACGGTTGCCCTCGGCAAGGGTCACGATGGCGCGCTTGGTGTCCTTGCGCTTACCGAATCCGGCCTTGGTGCGCTTGCGCTTGCCCTGGCGGTTGATCGTGTTGACCCCGGTGACCTTGACCGAGAAGACCGCCTCGACGGCCTGCTTGATCTGGGTCTTGTTGGAGCCAGGCGCGACGATGAACGTGTACTTGTTCTCGTCCAGCAGGGCGTAGCTCTTCTCCGAGACAACCGGCTTGACGAGAATGTCGCGCGGGTCCGAGAAGGTCTTGCTGGTGACGACGGCCTCAGTCATCAGGCGTCGCTCCCTTCGGTCTCAGCGGTCTGGGGGCCAGACACGAAGGACTCGAGGGCGGCCTGCGTGAAGACCACGTCGTCGGAGACGATCACGTCGTACGTGTTGAGCTGGCCCGGCTCCAGGATGTGCACCTGGGGCAGGTTACGAGCGGACAGCCACGCGGCCTCGTCGGAGCGCTCGACGACCAGGAGCAGGTTCTTGCGCTCCGAGATCTTGCCGAACAGCGTCTTCGCGGCCTTGGTGGAGACCTCGCCCTCGACCACGCCGGTGACGACGTGGATGCGGGAGTGGTTCGCCCGGTCCGAGAGGGCACCGCGGAGGGCGGCGGCCTTCATCTTCTTCGGGGTCCGCTGCGAGTAGTCACGCGGCTGCGGGCCGTGGACGACGCCACCACCGGCGAACTGCGGGGCGCGGGTCGAACCCTGACGGGCGCGGCCGGTGCCCTTCTGGCGGTAAGGCTTCTTGCCACCACCGCGGACTTCGCCACGGGTCTTGGTCTTGTGCGTGCCCTGACGGGCCGCTGCCAGCTGCGCGACGACGACCTGGTGGATCAGCGGGATGCTGACCTTCGCGCCGAAGATCTCCGAGGGGAGTTCGACGGTCCCGGCCTTGTCGCCTGCCGGCGAAAGGATGTCAATGGTGCTCATCGGTTCCTCAAACCCCCTTGGCCGCGGTGCGGACCAGGACGAGGCCACCGTTGGGGCCGGGGACGGCGCCCTTGATGAGCAGCAGACCCTTCTCGGCGTCAACGGCGTGGACGGTCAGGTTCTGGGTGGTCACACGCTCGTTGCCCATGCGACCAGCCATCTTCATGCCCTTGAAGACACGGCCCGGGGTGGCACAGCCACCGATGGAACCGGGCTTGCGGTGCACGCGGTGGGCACCGTGCGACGCCTTGCCACCACGGAAGTTGTGGCGCTTCATGACACCGGCGAAGCCCTTGCCCTTGCTCTTGCCGGTGACGTCGACCTTCACGCCGGCCTCGAAGAGCTCGGCGGTGATCTCCTGGCCGAGCGTGTACTCGGAGGCGTCAGCGGTGCGGAGCTCCACCAGGTGGCGGCGCGGGGTGACGTCGGCCTTGGCGAAGTGACCCTTGAGGGGCTTGTTCACCTTGCGAGGGTCGATCTCGCCGAAGGCGATCTGGACCGACTCGTAGCCGTCGACGTCGTTCGTACGCACCTGGGTCACGACATTGGGGCCGGCCTTGACGACGGTCACCGGGACGACCCGGTTGTTCTCGTCCCAGACCTGCGTCATGCCGAGCTTCTCGCCCAGGATGCCCTTGATGTTCTTAGCCATCTCGCGCGCCCTCAGAGCTTGATCTCGATGTCAACGCCCGCCGGGAGGTCGAGACGCATGAGCGAGTCAACCGTCTTCGGCGTGGGGTCGAGGATGTCGATGAGGCGCTTGTGCGTGCGCATCTCGAAGTGCTCGCGCGAGTCCTTGTACTTGTGCGGCGACTTGATGACGCAGTACACGTTCTTCTCAGTGGGCAGCGGCACCGGGCCTGCGACCGACGCACCAGTGCGGGTCACCGTCTCGACGATCTTCTTCGCCGAGGAGTCGATGACCTCGTGGTCGTAGGCCTTGAGCCGGATGCGGATCTTCTGTCCCGCCATGGCTACTAGTAGTCCTTTGTCTCGTAACGCTCTGGAACCCGATCGGCTGTGCTGTGAACAGCGCGGTCTGTCTCCGACCCACGCGGTCGGGCGTGTCGCGCTCCCTCTACGCAGAAATCCCTGAGGATTTCCCAACCAAGGGGGCGCGGTCGCCATGACCGCCGGCCGGGGGCTAAACACCCACCGGGTGCCTGGCCGGTACCCCGCTGACGCTTCCCAGAAGATTCCCGTACGTCCGCCCCTGAAAAGGAGCGACGAGTACTGTGGGACTCGCTTCCAGTCCTCCCGACGGGAGGCGCGCAGCATCGGCACTCAACCGAGCAACCCCGACAGTCTGCCACACCGGGCCATGCCGCCGCCAATCGGAACCGGAGACTGTACCCCACGTCACGTACGGCCATGCGCCGGGGCGCGAGCGCCGGGTCGTGGTCCGCCGGACGGCGGACCCTCCCGGTTCACCCCAAGCGCCGTGCGCGCTCCGTGAGATGACGGCGTTCGGGGGCGCTGGTCGTCCGGCGGGCCGCCTCCCGGTAGGCGACGGCCGCCGCCTCCTTCTCGCCGAGGAGTTCGAGCAGATGGGCCCGGGTGGCGAGGAGCCGGTGGTACCCGGCCGTGCGCTTGTCCGCCGCCAGCTCGTCCAGGAGGGCCAGACCGGCCCCGGGTCCGTGGACCATCGCCACGGCCACCGCCCGGTTGAGGGTGATCACGGGGTTCGCCCCGGTCCGCTCCAGGAGCTCGTAGAGGGCGAGGATCTGCGGCCAGTCGGTGGCCTCCGCGGACTCCGCCTCGTCGTGGACGGCCGCGATGGCCGCCTGCAGCTGGTAGGGGCCGACCTGGCCGCGGGGCAGGGTACGGCTGATCAGCTCGACGCCCTCCGTGACGAGCCCGGCGTCCCAGCGCCCCCGGTCCTGCTCCGCGAGCGGCACCAGCTCGCCGTGCGGGCCCGTGCGGGCCGGCCTGCGGGCGTCGGTGAGCAGCATCAGGGCGAGCAGGCCCGCCGTCTCGGTGTCCTCCGGCAGCAGCCGGTGGAGCAGCCGCGCGAGCCGGATCGCCTCGGTGGACAGCTCCGGCGCGACCAATGCGTCCCCGCCGCTGGTCGTATAGCCCTCGTTGAAGATCAGGTAGAGCACGTGCCGTACGTCGGCGAGGCGGGCCGTGCGGTCCTCGCCCTCGGGCAGCGCGAACGAGCCGCCGGCCGCCCTGATCGTCTGCTTGGCCCGGCTGATCCGCTGCGCCATGGTCGACTCGGGTACGAGGAAGGCGGCGGCGATCTGCGCGGTGGTGAGGCCGCCCACGGCGCGCAGGGTGAGCGCGATCCGGCTGGGCGGCGACAGGTCCGGGTGGCAGCAGAGGAAGAGCAGCGACAGCGAGTCGTCCCGGTCGGTGTCCGGGGTGTCGTCCGCAGCGCGTGCGAGCAGCGCCGAGTCCGGGGTCGCGAGGGCCACGGCGTCCTCGCGGCGCCTGCGCGCGGCCTCGCTGCGGACCAGATCGACGTACCGGCGGGCGGCGACGGTCACCAGCCATCCGCGCGGGTTGTCGGGGACGCCCTGCCGGGGCCACTGCTCCGCGGCGGCCATCAGGGCCTCCTGGACGGCGTCCTCGCAGACGTCGAAGGCGCCGTACCGCCGTACGAGCGCGCCGAGGACCTGCGGCGCACACGTGCGCAGCAGGTCCTCGATCTCGTGCGTGCCGGTCACACGTCCGCCGCGGACTCGTGCAGGACCGGCCACAGCTCGACGGGGTCGACGTCCGCGAACGGCATGTCGGCGGCGATCTGCTGGGCGCGCTCCAGGCTGTCGCAGTCGAGCAGGTAGAAGCTGGCCAGGTACTCCTTGGTCTCCAGGTACGGGCCGTCGGTGACCGCGGGGGCGCCGCCCTCGCGGCGGACCAGCTGGGCGGCGGCGGCGTCGGCGAGCCCGTACGCGCCGACCAGCTCGCCGCTCTCGCGGTACTTCCGGTTGAAGGCCTCCTGCTTGGCTATCGCCTCGGGCCAGGCCTCGGCGGGGAAGGAGTCCCACTTGGCCTGGTTGCCGTAGATCATCGCGACGTACTTCATCTCGGGTGTCCTCCCCGTCCCGCGCGCCCCCGTGGCGCGCTTTCACCCCTGGGTCGGAGCCATGATCGCCGCTTCGACATCGCTGCGCGGGATTCTCCGAACTTTTTCTCCCGGCGTCGGCACGGCACAACCTCTTCGCCCGCGGAGCCGTCTTCCAGGCGACCCCTGAGCGAAGGACCCGCACGTGCAGCCCACCCCACCCCGCCGGCGAGCGGTTCTCGCCGCCGCCCTCGCCGCCACGACGGCCGCCGCCGGGTGCTCCGTACCGGAGCCGCGCCGGGCCACCCCGACGGCGGATCCGGCGCCGGGGAAGCCGATCGCGGACGCGCGGACCCGGCGGGCGCTGGTGCTGCAGTTCTCCGCGCATCCGGACGACGACCTGTACTTCATGAACCCGGACACGCAGCGGCTGCTCGACGCGGGGGTCCCCCTCGTCTCCGTGTACGTGACTGCGGGCGAGCACACCGGCCGGAACCGGATCGCCGGGATGCCGGAGACTCCGCCGGACCGGGCGGCCTACTCGGCGGCCCGCCACCAGGGCCTGCGCCAGTCGTACGCCGTGGCGCTCGGGCTTCCGGTGTTCACGTCCTGGCGGCGGGAGACGCTGACGCTGCCGGGCGGCCGGCGTGCCGAGGTCGACACGCTCACGCACGGCGGCCGCCGGATCGAGCTGGTCTTCCTCAACCTGCCGATGCACACCTCCCGCCGGTACATGGCGCTGCCCGCGCTCTGGGACGACCGGGCCCTCGAACTGCGGACCCATCTGTCGGCCGGCTCCCCCGTCACCCGCGCCGACACCTACGACTACGACCAGCTGGTCGGCGCCCTCGTCGGGCTGCTGAGCCGCTACCGGCCCACGGTGGTGCACACCCTGGACCCGGACCCGGACGTCCAGCACGGCGACGAGGCCACCCGGCGGCGGAACTCCGAGCAGCCGGGGTACTCGGACCACGGCGACCACACGGCGGTCGGCTGCTTCACCTGGGCCGCGCTGTGCCGCTGGGTGTCGGACGCGGTCCGGGACGGCGAACCGATACCGGCGTTCACGGCGAAGGCCTTCCGCGGCTACTACAACCGGCACTGGCCGAAGAACCTGCCTCCCGCGGTCCTGGAGGAGAAGGCCGCGCGCCTCGTCCCGTACGGCGGTGATCCCTCCTGGCAGTGCGGGAACCCAGCGGGCTGCGGCGACTACGGCGTCGGTGGCGACCGGCCGCTGACGAACCACAAGGGCTGGGTCCGCTCCACGCACCACCGCTGGCCCGGCGCCCGCCCGGCGCTCGCCGAAGGACCGGACGGGCGACTCACCGCGTACGGGGTGCTCGGGCTGCGCGCGGTCCGCTGGCGCGAGTCGGCTCCCGGGGTCTGGAGCGAGCCGACGGACCTGGGCGGCGGGCCGCTCGCGCCCGCGCTCGGTTCGGCGATGCTCGCGGACGGCCGGGTGCTGCTCTTCGGGGTGCGGTTCGCCGCGCTCGACGGGCACGGCGGGGCCAACCGGCGCGAGGTGGTGCTCCTGGAGCAGCGCTCCCCCGGCGGCCCGTTCCGCGCCTGGCGGGGACTCGGCTGTCCGGAGCGCCGGGACGAGCGGGGGCGCCGGATCGGCGCTCCGGTGGCGGTCACGGCCCCCGACGGCCGGGTCCACCTCTTCGTACGGAACGCCGACAAGGGCGTCTCGACGCGGGTGCGGGCGGCGGACGGGGCCTGGGGCCCGTGGCGGGCCCTCCCGGGAACGGCGGAGGTCCAGGACGGTCTGGCCGTGTCGGTGGACGCGGCGGGCCGGGTGCACCTGTACGCGGCGGGGCGGGAGTCCGTACGGCACTGGGTGGACGGGGTGGAGCGGGAGGACGGGCTGCCGCTCTCCGGGTCCACGGTGGCGAGCGCGGGCGGCGAGCTGTACCACCGGGCTCCGGCGGCGGCGGCGCTGCTCGGTCCGGACGGCGACGCCCGTCTCGACGGGTACGGGGACGTGGTCGCGGCGCGTTCGGCGCCGCTCGGGACGGTGCTCCTCGGCACCGACACCGACGGCGGGGTGACGGTACGGGCCGGCGGCCGGCTCCGTACCCGTACGACGGGCCCGGAGGCGGTGTCGGCCGCGCTGCACCTGGGGGCGGACGGAGCGACCGTGGTGGGCCTGGGCGCCGACGGACACCCCTGGAGCTGGCGGCCGTAGGCACGCAGGTGAGACGCGAGAAGGCCCCGCACCGAAAGGTGCGGGGCCTTCTCCTGCAGCTCGTGGAGCTACCAGGTCAGATCAGAGATTACTCGGTGATCGAGACGACCTGGCCGGCGCCGACGGTCCGGCCACCCTCACGGATGGCGAACTTGAGGCCCTCCTCCATGGCGATGGGCTGGATCAGCTCAACGCTCATGGCGGTGTTGTCGCCCGGCATGACCATCTCGGTGCCCTCGGGGAGGGTCACGACGCCGGTCACGTCCGTGGTACGGAAGTAGAACTGCGGGCGGTAGTTGTTGAAGAAGGGGGTGTGACGGCCACCCTCGTCCTTCGACAGGATGTAGGCCTGGGCCTCGAACTTCGTGTGCGGCGTGACCGAGCCGGGCTTGATGATGACCTGGCCGCGCTCGACATCCTCGCGCTTGATGCCACGGAGGAGCAGACCGACGTTCTCACCGGCCTGGCCCTCGTCGAGCAGCTTGCGGAACATCTCGATACCGGTGACCGTGGTGGTGGTCTTCTCGGTCTTGATGCCGATGATGTCGACGGTCTCGTTGACCTTGAGGATACCGCGCTCGATACGACCGGTGACGACGGTGCCGCGACCGGTGATCGTGAAGACGTCCTCGATCGGCATCAGGAACGGCTTGTCGACGTCACGCTCGGGCTGCGGGATGGACTCGTCGACGGCCTTCATCAGACCGAGGAGCTTGTCCGCCCACTCCTTGTCGCCCTCAAGGGCCTTGAGCGCGGAGACGCGGACGACCGGAAGGTCGTCGCCCGGGAACTCGTACTCGGAGAGGAGCTCACGGACCTCGAGCTCGACGAGCTCCAGGATCTCCTCGTCGTCCACCATGTCGGCCTTGTTCAGGGCGACGACGATGTACGGAACGCCGACCTGGCGGGCCAGGAGCACGTGCTCCTTGGTCTGCGGCATCGGGCCGTCGGTGGCGGCGACCACGAGGATGGCGCCGTCCATCTGCGCCGCACCCGTGATCATGTTCTTGATGTAGTCCGCGTGACCGGGGCAGTCGACGTGGGCGTAGTGACGCGACTCGGTCTGGTACTCGACGTGCGCGATCGAGATCGTGATACCGCGCTGGCGCTCCTCGGGAGCCTTGTCGATCTGGTCGAAGGCCGAGGCCTCGTTCAGGTCCGGGTACGCGTCGTGCAGCACCTTGGTAATGGCGGCCGTGAGGGTCGTCTTACCGTGGTCAATGTGACCGATGGTGCCGATGTTGACGTGCGGCTTAGTCCGCTCGAACTTTGCCTTCGCCACTGAATCCTCCTGCGGAGTGGTTCTGTACGCCTTGCTTCATCGGCGCCAGGTGATCTTTGCTGGGATGCCAGTCGCCGGGGCCCGTTCCTCGGGGTTCCGGGGCGGAACCCCGGCGACTGGTGTCAAGCCTAAAGCGTGAACTCGGGAGAGTTACTCGCCCTTGGCCTTCGCGATGATCTCCTCGGCGACGTTCCGCGGAACCTCGGCGTAGGAGTCGAACTGCATCGAGTAGCTTGCGCGACCCGAGGTCTTGCTGCGGAGGTCTCCGACGTAGCCGAACATCTCCGAGAGGGGCACGAGGCCCTTCACGACGCGAGCGCCGCTGCGCTCCTCCATGGCCTGGATCTGGCCACGGCGGGAGTTGATGTCGCCGATGACCTCACCCATGTAGTCCTCGGGCGTGGTGACCTCGACGGACATCATGGGCTCGAGGATGACCGGCGAAGCCTTCCGCGCGGCCTCCTTGAAGGCCTGCGAACCGGCGATCTTGAACGCCAGCTCGGAGGAGTCGACCTCGTGGTAGCCACCGTCGAGAAGGATGACGCGGACGCCAGTCATCTCGTAGCCGGCCAGGATGCCGAACTGCATGGCCTCCTGCGCACCCGCATCGACCGAAGGGATGTACTCCTTCGGGATGCGGCCACCGGTGACCTTGTTCACGAACTCGTACGAGGCGTCGCCGCCCTCGATGGGCTCGATCGCGATCTGCACCTTGGCGAACTGACCGGTACCACCGGTCTGCTTCTTGTGGGTGTAGTCAAGTCGCTCGACGGCCTTGCGGATCGTCTCGCGGTACGCGACCTGCGGCTTGCCGACGTTCGCCTCGACCTTGAACTCGCGACGCATGCGGTCGACGAGGATGTCGAGGTGAAGCTCGCCCATACCACCGATGATGGTCTGGCCGGTCTCCTCGTCCGAGTGCACCTGGAAGGAGGGGTCCTCCTCCGCGAGACGCTGGATGGCGACACCCAGCTTCTCCTGGTCACCCTTGGACTTGGGCTCGATGGCGACCTGAATGACCGGCGCCGGGAAGTCCATGGACTCCAGGATGACCGGGTTCTTCTCGTCGCACAGCGTCTCACCGGTGGTGGTCTGCTTGAGGCCCATGACGGCGACGATGTCGCCGGCGCCCACCGAGTCGATCTCCTCACGCTTGTTCGCGTGCATGCGGTAGATCTTGCCGATGCGCTCCTTCTTGCCCTTGACGGAGTTCAGCACCGCGGTGCCGGCCTCCAGGCGACCGGAGTAGATCCGGACGAAGGTGAGCTTGCCGAGGTGCGGGTCGCTCGCGATCTTGAACGCGAGGGCCGACAGCGGCTCGTCGTCGGACGGCTTGCGCCGCACGATCTCCTCCGCNNGACGTCCAGGGGGGAGGGGAGGTAGCGGACGACGGCGTCGAGCAGGGGCTGGACGCCCTTGTTCTTGAACGCGGTGCCACAGAAGACGGGGGTGACCGTCTTCTCGCCGCCACCCTTGCCGGAGGCGATGGTGATGCGACGGACGGCAGCGTAGAGCTGCTCCTCGGTGGGCTCGACGCCCTCGAGGAAGAGCTCCATGAGCTCCTCGTCGTTCTCCGCGACGGTCTCGACCAGCTTCGCGCGCCACTCTTCGGCGAGCTCGGTGTGCGAGGCCGGGATGTCGACGACGTCGTACATCTCACCCTTGCTGGCCTCGGCGGACCAGACAAGCGCCTTCATGCGGACGAGGTCGACGACGCCCTGGAAGTCCATCTCGGCGCCGATCGGGAGCTGCATGACGATCGGGACGGCGCCGAGGCGCTCCACGATCATGTCGACGCAGCGGAGGAACTCGGCACCCGTACGGTCGAGCTTGTTGACGAAGCAGATGCGCGGGACGCCGTAGCGGTCCGCCTGACGCCAGACAGTCTCGGACTGGGGCTCGACGCCGGCCACACCGTCGAACACGGTGACAGCACCGTCGAGCACGCGCAGCGAACGCTCCACCTCGACGGTGAAGTCGACGTGGCCCGGCGTGTCGATGATGTTGATCGTGTGATCGACGTCCTCGAGCGGCCAGTGGCAGGTCGTCGCGGCCGACGTGATCGTGATGCCGCGCTCCTGCTCCTGCTCCATCCAGTCCATCGTGGCAGCGCCGTCGTGGACTTCACCGATCTTGTACGAGACACCGGTGTAGAACAGGATCCGCTCGGTGGTGGTCGTCTTGCCCGCGTCGATGTGCGCCATGATGCCGATGTTGCGCACCTTGGCAAGGTCAAGCGAAGTGGTAGCCATATCGGCTCAGTCTTCTCTCGGTCTCGATGTGGGTTGCGACTACCAGCGGTAGTGCGCGAAGGCCTTGTTGGACTCGGCCATCTTGTGCGTGTCCTCACGCTTCTTGACGGCCGCACCGAGGCCGTTCGAGGCGTCGAGGAGCTCGTTCATGAGGCGCTCGGTCATGGTCTTCTCGCGACGGGCGCGGGAGTAACCGACGAGCCAGCGGAGGGCCAGCGTGGACGCGCGGCCCGGCTTGACCTCGATCGGCACCTGGTAGGTGGCGCCACCGACACGGCGGGACTTGACCTCGAGGGCCGGCTTCACGTTCTCGAGAGCGCGCTTCAGCGTGATGACGGGGTCCTGGCCGGTCTTCTCACGAAGACCCTCCATGGCGCCGTACACGATGCGCTCGGCGGTGGAACGCTTGCCGTCCAGCAGGATCTTGTTGATCAGCGAGGTGACAAGAGGAGAGCTGTAGACCGGGTCGATGATGACCGGGCGCTTCGGGGCGGGGCCCTTACGAGGCATTCTTACTTCTCCTTCTTGGCGCCGTAGCGGCTGCGAGCCTGCTTACGGTTCTTGACGCCCTGCGTGTCGAGGGAACCGCGGATGATCTTGTAGCGAACACCCGGCAGGTCCTTCACACGGCCACCGCGCACGAGCACGATCGAGTGCTCCTGCAGGTTGTGACCCTCACCCGGGATGTAGGCCGTGACCTCGATGCCGGAGGTCAGACGCACACGCGCGACCTTACGGAGGGCCGAGTTCGGCTTCTTCGGGGTGGTCGTGAACACACGCGTGCAGACGCCGCGACGCTGAGGGGAACCCTCGAGTGCGGGCGTCTTGTTCTTCTCGACCTTGTCCTGCCGGCCCTTCCGGACCAGCTGCTGGATCGTAGGCACTACTTCTCCGGTTTCTGTGTGCCGTCGTAAAACTAACCTGGAACATCCACCGACCCACGCGGTCGGGTGTGTCGAATCGCGCTGACCCTCCACACAAGGCGGAAAGGGCGCGGATTGCGGTGGCCGGTATATGACTCGCCTTGCGGTTGAGGACACGCACGCGAGCCCAGGCACACCCCAGGCACAAGGCATGAGCGTACCTATCGCATGGACTCCGGTCAAAACAAATGCCCACGCGCACGTGGTCCCGGCCTCGCGGGCCGGGACCGGACAAGATCGTCCCTGGTCAGTCGCGGGCGGTCCGGCGGGGCTCGGCCGCCTCCGCGGGCCGCTCCGCCTCCGCGTCGGGTTCCAGGAACTGGTTCACGACCTTGACGAAGACGCCCATGCGCTCATCGGGCACGCCCAGCCAGCGGGCGAAGTCCTCCATCGACGGCTGCCAGTCGTTCGGCGGCAGCAGGTCCGCCGCCATCGGAAGTTCCTCCGGCGTGACGCGACCGGACCTGATGAGCATGTCGCGGACGGAGACGCCGAGCAGCGGGGCGATCCTGCGCATGGTCTCGAGGTCGGGCATGCTCTGCCGCTGCAGCAGCCGCGTCACGGCGGCGCGGTGCACGCCGGCCTCGTCCGCGATCCGTGACTTGCCACCGCCGCGCGGGCTGTCGATGTCGTAGCCCCGCGCTCTCATCAGGCCTTCGACCCATCCCGCGAATTCGTCGAGCCCTTGACTGGTCATGTGTACCGCTCCCTCACTCCCCACCCTCCGGATTCCATACCTTAGCGTGCTTGCGCGCACAGAATTACGTGCTTTCGGGCGCGCAATCGTGTCGAATCGATGAAGACCTGGTCGGGGCGTGCTCACAAGTTTGTTGCGCGCTCGCACGCAACGTGTAAGGCTGCTCATCGCCGCACTCGTCGGCCCCCTGAGCCCCAGAAGCCCCACCGGCCCCATGGACGCCCTGGTGGCCCCGGCCCGTGGAGAAACCTCTTGTTCCCGACCGACCCGTCCCCCTGGCAGGCCTCCGCCGCGTGCGTCGGCCTCTCCCCGTCCGTCGTCTTCGCCCGCCGGCCCAAAGACGCGGCCCCGGCGCTGCGCGCCTGCGCCGACTGCCCCGTCCGCCGCGAGTGCGAGACGGCCGTCGCCCCGGCCGAGAGCTACTTCGACGGCGTCTGCGCGGGCCGCCTGTGGCGCAACGGCCGCCCGGCGGACTCGGCGCGCGTCGCGAAGGCGGTCGCGCAGGCGGGAGGCCGCCGCCGTGGCTGACCTCACCGACCGCATGAGCCCGGACGACGACACCGGCCCCTCCGGCGGCGTCGGCCCGGCCGGCCCCGCCGGTCCTGCCGCCGCCGCCGTACCCGCCCGCCCCGCCGCTGCCGCCGGTCCCGCCGGTCCCGCCGTCGAGCTCGTCCTGCGGGACATCGCCCTCTGGACCGCCTCCCTCGTACGACAGTTCCCCGAGCTCTCCGAGGAGCTGGCCCCCGGCCGCCGCTCCCCCGCCGGGACCGCCCCCAGCGCCCCGCACCCCGGCCGCGACGAGCTGATCCGCCAGGAGCGGCGCGAGGCGCTGCTCCTCGAACAGCGGCACGGCCTCTCCGTACCCGGGCACGGCGCCGCCCCGATCCGGCTCCACATCTCCGACGCCATCCGGGACATCACCGACGGCGTGGTGGAACTCGAGGAGGCGGTCTGCGCCCGGCTCGCCCTGCCGCGGCCGCGCAGGGCCGGGGTGATCGAGCGGCTGCGCCGGATCGTCGGCCTGCTGGACGCCGTCGCCGCCCACCCGGTCCTCGCCCGGCACGTCCGGGACGAGATCCGGCGCATGGCCCGCCGGTGTGCCCGGACCCTGGGCGACTCGGAGACGATCGTCCGGGTCTCGGGGCGCTGCCCCTGGTGCGACTCGGTGTCGCTGCGGGCGTTCCCCGACCGGCGCGCGGTGCTCTGCGTGAACCCGGCGTGCGTGTGCACGGACGCGGCGTGCGGCTGCCAGGACGACCCCGCGTACCGGCACCTGTGGCCGGAGGACGCCTGGGCCGAACTCACGGAGGCCTCGGGGACCCGCACCGAGGAGATCGAAGCGGCGATGGACGACACGAAGGAGACCCCATGCTGAGCACGCCCTCGATGCCCGCGATGTCGGCCCTGCCCGCGCTGCCCGCGCTGATCCCCGGGCCGCTCGCCGCCGAGGAGGCGGGGGTCGCCCCCGCGACGATCCGCAAGTGGGTCCAGCTGGGACACCTGCGGGCCGCGGGCAAGGCGGGCCGCGCCCAGCTCTTCCGCCTGGAGGACGTCTTCGCGGCGGAGCGACGGGCCCGCCGCCGTACCGCGCCCACCGTCTGATCGTCCGTCACCGAAGCGCCCCGAGTCCGCATCCGGACCCGGGGCGCTTCGTCATGCCCCCAGGAAGGCGTGGAGGGAGCGGGCCAGGGTGTCGGCGAAGCGCTCGCGCACCGGCTCGGCGACGCGGTCGAGGGAGAGGTACGGGTTGAGGTCCTCCAGCTCGACGAGGAGCAGCCCGCCCTCAGGAGTGCGGCAGGCGTCGACGCGCTGGATGCCGTGGTCGAGGGTGTTCCAGTCGATGAAGCGGTGGGCGAAGGCGAGGTCGTCCGGGGTCGGTTCGTACGGCTCCAGGACCCAGCGGCGCTCGGGGTCGGGGGCGTACAGGGCGTACTGGAAGAGGTCGTCGACGAAGTAGAAGGACACCTCGTAGCGGAAGTCGACGCGCGGCTGGACGAGGAGTCCGCCGTACGTGAGGCCGGCGAGCTCCTCGTACGCCAGGAAGCGCAGCCCTATGGAGTCCGCCCCGGTCTCGGGCTTGACCGCGTACCGCGGGGCGGCGGGCAGCCGATGGAGGTCCTCGGGGCGGTCGACGGTGGGGATGACGGGGTATCCGGCGGCGGTGAGGTCGAGCAGGTACTGCTTGCCGGCCATGTCGCCGCGCCCGTGGAGGGGGTTGTAGACGCGGGTGCCGAGGGCGAGGGCGCGCTCGCGGAAGGCCTCGTACTCCTTCTGGTACCCGAGGACCGGGCCGCTGTTGCGGACGACGACGGCGTCGAAGCCCGGCATGAGGGCGGCGGCGTCGAGCGGGTGGCAGAGGGCGAGGTCGAAGTCGGCGCGCAGCCGGGCGGCGAGGTGGACGTCCTCGTCGCCGTAGCGCCGCCCCTTGGCCGGATAGGTCAGGTCGGTCACGTAGAGCAGGCGGGGACGGTCGGCGGGCACGGGGCGGCTCCCTCGGTTCGGTGGCGGTCAACCTATCGGGGCGGTTGCCTCCGGCGGACAGAGGTGGGGTGCGCTTCGCGGGGAGGCGGGCCCCGGGTCGCCGCAGATCCGCCGCGGCCCGGTAGGGAGGGCCCCGGCTGGGGGCGCCCCGGAGCCGGAGGGCTCCCCGCCCCGCGGCCGCCCCTCCCGGTCCGGGTGCGGGTCCTCAGGGTCGGCGCGGATCCGATCACCGTTCTAGTTGCGTGCGCGCACGATCGCTGTCACAGTTGGTGCAGCGGCGGAGCTGCGCCCGCAGGACGGGACGCGGCTCCGCCGTCCGCCGTCCGGGCGCGCTGCCGCGCCCCGCCCCCTCCCGCCGGAGCGCCCCGGGCGGCACCCCGTCCCGCACCCCTCCCTCCCCTCTCCCGAGGAGAACCGTCATGACCACTCCCCCGAGTGCTTTCCCGGACGTCGAGAAGCTGGTCGTCGACGTCCTCAAGGCCGACCCCGCCCTGGCCGGCGCGACCATCGCGGTCAACGCGCCGGCCGGCTTCGACGGCACGCAGAGCGCGGTCCTGGTGAACCGCCGCGGCGGCGCCTGGATCGGCGACCTGCACGTCGACATGCCGCTGATCGAGTTCGAGGTGTACGGCCCGAGCAAGAACGCGGCCCACCTCCTCGCCAACGCGGCCCGGCGGTGCCTGCTCGCCACCATCGGCAAGCAGATCGGCGCCAACAACGTCGTCCACGACGTGGAGGAGCAGGACGGGCCGCGCTGGCTGCCCGACTACCTCTACCGGGGCGCCAACCGCTACCTCTGCGTCATCCGCCTCTCCCTCAGCGTCTTCTAGACGCCCTCCGCAGCGTCCTCCGGACGCCCACCGAGCGCTCTTCGGACCCCGCTCGGTCCCCCAGACCAGGCCTCGCCGTCCGGCGGGGCCTTTGCCGTACCCGGGTCACATGCCCGGGGCGGCGCCCTCACCCCATCACAAGGAGAAACCACACCATGGCTGGAAACAACTCCGCCGAAATCCGCGTCGCAGGTACCGGCAAGCTCTACGTGGCCGACGCCGGCACGTCCGCCCCGGCCACCTTCGGCACCGACTCCGCCGCCGACTGGACCGGCGCGGGCTGGAAGGACCTCGGCTTCACCTCCGGCGACGGCGTCACCTTCTCGAAGAAGGACAAGCTGGAGGCCATCGACTCGTGGCAGTCGGTGTCCCCGGTCCACTACATCTACTCGAGCCGTGACCTCTCGCTGAAGTTCTCGCTGCTCCAGTTCAACGAGGACACGCTGCCCTTCTTCATGGGCGGCGACGCCGTCAAGGCGGAGCCGACGCCGGCCGTCGACACCTACCGCTACGAGATCGCCGAGCGCCCGTACGCCGACGTGCGTGCCCTCGGCCTGGAGTTCACCGACGTCAAGGCCGGTGGCACGACCGCGGTGAAGTACCGCTTCATCATCCCGCGCGGCCAGGTCACCGCCACCGACGACATCAAGCTGGCCCGTAAGGCGGCGGCCCAGCTGGGCGTCACCTTCTCCGCCATGTCGAAGGGCGACGGCAAGCCGCTGGCGACCTTCCTCATGAAGGACAGCCAGTACTCCGCGACCGTCTGATCCCTCTCCACCCGGGGCGGGACGGCCGACCGCCGTCCCGCCCCACCCTCCCCTCCTCCTTCTTCCTTCCCGTCACCCGAATCAAGGAGTACGCATCACCATGGCCCGTTTCGACGTCAACGCCGCCCGCGCCCAGCGCCAGGAGGCCCACGGCCGCAAGTGGTCCTTCGAGCTGGACGGCGAGTCCTACACCCTTCCGACCGAGCTGAGCCGCGCCACCGCCAAGGGGCTGCGCAAGCTCGACGACAACGACGTGGACGGCCTGCTCGCACTCCTGATGGGTGAGGAGCAGTTCAACCGCTTCGAGCAGCACGACGTGACCATGCAGGACATCGCCGCCATCTTGGAGGCCTACGGCAAGGAGACCGGGCTCGGCCTGGGGGAAGACTGAGCCTCGTCGAGTTCGTCGAAGAACACGCCGAGGCCCTTGAGGCTGACTTCATCCGCTACTACGGGGTCGACATCCTCGACTGGCACCGCGAGGAGCTCTCCAGCAGGCGCGTCCTGACGCTGATCAAGCATCTGCCGCGGGACAGCGCCCTGCAGCGCGAGATCCACGGAGAGGGCGCCGAGTGGTCGATCACCGATCACCTCCTCGCGGCGACGGTGGATCATCTGGCCGTCGCGAACTGGATGTTCCAGTGCGTCAACGCGTCCGAGGACGGCGACCAGCCCGATCCGCCGAAGCCCGTGCCCCGTCCGGGCACGAAGGACGAGGACGAAGAGGGCGAGGGCGGGGACTCTCCCGAGGCGGAGACCCCCGAGATCTCCCCCGGACAGCTCGCCCGGTTCTTCGGCTGAAGCCGGCAAGGGCAGGTTCCGGCCACATCCCCGCGGCCCCCGGAGTCCGCTCCCGTCAGGGAGCGGACTCCGGGGGCGCTTCCTGTGCTCGCTCGGAGGTCATGTCCTGCTCCAGGGCCCTGGCCCGTTCGGAGAGCCGGCGCGGCTGACCCGCGCGCGGCTCCGCTCCGGCGGACTCGGCGGCCCGGCGCTCGCTACCGGTCGCGGCCTGCACGGGTGCGCCGGCCAGCGGCGGGACGATCGGGCGTCCGCCCTTGCCGCGGACGACCTTCCGTACCGGCTGGGCGTTCCTGCGGGTACGGCTCTCCTGTGCGGTGAAGAGGACGTCGGGCTCCGACTCCGGCCCGGACTCCTTCTGGTGCGCGGGCCCGGGTTCGTGGTCCGGCGCGGAGGCGGGAGCGGCGGGTCCGGACTCCGGCTCGGGCTCCCGCTCGGGCCGCTGTTCGAACAGCTCGCGTTCCCTGCGTACGCGCTCCTCGGCCTCGACGACCGCGGCCGGTGGTTCGAGGAGACGGGCGAAGGGCAGCGTGATGACCCGGGCGCCGTCCTGGCCGCCGTCCATCCGGCGCTGGGGGCGGCGGATTCCACGCGCGTCACCCTGGCCCTGCGCGTAGGCGTCCGCGACGCGCTTCTCGTACTCCCGTCGTATGCGCGGGAGTTCGTCGGACACGGCCTCGGCCCAGCCGGAGGTGAAGGCGGTCGTCTCTCGACGGTCCACCTCGCTCCGGGGGATCACGACGAGGTCCTCGGGGGCGTGCCCATGGACGTGCACGAGCTCGGAGAGCCGCGCGAAGAGGTGGGGCAGATCAGGGTGGGTCGCGAGCCAGTCGACAACGCGCTCGCGTCGGTTCGCTCCCGGCTCCGTGTCCATGCGTCAGTACTGCCTTCCAGCCCCCTGGGGTCCCCGCGCGCCCCTCGCGCCCCTCGCCCCTCCGGAGTGGTCGGGCCCGAGGAACGCGTCCTCCAGGTTACCCGGTCGAACAGAAGCTCCGATCAGCCGCCAACACGTTCGGGAATTCAGCCAGAAGACACGCCGTCAGAGGTTTCCCGCTCGACAAACACCGAACAGGTGTTCCACACTCTGTTCGCACAGTAGTTCGAACACGTGGTGCCCCCGCTCCTCACTCCGCGGCGCCGCCACACACGCACGGGCAAGCAACCGGAAGGCAGGCGTCCATGACTCAGCAGGCCGAGGCATCGCGACCGCACATCCCACTCCAGGACCGCCTCCGCCAGCTCCTCGACGGACCCGTCGCCCTCGACAAGAGAGCGTTGCTCGGCACGCTGTACGCCGAGGTCTCCCGCTGCGAGACCGTCGCGTACGCGGCCGGCTGGAACGACGCGCTCGCGACGACGCGCCGCGGACCCCACCGGGACGAGGACGCCTAGCCGCCGCCCGCTGCCCCAGACGAACGAGCCCCTGCCGAGGTTTGCGGCAGGGGCTTTTCGGCGCTTGGCCGACACCGGCCGGAAGCGGAGTAACTCATGGCAAAAACCCCCGACGAGCTCTCCACCGAGATCGCCGACCTCAAGAAGGCCCTCGTCGATGAGGCCAACCACGAGGTCAAGTACATGGTCGAGAACACGAAAAAGGAGACCAAGGAGAAGGAGCCGTTCGTCGAAGACGGCAGAGCAATGGTCTCCAAGCTCAAGAAATCCCTCATCGGCGATCCACCCAAGATCCTCACGGAGGAGAACGCGGCGCCGTTCATCAAACAGATCACCGACATCCACGAGGAGGTCGTGAAGGCCCCTCTGACGGAGTGGCTCGAAGCCGCTGGTCTCGACGGAGTGGCGGCCGGCGTCGAGAAGATCTACGAGGGGAAGGACAACTGGTGGACCTACTTCATCGCCGCCTTCCTGGGCCTCGCCATCCCGGCCATCGGCCTCCTCCTCGTCTCCAAGTTCACCGACTGGTCCCGCCTTCTCCAGTCGAAGATCTTCGGCGGACAGGCGTACGCCCGTAACGAGGGCGGCACGTGGAGCCGTCAGGACCTCCAGGCCATCAACGACCGCGAGACCAGGGTCTTCAACGGCGGCGGAATCGGCGCCATCCCGACCGCGGACAGCCTCCGCGGCGTCCGCGAGGAACTCGAGAAGCTGACCGAGAAGATCACGATCTTCAACCGCAAGGCCGGGGGGTTCCGCACCAAGTTCAACAAGATGCCTTCGGCCCGCGCGATCAAGAGCTCGGCCAAGGGGATCGAGGCCATCGCCGACGCTCTCGACAGGATCACCATCTCGGACGTCGGGACGATGGCCACGAAGGCCGAGGACCTCAAGAAGGCCATGGAGGACTTCAAGCCCGGCAAGATCCCCCAGGACCTCCAGAACACCCGAACCGAGACCCGAAACCTCGGCAGGACCGTCGACGAGCTGAAGACCTCGTTCCAGAAGCTCAAGGACGAGGCCCTTCTCGCCGCCAGGGCCCTCGCCTGATCCCCACCCACCCCGAAAGGAGGTAACCCATGTCTCTCGTCAGTTCCCTCAAGAAGTCGTCCGACTCCCTGCGCGCCCTCAAGACCCAGGCATCCGGCGCCGGCACCTCGATCAAGAAGGTCGGCGACGCCGGCAAGTCCGCGTCCGGGCAGCTCAAGACGCTTCGTACCAACGCCCAGGGCTCCACCACCCAGCTCAAGAACCTGAAGACCGCCTCGGACCAGGCCGAGCGCGCCATGAAGAAGGCCGGCGACACCGCTCAGTCGGCCGGCGGCAAGCTCTCCAAGTACGAGTCCGGCGCCGGCAAGGCCGCCAAGGGCCAGGACAAGCTCAACAAGTCCATGAAGGGCAACTTCCTCGTCCGCCTGCTCGAACTCTTCATGCCGCTCATCGAGACGATCGTCGACATGGCGCTTCGCTCGAAGACGATGCAGACGGTCCTGAAGAAGGCGTTCAGCGCCATCAAGACCGTGATCAGCTCGGTCATGAAGGCCGTCGGGCCGATCATGAAGAAGGCCGGCAGCCTGATCAAGTCGGTCTGGAACGGCATCAAGAAGGCCATCTCCACCGTCGTCAAGGCCGTCGCGACCGTCATCAAGACGTACGTGAAGATCTGGAAGACGGTCATCACCACGGTGATGAAGGCCATCAAGAGCGTCATCAGCTCGGTGTGGAACGGCATCAAGGCCGTCATCACGCCGGTGGTCAACTGGATCAAGAGCGCCATCCCGAAGGCCTTCAGCGCCGTCAAGGACAAGATGTCGTCCGTCTGGAACGGCCTCAAGGACATCGCGTCCCGGGCGTTCGAGGGCATCAAGAGCGGCGTGAAGGGCCCCATCAACGCCGTCATCAGCCTGATCAACTCGATGATCGGCAGCCTCAACCGCGTCAAGGTCAGCGTTCCCGGCTGGGTCCCGGTCGTCGGCGGCAAGACCTTCGGCGTCAACCTGCCGACCATCCCCATGCTCGCCACCGGTGGTGTCGTCATGCCGCGCACCGGCGGTGTCCCGGCGATCCTCGCCGAGGCCGGCGAGGCCGAGGCCGTCCTTCCGCTCTCCAAGCTGGACCGGCTGCTCGCCACCACCGCTCGCCGCGCCCGCATGGCGCAGGGCGGCCAGCAGGGCGCGGGCGCCGGTACCGGGCTGCACATCGAGCACTACCACGCGGCCCGCAACAGTGACCCGCACACGACCGCCGCGGCGCTCATGTACCTCGTGAAGGCGCGTGGAGCCAGGGCATGAGTGCCGTAGCCCTGCGTGTCGCGCCCAACTTCCGGGTGGCCATCGCGCCGATGGGCAACCTGCGGCAGGGGCTCGGCGGAGCGAGCAGCTCGCTGAAGAACCTGCGGCAGAACGTCCAGCGGGCGGCAGGCGGTATCGGCGGCCTCGCCACCGCCGCCCGCACCGCCGGCGCCCCCCTCCGCGCCCTCGGACAGAACGCCTCCGGCGCCGCCACCGCCATGACCAAGATCCGCCGCTCCACCGCCCCCGCGGGCGTCAAGCGGATCGGCACCGCCGCCGGCAAGGCCCGTACCGCCGCCCGCAGGATCGGGACCGGCGCCGGGGTCGTCCTCGGCCTCCTCCTGCCGCTGCTGCCCGTCACGGACGTCATCTCGACGATGATGGGCACCTTCGGCACCGTCATGACCATCGCATCGGTCGCCATGACAGGCGTCAACGTCGCCATGCGGGCCAACCCGCTCGGCTTCCTCGTCGGCCTGATCGTGCCCGTCGCCGCGTACCTCATCGAACTGGCCGTCCACTCCGAGACCGGTCAGCGGATCATCAAGCAGGTCTTCCAGCAGGCCCTGAAGGGCTTCCAGGCGGTCTGGAAGTTCATCCAGCCCTTCATGAAGCTCCTCGGCACGGCCATCGGCACGTACGCCAAGGCGTACCTGACCGTCTTCAAGACCGCGCTCAGGATCGTCGGATCGGCCATCGGCGGGATCTCCAAGATCGGTTCCGCCGTTCGCTCGGCGACCAACGCGCTGCGCGGCATCGCCTCCCGCACGATCGGCGGCATCAAGAGCGCCGTACGGCCGGTCGTCGAATGGATCACCGACAAGATCCCCGGCTTCTTCCGGACCGCCAAGGACGCGGTGGGCAAGTCGCTGCGCGGCATCGGCGACCTGATCAAGGGCGCGCTGAGCGCCGTGCTCGGGGTCGTCAAGGGACCGATCAACGGTCTCATCGCGTTCGCCAACTGGATCATCGACGGGCTCAACAAGCTCAGCTTCGAGATCCCCCTCACCGGCAAGAAGTTCGGCGTCGAACTCGACAAGCTCCCCATGCTCGCCGAGGGCGGCATCGTCTCCCCGGGCAACGCGGACGACTACCGCATCGACTCGCTCTCCCAGCTGGAGAACCGCCGCGTCCCGGCCCTCACCGAGCCGCTGCCGAGGCCGCACCGCATCCGGGAGTTCCACGAGGAGCCCGGCGCCGGTCCCCGGTCGACCGCCGAGGACCTGCTCTTCCTCGCGACCGCCCACGGCTGAGCGCCGGCCGCAGCCGACCACGAGGCGCCGGCCGCCCGACGCCGGCCGTCGCCGTCGCCGACGCGCGGCGCCGACCGCCACCGCCGACCGCCGGCCGTCGTCGGCCCCCCGCTGACCGCCCACCGCCGACCCCATCCCAAGTGAGGTGACGGCCCCATGGCCGAGACCACGACCCAGTACGCCGGAAACTCCTACACCGCCGACCTCGCGCCCGGCTCGCTCATCACCCAGGACGGGCAGATGCAGTGGGCCGGGCTCCTCATAGGCCCCGGCACCCCCTTCGCCGTCGACAAGTCCGGCCTGTCGGGCTGGGAGGACCTGCCCGAGTACGACTCCTCGGACGCCGACCGCCCCACCTCCCACGGCGCCTGGCCGGGCGCCCGGTACGCCAAGCCGCGCAAGGTCGGCGGCACGATCGTGCTGATGCCCGAGTACGGCGGCACCGCGGCGGCCGTCCGCGCCCTGCGGCAGTCGCTCGCCCTCCTCGACGAGGAGCGGTGGCTCACCGTCCGGCTGCACGGCGAGCTGCTCACCGTCCGCGCCCGCATCGCGCAGCGCGTGGTCCCGGCCGACCAGGGCTTCGCCACCCAGGGCAGCTCCCGGATGTCGGTCCAGTGGCTGGCCTCCGACCCGCGCCGGTACGTCGTCAACGAGCAGACCGCCACGACCACTCCCCCGCAGCCGGAGTCGGGACTCACCTGGCCGCTGACCTGGCCGCTCTCCTGGGGCCAGGCCAAGAGCACCGGTGACGCCGTCGTCGAGAACACCGGCTCGGCTCCGGTCCACCCGGTCATCGTCTTCCGCGGCCCGTGCTCCATGCCGACCGTCACCGAGCGGATCAGCAGGCGCCGGCTGCGGTACGCGATCGACCTGACCGCCGGCGACGAACTCACCGTCGACACCCGCGCGGGCACGGTCATGCTCAACAACTCCGCCTCCCGCCTGCACACCGCGATGGCCGACTCCACCCCGGAGGAGCTGTTCGTGCTCGACCCCGGTCGCACCGACCTGTCCTTCCGGCCGGAATCGGGCACCGAGGCCGCGCTGATGACCGTGCGCTGGCGCAGCGCCGAGTGGTGACGAGGACCCACCGGACGTCCGCCGCCGGCCGCCGCTCCTGAGCGGCGGCCGGCGGCGGTTCGCCCGCACCAGCCCCCGAACCACCCGGCCCGAGCCGACCACCCGGCCCACGCCGACCACCCCGACCCGACCCCCTCGGAGAGGTGACCCATGACCGTACGCGCCGCTTGGCTCCAGTCCACCGGCCAGACCCGCGAGGACACCCGCCTGACCCTCGCCTCCCTGCTCACCCCCAGCGGCCAGAGCCCCGAGGAGACCCCACTGCGCTCGCGGGCGGGCATCGTCCCCGGCGGCTTCGTCCTGACCGGCAGCGCGCCCATGCAGGCCACCATCGGCACCGGCCGCGCGATCGTCCAGGGCGACGACACCGCCCAGGGCGCCTACCTCGTCGCCGTCACCGCCCCGGAGAGCTTCACGCTCACGGACGGCGACCCGCAGAACGACCGGATCGACCTGATCGAACTGGCCGTGCTCGACGACACCTACGACCGCTCGGGCGACACCCAGGCGGTCGTACGGCTCGTCGAGGGCACCCCGGCGGCCACGCCCACCGTCCCGCTCAGCGGGCCCGGCAGCACGATCCCGCTCTACACGATCCGCGTCCCGAAGGGCACGTCGGCCGGCACCGGCGGCATCGCCTGGTCCACCGCCGTCACCACCCAGCACTGGCCGACCGTCGCCCTCGGCGGCATCATGCCCGCCAGCGGCTTCAAGGGCGCGTACGTCGGCCAGTACCGGGACACGGCGGGCCTCCTCCAGCGCTGGGACGGCACGACCTGGGCCTCGTACCCGAAGGCCATCGGCGGCATCGCCCCGAGCACCACGACCACCGGCGGCTACACCGGTCAGTACCGGGACAACGGCGGCGGACTGCAGCGCTGGAACGGCACCTCCTGGCAGTACGTCGAGGGCGCCTCCACCCTGCTGCTCAGCGCCACGCAGTGGCTGACCGCCCAGCAACAGAGCATCGCCCCCAACACCTGGACCGTGCTCAGCCTGCCCACCGTCGAGGTCGACGACGCCGCCGGCTGGACCTCGAACACCACCTACGTCGTGCCGCGCACCGGCTGGTGGCGGGTCTCCGCGCACGCCACCTTCGCCAACGAATCCCAGACCGGCATGCGCGGCGCCCGCGTCGTGGTCGCCGGCGTCGGACAGTCCCGGCTGACCTGGCTCATCCCCGCCGGCAACGGCGCCATCTCCGTGGGCGGCAGCGGCATCGTCCGGCTCGTCGCCGGCCAGACCCTCCAGCTCGCCGGCTTCCACAACCACACCGCGGCGATCAAGACCCTCGGCGGCTCTGGCTACGGCTGCAGCCTCGACGCCGAATGGATCAGGTCCTGACGCCCCCGACCGCTGAACCGTCCCCCGACCTCTCGAACGGAGAAACCCCATGAACCTGCGCAGCAGCTGGGTCGCCGAGACCGGCCAGACCCGCGAGGACACCCGGCTCACCCAGACCGGTGTCACCACCATGACCAACCCCGTCCAGGTCCGCTCCGGCGTCCTGCCCGGCTCGTACGACGGCCGGTACCGGCTCTCCGGCTTCTGGACCTTCGGGTCCGCCGCCATGACGGCGACCGTCTCCGAGGGCCGGGCCGTCATCCAGGGCGAGATCTCCCAGGGCGTCTTCCCGGTGACCCTGCCGAACTCCGAGGTCGTGACCTTCGCGCCGGGCAACGCCACGTACAACCGCATCGACCTGCTCGTCCTGAGGGTCTACGACAAGCTGTACGACGGCGGGACGCGCACCGAGGCCGTGCTCGAGATCATCCAGGGCGCGGCCGAGCAGTCCCCGAAGGTCCCGGTCGTCCCGCCGCGCTGCCTCCCGCTGTACGAGGTGCTGGTCCCCGCCGGAGCCAGCGCGGGCAACGGCGGCATCCCGTGGGCCAGCTCGCTGAAGGACCTGCGCACCCCGGTCGTCGCCCACGGCGGCATCCTCCCGGTCGAGGGCGCGTCCCTGCCGGGCGCCTACCCCGGCCAGTACCAGGACGCGGGCGGCGCGCTCCAGCGCTGGGACGGCGGCGCCTGGGTGTCGTACCCGGCGGCGCTCGGCGGCATCATCCCGTCCTCCGCGTCCACCACGCCGGCCAGCTACACCGGCCAGTACCGCGACTCGACGACCGGCAAGCTCCAGCGCTGGAACGGCACCGAGTGGATCCCGGTCGTGGCGGGCCCGTACTTCGTCGACAACCGCGACTACGGCGACACCACGTCGACCACGTACACCTCGACGCTCACGGGCCGCATCACCAACCCGCTCACGCTGTCCTTCGTCGCCCCGCCGTCGAAGGCCGTGATCATCAGCTTCGGCTGCAAGCTGCGGTCGACGAGCCCCGACCACTACGCGTTCATGGCGCTCAAGCTCACCCAGGGCACCACGGTCATCAGCGACCTCGAGGACGACTACGCGGCGCTCGCCGCCAGCCAGCACATGGTCTCGGTGTCCACCATGACCCGTCAGTCGGGCCTGACCGCGGGCGCGACGTACACGCTCACGGCCTTCTTCAAGGTCGTCTCCGCCGCCCCCGCCGTCCTCAAGGCCGGTTTCGACAACACCTTCATCAGGGTCGACCCGCTGCCGTAGTCCCGGATCCACCCACACCGACAGGAGAACACCATGGCACTGCGCAGCGGCTGGCTCCCGCCCACCGGACAGACCCGTGTCACCACCCGCCTCACCGCCCTCGGCGCGACCACCCCGGTCAACCCGCTCGCCTCCCGCTCCGGCGTCCTGCCCGGCACGTCCGACGGCAAGTACCGGGTCGGCGGCCTCTGGATGAGCGGCAGCGGCCCCATGAGCGCGACCGTCTACGCCGGGCGCGCCGTCGTCCAGGGGCCCAACGCCCAGGGCGCCTACCCCATCACCCTCGACGCGGACACCGTCCTCAGCTTCGGCGACGGCGATCCGGTCAACCCCCGCGTCGACCTCGTCGTCCTGCGCGTGTACGACGACGAGTTCGACAACCAGACCAGGAGCGAAGCCGCCCTGGAGGTCATCAAGGGCGAGCCGAAGGCCACGCCGACCGCCCCGGCCGCCCCCGCGCTCTCCCTCCCCCTCTTCTCGGTCAGGGTGGAGAAGCAGACCTCGGCCGGCACCGGCGGCATCGCCTGGTCCACCGCCGTCACCGACCTGCGCACCAGCCTCGTCGGCCTGGGCGGCATCCTGCCCGTCTACAACAACGCCGGTGTGCCCGGTGCGTACCCCGGGCAGTACCAGGACAACGACAACGCCCACTACCTCCAGCGCTGGGACGGCAACGGCTGGGTCGCGTACCCGAAGGAGATCGGCGGCGTCGTCCCCAGCGGCACGCTGACCACCGGAAGCTACGCCGGCCAGTTCCGCGACAACTCCGGGACCCTGCAGCGCTGGAACGGCACCTCCTGGGCCAACTACCAGCCGCCGGTCGAGGTGGAGACCACCAACAGCGGCGCGACCGCGCTGACCGGCTGGACGGTGGTGGCCTTCTCCGGCCGACGCTCCCGGGGCCTCGCCACCATCCTCATCACCGTCACCCGCAACGGCGCCACCATCAACGTCGACAGCGCGGGCAACTTCAACGACGAGGGGCTGTGCACCCTGCCCGCCGGATGGCGCCCGGCCATGGACTACGAGGCCTCCGCCTGCGACGGCTTCGGCAACGGCGGCGGCTACATCACGCCCGCCGGGCAGGTCAACCTGCGCACCTGGTCGTCCAACGGCGCCCTCGTCGCCGGCCGGAACATCCGCCTCGCCGCGACCTACGTCCTGTAAGGGGGCTGTCCCATGGCACTCGACACGCCCTACCGGGCCATCTTCTGCGACCTCATGAGCGACACGGCCATCGACATCCTGCCGCTGCGGGACGTCTCGTTCGAGGACTACATCGGCCGGGCCGGCTCCCTGTCCGGCACCATCCCCATCCCCGACCGCGCCCTCGCCGAGCGGGCCCACAAGATCAAGCCGGGCCGCACCACCGTCTACCTGGAGCGCGGCGGAGACCTGTGGTGGGGCGGCATCGTCTGGACCACCAACCTGCAGGGCAGCGACCGGGGCGTGGTCACCCTGGGCATCCAGGCCTCCACCTTCGACTCGTACGCGGCCCGGCGACGCATCCGCACGAATGAGTTCGCGACCCGGTTCACGCAGCCGACCGACCAGTACGTCATCGCCCGCGAGCTCTGGAAGAGCCTGTCGGAGGGCCTGGGCGAGAGCAGGATCGACGAGGGTGACGAGAACCTGCTGTCCGGCGTCACCCGGACGGCTTCCTGGCGGTACGGCGACGAGACCGTCTACCAGGAGGCACTCGACCAGCTCGGGGCCCAGAACCAGGGCTTCGAGTACCAGATCCTCGTCTACCGCGACCCGGAGGACAGCAAGCGCGTCCGCGAGCTCCGGCTCGGCTCTCCCATCAGCAACGGCGCCACCGACATGATCTTCGACCGGCCCGGCACGATCCTGTCGTACTCCCTTCCGGACGACGCCACCCGCGGCGGCACCGAGGCCCTGGCGCGCGGCGCCTCGGCCAACAGCAACGCCGGCGCCGAGTCCAGGCCGACCCTGTCCGACATCGCCGTGCCGACGGATCCGCCGCTCGCCGACCTCTGGCCGAAGCTCGACCTGTCCTCGGACCACAACGACGTCAGCGACAAGGCCACGCTGAACTCGCTCGCCCAGGCCGCCGTCAACGAGGCCTCCGGCCATGTGCAGATCCCCGAGATCAGCATCCGGCTCGGCGGGATCGTCCCCCCGGCGCTCCTCGGCCGCACGGCCCGCATCCGCATCACCGACGAGTGGCACCCGACGGGCCTCGACGCCCGCTACCGCATCGTCGGCGTCAAGGTCCGGCCGGCCGAGCGAGGCCGTCCCGACACCGCCGAACTCGCCCTTGAGAGGACCTGATGGCACTGCTTCCCGAGGACATCATCGACCGGCTGATCCAGATGGAGCGCCGGATCCAGGCCCTGTCCACAGCCGTCAACACCCGTCCCCTCATCAACGAGATCCGTCCCGACCCCGACCCGGACAAGCCGCAGTCCACCAAGCCGGTCCTCCGGGTCTTCGACGCCCACAACCACGAGCTGTTCGCCGACGACATGGCGACCGGCGGCCTCGCCAGGCCGTGGCTGCAGCTGATGCCGCCGGTGGACCACCTGAAGGAAGCGAAGTGGCCGTCCACCACGAGCACGTCCTTCACCGCCATCGCCCAGTCCTTCAACCCGGTCTGGCAGCCCAAGATGCGTCTCGCGATGTACACGAAGGTGTCCAGCGGCGCGACCGGACAGGTGCAGGTCATGGTCGACGGCGTGCAGTTCGGCCCGACCGTCGCCGCCGGACAGACCTTCGACCACACCGGTCTGCTGCCGTTCGCCGACTTCGGGACCAAGTTCGGCAAGGTCATGACCGTCGAGATCCACGCCAGGATCGCCAGCGGCACCGGCACGGTGTACGCCCAGCCCGTCAGCATGTACGGCACCCAGACCTGAGCCAGCGAGGAGCACCCACCGTGAACATCGACCCCACCCAGCCCTGGGGCCTGGTCATCGACTACGCCGGCCGGGCCACCGTCGTCGAGAACGGCCACACCCTCTCCGTACGCGTCTTCGACAACAGCCTCGGCTACACCCTGGAACGTGACCCGTTCACCGGCCAGTACCCGTCGGTGCAGGTCACCGCCGAGTTCTCCAAGACCGGCAGCGGGGGTGACGCCACCCTCCGCGGCTACGGTCTCGCCGTCGTCGAGGCGAAGGACGGCGTCCCGGCCGTGCCCGATCCGACCGCCGTCCAGCGGGCCGTCACCGCCGCCCTCGCCGACTTCGAGGCCCGCCGCTCCGCCTACGCCGAGCTGTGCGCGACCTGGGCCCCGGCACCGGCGCCCGAGCCCACCCCGGAGCCCGCGCCCGCCCCGTAAGCCCCGGCCCCCGGCACACCGAGAGCACCACAGCCGCACCACACCCCCCGCCCCACCCGTACGCCCGCCCCGTGCCCTCCAGGCCGGGGCTCCCGCATGTCTGGAGGACACCCGATGGCCACTCCCCTCCCCGCGGACCGGCTCGTCGCCGCGCTCCGCGCCGAAGGCGTCACCGTCGTCGAACACCCCGGCTGGCGCACCCACCACCGCAACCACGCCGGTGCCTGGGGCCCGGTCACCGGCGTGATGATCCACCACACCGTCAGCTCCGGCACCGCCAACTCCGTCGAACTCTGCTTCAACGGCTACGAGGGACTGCCGGGACCGCTCTGCCACGGCGTCATCGCCAAGGACGGCACGGTCCACCTCGTCGGCAACGGCCGCGCCAACCACGCCGGCGCCGGCGACCCCTCCGTCCTCCAGGCCGTCATCACCGAGACGTACGGCGACCGGCCCCCGGCCCCCCGCGTCCACCAGGGCAGCCCCGGAGCCGTCGACGGCAACTCCCGCTTCTACGGCTTCGAGTGCGTCAACCTCGGCAACGGCACCGACCCCTGGCCGGCCGCCCAGCTCGACGCCATCGAGCGGGTCTCCGCCGCCCTCTGCCGGGCCCACGGCTGGGGCGCCAAGTCCGTCATCGGCCACCTGGAGTGGTCCGACTGGAAGTCCGACCCGAAGGGCTTCGGCATGCCGGTCCTCCGCGACCGGGTGCAGACCCGGCTCGGCAAGGACCCCGCCAAGACCACCCCCGGCAGCACGAAGCCGGCCCCGCCCCGCCTCCAGCCGTTCCCGGGCTCCTCGTTCTTCCGCAAGGAGACGAGCTCCCCGGTCATCACGGCCATGGGCCGCCGGCTCGTCGCCGAGGGCTGCTCCGCGTACGCCGTCGGCCCCGGCCCCCGCTGGAGCGAGGCCGACCGGCTCAGCTACGCCAAGTGGCAGCGCAAGCTCGGCTTCCGCGGCTCCGACGCCGACGGCATCCCCGGCGCCGCCTCCTGGAGCGCCCTGAAGGTCCCGTACACGAAGTAACCACCACCGAGGAGCACACCGATGTCCGATGCCGCCAAGCGCACGGCCCGTACCGTCCTCCAGTCCGCCGTCGGCATCGCCGTCGTCCTCCCCGCGATCGTCGACGCCTCCGGCATCCCCGCGACCCTCCCCTGGGTCGCCGGGGCGCTCGCCGTCGCCGGCGGTCTCACCCGGGTGATGGCACTGGACGCGGCGCAGCGCCTGCTGCCGTCCTGGCTCCGCAGCACCCCGTCCGGGGGCGGTGCAGATGACCGAGCCTGACCCGAACGATCCCGTGGCCGTCGCCCTCGAACTGGAACGGCTCCGCGGCACCCTGGAGGCCGGCTTCGCCCGGGTCGACGGCGCGCTCGCGCTGCTCGTCCAGCGCAGCGACCAGACCGACCGGCAGCTCGCCGACCACGAGGCCCGCCTCGACGGCCTCGAACGCGCCCGCTGGCCGCTGACCAGCATCGTGGCGCTCGCCGCGAGCGCCGGGGCGCTCGTCGCGGTGTGGGAGCTGGCCGCCAGGTAACCCCTGCGGGGGAAAACGCCGAAGGGCGGCCACCCCGTTTCCGGGGTGACCGCCCTTCGCACCACTACTTACTGGTTGTACGGACCGTAGTCGTAGTCCTCCAGCGGAACGGCCTGGCCGGAGCCCGAGCCGAACGGCGAGTAGTCGATGTCGTCGTAGCCGACGGCCGAGTACATCGCGGCCTTGGCCTCTTCGGTCGGCTCGACCCGGATGTTGCGGTAGCGGGACAGACCCGTACCGGCCGGGATGAGCTTACCGATGATGACGTTCTCCTTGAGGCCGATGAGGCTGTCGGACTTGGCGTTGATCGCCGCATCCGTCAGGACTCGGGTCGTCTCCTGGAAGGAGGCGGCCGACAGCCAGGATTCCGTCGCCAGCGAGGCCTTGGTGATACCCATCAGCTGCGGACGGCCGGAGGCGGGGTGACCGCCCTCGGTGACCACACGACGGTTCTCGGTCTCGAACTTCGAGCGCTCGACGAGCTCGCCCGGAAGCAGCTCCGCGTCGCCGGACTCGATGATCGTCACGCGGCGCAGCATCTGCCGGATGATGATCTCGATGTGCTTGTCGTGGATCGACACGCCCTGCGAGTTGTAGACCTTCTGGACTTCGGCGACCAGGTGGATCTGGACCGCGCGCTGACCGAGGATCCGGAGCACGTCGTGCGGGTTGGTGGCACCCACGGTGAGCTTCTGGCCCACCTCGACGTGGTCGCCCTCGCCCACGAGCAGACGGGCACGCTTCGAGATCGGGAACGCCGTCTCGTCGGTGCCGTCGTCCGGGGTGACGACGATCTTCTTGGTCTTCTCGGTCTCCTCGATACGGACGCGGCCAGCCGCCTCCGAGATCGGGGCGACACCCTTGGGCTGACGAGCCTCGAAGAGCTCGACGACACGGGGCAGACCCTGGGTGATGTCGTCACCGGCCACACCACCGGTGTGGAAGGTACGCATCGTCAGCTGGGTACCGGGCTCACCGATGGACTGGGCGGCGATGATGCCGACCGCCTCACCGATGTCGACCAGCTTGCCGGTGGCGAGCGAACGGCCGTAGCAGAACGCACAGGTACCGACGGCGGACTCACAGGTCAGGACCGAACGGGTCTTGACCTCCTCGACGCCCGCGTTGAGGAGGGCGTCGATGAGCACGTCACCCAGGTCGACGTTGGCCGGCGCGATGACCTTGCCGTCGATGACGACGTCCTCGGCGAGCATCCGCGCGTACACGGAGGTCTCGACGTCGTCCGTCTTCCGCAGGACACCGTCGGCGCCGCGCTCGGCGATCCGCAGCTTCAGACCGCGCTCGGTGCCACAGTCCTCCTCGCGGATGATCACGTCCTGCGAGACGTCCACCAGACGACGGGTCAGGTAACCCGAGTCGGCGGTACGCAGGGCGGTGTCCGCCAGACCCTTACGGGCACCGTGCGTGGAGATGAAGTACTCCAGAACGGTGAGGCCCTCACGGAAGGACGCCTTGATGGGACGCGGGATCGTCTCGTTCTTGGCGTTCGACACCAGACCACGCATACCCGCGATCTGACGCATCTGCATCATGTTTCCTCGGGCACCCGAGTCGACCATCATGAAGATGGGGTTCGTCTTCGGGAAGTTCGCGTTCATCGCCTCGGCAACCTCGTTGGTCGCCTTGGTCCAGATCGCGATGAGCTCCTGAGTGCGCTCTTCCTTGGTGATCAGACCGCGCTCGTACTGCTTCTGGACCTTCTCGTCCTGCTCCTCGTAGCCCTTGACGATGGCCTTCTTGGCCTCGGGCACGACGACGTCGGAGATGGCCACGGTGACACCGGAACGGGTCGCCCAGTAGAAGCCCGCCGCCTTCAGGTTGTCGAGCGTCGCCGCCACGATGACCTTGGGGTAGCGCTCGGCGAGGTCGTTGACGATCTCGGAGAGCTGCTTCTTGCCGACGGAGTAGTCGACGAACGGGTAGTCCTCGGGCAGCAGCTCGTTGAAGAGCGCGCGGCCCAGGGAGGTCCGCAGACGGAACGAGTCACCCTGCTGCCACTCGGCGGCCGGGACGTGCTCGTCACCCTCCTCCGCGACCGGGGGGACCCAGCCGCGCGGAGCGACGGTGCCGACCGGGAAGCGGATGTCGATCTGCGACTGCAGAGCGAGCTCGCCGGCGTCGAACGCCATGATCGCCTCGGCCGTGGAGCCGAACGCGCGGCCCTCGCCCTTGGTGTCACGGAGCTCACCGTCGGTGGTCAGGAAGAACAGACCGAGGACCATGTCCTGGGTCGGCATCGTGACCGGACGGCCGTCGGCGGGCTTCAGGATGTTGTTCGAGGACAGCATCAGGATGCGGGCCTCGGCCTGCGCCTCCGCGGAGAGCGGCAGGTGCACGGCCATCTGGTCACCGTCGAAGTCCGCGTTGAACGCGGTGCAGACGAGCGGGTGGATCTGGATGGCCTTGCCCTCGACCAGCTGCGGCTCGAAGGCCTGGATGCCGAGGCGGTGCAGCGTGGGCGCACGGTTCAGCAGAACCGGGTGCTCGGCGATGACCTCTTCGAGGACGTCGTACACGACCGTGCGGCCGCGCTCGACCATCCGCTTGGCGCTCTTGATGTTCTGCGCGTGGTTCAGGTCCACCAGGCGCTTCATCACGAACGGCTTGAAGAGCTCCAGGGCCATGGCCTTCGGCAGACCACACTGGTGCAGCTTCAGCTGCGGACCGACGACGATCACGGAACGCGCGGAGTAGTCCACACGCTTGCCGAGAAGGTTCTGACGGAATCGACCCTGCTTGCCCTTCAGCATGTCGCTGAGGGACTTCAGGGGACGGTTACCGGGACCGGTCACCGGACGACCACGACGACCGTTGTCGAAGAGGGCGTCCACGGCCTCCTGAAGCATGCGCTTCTCGTTGTTCACGATGATCTCGGGGGCACCGAGGTCGAGGAGACGCTTCAGACGGTTGTTGCGGTTGATCACGCGGCGGTACAGGTCGTTCAGGTCGGAGGTCGCGAAGCGGCCACCGTCCAGCTGCACCATCGGACGCAGGTCCGGCGGGATCACCGGCACGCAGTCGAGAACCATGCCCTTGGGGCTGTTCGCGGTCTGCAGGAACGCGGAGACGACCTTGAGGCGCTTGAGCGCACGGGTCTTCTTCTGGCCCTTGCCGGTACGGATGATCTCGCGGAGGCGCTCGGCCTCCTCCTCGAGGTCGAACGACTCCAGGCGCTTCTGCAGAGCAGCCGCACCCATCGAACCGTCGAAGTACGTGCCGAAGCGGTCACGCAGCTCGCGGTAGAGGAGCTCGTCGCCCTCCAGGTCCTGGACCTTGAGGTTCTTGAAGCGCGACCAGACCTCGTCCAGACGGTCGATCTCGCGCTGCGCACGGTCGCGCAGCTGCTTCATCTCACGCTCGGCGCCCTCGCGCACCTTGCGGCGCACGTCGGCCTTCGCGCCCTCGGCCTCCAGCTCACCGAGGTCGTTCTCGAGCTTCTTGGCGCGGGCCTCCAGGTCGGAGTCGCGACGGTTCTCGATCTGCTGACGCTCGACGGAGACGTGCGCCTCCAGGGAGGGCAGGTCACGCGTACGACGCTCGTCGTCGACGAACGTGATCATGTACGCCGCGAAGTAGATGACCTTCTCGAGGTCCTTCGGGGCGAGGTCGAGCAGGTAGCCAAGACGCGACGGAACGCCCTTGAAGTACCAGATGTGGGTGACGGGAGCGGCGAGCTCGATGTGGCCCATCCGCTCACGGCGCACCTTCGCGCGGGTGACCTCGACGCCACACCGCTCACAGATGATGCCCTTGAAGCGGACACGCTTGTACTTGCCGCAGTAGCACTCCCAGTCCCGGGTCGGACCGAAGATCTTCTCGCAGAAGAGTCCGTCCTTCTCGGGCTTGAGCGTGCGGTAGTTGATGGTCTCCGGCTTCTTGACCTCGCCGTGGCTCCACTGACGGATGTCGTCAGCGGTGGCCAGACCGATCCGGAGCTCGTCGAAGAAGTTGACGTCGAGCACTATGCGTCAATCCCTCTCAGGGTTGTAAGGCTTGGGGTCTGATACGGGGGTCCTGGGGCCGGCCGGGGACTCGGCGGCGTTACGCCGAGTCCCCGACCGAACTCCCGTCAGACCTCTTCGACGCTGCTCGGCTCGCGCCGGGACAGGTCGATGCCGAGCTCCTCCGCTGCGCGGAAGACGTCCTCGTCGGTGTCGCGCATCTCGATGGACATGCCGTCCGAGGACAGCACCTCCACGTTGAGGCACAGGGACTGCATCTCCTTGATGAGCACCTTGAAGGACTCGGGGATGCCGGGCTCAGGGATGTTCTCGCCCTTGACGATGGCCTCGTAGACCTTCACGCGGCCGGTCACGTCGTCGGACTTGATCGTCAGCAGCTCCTGGAGGGCGTAAGCGGCGCCGTACGCCTCCAGCGCCCACACCTCCATCTCACCGAAGCGCTGGCCACCGAACTGGGCCTTACCACCCAGCGGCTGCTGGGTGATCATCGAGTACGGACCGGTCGAACGAGCGTGGAGCTTGTCGTCGACCAGGTGGTGGAGCTTGAGGATGTACATGTAACCGACCGAGACCGGGTCGGGGAACGGCTCGCCGGAGCGGCCGTCGAACAGCCTCGCCTTACCGGTCGGGAGCACCATGCGCTCGCCGTCGCGGTTCGGGATGGTGTGGTTCAGCAGACCCGCGAGCTCGTCCTCACGCGCACCGTCGAAGACGGGGGTGGCGACGTTGGTGCCCGGGGCGACCTGGTCGGCGCCGATCGCCTGGAGGCGCTGCGCCCACTCGTCCGCGAGGCCGGAGACGTCCCAGCCGCGGCTGGCGAGCCAGCCGAGGTGGATCTCCAGGACCTGTCCCGGGTTCATTCGGGACGGGACACCCAGCGGGTTGAGGATGATGTCGACCGGGGTGCCGTCCTCGAGGAAGGGCATGTCCTCGATCGGAAGGATCTTGGAGATGACACCCTTGTTGCCGTGGCGGCCGGCGAGCTTGTCACCGTCGGTGATCTTGCGCTTCTGGGCGACGTAGACGCGGACCAGCTGGTTCACGCCCGGGGGAAGCTCGTCGCCCTCCTCGCGGTCGAAGACGCGGACGCCGATGATCTTGCCGATCTCGCCGTGCGGCACCTTCAGCGAGGTGTCACGGACCTCACGGGCCTTCTCACCGAAGATCGCGCGGAGCAGGCGCTCCTCCGGCGTCAGCTCGGTCTCACCCTTGGGCGTGACCTTGCCGACGAGGATGTCGCCGGCGACGACCTCGGCACCGATACGGATGATGCCGCGCTCGTCGAGGTCGGCGAGGACCTCCTCGGAGACGTTCGGGATGTCCCGGGTGATCTCCTCCGGGCCGAGCTTGGTGTCACGGGCGTCGACCTCGTGCTCCTCGATGTGGATCGAGGAGAGGACGTCGTCCTGCACGAGGCGCTGCGACAGGATGATCGCGTCCTCGTAGTTGTGACCCTCCCACGGCATGAACGCCACGAGCAGGTTCTTGCCGAGCGCCATCTCGCCGTCTTCGGTGGCGGGACCGTCGGCGAGGACCTGGCCCTCGATGACGCGGTCGCCCTCGTCCACGACGACCTTCTGGTTCACAGAGGTGCCCTGGTTGGAGCGGGAGAACTTGTGCAGGCGGTACGTGATGTACGTGCCGTCGTCGTTGGCGACCGTGACGTAGTCGGCCGACAGCTCCTGGACGACACCGTCCTTCTCGGCCTTGAGCACGTCGCCGGCGTCGGTGGCACAGCGGTACTCCATGCCGGTACCGACGAGCGGGGCCTCCGACTTAATCAGCGGCACCGCCTGACGCATCATGTTCGCGCCCATGAGGGCACGGTTGGCGTCGTCGTGCTCGAGGAACGGGATCATGGCGGTCGCGACCGACACCATCTGGCGCGGCGAGACGTCCATGTAGTCGACCTCGGACGGGAGGACGTAGTCGACCTCGCCGCCACGCTTACGCACCAGGACGCGGTTCTCGGTGAGACGCATCTCGTCGTTGAGCGCGGCGTTGGCCTGCGCGATGACGAAGCGGTCCTCCTCGTCGGCGGTGACGTAGTCGACCTCGTCGGTGACCTGACCGTCGATGACCTTGCGGTACGGCGTCTCGATGAAGCCGAACGCGTTGACGCGGCCGTACGAGGCGAGCGAACCGATCAGACCGATGTTCGGGCCTTCGGGGGTCTCGATCGGGCACATGCGTCCGTAGTGGGACGGGTGCACGTCTCGGACCTCGAAGCCGGCCCGCTCACGGGACAGACCACCAGGGCCCAGCGCCGAGAGACGACGCTTGTGCGTCAGACCCGACAGCGGGTTGTTCTGGTCCATGAACTGCGACAGCTGGCTGGTGCCGAAGAACTCCTTGATGGAGGCGACGACCGGCCGGATGTTGATCAGGGTCTGCGGCGTGATCGCCTCGACGTCCTGGGTGGTCATGCGCTCACGCACGACGCGCTCCATACGAGCCAGACCCGTACGGACCTGGTTCTGGATGAGCTCGCCGACGTTGCGCAGACGACGGTTGCCGAAGTGGTCGATGTCGTCGGTCTCGACGACGATCTCGTTGCCGTTCTCGCCGATCGTCTCGGTCTCGCCCGCGTGGAGCTTGACCAGGTACTTGATCGTGGCGATGACGTCATCGGTGGTGAGCACGCCGGCGTCCAGCGGCTCGTCCGCGCCGAGCTTCTTGTTCACCTTGTAGCGACCGACCTTGGCGAGGTCGTAGCGCTTCGGGTTGAAGTAGAGGTTCTCGAGCAGCGTCTGAGCGGCCTCACGGGTCGGCGGCTCGCCCGGACGCAGCTTGCGGTAGATGTCGAGCAGCGCGTCGTCCTGGCCCTGGGTGTGGTCCTTCTCCAGGGTGGCACGCATGGACTCGTACTCGCCGAACTCCTGGAGGATCTGCTCGGTGGTCCAGCCGAGAGCCTTGAGGAGGACGGTGACGGACTGCTTGCGCTTGCGGTCGATGCGGACACCGACCAGGTCGCGCTTGTCGATCTCCATCTCCAGCCAGGCACCCCGGGACGGGATGATCTTGGCGGAGAAGATGTCCTTGTCGGACGTCTTGTCGATGGAGGAGTCGAAGTAGACACCCGGCGAACGGACCAGCTGCGACACCACGACACGCTCGGTGCCGTTGATGACGAAGGTGCCCTTGTTGGTCATGAGCGGGAAGTCGCCCATGAAGACCGTCTGGGACTTGATCTCGCCGGTCTCGTTGTTGGTGAACTCGGCGGTGACGAAGAGCGGGGCGCCGTACGTGAAGTCACGGTCCTTGCACTCGTCGATCGAGTTCTTCGGCGGCTCGAAGCGGTGGTCGCGGAAGGTCAGCGACATCGACCCGGAGAAGTCCTCGATCGGGGAGATCTCCTCGAAGATCTCCTCCAGGCCGGACTTCCTGGGGACGTCCTGTCCCGACTCAAGGGCAGCCTCGACGCGAGCCTTCCAGGCGGCGTTACCGAGCAGCCAGTCAAAGCTCTCAGTCTGCAGCGCGAGGAGGTTCGGAACCTCGAGGGGCTCCTTGATCTTTGCAAAGGAGATGCGCAGCGGGGCGGTGCTTGCGCCGTTGTTCGTATTGGTCGAGGCGTTGCGCGAGGCGGCCAAGAGGGGGTCCTTCCGAGGGCTCGGACTCACTACGCGCGTACCGGTCCCTCAGCAGTGCGTCATGGCAGACGTTTCCTGATATGACCGAAAGGCCAGTTCAGAGGGGGTCAGCCAATGATGCAGATGCGAAGGTATGCCCCTGGTGACGGGCAGGGGGCAGCTAACAGGCAGCGCAAAGGGTCAGTGTAGCCACTTGGCTCACTGATGTCCAGGGCGAGTAATTCGCGACCCTCGTTGCTCTCAACTCCGCGGTACCTCGCGCCGTGCGGCGCACCTCGATACTGCCCGTTCAGCCGTCGATCCATGCCTCGGAAACGGATCGTTGTGACGACGCGTCCTGAGAATTGCGCGCTGCGTGCGGTTCGTCAAGGCCCCCCGGTCTGCGGGGCGCACGGCGAAGATCACCATACTCCGCTCCCGGCGGCCCTCACGGCCCCCGCCACGCCCTTCCCGGGGAACGCCGAAAGGCGACCACCCAGAAGGGTGATCGCCTTTCGGTGCCTCCGCGTTACACGGGGGCGGGAGTCAGCTTCAGCGACTCGAAACGGTCTTACTTGACCGTGACGGAGGCGCCGGCGGCCTTGAGGGACTCGGCAGCCTTCTCGGCGGCCTCCTTCGCGACCTTCTCGAGGACCGGCTTCGGGGTGCCGTCGACGAGGTCCTTGGCCTCCTTGAGGCCCAGGGAGGTGAGCTCGCGCACGACCTTGATGACCTGGATCTTCTTGTCGCCGGCACCCTCGAGGATGACGTCGAACTCGTCCTGCTCGGCCTCGGGCTCGGCGGCAGCGCCACCCGCGGCGGGGCCGGCAACGGCGACGGCCGCGGCGGCGGTGACGTCGAACTTCTCCTCGAAGGCCTTCACGAACTCGGAGAGCTCGATGAGGGTCATCTCCTCGAACTGGGCGAGGAGGTCGTCCTGAGAGAGCTTCGCCATGATGGGCGATCCTTCCACTAATTCGGCAGGTGCCGGATGTATGTAGAGGCGGGCGTAACGGCCCGCTGTGACCCACGCACTAGGCGGCGTGGATCAGTGCGCGAGCCGAATTACTCGGCACCGCCCTCGGCGAGCTTGACGCGAAGCGCCTCCGCGGTGCGGACGAACTTCGACGGCAGCGCCTGGAAGAGCGAGGCAGCCTGCGACTGCTTGCCCTTGAACGCGCCGGCCAGCTTGCTGAGCAGAACCTCGCGGGACTCGAGGTCCGCGAGCTTCTTGATCTCATCGGCGGTCAGCGCCTTACCATCAAGGACACCGCCCTTGATGATGAGGTTCGGGTTCTCCTTGGCGAAGTCACGAAGACCCTTCGCCGACTCCACCGGGTCACCGGTGATGAAGGCAGCGCCCGTCGGACCGGTGAACTGGTCGTCGAGCGAGGTGATCCCGGCGTTGTTGGCCGCAATCTTGGTCAGCGTGTTCTTCACCACGGCGTACTGGGCGTTCTCACCGAGCGAGCGACGCAGCGTCTTGAGCTGCGCGACGGTGAGACCCCGGTACTCGGTCAGCACAACGGCGTTCGAGCTGCGGAACTGGTCCTCAAGCTCGGCTACCGCAGCAGCCTTGTCGGGCCTTGCCATAGAGCGTCGGCCTCCTTCCGGGTGATGAGGACCGCTCAGAAGGGGCTGACAAAACAAAACGCCCCGGGCGCAGGCGCTCGGGGCTCAGCTCTACCGCATCACGAAGATCCGGGAACTCATCCACAATCACCTGCGCGGGCCGTTCGCGTCTCAGCGAATCCTTCGGCCACCGCACCTTGACGGCACAGTGACAACCAGCGGTCTTTGGCTTCTGTGGAAGAGTACGCGACCGGGTCGGCTTCGGGCAAATCAGGCCTGGCCGGCGCCCTTCAGCATCTCGAAGAGGTCCAGGGTGTCCTTGGCCGGCGGGGCCTGGACGGCGGCCTGGGTGCCGTAGTCGCTGTAGTCGGCCCGGATCTGCATCGACCCCTGGGCCATGGTCATGCCGACGTCCATGCGCGCCGGGTAGCCGTCCTCGTTGACCCAGACCTCGGTGTCGTACCCCTTGAGGCCGGCCTTCTTCATGCTGGCGACGAGGGCGTCGTGGTCCTTCTTGGAGAGCGTCTTGGAGGCCTTGTTGGCCTCCAGCATCTGCTCGAAGGTCAGCGTGCCCTTGTAGTGCTGCGTCTGCATGCCCTTGATCTTCTCGGCGCCGACGTGCTTGAGGTTCGGGGAGTCGAGGAGCAGGGCGAGCTGCTGGGCCGGGTCCTGGTTCATGTTGTCCAGGCCGCCGGTCATCTGCTTCTGGAGCGACTTGTCGCCGGACATGTCGGCGGCGGCCTTCAGGTCCATCTTCATCCAGCGCTTGCCGTCCATCTCGGCGGCCTGCTTGGCACCCATGTCCATGTACATGACGTTGTCGAGCATGACCATGCGCATCTGCTCGGGGCCGCCGGTGCCGCCCGCGCTCAGCATGGAGCCCTTCATGGTGATGTCCATCACCGCGGGGTCCCAGCCCTGGACGCCGGTCATCTCGACGGTGCCGGAGTCCGCTCCGGTACCGGTCATGCTCATCGTCATCTTGACCTTGGCGGCCTTCGCCGCCGAGGTCTTCTCGTAAGCCGCCTGGATGACCTTCGTGATGTCGCCCAGGCTCTGCGTCTTCGGCGCATCGGACGCCGGTGCGCCGGACGCCTTGCCCGTGCCGTCCTGACAGCCTGCGACGCCCACGGCGAGGGCCACCACCGTGACGGCGATACCCGCGCGCTTCCCTGCGGACTTGCTCATGAGAGTTCCCCACCCCTTGATCAAGGTCTTTGCGGTCCTGTGAACCGTAACAAAGAGCCGGCCCCCGCCTCTCCGGAGAGAGGCGGGGGCCGGCTGAGCACTTCAGCGAACCCCGTGGGGTTCGGCCCGGCTAGACAGAAGCCGGGTCCTCCTCGACGAGGAGGTTGCGGGTGCGGTTGGAGTCCAGCGGGATGCCGGGGCCCATCGTCGTCGTCAGGGTCGCCTTCTTGATGTAGCGGCCCTTGGCGGCGGACGGCTTCAGACGGAGGATCTCGTCCAGAGCCGCGGCGTAGTTCTCCACCAGCTTGGTCTCGTCGAAGGAGACCTTGCCGATGATGAAGTGCAGGTTCGAGTGCTTGTCGACGCGGAACTCGATCTTGCCGCCCTTGATGTCGTTGACAGCCTTCGCGACATCGGGGGTGACGGTGCCGACCTTGGGGTTCGGCATGAGACCACGCGGACCGAGGACGCGGCCGAGGCGGCCGACCTTGCCCATGAGGTCCGGGGTGGCCACCACGGCGTCGAACTCGTTCAGGCGGTTGCCCTTGGAGATCTCGTCGATGAGCTCGTCCGAGCCGACGATGTCGGCGCCGGCGGCGATCGCGGCCTCGGCACGGTCACCGGTCGCGAAGACCAGGACCCGGGCGGTCTTACCGGTGCCGTGCGGAAGGTTCACGGTGCCACGGACCATCTGGTCGGCCTTGCGCGGGTCGACACCCAGGCGGAAGGCGACCTCGACGGTGCCGTCGAACTTCGTGGTGGCGGTGTCCTTGGCGAGACGGACGGCCTCGAGGGGGGCGTAGTTCCGCTCCCGGTCGATCTTGGCGTCCGCGCCGCGGAGAGCCTTGCTGCGCTTCACTTCTTCTCCTGGTGGTTCAGGTGTGGAGTCGTGGTGCGGGCCGGCGCTGGCCCTACCACTGAAAAGGTCGAACGGGGGCTGCTCAGCCCTCGACCGTGATGCCCATCGAACGGGCGGTGCCAGCGATGATCTTGGACGCGGCGTCCAGGTCGTTGGCGTTCAGGTCGGGGAGCTTGACCGTGGCGATCTCGCGGACCTGGGCGGCCGTGAGCTTGGCGACCTTGGTCTTGTGCGGCTCGCCGGAGCCCTTGTCCACACCCGCGGCCTTGAGGATCAGCTTGGCGGCCGGCGGAGTCTTGGTGATGAAGGTGAAGGAACGGTCCTCGTAGACCGTGATCTCCACCGGCACGACCATGCCACGCTGCGACTCGGTCGCGGCGTTGTAGGCCTTGCAGAACTCCATGATGTTGACGCCGTGCTGACCGAGCGCGGGGCCGACCGGCGGGGCCGGGTTCGCCGCACCGGCGTTGATCTGGAGCTTGATAAGCCCCGTGACCTTCTTCTTCTTGGGAGGCATTGCTCTCTCCGGGTCCTAGTGAGAGTGTTCAGCCCGCCATCCGGTCATCCGGATGGAGGCATACCGCACAACGATAACGGGTATACACGCGCGGCTAAAAACCGAGCAGGTCAGAGCGGCTGTGACAGCCACTCTGACCTGGTCGGAAGAGGGTGGGATCAGTTCTTCTGGATCTGATCGAAGCTGAGCTCGACCGGGGTCTCGCGACCGAAGATCTCGACGAGGCCCTTGACCTTCTTCGAGTCCGGGTTGATCTCGTTGATCGTCGCCTGGAGGGTCGCGAAGGGACCGTCCGTGACCGTCACCGAGTCGCCGACCTCGAAGTCCAGGACCTGGACCTCCAGCTTGCGGGCCGGAGCCGGCTTGCCCTCGGCCTCGGCGGCCTCGCGGGCGGCCTTCTCCTCGGCCTCCGGGGCGAGCATCTTGACGATCTCGTCCAGGGTCAGCGGGTACGGGTCGTAGGCGTTGCCCACGAAGCCGGTGACGCCGGGGGTGTTGCGGACGACGCCCCAGGACTCGTTCGTCAGGTCCATGCGGACGAGAACGTAGCCGGGAAGCTTGTTCTGCTTGACGTTCTTCCGCTCGCCGCCCTTGATCTGGACGATCTCTTCCTCGGGGACCTCGGCCTGGTAGATGAAGTCCTCGACGTTGAGCGAGACGGCGCGCTGCTCCAGGTTGGCCTTCACGCGCTTCTCGTAGCCCGCGTAGGTGTGGATGACGTACCACTCGCCGGGCAGGAGGCGCAGCTCCTCGCGGAGCGCGGCGACCGGGTCGACCGGGGCGGCCGGCTCGGCCTCCTCCTCGGTCTCTTCCTCGGCGTCCTCGTCCTCGACGGACTCGTCGTCGCCCTCGGCGTCCTCGACGTCGTCGGCGGCCTCGTCGTCGTCGCCCTCGGCGGCCTCGACGGTCTCCGACTCGTCCTCGTCGTCGTCCTCATCGGACTCGACGTGGAGAGCGGCTTCCTCGGCGGCCTCGCCGGCAACGTCGTCAGCAGCGTCGGCCTGGTCCTCGTCGGCGGCCTCGACGATGTCCAGCTCGTCCTCGACGGACTCGGACTCGAAGGCGTCGTTCAGGTTCGCGTCAGACACGGTGGCTGCTTCTTCCTGCGATACAGATGGGGTGGAACAAAAAGTCAGCCGAAGACGTACTTGACTGCTTCCTGGAAGCCATAGTCAATCACGGTGACAAGGCCGATCATGATGACGACGAAGATGATCACCACAGTGGTGTACGTCGACAGCTGGCTGCGCGTGGGCCAGACGACCTTGCGGAGCTCCGCGACGATCTGACGGTAGAAGAGCGCGAGACGGCCCAGAGGGCCCTTCTTTCCGCGCTTGCCGCCCTTGCGAGCCTTCTTCTTCGACTCTGCGGCATCGTCATCGGCATCAGGCATGTCGATGGAGCCTACGGCGTCCGTCACGATCTCTCACCTGATTCCGGGTCGGCCGTGCCGCGCCCGGGTGGAGCCGCACGGCGGTGCAATGAAGTACGTACATGCGCACAACACCTGGCGGTGTGTGTAGCAGGGCCGGAGGGACTTGAACCCCCAACCGCCGGTTTTGGAGACCGGTGCTCTACCAATTGAGCTACGACCCTTTGTTGGTGTCCCCAACCTACCGCATCGTGAGATGTGGTCGGTGCGGGCCAACGAGCAGTGAGCATACGTGGTCAGGGGCCCCTACGTCGAACAGAAACGGCGACGGAACCGTGACCGTCCCGCCGCCGGACGCGCGTACGACCAGGAATGACCGTTCCTGTCCGGTCCGTGAAACCTGTGTGCCGGGCCTTGAAGCGGTCTGGGACGATGGGCCGCATGAGCGCTGCTACCCCTCCCACCGAGCGTCGGGTCTCCGCCCGCATCGGTGCGATCTCCGAGTCCGCCACCCTCGCCGTCGACGCCAAGGCCAAGGCTCTCAAGGCCGCCGGGCGCCCGGTGATCGGTTTCGGCGCGGGTGAGCCCGACTTCCCTACGCCGGACTACATCGTCGAAGCGGCCGTCGAGGCCTGCAAGAACCCGAAGTTCCACCGCTACACGCCCGCCGGCGGTCTGCCGGAGCTGAAGGCCGCCATCGCCGCCAAGACGCTCCGTGACTCCGGTTACGAGGTCGACGCCTCGCAGATCCTGGTGACCAACGGCGGCAAGCAGGCGATCTACGAGGCCTTCGCCACGATCCTCGACCCGGGCGACGAGGTCATCGTCCCGGCTCCCTACTGGACGACGTACCCCGAGTCGATCCGCCTCGCGGGCGGTGTCCCGGTGGAGGTCGTGGCCGACGAGACCACCGGCTACCGGGTCTCGGTGGAGCAGCTGGAGGCGGCCCGCACGGAGAAGACCAAGGTCGTCCTCTTCGTCTCCCCGTCGAACCCGACCGGCGCCGTCTACAGCGAGGCCGAGACCGAGGCGATCGGCCGCTGGGCCGTCGAGCACGGCCTGTGGGTCCTCACGGACGAGATCTACGAGCACCTGGTCTACGGCGGCGCCTCCGCGGTGTCCCTGCCGGCGGTCATGCCGGAGCTGCGCGACAAGTGCATCGTCGTCAACGGCGTCGCCAAGACGTACGCGATGACCGGCTGGCGGGTGGGCTGGATCATCGGCCCGAAGGACGTGGTGAAGGCCGCGACCAACCTGCAGTCGCACGCCACGTCCAACGTGAGCAACGTGGCGCAGGTGGCCGCGCTCGCCGCCGTCTCGGGCAACCTGGACGCGGTCGCGGTGATGGGGCGCGCCTTCGACCGGCGCCGCCAGACGATCGTGCGGATGCTCAACGAGATCGAGGGCGTGTTCTGCCCGACCCCGGAGGGCGCCTTCTACGTGTACCCGTCGGTGAAGGCGCTGCTCGGCAAGGAGATCCGCGGCAAGCGCCCGCAGACCTCGGTCGAGCTGGCCGCGCTGATCCTCGACGAGGCCGAGGTGGCGGTCGTCCCGGGCGAGGCCTTCGGCACGCCGGGCTACCTGCGCCTCTCGTACGCGCTGGGCGACGAGGACCTGGTGGAGGGCGTGTCCCGGATCCAGAAGCTGCTCGCCGAGGCGACCGTCTGACCACACCTGAATGTCGAGGTGTGGTCCGGGCCCCCGGTTCTTCGGAACCGGGGGCCCGTTTTTGCGTTCTAGCGGGGTCCCGATCGGGGAAAGGGGGTGTCCTGGTCCATTCGGGTGCGGCAGGATCGGCCAATGGAGCACGATTCCCGCGACATCACCCTGCTGCCCAAGGCCCATCTGCACCTGCACTTCACCGGTTCGATGCGGCCCACGACGCTCATCGAGCTGGCCGACAAGTACGGCGTGCATCTTCCCGAGGCGCTGAGCAGCGGTACGCCTCCCAAGCTGCGGGCGACCGACGAGCGCGGCTGGTTCCGCTTCCAGCGGCTCTACGACATCGCCCGGTCCTGCCTGCGCTCGCCGGAGGACATCCAGCGGCTCGTGCGCGAGGCGGCCGAGGAGGACGTCAGGGACGGCTCGGGGTGGCTGGAGATCCAGGTCGACCCCACCTCGTACGCGCCGCATCTCGGCGGGCTCATCCCGGCCCTTGAGGTCATCCTCGACGCGGTCGACGCGGCCTCGCGGGAGACCGGTCTCGGGATGCGGGTGCTCGTCGCGGCGAACCGTATGAAGCACCCCCTCGACGCCCGTACGCTCGCCCGGCTCGCGGTGCGGTTCGCGGACCGGGGCGTGGTGGGCTTCGGGCTCTCCAACGACGAGCGCCGCGGCCTGGCGCGGGACTTCGACCGGGCCTTCGCCATCGCGCGGGAAGGCGGCCTCCTGGCGGCCCCGCACGGCGGCGAGCTGACGGGCCCCTCGTCCGTACGGGACTGCCTGGACGACCTGCGGGCCACGCGCGTCGGGCACGGGGTGCGGGCGGCGGAGGACCCCCGGCTGCTGCGGAAGCTCGCGGAGCGGGGGGTGACCTGCGAGGTGTGCCCGGCGTCCAACGTGGCGCTCGGGGTGTACGAGCGGCACGAGGACGTACCGCTGCGGACCCTCTTCGAGGCGGGGGTGCCGATGGCGCTAGGCGCGGACGACCCGCTGCTGTTCGGTTCGCGGCTCGCGGCGCAGTACGAGATCGCCCGCCGGCACCACGGTTTCACGGACGCGGAGCTGGCGGAACTGGCCCGGCAGTCGGTGCGGGGCTCGGCGGCCCCGGAGGGCGTCCGGGCGAAGCTGCTGGCGGGGATCGACGACTGGATCGCTAGCTGAGCCCTCGCAGCAGGGTGCGGGCGACGGCGCTCGCGAAGTCGTCGAGCGAGTCCGGCGGTCTGCGGTCCGGGGTGGCCTCCCAGGCGAAGGCGCGCTGGGCGCAGGCGCCGAGGAGCAGGGAGGCGGCGGCCATCGGATCGGCGTCGGCGGCGACGCGGCCGTGCCGCTGTTCGGCGCGCAGATAGGCGGCGAGGCCTTCGATGGGCTTGTGGGGGCCGCTGCCGTAGGTGCGCATGGCCTCGTCGTGGCGCTGCTTGAGCTGCGGTTCCGCGTAGAGGGAGGCGAGGACGGCGAAGGTCTGCTCGTAGAAGCGGGCCGCCTGGCGGGCGACCTCGGTGAGGTTCTCCTCGACGGTGCGGCCGCCGGGGTCGGCGGCCAGGGTGCCGAGGAGTCCGCCGAGCTGGGGCAGCCGCTCGCTGAGGACGGTGAGGAAGAGCTCCTCCTTGCTGGTGAAGTACTTGTAGAGGGCCGCCTCGGAGCAGCCGGCGGCCTTGGCGATCTCCTTGGTCGTGGTGCGGGCGAGCCCCGCCGTCCGCATCAGGTCGCGGGCCGCGTCGACGATCCGTACCCGGGTCGGCCTCTGTTCCATGCATCCTCCAGCCACGCTTGACGTGTGAGTGAGTATCCACTCACCCTGGGGGTGAGTGAACACTTACCCACCCCGGGAGGGTGCGACATGAAGCTCACAGTCTTCGGTGCGACCGGCGGCATCGGCCAGGAGATCGTCCACCAGGCCCTGGCGTCGGGCCACCAGGTGACGGCGGTGGTCCGCGACCCGGCACGACTCACGGCGCGCGGCGAGCGCCTCACCGTCCTGCGGACCGACCTGTCGGACCCGGAGGCCCTGCGCGGCGCGGTCAGGGGCCGGGACGCGGTGCTCTCGGGCCTCGGCGCCCGGAGCCGGGCGGACGCGGGCGTGGCCGCCCGGCTGACCCGTTCGGTGCTGACGGCCATGGAAGCCGAGAAGGTACGCCGGCTCCTGGTGGTCAGCGCCGCCCCGCTCGGCCCGGTCCCGGCCGGCCAGGCCGTCCTCGACAAGGCCGTGCTCGCGATCGTCAACGCGGCCCTGAAGGACGTCTACGCCGATCTGCGGGTCATGGAGTCCGACCTCGCCACCAGCACGGCCGACTGGACCTCCGTACGCCCGCCCAAGCTGACGGACAAGCCTGCCACCGGCCGCTACCGCACGGTCATCGGCGGCACCCCGCCGCGGGGCCGCTCCCTCGGCCGCGCGGACGTGGCCCACGCGATGCTGGCGATGATCGACGACCCGGCCACGGTCAAGCAGGGCGTGGGCGTGGCGTACTAGGGGCGGCTTCGGGGCGGCGGCCCTAGAGCTCGACGCCCACGGTCACCGGCTCGTTGACCAGGGTGATCCCGAAGGCGTCCCGGACCCCGGCGACGACCTCACGGGCGAGGGCGAGCAGGTCCTCGGTGGTCGCCCCGCCGCGGTTGGTGAGGGCGAGCGTGTGCTTGGTGGAGATCCTGGCGGGGCCGGATCCGTACCCCTTGGTGAAGCCGGCCCTGTCGATCAGCCAGGCGGCGGACGTCTTCACCGCGCCGGCCTCCCCCGCGGGGAAGGCCGGCGGGGTGACGTCCGCGCCGAGCCGCTCGGCCGCGCGCGCGAGGAACGCCTCGTACTCCCCCGCCGTGAGGATCGGGTTGGTGAAGAAGGAACCGGCGGACCAGGTGTCGTGGTCCTCGGGGTCCAGGACCATGCCCTTGCCGGCGCGCAGCCTCAGGACGGTCTCGCGGGCCGTCGCGAGCGGCACCCGGTCCCCCGCCTCGACGCCGAGGGCGCGGGCGGTCTCCGGGTACTTGATCGGCGCGGACAGACCGTCCGCGTCCTCCAGCTCGAAGCGGACCCGCAGCACGACGTACCGCTCGGGCTGGTCCTTGAAGAGGCTGTGCCGGTACGAGAAGGCGCACTCGGCGTTGGTGAGGGTGACCGTCTCCTCGGCTCGCCGGTCGTAGGCGACGACCTCGGTCACGGTGGCGGAGACGTCCTGCCCGTAGGCGCCGACGTTCTGGATCGGGGTCGCGCCGGCCGAGCCGGGGATGCCGGCCAGGCACTCGATGCCGGCGAGCCCGGCCTCGACGGTGCGGGCGACGGCGTCCGTCCAGACCTCGCCCGCGGCGAGTTCCAGCCGGGTCCCGTCGAGGGTGAAGCCGGTGGTGGCGATGCGCAGCGCGGTGCCGTCGAAGCCCTTGTCCCCGATGACCAGGTTGGAGCCGCCGCCGATGACGAGGAGCGGCGTCCCCGTGGCGTCGGCCTCGCGTACCGCCGCGACGACCTCGTCGTCGGTGGTGGCGGTCACGAGCCGGGTGGCGGGACCGCCGAGCCGGAAGGTGGTGAGGGGCGCGAGGAGGGCGTCGTGGAGTGGCTGCACGGGCACAAGGGTACGGGCCCGCCGCTTCCGCGACGGGCCCGTGACGCTCGTACCGTCAGGCGAGCTCGACCACGGCGCGCGACATGCCGAGCACCTTCTGCCCGGCGCTCATCGCGGTGATGTCCACCCGCACCCGCCGGTCGTCCAGCTTCGCGGCGACCTTGGCGCTGACCTCCACGGCCGCGCCCTTGTCGTCGTTGGGGACGACGACGGGCTTGGTGAAGCGGACGCCGTACTCGACGACGGCGGCGGGGTCGCCGGTCCAGTCGGTCACGACGCGGATCGCCTCGGCCATGGTGAACATGCCGTGGGCGATGACGTCGGGGAGGCCGACCTCCACCGCGAACTTCTCGTTCCAGTGGATGGGGTTGAAGTCCCCTGAGGCGCCGGCGTACTGGACGAGCGTGGCGCGGGTCACGGGGAAGGTCTGCGCCGGCAGTTCGGTGCCGACCTCGACCTCGTCGTAGCTGATCTTCGCGGCCATGGTCAGGCCCCCTCGGGTGCGCGGGAGACGAGCTTGGTCCAGGCGGTGACGACGTGCTCGCCGGAGGCGTCGTGGACCTCGCCGCGGATGTCGACGATGTCGTTGCCGGCGAGGGACTTGACCGCCTCGATGGTGGAGGTGACCGAGAGCCGGTCCCCGGCGCGTACGGGCCGGGTGTAGGCGAACTTCTGGTCGCCGTGGACGACGCGGCTGTAGTCGAGCCCGAGCTGCGGGTCCTCGATGACCGCGCCGGCCGCCTTGAACGTGATGGCGAACACAAAGGTGGGCGGGGCGATCACGTCCGGGTGCCCGAGCGCCTTGGCCGCCTCGGTGTCGGTGTACGCGGGATTGGCGTCCCCGATCGCCTCGGCGAACTCGCGGATCTTCTCCCGGCCGACCTCGTAGGCCGGGGTGGGCGGATAGGTCCGGCCCACGAAGGACTGGTCGAGCGCCATGGACTCGATACCTCCTGGATTGGTTGCCTGGTGCCTTTGTCGTCGCCGACAAACGACACGAGGCCGCCCCCTGGTGGGGACGGCCTCGTGTACGAGCCTGATTAACGCGTCTCGCGGTGCGCGGTGTGCGAGTTGCAGCGAGGGCAGTGCTTCTTCATCTCAAGACGGTCCGGGTTGTTACGCCGGTTCTTCTTGGTGATGTAGTTCCGCTCCTTGCACTCCACGCAGGCCAGCGTGATCTTCGGGCGGACGTCGGTGGCAGCCACGTGAGTGCTCCTTGGACGGATGGGACGGATGAACGCATAAAAGAGTAGCCGATCGAAGGACCGACCCCACAATCGGCTACCGTGTGTAGCGGTGACCGGACTTGAACCGGTGACACAGCGATTATGAGCCGCTTGCTCTACCGACTGAGCTACACCGCTTTGATGATCCGGATCCCACCCGAGGGTGGGTTCCTTCTCACCAGAGCCCCAATACGGAATCGAACCGTAGACCTTCTCCTTACCATGGAGACGCTCTACCGACTGAGCTATTGGGGCGAGCGAGGAAGACATTACACGGTCTCCCGCCCATCACCCAAATCCGTTTCCGTGGCCCCCCGCGCGTGCCCTCACCAGGCGTCACGTACGCCACTCGTGGACTCATCGGTACGACTATTGCGCTCCTCCTCGAAGCTCGGTGCGGGCGCCCCTAGGCTCGGCCCCACGCTGCGTGATCTTGATCTTGAGGAGCCTTGAGGAGCCCGATGTCAGCCGACAGCAAGCAGCCCCAGCCGCCCGAGGACGGGGCCGCCACCACCGCCGACTCGGCCTCGCTCCTGCTCTCCCACGCACGGCTCACCGACGGGCGGACCGTCGACGTACGGCTCGTCGGTGGCCGGATCGAGGCCGTCGGCACCGCCGGCAGCCTCACCGCCGTGGGCTCGCGCGTGGACCTCACCGGCTATCTGCTGCTGCCCGCCGCCGCCGAACCCCACGCCCACGCCGACACCGCGCTCTCCGCCGACTCCCCCGGGCCCGTCTCGTACGCCCCCGAGGACGTCCAGCGCCGGGCCACCGAGGCCGCGCTGCTCCAGCTCGGCCACGGCGCGACCGCGCTCCGCGCCCACGTGCGGATCGGCGACGTCCAGGGACTCGGGCCGCTCGAAGCGGTGCTCCAGGCCCGGCGCTCGCTGCGCGGCCTCGCCGACCTCACCACCGTGGCCGTACCCCGGCTGCTCACCGGGGTCGCGGGAGCCGACGGCCTCGCGATGCTGCGGGACGCCGTGAAGATGGGCGCCGGGGTGGTCGGCGGCTGCCCGGACCTCGACCCGGACCCGGCCGGTTACGTGGAGGCGGTCCTCGAGGTCGCGGCCGAACACGGCGTCCCGGTCGACCTGCACACCGACGGGGACGACCCGGCCCGGCTCGCCCGGCTCGCGGCGATGGCCGGCGGACTGCGGCCCGGGGTGGCGATCGGCCCGTGCGCGGGTCTCGGCCGGCTTCCCGCCGACGCGGCCCGGCGGGCCGCGGACCAGCTGGCGGCGGCAGGCGTGACCGTGGTGTGCCTGCCCCAGGGCGGCTGCGGGGGCACGGAGCGCCGGGGCGCGGCGCCGGTGCGACTGCTCCGGGCGGCCGGGGTGCGGGTCGCGGCGGGCAGCGGGGCGCTGCGGGACGTGTCCAACCCGGTGGGGCGCGGCGATCCGCTGGAGGCGGCGTACCTGCTCGCCTCGCTCGGCGGCCTCCCGCCCGAGGAGGCGTACGCCGCGGTGAGCGCGGAGGCGCGGGCCGCGATGGGGCTGCCGGAGGTGCGGGTGGAGGCCGGGTTCCCCGCGGAGCTGCTCGCGGTCCGCGGGGAGCGCCTGTCGGGCGTGCTGTCCCTCGCGTACAGCCGGATCGTGGTGCACCGGGGGCGGGTGGTGGCCAGGACCAGCGCGGTGCGGGAGTACTGCGACTCGGCGGCGGCGCTCGACCTGCCTCGCCAGGCGCGCCCGGAGCGGCCGCCCGAGCCGGGAAGCCCGCCGGCCGGTCCCGTCGTACGGTCGTGAGTATGCGCATCGTCATCGCTGGGGGACACGGACAGATCGCCCTTCGCCTGGAGAGGCTCCTCTCGGCGGGCGGGCATGAGGTCGCGGGGATCATCCGCAGACCGGAACAGGCCGACGACCTGCGGCACGCGGGCGCGGAGCCCGTCGTCCTCGACCTGGAGACGGCGTCGGTGGAGATGGTCGCCGCCGTCCTCCAGGGCGCCGACGCGGCCGTCTTCGCGGCGGGAGCGGGGCCGGGCAGCGGCGCGGAACGGAAGGACGCGGTGGACCGGGCGGCGGCGGTGCTCTTCGCGGACGCGGCGGAACGCGCGCGCGTGCGGCGGTACGTGGTGGTGTCCTCGATGGGCGCGGACGCCTCGCACCAGGGCGGCGACGTCTTCGACGCCTATCTCCGCGCCAAGGGCGCCGCCGACGACGACGTCCGCTCCCGTACGGCCCTGGACTGGACGATCCTGCGGCCCGGCATCCTGACGGACGACGCGGGCAAGGGCCTGGTCCGTCTCGAGGCCCATACGGGCCGGGGCCCGATCTCCCGCGACGACGTGGCGGCGACCCTGGTGGAACTCCTCGACACCCCGGCGACCGCCGGCCTCACCCTGGAACTGATCGCGGGCTCGACCCCACTGTCGGTAGCGGTGAAGGACGTGGCCGGAAACTGACCGGTCCGCAGGCAGCCGAAAACGAGTGAAGGTCCCCGGTGCAAGCACCGGGGACCTTCTTCACGTGGCGACGCCAGGATTCGAACCTGGGTAGGCTAAGCCGACGGATTTACAGTCCGCTCCCATTGGCCACTCGGGCACATCGCCATGAGATCGCTGCCGTGGAGCCGCTTTTCGGCGGTGTTCCGTGGCAACGACGTAAACAATACCTGATCCCCCGGGGTGCTTCGCCACCGGATTGATCAGCGGTTCGGGCCGTGGCGCACCCCCTAGGCTTTGGGCTGTACCCCAAGCATCCGAGCAAGGAGCCACGAGTCATGGCCGACTCCAGTTTCGACATCGTGTCCAAGGTCGAGCGGCAGGAGGTCGACAACGCCCTCAACCAGGCCGTGAAGGAGATCTCCCAGCGTTACGACTTCAAGGGAACCAACGCCTCGATCGCCTGGTCGGGCGAGAAGATCCTGATGCAGGCGAACGGCGAGGAGCGCGTCATGGCGATCCTCGACATCTTCCAGACCAAGCTGATCAAGCGCGGGATCTCGCTGAAGTCGCTGGACGTCGAGGGTGAGCCGCAGCTGTCCGGCAAGGAGTACAAGCTCTTCGCGTCGGTCACCGAGGGCATCTCGCAGGAGAACGCCAAGAAGGTCGCGAAGGCCATCCGGGACGAGGGTCCCAAGGGCGTCAAGGCCCAGGTGCAGGGCGACGAGCTGCGGGTCAGCTCGAAGAGCCGGGACGACCTGCAGGCCGTTCAGACGCTGCTCAAGGGCAAGGACTTCGACTTCGCGATCCAGTTCGTGAACTACCGCTGATCCGTCCGCCCGGTCGAGGGCCGTGTCCGAATACCGCCAGCCCGAGGTTCGGCGGGCCCCGCACACTGGGTCGTGGAAGACCGTGCGGGGAGAGGACCCAGTCATGACCGTGTACGCGTACGTCGACGGCCCCCTGGGCGAGATGCTGCTGGTCGGGCAGCTCGCCGGAGGGGGCCGTGTCGCGTTGCGCTCGCTGTCCCTGCCGGGGCAGAAGGGCGCCGTCGGGGTCGAGGACGGGTGGACGCTCGCGCCCGAGGCGTTCGCGGAGGTCGCCGGGCAGCTCGGTGAGTACTTCGCCGGGCGCAGGGACGGGTTCGACCTGCCGCTCGCGACGGACGCCGGGACCGACTTCCAGCGGCGCGTCTGGCAGGCCCTCGAGGAGATCCCGTACGGCACGACCGTCTCGTACGGGGAGATCGCCCGGCGGGTCGGTTCCGCCGGCGCCGGCGTACGGGCCGTGGGGACCGCGATCGGGCGCAATCCGCTGCTCGTGGTGCGGCCCTGCCACCGGGTGATCGGGGCCGACGGGAGTCTGCGGGGATACGCCGCCGGGCTGGAGCGCAAGGAGCGGCTCCTGGGCCTGGAGGGGGCCCTGGTGTGACCGAAGGGCTCTTCCCCCGCGAGCGGGCCGTCGTCGCCCCAGGGGCCGTGCACGTGCCCGGGTGGCTGCCGTTCGCGCGGCAGCGGGAGTTGGTGGACGCCTGCAGGGAGTGGGGGCGCGGGCCCGTGCCGTACCGGCGGACGGTGCTGCCCGGCGGGGGTGTCATGTCGGTGCGAACGCTGTGTCTGGGCCGGCAGTGGGTGCCGTACCGCTATCTCGACGTGGTCGGGGTCCCGCTGCCCGGGTGGCTGGGCGCGCTGGGCCGGGAGGCGCTCGTCGAGGCGTACGGGGACCACGGCGGTTTCGCGCCCGACACCGCCCTCGTGAACTTCTACGAGCCGGGGGCGCGGATGGGCATGCACCAGGACCGGGAGGAGCGGTCGGGGGCGCCGGTGGTGTCGCTGAGCCTCGGGGACCGGTGCGTGTTCCGGTTCGGGAACGAGGAGGGCCGCGGACGGCCGTACCAGGACGTCGAGCTGGCCTCCGGGGACCTGTTCGTGTTCGGCGGGCCTTCGCGGTGGGTTCACCACGGTGTTCCCAAGGTGTACCCGGGGACGGCGGAGCCGGCGCTCGGCCTGAGGGGGCGGCTCAACATCACGCTCAGGGAGACCGGTCTCAGCCTCTAATGTGCGGGGCATGACATCGGAACTGCGCCGCACGCTCGGCGTCTTCGACGCGGTCGTGATCGGGCTCGGGGCCATGGTCGGTGCCGGGATCTTCGTCGCGCTCGGACCCGCCGCGGAGGCGGCCGGATCCGGGACCGGGCTGCTCGTGGCGCTCGGGATCGCCGCGGTCGTCGCGTACTGCAACGCCATGGCGTCGGCCCGGCTCGCGGCGCGCTACCCCAGTTCGGGCGGCACCTATGTGTACGGTCGCGAATGCCTCGGGTCGTTCTGGGGCTACCTGGCCGGCTGGGCCTTCGTGGTCGGCAAGACGGCCTCCTGCGCGGCGATGGCCCTGACCGTCGGGGCGTACGTGTGGCCGGGGCAGGCGCACGCGGTGGCGGTGGCCGCCGTGGTGGCCCTGACGGCCGTCAACTACGGGGGAGTTCAGAAGTCGGCGCTGCTCACCCGGGTGATCGTCGCGCTCGTCCTCGCCGTCCTCGCGGCCGTCGTCGTGGTGTCCTTCGGAGTCGGCGAGACGTCGCCGCTGGCCCCCGGCGGGGAGCTCACGGCGGGCGGGGCGCTGCAGGCCGCGGGTTTGCTCTTCTTCGCATTCGCGGGGTACGCGCGGATCGCCACGCTCGGCGAGGAGGTCCGTGACCCGGCCCGGACGATCCCCCGCGCGGTGCCGATCGCGCTCGGGATCGCTCTCGCCGTCTACGCGCTCGTCGCGGTGAGCGTGCTCACCGTCCTCGGCCCGGCGGCCCTCGCCGACTCCCCCGCCCCGCTGACCGACGCGGCCCGTGCGGCGGGCGCCGGCTGGCTGGTGCCGGTGGTCGTGGTCGGGGCGGCGGTCGCCGCGCTCGGCTCGCTGCTGTCGCTGATCCTCGGGGTGTCCCGTACGACCCTGGCGATGGCGCGCGACGGCCACCTGCCGACCGCGCTCGTGGCCGTCCACCCGCGGTTCCAGGTGCCGCACCGGGCGGAGCTCGCGGTGGGTGCGGTGGTGGCCGTGGTGGCGGCCACGGCGGACGTGCGCGACGCGATCGGCTTCTCGTCCTTCGGGGTGCTCGTCTACTACGGGATCGCGAACGCCTCGGCGTGGACCCTGGGGCCGGCCCGGCGCCCGCTCGCCGCGCTGGGGCTCGCCGGGTGCGGCGCGCTCGCGTTCGCGCTGCCGCTCGGCTCCGTGCTGGCCGGTTCGGGCGTCGTCGCCGCCGGTGTGGTGGCGTGGGCCATCGGCCGCGGCCGGGACCGGACCGCGCCTTAGGGCCTGTCCGCCCAAGACACCCCCTAGCGGCCCGCCGCGTACCCGTACGCCTGGTCCGTGGGGACGATCTCCTTGCCGAGCGGGAGCAGCGACACCGGGATCAGCTTGAAGTTCGCGATGCCGAGCGGGATGCCGATGATCGTGACGCAGAGGACGATGCCGGTGGCGATGTGGCCGAGGGCGAGCCACCAGCCCGCGAGGATCAGCCACAGCACGTTGCCGATGACGGAGGGGGCGCCCGCGTCCCTGCGGTCGACGACCGTGTGCCCGAAGGGCCACAGGGCGTAGATCCCGATGCGGAACGCGGCGAGGCCGAAGGGGATGCCGATGATCGTGATGCAGAGCAGGACGCCCGCGAGCATGTAGCCCAGGAACATCCAGAATCCGCACAGGATCAGCCATATGACGTTGAGGATCGTCTTCACGGGCGGTGACCTGCCATCTTCTCGAGCCGGGCGATCCGCTCGGCCATCGGTGGATGGGTGGAGAACATCTTGGACATGCCCCGGCCGGGGCCGAACGGGTTCGCGATCATCATGTGGCTGGCCGTCTCGATCCGGGGCTCCGCGGGCAGCGGCAGCTGCTTGGTCCCCGCCTCCAGCTTCCGCAGGGCGCCGGCCAGGGCGAGCGGGTCGCCGGTGAGCTGGGCGCCGGATGCGTCGGCCTCGTACTCGCGGGAGCGGGAGATGGCGAGCTGGATGATCGAGGCGGCGATCGGGCCGAGGATGAGGATCAGCAGGTAGCCGAGGATGCCCGGCCCGTCGTCGTCGTTCGAGCGGCCGACCGGAATCAGCCAGGCGAAGTTGACCAGGAACATGATCACTGAGGCGAGCGCTCCGGCGACCGAGGAGATGAGGATGTCCCGGTTGTAGACGTGGCTGAGCTCGTGGCCGAGGACCCCGCGCAGCTCGCGCTCGTCGAGGATCGCGAGGATGCCCTCGGTGCAGCAGACGGCGGCGTTGCGCGGGTTGCGGCCGGTGGCGAAGGCGTTGGGCGCCTGAGTCGGCGAGATGTAGAGCCGGGGCATGGGCTGGCGCGCCTGGGTGGAGAGCTCCCGCACCATCCGGTAGAGCGCGGGCGCCTCGAACTCGCTGACGGGACGGGCCCGCATGGCCCGGAGCGCCAGCTTGTCGCTGTTCCAGTACGCGTAGGCGTTGGTGCCGAGCGCCACGACCAGCGCGACGATCAGTCCCGTACGCCCGAAGAAGCTGCCGATGACGATGATGAGGGCCGAGAGCCCTCCGAGGAGTACGGCGGTCCTCAGCCCGTTGTGCCGGCGGTGCACGGTACGCCCTCCAAGTGGTGCGGCAGGGGAACCCTTCGCTTCGTGGTCATCCACTTCGTCCACTCGTCCAGTGGACCCTTCCGTACTGGTCAACGCCAGGCGGGAGGTTCGGGTTCCCCCGGCCGCACCGGGGGCACTGTGGGCCGTTCGGGTGATCAGCGGGCCGCCGGGATCTTCCCCAGGGTGGCTGCGGTGGGCTCGACCTCGCTGGTGCAGTGGGCGCAGCGGGTGGCGACGGCCGGGATCTCGGTGAAGCAGCGGGGGCAGTCGCGCTTCTCCGACTTGGGGTCGGCGGCCTCCGCCTTGGCGAACCTGTCCTGGACCTTCGCGAGCGGGGCGACGATCAGGAAGTACAGGACCCCGGCGGTGATGACGAAGGCTATGGCTGCGGAGATGGCGAGGCCGTAGGGGAAGACGGTCTTGCCGACGCTGAACTTCGCCGCGTTGAAGTCACCGACGGAGCCGGTGGCAAGACCGATGAGCGGGGTGATGAAGGCCTTGCTGAAGCCGGTGACGACAGCCGTGAACGCCGTTCCGACGGCCAGTCCGACGGCCATCGAGATGACGTTCCCGCGGAGTATGAAGTCCTTGAATCCGTTCAGCACGGGGTGTTGCTCCTCGGTGTTTCTCTGTGGGGGGTCAGAAAAGGCTGTCCGTGGCGAAGCGGAGGGCGAACTGCGGGTAGCCCGAAAGCACGGCTCCTGCGGCTGCGGTCAGCACGATCGCCAGGGTGATCGGCACGGGGGTCCGGTGGCGGACCTTCCCGGCCGCCCCTTCCGGCGTCCGGAACAGCAGAGCCGTCCAGCGCAGGTAGTAGTACAGCGCGATCACGACATTGACGGCCATGATCACGGCCAGCCAGCCGAGGCCCGCGTCGACGGCCGACGAGAAGACGGTCACCTTGGCGAAGAGGCCGATGATACCCGGGGGCAAACCGGCCAGATTCAGGAGGAAGAAGGCGAGCGCGAGGGCGGCGGCGGGGCTCGCCGCGTACAGGCCGCGGTAGTCCTCGATCCGGTTCCGGGGGTGGCTGCGTGCGACGAGCGCGACGACCGCGAACGCGCCGAGGTTCACGACGGCGTACATCAGGGCGTACGCGACGGTGGCGCCGATCTGGTCGTCGCTGGAGTACGCGGCGGCGGCGATCGGCACCAGGAGGTAGCCGGCCTGGGCGACGGAGGACCAGGCCAGCAGCCGGACCGCGCTCCACGCGCGCGTGGAGAGCTGGCGGAGGGCGGCGACGTTGCCCGCGGTCATCGTGAGCGCGGCGAGGACGGCGAGCGCCGGGCCCCACACGTCGGCGTACGAGGGGAAGGCGACGACCGTCACCAGGATGAGTCCGGTGAAGCCGACGGCCTTGCCGACCACGGAGAGGTAGGCGGCGACGGGCAGCGGGGCGCCGACGTACGTGTCGGGCACCCAGAAGTGGAAGGGGACGGCGGCCGTCTTGAAGGCGAAGCCGACGAGGGTGAGGGCCACGCCCGCCTCGGCGAGCGTCTGGAGCTGCCCGGGGACGTCGTCGAGGCGCTGGGCGATCTCCGTGAGGTGGAGGGTGCCGGTCGCCGCGTACACGAAGCTGACGCCGAGCAGGGTGACGGCGGTCGCCGTCACCGAGGAGAGGAAGAACTTGAGCGCCGCCTCGCCGGACATGCGGTCGCCGCGCTTGAGGCCGACGAGGGCGAAGGCGGGCAGCGAGGCCACTTCGAGGGCGACGACGAGGGTCGCGAGGTCGCGGGAGGCGGGCAGCAGGGCGGCGCCGGCCGCCGAGGAGAGCAGCAGGAACCAGAACTCGCCGGCGGGAAGCTTCTCGCGGGTCTCGGTGAGCGAGAGCAGGGCCGTCAGGAGCGCGCCGCCGAGGACGAGCAGCTGGATGACGAGGGTGAAGTGGTCGGCGGTGTAGCTGCACGCCGTGACCTGGGTGTCGGCGGTCAGGCAGAAGGTGGAGCGGTTGCCGTCCCGCAGCGGCACGAGCAGGACGAGGGCCGCGGCGAGGCCGCCGACCGCGGTCCAGCCGAGGAGCTGCTTGCGCCCCTCGGGGACGAAGAGGTCGGCGACGAGCACGACGAGGGCGACCACGGCCGTGAGGGTGGGGGGCGCGATCGTGAGCCAGTCGACGGACTGGACGAGCGACTCGCTGGCCACTGGGGTCATCGGGTGCCTCCGGCGAGGAGCTGCTGGACGGCCGGGTCGGTGAGGCCGAGGAGGACCGCGGGCCAGAGTCCGGCGAGGACGGTGAGGGCGACGAGCGGGGTCCAGGCGGCGAACTCGTACCCCTGGACGTCGGCGATCGGCGTCTCCCCGACGGGCCTGGGGCCGCCCATGCAGACGCGGCGGACGACGAGGAGCAGGTAGGCCGCGGTGAGGAGGGTGCCGAAGGCGCCGATCGCCGTGAAGGTGAGGAAGGCGGGGCGGCTGAGGCCCTCGGCGGGCTCGAAGGCGCCGAACAGGGCCAGCATCTCGCCCCAGAAGCCGGCCAGGCCCGGCAGGCCGAGGGAGGCGACGGCGGCGAAGGCCAGGAGGGCGCCGAGGCGCGGGGCGCGGCCGTAGAGGGCGGCGCCGGTGGCGCCCGCGAGGGTGTCGAGGTCGGCGGTGCCGTACCGGTCCTTGATCGCGCCGACCAGGAAGAAGAGCAGGCCGGTGACGAGGCCGTGGGCGACGTTGGCGAACAGGGCGCCGTTGACTCCGGTGGGGGTCATCGTGGCGATGCCGAGGAGGACGAAGCCCATGTGGCCGACGGAGGAGTAGGCGATGAGGCGCTTGAGGTCACCCTTGTTGCCGGGCCTGGCGAGGGCCAGGCAGGCCAGCGATCCGTAGATGATCCCGGCGACGGCGAAGGCGGCGAGGTACGGGGCGAAGACCCGCATCCCGTCGGGTGTGATCGGGAGCAGGATCCGGACGAACCCGTACGTGCCCATCTTGAGCAGGACGCCGGCGAGGAGGACCGAGCCGACGGTCGGGGCGGCGGTGTGGGCGTCCGGGAGCCAGCTGTGCAGCGGCCACATCGGGGTCTTCACCGCGAGCCCGATGCCGATCGCGAGAACGGCGATGACCTGCACGGACGTGGTCAGCCCACGGCCGTTGTCAGTGGCCAGTGCCACCATGTCGAACGTGCCCGCCTTCACGCCGATGAGGAGCAGGCCGAGCAGCATGACGACGGAGCCGAGCAGCGTGTAGAGGATGAACTTCCAGGCGGCGGCCTGCCTGCCCTCGCCGCCCCAGCGGGCGATGAGGAAGTACATCGGGATGAGGACCATCTCGAAGGCCAGGAAGAACAGGACGAGGTCGAGGACGGCGAAGGTGGCGAGGGTGCCGGACTCCAGGACCAGGAGAAGCGCGACGAAGCCCTTGGGGGAAGGGCCCGCAGGCATCTTGAAGTAGCTGTACAGCGCGCAGAGGAAGGTCAGCAGCGCGGTCAGGACCAGGAGGGGGAGGGAAATGCCGTCGACACCGAGGTGGATGCGCACGTCGAGCGCGTGGATCCAGCTGATGTCCGTCGTGGCCTGCATCCGCGACGGCTGGTCGTGGTCGAAGCCGAGCGCCAGGACGATCGCGGCGAGCAGGATGACGCCGGTGACGGTGACGCCGTGGCGGAGCACGGCCTGGTCCGGTGACTTCCCCCTCAGCCCGGGCGGGGCCGGGAGGAGAGCGGCGGCGGCCCCGAGGAGCGGGCCGACGACGATCAATGCCAGAAGGAACTGCATCACGGATTCGCTGATATCGATCACGGCTCACGCTCCGGCGACGGCGTTGGCGAGGGCGACTGCGGCGATCGCCAGGACGACGGAGCCGGCGAGCAGGGCGCTCAGATAGGTCTGGACGTTGCCGGTCTGGGCGCGGCGGACGAGCCAGCCGAGGCCCTTGGCCGAATCGCCCGCGGCACGGACGTACGTGTCGACGACCTCGCGGTCCAGGAAGCGGACCAGGGAGGCGGCGGCGAGGACGGGGCGGACGAAGGCGGTCCGGTAGACGGCGTCCAGGTGGAAGCCGTCGGCGGCGGGGCCGTGCAGCGGCCCGAGGAGGGCGCGGCCGGGGTCGGCCGGGTCCTCGGCGGGGTGCGGCAGGTGCAGCGCCTCGGCCTCGACGTGCCCGGCGTCGGCGTCGGGGTGGGCAACGTGCGGCAAGGGGGGCGCGGGGGGCGCGGGGGCCGCGACCGGGGTGCGGGCCGTGAGGGTGCGCCAGATCGCGTAGGTGACGGCGGCTCCGGCGACGGCGAGGCCCGTGCCCAGGACGGCCGTGGTGACGGTCGGGGTGAGGGCGTGCCCGTCGAACCAGTCGTCGACGTACGTGGCGGTCAGACCGAATCCGAGAGAGGGGACGGCGAGCACCCACAGGACGCTGGTCATGGCGATCGGCTGGCGACCGTGGTCGGGGGCTTCGGCGCCCCGGCCGCGGAAGGTGCGCAGCCACAGGCGGAGCGCGTACGCGGCGGTGAGGAGGGCGGTCAGCAGGCCCGCGACGAGGACGGTCCAGCCGGCCCCCGCGGGGGCGACATCCCGGTCCCCGAACGCGGTGTGCTCGGCGGCCACCAGGACGGCCTCCTTGGAGAAGAAGCCGGCGAAGGGCGGGATCGCGGCGAGCGCGAGCAGGGCGATGGTCATCGTCCAGTACGCGTCCGGGATGCGCTTCGCGAGGCCGCTCATCCGGGACATGGCGGTCAGCGAGTTCGTACCGGCGGCGTGGATGACGGCGCCGGCGGCGAGGAACAGCAGTGCCTTGAAGGCGGCGTGCGAGAGGAGGTGGAAGACGGCGGCGCCCCGGTCGCCGACGGCGAGGGCACCGGCCATGTAGCCGAGCTGGCCGATCGTCGAGTAGGCGAGGACCCGCTTGATGTCGTCCTGGGCGAGCGCGGCGAGCGCCGAGCCGACCATCGTGATCGCGGCCATCACGGCGAGCACCGTCATCGCGGCGGCGGAGGCGGCGAAGACGGGCAGCAGCCGGGCCGTGAAGTAGATGCCGGCGGCGACCATCGTCGCCGCGTGGATGAGCGCGGAGACGGGGGTGGGGCCGGCCATGGCGTCCGGGAGCCAGGTGTGCAGCGGGAACTGCGCCGACTTGCCCGCCACACCGGCGAGCAACAGCAGGGCGATCAGGGTGGGGTGGTCGAGGCCGCCGTTCGCGACGGCTCCGAGGACACCCGTGATCCGGAAGGTGCCCGCGTCGACGGCGAGCGCGAACAGGCCGATGAGGAAGGGGACGTCGCCGAGCTTGGTGACCAGGAAGGCCTTCAGGGAGGCGGCGCGCGCCTCGGGGGTCTCCCAGTAGTGGCCGACGAGGAAGTACGAGCAGATGCCCATGATCTCCCAGCCGACCAGGAGCACCATCAGGTCGCCGGAGTAGACGACGAGCAGCATCGCGGAGGTGAAGAGGGAGACGAGCGCGGCGTACGAGGGGTAGCGCGGGTCGTCGCGCAGGTACCCGGTCGAGTAGATCTGCACACAGGTGGCGACGACGCCGACCAGGACGGCGACGAGGGCGGCGAAGCCGTCGATGTACAGGGCCAGGTCGATGGGGACCGAGCCGGTGGGGGTGAGCCGGGTGGCCGCGTCGATCGTCTCGTCTCCGCCCTGCCGGACCGCGACGAGGGCGGCCAGGACGGCGGCGGCGAGCGTCGGCAGCACGGCGAGCGGGCGGACGAAGCCGGGCGCGGTGCGGCCGAGCAGGAGTCCGGCGGCGGAGCCGAGGAAGGGCAGGAGGGGGACGAGGACGGCGAGGGTCGTGGTGGTCACGCGGTGGCCTCGGCCTTCTCGCCGGTGGGCGTCCCGCCGGACGTCCCGTCGGTGGATGTCTCGTCGGAGCTGTCGTGCGGGTCCTCCGCCGTGTCGCGGAGGCGGTCGACGTCCGCGGTGCCCTTGTTGCGGTGGACCATCAGGACGATCGCGAGGCCGATGCCGATCTCGGCGGCGGCGACGGCGATGGTGAAGAGGGTGAGGGCCTGGCCGGCGTGGAGGGTGTCGCGGAGCCAGACGTCGAAGGCGACCAGGTTGAGGTTGACGGCGTTGAGCATCAGCTCGACGGACATCAGGACCAGGATCGCGTTGCGGCGGGCGAGGACGCCGTACACGCCGATGGCGAAGAGGAGGGCGGCGAGGACGGCCGGGTAGACGAGATGCATCAGCGCTCCCCCTCCTTCTTCTTCCGGGAGAGCACGATGGCGCCGACCAGGGCGGCCAGGAGGAGCACGGACAGCGCCTCGAAGGGCAGCACCCAGTGCCGGAAGAGGATCTCGCCGGACACCTTGGTGGAGCCCTGGACGGCTCCGTCCAGGTCGATCCAGGTCGTGCGGAACGCGTCGACGACGACCCAGACGAGGGCAGCCGCGGCGGCCACGGCGACCGCGACGGCCGCCGGCCTGTTGCCGGAGTCGGCGTCCGGGGAGCGGCCGATGGGGGCCTTGGTGAGCATGAGGCCGAAGAGGAGGAGGACGACCACGGAGCCGACGTAGATCAGGACCTGGACCCAGGCGATGAACTCGGCCGTCAGGAGCAGGTACTCGACGGCGAGGCCGCCGAGTGCCACGACCAGCCAGAGCGCGGCGTGCACGAGCTGGCGGGTGGTGACCGTGACGAGGGCGGCGCCGAGGGTGACGAGGCCGACGAGGAGGAAGGCGATCTCGACGCCGGTCGGCGAGAGGAAGCCGTGGGCCTCCGCCGCCGCTTGTGCTGCCGGGATCACTGCTGCTCCTCCTGGGCCTGGGCTTCCGCTTCGGCTTGGGCGGCGGCCGCTGCCTTCTCGGCCGCCTTGTCCGCCGCCTTGCGGGCCGCCGCGATCTCCTTCGGTTCCTCCGCGTGCGGGTCGAGCGCGGGCGGCTCGGGGACCGTCCACATCCACTCGCGGAGCTTGTCGCGCTCGTGGGTCAGCTCGTGGATGTCGGTCTCCGCGTACTCGAACTCGGGCGACCAGAACAGCGCGTCGAACGGGCACACCTCGATGCAGATACCGCAGTACATGCAGAGCGAGAAGTCGATGGCGAAGCGGTCGAGGACGTTCCGGCTGCGCTCGCGGCCACCGGGGGCGGCGGCCGGCACGGTCTCCTTGTGGGAGTCGATGTAGATGCACCAGTCGGGGCACTCGCGGGCGCACAGCATGCAGACCGTGCAGTTCTCCTCGAACAGTCCGATGACCCCGCGGGTGCGGGGCGGCAGCTCGGGCTGGACGTCCGGGTACTGCGCGGTGACGGTCTTCTTCGTCATCGTGCGGAGAGTGACGGCGAGGCCCTTGGCGAGGCCGGAACCGGGAATGCCGGGCCGGGAGGGTGGGAAAAGGGGGGCCATTACTGGATCGCCACCTTCACGATGCCGGTGAGCGCGATCTGCGCGAGGGCGAGCGGGACGAGCGTCGTCCAGGCCAGCTTCTGGAGCTGGTCCTCACGGAGCCGCGGGTAGCTCACCCGCAGCCAGATGACGACGAACGCGAGGAGGGCGGTCTTCAGGAGGGTCCAGACCCAGCCGAGGCCGTCCGCGCCGAAGGGGCCGTGCCAGCCGCCGAGGAAGAGGACGGTGGTGAGACCGCACAGGACGACGATGCCGGCGTACTCGGCGAGCAGGAACAGGGCGAAACGGAGACCGGTGTACTCGGTGTACGCGCCGAAGATGATCTCCGAGTCGGCGACCGGCATGTCGAACGGGGGCCGCTGGAGCTCCGCGAGCCCCGCCACGAAGAAGACGAGGGCGCCGACGATCTGCCAGGGCAGCCACCACCACTCGAAGGCGTTCAGGATGCCGGGGAGGGAGACGGTGCCGGCGGCCATCGCCACGGAGGCGGCGGCGAGCAGCATCGGAAGCTCGTACGCGAGGAGCTGGGCGGCGGTACGGAGGCCGCCGAGCAGCGAGAACTTGTTGGCGGACGCCCAGCCGGCCATCAGGCTGCCGAGCACGCCGACGCCCATCACGGCGAGGACGAAGAAGATGCCCGCGTCGACGACCTGACCGACGGCCCCCTCGCTCGGCCCGATGGGGATCGCGACGAGGACGAGGAGGTACGGGAGGAGGGCGACGGCCGGCGCGAGCTGGAAGACCCGGCGGTCGGCGTCCTTGGGGACCACGTCCTCCTTCTGCGCGAACTTCACGCCGTCGGCGACGAGCTGGGCCCAGCCGTGGAAGCCACCGGCGTACATGGGGCCGAGACGGCCCTGCATGTGGGCCATGACCTTGTGCTCGGTCTGTCCGACGACGAGGGGCAGCACGAGGAAGACGGCGAAGACGACGAGCAGCCGGAGGGCGACGTCGAGTACGTCGTTCACGCGGGATCGCCTCCGGCGGGGGTGGTGGGGTCGGTGTCGTCGCCCTGCGCGGCGGTGTCGGGGCCTGCGGCCGGGGCGTCGGGCTCGGCCGGGGCGGCCGGCTCGACGGGCGGGCCGGGCTCCGGCTTCGCCTCCGGGGCCTTCTGAGGGGTCGGTTCCTCGTCGAAGGCCGGACGGGCGTGGTGCCAGGGGGCGTCCGCACTGCGGGTACGGGGAGCGGCGGGACCGGCGGCCTCCGTGCTCGGCGCGGGGGCGTCCGGGGCCGACTGGCTCGCCGAGCCCTCCGAAGCCGAGCGGGAGCGGCGCGGCGGGCGGGCCTCGGGGGTCGGGGTGCCGGGCGCGGTCGCGTCGTCCGAAGGCGGTACCGCCTGGCTCGCCGAGCCCTCCGCGACCGAGCGGGAGCGGCGCGGTGGGCGGGGTGTCTCGGCCGGCGCGTCCGCCGGGGGCGGAGTGGTCGCTTCCGCTTGGCTCGCCGAGCCCTCCGACACGGAGCGGGCGCGGCGGGGCGGGCGGTCGGCCGCCGCCGCGCGGGCCGGACGGTCTCCCGCCGCTCGGGCGGGGCGGGCCGGGGCAGGCGGGAGCTGGCCCTTCAGGGGGCCCCACTCGTTGGGGTCCGGGACACCCGGCGGGAGCATCTGGCGGCGCTTCGGGCCGCCGTCGTGCGACTCGCCCGGCTCCTTCGCGCCCGGCCACGCCTTGGCGACCCGGGCCGCGAGGACGAAGTCCTTGCGCAGCGGGTGGCCCTCGAAGTTGTCGGGGAGGAGGAGGGGGACGAGGTGCGGGTGGCCGGTGAAGTCGACGCCGAACATCTCGTGGGTCTCGCGCTCGTGCCAGCCCGCGCCCGCGTACACCCCGATCGCCGTGGGCAGGACGGGGGCGTCGTGCGGGACCGTCGTACGGACGAGGAGGCGGCGCGGGCGGCCCTCCGCGAGCGACACGACGTGCGCGCAGACCCGGAAGCCCGTGCCCGGCTCGTCGACCGCGCTCAGCCAGTCGAAGTACGTGCAGCCCAGCGCGTCCCGGGCCGTGGTGAGCGCCGTGATCCAGGACGCCGGCGGGACGTCGACGGTCAGCAGGTCGTACGCCCGCTCCGCCGTCGCCTCCTCGCCGAAGACCTCGGTCACGGAGTCGGGGAGGGAGTCGTAGGCGGGGGCGGTCATGCCGTGCCTCCCGGCGGGGGCACCAGCGGGCTCGTCAGTTCCGTGACCGTCGCCGTCGACGCGTACCGCTCCGCCAGGCTCTCGCGCGCGATCTTCTCCTGGAGCTTGAGGATGCCCTGGAGCAGCGCTTCGGGGCGCGGCGGGCAGCCCGGAACGTACACGTCGACGGGGATGATCTGGTCGACGCCCTTGGTGACCGCGTACGAGTCCCAGTACGGGCCGCCGCAGTTCGAGCAGGCGCCGAAGGAGATGACGTACTTCGGCTCCGGCATCTGCTCGTAGAGGCGCTTGACGGCCGGGGCCATCTTGTCCGTCACGGTGCCGGAGACGATCATCAGGTCGGCCTGGCGCGGGCCCGGCGCGAACGGGATGACGCCGAGCCGGATGAAGTCGTGCCGGGCCATCGACGCGGCGATGAACTCGATCGCGCAGCAGGCGAGGCCGAAGTTGAAGACCCACAGGCTGTAGCGGCGGCCCCAATTCAGGACCACCTTCATCGGCTCCGGGGCCAGGCGCGCGAGCGTCCCCAGCTTCGGGGCGGGGAGCGGGGTCACGTCCATGTCAGGACGCCCTTCTTGTATGCGTAGAGCAGCCCCACGGCGAGGAAGCCCAGGAAGACGAACATCTCGACCAGGGTCGTGGCCCCGTAACCGGGTGCCGCGAAGACCGTCGCCCAGGGGAAGAGGAAGATCGAGTCGACGGCGAAGATGACGTAGAGGAAGGCGTACACGTAGTAGCGGACCTGGGTGTGCGCCCAGCCCTCCCCCACGGGGTCGACACCGCACTCGTAGGTGAGGAGTTTCTCGGGCGTGGGCACGACGGGCCTCAGCAGCCGGCCCGCGCCGAACGCCACGGCGACGAAGAGCACGCCGACGACGGCGAGCAGGCCGACGACGGAGTACGTCTGGAAGTAGTCCGCCGCGTCGGCCGCGACAACGGTCGGTTCCCGCACGTCCGCCCCTCGGTCTCGTGTCTCATGGGTCACTTCTGTACGGACGCGAGTCTAGGCCCTGCTAAAGGCGCCGTAAGCAGTCGCGGGTGGGGATATCCCCCCTCTCTCTCACCGACCTCCCCCATGGCGTCGCGCGGCCGCCGACCGGCAGTCTGGGGAGCATGAGCGCCGATCATGAATCCTCCCCTCCCGCCCCCCGTCCGCCGCAGCGCACCGCCTACGGCAAGGAGACGTGGAAGGAGATCGCCTTCCTCCTCTCCAATCTCCTCACCGCCCTGGTCGGCTTCGTCTACGCCGTCGTGAGCGTGCTCCTCGGCGTCGGTCTCTCGGTCACCGTGATCGGGCTGCCGCTGCTCGCCCTCGGGCTGCGCGGCGCGCGGCTGATCGGCCGGTCGGAGCGGGCGCGGGCGCGCGGGCTGCTCGACGTCGAGGTCGCCGAGCCGTCCCCGCTGCCGTCGCGCGACGGCTTCTTCGGCTGGCTGTGGACCTCGCTGAAGGACCCGGTGGCCTGGCGGACCCAGCTGTACGGGCTGATCCGGCTGCCCTGGGGGATCGTGACCTTCACGCTCGCCCTGGTCTCGCTCATCGTCCTGTGGCCCGTGCTCCCCTTCCTCTCCCGGGGTCTGGCCAACGCCGACCGGGGCATGGTCCGGGGGCTGCTCTCGCCCTCCGACGAGCTGGAGCGGCGGATCGCCGAGCTGGAGTCGGACCGGGGCGTGGTCGTCGACACCGCCGCGGCCGACCTGCGGCGCATCGAACGCGACCTGCACGACGGCGCGCAGGCCCGGCTCGTGGCGCTGGCGATGGGGCTCGGCCTGGCGAAGGAGAAGCTGCTCGAAGACCCGGAGACGGCCGCGGCGATGGTCGACGAGGCGCACGGCGAGGTGAAGCTCGCGCTCCAGGAGCTGCGGGACCTGGCCCGGGGCATCCACCCCGCGGTCCTCACCGACCGGGGGCTCAGCGCCGCGCTCTCCTCGGTCTCCGCGCGGTGCACGGTTCCGGTGAAGGTGTCGGTGGACCTGGCGGAGCGACCGGCGGAGGCGATCGAGGGCATCGCGTACTTCACGGTGTCGGAGCTCCTCCAGAACGTCTCCAAGCACGCGCGCGCCCGGTCCGCCTCCGTGGACGTGTGGCGGGCGGAGGACCGGCTGCTGCTGCGGGTGGCGGACGACGGCTCGGGCGGAGCACGCCTCGACGGCGGTACGGGGCTCGCGGGGCTCGCGGAGCGGCTCGGCGCGGTGGACGGGCTCCTGGTCGTGGAGTCGCCGGAGGGCGGTCCGACGACGGTGACGGCGGAGCTGCCGTGGCGCTCGCGGCCGGGCGTGTGAACGCGGGTGAGGCCGGGTCTGCCGGCCTGTGACCGCGGGTGCGCCCAGGCACGCGGCCGCAGGTTCGGCCTGCCTGTGACCCCAGGTGCGACCAGGCACGCGGCCGCAGGTTGGGCCTGCCTGTGACCGCAGGTAGGGAAAACCCCCGCCCGTAGACGCCGACTCACCTCATGGTCCGGCGGGCCGCCGCACGGAAGCCTGGGACACGTACCGACCGCTCCCCTCTCCCTCGTACGACTCGTAGAGAAGGACCCCCGCGATGGCCTCCCACCGACTCCCCGCCGCGATCCGCGCGCCGTTCGAGGCCCGCACCTGGCGTGCCCTGCTCTACGTGCTGATCGGGCTCCCGCTCGGCGTCCTCTGGTTCGCGCTCTCCGTCTCCTTCGTCTCGGCCGGCGTCGGGCTGCTCATCACCTTCCTCGGTGTGCCGATCCTGGCCGGGGCCCTCGCGATGTGCCGGGGCTTCGGGGCCGTCGAGCGGGCCAGGGCGCGCGGGCTGCTCGGGCTCGACGTCCGGCCGCCCGAGCCCGTGCGGGGCCGGACCGGCGGGGCGTTCTCGTGGATGGGGGCCATGCTGAAGAGCGGGGCGGCGTGGCGGCACCTGCTGTACGCGGTCGTGCACATGCCGTGGGCGGTGTTCTCGTTCACGGTGACGGTGACGTTCTGGGCGACGGGCTGGGGCCTCTTCCTGTATCCGCTGTGGCAGTGGGTGTTCCCCGCGTACCTGGGGCAGGACGGCATGCAGCTGTACGGCGACGGTTCCCACGACCTCTATCTCGACTCCCCCTTCGAGATCGCCGTGACCAGCGCCGTCGGGCTGCTGCTCGTGATGGTCGGGCCGTGGCTGCTGCGCGGTCTCGTCGCCGTCGACCGGGTCCTCGTCTCGGGGCTGCTCGGCCCGTCCCGGCTGGCCACGCGGGTGACCGAGCTGGAGTCGGACCGGGGTGTCGTCGTGGACACCGCCGCCGCGGACCTGCGCCGCATCGAGCGGGCCCTGCACGACGGCGCCCAGGCCCGGCTCGCCGCGCTCGCCATGGACCTGGGGCTCGCGAAGGAGAAGCTCGCGGCGGACCCGCAGGCGGCGGCGGTCCTGGTCGACGAGGCCCACGGCGAGGTGAAGCTCGCGCTCCGGGAGCTGCGGGACCTCGCCCGGGGCATCCACCCGGCGGTCCTGACCGACCGCGGTCTCGACGCGGCGCTCTCCGCGGTGGCCTCGCGGTGCGCGGTCCCGGTGTCGGTGGATGTGGACCTGCCGGCCCGGCCGCTGCCGGCGATCGAGGGTATCGCGTACTTCACGGTCTCGGAGCTGCTGCGGAACGTCACGGAGCACGCGGGGGCCCGGCGCGCCTGGGTGGACGTGTGGCGGGCGGGCGACCGGCTGATGGTGCAGGTCAGGGATGACGGGGTCGGCGGGGCGGAGTCCCTCGCGGGCCGGAGCCTGGCGGGCCTGACGGAGCGGGTGGGGGCGGTCGACGGGGTGCTCGCGGTGGATTCGCCCGCGGGCGGGCCGACGACGGTCACGGCGGAGCTGCCGTGGCGGGCGTAGCCCGCGGGAGCACGGGGTGGAGCGTGGGGCCGCCGCCCCGGGCAATCTGCACGGGTCCTCACGCCCGGGGCGTCGGCCTGCGATGCTGAAGGCCGTATCGGTGGACCGGGACATGGGGGCTGGTTGTGCAAGGCGTGGCGGAGCGGGTTCGGGTGGTCATCGCCGAGGATTCCGTGCTGCTCAGGGAGGGACTGACCCGGCTCCTGACCGATCTGGGGCACGACGTCGTGGCCGGCGTCGGGGACGGCGAGGCGCTCGTCGAGACCGTCGCCGGGCTCGCGGGCCAGGGGGCGCTGCCGGACGTCGTGGTCGCGGACGTACGGATGCCGCCCACGCACACGGACGAGGGCGTGCGGGCGGCGGTGCGGCTGCGCAAGGAGTATCCGGGGCTCGGCGTGCTGGTCCTTTCGCAGTATGTGGAGGAGCAGTACGCCACCGAACTCCTGGCCGGTTCCAGCCGGGGTGTGGGATATCTGCTGAAGGACCGGGTGGCGGAGGTCCGTGAGTTCGTGGACGCGGTCGTACGCGTCGCCGGCGGCGGTACGGCGCTGGATCCGGAGGTCGTGCAGCAGCTGCTGGGCCGGAGCCGTCAGCAGGACGTGCTGGCGAACCTCACTCCGCGCGAGCGGGAGGTCCTGGGCCTGATGGCGGAGGGCCGGACGAACTCGGCGATCGCGAAAGCGCTGGTCGTGAGCGACGGCGCGGTGGAGAAGCACATCAGCAACATCTTCCTGAAGCTGGGGCTCTCGCCGAGTGACGGCGATCATCGCCGGGTACTCGCAGTGTTGACGTATCTGAAGTCCTGATGATCTGACACCCTGTCAGATGACCTGGAGGACGGAAGGCCGGCTGTCGACGCCCCGGGGGCCCCGAGCCCCCGGAGGGGACGGAATCCGGCATTCCGGAAATCCGGGCGGCGACAGAACGTGACAATTCAGGGCAAGAGGGCGTCTCAAAAAGAGGTCCACAATGTGAGAAGTCCCGGGAGGGCCCCCCTTACCGTCGTAGGGTGGGCACGGGACGGACGGTGATCGGCCGACCGCAGCCCGAGCCTTCTCCCGCCTTCGGCGGAGAGTCCCCTTGCCGCGAGGGAGGTCCAGTTCAGTGACCAGCCAGGTCAGTAGCGAGGCCGGTGAGGCCCTGCTCGGGGAGCAGCGCAGCGCCCCGGCCAAGCCGCACCACGGTACAGAGAAGGAAGTACGCCGGCTCGACCGGGTGATCATCCGCTTCGCGGGTGACTCCGGTGACGGCATGCAGCTGACAGGTGACCGGTTCACCTCGGAGACGGCGTCCTTCGGGAACGACCTCTCGACGCTGCCGAACTTCCCGGCCGAGATCCGGGCACCCGCCGGAACCCTGCCCGGCGTCTCCTCCTTCCAGCTGCACTTCGCCGACCACGACATCCTGACCCCCGGTGACGCCCCGAACGTGCTGGTCGCGATGAACCCCGCCGCCCTCAAGGCGAACATCGGGGACGTGCCGCGCGGTGGCGAGATCATCGTGAACACCGACGAGTTCGCCAAGCGCGCCATGGCCAAGGTCGGCTACGAGACGTCCCCCCTGGAGGACGGCTCGCTGGACGGCTACCGGGTCCACCCGGTGCCGCTCACCACGCTCACCGTGGAGGCCCTGAAGGACTTCGGCCTGTCCCGGAAGGAGGCCGAGCGCTCCAAGAACATGTTCGCGCTCGGACTGCTCTCCTGGATGTACCACCGGCCGACCGAGGGCACCGAGAACTTCCTGCGCCAGAAGTTCGCGAAGAAGCCGCAGATCGCCGAGGCCAACGTGGCCGCCTTCCGGGCCGGCTGGAACTTCGGCGAGACCACCGAGGACTTCGCCGTCTCCTACGAGGTCGCCCCGGCGACCCGCGCCTTCCCCGCCGGCACCTACCGGAACATCTCGGGGAACCTCGCCCTCTCGTACGGGCTGATCGCCGCGGGCCGGCAGGCCGACCTGCCGCTCTACCTCGGCTCGTACCCCATCACCCCGGCATCGGACATCCTCCACGAGCTGTCCAAGCACAAGAACTTCGGCGTGCGCACCTTCCAGGCCGAGGACGAGATCGCGGGCATCGGCGCCGCGCTCGGCGCGGCCTTCGGCGGCTCGCTCGCCGTGACCACCACCTCCGGCCCCGGCGTGGCGCTGAAGTCGGAGACGATCGGGCTCGCGGTCTCCCTGGAGCTGCCGCTCCTCATCGTCGACATCCAGCGGGGCGGCCCGTCGACCGGCCTGCCCACCAAGACCGAGCAGGCCGACCTCCTCCAGGCCATGTACGGCCGCAACGGCGAGGCGCCGGTGCCGGTCGTCGCCCCCAGGACGCCCGCCGACTGCTTCGACGCGGCCGTCGAGGCGGCCCGGATCGCCCTCACCTACCGCACGCCGGTCTTCCTGCTGTCCGACGGCTACCTCGCCAACGGCTCCGAGCCCTGGCGCGTCCCCGATGTCGGGGACCTCCCCGACCTGCGGACCCTGTTCGCCACCGGCCCGAACCACACGCTCGACGACGGCACCGAGGTCTTCTGGCCGTACAAGCGCGACCCCGAGACCCTGGCCCGCCCGTGGGCCGTACCCGGCACACCCGGCCTCGAACACCGCATCGGCGGCATCGAGAAGCAGGACGGCACCGGCAACATCTCGTACGACCCCGCCAACCACGAGTTCATGGTCCGCACCCGGCAGGCAAAGATCGACGGCATCGACGTCCCCGACATCGAGGTCGACGACCCGGACGGCGCCGACACCCTGGTCCTCGGCTGGGGCTCCACCTACGGGCCGATCACCGCGGCCGTCCGCCGCCTCAGGGTCGCGGGCAAGCCCATCGCCCAGACCCACCTGCGCCACCTCAACCCCTTCCCGAAGAACCTCGGCGAGGTGCTGAAGCGGTACGAGAAGGTCGTCATCCCCGAGATGAACCTCGGCCAGCTCGCCACCCTCGTCCGGGCGAAGTACCTCGTCGACGCCCGGAGCCACACCCAGGTCAACGGCATGCCGTTCAAGGCCGAGCAGCTCGCCGCCGCCCTCAAGGAGGCCATCGATGCCTGAGCCCCTCCTCCACCTGGTGCCCAAGGCCGAGGCCCAGCAGTCCATGAAGGACTTCAAGTCCGACCAGGAGGTCCGCTGGTGCCCGGGCTGCGGTGACTACGCGGTCCTCGCCGCCGTCCAGGGCTTCATGCCCGAGCTCGGACTGGCGAAGGAGAACATCGTCTTCGTCTCCGGCATCGGCTGCTCCTCCCGCTTCCCGTACTACATGAACACCTACGGGATGCACTCGATCCACGGCCGCGCCCCGGCCATCGCCACCGGCCTGGCCACCTCCCGCCGCGACCTGTCCGTCTGGGTCGTCACGGGCGACGGCGACGCGCTCTCCATCGGCGGCAACCACCTCATCCACGCGCTCCGCCGCAACGTCAACCTGAAGATCCTGCTCTTCAACAACCGGATCTACGGGCTGACCAAGGGCCAGTACAGCCCCACCTCCGAGGTCGGCAAGATCACCAAGTCGACCCCGATGGGCTCGCTCGACGCCCCCTTCAACCCGGTGTCGCTCGCGCTCGGCGCGGAGGCCTCCTTCGTGGCCCGCACGGTCGACTCCGACCGCAAGCACCTCACCGAGGTGCTGCGACAGGCCGCCGACCACAACGGCACGGCGCTCGTCGAGATCTACCAGAACTGCAACATCTTCAACGACGGCGCCTTCGAGGTCCTCAAGGACAAGGACCAGGCCAAGGAGGCGGTCATCCGCCTCGAACACGGCAGCCCGATCCGCTTCGGCGCCGAGGACGAGAAGGGCGTCGTCCGCGACCCGGCCACCGGCGACCTCCAGGTCGTCACGGTCACCCCCGAGAACGAGTCGCGGATCCTCGTCCACGACGCCCACGCCACCACCCCCACCACCGCCTTCGCTCTCTCCCGGCTCGCGGACCCGGACACCCTGCACCAGACCCCCATCGGGGTGTTCCGCTCGGTGGACCGGCCGGTGTACGACACGCTCATGGCCGACCAGCTGGAGACGGCGGTGGAGCGGTACGGCAAGGGCGACCTGGGCCAGCTCCTGACCGGGAACGACACCTGGACGGTCGTCGGCTAGCACGCGCGCGTACGAGGGGCCCGGTCCGTAGACCCTTACGGACCGGGCCCCCTCATGTGCCGTCCTGCGCCGCCTTCCGCGCCGCCTCGTCGTACTTCCCGAGGAAGACGGGCCTGCCGCCCCTCACCTGCCAGAGGAAGAGCGCAGAGAGACTCTCGACCTTGTTGTCCTTGCCCCGGGCGGAGTACATCTTGGCCAGCCCCTCGTGGGCGGCCCTCGTCAGCGTGTTCGCGACGGCGGAGGCCTTCGACTCCGCGTGCTCCAGGACTGCCGTACTCAGCGCCTCCGCGAGCCAGTTGACGACGTCGTAGGCCTCCGTGGCGTAGCGGTCGACGGGCGTCGCACCGGTCAGTCCCCAGCGCTTGCGGTACGCGGCGGCGAAGGCCTTCGCCGCCGGGATCCCGTCAGGGTCGACGTATCCCGTGCCGAAGTACCAGCCCTCGCACGCCGGCCCCGCGAGGCGGAGGAACTCCGGCTCCAGGACGCGTTCGACGCTGCCGCAGGGCCCCTCGTACCCCTGCTCGCGCAGGGCACGGGCGCACAGCGCCGCCCTGCGCGGCGAGTCTCCCGCGTACATCACGCCCTGCGGGCCGGTTGCGAGAGCCGCCCGCACGGCGGCCGCGAAGTCCTGGCTGTCCGCTTCGACGGGGTGCGAGGTCACCACCCCGCCCTGGGCCTGCGAAGGCGGGCTGTCCTTCAGGCTCTTGACGGCGAACCAGCTGTACCGGCCGGCGGCCCGGTCCTCCACGACGGCGGTCCGGACGGCCTGCCGCTCGGAGAGGTAGCGTGCGAAGGGCACGATCATCACGTCGGGGGAGGCCCGCGCCTCGAAATAGGTCCGCCTGCTGGTCTGGCCCTTGACCGTGTCACCCGTCGGGATCGAGGCGAGGACGCTGACCAGCGGAACCGACCGGTCGAGCAGTTCGGCCACCGCGGCGTGGGCGGTCGGGGCGGTCGTCGGGCCGAGGACGCCGATCAGGCTCTCGTCCTTGAGGAGGGTGCGGGCAGCCGCCTCGGCGCGCCGGGCGTCCCCTCCGTCGTCCGTGACCCGGAGGGCCAGGTCGAAGGGGCGGCCCTGCCGGGCGTTGAAGGCCTCCACGGCCACCCGGACGCCGCGCTCCTGGGCCCGGCCGTCGGTCCTTGAAGGGCCGCTGAGGTCGGTGAGCAGACCGAGGGTGTACGTGGAGAGCGGCGCCCCGGTGCCGCCCATGCCGCCGATCGTGCCCACGCCCGTCTCCGCCGGTCCGCGGCTCAGGAGCCAGGCGGTCAGGCCTCCCGCACCCGCCAGGGCCGCCGCGGAGCCGCCCATCAGGAGCCTGCGCCGCGAAAGGCCTTGCGGCGCTTCGGAGTTCACGAGCACCGTCGGCTCGGCGACCGGCAGGTCAAGGACCCGCGAGGAGCGCCGGGCGATCAGGGCGGGCAGGCCGGGCGGCAGCCAGTCCCCGGCCGGCCCCTCGGCCTCCCCCAGGGCGGCCCGCACCCGCGCCGCCGTCGGCCGGGCCGCCGGATCCTTGGCCAGACAGGCCGTGACCAGCGGCAGGAGTGTGTCCGGTACGGCGGCGAGGTCGGGCTCCTCATGGACGGTGCGGTAGACGACGGCGGCCACCCCACCCGTACCGAACGGGCGCTCACCGGTCAGCGCGTACGCGAGGACGCACCCGAGCGAGAACACGTCGCTCGGCGGGCCGACCTCACCGGCCCCGCCGACCCGGGCCTGTTCGGGAGCGAGGAAGCCGGGGGTGCCGATCATCGCGTCGGTGGCGGTCAGTGCGGTCGCCCCGGCGGTCCGCGCGATGCCGAAGTCGATCAGCCGGGGCCCGTCGAGGGCGAGGAGGACGTTGCCGGGCTTGACGTCCCGGTGGACGAGCCCTGCCGCGTGCATGTCGCCGAGCGCGGACGCGAGCCGGGCGCCCAGGGCCCGTACGGTCGGCTCGGGCAGGGCGCCGTGCACGGCGACGGCCTCGGCGAGGGAGGGCCCCGGCACGTACTCGGTCGCCAGCCACGGCTCCCGCGCCTCCGGGTCGGCGCCGAGGACGCGGACGACCCAGCGGCCCGTGATCCGCTCGGCGGCACGGGCCTCGCGACGGAACCGCTCCCGGAATCCGGGGTCGGCGGCGTGCTCGGCCCGGATCACCTTGAGCGCGACGAGCGCGCCGCCGCCGGACCGGGCGAGGTACACCACGCCCATGCCGCCGGCGCCGAGCCGGCCGAGGAGCCGGTGGCCCGCGATCGAGGACTGGTCGGCCTTACGGAGTGGCTGCACGGTCAGGCCTTCCGCTTCCCCTTGTCCGCCGGGACGACGGGGGCGGGCCCGATCACCTTGTAGGCGCCGTTCTGCACCGCGTGCACGAAGGTCCCGCCGTTCGTGAGGTCACCGCTCTCGTCGAAGGTGTAACCACCCATGACACCGGTGTACTTCTGCTTCCGCAGCGCCTGCCAGAGCCCCTTGCGGGCCGGGCCCCCACCCGCCTTCGCGCGTCGCGCGAGCTCGTCCAGGGCCATGGTGACGACGTCGTACGACTCCCCCGTGTAGTACGCGGGAGCCGCCCCGAACCGCTTGCGGTGGGCCGCGACGAAGCCGGCGGCCTCCTTGCGGGAGACGGCGTCGAGCACGGGGGCGCCGAAGAACCAACCCTCGGCGTCGGCGCCCGCCTCCTTCAGGAACGCCTGCCCGAAAGCCCGCTGCCCGGTGAACCGGGGCCCCGTGAACCGGAGTTCACCGAGTGCGCGGGCCGCGAGGACGGCGCCGGCCAGGGTCCCGCAGTGGACGTACGCATCCATCCCGGAGTCGATCATCTCGCCGAGGACCGCGCGGTACTCCCGCACCCGGGCCGGGACCACCCGGAAGTGGGGCGTGAGGCCGGCCTGCCCGAAGGCGAATTGGACACCCCGGACGAGCTGCCAGCTGTACTGGTCGTCGGTGCGCTCCTGGAGCACCCCGGGCCTGCGGATGGCCGACAGGAGCGTGACGGCGTAGGCCAGGTGCATCCCGGCGAAGGGGTGGTGGGGGATCGCCCGCAGGACCGTGGTGTTCGGCGGGCTCTCCTCGTCCCGGACGGTGAGCAGGTTGTAGCCGGCCGAGACCGTGATCAGCGGGAGACCGGACTCCTCGAAGGCGGGCAGCACGACCTGGGCGGTGTCGTCGGAGGTGGCGCCGAGCACCGCGAGCACGCCCGGGTCGGTGGTGAGTCTGCGGGCCGCCTCCAGGGCGGTGGCCGGGTCGCCCCGGTCGTCGGAGACCGCGAGTTCCAGCGTGTACGGCTTGTTCTTACGGGCGTTGAACTGCTCGACGGCGAGGCGCGCGCCGCGCTCCTGGGCGAGGCCGATCTCCTTGGCGGGTCCCGAGAGGTCGGCGAGGACGCCGATCTTCCAGGTGGTGCGGGGCGGCGCGGGCTTCTTGCCGTCCGCCTCGCCGCCGGTCTCGTCGTCCTTGAGTCCCGCCCACGCGGCGAAGGAACCCCCGCCCACGGCGAGGGCGGCGGCCCCGGAGGCGAGGAGCAGGAAGCCGCGACGGCTGCGCCGCGGCGGTTCCGTCGGCTCGGTGCCCGGCCCGGTCGCGTCGATCTCGGGGAGGGCGAGCATCCGGGCGGAGCGTTCGGCGATGGTCCGGACGACGGGGGCGGGCAGCCAGTCGGCGCCGCCGGCGGGGCTGTCCTCGGTGAGCCGGACTCCGATCTCCGCGGCGGTGGGCCGGGCGGCCGGGTCCTTGGCCAGGCAGGCCCTGACGAGGTCGAGCAGCCCTTCGGGTACGCCGGTGAGGTCGGGTTCGTCGTGGACGGTCCGGTACATCAGGGCGTCCACGGCGCCGGTGCCGAAGGGCGGGCGGCCGGTCGCCGCGTACGCGAGGAGGCAACCGAGCGCGAAGACGTCGGCGGGCGGCCCGATGGCGTCGGTGCGGGCCTCGGCCTGCTCGGGCGCGAGGAAGCCGGGGGTGCCGACGACCATGTCGGTGGCGGTGAGGGCGGTCTCGCCGGTGGCGCGGGCGATGCCGAAGTCGATGAGGCGTGGCCCGTCGACGGCGAGGAGGACGTTGCCCGGCTTCACGTCCCGGTGGACGAGGCCCGCCGCGTGCACGGCGGACAGGGCGCGGGCGACGGCCCAGCCGAGGAGGCGGACGCTCCGCTCGGGCAGCGCGCCGTGCGCGGTGACGGCCTCGCCGAGGGAGGGGCCCGCGACGAAGGCGGTGGCCATCCACGGTTCGGGGGCGTCCGGGTCGGCGCCGGTGACGGGGACGGCCCAGGGGCTGGAGACCCGGCGGGCGGCCTCGACCTCGCGGCGGAACCGGGCCCGGAAGTCGGGCTGGTCGGCCTGGTCGGCGTGGGTGACCTTGACGGCGGCGAGTTCGCCGTTCTCCGTACGGCCCAGATAGACGACGCCCATGCCGCCGGCGCCGAGGCGGCCGAGGAGGCGGTAGCCGGCGATCGAGGACGGGTCGGAGGACAGGAGGGGCTGGAGGGCTCCGGGCTCGGGCCGGGCAGGGGTGGGGACGGGGCCGCGCTGGGGGTCCGTGGGGCCGGCGGAGTCGATGGGTCCGGTGGGGCTCATGACTGGACCTCCAGTTCGTCCTCGGCACGTTGGAGCATCGTGACGAGGGCCTGGACCTGGGCCGTCACGGTGCCGACCGTGCCGCTCCCCTCCTGCTCGCTGTAGCCGGGCGCACCCTTGACGACGGTGGCGACGGTGACCTGGCCGATCCGCGACTGGTACCAGCCGTAGAACTGCTTCCCCTTCACCGCGTCGTTGAGGTAGGTCCCGCGTTCTCCGAGGGAGTCGTGGGCGGTGAAGTTGCCTCCGACGCCGAAGGGGTTGCCGAGCGAGATGAGGTCGGAGATGCGCTCGCCGTCGCGCAGCTTCTGGTCGGGGCAGCGGAGCGCCTCCTCCAGGGTCCCGGCCATCTCCCAGTCGGCGTCGGCCTCCGTGCGGTGCACGGTGACGGTGGCGGCGACCCGGAGGTTCCCGAGGGCGCCGTCGGCGGGGATCTCGCTGTAGGCGGTGACGCTGTAGAGGACGGTGGCGGGCCGGGTGCCGGTCCCCCAGGAGCAGTCGGCACCGAGCACCGGCCAGTAGGCCGGGTCGCTGAGGTGCGGGGTGCGCTTCACGTAGTCCGGGCCCCAGGCGTCGGGTCCCGCGACGACGGCGAGGGCGATCCGTCTGGCGTCGGCCTCGGTCTTCGGCGCGCGCTTCGGGTCGGGGACGAAGGGAAGGGCGGTGGGCGGCGGAGACGCCGTGGTCGGGTCGGGTGTGGTCGGGGACGCCTTGGTCGGGGCGGCCGACGTGCTCGTACTCCCCATGCCGTCGGGTTTCTTCCCGTCGTCACCCCCGTCGGAACAGCCCGTCAACACCAAGCCGCCCAGCATCCCGCCCACCATCACGGCGCGCCAGACATGCCGAGGCTTCCGCTCCCCGTACGCCACAGTTCCCCCACGGTCCCTCACGGTTTCCCCACGAACGGTGAGCAGATCGTATGGCCAGGGACTGACAACTCGCCCCGGTTACAGCGTCATTGAGACGGATCCGTGGCATTGTCGCGACGCGCCTCGTCGTATCGCGCGCGGGCCTCCTCGACCTCCGGGACCCGGCTGTCGGTCCAGCGGGCGAGCTCCGAGACCTGACGGGCGGCCTCCTCGCCCAGGGCGGTGAGGCTGTAGTCGACGTGGGGCGGGATGACGGGCCTGGCGACGCGCAGGACGAAGCCGTCGCGCTCCAGGGTCTGGAGCGTCTGCGTGAGCATCTTCTCGCTGACTCCACCGACCCTCCGGCGCAGTTCGCTGAAGCGGTACGAGCGCTCGAGCAGCGCGATCAGGATCAGGACGCCCCAGCGGCTGGTGACGTGCTCCAGGACGAGACGCGCCGGGCACATGCCCCCGACGACGTCGGTGAACAGCGCCTTCGGCTTCTCGCCCATGTCACTTACTCCCATACCAGTACCTTACTTCAAAGTGGGTACTTTCGAAACGACAGCGCCCCTCGTACGGTGAGTACCGGTGAGTGCACCGCCCACCGCACCCCCACGGGAGAAGGAAGCACCATGAGCATCGTCGTCACCGGAGCCACCGGAGCCCTCGGCCGTCTCGTCATCGACGCCCTCCTCGCCGGCGTCCCCGCCGCATCCGTCACCGCCGTCGTACGGAACAAGGAGAAGGCCGCCGACCTCGCGGAGCGCGGCGTCGAGCTGCGGATCGCCGACTACGGCCGTCCCGAGACCCTGGCGGACGCCTTCGAGGCCGGCGACCGGGTGCTCCTGATCTCCGGCAGCGAGGTCGGACAGCGCGTCGCCCAGCACGCCGCCGTGATCGACGCCGCCAAGGCGGCGGGCGTAGCCCAGCTCGCGTACACCGGCGTCCTCGGCGGCGACGAGGCCGACTTCGACCTGGCCGCCGAGCACAAGGAGACCGAGCGGCTGATCCTCGCCTCCGGCCTGCCGTACACCTTCCTGCGCAACGGCTGGTACTCCGAGAACTACACCGCGAACCTCGCCCCCGTCCTCGCCCACGGCGCCGTCGTCTCCAACGCGGGCGAGGGCCGGATCGCCTCGGCCTCCCGCGCCGACTACGCCGCCGCCGCGGCCGCCGTCCTGACCGGCCCCGCCGAGGAGCACCTGAACCGGGCGTACGAGCTGAGCGGCGACACCGCCTGGTCGCTCGCCGAGTACGCGGCCGAGGTCGCCGCGCAGTCCGGCCGGGAGATCACGTACAGCAGCGTCCCCGCCGAGACCCACCTCGCGATCCTCACCGGCGCCGGCGTCCCCGCCCCCTTCGCCGAGATCCTGGTCGACGTCGACCGGGCCGTCGAGCACGGCGCGCTCGCCCTGCAGACCGGCGACCTGACCCGCCTGATCGGCCGCCCCACCACCCCGATCGCCGTGTCGATCGAGGAAGCGCTGAACGCCTCCTGAGCCGTCATGACCGTATCGCGGTACGGACATGACAAGCCGCCCTGTGCGGCGCTACCTTCGACAGGACAGCGCGACACAGGGCGGGAGGTCCGGTGAAGACGGAGAACACGGAGCGAGCGGGATTGCTCTACGGGATCGGCGCCTACGGCATGTGGGGACTGGTCCCGCTCTTCTGGCCGCTCCTCAGGCCCGCCGGGGCGATCGAGATCCTCGCCCACCGGATGGTGTGGTCCCTGGCCTTCGTCGGCCTCGCCCTGCTCGCCCTCCGCCGCTGGGGCTGGATACGCGAGCTCCTCCGCAGCCCGCGCAAACTCGGCCTGATCACCGTCGCCGCCACCGTCATCACGGTGAACTGGGGCCTCTACATCTGGTCGGTCAACACCGGCCACGTCGTCGAGGCCTCCCTCGGCTACTTCATCAACCCGCTCGTCACCATCGCCCTCGGCGTCCTCGTGCTCCAGGAACGGCTGCGCCCCGCGCAGTGGGCGGCGGTCGGCATCGGCTTCGCCGCCGTCCTCGTCCTCGCGATCGGGTACGGGCAGCCGCCGTGGATCTCCCTCACCCTCGCCTTCACCTTCGCCGCCTACGGGCTGGTGAAGAAGAAGGTCAACATCGGCGGCCTCGAATCGCTCGCCGCCGAGACCGCCGTCCAGTTCCTGCCCGCCCTCGGCTACCTCGTCTGGCTCGGCAGCCAGGGCACCCTGGCCTTCGGCGCCCACGGCACCGGCCACACGCTCCTGCTCGCCGTCACCGGCATCGTCACGGCCGTCCCGCTCGTCTGCTTCGGGGCGGCGGCGATCCGCGTACCGCTGTCCACGCTCGGCCTCCTCCAGTACCTGGCACCGACCTTCCAGTTCCTCCTCGGCATCCTCTACTTCCACGAGGCGATGCCGCCGGAGCGATGGGCCGGCTTCTCCCTCGTCTGGCTGGCCCTGACGATCCTCACCTGGGACGCCCTGCGCGCCGGCCGCCGCAGCCGGCTCGCGGTCGAGGCGGCGAAGGGCGCGGCCAGGTCGGGCGCGGCCGGAACGGGTGCGCCCGTGCCGCCCGCCACCGGACACGCCGGTGAAGAGACCGGGGCCACAGCGGTGGTTTCCACCCCTTCGGCCCAGCCGGGACGCTGACCGGGGGCGGACGCGGCCCCGCCGTAGTTACGTCGGAGGTCCAGGCCCCGAACCGGAGGGGCCCCTCCGAGTGGAGATGGCTCCATGGCGCAGCGCCTCGCCCTCTCGGTCGACTTCGGCCAGGGATTCACGGACGCATGGTCCGCCGTCGCCGAATTCGTGCCGAAGTTCATCGGTTTCCTGGTGATCCTGCTCATCGGCTGGTTCGTCGCCAAGATGATCGCCAAGGTCGCCGACCGGCTGCTGCGCCGGGTCGGCTTCGAGCGGATGGCCGAGCGCAGCGGCGTCTCGAACACCCTCAGGGAATCGAAGTACGACGCCACCGGCATCATCGCCAAGATCCTCTACTACGCGGTCCTGCTGATCGCCCTCCAGCTGGCCTTCGGGGTCTTCGGCCCCAACCCGGTCAGCGTCATGATCAACGGGATCGTCGCCTGGCTGCCGAGGGCGATCGTCGCCTGCGTCATCGTCGTCGTCGCCATGGCCATCGCCCGCGCGGTACGGGACATCATCGGCGGCGCGCTGAGCCAGACGTCCTACGGCAGGGTCCTCGCCACGGCGGCCTGGGCGTTCATCGTCGGCCTCGGCGTGATCGCCGCGCTGAGCCAGGCGGGCATCGCGACCTCGGTGACCGGGCCGGTGCTCACGGCGGTGCTCGCGACGATCGCGGGTGTCATCATCGTCGGCGTCGGCGGTGGTCTCATCACCCCGATGCGGGGACGCTGGGAGCGCTGGCTGTCGGCGGCCGAGGTCGAGACCGGGCGGGCCAAGGACCAGGTCGCGGCCTACCAGCGGGGCCGTGAGGACGCCCGGAGCGGAATGCCGGCTCCTCAGGAGCGCATGGTGCGGGGCGAGGGACAGGAGCCGATGGAGCGCCGTCCCGGCCAGGAACCGCCGATGGACCCGATGTAGATCCAGGGGATCCGGGATCCGCATTCCACATATCCGGATCCCGGATCCGGGATCCGGATATCGGATCCGGTCTCACACGGCCAGCAGGTCGTGCTCCCTGATCAGCCAGCAGACCGCCGTGAGGCGCAGGGTCGCGAAGTCGTGGCCGACGGGCTCGGTCCAGTCGACCTCGGAGAGCCAGTCCGTGAACCCGAGGACGTAGTCGGCGAGCTCCTCGCGCCGGACGGTCCGGCCCTCCGGCCCCCGCTGGGCGGGGATCAGGGCGTCGCACACGGCGGCGGCGTGCTGGTCGACGGCGGCCACGAGCCCCGGCTCGAAGGTGAACTCCGAGAGCCGGGGCATGTACGTGGCGACGACGCCGATCAGCGGGCAGCCGGGCGAAAGGTCCATCCCTCCACATTAGGGGCGGGCGAGGGCCTTCAGACCGTGACGTTCGTCGCAGGCTGGGGCACCTCCGGGGCCTCCGGGGCCTGAGCGGCCTCCTGGACCTCCCGCGCGCGGGCCGCCCCGCCGCGTACCCCCGTCGCCGTGATCACCGCGCCGAGCACGACCATGACCAGCGGCACCACGAGCGCCGCGCGGAAGCCGTCGAGGCCGCCGCCCGCCAGGCCGTACACCGCGGTGACCGCGGCGATGCCGACCGCCGAGCCGAACTGGGTCGCCGTCGTGAGCAGTCCGCCGGCGAGCCCCTGCTCCTCCTCCGCGATCCCCTCCGTACCGGCGATGGTGAGCGGCCCGTACGCCAGGGCGAACGCGAGCCCGGTCAGGAACAGCGTCGGGAACATCGCCGCGTACGACCAGTCCGGGCCGACCGGCAGGAACAGCGCGTAGGAGACGACGGCGAGGACGAAGCCGCCGAGGATCACCCGGGCGTTGCCGAACCGGGCCACGAGTCGCGGGGTGAGCGTCGGGGCGAGGACCGCGTCGACGCCCATCACGAGGAGGGCGAGCGCCGTCTGGAGGGACGACCAGCCGCGCAGCTCCTGGAGGTAGAGCGTGGCCACGAACTGGAAGCCGAAGAAGGAGCCGACGAAGAGCAGGGCTCCCAGGTCGGCGCGGACGAGCGAGGCCTTGCGGAGGATGCCGAGGCGGACGAGGGGGGCGGCGGCCCGGCGCTCGACGGCGACGAAGGCCGCGGCGAGGAGGAGTCCGGCCGCGAGCACGGCGGCCGTGACCTGCCAGCCGGTGAGTCCGTGCTCCAGGCGGATGATGCCGTACGCGAGGAGCAGCATGGCTCCGGCGGCGGTGAGCGCCCCGCCGAGGTCGAAGCCGCCCCGCACGGAACCAGAGCCCTGCGCGTCGGCCGCGCCGTTCGCACGGGCCGGGCGCGGCTCCTTCGGGACCAGGGCGATCGCGGCGGCCAGGATGGCGGCGGCGAGGAGGACCGGGGCGAAGAAGACCCAGCGCCAGCCGAGCTGGGTGAGCAGCCCGCCGATGACGAGCCCGAGCGAGAAGCCGCCGGCGGCGGTGCCGGCGAAGACCAGGAGCGCCTGGTTGCGCTGCGGGCCCTCCTCGTAGGACGTCGTGATGATCGACAGGGCGGCCGGGGTCATGAAGGCGGCGGCGACGCCCGTCACGAAGCGGGCCAGGATCAGGGTCCATCCCTCGTCGGCGAGGCCGCCGAGGCCGGAGAAGAGCAGGAAGACGGTGAGCCAGCCGAGGAGCATCCGGCGCCGTCCGAGCAGGTCGGCGGCTCTGCCGCCGAGGAGTGTGAAGCCGGCGTAGCCGAGGACGTACGCGGACATGACCCAGGCGGCGGTGCCGGTGGTGAGTCCGAGGTCGGCGCGGACGGTGGGGACGGCGACGGCGAGCATGGCGACGTCGATGCCTTCGAGGAAGATCGTCCCGGAGAGGACGAGGAGCAGACTCCAGGCGCGTAGGGACACAACTGCCTCCAGGGCAGGACGGATTGCGGTGGACGGTTACCGATCCGAGGGTCGGTTCCCTCTTGTAACCATCTGCATCCTGCGGGACCATCGGGTGCCATGGAAGAAGGCACTTTGAAGGAACCGAGTCACTGCGCGGGAACCTACGGAACCGAGGGCGACCCCGACCCCTTCCAGTGGGACACCCGGGAGGACTGCGAGGTGCGGCAGATCCTCGACCGGGTCGCCGACAAGTGGTCCCTCCTGGTCATCGCCCTCCTCGACCGCCGCGTCCTGCGCTTCACCGAGCTGAAGCGCGAGATCGACGGCGTCAGCCAGCGCATGCTGACCGTGACGCTGCGCCAGCTGGAGCGCGACGGCCTGGTGAAGCGCACGGTCCACCCGGTGGTGCCGCCGCGCGTCGACTACGAACTGACGCCTCTGGGCGGCACCTTGCACACCACGATCCGGTCCCTGGTCACCTGGACCGAACGCCACCAGAACGAGATCGCGGCGGCACGGGAGGAGTACGACGCCAAGGAGGCGGCGGCGGTGTCCTGAGGACGTCTCGCCGGGAGGACACGGATAACCGGTGGTCCTCCCCGGGGACTTCACCCATCCTGAGGCCCATGGAAGAAACGAAGCCGGCCACCGATGAGCCGAAGTACCGCATCCGGGCGCTCCACACCGACCGTACGGTCACCGTCTACCAGGCGTACCGACCCGGGATCGGCCTGCCCGCGGCCCGCGAGGGCCGGTTTCCGGCCACCTGGAAGCGGGACCGGATGACGTGGATCAAGCCGTCGTTCCTGTGGATGATGTACCGCTCCGGCTGGGGGACGAAGGAGGGCCAGGAGACCGTCCTCGCCGTGGAGATCACCCGCGAGGGCTTCGAGTGGGCCCTGCGGAACGCCTGCCTCTCCCACTACGAGCGCGGGTTCCACCCCGACCAGGCCGCCTGGAAGAGGCAGTTGAGGGAGGCGCCGACACGCGTCCAGTGGGACCCGGAGCGCGACCCGCAGCTCCGGGCACTGCCGTACCGCTCGCTCCAGCTCGGACTCTCGGGCGAGGCCTCTCGCCGGTACGCGGACGAGTGGACGGTGTCGGTCAGCGACGTGACGCCGCTCGCCCACGACGTGCGCGACCTCGTCCGTTCGGGCGACCTGGACGGCGCCCGCCGACTGCTGCCGAACGAGGAGCCGTACCCGGAGCCGGCGGGCCTCCTGGACCACCTGCGCGCGCGGACGGCACAGGAGCCCAGGCGGCCGGCGCCGTGACGACCGGGATGCCGAGGCCGCCGGTGGCGGCTCAGACGTCCGAGGGGTCGCGGGGCGCGCGCCGCATGGCCCACAGGGTCGGACCGCCGCCCGGCAGGCTCGCCTCGCCGAGGACGACGAAGCCGAAGTGTTCGTACACGGGGAGGTTGTCCGGCTTGGAGGACTCCAGGTAGACCGGCATGCCTGCCGCGTCGGCCTGCGCGAGGCCGGAGCGCAGCAGCGCGGATCCGTGACCCTGCCCCCGGGCTGCCGGGTCGGCACCGATGACCGCGAGGTACCAGTGGGGCTCCTGCGGCGCGTGCTCGGCGGCCGCCTCGACGGCCGCACGGAACAGGCCGGCGCGGTCACCGAGGATCTCCTGGAGCTCCTGGACGGTCTCCGCGTCGGGAACGGCCTTGTCCTGCCCCTCCGGCGCCACCCAGAAGGCGGCGGCGGCGTCGGTGCGCTCGCACACACCGTGCAGGCCGTACTGCCGGGCGAAGAGGGTGGTGAAGTACCGGCCGAGACCGGCCTCGCGCGAGGCGTCGTCGGGGAAGAACCAGCGCATCATCGGGTCGTCGCCGAAGGCGCGGGCCAGGACGCCGCTGACCATCGGGGCGTCGTCGATTATTGCCGTTTTCGGGGTGTTCGACAGAGGCATAAGGCCCATTCTGCCTCCTGAACGATCTTGAACGGCGGCGGGGTACCTCCTCGCGGGACAGCGTCCGGCCGACCGGGCTTCAGGGCGGGCCGACTTCCCTGGCGCGGGTGGGACCGCGGTCACGCGAAGCCCCGGGCAGCGGCGGGGGCTGCGCGTGCGCCTGTCGGCCGGTGGGTGGGGGCTTGGTCAGTGGCGACGGGCAGGTGGGTCCGTCACGGCCGGTTCGGGGTGCGCGGGCCGCCACACCCGGAAAGAGGGCGGCCGCACCCGAGACCCACCCGAGACGACGCCCCCGGACCTCAGCAGCCTCCCGCCGACGGGACCGGGCCGACTCCCGGCGCGCGAGAGACCGTCGCGGGTCCACTTGTCCGGTGAGCGAACGCCCCTGACCGGTTTCCGCTCTTGACGCGGAGTCAAACCCTCGCTGAACATTCAGCACGCACAACAGAACACCAGAACAACTGAACACCGCACATGCACTCGCACAGCTCCAGCGCCTCGTGGCACCCACGCCCGAGGCGTCTCGCACGTTCCGTCCCATCCCCGTTCGGAATCCGGAGCCCCCACAGATGAACATCTCCGTGTCCAGACGCTTCACCGCGGCCGCCGCACTCGCGGCGCTCGCCCTCGGCGGTCTCACCGGCACCAGCGCCTCGGCCAGCCCCGCCGCTGCCGCCGCCGCGCCCGACATCCCGCTCGCCAACGTCAAGCAGCACTTGACGGACCTGCAGTCGATCGCCAACGCCAACGGCGGCAACCGCGCCCACGGCCGTACCGGCTACAAGGCTTCCATCGACTTCGTGAAGGCCAAGCTGGACGCCGCCGGATACACCACCACCATCCAGCAGTTCACCTCCAACAGCGCCGTCGGCTACAACCTGATAGCCGACTGGCCGGGCGGCGACCCGAACCAGGTCCTGATGGCCGGCGCGCACCTCGACTCGGTCTCCTCCGGCGCCGGCATCAACGACAACGGCTCCGGCTCCGCCGCCGTCCTGGAGACCGCGCTCGCGGTGGCCCGGGCCGGCTACCAGCCCTCCAAGCACCTGCGCTTCGGCTGGTGGGGCGCGGAGGAACTCGGCCTCGTCGGCTCGAAGTACTACGTCGCCCAGCTGCCCACGACCGAGCGCGCCAAGCTCTCCGGGTACCTGAACTTCGACATGATCGGCTCGCCGAACCCGGGCTACTTCGTCTACGACGACGACCCCACGATCGAGACGACCTTCAAGAACTACTTCGCCGGTCTCGGCGTCCCGACCGAGATCGAGACCGAGGGCGACGGTCGCTCGGACCACGCCTCGTTCAAGAACGTCGGCATACCCGTCGGCGGGCTCTTCACGGGCGCCAGCCGGGTCAAGACCAGTGCCCAGGTGGCGAAGTGGGGCGGTACGGCCACGGCCTTCGACCGCTGCTACCACTCGTCCTGCGACACGACGGCGAACATCAACGACACCGCCCTCGACCGCAACAGCGACGCCGTCGCCCACGCGATCTGGGCGCTGTCCGGCACCTCGACGCCGCCGCCCACCGGCACGGTCTTCGAGAACACGGCCGACGTGTCCGGCGGCAGCGCCGACAACATCGTCCAGACCTTCACCGTGAACGCCTCCTCCGAGGTCGCCAACGGTGCCTGGAAGCTCCGCGCCCAGGACAAGGCCTCGGTCGACACGGGCTACATCAGCGGCTTCAAGCTGACGTTCCCGTAGCGCTGCCGTTCCCGTAGCGCGAAACGAAAGAGCTCCCGGGTGGGTCGGTGACCATCGCCCCCGACCCGCCCGGGGTCCCAACCAGACTGCTCCTTGCGGCTACTTGCCGGCGTTCGCCGCGTTCACCAGGGCGTCCTGCGTCACCGCGCCGACGTAGACCTTGCCGTCGTCGGTGAGGAGCGCGTTCACCAGCTTCGTCTTGAAGACGGTGCCCGAGCCGAACTTCCCGGTGACCTTGTCGCCGAGGGAGTCCAGGAAGCCCTGGACCTCCTTCGGCGCCTCGTCGGTCTTCGGCGCCGGGGCCCCGGTGTCGAGCTTCGCGATCGTCGTCCAGCCCTCGCCGATGACGTTCACGCCCTCGCCGGAGCCACCGAAGCCGCCGAAGCCCTTCTCCAGGTCGCCGAGGCCCTTCTCGAAGCCCTCGGGCAGCTTCTCCTCGCCCGCCGCGTCCTCCGCCGCGCCCTCGGTCACCTTGGCGCCCGCGGGCGCCTTGAAGGTGAAGTCGGAGGCCGCCGGCTTCGCGAAGTCGATCTTCGTGAAGCCCGCGTCGACGACGGGCTTGCCGCCCTCGACCGAGGCGAGGGTGAACTTCAGCGGGGTGCCGTTCGCCGCGTCCACCGCGATCTTGACCGACTCGACCGTCGAACCGGCCTGCTTCGGCTTGATCACCAGCTGGTACGCGTCCCGGCCGGCCACCTTGGCCGTACCGCCGACGGTGATCGACGTGGTGTCGCCGGCCGCCTTCAGGACCTCGTCCGCGAGCTCCTTGGGCGTGGTCGGGACCTCCTTCTCCTCCGGCGCGCCCGCGCCTTCGGGGGCCTTCTCGTGGAAGACCTCGTTCGACTTGCTGTCGTACGCCCAGACGTCGGCGCCGTTGTGGATCAGGCTGTACTCGTCGGAGCCGTCGAGCAGGGTCAGCTTCTGGCGCTCGGGGCCGTCGGCCGCCACGCGCAGGGTGTGGGTGCCGGAGACGAGCTGGGTGAGCTTCTCCGAGGGGTCGGCCGACGAGCCGCCGCCGTCGCCGCCGAGGCCCGGCATCAGGCCGGCGAAGGACGGCAGTCCCAGGTCGGTGGAGATCTTGAACGTGCCGGACAGGGTCTGGGTGTCCGAGGCCGCGATCTTCTCGATGAGCTGCTGGGCCGTGATCTCCGGCAGTTCGGGGTCGCCGGACGCCGCCAGCGCCGGGACGAGTCCGATGGTCGCCGCGGCCACTCCTGCCACCGCGACCGGGACGATGAACCGGCTCGCCTTACGGGTCTCTGCCATGGTCTCCGCTACCTCCGTGGTCGATGTCTCCATCTCACCAAAGAGGCGGCGGGGATACGTCAGCCCCGGGGATCAACCTCACGTACTGCTTCGGGATGACCCGACCCTGAGACCGCCTCACCCCCGCGGTTGACCCGCGCGGGGAGGACGAGGCGGTCGTGTCAGCCCGCGCGGTGGACGACCGCGTCGCACATCTCCGCCAGGGCCGCCTTCGCGTACCCGTCGGGCAGCGGCGCCAGCATCGCGCGCGCCTCCTGCGCGTACCGCACGGTGTCCCGGCGGGCCTGCTCCAGGGCGGGGTGGGCGCGCAGCCGGCGCAGGACCTCGGCGTGCCGCTCGTCGTCGCTGAGGTCGCCGTCGACGAGGGCGACGAGTTCCAGGTCCTCCGGGCGGCCGTGGGCGGCCGCGGCGGCCCGCAGGTGGAGGACGGGCAGGGTCGGGATGCCCTCGCGCAGGTCGGTGCCGGGGGTCTTGCCGGACTCGTGGGAGTCGGAGGCGATGTCGAGGACGTCGTCGGCGAGCTGGAAGGCGACGCCGAGCCGCTCCCCGTACTGCGTGAGGGTGTCGACGACGCTCTCCTCGGCGCCGGACATCATCGCGCCGAAGCGGCAGGAGACGGCGACGAGGGAGCCGGTCTTGCCGCCGAGGACGTCGAGGTAGTGATCGACGGGGTCGCGGCCGTCGGTCGGTCCGGCGGTCTCCAGGATCTGGCCGGTCACGAGGCGTTCGAACGCCTCGGACTGGATCCGTACGGCTTCGGGGCCGAGGTCCGCGAGCGTGTGCGAGGCGCGGGCGAAGAGGAAGTCACCCGTGAGGACGGCGATGGAGTTGCCCCAGCGGGTGTTGGCGCTGGGGACGCCGCGCCTGACGTCGGCCTCGTCCATGACGTCGTCGTGGTAGAGCGTGGCCAGGTGGGTGAGCTCGACGACGACGGCGGAGGGCACGACGCCCGGCGCGTAGGGGTCGCCGAACTGGGCGGCGAGCATCACGAGCAGGGGACGGAAGCGCTTGCCGCCGGCCAGGACGAGGTGCTGCGCGGCCTCCGTGATGAAGGGGACATCGCTCTTGGTGGCGTCCAGGAGGCCCGCCTCCACAGCCGCCAACCCCGTCTGGACATCGGCTTCGAGAGCCTGGTCCCGCACGCTAAGACCGAACGGCCCGACGACGGTCACGAGGGGGTCTCCTGTCTGCTGACGCCTGCTGACGATCACACGGATGGTTCACATGGACTGTTGAAGATCACACGGATTGTCGATGTGTCGCTGGATTCACTCAAGCCAGCGTATCCGGTCACCTTTCGATCACCGTGGGCGCCTTCCCGTCACCCCCGGTATGTTCGTGATCAGCTCATACGACCAGGAGTGCGCGTTTTGTCCCGAACAGCGATCGACAGCGATACGAGCGGCGGGCAGCCGCCCCCCGAGGACGACCACGCCTTCCTCGGCCATCCCCGGGGGCTGCTGACCCTCTCCGGCCTGGAGGTCTGGGAACGGTTCTCGTTCCTCGGCATGCAGGCGATCCTCGTCCTCTACTTCGCCGCCGCCGTCGCCGACGGCGGCCTCGGCATGGCGGCGGGCACCGCCGCCTCCGTGTCCGCCGCCTACGGCACCCTCGTCTACCTGGTCTCGGTGGCCGGCGGCTGGCTCGCGGACCGCATCCTCGGCTCGTACCGCGCGGTCCTCTGGGGCGGGATCCTGATCGCCTGCGGCCACTACGCGATGGCGGTGCCGACGGCCGCCATGACCTGGGCCGGCCTCGGCCTGATCAGCGCCGGCACGGGCCTCCTGAAGCCGAACGTGGCGACCATGGTCGGCAAGCTGTACCGCACGGACGACGACCGCCGCGACGCCGGTTTCGCCCTCTACTACATGGCGATCAACATCGGCGCCTTCGCGGGACCCCTGATCACCGGCTGGCTCGCCGACCACCAGGGCTACCACTGGGGCTTCTCGGCCGCCGCGCTCGGCATGACCCTCGGCCTGATCCAGTACGTCGCGGGCCGCCGTCACCTGGCCGGGCGCAAACACTCCGCCGAGTTCGCCCTCGCCCCCGACGCCATGCGCCGGGCGGTCCGGCTGATCATCACCGGCACGGTCGCCTTCGCCCTCGTCGCCACGGCCCTCGCGCTCGCCGGCTGGCTGACCATGGACCGGTTCGTGGACCTGCTGACCCTGGTCTCGGTGATCGCCCCGGTCGTCTACTTCGCGGTCATGTTCCGGAGCCCCCGGGTCACCGCGGAGGAACGCGGCCGCCTCAAGCCGTACGTCGTGCTGTTCCTGGCCTCGGTGGCGTTCAACTTCATCCTCTTCCAGGCGTACTCGACGATGATGCTCCTCGCCGCCGAGAACGCCCGTACGACCATCCTCGGCTTCGACTTCCCCGCGAGCTGGTACGCCTCCACCCTCGGCGCCTTCGAGGTCCTCCTGGCGCCCGTGGTGGCCGCCGCCTGGGCCCGCATGGGCCCCCGCCAGCCGCACGCCTCCAACAAGATCGCCTTCGGCGTCATCCTGGGCGGCCTCTCCTTCCTCCTGATGGTCCTGCCGACCTCCGGACACGCCGACGACACGTACCGGATGGCCGCCTGGTGGATCGTCGGCTCCTACCTGCTGCTCGGCCTCGGCGACGTGCTCCTGGAGACCTCCGGGATGTCCGCCACCAGCAAGCTCGCCCCGAAGGCCTTCTCCAGCCAGACGATGTCCCTCTGGTTCCTCTCCCTCGCACTCGCCAACGGCATCCAGGCCCAGACCGTCAAGCTCTACGACGACGTGTCCAAGCCCGTCTACTTCGGCGTGAACGGCGCCGTGGCCGTCGCCGTCGGCCTCGCCGTGCTCGCCCTGGCGCCCTGGCTGCGCCGCACCATGCACCCCGTCCACTGAGGTGACCTGATGACGAAGATCCGTACCGACTTCCCGTACGAGACCCGCCACGAGGACATCCGCATCCCGCTGCCGGACGGGACCAGGCTGTACGCGCGCGTGTGGCGCCCGCTCACCGACGAGCCCGTACCGGCCCTCCTGGAGTACCTGCCGTACCGCCTCACCGACTGGACCGCGCCCCGCGACTGGCAGCGCCACCCCTGGTACGCGGGCCACGGCTACGCCTCCGTACGCGTCGACGTCCGCGGCCACGGCAACAGCGAGGGCCTGCCCGGCGACGAGTACGACCCGGTCGAGCTCGCCGACGGCGTCGCCGTCGTGAACTGGCTCGCCGAACAGCCCTGGTGCACGGGCAAGGTCGGCATGTTCGGCATCTCCTGGGGCGGCTTCAACTCGCTCCAGATCGCCGCCCTCGCCCCCGAACCCCTCAAGGCGATCGTCACCGTCTGCTCCACCGACGACCGCTACGACAACGACGTCCACTACATGGGCGGCTCCGTCCTCGGCGTCGACATGCACGCCTGGGCCGCCACCATGCTCGCCTTCGTCTGCCGCCCGCCCGACCCGCGGTACGCGGGCGAGGAGTGGCGCGCGATGTGGCTGAAGCGACTGGAGGCCGTCGAGCCCCTCGTCCACACCTGGCTCGCCCACCAGACCCGCGACGCCTACTGGCGGCACGGCAGCGTCTGCGAGGACTACTCCGCCGTCCGGGCCGCCGTCCTCGCCGTCGGCGGCTGGCACGACCCGTACCGGGACACCGTCCTCCGCCTCGCCCAGCACCTCCCCCAGGACCGGGTGCGCGGCATCATCGGCCCCTGGTCCCACCAGTACCCGGACCGGGGCCTGCCGCCGGGCCCCGCCATCGGCTTCCTCCAGGAGACCCTGCGCTGGTGGGACCACCACCTCAAGGGCATCGAGAACGACGTCATGGCCGAGCCGCTGCTCCGCTCCTGGATCAGCGAGTCGCACCTCCCCGCCACCGTGTACGAGGAACTGCCCGGCCGCTGGGTCACCGACCCCGCCTGGCCCTCTCCCCACGTCACCCCCGTCACGTACGCCTTCCAGGGCGCCCCCGTCGTGGTCGACTCGCCGCAGCAGACCGGCCTCGACGCCGGCCGCTTCTTCCCCTTCGGCAACGACGCCGACCTGCCGCCCGACCAGCGCGACGAGGACGCCCACTCGGCCTGCTTCGACTTCCCCGTGCCCGAGGACGGTCCGGCGATCGAGATCCTCGGCCGGCCGTCCGTCAACCTCGCCCTGCGCGCCGCCGCCCCCACCGGGCAGGTCATCGCCCGGCTCTGCGACATCGCCCCCGACGGCTCCTCCACCCTCGTCACCCGCGGCGCGCTGAACTTCTCCGCCCGCTACGGCCGCGACCGGGCCGTGGAGGCCCAGATCGGCGAGACGGAGAGCTTCGCCTTCGAACTGAACGGCATCGGGCACAGCTTCCCGCCGGGACACCGGGTGCGCCTCGCCGTCTCGTCCACGTACTGGCCGTGGATCTGGCCCCAGCCGGACGCGGCGGGCTTCACCCTCGACCCGGAGGGCTCCTCCCTCACCCTGCCGGTGCGCCGCCCCACCCAGGACGCCGTCGAGTGGGAGGAGCCGGAGCAGTCCGCGCCGCTCGGCGTCGCCCATCCGGTCACCCTGGAGGAGCCCCGCCCGGAGCGGGTGGTGGTCAGGGACGTGGCGAAGGGCGAGTGGACCCTGGAGGTCGACCCGAGATACGGCGGTACGCGCGTGTACCCGGACGGCCTGGAGTTCACCGAGGACGCCGTGGAGACGTACACGATCGACGAGAGCGGCCCGTTGTCCGCCCGGACCCGCTCCGAGTGGTCGATCCGGCTGCACCGCCCGGAGACGGCCTGGGACGTCACGATCGACACCCGCTCGGAGATCACCTGCGACGCGGACGCGTTCCTCACCGCGAACGAGGTGGTGTGCAAGGAGGGCGGGGAGGTCGTCTTCCACCGCACCTGGGAAAAGCGGATCCCCCGTACGGCGGGCTGAGCGCACGCCGTACGGGGGACCGGAAAAGCGGTTACGCGTTCGCGTCGGCCTTGCGGCGACGTGCGAAGAACACCGCGCCGGCGCCGAGGGCGACGGCCGCACCGGCGGCGAGGCCGAGCGGGAGGGTGTCGTCGGCACCGGTGGCGGCGAGGGAGCCGTTCACGCGCGTGGTGGACGAGCCGCCCTGCGGGGTGGTGTTGGTGTTGCCGGCGGTGGAGGGCGCCGGGGCCGGCGTCGTGGTCGTCACCGACGGGGTCGGCGTCGGCTCAGGCTTCGGCTTGTCGCCCTTGGCGGCGAGGATGTCGAAGGTGACGTCCGCGTAGTCGCCCATGCCGCACTCGCCGTCGTTGGTCTCGTACTCGGCGTACGAGAAGGCCGCGCCCTCGCCGGCGGTGGCGTCGGCGGGGACCGTGAGGCGCAGCTTCACGTCGTAGTGCGCGCCCTTGGCGAGCTTGCCGATCTCGATGGAGTCGAACTCCTCGGTGAACGACGTCCATTCGAGGTTGTCGGCGGAGGACCACTCGACGGGGATCATCCGGTCGGCGAAGTCCGTCTCCTCGTCGATGGCCTCGTCGTCCTCGGGGATCCGCAGGGCGTCGGCGAAGGCGTGGACGGCGTCCAGGGGCGCGTCGGAGGTGTTGGTGACGCGCAGCGAGAAGACGGCGGGCTGGCCGGCGGTGACCGTCTTCGGGCCGCTCAGCGCGATCTCCACGGCGGGGTCGACCTCGCACTCCCCGCCGATCTCCTCGTAGAACTTCAGCTCCTCCTGGGCCTCGGCGAGGTCCTCGGCGGCGGCCTTCTTCACCTTCTGGGCGAGGGTGACGACCTGGGAGGCGGCGGAGCGGGCGTCGCTGAAGGCCTTGTCCGCCTCCGCGGACTCCCTGTCGGCGGCGGTCTTGGCGATGGCGGCCTCGTCGGCGACCCTCTTCGCTTCGGTGACGGCAGCGGCGGCGGCCGCCTTCTGCTCCTCGGTGGCGTCGGCGGGCAGCTCCGTGACGGCCTTCTCGGCCTCGGCGAGCTTCTCGTCGGCGAGGATCTTCGCCGCGGCGGCGGCCTCGGCGGCCGTCTTGGCCTCGGTCATCGCGGCCCTGAGGGGGTGCTCGGGCTTGTCGAAGGCCTTCAGGGCCTCCTTGGCCTTGGCGAGGTCGACGACGGCCTCGTCGTACGCCTTCTGGGCCAGCGCGACGGCCGCCTTCAGCTCCTCGAGCGACGGCATGTCCTCGGGGTCCTCGTCGTCGAGCGTGGACTTCTGCGTCGGCGAGGGCGACGGCTTGGTGTCCGCGAACGCGGGCGCGGCCGAGAGGAACACGACCGGGGTGGTCACAGCGGCGGCCACGGCGGTGGCCAGAATGCGACGAATCTTCACAGTGCGGACCCTTTTTCCTGGTCAGGGAGAGGCGGAAGAAAGTGCGGGCCGCGCGCCTGCGGCGACTTCACGCGGCGCGCGACGCCAAGGCGATCGTATGGCCGGGAACGGCCTTGCGGGAGCCCTGTTTTCGCAGCTCGCAGCCGTGTTCGTCGCCCGCTCGCGACACAAACCGCGTGAAGCCGGACAGTTGCCCACGGAGGCCGCACTTTCTGTGTGATCCATGTCATCCGCGCCCGGCGGCCCGCCCCGTAACGTGTCCCCCACACACGTGGAAAGCGAGGCAGGCACCCATGTCCGAGCACAGCCCGCTCGACCTGGCCGAAGGCGATCCCTTCGGCCCGCACAACCTCCCGTACGGCGTCTTCTCGACCGCCGACGAGCCCGACCGGCGCCGGCTCGGCGTCCGGATCGGCGGGCACGTGCTGGACGCGGGCGCCGCGGCGCACGCGCTCGGCTCCCCGTACGCGGCGCTCCTCGCGCAGCCCAGCCTCAACCCGCTGCTCGCGGCCGGGCGGACGGCCTGGCGCGATGTCCGCAGGGCGCTGACGGCCTGGGTGACGGTGCCCGCGCACCGGGCGGACATCGAGCCGCTGCTGCACCCGCTGGACGAGGTGACGCTGCACCTGCCGTACGAGGTCGCGGACTACGTCGACTTCTACGCGAGCGAGCACCACGCGACGAACGTGGGCCGGATCTTCCGCCCCGACGGCGACGCGCTCACCCCCAACTGGAAGCACCTGCCGATCGGTTACCACGGTCGCGCCGGCACGGTCGTGGTCTCGGGGACCGATGTCGTACGCCCCTCCGGGCAGCGCAAGGCGCCCACGGACGCCGCACCGGTGTTCGGGCCCTCGATCAAGCTGGACATCGAGGCGGAGGTCGGGTTCCTCGTCGGCACCCCGTCGGAACTGGGCAAGCCCGTCCCGCTGGCCGACTTCGGGGAGCACGTCTTCGGTCTGACGCTGCTCAACGACTGGTCGGCGCGTGACGTGCAGGCCTGGGAGTACGTGCCCCTCGGCCCGTTCCTCGGCAAGTCGTTCCAGACCTCGGTGTCGGCGTGGGTGACGCCCCTGGAGGCCCTGGACGCGGCGAGGACCGCCCCGCCCGCGCGGGACTTCCCCCTCCTGCCGTACCTGGACGACGCGGAGGAGGAGCAGCCGGGCGGCTTCGACCTGCGGATCACGGTGGAGATCAACGGCGAGGTGGTGGCGGAGCCGCCGTTCTCCTCCATGTACTGGACGGCCGCGCAGCAGCTCGCGCACATGACGGTGAACGGCGCCTCGCTGCGTACGGGTGACCTGTACGGCTCCGGGACGGTCTCCGGGCCCGAGACGCACCAGCGCGGTTCGCTCCTGGAGCTGACGTGGAACGGCCGTGACGCGCTCGAACTCGCGGGCGGCAAGCGGACGTTCCTGGAGGACGGCGACGAGGTCGTCCTCACGGCCTGGGCCCCGGGCCCGGACGGCACGCGCGTGGCCCTGGGCGAGGTACGCGGCCGGATCGTCCCCTCCGCCTGAGGTGCCCGAGGGAGTGGTCACGCGCCGTGTCCACTCCCCTGGGTCAGTCCCGAGTGCGGGGGTGGAACGGGCGGCCGATGCTGCTGGAGGCGGCGGGAGCCGGGGAGAGCCCGCCGGCGTCCGGCGCCCCGCACCGGCGGCGCCCCTCCCGAGGAGTACACCCACATGTCCGCACGACCCCGTCCCCTGATGGCCGCGTTCGCCCTGCTCGCCGCCGGTTCGCTGGCCCTGGGGACCGCCCCGGCCGTCTCGGCCGAGCCGGCCCCGAAGCCGGTCACCGAATTCCCGCACCCGGACCTCAAGAAGACGTACGACGCCACGGTGAAGTACCAGTCGGAGCAGAAGGCCATAGCCGACGGCTTCATGCGCACCGACGACTGCGTCGAGGACCCGGAGCTCGGCGGCATGGGCTACCACTACGTGAACCCCGCGAACCTCGGCTCGACCGACCCGACGAAGCCGGCCGCGGTGCTGTACGAGGAGAACCACAAGACCGGCAAGCGCGAGCTGGTCGCGGTCGAGTGGGTCGTCCCGGACCCGAACGAGAACCTGCCGAGGCCGCAGCTCTTCGGCCGGGGCTTCGACGGGCCGTTCGACTTCGAGCCCGTCGGCCCCCACTACTCGCTGCACGCGTGGATCTTCAAGAAGAACCCGAAGGGCGTCTTCACTCCGTACAACCCGCGGGTGCACTGCACCCCCTGCCCTGAGGACCACCCGAAGGCGTAGGCGTACGACGAAGGGCCCGGCCTCCGCGCACGGAGACCGGGCCCTCTGCCGTACCCGCTACCGGACGAAGACGCTCGCCTGGTTCGCGAGGTCCAGGAAGTACTGCGGGGCGAAGCCGAGCACGAGGGTGACCACCACACCGGCGGTGATGGTGAGGGTCGTCAGGGCCGAGGGCACGGCGACCGTCGGGCCGTCCGCCTTGGGCTCGCTGAAGAACATGAGCACGATCACCCGGATGTAGAAGAACGCGGCGATCGCCGAGGAGATCACGCCGACCACGACGAGCGCGCCCGCGCCACCGTCCGCCGCCGCCTTGAAGACCGCGAACTTGCCCGAGAACCCGGAGGTCAGCGGGATGCCGGCGAAGGCGAGCAGAAAGACCGCGAAGACCGCGGCGACGAGCGGCGAACGGCGCCCGAGACCGGCCCACTTGGAGAGGTGGGTGGCCTCGCCGCCCGCGTCCCTGACCAGCGTGACGACGGCGAAGGCGCCGATCGTCACGAAGGAGTAGGCGCCGAGGTAGAACAGGACCGACGAGATGCCGCTCGGCGTGGCCGCGATGACACCCGCGAGCAGGAAGCCCGCGTGCGCGATCGACGAGTACGCGAGGAGCCGCTTGATGTCGGTCTGGGTGATGGCGACGATCGCACCGCCCAGCATGGTGACGATGGCGACGCCCCACATGACCGGCCGCCAGTCCCAGGTGAGGCCCGGGAGCACCACGTACAGCAGGCGGAGCAGCGCGCCGAACGCGGCGACCTTGGTCGCGGCGGCCATGAAGCCGGTGACCGGGGTCGGGGCGCCCTGGTAGACGTCCGGGGTCCACATGTGGAACGGCACGGCGCCGACCTTGAAGAGGAGCCCGGTGAGGATCATGGCGAAGCCGATGAGCAGCAGCGCGTCGTTGCCCATGGTGTCGGCGAGCGCCGGGTTCACGGAGCCGACGGTGCCGTCGACGACGCTGGCGATGGTGGCGTACGAGACGGAGCCCGCGTAGCCGTAGAGCAGGGCGATCCCGAAGAGCAGGAAGGCCGAGGAGAAGGCGCCGAGCAGGAAGTACTTGACGGCCGCCTCCTGCGACATCAGCCGCTTGCGGCGGGCGACGGCGCAGAGCAGGTAGAGCGGGAGGGAGAAGACCTCCAGGGCGACGAAGAGCGTCAGGAGGTCGTTGGCGGCCGGGAAGACCAGCATGCCGGCGATGGCGAAGAGCGCCAGCGGGAAGACCTCGGTGGTGGTGAAGCCGGCCTTGACGGCGGCCTTCTCCTGGTCGCTGCCCGGGACGGCGGCGGCCTCGGCGGCGAAGGAGTCGACCTTGTGGCCGTGGTCGGCCGGGTCGAGCCTGCGCTCGGCGAAGGTGAAGATGGCGACGACGGAGGCGAGGAGAATGGTGCCCTGGAGGAAGAGGGCGGGTCCGTCGACGGCGATGGCGCCCATGGCCGCGATCTGGGCCTTGGTGGAGCCGTAGCCGCCGGCCGCCAGGGCGACGATCGCGGCGAAGGCGGCGACGAGCGCGACCACGCTGAGGAACAACTGGCTGTGGTAGCGGGCCTTGCGGGGCACGAAGGCCTCGACGAGGACGCCGAGGATCGCCGCGCCGATCACGATGAGGACGGGCGAGAGCTGGGTGTACTCGATGTGGGGTGCCGGGATCTTGTCCAGCGGCTCGGCAGCTGTCGTCCACAAGCTGTGGACAGCCATGGAACTCACTTGGCCGCCTCCACGGTCTGAATTGCGGGCTGGGGGTCCGTCTGCTGGACGTCGGACATGGTGTGCCGCACCGCCGGGTTGACGACGTCCGTCAGCGGCTTCGGGAAGACCCCGAGGAAGATGAGGACGGCGATCAGCGGCACGGCCACGGCCAGTTCACGCGCCCGCAGGTCGGGCAGCGACCGCACCTCCTCCTTCACCGGCCCGGTCATCGTCCGCTGGTACAGGACGAGGGTGTAGAGCGCGGCGAGGACGATGCCGGTGGTGGCGATGACACCGGCCACCGGGTAGCGGGCGTAGGTGCCGACCAGGACCAGGAACTCGCTGACGAACGGGGCGAGTCCGGGCAGCGACAGGGTCGCGAGGCCGCCGATCAGGAAGGTGCCGGCGAGCACCGGGGCGACCTTCTGCACACCGCCGTAGTCGGCGATGAGCCGCGAGCCGCGCCGGGAGATCAGGAATCCGGCGACGAGCATCAGGGCGGCCGTCGAGATGCCGTGGTTGACCATGTAGAGCGTGGCGCCCGACTGGCCCTGGCTGGTCATCGCGAAGATGCCGAGGATGATGAAGCCGAAGTGCGAGATCGACGCGTACGCGACCAGGCGCTTGATGTCCCGCTGGCCGACCGCGACCAGTGCCCCGTACACGATGCTGATGAGGGCGAGGACGATGATCGCGGGGGTGGCCCACTGCGAGGCCTCGGGGAAGAGCCCGAGGCAGAAGCGGAGCATCGCGAAGGTGCCGACCTTGTCGACGACGGCGGTGATGAGGACGGCGACCGGGGCGGTCGCCTCTCCCATCGCGTTCGGCAGCCAGGTGTGCAGCGGCCAGAGCGGCGCCTTCACCGCGAAGGCGAAGAAGAAGCCGAGGAACAGCAGCCGCTCGGTGTTGGTCGCCATGTCGAGGGTGCCGTTGGCGCGGGCCTCGGCGATCTCGGTGAGCGAGAAGTTCCCCGCGACCACGTAGAGCCCGATGACGGCGGCCAGCATGATCAGGCCGCCGACGAGGTTGTACAGGAGGAACTTGACGGCCGCGTACGACCGCTGGGCCGCCGCGTTCTCGTCGGAGCCCGCGTGGGCCCGGTCGCCGAAGCCGCCGATGAGGAAGTACATCGGGATGAGCATGGCTTCGAACAGGACGTAGAAGAGGAAGACGTCGGTGGCCTCGAAGGAGAGGATCACCATCGCCTCGACCATGAGGATCAGGGCGAAGAAGCCCTGGGTCGGGCGCCAGCGCTTGGAGGAGGCCTCCTGGTCGGCGTCGTGCCAGCCGGCCAGGACGATGAACGGGATCAGCAGGGCGGTGAGCGCGATGAGCGCCACCCCGATGCCGTCGACCCCGAGCTCGTACCGGACACCGAAGTCCTTGATCCAGGAGTGCGATTCGGTCAGCTGGTAGCGCTCGCCGCCGGGCTCGAACCGTACGAACACGACGGCGGCGAGCACGAGCGTGGCGAGCGAGACGAGCAGCGCCAGCCACTTGGCGGCGGTGCGGCGGGCGGCGGGGACGGCGGCGGTGAGGATCGCACCGACCGCCGGCACCGCTGCCGTCACCGTAAGGAGCGGGAAGGACATGACAGTTACACCGCCCTCATCAGCAGGGTCGCGGCGATCAGCACCGCAGTACCTCCGAACATGGAGACCGCGTACGAGCGGGCGTAGCCGTTCTGGAGCTTGCGCAGTCGGCCGGACAGTCCGCCGACGGAGGCGGCGGTGCCGTTGACCACGCCGTCGACGAGGCTGTGGTCGACGTAGACCAGGGAGCGGGTCAGGTGGGTGCCGCCGCGGACGAAGACGGCGTGGTTGAAGTCGTCCTGGAGCAGGTCGCGGCGGGCCGCCCTGGTGAGGAGCGAGCCGCGCGGGGCGACCACCGGGACGGGCCTGCGCCCGTACTGGAGGTAGGCGACGCCGACGCCGATCACCATGACGGCGACGGTGGCGGAGGTGACGGCCGCGGCGCTGATCGGCGGGTGGCCGTGCGCGTAACCGGTGACGGGCTCCAGCCAGTGCACGAACCGGTCGCCGACGCCGAAGATGCCGCCCGCGAAGACCGACCCGAAGGCCAGCAGGATCATCGGGATCGTCATGGACTTCGGCGACTCGTGCGGGTGCGGCTCGTGGCCCTCGGCGTCCGCCTGCCAGCGCTTCTCGCCGAAGAAGGTCATGAGCATCACGCGGGTCATGTAGTACGCGGTGATGGCCGCGCCGAGCAGGGTGACCGAGCCGAGGATCCAGCCCTGGGTGCCGCCCTTGGCGAAGGCCGCCTCGATGATCATGTCCTTGGAGAAGAAGCCGGACAGGCCGGGGAAGCCGATGATCGCGAGGTAGCCGAGGCCGAAGGTCACGAAGGTGACCGGCATGTACTTCCGCAGGCCGCCGTACCTGCGCATGTCGACCTCGTCGTTCATGCCGTGCATGACCGAACCGGCGCCGAGGAACAGCCCGGCCTTGAAGAAGCCGTGGGTCACCAGGTGCATGATCGCGAAGACGTAGCCGATGGGGCCGAGGCCGGCCGCCAGGATCATGTATCCGATCTGCGACATCGTCGAACCGGCGAGCGCCTTCTTGATGTCGTCCTTCGCGCAACCGACGATCGCACCGAAGAGGAGCGTGACGGCGCCGACCACGACGACGACGGTCTGCGCGTCCGGCGCCGCGTTGAAGATGTCGGCGGAGCGGACGATCAGATAGACACCGGCGGTCACCATCGTGGCCGCGTGGATGAGGGCCGAGACCGGGGTCGGGCCCTCCATCGCGTCGCCGAGCCAGGACTGCAGCGGCACCTGGGCCGACTTGCCGCAGGCGGCGAGGAGCAGCATCAGGCCGATCGCGGTCAGCGTGCCCTCGGACGCCTCACCGGCCGCCCCGAGCACCGGCCCGAAGGCGAAGGTGCCGAAGGTGGTGAACATGATCATGATGGCGATGGAGAGGCCCATGTCGCCGACCCGGTTCACCAGGAAGGCCTTCTTCGCGGCGGTGGCCGCACTGGGCTTGTGCTGCCAGAAACCGATCAGGAGGTACGAGGCCAGGCCGACGCCCTCCCAGCCGAAGTACAGGAGCAGGTAGTTGTCGGCGAGGACGAGCAGCAGCATCGCCGCGACGAACAGGTTGAGGTAGCCGAAGAAGCGGCGGCGGCGCTCGTCGTGCTCCATGTATCCGATGGAGTACACGTGGATGAGCGTGCCGACCCCGCTGATCAGCAGGACGAACGTCATCGACAGCTGGTCGAGCTGGAAGGCGATGTCCGCCTGGAAGCCCTCGACGGGGATCCAGGTGTAGAGCCGCTGGTGCAGGGCCCGGTCGTCGGCGCTCTTGCCCAGCATGTCGACGAAGAGCGCGAGGCCGATGGCGAAGGAGACGGCCGCGAGCAGCGTGCCGATCCAGTGCCCGGTCTTGTCGAGCCGCCGTCCGCCGCAGAGCAGGACGGCCGCGCCGAGCAGGGGCGCTCCGACGAGCAGAGCGATGAGATTTTCCACGGTCAGCCCCTCACAGCTTCATCAGGCTTGCGTCGTCGACCGAGGCCGAGTGGCGGGCACGGAAGACGGACACGATGATCGCGAGCCCGACGACGACCTCCGCGGCGGCGACGACCATCGTGAAGAACGCGAAGATCTGGCCGTCGAGGTTTCCGTGCATACGGGAGAAGGCGACGAACGCGAGGTTGCAGGCGTTGAGCATCAGCTCGACGCACATGAAGACCACGATCGCGTTGCGCCGGATCAGCACCCCGGCCGCACCGATGGTGAACAGCAGGGCGGCGAGGTACAGGTAGTTGACGGGGTTCACCGGGTGGCCTCCTCTTCATCCCGGTCGCGGCCGAGCCGCTCCTCGGAGCGCTGCTCCAGGGCCTTGAGGTCGGCGAGGGCCTCGGCGGACACGTCCCGGACCTGGCCCCGCTTGCGCAGGGTCTGCATGACGGTCAGCTCCGAGGGGGTGCCGTCGGGCAGCAGACCGGGGATGTCCACGGCGTTGTGCCGGGCGTAGACGCCGGGCGCGGGCAGCGGCGGCACGTGCTTGCCCTCGCGTACGCGCTGCTCGGACAGCTCGCGCTGGGTGCGGGCCCGCTCGGTGCGCTCGCGGTGGGTGAGCACCATCGCGCCGACGGCGGCGGTGATGAGGAGCGCGCCGGTGATCTCGAAGGCGAAGACGTACTTGGTGAAGATGAGGGCGGCGAGGCCCTCGACGTTCCCGCCGTGCGCGCTGTTGGCGGCGCCGAGTCCGGCGAACTCCGTCAGGGAGGCGTTCCCGATGCCGCCGGCGAGGAGGATGCCGAAGCCGAGGCCGCAGGCGGCGGCCCACCAGCGCTGGCCCTTGAGGGTCTCCTTCAGCGAGTCCGCCGCCGTGACGCCGACCAGCATGACGACGAAGAGGAAGAGCATCATGATCGCGCCGGTGTAGACGACGATCTGGACGATGCCGAGGAAGTACGCCCCGTTGGCCAGGTAGAAGACCGCCAGGATGATCATCGTCCCGGCGAGGCAGAGCGCCGAGTGCACGGCCCGCCTCATCAGGATCGTGCCGAGCGCGCCCGCGACGGCGACGGTACCGAGGACCCAGAACTGGAAGGCCTCACCGCCCGAGGTCGCGTACGCCGCGAGTTCGGCGCTCATGCGTCCACCTCTTCCGGCTCGCCCGTCTCCCCCTTGGACACGGCGACCTGAGGGACGGTCCCGGGCGCGGCCTCGGTGACGAGGCCCCGGTAGTAGTCCTGCTCGGTCATGCCGGGGAAGATCGCGTGCGGGGTGTCCACCATGGTCTCCTCGAGTCCCGCGAGGAGCTGCTCCTTGGTGTAGATCAGGTTCGCGCGGGAGGAGTCGGCCAGCTCGAACTCGTTGGTCATCGTCAGCGCCCGGGTGGGGCAGGCCTCGATGCACAGCCCGCACAGGATGCAGCGGGCGTAGTTGATCTGGTAGACGCGGCCGTAGCGCTCGCCGGGCGAGTAGCGCTCCTCGTCCGTGTTCTCCGCGCCCTCCACGTAGATGGCGTCGGCCGGACAGGCCCAGGCGCACAGCTCACAGCCGACGCACTTCTCCAGCCCGTCGGGGTGACGGTTGAGCTGGTGCCGGCCGTGGAAGCGGGGCGCCGTCGTCTTCTGCTGCTCCGGGTACTGCTCGGTCAGCCGCTTCTTGAACATGGCCTTGAAGGTCACGCCGAAGCCGGCCACCGGATTCTGGAAGTCAGACACCGTCCGTCTCCTTTCCATCACTCGCAGTAGCAGTATCGGGGGCGCCACTGACAACGAGGTCCCGGTCGTGCCGGGGCCTGCGCCGGGGCACGGGCGGCAGGGACTGTCCGGGCTTGGGCGGTACGGGGAAGCCGCCGGCCATCGGGTCGAAGGCGGGCTCGTCGGCCGGCCCGGCCGCCGCGGACGCCTTGGCCTTCCGGTCGCGGAACACGTCGACCACGAAGGACAGCAGCAGCAGTCCGAGGACGGCCCCGGCCACGTACAGGACGATGTTGGTGAACGCGATGTTCTCGTTGCGCAGCGCCCGGACGGTGGCGACCAGCATGAGCCAGACCACGGAGACCGGGATGAGGACCTTCCAGCCGAGCTTCATCAGCTGGTCGTAGCGGACGCGGGGCAGGGTGCCGCGGAGCCAGATGAAGAAGAACAGCAGCAGCTGCACCTTGAGGACGAACCAGAGCATCGGCCACCAGCCGTGGTTCGCGCCCTCCCAGAAGGTGGACACCGGGTACGGGGCCCGCCAGCCGCCCAGGAAGAGGGTCACCGACACCGCCGAGACCGTCACCATGTTCACGTACTCGGCGAGCATGAACATCGCGAACTTGATGGACGAGTACTCGGTGTTGAAGCCGCCGACGAGGTCGCCCTCGGACTCCGGCATGTCGAACGGGGCGCGGTTGGTCTCGCCGACCATCGTGACGATGTAGATGATGAACGACACCGGCAGCAGGATGATGAACCAGCGGTCCGCCTGCGCCTCGACGATCGCCGAGGTCGACATCGACCCGGAGTAGAGGAAGACGGAGGCGAAGGCCGCGCCCATGGCGATCTCGTACGAGATCATCTGCGCGCAGGAGCGCAGGCCGCCGAGGAGCGGGTACGTGGAGCCGGACGACCAGCCGGCGAGGACGATGCCGTAGATGCCGACCGAGGCGATGGCCAGGACGTACAGCATCGCGATCGGCAGGTCGGTGAGCTGCATCGCGGTGCGGTGGCCGAAGATCGAGACCTCGTTGCCCGCGGGACCGAAGGGGATCACGGCGATCGCCATGAACGCGGGGATCGCGGCGATGATCGGGGCGAGGACGTAGACGACCTTGTCGGCCTTCTTGACGATCACGTCCTCCTTGAGCATCAGCTTGATGCCGTCCGCGAGGGACTGGAGGAGGCCCCAGGGGCCGTGCCGGTTGGGGCCGACGCGCAGCTGCATCCAGGCGACGACCTTGCGCTCCCACACGATGGAGAAGAGCACGGTGACCATGAGGAAGGCGAAGCAGAAGACCGCCTTGATGAGGACGAGCCACCAGGGGTCCGTGCCGAACATGGACAGGTCTTCGGCGGCGAGGAGGGTGTTCATGCCTGGACCTCCTTCGTGGTGACCGCGCCGATGCGGACCAGGTCGCCGGGGTGGGCGCCGGTGTCGGAGAGGACGCCGCGGCCCGCCGAGTTCAGCGGGAGCCAGACCACGCGGTCGGGCATCTCGGTGACCTGGAGCGGGAAGGCGACCGAGCCGGCGGGGCCGGTCACCTCCAGGACGTCGCCGTCCTTGACGCCGGTGTCGGCGGCGGTGGCGGCGGAGAGCCGGGCGACCGCCGCGTGCCGGGTGCCGGCCAGGGCGGTGTCGCCCTCCTGGAGGCGGCCCAGGTCGAGCAGGAGCCGGTGTCCGGCGAGGACGGCCTCTCCGTCGCCGGCCCTCGGCGCGGCCTGGCCGGGTTCGACGGGCTCGGAGGCCCGCTCCTCGGTCCAGCCGCCGAGCCGGTCCAGCTCCCGGCGTACGGCCCTGAGGTCGGGCAGCGCCAGGTGGACGTCAAGGGCGTCGGCGAGCATGTGGAGCACGCGCGCGTCGCCCGGGGCGACGGGCCGGGTCATCTGCTCGGGCTTGAGCGCGGCCTCGAAGAGCCGGGCCCTGCCTTCCCAGTTGAGGAAGGTGCCGGGCTTCTCGGCGACGGCGGCGACCGGGAGGACGACGTCGGCGCGCTGGGTGACCTCACTGGGCCGCAGCTCCAGGGAGACCACGAAGGCCGCGTCGAGGGCCTCACGCGCGCGTGCCGGGTCGGGCAGGTCGGCGACCTCGACGCCGCCGACGAGCAGGGCGCCGAGTTCGCCGGTGGCGGCGGCCTCGATCATCTGGCCGGTGTCGCGCCCGTAGCGGTGCGGGAGTTCGCGGACGCCCCAGGCGGCGGCGACCTCCTCGCGCGCGCGGGGGTGGGTCGCGGGCCGGCCGCCGGGCAGCAGGGCCGGGAGGGCGCCGGCCTCGACGGCTCCGCGTTCGCCGGCGCGGCGCGGGATCCACACGAGGCGGGCGCCGGTGGCGGCCGAGGCGCGCAGGGCGGCGGTGAGGGCGCCGGGGACGCCCGCGAGCCGCTCGCCTACGGCGATGACGGCGCCCTCCTGGCGGAGGGCCTGGGCGGCGGCGAGCCCGTCGCCCTCCAGACCGACCCGGGAGGTCAGCGCGTCGAGCCACTCGGTCTCGGTGCCGGGGGCGGCGGGCAGCAGGGTGCCGCCCGCCTTGTCCAGGCCCCGGGTCGCGAAGGCGGCGACCGCGTACGTCTTCTGGCCCTTCTTCCGCCAGGCCTTGCGGAGCCGCAGGAAGACGCCGGGGGCCTCCTCCTCGGCCTCCAGGCCGACGAGGAGCACCGCGGGGGCGGCTTCGAGCGAGGTGTACGTGACGCCCGTGCCGTCCAGGTCGCGTCCCCGTCCGGCGACGGCGGAGGCCAGGAAGTCGGCCTCCTCGCCGGAGTGGATCCGGGCCCGGAAGTCGACGTCGTTGGTGTCGAGGGCGACCCGGGCGAACTTGGCGTACGCGTAGGAGTCCTCGACGGTCAGCCTGCCTCCGGTGAGGACGCCGGTCCGGCCGCGGACGAGCCCGCGGGCGGCGGCCTCCAGGGCCTCGGGCCAGGATGCGGGCTCCAGTTCACCGGTGCCGGGGTTCCGGACGAGGGGGGTGGCGAGCCGGTCGCGCTGCTGGGCGTACCGGAAGCCGAAGCGGCCCTTGTCGCAGATCCACTCCTCGTTGACCTCCGGGTCCTCGGCGGCGAGCCGCCGCATGACCTTGCCGCGCCGGTGGTCGGTGCGGGTGGCGCAGCCGCCCGCGCAGTGCTCGCACACCGACGGGGAGGAGACCAGGTCGAAGGGGCGGGAGCGGAAGCGGTAGGCGGCCGAGGTGAGGGCGCCGACCGGGCAGATCTGGATGGTGTTGCCGGAGAAGTACGACTCGAAGGGGTCGCCCTCGCCGGTGCCGACCTGCTGGAGCGCGCCGCGCTCGACCAGTTCGATCATCGGGTCGCCGGCGACCTGGTTGGAGAAGCGGGTGCAGCGGGCGCAGAGCACGCACCGCTCGCGGTCGAGCAGGACCTGGGTGGAGAGCGGGATCGGCTTCTCGTACGTCCGCTTGACGCCCTCGAAGCGGGACTCGGACTGCCCGTGGGACATGGCCTGGTTCTGCAGGGGGCATTCGCCGCCCTTGTCGCAGACGGGGCAGTCCAGCGGGTGGTTGATGAGCAGCAGCTCCATCACGCCGTGCTGGGCCTTCTCGGCCACGGGCGAGGTGAGCTGGGACTTCACCACCATGCCGTCGGTGCAGGTGATGGTGCAGGAGGCCATGGGCTTGCGCTGGCCCTCGACCTCGACGATGCACTGGCGGCAGGCGCCGGCGGGGTCGAGGAGCGGGTGGTCGCAGAAGCGCGGGATCTCGATGCCGAGCTGTTCGGCGGCGCGGATGACGAGCGTCCCCTTGGGGACGGAGATCTCGGCGCCGTCGATGGTCAGCGTGACGAGGTCCTCGGGCGGTACCGCCGGGGTGCCGCCCGCCGGGCCGGCCGTGGTGACCGTCATGCCGTCACCTCCTTGTGGTTGTCCGCCCAGGCGGTCGACTTGGCGGGGTCGAAGGGGCAGCCCCGGCCGGTGATGTGCTGCTCGTACTCCGCGCGGAAGTACTTGAGCGAGGAGAAGATCGGCGAGGCGGCGCCGTCGCCGAGGGCGCAGAACGACTTGCCGTTGATGTTGTCGGCGATGTCGTTGAGCTTGTCGAGGTCGGACATCTGTCCGCGTCCGGCCTCGATGTCGCGGAGCAACTGGACGAGCCAGTACGTGCCCTCGCGGCAGGGGGTGCACTTGCCGCAGGACTCGTGGGCGTAGAACTCGGTCCAGCGGGTGACGGCCCGGACGACACAGGTGGTCTCGTCGAAGCACTGGAGCGCCTTGGTGCCGAGCATGGATCCGGCGGCGCCGACGCCCTCGTAGTCGAGGGGCACGTCGAGGTGCTCGTCGGTGAACATGGGGGTGGAGGAGCCGCCGGGGGTCCAGAACTTGAGGCGGTGGCCGGGGCGCATGCCGCCGCTCATGTCGAGGAGCTGGCGCAGGGTGATGCCGAGGGGTGCCTCGTACTGGCCGGGCGAGGCGACGTGCCCGCTCAGCGAGTAGAGCGTGAAGCCCGGGGACTTCTCGCTGCCCATCGAGGTGAACCACTCCTTGCCCTTGTTGAGGATCGCGGGAACGGACGCGATGGACTCGACGTTGTTCACGACGGTGGGGCAGGCGTACAGGCCGGCGACCGCGGGGAAGGGCGGGCGCAGCCGGGGCTGGCCGCGGCGCCCTTCGAGCGAGTCGAGCAGCGCGGTCTCCTCACCGCAGATGTACGCGCCGGCGCCGGCGTGCACGGTGAGTTCGAGGTCGAGTCCGCTGCCGAGGATGTTCGTGCCGAGGTAGCCGGCGGCGTAGGCCTCGCGGACGGCCTCGTGGAGGCGGCGCAGGACGGGGACGACCTCGCCGCGCAGGTAGATGAAGGCGTGGTTCGAGCGGATCGCGTAGCAGGCGATCACGATGCCCTCGATGAGGGAGTGCGGGTTGGCGAAGAGGAGGGGGATGTCCTTGCAGGTGCCGGGCTCGGACTCGTCGGCGTTGACGACGAGGTAGTGGGGCTTGCCGTCGCCCTGCGGGATGAACTGCCACTTCATGCCGGTGGGGAAGCCCGCGCCGCCGCGTCCGCGGAGGCCGGACTCCTTGACGTAGGCGATGAGGTCGTCGGGACTCATCGCGAGGGCTTTCCTGAGGCCCCGGTAGCCCTCGTGGCGCTCGTAGGTCTCCAGGGTCCAGGAGTCGGGCTGGTCCCAGAAGGCCGAGAGGACGGGTGCGAGAAGCTTCTCGGGGCTGCTGTTGTTGATCTCGGCGGCCAAGGTCATCACTCCCCCTCCTGACCGGAGGACTCACCGCGCGGGTGGACGATTCGGTGGTGGGGCTGCTCGCCCTTGGCGAGGCGGAGACCGACCAGGGATGCCGGGCCCGCGCCGCCGGTGGCCTCGACGGCGCCGGGGCGCTCGTCGGGGAAGCCGGCCAGGATGCGGGCGGTCTCCTTGAAGGAGCAGAGCGGGGCGCCCCGGGTGGGTTCGACGGTCCGGCCGGCCCGCAGGTCGTCGACCATCCGCTTGGCGGACTCGGGGGTCTGGTTGTCGAAGAACTCCCAGTTGACCATCACCACGGGGGCGAAGTCGCAGGCCGCGTTGCACTCGATGTGTTCGAGGGTGATCTTGCCGTCCTCGGTCGTCTCGTCGTTGCCGACGCCGAGGTGGGCCTTGAGCTCCTCGAAGATGGCGTCGCCGCCCATGACCGCGCAGAGCGTGTTGGTGCAGACGCCGACCTGGTAGTCGCCGGAGGGCTTGCGCCGGTACATCGTGTAGAAGGTGGCGACGGCGGTGACCTCGGCGGTGGTGAGGCCGAGCAGGTCGGCACAGAACTGCATGCCGGTACGGGTCACGTGCCCCTCCTCCGACTGCACGAGGTGCAGCATCGGCAGGAGCGCGGAGCGGGAGTCCGGGTAGCGGGCGATGATCGCCCGCGCGTCCTCGGTCAGCCGGGCGTGGACCTCGGCCGGGAACGCGGGGGCGGGGAGCTGGGGCATCCCCAGGCTGACGTTCTCCGTCATCGGTCGACGCCTCCCATCACGGGGTCGATGGAGGCGACGGCGACGATGACGTCGGCGACCTGGCCGCCCTCGCACATCGCGGCCATGGCCTGGAGGTTGGTGAAGGACGGGTCGCGGAAGTGGACCCGGAAGGGGCGGGTGCCGCCGTCGGAGACGACGTGCACGCCGAGTTCGCCCTTGGGCGACTCGACGGCCGCGTAGGCCTGTCCCGCCGGGACCCGGAAGCCCTCGGTGACCAGCTTGAAGTGGTGGATCAGGGCCTCCATGGAGGTGCCCATGATCTTCGCGATGTGGTCGGTGGAGTTGCCGAGGCCGTCGGCGCCGAGCGCGAGCTGCGCGGGCCAGGCGATCTTCTTGTCGCCGACCATGACCGGGCCCGGCTCCAGACGGTCGAGGCACTGCTCGACGATCCGGAGGGACTGCCGCATCTCCTCCAGGCGGACGAGGAAACGTCCGTAGGAGTCGCAGGTGTCGGCGGTCGGGATGTCGAACTCGTAGTTCTCGTAGCCGCAGTACGGGTCGGTCTTGCGCAGGTCGTGCGGGAGGCCCGCGGAGCGCAGGATCGGGCCGGTGGCGCCCAGCGCCATGCAGCCGGTGAGGTCGAGGTGGCCGACGTCCTGCATGCGGGCCTTGAAGATGGGGTTGCCGGTGGCGAGCTTGTCGTACTCCGGCAGGTTCTTCTTCATGGTCTTCACGAACTCGCGCACGGCGTCGACGGCGCCGGGCGGCAGGTCCTGGGCGAGGCCGCCGGGGCGGATGAACGCGTGGTTCATGCGCAGGCCGGTGATCAGCTCGTACAGGTCCAGGATCATCTCGCGGTCACGGAAGCCGTAGATCATGATCGTGGTGGCGCCGAGCTCCATGCCGCCGGTGGCGATGCACACCAGGTGGGAGGAGAGCCGGTTGAGCTCCATGAGGAGGACCCGGATGACGCTGGCCCGGTCCGGGATCTGGTCCGTGATGCCGAGCAGCTTCTCCACGCCGAGGCAGTACGCCGTCTCGTTGTAGAACGAGGTGAGGTAGTCCATGCGCGTGACGAAGGTGGTGCCCTGCGTCCAGGTCCGGTATTCGAGGTTCTTCTCGATGCCGGTGTGGAGGTAGCCGATGCCGCAGCGGGCCTCGGTGACGGTCTCGCCGTCGATCTCCAGGATGAGCCGGAGCACGCCGTGGGTGGACGGGTGCTGGGGGCCCATGTTGACGATGATGCGTTCGTCGTCGGCCTTGGCGGCGGACTGGACGACCTCTTCCCAGTCACCGCCGGTCACCGTGTAGACGGCGCCTTCTGTCGTCTCGCGGGGAGACGCGTGGGGAGTGGTCACGAGTACGACCTCCGCTGGTCCGGAGCCGGGATCTGGGCGCCCTTGTACTCGACGGCGATGCCGCCGAGGGGGTAGTCCTTGCGCTGCGGGTGCCCCTGCCAGTCGTCCGGCATCATGATCCGGGTGAGGGCGGGGTGGCCGTCGAAGACGATGCCGAAGAAGTCGTACGCCTCGCGCTCGTGCCAGTCGTTCGTCGGGTAGACGGCGACGAGGGACGGGATGCGCGGGTCGGCGTCGGGCGCCGAGACCTCCAGGCGGATCAGCCGACCGTGGGTGAGCGAGCGCAGGTGGTAGACGGCGTGCAGCTCGCGGCCCTTGTCGCCCGGGTAGTGGACGCCGGAGACGCCCGTACACAGCTCGAAGCGGAGGGCGGGGTCGTCGCGCAGGGTGCGGGCCACGCGGACGAGGTGCTCGCGCTCGATGTGGAAGGTGAGCTCGTCGCGGTCGACGACCGTCTTCTCGATGGCGTTGTCCGGGAGCAGGCCCTGCTCCTCGAGGGCGCCTTCGAGTTCGTCGGCGACCTCGTCGAACCAGCCGCCGTACGGGCGGGTGGCCGGGCCGGGGAGCCGGATCGAGCGGACGAGGCCGCCGTAGCCGGAGGTGTCGGCGCCGCTCTGGGCACCGAACATGCCGCGCTGGACGCGGACCTCCTCGCCGTGGTCCCCGCGCTGACCGGGCAGGTTCTGCTCGCTCAGCTCCTTCTCGGGGTTCGGGGTTTCGTCACTCAACGGAGCAGACCCTTCAACTCAATGGTCGGCAGCGCCTTGAGCGCCGCCTCCTCCGCCTCCCGGGCCGCCTCCTCGGCGTTCACGCCGAGCTTGGAGGTCTGGATCTTCTGGTGGAGCTTGAGGATCGCGTCGAGCAGCATCTCCGGGCGCGGCGGGCAGCCGGGCAGGTAGATGTCGACCGGCACGATGTGGTCGACGCCCTGGACGATCGCGTAGTTGTTGAACATGCCGCCCGATGAGGCGCAGACGCCCATGGAGATGACCCACTTGGGGTTGGGCATCTGGTCGTAGACCTGCCTCAGGACGGGCGCCATCTTCTGGCTGACCCGGCCGGCCACGATCATCAGGTCGGCCTGGCGCGGCGAGCCGCGGAAGACCTCCATGCCGAAGCGGGCCAGGTCGTACCGGCCGGCTCCGGTGGTCATCATCTCGATGGCGCAGCAGGCGAGGCCGAAGGTCGCGGGGAACACGGACGCCTTGCGCACCCAGCCCGCGGCCTGTTCGACCGTCGTCAGCAGAAAGCCGCTCGGGAGTTTCTCTTCGAGTCCCATAGGTGCCCCTCAGCCCCTCAGTCCCATTCCAGGCCGCCGCGACGCCACACGTAGGCGTAGGCGACGAAGACGGTGAGCACGAAGAGCAGCATCTCCACGAGCCCGAAAAGCCCCAGGGCGTCGAAGGTGACGGCCCAGGGGTAGAGGAAGACGATCTCGATGTCGAAGACGATGAAGAGCATCGCCGTCAGGTAGTACTTGATCGGGAAGCGGCCGCCGCCGGCGGGAGTGGGCGTCGGCTCGATGCCGCACTCGTACGCCTCAAGTTTTGCCCTGTTGTACCGCTTTGGACCGATAAGCGTGGCCATGACCACGGAGAAGATCGCAAACCCCGCACCCAGGGCACCGAGCACGAGGACGGGCGCGTACGCATTCACGCTCCTCGCTCCTTCCAGTCGTCCTTGACCGTTGGACCGCACGGCCGGACCGTGAAAGATCGCCCCCATGTGAGGCAGTTCACAAGCCCGGCTGCCCCGCATCTTATGCCCGCCCCTCTGTGATCTGCGACACGGGGTACAGCAAGGACTTTGTGATCTCCACCACCTGACGAAGGATCATGAAGTCGGATGAGCGGTGATCTTGTTGCGCGAAGCGCCCAGGTGATCACCAGATGTGACATCCGGATCGGAAATCGCTGATCGGAGGGGGTGTCGCACTATCAAGTGATGGTCATTACAAGCAAATTGGCGATGGGCGCATCCGGGTGGTAAAGGACCAGCCCGTCGCCCGGTCGGGGGGTCCGGCGGACGGAGGTGGACGCGTGCGCGCTTTCACGAGCGTTCGTGAGACGCGAGTGTGACCTGTGCCACACGTCAAGGGCTCCGGGAAAACGGGGCTTGGCCATGGGTGTCAAGAGGTGGTAAGCGTCGGGCAATTCGGGCGTTTCAATGAAAACCCGTGATCAAGGGCCAGATGAGCCCTGCCCGATTTGCCCGTTACGGCGTCAATAAGGGCGCCTCAGAAGCGGATTAGGAGATTCCTGGGGCAACTGTGGCGCACCCCACGTTTCTTGAAGGGAACCGTGAAGCCCTGATAGCGGTTGTACCCATGTCCCACACCGCTCACATACCCAGCCACCGGAAGCCCCGCCGCAGCGCCTCGAAGCTCGCGCTGCGAGCCGGAGTTGCCGGTGGCGTCCTCGGCACCATCGCGGTGGCCGGTGCTGCCGGGCCGGCGAACGCCGAGCCGGTGACCGAGACCATCGAAATGCCCACCCTGGGCTCCCTCGAGTCCGGCGCCGGTCTCGCCAGCGCCGTCGCCGCCTCCGCCGAGGCCTCCCACCAGGAGGCGCTTGACCAGAGCCTCCAGGCGCAGGAGAACGCGGCGCTGCAGAAGGCCGCCAAGGAAGCCAAGAAGGCCAAGGCCGAGGCGGACCGCAAGGCCGCGGCCGAGCGCGCCGAGGAGGCCCGCCTCAAGGCCGAGCAGGAGCGCAAGGAAGCCGAGGAGCGCGCCTCCCGCGACCGTGAGCGCACTCAGCTCTCCACCCGGTCCACGAGCTCGTCGAACGACAGCGGCTCCTCGTCGTCCTCCGACAGCGGCTCCACGGCAGGCTCCAGCACCGAGACGCAGGCCCCCTCCGGCTCCGCCGCCGCGATCGTGGCCTTCGCCCGTGCCCAGATCGGCGACGCCTACGTGTCCGGCGGCACCGGCCCCAACTCGTGGGACTGCTCGGGCCTCGTCCAGGCCGCCTACCGCGCGGCCGGCATCGACCTGCCCCGCATCTCGTACTCGCAGTCGAGCATGGGCACCTCCGTCTCCCTGAGCAACCTCCAGCCGGGCGACATCCTGTACTGGGGCAGCCGCAGCGGCTCGTACCACGTCGCCATCTACGTCGGCGGCGGCAACTACGTCGGCGCGCAGAACCCGTCCACGGGCGTCGTCGAGCGCTCCCTCGACTGGGACACCCCGTCGGGCGCCGTCCGGATCCTCTGATCCCGCACGCATCCGCGTAAGCACGAAGAAGGGCCGTCACTCCTCGGGGGAGAGACGGCCCTTCCTCGTACGCGGTCCCGGCGGTCAGGCCTTCGGGGCGACCTTCGACAGGCCGTTGATGATGCGGTCCATCGCGTCGCCGCCCGTCGGGTCCGTGAGGTTCGCCAGCATCTTCAGGGTGAACTTCATCAGGAGCGGGTGGGTCAGGCCGCGCTGGGTCGCGACCTTCATGACCTTCGGGTTACCGATGAGCTTCACGAAGGCGCGGCCGAGCGTGTAGTAGCCGCCGTAGGTGTCCTTGAGGACCTGCGGGTAGTTCTGCAGGGCCAGTTCGCGCTGGGCGGGAGTGGTCCGGGCGTTCGCCTGGACGATGACGTCGGCCGCGATCTGGCCGGACTCCATGGCGTACGCGATGCCCTCGCCGTTGAACGGGTTGACCAGGCCGCCCGCGTCACCGACGAGCAACAGGCCCTTGGTGTAGTGCGGCTGGCGGTTGAAGGCCATCGGGAGGGCGGCGCCGCGGATCGGCGTCGTCATGTTGTCCGGGGTGAAGCCCCAGTCCTCCGGCATCGAGGCGCACCAGGCCTTGAGGACCTCGCGCCAGTCCAGCTCCCGGAAGGCCTTCGAGGAGTTGAGGATGCCGAGGCCGACGTTGGACGTGCCGTCGCCCATGCCGAAGACCCAGCCGTAGCCGGGCAGCAGACGGTCCTGCGGACCCCGCCGGTCCCACAGCTCCAGCCAGGACTCCAGGTAGTCGTCGTCGTGGCGGGGCGAGGTGAAGTACGTGCGGACGGCGACGCCCATCGGCCGGTCCTCGCGCCGGTGCAGGCCCATGGCGAGGGAGATCCGGGTGGAGTTGCCGTCGGCGGCGACGACGAGCGGGGCGTGGAAGGTGACCTCGCGCTTCTCCTCGCCGAGCTTGGCGTGGACGCCGGTGATGCGGCCCGTACGGTCGTCGATGATCGGGGCGCCGACGTTGCAGCGCTCGTACAGGCGGGCGCCGGCCTTCTGCGCCTGGCGGGCCAGCTGCTCGTCGAAGTCGTCGCGCTTGCGGACGAGTCCGTAGTCCGGGTACGAGGCGAGTTCCGGCCAGTCCAGCTCCAGGCGGACTCCGCCGCCGATGATCCGCAGGCCCTTGTTGCGCAGCCAGCCGGCCTCCTCGGAGATGTCGATGCCCATGGAGACGAGCTGCTTGGTGGCGCGCGGGGTGAGGCCGTCGCCGCAGACCTTCTCGCGGGGGAACGCGGTCTTCTCCAGGAGCAGGACGTCGAGTCCGGCCTTCGCGAGGTAGTACGCGGTGGTGGAGCCGGCCGGGCCCGCTCCGACGACGATGACGTCCGCGCTGTGCTCGGAGAGGGGCTGCTCGCTCACGGCGGTTTCTCCCGGTGGTTCGGCGATGAGGACGTATCGAAGTCTATGGGGGGCGGGTCCGGTTCAAACGGAGGGTCACCCCACCACTTCCCCCTCCGGCGAACACGCGTTCCCCGATGCCGAGCGTGATGGCACGCTGATCATCCGTGACCACATCCCGTATCGACCTCAGGCGGGGCGCGCTCATCACAGCCGCCCTCGCTCTCCTCTGCTCGCTCTTCCTCGTCCTGCCGGCGAACGCCGACCCGATTCCGTTCGACGACTGCCCGGCCGCGACGCTCTGCCTCTAACTCCGGGCCCGACGGCACCGGGGAGCGGCGGGACTTCACCGAACCGCAGAACGTCGAGGCCTACGACGCGACCTGGGACGGCAAGACCCTGTCGGCGAAGAACAACACGGCGATGTGGGCCTGCGCCTACGTCGGCGCCGGGTACGGCGGTCTCTTCGAGACCGTCAAGCCGGGCAACGCCGACCAGTACACGACGGACCCCCGCTTCACCGGCACCCTCAGCGGACACAAGCTGGTGCCGTCCCGCGCCCTCTGCTTCACCGGCTACGAGCGCTGCCCCGACGACCATGTCTGCACCTTCAAGGAGCCGAACGGCCGGGGCGCGATGACCGTCCACGTCCCGACGACCGACCCCGCCACCCGGAGCCACGGCACCAGCTACGGCGCCGAGGCCGCGCCCAGGTCCGCCTGGAACCGGACGAAGAAGCACGTCTGCTTCTACCCGCAGCCGACGTTCACCGGCACCTGGGACGATCCGGCGAGCCTGCGGGAGTTCGGCGCGTACGTCATCCTGCGCGGCGACAGCACCACCATCCCTGCGCCGTTCTCCGGCACCTTCCGCTCGCACGAGCTCGTCAACGGAACGGCGGAATGCGCGTGACCAGGCCGCACCTCCCCATGAAGAGCCGCACCTGGGTGGCCGCGGCAGCCGCGCTCGGTGCCGCGCTCGCCCTCACCACCTCCTCCTCCGGCGCCGCCGAACCGGCCACGAGCCCGCTCGCCGCCTGGACCGCGGGGACCCCCGTCACGGTCGCCGCCGGCGTCACCCGCACCACCTGGACCGAGACGACCCCCGACAACCGCGCCAAGGCCCGCGCCCTCCAGATCGTCGAGATCGACCCCGTCGCCGGGGCGGTCACGCTGGAGAGCGCGATCGGTGCGAACGACTCCCTGGCCGAGACGCTCACCGAGCAGCTCGCCAAGGTCACACCCGTCACCACCCGCCACCCGTGGGCGGGCGTCAACGGCGGCCTGTTCCAGCGCGAACCCGCGGGCGCCGGCGCCGAGTCGACCATCGTGCACACCAGCGTCACGGCCACCGACGGCGTGCTGCACAGCGCCGGCTGCTGGAGCGGCGGGAAGGGCAGCTCCGGCGCGGTCATCCAGTACGGCCTCCCGTACATCACCAAGCTCAGCACCCGGCTGAACCTCGTCGCGCCCTCGGGCACGACCGTACGGATCGACGACTTCAACCGGGCGCCCGGCCGTGTCCCGCACTGCGCGCGCGACACCGACGACGTCCTGGTGACCGCGAGTCCCCCCGTCTACACCGACCCGAGCGAGATCGTCGTGTTCACCCACGACTACGGCGCTCCCGTCCCCGCGCCCGGAACCGACCCGGGCGTCGCCGCCACCATGGACGAGGGCTTCGAGGTCGTCGTGGACGCGAACGGCGTCGTCACCCGGACCCGCGAGGGCCGCGGCGGGACCCTCGTCCCGGCGGGCGGGCGCGTGATCCAGGGCATCGGCACCGGAGCGCAGTGGCTCCGCGACCACCTCGTCCCCGGCAGCACGGCGACGATCGACCAGAAGCTCCACGACGTGACCATGAAGCGGGACATACCGCTGGACGCCTCGGTGGACGTCGTCAGCTCCTTCCACCAGCTCCTCCGCCACGGAGACATCCCCGCCGAGCTGCCCAACTCGTGCAGCGGCACGGAGACCGGAACCGACGGCACCACCCTGATCTGCACCGACTCGCGCACGGCGCTCGGCACCAACGTCCGCGGCCGGCCCGTCCTCGTCACCCTCACCGGGCAGGACAACGAGGACGGCGACTACCTGCAGAGCTTCGCCGCCCTCCTGAACTCCCCCGAGCTGGGGATCGTCGACGCCCTCAACCTCGACGGCGGCGGCTCCACGACCCTGCAGACGGGCACCCAGGTGCACACGCCGCCGACGGACCTCAAGGACGGCACGCGCGTCCACAGGGAAGTGGCGGACACGGTGTACACGGGCGTCGGGGGCTACGGCCTGTACGTGAAGCCGTGACGTAGCCCGTCGTCAGACAGCGGCCGTCAGGCCTTGAAGCCCCGGTGGAGCGCGACGATCCCGCCGGTCAGGTTCCGCCACGCCACCTTCGACCAGCCGGCCTTCTGGAGCATGCCCGCCAGGGTCGGCTGGTCCGGCCAGGACTGGATGGACTCCGCCAGGTACACGTACGCGTCGGGGTTGGAGGAGACCGCGCGCGCCACCGGCGGCAGCGCCCGCATCAGGTACTCCTCGTACACCGTGCGGAACGGCGCCCACGTCGGGTGCGAGAACTCGGAGATGACGACCCGGCCGCCCGGCTTCGTCACCCGGTACAGCTCGCGCAGCGCCTGCTCGGTGTCCTGGATGTTGCGGAGCCCGAAGGAGATGGTGACGGCGTCGAAGACGTCGTCACGGAAGGGCAGCTTCGTGCCGTCGCCGGCCGTGAACGGCATCCACGGGTGCCGCTTCTTGCCGACCTGGAGCATGCCGATCGAGAAGTCGCAGGGCACGACGTACGCGCCCGCGCGCGCGAAGGGCTGCGAGGAGGTGGCCGTGCCCGCCGCGAGGTCGAGGATCTTCTGCGCGGGACGGGCGTCGACCGCCTTGGCGACCTCCTTGCGCCAGCGCCGGTCCTGGCCCAGGGAGAGCACGTCGTTGGTGAGGTCGTAGTTCGCCGCCACGTCGTCGAACATCGAGGCGACTTCGTGCGGCTGCTTGTCCAGGGAAGCTCGGATCACCCCGCCATTGTGGCAGTCGCCGAAATCTCTTCTCGTACCGCTTCAACCTTTTCGGCGCGGCGGCGCTCAAGGACGCATGAGTGTGCGACACCCACGGTGAGAGAAGGCAGGAACGCGATGGCGGTACCGACGGAAGTGAGACCCGGCTCCCCGGCGGCCGGGCGGGACGACGTGAGACACGGCCCTCCGGTCGACGTGTCGGCCGGAGCGGCGGACGGCGGGTTCGAGGAGTTCGCCCGGGCGGGGCAGCAGCGGCTGTACCGCACGGCGTACCTCCTCTGCGGCGACGCCGAGACCGCCCGCGACCTGACCCAGACCACGCTGGCCAAGCTGTACCAGCACTGGCGGCGCGCGGGCGCCGCCGACCATCCGCACGCGTACGCCAAGAAGGTGCTGACCCGCACCTTCCTGGCCGAGCGCCGCCGCGGCCTGCGCGACCTGCTCGCGCTCACCCGCACCGGCGGCATGCGCCCGGCGCCCGCCGCCGACCACGCGGACCTGCGCGTCACCCTGCTCGCGGCGCTCGCCGAGCTGCCGCCGCGGGCCCGCGCGATGGTCGTCCTGCGCTACTGGGACGACCAGAGCGTGGCATCCGTGGCCGCCCTGCTGCGGTGCAGCGAGGCCACCGTCAAGAGCCAGTGCTCGCGTTCCCTCGCCCGACTCCGCGTGCGCCTGGGTGACACCGGCCTCGCCACCACAGGAAGCTGAGGTCCGCCGTGGACACCGACGACATCACCCTGCTCCGCAGCACCATGGAACGCACGGTGGACGACCTGCCCCCGCTCCCCGACCTCGCCCCGCTCGCGGTCCGGGAGGGCCGCGGACGGCGGCTGCGGGCCCGGATCGCGATCGTCACGACCGCGTTCGGCGCGGTCACCGCGGGGGCGCTCGGCCTCACGCTGCTGCCGGGGTCGAACCCGGAGGTCACCCTGCCCGCCGCCGTGCCGTCGTCGCCCGGCGCGACCGCGAGCGCGAGCACCGGCCCGAGCGCGAGCACGACCTACGCCCCCGTCACGATCGAGGAGACCCCGGGCGTCACACCGCCCGACAACCCCGACGGCCTGCCCGAGGCCGAACGCGAGCGCCGCGCGGCCCACCAGCAGCGGGTGGCGGCGCTGCTCGACGAACTGCTGCCCCCGACCGTGACCGAGATCCGGCCCGTCAAGGACAAGGTGCACGTCTACCGGATCGCCTCCGGCGGCGAGACCTTCCGCATGACGGTGTCGGTACGTCCGTCCGACGAGAGCCGACTCAAGCCCTGCGTGGACGAGCCGGTCAGGGGCTTCCGCTGCGAGGAGGTCACGTTCGACGGAAACCGCCGGGCGCACCTGATCTCGATGGCGGTCAACAGCCAGGAGACATCCGGGTCCTACCTGGACTTCCGCTACGGCGACAGCCGCGTCCTGCTCTCCGTCGATCCCGAGAACGTGTCGGCGCCGGTGACACCGCGACAGCTCCTCGCCGTCGCCGAGGACCCGCGCTTCCTCGACCAGGTGCGGTACGCGGACGAGAACCCGGTCGAGACGAAGGCGCCGCCGGCGATCGAGGGCGGCTGAGCGGGCCGGAAGCTACTGCCGCCGGAACACCAGCCGGCCGCCCAGGACGGTGGCGACGCACGTCGACGCGCCCCGGCTGACGAGGGCCGCCCGGTCCGGGACGTCGAAGACGGCGAAGCGGGCCGGGCCACCCGGCGTCAGTCCCGGCAGCAGCACCAGCGGCGACGGGGAGAACGACGGGGCGCCGGGGAGCCGCTGCGGGCGGCGGCCCACGGCGAGCCCGGCCCTGCGCACGGCGTCCAGCACGGCCCGGTCGCGCAGTTCGCCGGCGACGGCGACCGTCCCGTGCGCGAGCAGCCGCTGCACGCCCCGGCGGGCGGAGGCGCCGCGCCGGGAGGGGTCGGCCCGGAAGATCCGCTGCGCCCGCTCCCCCGGGATCGGCTCGGTGCCGAACCCGGCGGCCTCCCGGGGGTCCGGGTGGTACATGCCCTCGAGCAGCTCGGGCCCGAACGGGTTGAGCAGCCCGGGGGTGAGGATGCCGGGCCAGTTCCGCACCCGTGCCTCGGGCCGGACGGCGACCAGGTCCTCGTAGGGGCCGACGGCGGCGACGAGCTCGCCGTCGACCAGGACGGCCGTCTCGGGGGACGCCTCGGCGACGTGGATCGTGAGCACGCGCGCGTCAGTTGGCGTCGAGGAGCTTGAGCTCGGGGTGCGCCGTGCCGCCCTCGATCGCGATCGACGAGATGTGCGAGGCCACCCGCTCGTCGACCGGGTCGTTCGCCGGGTCGTCGTGGACGACGAGGTGCTCGTACGTGGTCGCGCGCTGCGCCGGGACGCGGCCTGCCTTGCGGATCAGGTCGATGATCTCCAGGCGGTTGGAGCGGTGCTTGGCACCGGCCGAGGAGACGACGTTCTCCTCCAGCATGATCGAGCCGAGGTCGTCGGCGCCGTAGTGCAGGGACAGCTGGCCCACCTCCTTGCCGGTGGTCAGCCACGAGCCCTGGATGTGGGCGATGTTGTCGAGGAAGAGCCGCGCGATGGCGATCATGCGCAGGTACTCGAAGAGCGTGGCGTGCGTGCGGCCCTTGAGGTGGTTGTTCTCGGGCTGGTACGTGTACGGGATGAAGGCCCGGAAGCCGCCCGTCCGGTCCTGCGTGTCACGGATCATCCGCAGGTGCTCGATCCGCTCGGCGTTGGTCTCGCCGGTGCCCATCAGCATGGTGGAGGTGGACTCGACGCCCAGCTTGTGGGCGATCTCCATGATCTCCAGCCAGCGCTCGCCCGACTCCTTCAGGGGCGCGATGGCCTTGCGGGGGCGCTCCGGGAGCAGTTCCGCGCCGGCGCCGGCGAAGGAGTCGAGGCCTGCGGCGTGGATGCGGGTGATCGCCTCCTCGACGGGGACGCCGGAGATGCGGGCCATGTGCTCGACCTCGGAGGCGCCGAGGGAGTGGATGACCAGCTGCGGGAAGTCCTTCTTGATGGCGGCGAAGTGGTGCTCGTAGTACTCGACGCCGTAGTCCGGGTGGTGGCCGCCCTGGAACATGATCTGGGTGCCGCCGAGCTCCACGGTCTCCGCGCAGCGGCGCAGGATGTCGTCGAGGTCGCGGGTCCAGCCCTTCTTCGTGTCCTTCGGGGCCGCGTAGAAGGCGCAGAACTTGCACGCCGTCACGCAGACGTTCGTGTAGTTGATGTTCCGCTCGATGATGTACGTCGCGATGTGCTCGGTCCCCGCGTACCGGCGGCGGCGCACGGCGTCGGCGGCGGCGCCGAGGGCGTGCAGCGGCGCCGAGCGGTAGAGGTCGAGCGCCTCCTCGGGGGTGATCCGGCCACCCGCGGCAGCGCGGTCGAGAACAGACTGGAGTTCGGCCTTCTCGGTCACCGGATGTGTCCCTTTCGGAGGGGTTCTTACGGACCGAACCAGCGTACGCCAGCGGTCTTCGCGGCTTCCGCTGGGTGCCGTCGGGTGCCGTGCGGGGCCTTCGACGGTAATGCGGACGGCGCGGGCGCGGATATATCGGATATCGGATATACGAAGGAATTACGGGACGCTTACCGCCCGAGAACGCGGCGGCGAATTCCCGGGGGCACCCGAGGGACCTATGGCGACCTATGGAGACCTAAAGGGAAGCGGGCGGAAGCAGTTCGACGCGGACGTCGGCCGGGAAGCCGGTCGTGGGGCCGGTACGGCGGGCGAACTCGCGCACTCCGGCGAGCTGCTCGGGGCCGAATCGGAAGTCGAGCGTACGGAAGTACCGCTCCAGGAGTTCGGCGTCGAAGGTCTCCCAGCGGGCGGCCTGCTCGGCGACCTTGGCGACCTCTTCGAGGGAGAGGTCGCGCGAGGCCAGGAACGCCTGGTGCACCTCGTGGACGGTCTCCGGCTCGCGCGCCAGGTAGTCCTTGCGCGCCGCCCACACGGCGAAGACGAACGGGAGGCCCGTCCACTCCTTCCACATGAGGCCGAGGTCGTGGACCTGGAGGCCGAGGCGGGGCGCGTCGTGCAGCGAGGCGCGCAGGGCGGCGTCGCCGATGAGGACGGCCGCGTCGGCCTCCTGCATCATCACGCCCAGGTCAGGGGGGCAGGTGTAGTAGTCGGGCGACACCCCGAACCGCTCGGCGAGCAGCAGCTGGGCGAGCCGCACGGAGGTGCGGGAGGTGGAGCCGAGCGCGACGCGGGCGCCGTCCAGCTGCTCCAGGGGGCGCTGGGAGACGATCACGCAGGACATGACGGGCCCGTCGCAGCCGACGGCGATGTCCGGCAGGGCCACCAGGTCCGAGGCGTTGCGGAGGTACTCGACGAGGGTGATGGGGCCGATGTCGAGATCGCCCCGGACCAGCCGCTCGCTGAGTTTCTCCGGGGTGTCCTTGGTCAGCTCCAGGTCGAGGAGCGTGCCGGTCCTGGCCAGGCCCCAGTACAGGGGGAGGCAGTTCAGGAACTGGATGTGCCCGACGCGGGGCCGGCTGCGCTGCTGCTCGTCGGTTGCATTGTCCACATAGTGAGGCTAGACCGGTCTCGGTCCGTGGGCATCGGCGGGGCACGCGCGTCAGCGAGTGGAGCGAGATCAAACATGCGGGTGACGTGATCCATCCCTCTACCGCCACGCGCGTCCTGCGTGCTAGGCTCAACGCAAGTTGCAGTTTGGTTTCCCTTGCAGTACAGAGCCTGCGGAGCATGTGACCCGCAGGCTTTTGTAGTTTTCAGACTTCTTTGCAGGTTCTGGAGCAGGGCAACCCTTTGGCCCAAGGAGGGCTTATGGCTACCGGAACCGTCAAGTGGTTCAACGCTGAAAAGGGCTTCGGCTTCATCGCCCAGGACGGCGGCGGCCCGGATGTCTTCGTCCACTACTCCGCGATCAACGCGAACGGCTTCCGTTCGCTCGAGGAGAACCAGCTCGTGACCTTCGACGTCACGCAGGGCCCGAAGGGCCCGCAGGCGGAGAACGTCTCCCCGGCCTAAGGTGCCTGGGTCGGCGGACAAGCACGACTAGAGCAGTACCCAAGGAGCCCCGCTCCGTGCCTTCGGGCACGAGCGGGGCTCCTGCCCTTTGCGGGCCGGTTCCTGGCCCCTGGCGGGCGCTTCCGGGGGCTCTCAGCAGTTCGGGATGACGGTCCCGTTGTTGTCGCGGGCCTCGTCGTTGCCCCAGCGGGACAGGTAGTACGCGGAGACGTACGCCCCGTATCCGTTCTTCCCCGCGTAGACCGTGTCCAGGTCGGTCTTCAGCCACCAGTGGTTGTAGTTGCCGGCGGCGTCGCGGATCTCCTGGCCCCACACCTTGCAGTAGACGTAGTTGGTGCCGGCGTTCAGGACGCCCTGCGGGGAGGTGGTGTTCGCCTGCGCGTAGCCGGTGGCGTTGGCGAAGGTGTCGACCCAGTACTTTCCGCCGCCCCCGCCGGAGCAGCCGTTGTCGCTGGTCAGGGACTTGGAGCCGTAGGAGCCCGGATAGGGCGCGAGGGAGGCTCCGTTGATGACGATCGGCTGGCCGACGCCGTTGTAGAGCTGCTCGTAGTGGATGTGGGCGCCGGAGCTGTTGCCGGTGCTGCCCGTGGTGCCGATCTGCTGGCCCTGGGAGACCGCGGCCCCGTGGGCCACCGAGTAGGCGTTGAGGTGGAAGTAGTACGTCTTCCAGCCGCCGCCGTGCTCGATCACGATGTAGTTGCCGGCGCCGGACGGCTGGGAGTAGCGGTAGGCGGTGCCGGACGCCGAGGCGAGGACCGGGGCGCCCGCGGTCGTACCGCCGTCGGAGCGGACGAAGTCGAGGGCCTGGCGGACCTCCGCCGAGTGGTGGCTGTAGGTCCAGGTCTGGCCGCACGGGTAGGGCGCCTTGAAGAGGGGCGCCGCCTGGGCGGGGGTGCTGGTGACGAGCGCGGTGAGCAGGCCCGCGACGAGCGCGAGCAGGGTGCCGAGCGGGGTGATCCGGGCACGCATGCATCCTCCGGGTACCGAGACGGGACAAGGGTCGACGCGCGTTGAACGGACCACAGCGTGCCGGAAGATCGCGTGTCGCAGAAGACCGCGAGGACCACACCCGGGCGGGGGCGTTTACGTAGTCTGGACACATGACCGAACGGAAGCCGCCCGGAGTCAGCTTCGAGTCGTTCGTGGACAAGCAGATCCGCGAGGCCGCCGAACGGGGTGAGTTCAGCCGCCTGCCGGGCTTCGGCAAGCCGCTGCCCGACGACTCGGCACCGTACGACGAGCTGTGGTGGATCAAGGGCAAGATGCACCGCGAGGGCGCGTCCGTGCTGCCGCCCTCGCTGGCCCTGCGCAAGGAGGCCGAGGACGCGGAGGCGGCGGTGGCCGCGGCCGTCTCGGAGAGCCAGGTCCGGCGCCTGCTCGGTGAGATCAACACCAAGATCGCCGAAGCCCTCCTCCGCCCACCTGCCGGGCCGCCGCTGAACCTGCGGCCGTTCGACGTGGAGGCGATGGTGGAGACCTGGCGGAAGAAACGGGCGTAGGCCGGGAGGGCCGCCGAAACCGTCGGCCGAAACCGTCGAAGCCGCCGAAATGCCGCCGAAGCCGTTGCCGGAAGGAGCCCCCATGAACAGCGCCGGTCTGCTCGTCGACTCGTTCGCCCGGGTCCGCGAGGCCGTCCACGAGGCCGTGGACGGCCTCACCGAGGACGAGCTCACCGTCCGGATCGATCCGGACGCCAACTCGATCGCCTGGCTCGTCTGGCACCTCACCCGCATCCAGGACGATCACCTCGCGGGCGCCTTCGGCAGGGACCAGCTGTGGGACACGGACGGCTGGCACGACCGCTTCGGGCTCCCGTTCCCCGCGGCGGCGACCGGCTACGGCCAGTCGCGCGCCCAGTCCGGGAAGGTCCGCGCCCCGGCCGAGCTGCTGCTCGGCTACCACGACGCCGTGCACGCCCGTACGGAGGAACTGGTCGGCATGGTCACGAACGCGGACCTGGACCGGGTCGTCGACACCACCTGGAACCCTCCGGTCACCCTCGGCGTCCGCCTGGTGTCGGTGATCGCCGACGACCTGCAGCACGCCGGGCAGGCGGCGTACGTACGGGGCGTGGTGGAACGGCGGTGACGCCGGACGGCAGGGTGTACAACCCTCCGGCCTGATCGGGAGTCGAACGGAACGACGCTCGCACCATCGAGTGTCGTTTCGATTCCCGTGGGGGGAACCTTGAACTCCGTACGTCGCCCGGCCCGTCGCCGTGTCTCCGCCGCGATCACCACCGTCCTCGCCGTCACGCTCGGCGCGGGCACCCTGGCCGTCCCGGCCACCGCCGCACCCGCGCCCACCGCCGTCACGGCGGAGGCCGGGGCCGAGGCGGACGCGCCCCTGGCGTTCCCGGTGGGCGCGGCCCTCCTGGCCGCCGGGGACACCGGTTTCCTGAGCACCAAGGGGCTGAACGGCGGCAGCGGGTTCCTCTGGACCCGGTACGCGGACGGCTCGACGACCGCGATCGACGGCATGGGGTCCATCTACCCCACCGGGTCGGACGTGGTCGCGTCCGGAGACGCGTCGAGCCTCTACAGCGTCAAGATCGTGAAGCTCCACGACATGGCCGCCGGGAGCGCGCCCGTCGCGATCGACCTCGGCGCCCTGAACGCCACCTTCGTGCAGGCCGTGTCCCGGAACTCGGTCCTCGCCAAGGTGGTGAAGGCGGACCGCTCGTCGGAGGAGCTGCTCCTCGTCAGCCGCACCGGCAACGCCGTCACGCAGACGAAGATCACCGGCATCCCCGTCGGAGCCAGGCACATCGGCTCCACGCCCGCGCGTGACGGCTCCGTCCTCGTCGACTACTACGCGAACAGCGCCACCGGTGCGCTGCGGAGCCACTACGCCATGGTGGATCTCGACACCGCCTCGGTGGTCTCGACCCACGAGACCGCTCCGAGCGCCTCGTACGTCAACAACCGGTTCAGCTCGTTCTCCGCCACGCATCTGGCCTGGTCGGACTGGATCGACTACAACGACCAGGAGATCGTCGCCCTGGACCGTGCCACCGGCGTCGAGTCGCGGATCAACCTCGGCTACGGGGAGTCCCTCGCCGCGGGCCTGCTGGGTTCGTGGGCGATGTACGGCGTCCCGACAGCCCTCGAAGGAAACGGCACCGGCGGTTCGGGCTCGGACGTCGCGTTCAGGGCGAAGTCGCTGACCTCCGGCGAGTCGGTCAAGCTCCTCGACTACGTCTCCAAGGTTCTGCCCGGCCCCGGCGCCACGCTGCTCGCGCGCGGCGGCACCGTCGAGAAGGGCGAGGGCCTGTACCGGATCTCGCTCGGGGCGGACGGCAGGCCGACCACCGAGCAGGTCGCCTCCACCGGTGAACCGACCCGGCTCGTCTACCTCGGCTCGCTGACCCCGCAGACACTCGACCTGAACGCCCCCGGCTCCCACCTCAGGTGGAAGCTGTCCCGGATCAACGCCGACATCGATCTCACCGTCACCCACCGCCGGACGGGCAAGACCTTCTCGAAGGAGATGTCTCTCTACACGGAGTCCGCCGGCAGCCCGTACCTCTGCGGGGACGACACCGTCTGCATCTCGTGGGACGAGATCGCCGCCGAATCCGAGATGGGCAAGGACGCCCACATCGGCGCGTACGACTGGACGTTCAAGGCCACCCCGCAGAACGGCGTCGGCCCGGCCGTCGAGGCCTCCGGAAGCTTCACGGCCGTCAGGACGTCCGCCCCGCACGACATCAAGGACAACGGCACCCCGGACCTGCTGGCCCGCGATGCCCAGGGCGTGCTGTGGCGGACCGACACCGCGTACGACGTCGGCAGGAAGAGCCTCGTCGCGAACGGCGGGCGCGTCCGGGTCGGCGGCGGCTGGCAGGCCTACGACCGGATCGAGGCCGTCGGCGACATCGTCAGCCGTGGCTCCGCCGACTTCGTCGCCCGGGACCGGGACGGCGTGCTCTGGCTGTACACCGGGGCCGACGTCTCCCTCGACGTGACGCTGGCGCCCCGTAGGCGGATCGGCGGCGGCTGGAACGCGTACACCCGGTTCACCGGCGGCAGCGACCTCACCGGCGACGGCCGCCCCGACCTCGTCGCCACCGACAAGGCCGGCGACCTGTGGCTCTACAAGAGCACCGGCAGCGCCACCGCTCCCTTCGCCGCGCGGAAGAAGATCGGGTACGGCTGGGGGATCTACAACCAGATCACCGCCACCGGCAACATCGGCGGCAACCCGACCGGGGACCTCGTCGCCCGCGACAAGAACGGCGTCCTCTGGACGTACCTCGGCAAGGGCGACGGTACCTTCGCCGCCCGGACGAAGATCGGCGGCGGTTGGGGCGCGTACACCGACACCGTCGGCATCGGCGACGGCAACAAGGACGGCCGCCCCGACCTGTACGCGTACGGGCCGGGCGGCGCCGCGTACTTCCACCCCGGTACGGGCGACTACAAGGCGCCCTTCGGGGCCCGGGTGGCCAGTGGGGCCCTGCTCGGCGACGGCGCGTCGTACAACGGCACCTTCTGACACCCCACACCCATAAGGAAGTTCGGCCTCTTCCCGTACAACCCCCCGCGTCGATCAAGAGTCTGATCGAACGGCGCGCGCGTGTTCGCGCGCCGTTCGCAGATCATGGGGGGGATCTCTTGAGCTCAGTACGCATCACCCGGCACGGTCTCGGCACCGCCGTCACCACCGTCCTCGCGGTCACCCTCGGCGCGGGGCTCCTCACCGTCCCGGCGACGGCGGCCCCTGCCGCGCCCGGGGCGTTCGCCGCGGCCGCGGCCGAGGCGGCGACCCCGATCGCGGACCCGGGCGGCACCCTCCTCGGGGCCGGCCGGACCGGCTTCCTGACCCGGGACTACATCGGTCCCGACCGGTACAAACTGCGCTGGACGACGTACGCGGACGGCACGACGACGACGCTGCCCGCGACGGATCTGACGCGCTCCGAGGTCTTCTCCACGGAGACCTCGGACATCCTCATGACGTCCGAGGAGGGCCTGTACAGCGGCCGGTCGCAGCACATCACGCTGCGGAACATGACCACGGGCGCCGCCCCCGTCGACGTCGACTTCACCAAGCTCGGAGCCGACCACGGGTTCGCGGGCCTCGTCGGCTCCACGCTGCTCGCCACGGGGACCGGCACGGACGGCGCCGGGGAGCTGCTGCTCCTCGACGCGACCGGGGACACGCGGTCCGCCCGGAAGGTGACCGGTCTGCCCGAGGGCGCGATCATCCACTCCGTCGAGGCCTCCCACGGCGGGACCGCGCTCCTCGGCTACGCCACGCGCTCCGACACGGTCATCGACCGGTACCGGACCACGGTCGACGTGGCCACCGCCGAGGCGGGTCCCGCGTTCGCGGTCCTGGAGGGCAACTCGACGGGCAGCACCTCCGCCCTCTCCCCCCAGCACGCCGCCTGGCCGGAGACCTACGGCAGGAACGTGACGCTCGCGATCGCCGACCGGACCACCGAGACGGTGCGGCGCGTCGCCGTGGGCAAGGAGTTCGGGAAGACCCACGTCGGCCTGGTGGGCACGTGGGTCACGTACGGCACCCCGGTCGCCCTCGATCAGGGCCTGGACACCCCGCCGGTCGGCATGATCCAGGCGTTGACCGCCAGGTCCACGACCTCCGACGAGACGGTCGAGCTCCTCGACCACATCAACACCGCCGTGCCCGCTCCCGACGGCACCCTGCTGGTGAGCGGCGGCCTCGTCGGCAAGGGCGAGGGCCTCTACCGGATCGCCCCCGGCGAGGACGGCCGGCCGGCCGCCGAGCTCGTCGCCTCCAGCGGGCAGCCGACCGAGCTGACGTACCTCGGGACCGACCTCCACACGGTCGACCTCGACGGCGAACCCGCCTGGACCCACCTGAAGTGGCGGATGTCCCGGGTCAACGCCGACGTCTACCTCAAGCTGACCCACCGCAGGTCCGGCGAGACCTTCTCGACCAAGATGCACGTCACCTTCAGGGCCCCCGCCGACTACTTCTACGGCTCCCAGACGTTCGGCCTGTCCTGGGCCGAGATCGCCGAGAAGTCGAATCTGGGCAGGAACGCCTCCTACGGCACCTACGACTGGTCGTTCCGCGCGGTCCCGCAGAACGGCATCGGTCCCGACCTGGTGGCCTCCGGCCAGTTCCACGCCAACCACACCGGCGACGCCCACGACCTCGACGACGACCGGGCACCCGACCTGCTCGCCCGGGACGCCGAAGGCGTCCTGTGGTGGACCGACACCGCCTACGACGCGACCCGGAAGACCCTGACAGCCGCCGGGGAGCGCAAGCGGGCCGGGTACAGCTGGCACGTCTACGACCGGATCGAGTCCGTCGGCAACCTGGGCGGCGTCGGCGGCGACTTCGTCGCCCGCGACAGGAGCGGCGTGCTCTGGCGGTACGACGGTGCCGGGCCCTCGTTCAACGTGGCGTTCCCGCCCCGGACGAGAATCGGCGGCGGCTGGAACACGTACACCGAACTGACCGGCGGCAGCGACCTCAACGGTGACGGAAAGCCCGACCTCGTCGCCGTCGACAAGGCCGGCGACCTCTGGCTGTACCCGTCGAGCGCCAGCCGCTCCGCGCTGTACAACCCGCGGAAGAAGATCGGCCACGGCTGGGGCATCTACAACCAGATCACCGCCACCGGCGACATCGGCGGCGGCATCCGCGGCGGCCGCACAGCCGGTGACCTCGTCGCCCGCGACAAGGCCGGGAAGCTGTGGCTGTACCTCGGCAAGGGCGACGGCACCTTCGCCGCGCGGACGCCGATCGGCGCCGGCTGGGGCCCGTACACCGACATCGTCGGCATCGGCGACGGCAACAAGGACGGCAAGCCCGACCTGTACGCCCGCGGCGCGGGGAACACCTCGTACTTCTACGCCGGTACGGGCGACTGGAAGTACCCCTTCGCGGCCCGTACGGCCAGCCCGGTGCTCGGCGACGACGAGAGCACCGCCTACCACCAGGTCTTCTGACCGGTCCCGGACCGGTCCCACAGACCCCTCCCCGTAGCGGACGCTCACCGACCCACCCTCTCCGGAAGAGACCACGTGAACCAGACCCAGACACGCACCTCCGGCCGCCGTCTGGCCGCCGTGCTCCTCACCCTCTCCACGGTCACAGCGGTGGCCGGGACGCTCGTCACCGCACCGGCGGTCGCGGCGGTCCCGATGGCCGCCGCCGGATCCACCGCCGCCTCCGCCGAGGCCTCCCTGCCCGTCGACGCCGACGTCGCGAGCACCGGCACCACCGGCTACGTCACCTCGCGGAAGGACGAGCTCGGCAACACCGTCATGGAGTGGCGCACGTACGCCGACGGCTCGGTCACCCCCCTCTCGGGCACCGTGGGCCACAACAGCTACTCCGACATCGCCGTGACGAGCAACGGCGGCGGTTCGGTGTGGCTGCGGGACATGCGCCCCGGCGGCACCCTGTACACGTACTTCGACCTGTACTCCGTGTTCGGGGCCCCGGCGAAGCTGGTCGGCGCCGTCGGCGAGAACCTCTACGTGAGCGTCTCGACCGGCTCCGAGGGCTACCAGGACCTGTACAAGCTGGCCCGGGTCAACGGCTTCGCCCAGAAGTCGAAGCTGAACCTCCGCACCCGCAACACCGACTACAAGGTCGTCGCCTCCGACGGGAACAAGCTGCTCATCCTGGGCGCCGAGATGTCGCGGTCGTCGCCGAACGCCCAGTACACGCCCTCGTGGTGGAGCGCCAGGACGACCGCCCTCAGCAACACCGTCGTCGACTGGGAGGGTTCCGGGGGCACCTTGCGCTGGACCCCGAGCACGACGGGCGCCTCCTCCGCCACCCGTGAGGCGTGGGTCCACCACCCCACGACCGGGGACCCGGTGATCGTCACGAACAGCGTCGCGCGGTTCCCCCTGACCGGTTCCATGAGCGGCGCCGTCGTCGCCGGCGTCGTCGGGGACGTCCTCCTGTACGGCGTCCCCGGCACGGCCGGCGGGGAGAGCCCGAGCCCGCTGTACGCGCGGAGCCTCGCCGACCCCACCGCCGCCCCGTACGAACTCCTGGACAACTTCTCCAGCGCGGCCCACGCCCCGGACGGCTCCGTGCTCGTGCGCGGGTCCGGCGCCGGCGGGGACGGCGCCTTCCGGATCGAGGGCGGGGCGGGCGGCGCCCGTCCGGCCGTGACGCTCGCGGCGGACACCGGCCGGTTCGTGGCCGTCCAGGTGTCCGAGTCCAAGGTCCCCGGCGCGGCCGACCTGGAGAAGCCCGGCACGACCGTGCCCATGGAGTGGACCCTGAACCGCGCCGACGCCGACCTGGACCTCACGCTCACCCACCACCGCACCGGGAAGAAGCTCACCCAGCGCCTCCCCCGGCCCGCGTCCGGCACCCGCTTCACCTACGCGTGGAACGGCATCCTGGGCGGCGCCAGCGCCCCGAACGGCGACTACACCTGGTCCGTCACCGCGACCCCGGCCGACGGCTTCGGCGCCCCGGCGACCGCCCAGGGCGCCTTCCAGGTCGTCCGCAAGGCCAACCCCCACGACCTCAGCGACAACGGCTCGGCGGACATCGTCGCCCGCGACGCCTCGGGCGCGCTGTGGCGGGACGACACCTTCGACTGGCCCGTCGCGGGTCAGATCAAGACCTCCGGCCGCACGAAGATCGGCACCGGCTGGGGCATCTACAACCAGATCGAGGCCGCGGGGAACCTGGCCGGCGGCCCGGCCGGGGACTTCGTCGCCCGCGACACCGCAGGCGTCCTGTGGAGCTACCTCGGCACCGGCAACGGCACCCTCGCCGCCCGCACCAAGATCGGCAGCGGCTGGGGCGTCTACAACAAGATCGCCGCGGGCTCCGACCTGACCGGCGACGGCCGCCCCGACCTCCTCGCCACCGACACCAGCGGCGTCCTGTGGCTCTACAAGGCCACGGGCAACTGGCAGGCCCCCTACGCGGCCCGCGTCAAGGCGGGCACCGGCTGGAACATCTACAACCAGATCACGGCCGTCGGCAACACGGCGGGCGCCTCGGCGGGCGACCTCCTCACCCGTGACACCTCCGGCGTGCTGTGGCTCCACCTCGGCAAGGGCGACGGCACGTTCGCGCCCCGCGTCAGGGTCGGCGCCGGATGGGGCGCGTTCTCGCAGCTCGTCGGCGCGGGAGACCTGAACAACGACGGCCGCGCCGACCTCATCGGCTACGGCTCGGGCGGCACGTGGGCGTACCTCGGTACGGGGAACACGACCGCGCCGTTCACCCGGGTCGCGACCGACCTGTACGCGGGCGAGGGGACGAAGTTCAACTCGGTCTCGTAACCCGAGGGTTGTGCCGTCGAATTCCTCCACGTCGGCGTACAACCTTTCGAACTTCTCGTGAGTCCATGCGGGCGTGGCGATCTCTCGCCACGCCCGCACCTCTTGAGAGAGAGCCCTGCCTTGGCCCACGCACGTATGCCCCGCCGACGACTCGCCCTCGCCGTCACCGCCGCCCTGGCCGTCACGGTGGGCACCCTGACGGCCGTCCCCGCCGTGGCGGCGACCGGAGCCGTCACGGCCGCGGAGCAGACGCAGCAGGAGGCGATAGTCCTCCCGCCCGGCTCCGTACTCGTCGGCAACGGCCCGTCCGGCTTCCTGACCCGCCTGGTCGAGGGCACCCAGACCAACTACCGCTGGACGCGGTACGCGGACGGCGTCACGACCACCCTGCCCACGGGCCGGTACTCGGGCGGGTGGCGCAGCGACCACGTCGTCAAGGTGGAAGGCACCGTCTACACGGTGTACGACATGGCGACCGGCGCAGACCCCGTGGAAATCGACATCGCGCACCTGGGCACCTCCGCGGTGTTCGTCAGGCTGGCCGGCAACACCGTCATCGCGCGCGTCCCCCGCACCGACGGCGGCACCGACGTCCACCTCCTCGGCAAGCCGGCGGGCACCCTCGTGGACCGCAAGGTGACCGGGCTGCCCGCGAACGCCTCGATCCGCCGGTACGAGATGAGCGCCCCCGGCACCCTCTCCCTCCTGTACTACGACATGGTGGACGGCGTGGCCAACGCCCGCGTGGCCCTGGTCGACGTCGCCACCGCCGCCGTCGTCGAGGACCGCGCCCTCCCGACCGCCGCCATGAGCGGAGACTTCTCCTCCTCCGCCACGCACGTGGCGTGGGCCGAGAAATCCTCCACCGACAGCTCCGCGACCCTCGCGGTGAGCCGCCGCGGTCAGAACGACGTCGAGCGCATCCCGCTGGGAACCGGCGCGACGCTGAACGAGCTGATGGGCGACTGGGTCGCGTACGCCGTGGCCGGCGGGACCACGGCGCACGCCCCCAACCCCCTCCACGCGCTGACGGCCCGCTCTCTGACCGACGGACGGACGGTCAAGCTCCTCGACACCGTGGACTCCGTCCGCAGCGACGCCGACGACGCACTCCTCGTCCAGGGCGGCACGGTCGAGCACGGCCAGGGCCTCTACCGGATCGCCCCCGGCGCCGACGGCACCCCCGCCGCCACCCTCGTGGCGAGCACCGGCCTGCCGATCGTGCTCCAGCTGACGGGCCAGACGGTCCCCGACACCTTCGACTTCCGTACGAGCAGCGGCGACGGCTACCTGACGTGGCAGTTCGCCGCGCACACCGGCGCGCAGACGAGCGTCGAGCTGACCCACACCGCGACCGGCAAGCGGTGGACCAGCACCTCCTCCCTGGAAACCACCGGGCGTGGACGGGCTTACTGGACGGGCCTGTTCGACGACCACACCGCCGCCGCCAACGGCGCGTACACCTGGAAGATGACGACGACGCCCACCAACGGCATCGGCGCCCCGGTGGAGCGGACCGGCACGCTCACGGTCGACAGCGGGCAGGCCCCGCACGGCTTCTCGGACACCGGCTCCCCCGACCTGATCGTCCGCGAGGGCGGCTTCCTGTTCGTCTACGACGGCCGCCAGGCCCTCCAGCACGGCGCCCAGACCGAGCTGAAGGAGACGAACATCGGGGCGGGCTGGGACGCCTACGACCAGATCGTCACGCCCGGGAACGTCGCCGGCGCCCGGTTCGCCGACCTCGTCGCCCGCGACAAGACCGGTGCGCTCTGGCTGCACACGGGTACCGGCAAGACGGCCTTCTCCGAGCGGACGAAGATCGGCGGCGGCTGGCAGATCTACAACAAGATCACCGCCGGCGGCGACCTCGACGGCGACGCCCGCCCCGACCTCGTCGCCACCGACACGGTCGGCGACCTGTGGCTCTACAAGGGCACCGGCTCCGCCACCGCGCCCTTCGCGCCGCGCGTCAAGATCGGCTACGGCTGGGGCATCTACAACAAGATCGTCGCCACCGGCAACATCGGCGGCGCCGCGGCCGGCGACCTCGTCGCCCGCGACACCGCGGGTGACCTCTGGCTCTACCTCGGCAACGGCGACGGCACCTTCGCCGCGCGCACCAAGATAGGCGGCGGCTGGAACACCTACGACGAGATCATCGCCATCGGCGACGCCGACCGCGACGGCCGCGCGGACCTCCTCGCGCACGGCCCGGACGGCAGGAGCGACGAACTCGCCCTGTACTCGGGCACGGGCGACTGGAAGGTGCCTTTCGCCGCCCGGTCCTGGCTCTACGCCGCGCCGCCGCTGACCGGCTCGTACAAGGACCTGTTCTGATCCCCGTCTGATCCCCCCACGGCAATCCCCCTGAAAAGGAGCGCGACCTTGACCCACGCACGTACGCCCCGACGGCAGCTCACCACAGCGGTCATGGTCGCGCTCGCCCTCGTGGCGGGACCCCTGATGGCCGTCCCGGCCGTGGCGGCGCCGGGGGCCATGACGGCCGCCGCGCAGACGACCCAGCAGGACGTCGTCCCGTTCCCGGTCGACGCCTGGGTGGTCGGCTCCGGCCCCACGGGGTTCCTGAGCGCCCAGAGGGGCACTCAGCTCACGTATCGGTGGACGCGGTACGCGGACGGGGTCTCGACCCTCCTACCCGGCCCGGGCTACACGACGGCCCGGCGGACGGACATCGTGACCTCGGGCCGCGAGAACGGCGTCTTCCGGCTGTACGACATGGGCTCGGGGGGCGACCTGCTGGAGATCGACGTCACGCCACTCGGCGACAGCTACACCTTCGCGGGGTACGCCGGCAGCCGTCTCCTCATGAAGAAGCCCAACGCGACCGGCGGCACCGAGCTCCACGTCGTCGGCAAGCCGGCGGGTTCCCTGGTCGACGACACCGTGACCGGCCTCCCCACGGACGCCGAGATCATCAGCATAAACGTGGACTCGCCCGCCGACGCCGTGGTCCGGTATTGGGGCACGGTCGACGGCGTGAAGCGGAGCTTCGCGGCCGTCGTGGACCTCACGGCCCACGCGGTCATCGAGGAGTACGAGACGCCCGACGTCACGCTGGGCACCGCCCTTTCGGCGACCCACATCGCCTGGTTGGAGCAGCCCGCCGACTCCACCGCGAGGGTGACGGTGACCCGCCGGGACACCGGCGAGTCGGTACGTCACGACCTGGGAGTCCAGGACGACCTCAGCATCCAACTGGTGGGCGACTGGCTGACGTACAGGCGGCCGGCCCCCTACCTCACCGCGCCCCCGGACGCCCTGCGCGCGCTGTACGCCCGCTCCCTGACGACCGGCGAGACGGCCAAGCTCCTGGAGCACACGACGAGCGCCACCCCCGGCGCCGACGGAACCCAGCTGGCACGGGGCGGGACGCTCGACCAGGGCGAGGGCCTCTACCGGGTCTCGCCCGGCGCCGACGGCGCCCGGCCCGTCGTCACCCTCGTGGCGTCGACCGGCCAGCCCACCACGCTGGAACTGCTCCGTCACGACGTCCCCGAGACGATCGACCTCGACCGCGCGGCCCTCCCGCTCGGGCTGAACTGGACGCTCAGCAGAAGCAGCACGAGGGTGCGCGTCGAGCTGGTCCACACCGCGACGAAGAAGACGTGGAAGCCGAGTATCTCCCACTACGCCGGGGGCGTCGTCGGCTTCAAGTGGGACGGCGTGTACGCCAAGAACTGGATGAACGCCAACGACCTGAACAACGACGCCGTCCCCGCCCCCAACGGCGACTACACCTGGCGCCTCACAGCCGAGCCGCGCGACGGCATCGGGCCCGCCGTGGAAAAGACCGGCGCCTTCAAGGTCGTCCGCAAGACCGTCCCGCACGACTTCAACGACAACGGCACCCCGGACCTCCTCATACGAGAGCCCTCCGGCCACCTGTCCCTCTACAACACGAGCACGCCCCTCGGATCGTGGCCCGTCAACCCGGCCGAGCCGCTCGGCACCGGCTGGGACATCTACGACGCGCTCCTCTCCCCCGGCGACGTGGCCGGCGCCGCCCCCTCCGACATCGTCGCCCGTGACACGAACGGCGTCCTCTGGCTCCACCAGGGCACCGGCCGGGCCCTCGCCCCCCGGGTGAGGGTCGGCGGCGGCTGGCAGATCTACAACAAGATCACCGGCGGCAGCGACCTGAACGGCGACGGCCGCGCCGACCTCGTCGCCACCGACAAGGCCGGGGACCTCTGGCTCTACAAGGGCACAGGGAACGCCTCCGCCCCCTTCGCACCGCGCGTCAAGACCGGCCATGGCTGGGGCATCTACAACAAGATCGTCGCCACCGGCGACATCGGCGGCGGCGCGGCCGGCGACCTCGTCGCCCGCGACACCGCAGGCGTCCTCTGGCTCTACCTCGGCAACGGCAACGGCACCTTCGCCCCGCGCACCAGGATCGGCGGCGGCTGGAACACCTACAGCGACATCGTCGGCTTCGGCGACGCGGACCGCGACGGGCGCCCCGACCTGCTGGGCGTCACCGCCGCGCACGGCACCCCGTACTTCTACAAGGGCACCGGCGACTGGAAGGTCCCCTTCGCCCCCCGCAGTGACGTCTACAGCTACGCCTACCTGGGCGGCACCGCGTTCTGACACGTCAGCGGGACGGTCGCCCAGACCGTCTTGCCGACGCACCGGTCCTTTCTGGCCTGGTTCAAGAGCGGCTACAGCAGTGGCGAGGGCGGCGGGGTCGCCGCGCACCCCACCGCCATCCAAGAACCCCGACGGCGTGGGCCGCGTTCGTGGACGTAGCATCGGGCGCGTGACCAGCAAGGACTTCGTCCTCTTCGACGTCGACGGCACCCTCATGGACGCCGTCGCCAACCAGCGGCGCGTCTGGCACGAGTGGGCCGCGCGGTACGGGCTCGACGGGGACGAGGTGTACGCCGTCGCGCTGCGGACGCGGCCCGTGGAGACGTTCGCGGCCGTCGTGCCGGGCGCGGACCCGGACGAGTGCCTCGCCCTCCTGCACGCGCTGGAGGACGAGGACGTCCGTACGGGTACGTACGCGCCCTTCGAGGGCGCCGTCGAGCTGCTGACCGCCCTGCCCGCCGACCGGTGGGCGCTGGTCACGTCGAACTACGAGCACCGGGTCCGGGGCCGGTTCGATCGGACCGGGCTTCCGATGCCCGCGCTCGTCATCGACGCGGCCTCGGTGGCGGAGGGCAAGCCGTCGCCCGTCCCGTACCTGACCGCCGCCGAGAAGCTCGGCGCGGACCCGGCGGAGTGTCTGGTGATCGAGGACGCGCCGTCGGGGGTCCGTTCGGGTCTGGCGGCCGGGATGACCGTATGGACGGTCAACACCCCGGCCGCGCACCCCGACGCGCACCGCCACTTCCCGACCCTGGCGGAGGCGGCGCCGCACATCCTGACGGCGCTGGGCTAGGACCGCTCAGAGGATGGCGTCGTAGATCCCCCAGCCCCAGCCGATCTGCCTGCGGGTCGGCGACGGGACGAGGTTGCCGCTGCGGGTGAGGCCTTCGTAGAACCAGAGACGGCCTTCCTTGTCGCGGGCGAGGTAGTCGCCGTAGCGGGAGCCGGCGAGGTTCCGGGCGTAGGCGATGCGGTCGTAGGCGTTCCAGCCACCGCCCAGGCGCACCCTCGGCATGAAGCCCGAGCCCTGCCAGGAGGGATCGTGCGACCAGAGCACTCCGGCCGTGTCGCGCGTCACGACGCCGTCGCCGAGGGTCCGGCCCACTATGGCGCTGTACGCGTTCCAGCCGCCGCCGATGCGCTCGCGCTGCTGGAAGGGCGCTGAAGGGGACACGTAGCTCGGACGGTAGCGCCAGAGGACCCCGTCCCTGTCCCGGGCCATGAGGCCATTCCAACCCCGGGGGCTGATCGCGGTGTACGTGTTCCAGCCGCCACCGACCCGCACGCGCGGCTTGAAGGGGGCGTCCGGGTTTCCGGAGCCCTGGTAGTGCCAGAGGACCCCGTACTTGTCCCGGGCGACGAGGCTGCCCTCGCCCGCCGCCGTCCGCTCTCCGAGGGGAGTGATCGACGTGTAGATGTTCCAGCCGCCGCCGATGCGCTCGCGCGCCTTGAGCGGCTTCTCGTGGAGGCCGGTGCTCTCGTACTGCCAGAGCACGCCCGCCTTGTCACGGGCGAGGACGGTCGTCCGCAGGTTGGCCGCCGGGGTGTTCCGGGCGAACTGGAAGACCACGGGCCCGCTCGCGAGGTCGGGGGCCCCGCCCGCGCCCACTTCGAGGGTGCCGTTGACGTCACCGTGCCGGCGTGCGCCGATGCCCGACTCGATGCGGATGTCGTAGGTGAGGGTGGTCGCGGCCTCGGTGACGGGCATCGTGGCCACGTACGGGCCCTGGTTGACCCCTTCGACCGGCTGCAGCCAGGGGCAGGGCTGGTAGGCACCGCCGTTGACCGAGCAGGTCGCCTTGATGTCGTCCTGGAAGTCCCACGCGTCACCCGCGAACTCATAGGTGATCGGCAGGAGAAGCCGCGCCTTCACGGGGCCGCTCGCGTCCGCCGGGAGAGTGACGGTGACCCGAGTGGTCACCACCTCCTCGCCCGAGGGCACGACCAGCGGGCCGCCCTCCTGGACGACGGTTCCGGGCGTGCCCGTGCCCGTGCTCGTGCTCGCCGGGCCGGCGGCCTGGGGAGTCTCGGCGAGGGCCGTCGCCCCTCCCAGGGCGGCGGGGGCGACACCGGCTGCCAGAGCGGTCGCGATGACCAGAGCCATGCGCGTGCGTATGCGTGTGCGCGTGCGCTTCACGTTCGGTCTTCTTCCTGAGAGTTGCTTGTCGGACCGGGTCAGAGGATGGCGTCGTAGATGTCCCAGCCCCAGCCGATCTCCTTGCGCGTCGGGAGCGGGACCCGGCCCGTGTTGGTGTCCACGGTTTCGTAGAGCCAGAGGTGGCCTGTCTTGTCCCGGGCGAGGAGGTCGTCGGCGTGGCCGGTGCTGTTGAGGTTCTGAGCCCAGGCGATGGTGTTGTAGGCGTTCCAGCCGCCGCCGACCCTCCCGCGCGGCGAGTACGGCCCCGTGCCGTTCTCGAACGCGTACCCGTACGACCAGAGCACGCCGCCCGCGTCACGCGCCACGGCGTTGTAGCCACTGCCCTGGCCCGCGAGGGCGGTGTACTGGTTCCAGCCGCCGCCCACCCGTCGGCGCGGTGCGAAGATCTCGGAGCTGTTCTCCGCGTGGGTCGGCCAGTAGTCCCAGAGCACTCCGTCCCTGTCCCGGGCCACGAGACCGCCGTTGCGTCCGGTGATCGCGGTGTACGTGTTCCAGCCGCCGCCCACCCGCACGCGCGGCTTGAATGGGGCGGCCGGGTCTCCGGAGCCCTGGTAGTACCAGAGGACACCGGCCTTGTCTCGGGCGACGAGGTTCCCCTCGCCCGCTGCCGTCCGGTAGGTGAGGGACGTGATCGAGGTGTAGATGTTCCAGCCGCCGCCGATGCGCTGGCGCGCCCTGAGCGGCTTGTCGTCACGGCCCGAGCTGGGGTACTGCCAGAGCACGCCGGCCTTGTCGCGGGCGAGGACCGTGGTCCGCCGGTAGTTCTCGGGGGTGCCCTTGACGAACTGGAAGGTGACGGGTCCGCTCCCGATGACGGTCCCGGCCCCGTCGGTCACTTCGAAGGTGGCCGTCAGGTTTCCCATCACGGCGGCACGGCTGTCGGCGTCGACCCGGACGTCGTAGGTGATGGTCGTCGCGGCCTCGACGGCCGCGAACCGGACCTCGTTGCCCGGGCTGTCCCACGGACAGGACCAGAAGGCACCGCCGTTGACGGAGCAGGTCGGGGTGACGGGTTCGTAGGCCGGTGTGTCGAAGTCGGGAAGCTCCCATGTCGGCGTCGGCAGGAGCAGCCGCGCCTTGACGGGGCCCGTATGGCCCGTGGGGAGCGTGACCGTGATCCGGGTCGTCACCGCTCCCTCCTCGCCGGAGGGCACGACGAGCGGGCCGCCTTCCTGGACAACGGTTCCGGTCGTGCTCGCGGTCGCCGCCCCGGCGCTCAGAGACACGGCAGCGGTCGCCGTGCCTCCCAGTACCGCAGGGGCCACACCGACGGCCAGTACCGTCGCGATCGCCAGAGCCGCACGCGTATGTGCCACGAATCCCCCCAGGAATTCTTCCGATTTGGTTCGGTAGTTCGCGTCTTTGACCTTCGGAGGGGGCGAATGGTTGTGCGGAAGGTCTCCGAGGTGCGGTGGGTGGCGGTGTCGAGCGAGTGCGGGTGGGACCGGGTCACGCGAAGCCCCGGGCAGCGGCGGGGGCTGCGCGTGCGCCTGACGCCGGTGGGTGGGGCTACCGCGTGGCCACGCCCCCGACCGCTGCCCGGGGCTACCGCGTGGCCACGCCCCCGGCCGCCACACTCGGAAAGAGGGCGGCCGCACCCGACACCCGCGTAGCCGCCCCACCCCACGCGCCTCGCTCCAACCGGGCCTTAGCACAGCGCACTTGGCCGCCATTCAGATCGTTCATCCCCTCCGCTACTGTGTCGGCCATGCAGGGGGAACCGGAAAACAATTCCAGTCTGGAAAGTCTGAGCGGCAGCGGGGCGATGCCGCTCGAGTCGGGTGACCCCCGGCAGATCGGTGCGTTCAGACTGCTCGGCGTGCTCGGGTCCGGCGGCATGGGGCGGGTCTATCTCGGCGCCGTGCCCGGGAAGTTCGCGGCGGTGAAGCGGGTGCTGCCCGTGCTCGCCGAGGACGCCGACTTCCTGAGTCACTTCGGGCACGAGCTCGACAACCTCGCCCGGCTGCCCGGCGGGGCCAACACCAAGCTCCTCGCCAGCGACCGCACGGCCAAGCCGCCCTGGTTCGCCACCGAGTTCATACCGGGCATCACGCTCAGCGAGGCCATCCGGCTGAACGGCGGTCCGCTGACCGGCGAGGCCCTGTGGCGGCTCCTGCGCGAGGCGGCGGCCGGGCTGCGCGTGGTGCACGGCGCCGACATGGTGCACCGTGACCTCAAGCCGTCCAACGTCATGCTGACCTCCTCCGGTCTCTCCCTCATCGACTTCGGCGTGGCCCGCGCCGCCGACCAGAGCCGTCTGACCAGGACCGGCATGGTCATCGGCACCCCGGCCTACATGGCCCCCGAGCAGGCCGTCGCCGAGCGGCAACTGACCGGTGCCGCCGACGTCTTCGCCCTCGGCAGCCTGCTCCTCTACGCGGCGAACGGCCGGCCTCCGTTCGGCGACGGCTCCGGTCCCGACCTCCTCTACCGGGTCGTCCACGGCGAGCCTGACTTCGGGCGCCTCACCGAGGCCGATCCCGAGCTCGCGGAGCTCGTACAGAAGTGTTTCGCCAAGGATCCCGCGGATCGTCCGACCGCCGACGAGCTGGTCGGACTCACCGAGGAGCGCGCGGCCGGGGCCGTCTGGCCGGCGAAGGTCACCGAGCGAATCGGCGAGCGGGCGACGTTCGCGGCCGGGGCGCCCACGGCCGAGCAGCTCGCCGAGCTGGAGAAGACCGAGCCCGCGCAGGACGTGGCGACGGCCTCCCTCACCCCGCAGGGCGGCCGGGAGCCCGCGACCGCCTCGCCCGACCCCCTGGCCGTCACGGGGCAGGCGGCGCCCGGCAAGCGGGAGGGGCGGCGGAACCGTTTCGTCATGCTCGCCGTGCCCGTCGTCGTGGCGACCGGCACCACCCTGACCGTCGCCCTCGGCCCGTACGAGATCGGCCGGCTCGGCGCGGGCCCGGGGTCGTCCGCCGCACCCCCGTCCACGGTGGCCTCGCAGCCGGCGAACGTACCGTCGGCGGGCGCGTCCGGTTCGCCGTCCTCGCAGACCCCGGGCGGCCCCAAGTCCCCGTCGTCCAAGCCGCCGGGCTCCTCCCCGGGCGCACCGCCCCCGCCCGCCGACGGCGGTGGTGGCGCCGGTGGTGGCGCCGGTGGTGGCGCCGGTGGTGGCGCCGGCGGCACCGGCACCGTGCCCGGCGGGGCGGGGGGCGGGTCCGGCAGCGGGTCCGGCAGCGCCTCGGGGAGTGGTTCCGGGAGTGGTTCCGGCAGCGGGTCGGGCAGCGGCTCCGGCAGTGGTTCCGGCGGCGGTTCGACCACCACAGCCCCCTCCGGCGGCGGCACGACGGCCCCTCCCGCACCCCAGCCGACGACCCAGCGGCCCACGACTCCGCCGCCCTCCTCCGGCGGCTCGGCGCCCTCGGGGACGTACTCCCTGGAGAACGTCTCCAACGGCGAGTGCCTGGCGGAGAACGACGCGGGCTACGCCGTGCTCGTCGACACCTACGCGTGCGGTTCCAAGCCCACCAACGGCGGCTACCTCGCCTACTCCTGGACCTACTCCCCCGGCGCGAACGGCACCTTCCGCCTCATCAGCAAGATCTCCGGGAAGTGCCTGCAGCCGTCGAGCTCCACCGTCACCGTCGCCGCCTGCAACGGGTCCAGTGTCCAGTCGTGGAAGATCGGCACGTCGACGTCCGCCGGGCGGACCATCAAGAACGTGAACAGCGGCTACTGCCTGATCACCGGACCGCCGTTCGCGATGACGTACACCTGCAACCCGAGCGACCGCGCGCACCTCTGGCGGAACATCTCAGCCATCTGAGCGCGGGCGGCCGAAGACCGGGACCGTGACCTTCCCCTCCGCCCGGAAGGCGACCTCCAGTTCCATTCCGATCCGGAGGTCACCCTCCGGCACGCCCACGACCTCGGTCATCATGCGCGGGCCCTCGGCCAGGTCGACGACGGCGGCGACGTACGGGACGCGTTCGCCGAAGGGCGGGAGGTCGTTCCGGTGGACGACCGACCAGGTGTAGAGGGTGGCCCGGCCGCTCGCCCGCTCCCAGCGGACGTCCTCGCTCCAGCAGTGCGGGCAGAACTCGCGCGGGTAGTGGTGGGTCCTGTCGCAGGTCGCGCAGTGACGCAGGAGCAGTTGTCCTTCGGCTGCGGCGTCCCAGTACGGGCGCGTGAAGGCGTCGATGTCGGGGTCGGCGGCCGTCATCGGAGCGGTCCGGTCGCCGTCGTCGGAACCGACCGGTCGCCACGGTCCGTCGCCGTCATCAGAAGAGTCCGATCGCCGAGTCGAGGGACCAGGTCTGCCAGGACATGGCGAGGAGCGCGACGAGGGAGATCAGCGCCATCATCGCGTTCTGCCCCTGCTCGGCCCAGTCGTGGATCATCAGGACGAGGTAGAGGAGGTTGAGGAGGAGGCCGCCGGCGAGGGCGACGGGGGTGAGGAAGCCGGCGACCAGGCCGAGGCCGATCGCGAGTTCGGCGTAGACGACGACGTACGCCATGAGCTTGGGGCGGGGCGCGACGACGGTCTCGAAGCCCTTCCCGACCTGGGGCCACCGGTGCTTGGCGGCGACGTCGGCGGCCCAGGCGATGCCGGTGCCGCGTTCGAACCAGCCCTTCCTGTCCTTGTGGCGCCAGCTCTCCAGCCACCACAGGCCGAGGCCGATGCGGAGGACGGCGAGCCATTCGGCGCCGGTGAGCCAGATGGTCTGCATGCGCGTCCCCTCGACGGACCGGGTCGGATCTGACGGTACGTCAGTTCAGCGCACCCCCCGCCCCCGCGCAAGGGGCTGGTACGCGGAGATCGGGCACGCGTGACCGATTCGCAACCGAAATCCCTCTCGGTCGAGACCCACTACGTGTACACGTCATTACGCTCAGCATTCATGGCCACCACCCCCCAGCAACCCACCCTCCACCCCGTGTACGTCATCGGCGGCGGCCCCGGCGGGCTCGCCGTCGCCGCCGCCCTGCGCGGGCGCGGCGTCCGGGCCGTCGTCCTGGAGAAGTCCGACGCCGTCGGCGCCTCCTGGCGCACCCACTACGACCGGCTCCGGCTGCACACCACCCGCCGCCTCTCCGCCCTCCCGGGACTGCGGATACCCCGCTCCTTCGGGCGCTGGGTCGCCCGCGCCGACGTGGTGCGGTACCTGGAGAAGTACGCCGAGGAACACGAACTCGACGTCGTGACGGGCGTCGAGGTCCACCGCGTCGAGCGGACGGGCACGGAGTGGGTCCTGCACGCGACCGGCGGCCGGCGGCTCGTCGCGAGCGCGGTCGTCGTGGCCACCGGCTACAACCACACCCCGCGCCTGCCCGACTGGCCGGGCCGCGACGCCTACCGGGGCGAGCTGAACCACGCCCGGTCCTACCGCAACCCGCAGCCGTACGCCGGGAAGGACGTCCTCGTCGTCGGCATCGGCAACACCGGCGCCGAGATCGCCGCCGACCTCGCCGAAGGGGGCGCGAAGCGGGTCCGGCTCGCGGTGCGGACGGTCCCGCACATCGTGAAGCGCACGACGGCCGGCTGGCCCGCCCAGCGCTCCGGCATCCTGATCAGGCGGCTGCCGGCCCGTCTGGTGGACCGCCTCGGCGCGCTCCTCGCCAGGTTCGCCACGCCGGACCTGACGGCGTACGGGCTGCCCCGCCCGGACACGGGTATCGCCACGCGCCAGCGCGAAGGCGCGGTCCCGGTGCAGGACGTGGGCCTGATCGACGCGGTGCGGGCCGGGAAGGTCGAGATCGTGGCCGCCGTCGAGGGCTTCGAGGGCGACGAGGTGCTCCTCGCGGACGGCACCCGCATCGCCCCGGAGGCCGTCATCGCCGCCACCGGTTACCGGCGGGCCCTGGAACCGCTGCTCGGGCACCTGGACGGCGTGCTCGACGAGCACGGACGCCCGGTGGCGCACGGCGCGCGCTGCCCGCGCGAGGCGCCCGGGCTGTACTTCACGGGGTTCACGAACCCGATCAGCGGGATGCTGCGGGAACTGGCGATCGACGCGGAGAAGATCGCGCGCCGGGTCGCGAGGGCCGAACGGACGGCGGCGAAGTCGGCGGCGAGGCCGAGCGCGATCGCGTCCCGCGGCTGACGACGGCGCCCCGCCCCCCAGGGGAATGGGAGCGGGGCGCCTGCTGATCCCGGGGGGAACGGGATCAGAACGTGGAGAGGCCGTTCCAGCCCCAGCCGATCTTCACGCGCGTCTTCAGGCCGCCCGCGCCGTCACCGTCGTACCGCCACAGGACACCGGAGGTGTCGCGGGCGAGCACGTCGGGAACCCCGTCGCCGGTCAGGTCGCCGACGCCGGTCAGGGTCAGGTCCTTCCAGCCCCAGCCGATCTTCGTGACTCCCTCGACGTTGTCGTAGCGGCGCAGCTCACCGTCGTACTTCTGCCCGAGGTAGGACTGGTCGCCGGTCCCGGAGAGGGCGCCCACGCCGGTCACCCGGTAGCCCCCGTAGGAGATGCCGTGGTTGACGCGCGGCTTGAGGCCACCGCGACCGTCCCCGCCGTACAGCCACAGGTCGCCCTTGCCGTCGATGGCGAGGAGGTCCGAGAAGCCGTCGGCCGGGAGGGCGCCGGTGTCGAGGTCGCCGACGCCGGAGAGCTTCAGCCCCTGCCAGCCCCAGCCGATCTTCACCTTCGGCCGGAGGCCGCCGGCCCCGTTCCCGTCGACCCGCCAGAGATTGCCCGCGGTGTCCTGGGCGACGACGTCGGGGATGCCGTCAGCACTGAGGTCGCCGGCCACCGTGAAGCGGTACCCGGTCCAGCCCCACCCGATCTTGACCCGGGCCTTCAGGCCGCCCGCGCCGTTCCCGTCGTAGCGCCAGAGGGCACCGGCGGCGTCCTGGGCGAGGACGTCGGGGCGGCCGTCGCCGGTGAAGTCGTGGCGGAAGGTGCCCCGGGGGCTCCAGCCGCGCGGGGCGATCCAGGAGATGTCGTCGACGTAGGTGCCGGGCGCCGAGAGGACCGTGCGGGCGCCGTCGGGCGTGCTCGCGCTCCTGACGACTGCCCCGCCGGCGGTGTAGGCGATCTGACTGCCGTCCGGGGACCACTCGGCGCCGAACCACCCGCCCTCGCCCGGGGTCAGCTCGTACTCACTGCCGGTGTCGAGGACGTGGGCGCGCGGTTCCCACCCCTCGGCGCCGCCCGCGAAGGAGATCCGCTCGCCGTCCGGCGAGAACCTCGGGTTCACGCCCGGGGCGATGAGCTTCGGCTCGCCGCCGACGCGCGGGTCCCAGAGGTAGACCTTGGAGTCGCTCCTAAAGCCCTTCACGAAGGTGATCTTCCCGTCCCAGGCCACGTCCGCCTGACTGACCCCGCTGTCGGGGAGGGCGCTGTGGACGTCGCCGCTGGCGATGTCGACGCGATAGACGGAGAGATGGTCGTGGATGCTGTCGTCGCTCCCGGGCCTGGGCACGTAGCTCACGACGACCTGCCGGCCGTCGGCGGTCCAGTCGAGGCTGTCGGGCCGGACATCGGGTTCTATGAGGGTTTTGCGGACCACGCGGGCGTTCCTGCCGTCGGCGTCCGCGACCCAGAGGGCGCTGGCGCTGGTGAGGAAGGCCATGCGCAGACCGTCGGGCGAGAAGGCGACGCCGGAGATCGCGGCCGTGGTCGTCAGACCCCCGCCGGTGGGCACGAGCACACGCCGGTCGGTGCCGTCGGTGTTGACCGTGACGATGGTGCCTGGGGTACGGACGCCGTCGACGTACGTGTACTCGGTGAAGACCACCCGGGGCTTCGGCGCGTCCCCGGCGGCCTGGGCAGGGGTCCCCGTGACCGCCGCGAGGGCGGCGGAGGAGGCGAGGACGGCCAGGGCGGTGCCGAGGGCGCGGCGGCGCCCCCGGGTGCGGGTGGAGCGGGTCACGTGATCTCCCTGGGTGGTGGTCGTCGGACGTTTGGGGCATGTCGTCCGAGAGGTGAGACACGCCTCCCCCTCGAATGGTTGTACGAGGTCGGGGATCGTTCCGCCGCTGCCCGAAGGATCCGTTCTGGCACGGACCGCCGCGCACCCATTCCTGACTGGCCGTCAGTTCTGTAATCTGACTGGGCGTCAGCTGTATACGGATGGGTGAAGGGCGGGCGGAACACATGCTTGGATCGACTCACGGCACGTTCACCACCGGTCTCCGCGCCCGCGTGGTCGCCTGCGGCGAGGCACCCCCGGTCGTCGTGCACGGCGTCACCGCCGCCCCCGGCGACCAGGACGTCAGCGGGCGCCCGCTGTACGCGCCCGTACCCGACCTCGACCGGTTCTTCCGGCCCGAGTCCGTCGCCGTCGTCGGCGCCTCCGACACCGAGGGGCGGCCCAACACCGGCATCACCCGGCAGCTGCTCGCCTGGGCCGAGCGGGTCGGGGCCCGGATCGTGCCCGTGCACCCGACCCGTACCAGCGTGTTCGGGATCGACTGCGTCCCGTCCGTCGGCGCCCTCACCGAACCCGTCGACCTCGCCGTCCTCCTCGTCGCCGACCCGCTGCCGGTCATCGAGGAGTTGGCCGCCGCCAAAGTCCGGTTCGCGGTCGCCTTCGCCTCCGGCTTCGCCGAGACCGGCGAGGCCGGCGCCGCCGCGCAGGAACGTCTCGCCGCCGCCGTACGCCAGTCCGGGCTCCGGCTCCTCGGCCCCAACACCAACCTCAACGCCTTCGAACGCTTCCGCGAGGACCTCGAAGGGCCCGCCGTCGCGCTCATCACCCAGTCCGGCCACCAGGGGCGGCCCGTCTTCACCCTCCAGGAGCTGGGCGTCCGCCTGTCCCACTGGGCGCCCACCGGCAACGAGGCCGACCTGGAGACCTCCGACTTCATCTCGTACTTCGCCGGACGGCCCGAGGTCGGCGCCATCGCCTGTTACGTCGAAGGACTCAAGGACGGCCGCTCCTTCCTCCTCGCCGCCGACCGGGCCGCCCGCCAGGGCGTCCCCGTCGTCGCCGTGAAGGTCGGCCGCACCGAGACCGGAGCGCGTACCGCCGCCTCCCACACCGGCAAGCTCACCGGCGCCGACCAGGTCGTCGACGCGGCCATGCGCCAGTACGGGGTGATCAGGGTCGACGGGCTCGACCAGCTCCAGGACACCGCGACCCTCCTCGCCCGCGCCCGCCGGCCGGTCGCCGACGGCGTCGTCGTCTACTCGATCTCCGGCGGTACGGGCGCCCACTTCGCGGACCTGGCCACGGCGGCGGGACTCGAACTCCCCACCCTCCCCCAGGCCAAGCAGGACGAACTCCACCAGTGGATACCGGAGTACCTGAGCGTCGCCAACCCCGTCGACAACGGCGGACACCCCGTGGGCGACTGGCGCGGCCGGAAGATCATCGACGCGATCCTCGCCGACCCCTCCGTCGGGGTGCTGATCTGTCCGATCACCGGCCCCTTCCCGCCCATGAGCGACCGGCTCGCCCAGGACCTGGCCGACGCGGCGGAGGCGACGGACAAGCTGGTGTGCGTGGTCTGGGGGTCCCCCGTCGGAACGGAGGAGGCCTACCGGACGACGCTGCTCGGCTCCTCGCGCCTCGCCACCTTCCGTACGTTCTCCAACTGCATCGGGGCCGTGAAGGCCTATCTCGACCACCACCGCTTCACCAGCGGCTACCGCTCCCCCTTCGACGAGGCGCCCCGCACCCCCTCCCCCTCCTTCCGCAAGGCCCAGGCCCTCATGCGGCCCGGCCGGCGGCTCAGCGAGCACGCGGCGAAGCAGCTCCTGCGGGCGTACGGGATACGGGTGCCGCGCGAGCAGCTCGTCACCAGCGCGGCGGCGGCCGTCCGCGCCGCCGGGCTCGTCGGCTACCCGGTGGTGATGAAGGCCTCGGGCGCACAGCTCGCCCACAAGACGGAACTGGGCCTCGTGAAGGTCGGACTGACCTCCGCCAGCCAGGTACGGGACGCGTACCGCGAGCTCACCGACATCGCCCGCTTCGAGTCCATCGACCTCGACGGCATCCTCGTCTGCCAGATGGTCGGGCGCGGGGTCGAGATGGTGGTGGGCGTGACCCGCGACGAGCTGTTCGGGCCTACGGTCACGGTCGGTCTGGGCGGGGTCCTGGTGGAGGTCCTCGGCGACACGGCCGTGCGCGTCCCGCCCTTCGGGGAGCAGGAGGCCCGCTCGATGCTCGCCGATCTGCGGGGGCGTGCCCTCTTCGACGGCGTACGGGGTGCCCCGCCGGCCGACGTCGACGCGCTCGTCGAAGTGGTCCTGCGGGTGCAGCGGATGGCCCTCGAACTCGACGGCGAACTCGCCGAACTGGACATCAACCCGCTGATGGTGCTGCCGCGCGGGCAGGGCGCGGTGGCCCTGGACGCGCTGGCGGTCTGCCGATAGTCGAGAGGAGCCCCTGTGGACGAGGTCCTGCACGCCGTGGGGAACGGCGTCTCCTGGATCACGCTCAACCGTCCCGAGGCGATGAACGCGGTCACCTGGGACCAGCGGGAACGGATCATCGCCCTCCTCGCCGAGGCCTCCGCCGATCCCGGGGTCCGCGCGGTCGTCGTCACGGCCACCGGCCGGGGCTTCTGCGCGGGCGCGGACCTGCGGGGTGCGCCCGCGGCAGGTGGGGACCGGGTGGCGGGGGACGTGGCCCGGATGATCCGGCTGGGCGCGCAGCGGTTCGTCGGAGCGGTCATGGACTGCGAGAAGCCGGTGATCGCGGCGGTGAACGGGACGGCGGCGGGGATCGGGGCCCATCTCGCCTTCGCCTGCGACCTGGTGCTCGCGGCGGACTCGGCGCGGTTCGTCGAGGTGTTCGTACGGCGGGGGCTCGTCCCGGACGGGGGCGGGGCGTATCTCCTCCCCCGGCTGATCGGGCCGCAGCGGGCGAAGGAGCTGATGTTCTTCGGGGACGGGGTGTCGGCGGCGGAGGCGCGGGAACTGGGCCTGGTGAACCGGGTCGTTCCGGCGGAGGACCTGGAGAAGACGGCCCGCGAGTGGGCCGAGCGCCTGGCCCAGGGCCCGACGCGGGCCCTCGCCCTCACGAAGCAGCTGGTGAACGCGTCCCTGGACACGGACCGGGCGACCGCCTTCGCGGCGGAGGCGGTGGCGCAGGAGCTCAACATGACGACGCGGGACGCGCAGGAGGGGGTGGCGAGCTTCGTGGAACGGCGGGAGGCGCGGTACGAGGGGCGCTGACCTCGGCCGTCGACCGCCCCCAGGGCTTCCTATCTGACGACCCGTCAGGTTCAATGGATGACGTGATGGGACACGCGGGGATGGCGGCCACCGCCGTCCGACACCTGAGAGCGGCCGGTTCGCCGACGGCCGTGGAACCACTGCCCCGGCCGGTACTGCGCGCGGTACGGGAGGACGAGCGACCACCCGTCGACCCGGCCGCGTTCCGGCGCGTCCTCGGCCACTTCGCGAGCGGCGTCACGATCGTGACCGCCCTCGACGCGACCGGCCCGACGGGCTTCGCCTGCCAGTCCTTCGCCTCGCTCTCCCTCGACCCGCCCCTGGTGGCCTTCATGGTCGCCCGCACGTCGACGACGTGGCCGCGGATCGCGGCGGCCGGCACCTTCTGCGTCAACGTCCTCGGCGCCGACCAGGGCGAACTGTGCCGGTCGTTCGCGGTGAGCGGCGCGGACAAGTTCGCGGGCGTGGACTGGACCCCGACCCCGGAGACCGGCTCCCCCCGCCTGCCGGGGGCGCCCGCCTGGATCGACTGCACGATCACGACCGTGCACACGGGCGGTGACCACCTGATCGTGGTGGGGCGGGTCGAATCCCTCGGCGCGACGGAGGACAGCGATCCGCTGCTCTTCCACCGGGGACGGTTCGGGCGGTTCAGCTCCTAGCTTCCGGTCAGGGAGAGCCCCTGCGTCCGGGGGCGTCTGATCACCAGGGACATCAGGGCCGCCGCCGCGCACAGGGCGCCCGAGGCGTACCAGACGACGTCGTACGAGCCGAAGACGTCCCGGGCCGCGCCGCCCGCGAAGGCGACCACCGCCGCGCCCACCTGGTGGGAGGCGAGGACCCAGCCGAAGACGATCGCCGAGTCCTCGCCGTAGTGCTCGCGGCACAGGGCGATCGTGGGCGGGACGGTGGCCACCCAGTCCAGGCCGTAGAAGACGATGAAGAACAGCATCGGGGGGTGGACCGAGGGGGCCAGCAGCATCGGCAGGAAGAGGAGGGAGATCCCGCGGAGCGCGTAGTAGACCGCGAGCAGCCGACGCGCCTCGAAGCGGTCCGTGAACCAGCCGGAGGCGATCGTGCCGACGACGTCGAAGACGCCGATCACCGCGAGGAGCCCGGCCGCCGCCGTCACCGGCATCCCGTGGTCGTGGGCGGCCGGCACGAAGTGCGTCTTGACCAGGCCGTTCGTCGACGCACCGCAGATCGCGAACGTGCCCGCGAGGAGCCAGAACGGGCCGGTGCGGGCCGCCTTGAACAGGACGGTGACCGCGCGGCGGGCCGCGCCCGTCACCGGGGCGGGCTTGTCGGCGTACTCACCGCCGTACGGGGCGAGGCCGACGTCCGCCGGGTGGTCCCGGAGCAGCAGCCACACGAAGGGCACGACCGCGAGGGCGGCGAGCGAGACGGTGACGGCCGCCGGGCGCCAGCCGTGGTGTTCGACCAGCCAGGAGAGGAGGGGGAGGAAGACCAGCTGGCCCGACGCGCCGGCCGCGGTGAGGATGCCGGTCACCAGGCCCCTGCGGGCCACGAACCAGCGGTTGGTGACGGTCGCGGCGAAGGCGAGCGCCATGGAGCCGCTGCCCAGGCCGACGAGGACGCCCCAGAAGAGGACCAGCTGCCAGGGGGCCGTCATCCACACGGTGAGGACCGAGCCGAGGGCGATCACCGTCAGGGCCGCCGCGACGATCCGGCGGATGCCGAACCGGTCCATGAGGGCGGCGGCGAAGGGGGCGGTCAGGCCGTAGAGGGCCAGGTTCACCGAGACGGCGAAGCCGATGGTGCCCCGCGACCAGTCGAACTCCTCGTGCAGCGGCTCGATCAGCAGGCCCGGCAGGGACGCGAAGGCCGCGGCGCCGATGATCGTGACGAAGGTGACCGCCGCGACGAACCAGGCGCGGTGGATACGCGGGGTGCGGGGCGTGCGGAGGAGGTGTGGGGGCGCCTGGCCGTCGGACGGTTCGACGGGCTTCTCGGTTGTCTGGGCCATGCCACCGAGCCTCCCGCCTCCCGCCCGGCCCGACGACTGGCCCGGATGACAGGTTTGCAAAGGATCGGGCCACCGGCTGTCAGGCCCGCGGCCGCTACAGCCTCGGCAACGTCCTGATCGGGCGTACCGCGAGCAGCGCGCCCACCACGAGTACCGCGATGCCCGCCCCCGCGAGCAGCACCTGTTCCGTGCCGACCGCCGCCGCCACCGGCCCCGACAGGGTGCGGCCGACGCCCATCATCAGGAGCGAGCCGGCCACGTCGTACGCGTGCATCCGGTTCAGGGCCTCCTGCGGTACGTGCGTCTGGACGGCCGTCGACCACATCACCAGCCAGAAGGCGAAGGCCGTCCCGCCGATGAACTGGCCGGCGGCGAGCAGGGGCACGGGCGCGGCGAGGCCGAGCAGGGCGAGGTTCACGGGGAGCCCGAGGAGCGCCACCGCGCCCGCCGCGAGCGGGGCCCGCGGGCGCAGCCGGAGCGCGAGCAGGCCGCCGACGGCGCTGCCGACGCCGTTGACGGCCATGAGGACGCCGTACGCGGCGGAGCCGTGGTCCTCGGTGACGAGGCTCGCGGTGAGCGGCACCATGGGGCCCGCGACGGTCAGTCCGTACACCGTCCAGATGGCGATGACTCCCCAGAGCCAGCTCCGGGCCTTGAACTCGTGCCAGCCGCCCACGAGTTCGGCGCCGAGGGAGTCGCTCCGCAAGGAGTCGGAGGGGATCGGGGCGATCCGCATGAGGGCGAGGCAGAGGGCGCTGACGGCGAAGGTGGCGCCGTTGACGGCGAACGCGGCGCCCGCGTCCCACAGGGCGACGAGGAGGCCGGCGGCGGCCGGGCCCGCCATGGTCATCAGGGCCTCGGCGACCCGCAGGACGGCGTTGGCGCGCTGCACGTCGGAGGCGATGCGGGGGATCGTGGAGGCGACGCCGGGCTGGAAGAGGGCGGCGCCCATGCCGCTGAGGAGGGAGAGGGTGTAGACGGCCCACAGGGGCGGGCTGCCGAGGGTGAAGGAGACGGCGAGGACGGCGGCTCCCGGCAGCCGCAGCAGGTCGGCGAGGATCATCATGCGGCGGGCGGTGAACCGGTCGGCGAGGACGCCGCCGAAGAGGACGAAGAGCGCGAAGGCGGCCGTCCAGCCGCCGAGGGCGTAGCCGACGGTGGAGCCGGGATGCCCGGCGCCGAGGAGTCCGGCGGCGAAGGCGACCGGGACCATGCCCTCGCCGAAGACGGCGACCGCGCGGGCGACGAAGAAGAGCCGGAAGTTACGGTTCCACAGTGCGGGCGGCTCGGCGGGCGGTTCCGGCGGGGCGGGAATCCGTTCGGCGGCCTCAGACTTGTACGTGTTGTCCGTCACGGAGACGAAGAGCTACCAGCCAGCTGGTCTACACCACCACTCATTTTCGGAGGGAGCACCGCCCGTGCCCACGCCCCACCGCGTCGCCGTCCTCGCGCTGCCCGGCCTCCTCCCCTTCGAACTGGGCATCCCGCACCGCATCTTCGGCCGCGCCCGCGACGCCGAGGGGCGGCTGCTCTACGAGATCGTCACCTGCGCCCCGGTCGCCGGGCCCGTCCCCACCGACGCGGACTTCTCCGTGCACGTCGAGCACGGCCCGGAGGCCCTCGCCACCGCCGACACGGTCGTCGTGCCCGCCTCGTACGAACTCGGCCCGGTCTACGACGAGGGCCGGCTCACCGACGAGCTGGCCGCCGCCCTCGCCCACATCCGGCCCGGCACCCGGCTCGTGTCCATCTGCACCGGCGGGTACGTGCTCGCCGCCGCCGGTTTCCTCGACGGGCGCCCCGCCACCACCCACTGGTCGTCCGCCGAGCACTTCCAGCGCCTGTTCCCGCGCGTACGGGTCGACGCCGACGTCCTGTTCGTCGACGACGGCGACGTCCTCACCTCGGCGGGCGTGGCCGCCGGGATCGACCTGTGCCTGCACATCGTGCGCCGCGACCACGGCACGGCGGTCGCCAACGACGTCGCCCGCAGGACGGTCGTACCGCCGCACCGGGACGGCGGCCAGGCCCAGTACATCGAGCGGCCCCTGCCGGAGTCCGGCACCCACACCACGACCGCCGCGCGGGCCTGGGCGCTGGCCCACCTCCACGAGCCGATCCAGCTGCGGGACCTGGCCGAGAAGGAGGCGATGAGCGTACGGACGTTCACCCGCCGCTTCCGTGACGAGGTCGGCGTCAGCCCCGGCCAGTGGCTCACCCAGCAGCGCGTCGAGCGCGCCCGGCACCTCCTGGAGTCCACGGGCCTGCCCGTCGACCGGGTGGCGCGGGACGCGGGCTTCGGCACGGCCCAGTCGCTGCGGGCGCACCTGATGAGCGCGATCGGGGTGACCCCAACGTCCTACCGGCGCACCTTCCGCTCCACCACGACGGGCGCGTCCGCCTCCTGAAGCACCTCGGACTCCTCGGACTCCTCGGACTCCTCGGTGCGGCGGGTCAGCCGCCGCTCCCCCAGCGCGCCGACCGCCGTGAGCAGCACGGTCAGCGCGACGCCGCAGAGGATCGCGGTCGACGGGGCCACGACCTTGAGCAGGCCGCCCGCGAGGGCCCCGCTCGCCGCGTAACCGGCGCCGACGGCCGCGTACATGACCGAGTACCCGGCGGCGAGCGCGGACGGCGGGAGGAGCCGGCGCAGGGCGAGGTTGCGGGAGAGCGCGGCGGGGGCCTGGAGGAGTCCGGCGACGACCAGGACGGCGCCGATGGCGGTGGCCCAGGGCAGGAGGGCGACGAGGGCGACTCCCGTGGTGACCGCGAGGACCAGGACGACGGACTGCACGAGCAGCGGGCCCGGCCAGTGCGCCCGCAGGCCGTAGACGAACGCGCCGGCGGCCGACCCGATCGAGAACCCGGCGAGCAGAGGACCGGCCCAGCCGAGGGCGATCCCGCGCTGTTCGAGCAGGGCGGGCAGGATCAGTTCGGCGAGCGCGAGCAGCGAGAGCCCGGCGGCCCCGAGGACGTACACGGGCCAGGCCCGCAGCAGCGCCCGCCGCGGAGAGACCCCATCCTCCGGCGGCCCGGCCGCCCAGCCGGCGGGCAGCAGCCGCATTCCGGCCGCCGACAGGCCCATCAGGACGGCCATGAGGAGCAGCGGTACGGCGGGGGCGGCGCCGAGTGCGAGGCCGGCGGCGAGCGCGGGGGCGGCCGCCCAGACGCCGAAGGTCAGCATCGTCTCCATGCTCATCGCCTGTGTGACGGCCCGCTCGGGGACCATGCTCGTCAGGAGCGCGCGCAGCCCGCCCGCGACGGCCGCGGGTGCCGCGCCCGCGACGATCGCGAGCGCGGCGAGGACGAGGGGATGCGCCCCGGGCGCGAGCCCGAGCCCGGCGAAGCCGACGGCACCGACGGTGAGCCCGGTGACGAGCTGCGGCCGGGCGCGCTCCGCGTTCACGCGCATGCCGAGGACGGGGGCGGCGACGATCTCCCCGATGACGTACGCGGCGGCGAGCGCGGCCCCGAGGGAGTACCCGCCGGGTCGCTCGCGCACGAGGAAGACGAGCGCGAGCGGCGCCATGGCGACGGGCATCCGCCCGGCGGCGGTGACGGCGCACCAGACGAGGACAGGGCGGGTGGCGAGCTCCCGGTAGGACATGGCCATGACCGTAACGGTCAGGTGGTCCTGTCACCCAGGGAAATTCCACGGCTTCGTGGGCCCGTACGGCTCAGAAAGTGAGCACCCCCCGCGCCACCTTCCCCCGTTCCGCGTCCTCGGCGGCCCGGGCGAAGTCCTCGACCGGGTAGGTGGCGGTGACCAGTTCGTCGAGGAGCAGTCGGCCCGAGCGGTACAGCTCGGCGTACAGCGCGATGTCCTTCTGGGGGCGGGACGAGCCGTAGCGGCAGCCCAGGATCGACTTGTCCAGGAACATCGCCGCCGGCGGGAAGCTCGCCTCCGCCTTCGGGGCGGTCATGCCGAGCAGGATCGCCTGGCCGTGCCGGTCGAGGAGGTCGATCGCGGTGCGGACGAGGCCGGTGTGGCCGACGCACTCGAAGACGTGGTCGGCGCCGGTGGGCAGGACGTCCCGTACGCCGTCGGTGGAGGCGAGGAAGTGCGTCGCCCCGAACCGCCGGGCCACCGCCTCCTTCCTGGGGTTCGTGTCGACGGCCACGATCGTCAGGGCGCCCGCGAGCCTGGCGCCCTGGAGGACGTTGAGGCCGATGCCGCCGGTGCCGATGACGACGACGGTCTCGCCGCGGCCGACCTTCGCCCGGTTGAGCACGGCCCCGACGCCGGTGAGGACGCCGCAGCCCATGAGGGCGGCGGAGGTGAGCGGGACGTCCCGCGGGATCTTCACGGCCTGGACGGCCTTGACGACGGTCCGCTCCGCGAACGAGGAGTTCGAGGCGAACTGGTGGAGCGGCTGCCCGGCCCGTGAGAACGGCCGCCCCGGCATCCCGATCGCCTTCCGGCACATCGTGGGACGCCCCCGGTCGCAGTCGGCGCACGCGCCGCAGTTCGCGAGCGTGGAGAGGGCGACGTGGTCGCCGGGGACGACGTGGGTGACGCCGGGTCCGACGGCCTCGACGACCCCGGCGCCCTCGTGTCCGAGGACGACGGGCGGGGGGAACGGGATGGTCCCGTCGATGACGGACAGGTCGCTGTGGCAGAGACCGGCGGCGGCGATCCCGACGAGGACCTCACCGGGCCCGGGGTCCCGTACCTCCAGGTCGTCGACGACCGTCACGGACTTGCCGTCGAACACGACACCCCTCATGAGCCGTTCCCCTTCACCGTGTTGGGGCGCGACCCTGCCGCCGCCGCCCTGGCCATCTCGTCGAGCCGTGCCAGCATCGGCATCGGGTCCACCCCCACCGTCCCCGGCAGGAAGTCCGCGATCCGTTCCGGTGTCCAGGCGCCGCCCTCCGCGTACCCGGCGCGCAGTTCCCTCGGCTGCGCCCAGACCGCGATCTTGGGGCCCGCGATCGTGTACACCTGGCCGGTGATCCGCTCCTCCCTGGCCCGCTCGGAGAGCAGGTAGACGACGAGGGCCGCCACGTCCTCGGGCTCGCCGATCTCCTTCAGCTCCATGGGGACGTTCGCAGACATCCGCGTACGCGCCACCGGCGCCACCGCGTTCGCCGTGACCCCGTACTTGTGGAGGCCGAGCGCCGCCGACCGGACGAGCGAGATGATCCCGCCCTTCGCGGCGGAGTAGTTGGCCTGGGCCACGGACCCCTGGTGGTTGCCGCTGGTGAAGCCGATCAGGGTGCCGGAGCCCTGCTTGCGCATGACCGCGGAGGCCGCCCTGAAGACGGTGAACGTGCCCTTCAGGTGGGTGGCGACGACCGGGTCCCACTCCTCCTCCGACATGTTGAAGAGCATCCGCTCGCGCAGGATGCCCGCCACGCACACGACCCCGTCGATCCGCCCGTACTCCGCGAGCGCGGTGTCGACGACCCGTTGTCCGCCCGCCATCGTCGAGATGTCGTCGGCGACCGCGACGGCCGCGCCGCCCGCCGCCTCGATCTCCTTCACGACGGACAGCGCGATCTCCGAGGTCGGTTCGCCGCCCTCGATCGACACCCCGTAGTCGTTGACGACGACCTTCGCGCCCTCCGCCGCGCACGCCAGGGCGACGGCGCGGCCGATGCCGCGTCCCGCGCCCGTCACGGCGACGACCTTGCCAGCCAAGAAGTTCCCCACGCCCGGCCCCTTCCGTCACTTTCTGACGGTCCGTTAGATTCGTTCGTCGTCAGGATTCTACGGTCCGTCAGATACCGGAAAACAAGACCCCGGAGGCCCCGATGTCTCTGCCCGCCGCATTCCACGAGATCGCCAAGCGCGTCAACAACTGGGGCCGCTGGGGCCAGGACGACGAGATCGGCACCCTCAACCTCGTCACGGACGAGGTCGTGCGGAACGCCGTCGCCACCGTCCGCACCGGCCTGCGCGTCCCGCTCGCCGTCGACCTGAAGCAGGACGGCGTACAGACCGGCATGATCCCCGGCCGGGTCAACCCGCTCCACGTCATGGTCCAGATCAACCAGGAACTGTTCGGCCCCGGGACGGTCGCCACCAGCGACGACGCCGTGACCCTGGGCCTCCAGGCCGGCACCCACTGGGACGCCCTGACGCACGTCTCGCACTCGGGCCGCCTCTACAACGGCCGGCCCGCCGCCACCATCACCGCGCACGGCCGCTCGGAGTTCAGCGGCATCCACACCGCCCGGCACCTGGTCAGCCGGGGCGTGCTGCTCGACGTGGCCGCCGCGAAGGGCCTGGACCGGCTGCCGGGGGACCACGCCGTCACGCCCGAGGACCTGGACGAGGCGGCCGAGTTCGGCGAGGTGACGGTCGGGTCGGGCGACATCGTGCTCGTACGGACGGGTCAGATGCGGTCGTACCTGGCCGGCGACCGCCACGGGTACGCTTTTCCGTCACCCGGACTCTCGGTCCGTACGCCGGAGTGGTTCCACGACCGGGACGTCGCGGCCGTCGCCAACGACACCCTCACGTTCGAGATCTTCCCGCCGGAGATCGAGGACCTGTGGCTGCCCGTGCACGCGCTCGACCTGGTCGAGATGGGGATGCTCCAGGGCCAGAACTGGAATCTGGAAAGTCTGTCCACAGCCTGTGCACAAGAGGGGCGGTACGCGTTCCTGCTCTCCGCGATGCCCGAGCCGTTCGTCGGCGCCACGGGTACACCGGTCGCCCCCGTGGCGATCCTGTAGGGCCTGCCTTCCGGCGCGCACGCCGACCTCGCGGCCCGATCCGGAAGGCAGACCCCCTGGACCCTCAGCAGTGCACGCGGCCGGACGAGACCGACGCCCCCGGGACCGACGCCCCTGGCACCGGCGCCCCCGGGACCGGCACCCCTGGTACCGATACCCCTGGTGCCCCCGGGACCGGCGAAGGCGCGACCGGAGCCCGGTCGACCTCGCACCAGATGCTCTTGCCGGCCCCCTCGGGCTGCCAGCCCCACCGGTCCGCGAGGCCGTCCACCAGCTCCAGGCCGCGCCCGTTGGTGTCCTCGCCCTCGGCGTGCCTCGGCTTCGGCGGGCGTTCGCTCGCGTCGGCCACCTCGACCCGCACCCCGCCCTCCGCCGCGATCAGCATCCGCAGCACGGCCGGACAGCCGGTGTGCACCACGGCGTTGGTCACCAGCTCCGAGATGATCAGCACCAGCGTCTCGGCCAGCGGCTCGTCATCCCGTATGCCCGAACCGGCGAGCCGTGACCGGGCCCACCTCCGGGCTCGCCCCACCTCCGCCGGGTCGGCCCCGACCTCCAACTGCACCTGAAGCACCTGCACCGCTCACACCATCCGAACCGGCGGACACACCTTTACGGAACGTGATTCCCTTAAGGGACAGCATGGTTGACGTACAGTCACCGCAACAAGCGCTTCGGGCATATTCCAGCGCGAAGGAGTACGCATGGTCCATACTGTGCGACGCACTCTGCGGGTAGTCGAACGCCGGGTGCGAGCGGCGCGCATCACCCGACCCGGAGTCACCTCAGGGGCGACACCGGGACGATCCGGGACAACGCGCTCTCGCATCCCACGGAGCGTACCGGAGCCGGAGGCCGACTCCGGGCCGTGACGGCCGCGCCGAAGGACACAACCCGGTATCGACATTCCGTGACACCTCGGGCACGGAGCGCTATGGAGCCGTCACAGAGCGGCGGCCACCGTCTCCTCCGCGCGGGCCGCCGGCAGCCGCAGCCGGGCCCGTACCCAGGCCCGTTTCAGATGCAGATGGACGTCCGCCTCCCAGGTGAAGCCCATGCCGCCGTGGACCTGGAGGCAGTCCCGGGCGTTGCCGGTGGCGGCCTCGTCCGCGAGCAGCTTCGCCCCGGCGATCTCGACGGGGTCGGCGGTGACCGAGGCGGCCCGCACGGCGGCGCGGGCGAGTTCGGTACGGACGAGCATCCCGGCGCAGAGGTGCTTGACGGCCTGGAACCCCCCGACCGCCTGCCCGAACTGCTCCCGCTCGCGGGCGTGCCGGACGGCCGTCCTGGTGGTGGCCTCCGCGCTCCCGACCTGCTCGGCGGCGGTGAGCAGGACGGCGGTCGGATCGCTCGTCCGCCCGTCATCGCGCACCCTGTGCAGCGGCGTCAGCGGGTCCACCGACCGCATCGGTACGGCCCCGGTCACGTCACCCAACACCACGTCCGCCGCGTCCAGCCATGGGACCAGCCCCTCCGCCGCCTCGGTCACCACCGCGTCCCCCTCCGCCGCCCCCGGCACGGCCCCGGCCGCCAGGTGCGTCGCCACCAGGGGTCCCGGCAGCAGCACCCGTCCCGCCTCCTCGAAGACGAGCACCGCCTCGGAGAGGCCGAGCCCCACCCCGCCCTGCGACTCCGGCAGTCGCAGCGCGAAGAATCCCGCCGCCCCCAGCTCCCGCCACAGCGCCCGGTCGAGCCGCCCCGCGTCGACGGCGCCCCGCAGGGCGTCCCGGTCGAAGCGGCGGTCGAGCAGCTCCCGTACCCCCTTCCGCAGTGCCCGCTGGTCCTCGGTGAGTCGGAAGTCCACGGTGGTCACCGGCCCTTCGGGAGGCCGAGGATGCGCTCGGCGACGATGTTGCGCTGGATCTGGGAGGTGCCGGCCGCGATGGTGTACGAGAGCGAGGACAGGCGGTCGAGGGTCCAGTCGCGGTCGAGGTCGAGCGCGTCGGGTCCGACGACGGCGGCGGCGGCCTCGTACAGCTCCTGGCGGGCGTGGGAGTAGTGCAGTTTGAAGACGGAGCCGCCGGCGCCGGGGACTCCGCCGGTGGCCTGGGCCTCGCTGACGTTGGCCTGGACGAGCCGCCAGAGGGCCTGGAACTCGGCGGAGAGCCTGCCGAGCCGCCGCCGCAGGACGGGGTCGTCCCAGGTGCCGTTCTCGCGTGCGGTGCGGGCGAGTTCGCCGAGGAGGCGGCGGCAGGCGACGACCTCGCCGACGAAGGCGGTGCCGCGTTCGAAGGAGAGGGTGACCATGGTGACCCGCCAGCCGTCGTTCTCGGCGCCGATCCGGTGGCCGACGGGCACGCGTACCTCGTCGAGGAAGACCTCGGCGAACTCCGTCGACCCGGCGAGGGTGCGCAGCGGTCGTACGGTGACGCCGGGCGCGTCCATGGGCATGGCGAGCCAGCTGATGCCCCGGTGCCGGGGCGCGTCGGGGTCGGTCCGTACGAGCAGTTCGCACCAGTCGGCGACCTCGGCGTGGGAGGTCCAGATCTTCTGGCCGGTGACGACGTAGGTGTCCCCGTCCCGGACGGCCTTCGTCCGCAGCGAGGCGAGGTCGGAGCCGGCGTCGGGTTCGCTGAAGCCCTGGCACCAGACCTCGTCGCCGCGCAGGATCGGCGGCAGCCACCGCGCCCGTTGTTCCGCCGTTCCCTCGGCGGCGATCGTCGGGCCCGCGTGGAGGAGTCCGACGAAGTTGGCGCCGACGTAGGGCGCGCCGGCGCGTTCGGTCTCCTCCAGGAAGATCAGCCGCTGGGTGGGGGAGGCGTCCCAGTGGGTGTCGGCGTATCCGGCGTCGTACAGGCGGCGCTGCCAGCCGCAGTCGTACGCGCGGCGGGCGGGCCAGTCGAGCGGGTCGGGTCTCGGCGGGAGGGTGGGCAGGGTGGCGGTGAGCCATTCCCGCAGGCGCGCGCGGAACTCCTCCTCCTCGTCGGTGCAGGACAGGTCCATCAGACGGTTCCCCGGTCGCGGTGGCGGTCGAGGTCCAGGCCCAGCATGCGGATGGCGTTGCCGCGCATGAGCTTGTAGACGGTCTCGTCGTCGAGGCCCTGGACGTGGTCGAGGGCGACCTCCTTGGTGTGCGGGAAGGTCGAGTCGACGTGGGGGTAGTCGGTCTCGAAGGTGGCGTTGTCGCGGCCGACGACGTCGAGCGAGGCGATGCCGTGCTTGTCGCGGAAGAAGCAGCAGAAGATCTGCCGGTAGTAGTACGTGGACGGGGGCTGGGGGATCAGGTCACGGACGCCGCCCCAGGCGCGGTGCTCCTCCCAGACGTCGTCGGCGCGTTCGAGGGCGTAGGGGATCCAGCCCATCTGGCCCTCGCTGTAGGCGAGCTTGAGCGTGGGGAACCGGACGAGGACGCCGGAGAAGAGGAAGTCCATCATCGAGGCCATGGCGTTGTTGAAGCTGAGGGCGGCCTGGACGGCGGGCGGGGCGTCGGGGGAGGCGGCCGGCATCTGGCTGCTGGAGCCGATGTGCATGTTCACCACCGTGCCGGTCTCCTGGCAGACGGCGAAGAACGGATCCCAGTAGCCGGAGTGGATCGACGGCAGTCCGAGGTGGGTGGGGATCTCGGAGAAGGTGACGGCCCTGACGCCGCGGGCCGCGTTGCGCCGGATCTCGGCCACGGCCAGGTCGATGTCCCAGAGCGGGATGATGCAGAGCGGGATGAGCCGGCCGCCGCTGTCGCCGCACCATTCCTCGACCATCCAGTCGTTGTAGGCGCGGACGCAGGCGAGGGCGACCTCCTTGTCGTGGGCCTCGGCGAAGGTCTGGCCGCAGAAGCGCGGGAAGGTGGGGAAGCAGAGGGAGGCCTCGACGTGGTTGAGGTCCATGTCGGCGAGGCGGGCCTTGGGGTCCCAGCAGCCGCGGCGCATCTCCTCCCTGGTGATCCCTTCGAGGGTCATGTCGTCGCGGTCGAAGCCGACGGCGGCGATGTTGCGCTTGTACGGGAACTTGAGGTCCTCGTAGATCCACCAGTCGGTCGGGGGCCCTTCGGGGTCCATCGTGATCTGGTACTTGCCGGCGACGTAGGCCAGCTCGCCGATGCCGGCCGTGAGGGGCCGGGGGCCGCGGTCGCGGTACTTCTTCGGGAGCCAGGTGTCGAAGAGGTGGGCCGGCTCGATCACGTGGTCGTCGACGCTGATGATGCGGGGCAGTTCCGTCATGGAGCCTTCTCCCGGATTCGCCGGGCCGCCGTCGCCGACCGCCCGTTTCTGATGACCCGTCAGATCTGACGGGATCAGGCTAGCCGCGCACCCCTGGACCGACAAGCGCCGGACCTCTACGCTCACCGCACCATCTGACGGAACGTCAGCCAGGAGGAGTACGGGATGAATGAGACCGCACACACGCTCGGCGAGTCCCGCACGCTCTGGGAGCTCGTCGAACGCCGCGCCGCCCTCACCCCCGACCGGCCCGTCCTCCTCCAGGGCGACCGCGTCCTCACCTTCGGCGGCCTCCGCGAGCGCGCCGAGCGATGCGCCGCCGGCCTGTACGCCATGGGCGTGCGCCCCGGCACCGTCGTCGCCTGGCAGCTGCCCACCCGCATCGAGACCGCCGTGCTCTCCTTCGCGCTCGCCCGCGTCGGAGCCGTACAGACACCGGTCATCCCCTTCTACCGGGACAAGGAGGTCGGCTTCGCGCTGCGCGAGTCCAAGGCGGAGTTCTTCGCCGTCCCCGGGACCTGGCGCGGATTCGACCACACGGAGATGGCCCGGCGGCTCGGCGCCCACGGCGTCTTCGAGGCGTACGGCCCCGAGTCCCTCCCCGACGGCGACCCCGCCGTCCTTCCCCCGCCGCCCGCCTCGGGAACAGATATCCGCTGGATCTACTGGACCTCGGGCACCACCTCCGACCCCAAGGGCGTCCTGCACACCGACCGCTCGCTCCTCGCCGGCGGCTCCTGCCTCGCGCACGCGCTGCGGCTCACCGCCGCCGACGTCGGCTCGATGGCCTTCCCGTACGCGCACATCGCCGGGCCCGACTACACGGTGATGCTGCTGCTCTACGGATTCCCCGCCGTCATGTTCGAGCAGTTCGCGCTGCCCGACGCCCTCGACGAGTACCGCAGGCACGGGGTGACGGTGGCCGGCGGCTCCACCGCCTTCTACGCGATGTTCCTCGCCGAGCAGCGCAAGCGGCCGGACGAGCCGGTCATCCCCACGCTGCGGCTGCTCGCGGGCGGCGGGGCGCCCAAACCGCCCGAGATCTACCACGCCGTACGCGAGGAGCTGGGCTGCCAGCTCACCCACGGCTACGGCATGACCGAAGTCCCCATGATCACCATGGGCGCGCCCGACGACACCCCCGAGAACCTCGCGACGACCGAGGGCCGCCCGCCCGCCGGCATGGAGATCCGGATCACCGGCTCCGGCGAGATCCGGCTGCGCGGCGAGGCCGTCTGCCGGGGCTACCTCGACCCGGCCCAGACCGCCGCCGCCTTCGACGAGGACGGGTTCCTCATCACCGGGGACGTCGGGCACCTGACCCCGAGCGGGCACCTCGTCCTCACCGGCCGGATCAAGGACATCATCATCCGTAAGGGAGAGAACATCTCGGCCAAGGAGATCGAGGACCTCCTCCACCGGCACCCGGACGTGGGCGACACGGCCGTCATAGGCCTGCCGGACGCCGAGCGCGGCGAACGCGTCTGCGCCGTCGTCGAACAGCCCCCGGGGGCCGCCCCGCTGACCCTCCCGGCGGTGACCGCCTTCCTCCGGGAGGCGGGCCTCTCCGTCCACAAGCTGCCCGAACAGCTGGAGGTGGTGGACGCGCTCCCCCGCAACGAGACACTGCGGAAGGTGCTCAAGTACAAACTCAGGGAGCGATTCGGTCCGTCGCGGTGAGCCCTGTCGCGGTCAGCCGGTCGGCCGCCGCCACCCCCTCCGAGGCGAGCGCCGCGTCGACGGGGTCGGTCCCCGTGAGCGCATCCGCCACGTTCTCGTACACCTCGAAGAGCCGCCGCACCCCGAGCGCGGCGAGCACCCGGCCGACGTGGCCCTCCCGGTCCTCGGGAAGGATCAGCCGCAGTCTGCCGCCGCAGGAGCGGAGCAGCCGGCGGGCCGCGATCAGCACGCCCACCCCGCTCGAATCGCAGAACCGGACGGCGGACAGGTCGATCACCAGGTCGTGGCGGCCACCCGCCACGACCTCGTGGACGCGGCGGCGTATGCCTGGGGAGGTGACCAGGTCCAGTTCGCCCCGCACACGGAACACCGTCCAGGAGCCGTCCTCGTTCTCGTCGACCTCGATCGTCGTCACGGACGCCGCCTGCCCCACCTCAACCGGCCGAAACCCGCCCGGCGAAGGATGGCGCTTTCCTTACCACCCGGACCGGCGTCAAGGGCGCACTTGCGGCAAACAGACGTGCGTTGTCGGCACCGCGCACTACGTTGGAGGAGGACCAAGGAGCCGGGAGCCGGGGACCGGGAGGGGCGGAGAGTCGGATGGCGATGGACACACCACCGCGCTGGGACCGCAGGATGCAGCAGCGGCTCGCGCGCGGGGAGGCGGCCGCGCTCGGTGAGCTGTACGACCGGTTCGCCGCCCTGGTGCACAACCTCGCCCACCGCGTCCTCGACGACGACGACGCGGCCGATCAGATCACCCGCGAGGTCTTCGGCTACATCTGGGAGAACCCCGACGCCTACGACCCCAAGCAGGGAAACATGCGCGCGTGGATCGCCAGGCTGACCCAGTCCCAGGCCGTGCACCGGCTGCGGCAGAACGAGGCGACGGCGTACGCGGAGACGGGCCGGGGCTCCGTCGAGGAACTGGAGCAGAAGGTGCGCAGAGCCTCGGTCGCGGCCCGCGCCGACTACATCGTGACGTCCATGCCGAGACCGCTCAGGGCCGCGCTCGAACTGGCGTACTTCCAGCGGCGGGACTACCGCCAGACCGCAGTCGACCTCGGCGTCACCGAGGACGAGGCACGTCGCCGCCTGCGCCTCGGCCTCCAGCTGCTCTCCTCGGCGAACACCCGGCACCCCGAGGGCGGCGGACCGCCCGGCTACGGACGAGCGCGGTGACCGGGGCGAACGGCGACGCGGACGGCGTCGCGCGCGCCCCGTGGATACCGGGACCCCGCCGTGCGGCGGACGATCACGCGGATCTGGAGAACCCCGCCGTGGGACCGGAAGCCCAGCCGGAACCCGGGCCGGAGCCGGAACGCGAGCCGGAGCACGAGCCGGAGCCGGAGCCCGAGGTGCCGGTCCTCACCCACGGCGTGCTCAAGTCCCTCCTCGGGGCGTGGGCCCTGTCGGCGTGTTCGGCCGGGGAGACGCGGGCCGTCGAGGACCACCTCACGGCCTGCGCGCCGTGCGCGGACGAGGCCCTGCGGCTCCGTGACGCCGTGGCGCTGCTGCACGAGGACCGCGACCTGGACCTCGACCCGCTGCTGCGGTCCCGCGTCCTGGAGAACTGCCTCGGCCGCCGCCCGGCCCGCATCCCGATCCCCGGGTGGATCACGCCGTACGACGCGGAGACCGCGCGGCTCGACGCGCTGCTCCGGGACATCGGCGAGTCGGAGTGGCACGCGCCGGTACGGCTCAAGTGGTACGAGGAGGACCGGATCGTCCGCCGGAAGGCGACGGTCGCCGGGGTCATAGGCCACCTCCTCGCCGTGGACGGCCTGGTGTCGGCAGCGCTCGGACTCGACGACCCGCTGGGCGCGGGCACGCCGGAGCTGTCGCCGTCCGAGCGGACGGAGGCGTTCTGGGCGGGCCTCGACCGGCCGGCGAACCGGTCGCTGCGGGACCCCTGGCGGGAGCAGAGCCACACCCTGATCCGTACGGTCTCGTTCGCGGGGCGCGGAGTGGCCGACCTGACCGTCACGTACAAGGACTTCGCGCTGCCGCTGCGGGACTCGCTCCTGGAGCGGGCCTTCGAGTGCTGGGTGCACGCGGACGACATCGCGAACGCGGTGGCGTACCCGTACGCCCCGCCCAGCGGCCCGCATCTGCACGACATGATCGACCTGGCGGCCCGGCTGCTCCCGGCCGCCCTGGCCGGGCGGCGCCGTACGGGCCTCGCCGCGCCGGCCCGCCATCTGGTCACGGCGGGCGCGCCGGGCCGCTCGCTCCACCTGGAGGTGGAGGGCGCGGGCGGCGGTCACTGGTACATCGCGCTCGACTCCCCGGCGGCGATCGGCTCGCCGGACCGGGCGGTGGCGCAGGTGGCGATGGACGGGGTCGAGTTCTGCCAGCTGGTGGCGGGTCACATCTCGCCGGAGGAGGCGGCCGCGGGCCAGGACGGCGACCGCGAGGCGATCCGGGACGTCCTGTCGGCGGCGGCGTCCTTGAGCCGCCTGTGAAAGGGCCGGCCTGCGTTACGCGAAGACGACCGTGCGGCGGCCGTTCAGGAGGATGCGGCGTTCCGCGTGCCACTTGACCGCGCGGGCCAGCGCCTGGCACTCCACGTCCCGGCCGACCGCGACCAGCTGGTCGGGGGTCACCTCGTGGCCGACGCGCTCGACCTCCTGCTCGATGATCGGGCCCTCGTCGAGGTCGGCCGTCACGTAGTGGGCCGTCGCGCCGATCAGCTTCACCCCGCGCGTGTGCGCCTGGTGGTAGGGCTTGGCGCCCTTGAAGCTGGGGAGGAAGGAGTGGTGGATGTTGATGATCCGGCCGGAGAGCTGCTTGCAGAGGTCGTCGGAGAGGACCTGCATGTAGCGGGCGAGGACGACCAGCTCGACGTCCTCTGAGCGGACGAGTTCGAGCAGCTCCGCCTCCGCCGCCGCCTTGGTGTCCTTCGTGACCGGGATGTGCCGGAACGGGATCCCGTACGAGCCGACGAGCTCCTCGAAGTCCGTGTGGTTGGAGACGACCGCGACGATCTCCACCGGCAGCGCGCCGATCCGGGACCGGAACAGCAGGTCGTTCAGGCAGTGGCCGAACTTCGACACCATGAGGACGACGCGCATGCGCTCGTCGGCCCGGTTGATGTGCCAGTCCATCGCGTAGGAGTCGCCGACCGCGGCGAAGCTCGCCCGCAGCTTGTCGACGTTCACGGGGGCCTCGGCCGAGAAGTGGACCCGCATGAAGAAGAGACCGGTGTCACGGTCTCCGAACTGCTGACTGTCCTCGATGTTGCACCCCGTGATGAAGAGGTAGCTCGACACGGCGTGCACGATGCCCTGCTTGTCGGGGCACGAGAGGGTGAGGACGTACTGGTCGGTCATCCCGTCAGCCTGCCACACCCGGGCGGGCACGCAGAGCCACTGTCCGTCAGACGGAACGGCGGGGGCCGTTTCAGGACCGGGTCATGATGCGGAGCACGTCGAGGGAGCGCGGGGGCGTGTCGGGGTCCTCGCCGTCGGCCTGGGCGAGGCGTACGTGGGCCTCGCGGGCGGCCCGTACGGCCTCGGGCCAGCCCTGGTGCTCCAGGTAGGCGGAGACCGGGGCGTCGGGCCCGACCTGGTGCATGATCCGGAGCACCCGGAGGACGGCGACGTCGACGAGGGCGGCCTCGCCGGTGTCGCGGAAGATCGAGCCGACGTACTTCTCGGCGGACCAGTTGTCGAGCCAGGTGTCCTCGACCAGGCGGTAGACGGCGTCGGTGACGTCGCCATACCCGTCGAGGCCGGCGAGCCAGGTCGTCTCGTGGAACCCGGGGTCGGAGAGCATGTGAAGCGCCGAGCGCACGTTGCTGCGCCAGCGCCACCACGGCATGTCATTGAGCGGCATGCCGCCCATGGTGGAGGAGCGACGGCCGCGACGGGAAGAGTTAACCGAACCGGAGACTGGACTGGACACGTTTCGATCGTACGTTCCCTTGTCCGATAAGCGGAGCCGCCCCCTCTCCGCCCCCGTAATTCACCTTCACGTCACCCGTCGTTGAACCATGCTCACTCCCGCGTTACCCATGAGGCGGAAATGTGCATGCACATGACCGGTAGGCGACTGACCCATCTCCTCGCGTACGTCACGACCGCGGCGACCGGAGCCTCGTTGCTCACCGGGTGTGGTGTGCTCCCTGGGGCCACGGGGGGCTCCAGGGAGCCCGTCACGGTGATGACGTGGGCTCCCGACCAGACCCGAGCGACCAACATGCCCGGCATGCCCGCCATGGCGCAGGCATACGCCCGCTGGGTGAACTCCCAGGGCGGCATCGACGGGCACGAGCTGCGTGTCCTCACCTGCAACGAACACAACAGCAGCGCCGGCGCCGCCGCCTGCGCCCGCCGGGCGGTCCACGAGAAGGCGGTCGCCGTCGTCGGCTCGTACAGCCAGAACGGCCGCGCCTTCATGGCCCCTCTCGAAGCCGCCGGCATCCCGTACATCGGCGGCTACGGGATCTCGGAGGACGAGTTCACCAGCCAGCTCTCCTACCCCGTCAACGGCGGACAGGCCTCCCTCATCGCCGGACACGGCATGCAGCTCGCCGAGTCCTGCCGCACGGTCTCCCTCGTCAGGCCCGACACCCTCGCCGGCGACAAGCTTCCCGAACTCCTCAACTCCGGACTGCGCAAGGCGAGCCAGCGCAACGCCGTCGACATCCCGGCCGTCGAGGACGCGGCCGAGTACACCGCGCAGGCCGGCCAGGCCCGCGACAAGGCCGGCGACGAGGACGGCTGCGTCACCGCCGTGCTCGGCGAGCGCACCCAGACGTTCTTCGACTCCTTCCGCCGCCTCCCGGACGGCGAGAGCGGTGGCGCCACGGACGACAAGCCCGACGCCGTGCGGATCTCGTCCGTCCTCGGCAGCGTCGGCCAGCCCGTGATCGACCGCACCGGCGGGGCCCGCAGTCCCTTCGAGGGCGCGTTCGTCACCGGCTGGTACCCGGAGGCGGGCGACAAGAGCTGGGCGCCGATGCGCAAGGTCATCCAGGAGCACGCCTTCGCCGACAACCGGGTCGACCCGGCCGACGCGGGCGTCCAGACCACCTGGATCGCGTACACCGTCCTCAAGGAGGTCATCGAGACCCTCGACGAGGACAAGATCACGGCCACGAAGATCGCGCACGCCCTGGACCGGGGCGCGCAGATCGACACCGGCGGTCTGACCCCGGCCCTGCGCTGGAAGTACGAGGACCTGCTCGGCGCTCCGGGCTTCCCCCGGATCGTCAACCACGAGGTGACGTTCCAGGTGGTCCGCCAGGGGCGGCTCGTGGCGCAGAAGCCCGGCTTCGTCGACGTCGGCGAGACCGTCCTCAGCGCCCCGTAGCCCGCCCTCTCACAGCTGCGAGTACGTCCGCTTCTGCAGGCCGTACTTGTCGGCCGTCGGGTTCCAGAGCGAAGCCGCCTTCTTCTTGGCGGTGGTGGCCTCGCCGCTCTTCGTGTTCGCGGCGACCAACTGGTTGGTCGAGCGGGCCCTTCCGTCCTTGCAGGCCTTCTTGGCCTTCATCTGGTCGGCCCAGGCGGCGTAGTGGTCGTCGGCGGCCGCCGAGGCCTGCCAGGCCTTGGTGAGCGCGGCCGTCAGCGCCGCGTCGTCCGGGATCTTGTCGACCGAGAGCGACTGGAGCTTGGTGACCAGGGCCCGGCGCTGCTGGGCGGCGCCGCGCAGGTCGGCGGCGGCCTTGTCGAGGTTCTTGCACTGCTTGATGGACTCGACCGAGCTGATCACCGTGTCACGGCTGTCGCTGCTGGTCGCGAGCAGCTTGCTCAGCTCCCGCGCCTGCGGCTCCGCCGGATCGGCCGGCTTCTCCGTGGGCGCCTCGCCGGTGGGCGGGGCGGAGCTGGTGGCCACGACGTTCTGGCCGCCCGTCTTGGGGTCCTTCTCCTCGTCCCCGCCGCTGAGCAGCGCACCGGCGCCGAGGCCGACGACCGCGCAGCCGACGACGACGGCGGCGATCAGCGCGACCGGCGACTTGCGACGCGGCGGCTCGGGCTCGCCGCCGTCGTAGTAGGCCTCCTGGTACGCGTACTGCTGCGGGGGCGCCGGCGGCTGGTGGTGCTGCTGGTGGTGCTGCGGCGGCTGGTGCTGCTGCTGGTACGGGGCAGGCACCGGCGGCTGCTGGTACGCCTGCGTGTGCTGCTGCATGTGCGGCTGGGGCTGCTGCGGCGCCCGCGGGGCCTCCGTACGGAACAGGTTGTCGAACTCGGCGGGCGGCTGCCGCTCACCGGGCTCCTGCGCCGGTACGGGCGCGATGTACTGGGTCGCGTCCGAGGCGCCCGCGGGCCCGGCACCGGAGCCCTGCGACGGGAGCGGTCCCGTGCCCAGGAACTGGGTCTGGCCGCCGCCCTGCTGCTGCGGCGGCACGGGGGCTATGTGCTGGGTGGCCTGCATGTCCGCGGCGGCCGGGTGCGGGTACCCGTAGCCGGGCTGCGGAGCGGACACCGGCGGCGGATATCCGTAGCCCGCAGGCTGCGGCGCGGAAGCCGGGGGCATCCCGCCCGGAGCCGGGTAGCCGTAGCCGGGCTGCGGCTGACCGCCCGGCGGCACCGGCGGCAGGTACTGGGTGGACTGCATGTCCGCGGCGCCGCCCGGCGTCGCCTCAGGAGGCAGCGGCTGCGCGGGCGGCAGCGGCTGACCGCCCGGCGAGGCGCCGGCGGGACCCCAGGCGCCACCCCACGGCTGTGCTCCCCCTTGGGCGTCCTGCGCGGGGGGCACCGCCGGGTACTGCGGCTCCGGACCCTGTCCGTTCTGCGTCACCGGGACTCCTACTGATGGACCTACGGAATCGTCGGCTCACGCTACCGGGTGGGCGCGGGCCTCCGCACATACGTGTGAGCCCGGTTACACCACCTTCTCGCACGGCGGTCAGGCCGCGAACAGTTCCATCCGCACCCCGAACTCCCGCACCACCGCCTCCCCCGCGTACGGCTCCAGGCGCTCCCTCAGATCCTCCAGGTACTCCGCGCCCCGCGACGACCGCAGCGTGCCGAGGAGTTCGAGCGCCCGCGTCCCCGTACGGCAGGCCTGCTCGACCTCCCGCTGCTGGACCTGCGCCGAGGCGAGCAGGGCCAGGCCGATCGCCCGCCGCCTCGCCCGCGTCTTCGGGTGCCCGGCGACAGCCTCCTCCGCCGCCCGCGCCGCCGCCTCCGCCTGCCCCAGGTCGCGGTAGCAGTGCGCCAGTTCGTCCGCCAGGTACGCCTGGTCGAAGTGGGCGATCCACGCCGGGTCGTCGCCCGCCTCCGGATCGGCCCGCTCCATGGCCCGCACGGCCCGCCCGGCCGCCGCCTCGAAGGCGCGGACGTCCCCGAGGAGCGCGTGGCCCCGCGCCTCGGCCGCGAGGAACATCGCCTCGGCCCGCGGCGGCACCTTCCCCCGCGCCCCCTCCTGCGCGGCCCGCGCCAACTGGGAGATCTCCCGCGGGGTTCCCAGCTGCGCGGCGAGATGGCTCATCGACGCGGCCAGCACATAGCCGCCGTAGCCCCGGTCGCCGGCCGCCTGCGCGAGCCGCAGCGCCTGGATGTAGTACCGCTGGGCGAGCCCAGGTTCACCGGTGTCCACCGCCATGTACCCGGCGAGCTCGGTCAGTCGGGCGACCGCCGCGAACAGCTGCCGCCCCACGGCCTCCCGGTAGGAGCCGGACAGCATGCCCGACACCACGCTGTTGAGGTAGTGGACGACCACCGGCCGCACATGGCCGCTGCCGAACCGCCGGTCGAGGTCGACGAGGGCGCTCGTCATCTCCCGTACCGCCGCCACGTCCGCGACACCGACGCGCGCGCCCGCCGTCCTGGCCACGTGCGGGTCGGGCCCCGTGATCAGCCAGTCCCTGCTGGGCTCGACCAGCGCGGAGGCCGCGACGGTGGAGCCGGACAGGAAGTCCCGGCGGCCCACGTCGCTGCGCCACAGCTCGCAGACCTGCTCGATCGCCCCGGGCACGGTCGGCGCGAACTGGAGGCCGACCCCGGCGGCGAGGTTGCGGCCGTTGGCCATGCCGACCTCGTCGATCGTGACCGTACGGCCCAGCTTGCGGCCCAGCGCCTCGGCGATGATCCCCGGCGCGCGGCCGCGCGGCTGCTGCCCGCGCAGCCAGCGCGCCACCGACGTCTTGTCGTACCGCAGGTCGAGGCCGCGCTCCGCGCCGACCATGTTCACCCTGCGGGCGAGACCGGCGTTGGAGCAGCCGGCCTCCTGAATGAGCGCCTGGAGCCGTTCGTTGAGCTGGCGTGGAACCAGTGGCCTGGCTGCCATGAGTACCCCCTGAGGCCGTGCGGTGATCACCGGAGAAGGGATCACTGCCCGTCGAATATCCGGTCAATGCCGATGTGAACACGCGAAACCGGACACGTCGGCCGCGTCCTCGCCACCGGCGCCCCCACCTGTCCGTACCCACCCCCGCTCCCCGGCCCCCCGCGCGCCCCCGCCCGTGCACCGATGCGCCCCATGTGCAGGATCGATGCGTCAACACGTCGTCCACCGCGCCCGTAACCCCAGGTGACGGGGGAAGTTGTGTTCACCGTGGAAGAGACCATGGGAGTCACGGAAGCCGCACAGATCCCCAAGCAGCGGGGCGAGCAGCTGCTGGACAGCGCCGTGCGGTACGCGGAAGAGCGGCACTGGGACGTGTTTCCCGGGACCTGGCTGGAGGCCGTCGAGGGCAGGGAGCGCTGTTCGTGCGGCGCGGACGCGTGCGCCGTGCCCGGCGCCCACGCGGTCAGGCCCGACTGGTCGACCCAGGCGACCGGCAGCGGGGTCGGGGCCCGGCGGATGTGGTCGAAGCAGCCGAAGTCCTCGATCCTGCTGCCGACGGGCCGCACGTTCGACGCGATCGAGGTGCCCGAGTCGGCGGGGTTCCTGGCGCTGGCCCGGATGGAGCGCATGGAGCTGACGCTCGGCCCGGTGACCTGCACGCCGGACCGCCGGATGTACTTCTTCGTGCTGCCCGGCGCCGCCGCCAAGGTGCCGGACCTCGTCCGGAAGCTGGGCTGGGTGCCCGCCTCCATCGACCTCACCACGCGCGGCGAGGGCCACTACGTGGCGGCCCCGCCGACCCGGATCGGCGGCTCCGGCGCGGTGCAGTGGGCCCGGCGCCCCACCCCGGCGAACCGCTGGCTGCCCGACGCGGAGGAACTGATCAGCGCCCTCGCGTACGCGTGTGGCCGGGAGGCGGCGGAGGCGAGAAGCCGTACGTCCTGACCCTGGGTCTCCGGCGTGCCCGCCCTTAGGGTGGGCCCGTACTACTCACGGGGACTCACGAGGGGTTGAAAGACCATGCCTGACCAGGCATTTGAAGGAAAGTTCGACAAGGCGGGCGCCGCACCGGGGGAAGGTGCGGCGCCCGCTGTGCGTGTCGAGGGGCTGTGGAAACGATTCGGCCAGCAGATCGCGGTGAGCGGGATCGACCTGGTCCTGCCCGCGGGCCGCTTCATCGGGCTCGTCGGACCCAACGGCGCCGGAAAGACCACCACCCTCTCCATGATCACCGGCCTGCTCCGGCCGGACCAGGGCCGCATCCAGGTCGCCGGGCACGACGTGTGGGCCGACCCCGAGTCGGTCGCCCGGGTCAAGGCCCGGATCGGCATCCTGCCGGAGGGCCTGCGGCTCTTCGAGCGCCTCTCGGGCCGTGAACTCCTCGCGTACAGCGGCCGGCTGCGGGGGCTGCCGGGCGCCGAGGTCGACAAGCGGGCCACCCAGCTCCTCGACGTCCTCGACCTGGCCGGTTCGCAGCACAAGCTGGTCGTGGACTACTCGACCGGCATGCGGAAGAAGATCGGGCTCGCGGCCGCGCTGCTCCACAACCCCGAGGTCCTCTTCCTCGACGAGCCCTTCGAGGGCGTCGACCCCGTCTCGGCGCAGACCATCCGTGGCGTCCTCGAGCGGTACACGTCCTCCGGCGCGACCGTCGTCTTCTCCAGCCACGTCATGGAGCTCGTCGAGTCGCTCTGCGACTGGGTCGCCGTGATGGCGGCCGGCCAGATCCGGGCGCAGGGCCCCCTCGCCGAGGTCCGGGGCGACGCGCCCTCCCTTCAGGCCGCGTTCCTCGAACTCGTCGGCGCCAACGGGCGCGAGGCGGCCGGGGACTCGCTGGACTGGCTGGGCGGCGGGGGCAACGGCGGCGGCGGGGCGCGGTGATGAGTGCCATGACCACCTCCACCGGGGCCACGGCCCCGGCCGCCTCGTCGTCCGTTCCGTCGCTCACCTCCGTCTTCGTCCACCTCAAGCTGTCGCTCCTGCGCAACGGGCTGAAGCAGTCGGGCGGCCGGACCGCCGTGTACATCGTCTCGATCGTCTTCGGCGTCCTGTTCGCCGCGGCGATGGTCCTGGGCTTCGTCCTGCTGCGGGGCAGCGCCGACGCCGCCACGATCGCCGTCCTCCTCACGGGGGTCGTCGCGCTCTCGTGGGCCGTGATGCCGCTGTTCGTCCCGGGCGGCGACGAGACCCTCGACCCCTCACGGCTCGTGATGCTGCCGTTGACCCCCCGGCCGCTGGTCCGCGCCCTGTTCGTGGCCTCGCTCGTGGGCGTCGGACCCGTACTCACCCTCTTCCTCGCGTTCGGCGCGGCCCTGTCCGTCGCGCACGGCGCGGCGGCCACGGTCGCCGCCGTCTTCGCCGTCCCGCTCACGGTCGCCGTGTGCGTGGCGCTCTCCCGGGCCCTGGCCGCCGCCAACATCCGCCTCCTGACCTCCCGCAAGGGACGGGACCTGGCGATGCTGAGCGGTCTCGTCATCGCCGTCGGCATGCAGGCCGTCAACTTCGGCGCCCAGCGCCTCAGCCGGCCCGGCGGTCTGGCCGCGCTCGAACCGGCGGCGGCCGTCGTCGACTGGCTGCCGCCCGCCGCCGCGATCGGCGCGGTCGACGCGGCCGGTGACGGCGAGTACGCGGCCGCGGCGGCCCGGCTGCTGCTGACCGCCGCCGCGCTCGCGGCGCTCGTGTACTGGTGGCAGCGGAGCCTCGTCCGTCTGATGGTCGAGCCGGACGGCTCCACCATCGGCGCGTCCCCGGGCGGCGACGCCCGGGAGAAGTCCGCGGGTACGGGGCTCCTGTCCCGGATCCTGCCGGGCGGGCGCACGGGCGCCGTCATGGAGCGCAGCCTGCGCTACATGTGGCGCGACCCGAAGACGAAGGCCGCGTGGGTGTCCTCGCTCGCCATCGGCCTGATCGTCCCGCTCGCCAACGCCTTCCAGGGCGCGGGCTCCATCTACTGGGCCTGTTTCGCCTCCGGCATGCTCGGCCTGCTGATGTACAACCAGTTCGGGCAGGACACGTCGGCGTTCTGGATGGTCGCGCAGACCCTGTCGACGACGGCCGACGCGTACGCCGAACTACGCGCGCGCGCCCTCGCCCTGCTCCTGGTCACCCTCCCGTACGCAACGTTCGTCACGGTCCTCACGACCGCCGTCCTCGGCGACTGGGCGCGGCTCGCGGAGGGCCTCGGGCTCGCGTTCGCGCTCCTCGGCGCGATGCTGGCGACGGGCGCGGTGGTCTCGGCGCTCTTCCCGTACTCGATCCCCCAGGACAGCGGCTACAAGAACGTCGCCCCCGGGCAGACGGGCCTCGCCTGGATCTCGATCTTCGGCGGCATGCTCGCGGCACCGCTGCTCTGCGCCCCCGTCATCGGCGCGACGATCTACCTGCACCTCTCCGACCAGGACTCCCTGCTCTGGCTCCTCCTGCCGGCCGGCACGCTCTACGGCGCGCTGCTCGTGTGGGCGGGCCTCAAGGTCGCGGCTCCGCGCACGGCGAGCCGGCTGCCGGAGATCCTGGCGGCGGTGAGCAAGGGGTAGGCGCGCGTCCTGCAGGTACCCCTGCCACCCGTGTACGGGGTACCTGCAGGACCGCACCCGTCGCCGACCGAGGGGCAGCCGGGGGCGGGCCGGGGCCGTCAGCCGAACTGGCCGGGCTGGTAGTCGCCCGCGGGCTGCTGGATCATCGCGTTCCCCCGGTTGAAGGCGTTGATGACGGCGATGGCGGCCACCAGGGCGGCGAGCTGCTCCTCGTCGTAGTGCTTGGCGGCGTTCTCCCAGACCTCGTCGGAGACGCCGCCGCCGTCGGCGAGGCGGGTGCCCTGCTCGGCCAGTGCGAGGGCCGCGCGCTCGGGCTCGGTGAAGACCTTGGCCTCCCGCCACGCGGCGACCAGGTGGAGGCGTACCGAGCTCTCGCCCGCGGCGGTGGCGTCCTTGGTGTGCATGTCGAGGCAGAAGCCGCAGCCGTTGATCTGGCTGGCGCGGATCTTCACGAGCTCCAGCGTGGCGGCCGGGACCGACGAGCCTTCCAGCGCCTTGCCGGCGGCGATGATGTGCTTCCAGACCTTGCCGGAGATCTGGCTCTCGAACATGTTCAGACGGGCGTTCATGGTGGGCTCCTCCGTGCTGGTCGGTGACTACACCCCCATGACGGAACGGCCGCACCGGAACGTGACACCGTCGATCGTGACCTGCGTCACGATCGACGGCCGGGGGCCGTGCAGGTGCGGAATCCCTTGCTCCGCGCGGTCGCCGCGTACGATCCTCGCCACATGAGCCTCCCCCACCCCCTCGCCCTCCCGCAGCCCGTGATCACCGTCGACGACGACCTCACCCTGCGCGCGTTCGACGCCGGGGCTGACCTCCCGGAGTTCTTCCGGGTCATCGAGGAGTCGCTCGATCATCTGCGCCCGTGGATGCCGTGGGTCGCCGAGCACAGCCGCGACCGCACCACCGGCTTCCTGACCGGACGCGCCGGACTGTGGGCGAGCGGCCAGGAGTACAGCTACGCGATCGTCCTCGACGGCGCCATCGTCGGCTCCTGCGGCCTCATCCGGTACGAGGACACCCCCGCCGGCACCCGCGAGATCGGCTACTGGCTGCACCCCTCCGCCACCGGCCGCGGGGTCGCCACACGGGCCGCCCGCGCGCTGACCGAGCAGGCGTTCCGCCTCCCGGGCGTCGACCGCGTCCAGATCCTCCACGACCCGGCCAACACCGCCAGCGCCGCCGTCCCCGCCCGCCTCGGCTTCACCAAGGGCGGCCGCCGCCCGGCCGAGGCCCTCGCTCCGGCCGAGACCGGTGAGGTCCAGGTCTGGCACCTGAGCGCGGTGGGCTGACCGGCCGTGACGAACGACGAAGCACGCGCACTCGCACGGCTCGTGTGGGAGCAGGCCGCACCACGGGCACGACAGGGGGACGCGGCGTACGTACGGGAGTTGGGGGCGCGGCTCGCCGAGGGACTCGAAGCCGCCGCCGAACAGGTACGGCTGTACGGGGACGCCTTCGCCCGCGTGGTGCGGACCCTCGCCCTCACACCCGGCCGGGACAGCCTCGTACAGCTGATCCGGCTCCTCGACGAGCACGGCCCGTCCGGCCGCTCGGGTACGGACCCGCGCCTCGTCGCCTCGCTCCTCGCGGAGGCGCAGGAACCCGCCGACCTGGCCGAGCTGCTGTACGACCGCACGGAGCGGGACCGGCTCGACCAGCTGCGCGCCTGCCTGTTCCACGAACTGCTCCTGCGGGGCGTGGACCCGGAGGCCTACCCACCACTGCGCCGCCAGGCCACCGTGCGGCCCGAAGGGGAGGCGCTGTCGTGGCTCCCGGCCACCCTCCGCCCGTTCGAGACCGGCGCGACCTTCCCAAGCCGCTCGGTCGACGGCGGCTCGGGCGGGGGGTGGTGGGGGCTCAGCGCCGTGGAGCGCCTGGACCCGCCGACCCCCCGTACGACGGAACGCTCGCCGCTCCGGAACATCGCGACCACCGACGTGCACGAGAGCATCGTCGCGGCCCCGGCGGCGGGCAAGTTCGGCCACTACGACGCCTGGGTCTTCGCCCTGGACGCACCCCTGGACCCGGTCCTCGTGCCCGCCCTCGTCCCCACCCTGCCGATGCCGTGCGTGGCGGACCTCGGCCCCACCGCCCGCTTCGAGATCGTGCGCCGGCCGCCGGCGGACATCTGGCGGATCCTCTTCGGCATGGCGTCGATGGGCGGCGTGTACGGCCACGGGGCCCAGGGCGCGTACGGCCGTCGGTCGACCTGGTGGTCCCTCGCGGGCCTCGCCGGAGCGCCTCCCGGTGCGAGCGCGGAGGAGGTGGAGCGCCTCGTCATGGAGAGCGCCTGGTTCCACTTCCAGTGCGACGCGGAGTGGTTCCACAACGAGATCCACGACTACGGCATCGCGGCCCTCTCCCCCGACGGTCGCCGACTCGCGGTCTTGGCGGCCACGGACACGGACTAGGACACGTCCTGGTCACGCACGTACGATCGCCGGCATGGCGCTGCGACCTGTTCAGGTGAACATCAAGGCCGTTGACGCGGCGGCGATCGGGCGGTTCTGGGCGGAGGCGCTCGGCTGGCACGCGTACAGCCCCGGTGTGACCACGTACGTGGGGCCCGCCGGAGGTCTCGTCTGGCCCGATCCGGTCGCGGTCTGCGTCGACGTCGTTCCCGTACCGCGCCCCAAGACGGCGGCGAAGAACCGTACGCATCTCGATCTCGCCACCACCTCCGCCGCCCACCAGGCGGAGCTGGTCGCCCGTCTGCTGGCCCTCGGTGCCACGCCCGTCGACGTGGGTCAGGGCGACGTGCCGTGGACGGTCCTCGCCGACCCCGAGGGCAACGAGTTCTGCGTACTGGAGCCCCGGGACGTCTACCGGGACACCGGGCCCATCGCCGCGGTGGTCGTCGACTGCGCCGACCCGCGGGCCATGGCCCGGTTCTGGGGCGAGGCGATGGACTGGAGCCAGCACGAGGTGACCGACGACCAGGCGGTACTGCGCTCCGCCAAGGGCACCGGCCCGTACCTCGAGTTCCTCCGCTCGTCCGACGTGGCGACCGCGCCGGACCGCGTCCACCTCGACCTGCTGCCGTACCCCGGCGACGACAAGGACGCGGAGGTGGCCCGGCTGCGGGCCCTCGGCGCCGGCGACCTCGACCTCGGCCAGGGCGAGGTGCCCTGGACGTGTCTGACCGACCCGGAGGGCCACGAGTTCTGCGTACTCGCCCTGTCGGAGTGATCGGGAGAAGCGGCGGGATATGCGGATGCGGGCCTGCCCTGTGGGTCCCTAGGCTGACGCGATGGACCCTGTACGAGTCAGGCCGATGCGCGAGGACGATCTGGCTTCGGCCGAGCGGGCGTCCGCGGCGACGTTCTTCGAAGCGGAGAGCAGCACCCGGCGGGTGAACGACCCGCAGGTCGAGCCGCGTTCGGCAGCCGCCTCGAAGCAGTGGATCGACCGCATGCGGTTCTTCCTGGACGTCGATCCGGGTGGGTGCTGGGTCGCGGTCCAGGACGGCGCGGTGGGTGTGGTTCCCGGACCCGGTGAGGTGGTCGGCTTCGCCATCTCCCAGAACCGTGGCCCTCTGTGGTTCCTCGCGACCTATGGCGTACTGCCGAGCCATCGCGCCCAGGGCATCGGGAGGCGACTGATGGACGCCGTCCTCGACCATGCGGAGGGCCGGCAGGGCATCTTCGTCTCCAGCGTCCACGCGGGCGCCACCCGTCGGTACCGGCTCGCGGGATTCTCCCTCCACCCGGCGATGCGGATGGTCGGCACCGTCGACCGGTCCACTCTTCCCGCGATCGACGGCCTGCGCGAGGGCCGGGCCGACGACTTCGAGTGGATGGACCGGCTGGACCGGGACCTGCGCGTCGCGGGCCACGGCCCCGACCACGGCTACATGCTCGACACCCTTCGGCTGGTCGTCACCCGCGACAGGAGGAAACCGGGGTACGTCTACCTCGACGACCGCGGACAGGCCTCGCTCCTGGCCGCCGTGGACCCGGAGACCGCGAGCGGGCTGTTGTGGGAGGCCCTGGCCTCGTCGCGGGGAATCACCCTCGTCAACTGCGTCACCACCCCGAACGACTGGGCCCTGGACGTCGGCCTCGCCGCCCGCCTCGACATCGGGCAGGAGGGGTACATCGCCGTCCGTGGCATGAACGTCCCCGCGCCGTACCTGGCCAGCGGCCACTTCCTCTGACCGCCTGACAGGCGGCGGTCGTGGCGTTTCCCTACGCCTCCGGCTCCCAGGCACGGAGCATCACTCCGGTTGTCTATCACCGCGCCCGGTGACCGACGAGGCGATTCTCGAGACCCGGGCTCCTCGCCGAGGGCGGGTCACCGTACCGAACGGGTGGGCGTGTCCCGCTGTCGGGGGTGTCGGGGTGTCGGGCGCGTGGCCGGTCGTCGGCGGTCGTAGGGTCCTTCCTGTTCCCGAGGAGGACTTCTGATGCGCGACGTGACCTACTCGATGAGCGTCTCCCTGGACGGCTACATCGTCGGACCGGACGGCGACTTCGACTGGACGGAGCCCGGCGACGACGTCTTCCGTTTCTGGATCGACGAGATCCGCGGCGTCGGCGTCCACCTGCTGGGACGGCGGCTGTACGAGACGATGCTGTACTGGGAGACCGCCGACCAGGACCCCTCGATCGACGCCCCGACGCGCGAGTGGATCTCGCTGTGGAACCCGCTCCCGAAGGTGGTGTTCTCCACCACCCTGTCGACGGTGCAGGGCAACGCCCGCCTGGCGTCCGGCGACCTGGCGGAGGAGATCGCACGGCTGCGGGCCGAGCCGGGAGAGGGCGAGATCGCGATCGGCGGCGCGACCCTGGCCGCCCAGGCGGCCGAAGCGGGCCTGATCGACGAGTACCGGACCATGGTCTACCCGGTGCTGGTCGGCGGTGGCATCCCGTACTTCCCCCGGAGCGAGCGCCGAGTGGACCTCGAACTCGTCGAGACCCGCACCTTCAACTCAAGGGTCGTCCACCTCCGCCACCGTGTGACCCGCTAGGTCGTTCCTCTTCGGTTGTTGCCTGCCTTCCCCAAGCCGACTCACCCTTGTCGGAATCCGGGTGCGGACCACCGGTGGCGTGGTGTGTGATCAGGGCATGGCGATCGTGTTGGACAAGGTCGGAGTCGACGGTTTGGGCGAGGCCGTGGGTGCGCTGCGGGAGTGGCAGACCGACGGGGCCCCGATGCAACTGCACACGGGGGATCTCGGCTGGTTCTGGCGGTTCGGAGCAGAGGCGACGGCCGCGGCGGTCAGGACGTGGAGCCGGGACGGACGCGTTCTCGCCGTCGGGCTGCTGGACGGTCCCGGTCTCCTGAGGCTGACGATCGCGCCGGACGCCCAGCGGGACGAGGAACTGGCGCGGCAGCTGGTCGACGACGTGACCGGGTCGGAGCGCGGCGTGCTGCCCGAGGGGAGGGCGGACATCGAGACGCCGGCCGGTTCACTGGTCCGGGACCTGCTGTTCGCGGCCGGCTGGAAGGCCGGTGAGCCGTGGACGCCGCTGTGCCGCGACCTCGCGGAGCCGGTGGGGGATCCGGGCCTGCGGATCGAGGTGGTCGGGCCGGAGACGGCGGACGTGCGTGCCGCCGTGCAGCGGGCATCGTTCGACGGGTCGAGCTTCACGGCCGACCTCTGGCACGCGATGGCGGCCGGTTCGCCGTACGCCGACGCCCGGTGTCTCGTCGCGTACGACGACCAGGACGACGCGGTGGCGGCCGTGACGGTGTGGTCGGCCGGCCCGGGCAGGCCCGGGTTGCTCGAACCGATGGGCGTGCACCGGGACCATCGCGGTCACGGCTACGGCAGGGCCATCACCCTGGCCGCGGCGGCCGCACTCCGGGAGCTGGGCTCGTCGAGCGCGATCGTCTTCACCCCCAGCAGCAATGCCGCCGCCGTCGCCACCTACCGCTCAGCCGGCTTCCGGCAGCGCCCCGAGGTCCAGGATCAGTACCGGGACTCCTAGGACCTGAGATTTTTGGGGGGCGACCCTCACGCCGTTTCGGGGATGTCCCGGAGTTGCCGAGGTGTCCGCCGACCTAGCGTGGAGCCATGGCAACCTCCGTACGTACCAAGGTCATCGCGGCCTGCGCCGCGATGCTCACTGTCACCGCCACCGCCGTCACCGCCACAAGCGCCGCCGCCCGCCCGGACCCGCTCGCCCGCTTCCACGGCCAGCACCTCGACTGGCGCGCCTGCGCCCTCGGCGCCGACGACGAGCTCGGCCGGAGCCTGGACGCCGCAGGGGCCGACTGCGCCGACGTCACCGTGCCGCTCGACTACACCGACCCCGGCGGCCGCACCATCACCGTCGCCTTATCCCGCCTGAAGGCCAACGACACCGCCCACCGCATCGGCCCGCTGCTGCTCAACGACGGCGGTCCCGCCGGGCCCGGCCTCCACATGCCGCTCACCACGTCCGAGGTGATGGGAGACGTCGCCGACCGCTACGACCTGATCGGCATGGACCCGCGCTTCGTCGGCCGCAGCACCCCGCTGGACTGCGGTTGGGACCTCGGCTCCGCGCTCCTCCGCTCCGCGGGCGCCGACCGGGCCGCGTACCGCGACGAGGTCGCCGTCGCGCGCGAGCTGGCCGCGCGCTGCGAGCGCGCCCACGGTGACGTACTGCCGTACGTCACCACCCGCAACACCGCCCGCGACATGGACGTCATCCGTGCCGCCCTCCGCGAGGACGCCCTCTCCTACCTCGGCTACTCCTACGGCGGTTACCTCGGCCAGGTCTACACCCAGCTCTTCCCCGGCCGCACCGACCGCATGGTGCTCGACGGCGTCAACCCCCCGCGGCGCTACACCCAGAACCTGCTGCGTGGCGCCGAGGCGGCCAACGAGGCGGCCCTGCGCGCCTGGGCGTCGTGGACCGCCGCACGCCACGGCACGTACGGGCTCGGCGCCACGCGCGCCGAGGTCCTGGCGACGGTCCGGCACCTCCTCGACGCCGCCGCACAGAAGCCGCTGCGGATCGGGAAGACCCACCAGCTCGACGAGCACGTCCTCCCCGCCCTCCTCATCGGCGGCCTCGGCAGCGACCTCGACAGAAACCGCGCCGCCCTGGCCTCGACGGTCCGCATCCTGGCGCGCGCCGCCGACCGGGAGCCGGTCGAGCCGTCCGAGGCGCTTGCCGGGCAACTGGACTTCCTGCTGACCAGGACGGGGTCGGCCCCCTCGAGCCAGATGACCGCGATCATCTGCGGCGACGTCGCCGAACGACGCGGCATAGGAAGCTACTGGCACGCCGTCCAGAACTCCCGTGAGCGGTTCCCCCTCGCCGGGCCCTGGCCGACAACATCACCCCCTGCGAGTTCTGGGACCGCCCCGCCGAGCCGCCGACCGTGCTCGACAACGACGTCCCGGCCCTGCTCGTCGCCGCCACCGGGGACCCCCGCACCCTCTACGCCGGCGCCCGGGCCGTACGCGAGCAGTGGCCGAGCTCCCGCCTCCTCACCGTGAGCGGCGCCCGCCAGCACGGCTTGTACGGCGAGTACGGCAACACCTGCGTCGACACCCACGTCAACACGTACCTGCGCACCGGCCGGCTCCCCGCACACGACCTGACCTGCGAGGTGTAGCCCCTGGCGTCCGGAGCGAGTACGTGTCTGATCGCGGCGGCCCTGGGGCGGCGGCTTCTAGGATCTGCGGCATGGCAACGAGACTCGTACAGATCAACATGAAGGCCCATGACGACTCCGCGCTCGGCCGGTTCTGGGCGGAGGCACTCGGGTGGGGTGTCGACAGCGAGGGGCCCGGCGTCACCAACCTCGAACCCGTGGGTTTCGCCTACCCCGACCCCGTGGCCGTCTGCATCGACATCATCGCCCGCCCGGAAGCCAAGACGGTGAAGAACCGGGTGCACCTCGATCTGGCCACCACCTCGCTCGCCCATCAGGCGGAGCTGGTCGCGCGCTTGAAGGATCTCGGCGCGACCCTCGCCGACGTGGGTCAGGGCGGCGACGTCCCCTGGACGGTCATGGCCGACCCGGAGGGCAACGAGTTCTGCGTACTGGAGCCCCGCCCGATGTACCGGGACACCGGGCCGATCGCCACGGTGGTGGTCGACTGCGCCGACCCCCGCGGGATGGCCCGGTTCTGGGGCCAGGCGACGGACTGGACGGTGCACGTGGTCGCCGACGATCACGTGACCATGCGATCCGCCGAAGGCGTCGGCCCCTACCTGGAGTTCGTCCGCACCCCCGACACCAAGAGCGTGTGGAACCGCGTCCACCTCGACGTCCGTCCCTACCCCGGTGACGACCTGGCAGCCGAAGAAGCCCGACTGCGCGCCCTGGGCGCCACCGACCCCGGGATCGACCAGTCCGCGATCTCCTGGACGGTACTGGCCGACCCGGAAGGCAACGAGTTCTGCCTCCTCGCTCCTCGCTGATCCGGCCTGATCGGCAAGGCACCCCCTAGGGTCGGGGCGTGATCGAGACTCCGAAGCACTGGACGGTGCGCCACTTCTCGCAGGCCAATCCCTTCGGGCCCGGCTGTGACAGCGTGCCCGACCTCCTGCGCCGCCTCGCCGACTCCATCGAGGCGTTGGGGCCCGTCGAGGTCCAGGACGTCGTCCTCTCGGACGAGATGACCGAGCACGGCCCTTGGCGGTCCGGAACCGTCTACTACCACCTGCCCGAGGACGACTGACGGCCCGACCACCGCCCGCCCCGCCCTCAGGACGGCTCTGCCTGCAGGATCGCGTCCACCCGCTCCCGCCAGGGGATCGGGGCGCCCTTTTCGGGTCGGGGCTGGAAGCGGCGTTCGTGAGCCTTCCAGGCCTCCTCCATGCGGCAGGGGCCGCAGAACGTCTCGTCCCCGGCGGGCCGGAAGACGTGGGTGTTCCCCGGGCCGTCACAGGTCACCAGCTCGGCGGGGCGGGCCGGGGAGGACGCGGCCGGGGCGGACGGGTCGGGCCAAGCCTGTGGGTGGGCCTGTGGGGCCTGCGCGGCCTGCGCGGCCTGGGGGGCGGCTTCGACCGGGAGCTTCTCGGTCAGGCGGTGCCTGAGGAAACCGACCGCCGAACGTACGCCGCCACGCGGCAGATGCGCCGTCAGCGCATGCCGCAGGTCCGCCACGGACACACCCCTCCGCAGCCATTCCGCCGCCGACTCGGCCAGCCCACGGGCCTCCCGGACCCCCAGCAGCAGATCCCGGCTCTGGTGCCGGAGGGACAGCAGGACGCGTTCGGCTACGACGACCTCGGGGGCCGCCGGGTCCTCGGGAGCCGCCGGGTCCTCGGGAGCCGCGGCCTCTTCCGGCTCGGGAGCCGGTGGGGTTTCCGGAGCCTCTCGGGGCTCCTGGCCCGGTTCCGATTCCGGCGCCTGCGCTTTGGTGGGTGGGTGGGAGTAGGTCTTATCCCAGTCTTCGTCTCCAGGTAGTTGGCCGCCGACTCCCCGACCCCTCGAAAAACCGACAGTCGGTCGACCGGCCTTCGGAACCTCGGCAACCGGAACCCCGTCCCGGAGCGCGCTCGCCTCTTCACGCGTGAGGGTGACGTTCGAGATCAGCTGCTCGGTGGTCCAGCGCCCGTGCCGGTTCTGTTCCTTCCACTCGTGAAGGAACCCGCAGGCCGCCAACGCCTCCTTCGCCCGGCTGTACGCCCGGGGCTTCATGCCCAGGTCGTTGGCGTGCTCCCCGAGCGCTTTGTCGCACGCGATGTCGGGGAGGCCCTGGACGTAGATGAGGAGGATCTTCGCGTCGCTGTTCAGACGCGGGTGGCGCACGACACTGTTCGATACCTGGGTGTAGCTACGAACCCGCGCGATAGCATGCCGAAGCATTTCTGGTGGACCTTGCTTCCACTGGCAGTGAAGGTCCTCGGATGGTGTTGGCGCACCCCCGGGGACCGCTCCATTTACGGAGCGTGATAACGCGCTTACCGTAGCGCACACTTCACCGTGCGACGCAACAACTCCGGTTCCACGAACGGATCTTCGATTGTCGGCCGCGACCTCCAGTCCAACGGCCAGGTCACCCCGTACAGCGCCGGAATCCCCACGAACGCTTCGCTCCGACCGTTCCGGCTCAGCGCCCGCGCCGGAGCCGGCCACGCGTAGTCGCCGACGGTCTGCGGCGGGACCAGGAATTAGTAGTTCCGCTCCCCCCGTGGCCTCCCTGACGATCGGGCCCGCCTGGAAGTCCGTGAACGCCATGAGGCGGTACGCCACGTCCTCACCCAGGAAGCCCCCGATCCGTACGACATCGAAGTGCACGCCCGCGTGACGAAGGGCGGGCGTCCCGGGCCGTCGCAACGAACCACGTCCCGGTGGGACGGCGGGACGGTTCCGGGTTTCTGAGCTGGGCGGATGCCCTCGCCGCTGGGACGGGGGTGGGATGCCGCGAGGGCCCCCACCCGTCGGGGTGGAGGCCCTCACGTCACTCGCGTACGGCTGTCGGATCAGAAGGCGCCGTTCAGCCACATCCAGTTGGCGTCCTCGGGGAGGCCCGCGTTCAGCCCGCCGGTGCCCTTGCCGCCGTAGAGGACCAGGCAGCCCACGCCCATGCAGCCCTCGCCGCTGTAGCCGCTGGTGGTGATGCCGACGAGGTCGTTGTGGCCGTCGGCGCTGTAGTCGCCGACCCCGAGGATCGATTCCATGACGTTCCAGCCGCCGGAACCGATCAGCACGCGCGAGCCGAGGGCGCCGGTGCTGGTGGCCGGGTAGAACCAGAGCTTGCCCGTGGAGGCCTCGCGGGCGATCAGGTCGGCCCGGCCGTCGCCGTTCATGTCACCGGGCGCGACCAGGGTGTTCATCGCGTTCCAGCCGCCGCTGCCGACGAGCTTGCGCGCGCCAAGGGTGCCCGTCGACGTGCCCGGGTAGAGCCAGAGCTTGCCGGTGGACTTCTCGACCGCGAGGAGGTCCGCCCGGGCGTCGCCGGTCAGATCGCCGAACGCGGTGATCTTGGTCATGGCGTTCCAGCCGCCGGAGCCGATCAGCTTGCGGCTGCCGAGGGCGCCGGTCCCGGTGCCGGGGTAGAGCCAGAGCTGTCCGGTGGACGCCTCGCGGGCGATCACGTCCTCGCGACCGTCACGGCTGAAGTCACCGTGCCGGGTGAGGGTGTTCATGGCGTTCCAGCCGCCGCTGCCGACCATCCGGCCCGTGTTGTCACCGGGCAGGAACCAGAGGCGGCCGGCCCTGTCCCGCACGATGACGTCCGACTTCCGGTCGGCGTTCATGTCGCCGAAGCCTGCGGCCTTGGGCGCGGTGTAGGAGAACCACTCCGGGTACGCGGGCAGGACGCACTCGCGCTCGGTGGGAACGAACTTCAGCGAGCTGACCGAGTTGGTCCCCGGACCACCCCACTCGGTGCCCGCAGGGTCCGGCGGCGAGGAGTAGACGGCTCTCGAGTCGCCGTAGTTGGCGTCCTCGTGCAGGCAGACGAACTTGTTCGTGCGGTTCACGACCGAGCGGAACGTGTTGTCCCAGGCGCCGAGCGTCGCCGTGTTCACGTTCGTCTTGTACATCGTGCCGGTGCCGTTGTCGGTCTTCCAGGCGCAGAAATATCCCGACGGGCAGTCGCTGATGGCGGCCTGCGCGGGCGCCGCGCCCGCGCCGAGAAAGCCTGCCGAGGTGAGCCCCAGCGCCGTGGCCACCGTGGCCAGGCGCCGCAGCATGGATGTGCGCATGCATTTCCTCCCTGAGGCGGCGCGGAGTAGACCTCGGACGCGCCGCGAGAGGGACGGTATCCGGCCGTACGATCCACGCCAACCCGGGGGTGCCCCTCGTCCGGAATGCCGGTCTACGGCGTCAGGACACCGTTCAGGAAGGGCTCGACGGCCTCCGCCCAGGCCTCCGGGTGCTCGTAGTGGAGGAGGTGGCCGGCATCGGGGATCTCCGCGTACGCGCCATGGGGCAGGACTCTGACCATCTCCTGCGCCTCGGCGCGGCCCAGCTCGCCGTCCAGGCCGCGTACGACCAGGGTGGGGCAGCGGACCTGGGCGAGGGAATCCCAGTGGGCGTCGTGCACCCAGGTCGCGCGGGACGTCAGCATCTGCCACGGGTCGAAGACCGGTCGCCAGCCGTCGGGGTGCTCCGTCATCACCTCGGCGAAGAAGGCGCCCCTGGCCGGGTTGGGACGCTCCACCCACGCGTCCTCCTCGCCGAACCAGCGGCGGACGGCGTCGAGCGACGGGAAGGGGGCGGGCCAGCTGCGGAACCAGTCCTGCCAGGCGCGCTGCGAGGCGGCGCCGAGGGCCGAGGCCCGCATGTCGCAGATGACCAGGGCGCGGACCAGGTCCGGGCGCTCGGCGGCGAGTTGCCAGGCGGTGAGGGCGCCCATGGAGTGGCCGACGAGGGTGACCGGGCCCAGGCCGAGCTGCTCGACGGCGGCGGCCGCGTCCGCCACGTACGCCTCGCGGGTGAAGGCGCCCGCGGGGGGCTTCTCGCTCGCGCCGTGGCCGCGCTGGTCGAGGGCGACGACACGGTGGCCGGCGGTGAGGCGGCGCACGGCGGGCGCCCAGTGGGCGGCGTGGCCCATCAGGCCGTGGAGGAGTAAGACACCGGGGCCGGTGGCGGCCTGCGCGACGGTGCGCGGCGGTGCGGCCTGTGGGGCGGTGTGACCGGCCGGGTGCGGTGCCGGCGTCTGCGCTGCCGTGGTGTGCGGTACGGGGACCTGGCCCCCCACCTCCCTGGACGGCTGGCGGGCGATCCGTGCGGTGGTGGTGGTCGTCCCGGGCCCGGGCGTGAAGTCCCAGGCCGCCAGCCTTACGCCGTCGGCCCCGGTGACGTCGAGTCGTCGCGCCATCCCTGGCACCCCCTCTGCTTCCCGTCGAACCCCGCCAGACTATCGAACTCGCATTCGAAAATGCGCTCCTGCCATCCAACACCCCTCGTTCGAGTGACAGGCCTCAAGGATTGACGGCCGCTGCCGAGGGGAGATCTTCAACGGGAGGCGGACCGCTCGGGGAAAACGGTCCGAGGGGAACGACCTTGAGAGCTCGGGGCTCCAGGTCGGATCAGGGGAGGACAGGCCCCGGCGCCCAAGGGCGCCGGGGCCCTCTGTCGCCCGAATCCGTTCACCCTCCGGGGCGTTCGGCATCCGGCGTACGGAATCCGTCCGTCGCATGACCCCACCCCTCCCGCATCGCACCGCTCAGTCCAGCGTGGCACGACAAGGGCGCGCGCGTGGCCATTCCGGCGTAAACGGGGCGCACGGCGGGAAGTTGACGCCCGGGGAGGCGTGGATACGGCTTCGCGACCTCGCCCTGATCGTCTGAGCGTCAGTCAGCAGGGCGGGTGGGCGGGGTGGGTACGCAAGGAACCCTCGGGCTCCTCCGACTCCTCGGGCTCCTCTGACTCGGCGTTCCGGGGGTCGGCCGCCCCCTTCCGCTGACGCGGAGGGACGGCCGACCCACGGCACGACCGGTCAGCGCTTCGCCACGAACACGTGCGCCGCGACGTCCGCGTCCAGCTCGGCCGCCTCGCCGCCGCTGCCCACCAGGACACCGCCCGGCGACTCCGTCACCGACACCACGGAGCCGGGCTGCACGCCCGCCCTCCGCAGCGTGTACATCAGCTGGGCGTCCGTCTGGATCGGCTCGCCGATCCGGCGGACGACCACCGTCTTGCCGTCGCTCGCGTCCAGCTCGGCGAGCGACACCATCGAGTCGTCGAGGAAGGCCTCCGCCTCCGCCTTCTCGCCGAGCTCCTCAAGGCCCGGGATCGGGTTCCCGTACGGCGACTCCGTCGGGTGACGCAGCAGCTCCAGGACCCTCCGCTCCACGGCCTCGCTCATCACGTGCTCCCAGCGACAGGCCTCCGCGTGCACCTGCTCCCACTCCAGGCCGATCACGTCGACGAGCAGGCACTCCGCGAGGCGGTGCTTGCGCATGACGCGGGTGGCGAGGCGGCGGCCCTCGTCCGTCAGCTCCAGATGGCGGTCACTCGCCACGGCCACCAGGCCGTCGCGCTCCATCCGGGCCACGGTCTGGCTCACCGTCGGGCCGCTCTGGTCGAGCCGCTCGGCGATCCGGGCGCGCATGGGGACCACACCTTCCTCCTCAAGCTCGAGGATGGTGCGGAGATACATCTCCGTTGTGTCGATCAGTCCGGACATACGTGCCCCTCGATGAGTCGTGCGCTGGCCCTGCCCCAATTCTGACGCATCGCGCGGACAACCGGGCCGCACGACCGAAGGGCGGTATTGACAGAGCAATGGTCCAGACCGCACCGTGATCCGCGACCACGACGCAAAGGAGCCGCCGCCATGGGCGAGAGCAAGCTGGCCGGACAGTTCTTCGACGCCGCGATCGGCCTGCTCAAGGAGGTCCGCGACGGGGACTCCGAGGAGATCGCCGCCGCCGGGGCCGCTATCGCCGAGGCCGTGGCGAACGGCAACCGGCTCTTCGCGTTCGGCGCGGGCCACTCCTCCCTCGCCGCCCAGGACGTCGTCTACCGGGCCGGCGGCCTCGCCCTCATGAACCTGCTCGTCGTCCCCGGCGTCGTCGGCGTCGACGTCATGCCGGCGACGCTCGGCTCCGCCCTCGAACGCGTCGACGGACTCGCCGGAGCCGTCCTGGACTCCTCCCCCGCCAAGGCCGGGGACGTCCTGATCATCATCTCCCTCTCCGGACGCAACGCCCTGCCGGTGGAGATGGCCATGAACGCCCGCGCGCTCGGCCTCACCGTCATCGGCGTCACCTCGGTGGCGTACGCGACGGAGACCAAGTCGCGGCACGTCTCGGGGACGTACCTCAAGGACCACTGCGACATCGTCCTCGACTCCCGGATCGCCGTCGGCGACGCCGAACTCACCCACGAGGGCATCGAGGCCCCCTTCGCGCCCGCCTCCACCGTCGTCACCAGCGCCCTCATGCAGGCCACGATGGCCGCCGCCGCCGAGGACCTCGTCCGGCGCGGCATCGAGCCGCCGCTGTTGCGCTCCGGGAACGTCGACGGCGGCCACGAGTGGAACGGCCGCGTCATGACCGAGTACGGGGACCGGATCTTCTACCGGCACTAGACGCTGGGCACTGGGACCAGGCACACCAGGCACACCAGGCACACCAGGCACCAGGCACCAGGCACCAGGGACTAAGCCTCCGGGCGGTCCCCCAGGTCCAGCGCCGCCGCCACCCTCGACGCCACCGACTCCGCGAAGACCACGTCGTCCCGCTCGAAGGGCGCCCGGCGGGCGTCCCGCAGGAACGTCAGGACGCCGAGGGTGCGGCCCCGGGAGCGCAACGCCACGCACACCGCGTGCGCCGCCTCACCCGGCCACTGGTGGGCCTCCGCCCACACCTCGGCCGTCCGGCCCGCGCTCGCCCGTACCGTGCCCACCCGGTCCCAGGCCTGCAGCGCCGGATGCCTCGGCCCGTACCGCAGCGGGATGCCGCCGCCCACGACCGGCGAGGCGGGGCCGGGGGCGCCCGCCGGAGTCGCCAGGGTCCGGGTCAAGCGCCGCTCCCCCGCCACCCGGTCGACCAGGGCGTGGTCGGCGAACCCCGCGAGCGCGAAGTCGAGGAGCACCGCCGCCGCCTCCGCCGGGTCCTCGCACTCCGCCGCCGCCGCGCCCGCCCGGTGCAGCTGGCTCCACCGGAACCGCAGCCGGTCCGCCTCCCGCGCCGCGAGGCGCTCCTCCGTCACATCCTGGAACAGCCAGGCCACGCCCAACGGCACCGGCTCCTCCGCCATCGGCGACGAAAGCCGCAGGAAGCCGCTGCGCCAGCACCGGCGCCGCTCCCCCGCCGTCGTCCGGATCGTCACCCACACCTCGGCCGGCGCGGACGGACTGCCCTCCGCCAGGACGTGCTGGAGCGCGCCCTCCAGCTCCTCCGCGCCCTGCACGACGACGTCACCGAGCGGGCGCCCGAGCAGGGCCGTACGGCCGGTTCCGAAGGCGCGGGCCGCGTGGCCGTTGACCATGGCGGGACGCAGATCGGCGTCGACGAGCACGACCCCCCAGGAGGCGTCCTCGAACAGGGCCTCGCTGAGGGCCACCGAGCGTTCCAGGTCGAGCTGGACGTGGACCTCGCTGAACGCGCAGTAGACCCCCGCGGGCCTGCCGTCCGCGCCGCGCACCCCGGCGGCCTGGCTCCGTACGAGCACCCGGCCGCCGTCCTTGCGGAGCAGCGCCAGCTCGTGGACCTGCCGCCCGGGGCCCGTCATGGCGCCCATGACCCGCCGCAGGGTCTCCTCGGCGTCGGCGCTGCGCGCCGCCCACCCTTCGAAGCCGTGCCGTCCGACGGCCTCTTCCGCGGACCAGCCGAGGATCCGCTCGGCCTCGCGGTTCCAGTGGGTGACCGTCCCGTCGGCGTCGAAGGCGCAGAGCGCCGCGTCCATCCCGTCGAGCAGCGCCGCCAGCAGATCGGCCCCCGCCCCGGGAACGGAGGCGGTCTCGCTCGCGGACCCCGTGAAAGCACTCATGCCGCACCCCCCATGCTGCGGCCATTCAACTGGAACGTGACGCAGAGCACATCGGCTTCACCGAAATCGTTGCATCCCGGAAACAGACGGGTACGCGCGCGTGCTCAGGGCGCGAGGCGCTCGACCCGCCAGGTCACGTCACCCTCACCGTCCTGACCGTCCTCGCGGACGTAGCGCAGGCGGTCGTGGAGGCGGTTCTCGTGGCCCTGCCAGAACTCGACCGCGTCCGGGACGACCCTGACGCCGCCCCACTCCGGAGGCACCGGCACCTGGGTGCCCTCGGGGTAGCGCGCGGCCAGTTCCTCGTACCGGGCGAGGAGTTCCGCGCGGGAGGCGATCACCGAGGACTGGCGGCTCGCCCAGGCGCCGAGCTGCGAGCCGTGCGGGCGGGTGCGGAAGTACGCGACCGTCTCGTCGCGGCCGACGCGCTCGGCGCGGCCGGTGACGATGATCTGCCGGGCCAGCGGGTGCCAGGGGAAGAGCAGCGAGGCGTACGGGTTGGCCGCGAGCTCCGTGCCCTTGCGCGAGTCGTAGTTGGTGAAGAAGACGAATCCGGCCCGGTCGTAGTGCTTCAGGAGGACCGTCCGGGAGGACGGCCGGCCGTCGGCCGTGGCGGTGGAGACGATCATCGCGTTCGGCTCGTGGATCGCCGGGTTCTCGGCGGTCTCCTTGAACCAGCGGGTGAACTGCGCGATCGGCTCGGGCGCGAGGTCGGCCGCGGAGAGTTCCGTGGTGCGGTACTGCTCGCGCATGTCGGCGGGATCCAGTGCGTCGTTCGCGGTGTCGGTCACGGGGCCATCCTGCCGCAGCAGCGCGTCGCGCCCGGCACCGAGGAGTCCTGCCGCAGCGCCCCAGTCTGCCCGGCACCACGTGCCATCAACCCATACTCGCCGGATCGGCGCAGTGTGCCGGATGTCACGCTTCCCCGCATCATCGGAACCGTACAGACTCTTGGGCTGGACGACTGTTGCATTCCCACCATCGACCACCATCCGGTTGATCGATCATCGATAGAGGAGCCGCCTGATGTCCGACTTCGTACCCGGGCTCGAGGGAGTCGTCGCGTTCGAGACGGAGATCGCCGAACCCGACAAGGAAGGCGGCGCCCTCCGGTACCGCGGCGTCGACATCGAGGACCTGGTCGGTCACGTCTCGTTCGGCAACGTCTGGGGCCTGCTCGTCGACGGCGCCTTCAACCCCGGGCTGCCCGCCGCCGAGCCGTTCCCCATCCCGGTGCACTCCGGCGACATCCGCGTCGACGTCCAGTCCGCGCTCGCCATGCTCGCGCCCGTGTGGGGCCTCAAACCGCTCCTCGACATCTCCGTCGAGCAGGCCCGCGACGACCTCGCCCGCGCGGCCGTGATGGCCCTCTCGTACGTCGCCCAGTCCGCCCGCGGCCAGGGCCAGCCCATGGTCCCGCAGAGCGAGATCGACAAGGCCGAGTCCGTCGTCGAGCGCTTCATGATCCGCTGGCGCGGCGAGCCCGACCCTAAGCACGTCAAGGCCGTCGACGCCTACTGGACCTCCGCCGCCGAGCACGGCATGAACGCGTCCACGTTCACCGCGCGCGTGATCGCCTCCACGGGTGCCGACGTGGCCGCCTCCCTCTCCGGCGCCGTCGGCGCCATGTCGGGCCCGCTGCACGGCGGCGCGCCCTCGCGCGTCCTCGGCATGATCGAGGAGATCGAGCGGTCCGGCGACGCCACCGCGTACGTCAGGCAGGCCCTCGACAAGGGCGAGCGCCTGATGGGCTTCGGCCACCGCGTCTACCGCGCCGAGGACCCCCGCGCGCGCGTGCTGCGCCGCACCGCGAAGGAACTCGACGCCCCGCGCTACGAGGTCGCCGCCGCCCTGGAGAAGGCCGCCCTCGAAGAGCTGCACAGCCGCAGGCCCGACCGGATCCTGGCGACGAACGTGGAGTTCTGGGCGGCCATCGTCCTGGACTTCGCCGAGGTCCCCGCGCACATGTTCACGTCGATGTTCAGCTGCGCCCGCACGGCCGGCTGGTCGGCGCACATCCTGGAGCAGAAGCGCACCGGGCGCCTGGTGCGCCCGTCCGCCCGCTACACGGGCCCCGGCAAGCGGGACCCGCGCGACATCGAGGGTTACGCCGACATCGCCGGCTGAGCCTCCGGGTGGAGGAGGAGCTCCGCGTGGTGGCGTGCCGCCACGAGCGGATGCGCGCGGAGCTTCCCCTTCAGGGCGTTGAACCCGTACTCGGCGAACAGCGGGTTCGCCGGGTCGTGGGTGACGCCGGGGGCCGTGGCCGCGTGCGGGAAGGCGAGCGGCGCGATCCGGGCGTCGAGCCGCGGGTTGTAGAAGAAGGGCACGGAGAACCGTTCCGTCGCCCCGGGCGGGGACACCACACGGTGGTTCGTCGCCAGCAGGTAGCCGTTCGTGGCCACCTCGAGCAGCTCGCCCAGGTTCACGACGAACGCGCCCGGCAGCGGCGGCACGTCATGGAAGTTCCCGTCCTCCCGCTGGACCTGGAGCCCGCCCACCTGGTCCTGGAGCAGCAGGGTGAGGAAGCCGTAGTCCTTGTGCGCGCCGACGCCCTGGTCGTCGCCCTCGCCGCTGCTGCCCGGGTAGCGCACCAGCTTGAGCTGCGGGTGGGCGCGCGGCCCGAAGATGTCGTCGTAGAAGTCCGCGGGCGCGCCGATCGAGGCGAGCAGCTCGTGCAGCAGCCGCTCGGCGACGCCGCTGAGCCGGTCGATCCAGTGCAGGGCGGCGGTACGCAGCTCGGGGAGCGCGGCCGGCCACTGGTTGGGGCCTTCGAGCCACCAGTACGGGGCTTCCCAGGGCGCGGGAGCGTGCGCGGGGCGCTCGGCGCCGATGTCGAGCTGGTCGCGCCAGTCGCGGGCGCCCTGGGTGCGCTCGTCGCCGATGCGGGTGTAGCCGCGGAAGTGCGGCGAGTTGATGTTGTCGAGGGCGAGCCGGTCGGCCTCGGGCAGCGCGAAGAAGGCGTGCATCGCGGAGGTGAGGGCCCGGGTCTCGGCCTCGGTCACACCGTGCCCGACGAGCTGGAAGAAGCCGACGTCGTGGGCGGCCGAGTGGAGCTGCGCGTGCAGCAGCCGGCGTGCCTGGGGGTCCCGGTCGGCGGCCGAGAGGTCGACGATGGGGAGCTGGGACGGGTACGAGCTGTTCGTCATGGGTGCATCCGCGGGGTGTACGGGTGCCCGGGGCGGCCGCCTGAGGGTGGGGCGGGGGCCACGGGTGCCGGTCGGCTTGGGGCTCTGACGGGGGACCCAGGGGGCGGTGGTGGAGCCCGGGAGGGTCAGGCGGAGCGGCGACAGCTCATGGTCGTGACGCGGACGAAGTCCACGTGGCGACGGCGTACGAGCGTAGGCATGCGACCAGAGTACTGCGGGCCGGGGAGATCGCCTGTGGCCCGGGTCACGTCCGGGGCGGACTCCTCGGGGGCTGTTCAAAGTGCCGGGCGTACGCGAAGATCGCCGCCACTGCGTGTTGAGTACACGCCAAGCTTCCCGTCGCAGCATCCCATCGCAGGAGGATGTCCATGACCCGCCGCACCTCTCGTGGCCTGGTCGCCGCGGCCGCCGTCACCGTGGCCACCGCCACCGCGGCGCTGCTCCCGTCCACGGGCGCCGTCGCCGCCTCGCCGCAGCCCTCGTCGCTGTCGGCCGCCTCGCTGCCGCAGGCCCGCATCTTCATGGTGAACCCGGTCCAGTCCACCGGCGACCAGACCCTCGCCGACCACAAGGACGCCGCGAGCGACGTCCCCGCCTCCGCGTACACCCTCGCCACGCTGCGGAACCTCGACGCGAGCGGCGGCCTGTCCGGCAAGTGGGCCCAGGTCCGCTCCGAGACCGGCAAGCCCGCCTCCGTCGCCGCCGCCACCTCGTACAACCGCTCCGACGACGAGTTCGAGCAGGTCATGGCGTACTTCTGGGTCAACGAGGCGCAGGAATACCTCCAGGGTCTCGGCTTCGGCACCGAGCTGCCCGGGGCCAACGACCGCGTGCAGCCGGTCCGGCTCAACCAGTGGGGCGCCGACAACTCCTACTTCACCGACAAGAAGGCCGAGATCCGCCTCGGCAAGGGCGGCGTGGACGACGCCGAGGACGCCGAGGTCGTCGTCCACGAGTACGGCCACGCCGTGCACCACGCCCAGGTCCCCGGCTTCGGCACGACCGCGGAGTCCGGCGCTATCGGCGAGGCCTTCGGCGACTACCTGGCCATGGCCGTCGGCACGCACGCGGTCGAGAAGTACGGCTGGCCCCTGAAGGCCGACGCGGCCTGCGTCGCCGACTGGGACGCCACCGGCTACAGCGCCGCCCCGCACTGCCTGCGCCGCCTCGACGGCACCAAGACGTACGCGGACCGCGAGGGCGAGGTCCACGCCGACGGCGAGATCTGGTCCCGGGCGCTCCTCGACATCCACACCTCGCTCGGCGCGCGCACCGCCGGCCGGATCATCGTGAACGCGCAGTTCGGCTTCGCGCCCGACACCAGCTTCGAGGCGGCGGCCCGGACGACGGTCGCGACGGCGGAGCGGATGTACGGCGCGTCGGCGGCGAACGCCGTGCGGGCGGCCTTCCAGGCCCGGGAGATCCCGGGGGTCTAATCGCTCAGGGCTTCGTTCACGAGCCGCGCCCACTGGGACACCACCCGTTCCCGGCGGGCGCGGTCGTCCGTCAGAAGGGTGGCGAGGCCCAGACCCCGCGCCATGTCCAGGAGCCCCTGAACCGTCTCCCGGACGCCCGGGCGGGACTCGTCCGCGCCCAGGACCTCGACGGCGATGCGGTGGGACTCGCGGCCGACACGGGCCTCCAGCTCCGCGACCCGGTCGCGGAGCTGGTCCTCGTTGGCGGCGGCGACCCACAGGTGGAGGGCGGCCCGGAAGAGGGGGCCCGTGTAGAGGTCGACGATGCCGGAGACGGCCTGCTCCCGGTTGTCGGACGGGAGGGCGCGCAGCGCCTGCGAGCGTTCCTCGGCGACGTACTCGACGGCCGCCGTGAACAGGTCCTCGCGGGTCGGGAAGTGGTGCTGGGCGGCGCCCCGGGAGACGCCGGCCCGTTCCGCGACGACGGCCACCGTGGAGCCCGCCCAGCCGTGTTCGGCCAGGCAGGACACGGCGGCTTCCAGGAGCCGCTGCCGGGTGGCGCGGCTCCGGTCCTGCTTGGGGTTGCGGTCCGCCTTGGCGTTCCGGTCCTGCTTCGGGTTCCGGTCCGGCTCGGGATTCCGGTCCGGCTGCCGGTCAGGTGCGGTCAGAGCCGCCATGCGGGGTCCCGTCGTTCGAGGAAGGCCGTCATCCCCTCGCGCGCCTCGGCGGAGGCGAAGAGCGTGGCCGACGTCCGCACCAGGTCCTCCGCGTCGCGCTCGAAGGTCTCCAGGACTCTAGCGGTGACCAGCCGCTTGGCCTCCCGCAGGCCCTGCGGGGAGGCGGCGCGCAAGGAGTCGAGGATGCCGGGCAGGTCCTCGTCGCCCGCCGTCACGAGCCCCATGGCGACGGCCTCGGGGACGCCGAACCGCTCGCCCGTCAGGTAGTGGCGGGCCGCCGCGCGCGGTTCCAGCTTCGGCAGGAGGGTGAGGGAGATGACGGCGGGCGCGACCCCGATCCGTACCTCCGTGAGGGCGAAGTCCGCGCCCTCCCCGGCCAGCACGATGTCGCAGGCGCCGAGCAGACCGAGACCGCCGGCCCGGGTGTGACCACCGGCGGTGACGTGGCCGACGACCGGTTTCGGCAGCTCGACGATCTGCCGGAGCAGGTCCACGAAGGCGTACGGGCTCGGCGGCGCCTTCAGGTCGGCGCCCGCGCTGAAGGTGGTGCCGGTGTGGGTGAGGACCACCGCCCGGACCGCCGGGTCCTTGCCGCAGGCGGTGAGCGCGTCGGCGAGTTCGGTGACGAGCGTCCCCGAGAGCGCGTTGCGGGTGGCCGGGGAGTCCAGGGTGAGGGTGGTGATGCCCCGTTCCTCGGTGACGATGACGGTGGCGCTGTCGGCGGCCGGGCTCATGTGCGGTCCCTCAATTCCCTGCGGAGGATCTTCCCGGACGCTGCCCGGGGGACGGTGTCGACGAACTCGACGCTGCGGACCTTCTTGTACGGGGCGACGCGGGCCGCGACGTGCGCCATGACGTCCTCGGCGGAGAGGTCCGGCGCGGCCGGCTGGCGTACGACGAAGGCCTTGGGTATCTCGGTGCCCTCGGCGTCGGTGACGCCGATGACGGCGGCGTCGGCGATGCCGTCGTGGGTGAGGAGGAGCGCTTCGAGCTCGGCGGGGGCGACCTGGAAGCCCTTGTACTTGATGAGTTCCTTGACGCGGTCGACGACGAACAGCCAGCCGCCGGCGTCGACCCGTCCGATGTCGCCGGTGTGCACCCAGCCGTCGGCGTCGATCATGGCGGCGGTGGCGTCGGGGCGTCCGAGGTAGCCCTTCATGACCTGCGGCCCCCGGATGGCGACCTCGCCCTCCTCGCCCGGGGCGGCGTCCTTCGACGGGTCGTCGAGGGAGAGGATCCGCATCTCGGTGGAGGGCAGCAGCTTGCCGACGGTGCCGGGCGGCGGGTTCGCGGCGTCGAGGGGGACGACGTGGGTGCCGGGGGACAGCTCCGTCATGCCGTACGCCTGGAGGACCGGCGGCAGCCCGAGCCGCGCCGAACAGGCCTCGGCGAGGGCCGCGTCGAGCGGGGCGGCGGCGCTGACGATGTACTCCAGGGAGGACAGGTCGTAGTCGGCGACGGCCGGGTGCTTGGCGAGGGCGAGGACGATCGGCGGCGCCACGTACAGGCCGTTGATGCGGTGCTTCTGGATGGCGGCGAGGAAGGTGTCGAGCTCGAAGCGGGGCAGGACGACGACGGTGGCGCCCTGGCGGAGGGGCGCGTTCATGAGCGCGGTGAGCCCGTAGATGTGGAAGAAGGGCAGTACGGCGAGGATGCGGTCGCCCGGTCCCATCGGGATGACCGGCTCCAGCTGGGCCAGGTTGGTGGCGATGGAGGCGTGCGTGAGCATCACGCCCTTGGGGACGCCGGTGGTGCCGGAGGAGTACGGGAGGGCGGCGACGTCCTCGTCGGGGTCGACGTCGATCTCGGGCACGGGTCCGGTGGAGCCGAGGAACGCCTGCAACGACCGCACGTCACCCGACTCCGCCTGGTCGCAGACGAAGATCTCCTCGATCCCGCCCGCGAGTTCGGCGGCGGCGCGGGCGGAGGCGAGCAGCGGCGACACGGTCACGATCCAGCGCGCGGCCGAGTCCCTGAGCTGCTTGGCGAACTCCTCGGGCGTGGCGAGCGGGTGCACGGTGGTGACGGCGGCGCCGGCACGCGTGGCGGCGTAGAAGGCGACGGGGAACAGCACGGTGTTGGGGCTGTGCAGCGCGAGCACGTCCCCCTTCCGCACCCCGGCCTCGGCGAGCCCGGCGGCCACGAGCCGGTGGAAGGCGTCGACCTGCCCGTGGGTGAGGGTGAGTTCGCCGGTCCCGTCGATCAGCGCGGGCAGGTCGCCGCGCTCGGCGGCGCGGCCGAGGACGGCGTCGTGGATGGGGAGGGAGACGGTGGACACGTTCTCGTACTCACTGCGGAACAGCATGCGTTGCCCCCTGAGCGGTGGAAGGTGATCGCCAGGATCGCCCGTGCCGGTACGGCTTGGGGAGACCCTGGCAGCACTCCATCGAAACAATCAAGCACGCCTGCATGATTCTTGGGCAGGCCGCGTCATCCGAGCCGGACGATGCCGTGGATGCCAACCCGCGCCCCGGTGAAGCCCGTTAGCCTGCGCGCATGGTATTCAAACGGCTGCTGGGCAGCGGTAAGGGGAGCGGCGGGATACCGCTGGAGATCGACACCGTCCTGCCGGACGAACCGGTCCCGCCGGGCGGGCTACTGAGCGGCGAGATCGTGCTGCGCGCATCCGACCGGGACGTGCACGTGCGGAACGTCGACATGAAGCTCGTCGCCAACGCGCCGGCCGCCGTCGGCAAGAGCGGCGAGGCCGACACCGACTCCGGCGACAGGATCGCGCACTTCCGCGTCACCAACCTCTTCACCGTGCGCAAGGGCGAGGAGACGCGGGTGCCCCTCCGCTTCCGTCTCCGTTGGGAGACCCCGGTGTCCGAGGTACGCGGCAGGCAGCTCGACGGCGTGCGCCTTGCCGCGTACACCTACGTCGAGGCCGACGGCATCACCGACCGGACGGACAGCGACCCCCTGCGCATCACCGCGACCCCGCTGCACGAGGCACTCCTCGACGCCTTCGCCGCCGCCGGGTACAGCTGTCGCAGCGCGCAGATCGAAGACGACTACATCCCTCGCACCGAGCGGCACATCCTCTACATGCGGCAGGCCTTCCGGCTCGTCGCCTCCCTGGAGGCGAGCGGGCAGGGGCGCCCGCAGAACATGGAGCTGTACGTCCACAGCAACGCTGTCGGCGCCGAGATCTTCCTCCGCAGGTCCGGGCTGACGGAGAAGGACTGGTGGCAGAAGCCGCCGGCCCTGCGCCACGTGGCCGCCCATCACGAGGTCGGCCACGTCGACTTCGAAGCGCGGGCCCGGCAGTGGATCGACGAGGTCGCCGCCCTGCCCGACAAGGCCGTCGACGACCGCATACGGGTTCAGTACGACTTGGGCAGCCCCAGGGTGTGGGTCGACACGTAGTTCAGGATCATCTCCCGGCTGACCGGGGCGATCCGGGCCACCCGGGCCGCCGTGATCAGTCGGGCCAGGCCGAACTCCTTCGTGAGGCCGTTGCCGCCGAGGGTGTGGACCGAGGTGTCGACGGCCTTCACGCACGCCTCCGCCGCCGCGTACTTCGCCATGTTCGCGGCCTCGCCCGCGCCCAGGTCGTCGCCCGCGTCGTACAGCTTCGCCGCCTTCTGCATCATCAGGCGGGCCAGCTCCAGTTCGATGTGCGCCTGGGCGAGGGGGTGGGCGATGGCCTGGTGGGCGCCGATCGGGGCCTTCCAGACCTGGCGTTCCTTGGCGTACGTCACGGCCCGTTCGAGCGCGTAGCGGCCCATGCCGATCGCGAACGCCGCCGTCATGATCCGCTCCGGGTTGAGGCCCGCGAAGAGCTGGAGGAGCCCCGCGTCCTCGTCGCCGACGAGGGCGTCCGCCGGCAGGTGCACGTCGTCGAGGGTCAGCTCGAACTGCTTCTCGTCCGCCGCGAGTTCCATCTCGATGTGGCGCCGCCCGAAGCCGGGGGTGTCACGCGGCACGATGAAGAGGCAGGCCTTGAGGTTGCCGGTGCGGGCGTCCGACGTACGGCCCACGATCAGCGTCGCGTCCGCGATGTCGACGCCCGACACGAAGACCTTCCGGCCGTTGAGGACCCAGCCCTCCTCCGTGCGGGTCGCGGTGGTCGTGATGCGGTGCGAGTTCGAGCCCGCGTCGGGCTCGGTGATGCCGAACGCCATCGTCCTCGTGCCGTCCGCGAGGCCCGGGAGCCACGCCCGCTTCTGCCCCTCCGTACCGAAGCGGGCGATGACCGTGCCGCAGATGGCGGGCGAGACGACCATCATGAGGAGCGGGGCGCCGGCGGCGCCCGCCTCCTCCAGGACGATCGACAGCTCGGCCATGCCGCCGCCCCCGCCGCCGTACTCCTCGGGCAGGTTCACGCCCAGGTAGCCGAGCTTCCCGGCCTCCGCCCACAGCGTCGCCCGGTCGAAACCGGCGCCGTGGCGACGGCCGAGCGCGGAGACGGCGGCGCGGAGTTCGGTGTGTTCCCTCGGCTCTATGTCGGTGCTCATACGGGGTCTTCCTCCTGTGCTTCGGTCGTGACGTCTGCCTGTACGACGGCGAGCAGGGCACCGACCTCGACCTGGCGGCCGGGGGCGGCGTGGAGCGCGGTGAGCGTGCCGGAGGCGGGAGCGATGACGCGGTGCTCCATCTTCATGGCCTCCAGCCAGAGGAGCGGCTGCCCGTCGGTGACCCGGTCGCCGACGGCCAGACCGTCCGCGACCCGGACGACGGTGCCGGGCATGGGGGCGAGCAGGGAGCCGGGCTCCCGCTGGTCGGCGGGGTCCGGGAAACGGGGGCGGGCGGTGAGCCGGTACGGGCCGACGTGGACGCTCTCGCCGTACCGGGCGACGTCGAAGTCCCGTACGACACCGCCCACTTCGAGACGCACCCGGGCGGGGTCCGCCGACACGACCCGGACGCCTTCCGGGGCGGTGACCTCGTATCCGCCTCCCCGGCTCGGCCGGTAGCGGACCTCGTGCTCCCCGTACGCCTTCACCTGGTCCTGCGAAGGAAGGTTCCGCCAGCCGCCGAACCTCCCTCCGGCCCCGGCGGCGTCGGCGAGCGCGGCGGCGACGGCCGCGTACGCCTCGCCGTCCCGGGGGCGGGTCAGCGCCTCCAGGTTCCGCCCGTAGAAGCCGGTGTCCAGCCGGTCGACGTCCCGGAACTCCGGGTGCCGCAGCGAGGCGACGAGCAGGTCCCGGTTGGTGGCCGGCCCGTGGATCACCGCCCGTTCCAGGACGTGGGCCAGCTTGCGCACGGCCTCGGCGCGGGTCGGCGCGTGCGCCACGACCTTGGCGAGCATGGCGTCGTAGTGCACCGGCACGGTGTCCCCCGAGGCGTACCCGGTGTCGACGCGGACGCCGGGACCGGCCGGGAACTCGAACCGGTGCAGGACACCCGTCTGCGGCGTCCAGCCCGTGGCGGGGTCCTCGGCGTAGAGCCGCGCCTCGACCGCGTGACCGGTCTCCACCACCGGGCCGGTGGGAAGCGGCGCGCCCTCCGCGACGGCGATCTGGAGGGCGACGAGATCGACGCCGTACACGGCCTCGGTCACCGGGTGCTCCACCTGGAGCCGGGTGTTCATCTCCAGGAAGTGCCAGCGGCCGTCCTCGTGGAGGAACTCCACCGTTCCCGCGCCCACGTACCCGACCCGCGACACGGCGTCCCTCACCCGAGCGTGGAGCTCGCCGGTCCCGTCCGTGTGCAGGCCGGGGGCGGGCGACTCCTCGATCACCTTCTGGTGGCGGCGCTGGAGCGAGCAGTCGCGGGTGCCGAGCAGCAGGACACCGCCGTGCGCGTCCGCGAGGACCTGCACCTCCACGTGCCGGCCGTTCTCCACGTACGGCTCGACGAACACCTCGCCGTCCCCGAAGGCACTCGCCGCCTCGGCCGACGCCGCCTTCAACGCCTGGTCGAGGTCGCCTAGTTCGCGGACGACCCGCATGCCGCGCCCGCCGCCGCCCGCCGCCGCCTTCACCAGGACCGGCAGGTCCCTTTCGGTGACGTCGACGAGCGGCTCGACCCCCAGGAGCCGCTTCGCCCGGGTCTTCGAGGCCATCGCCTCGATCGCCTCCGGCGGCGGCCCGATCCAGACCAGGCCCGCGTCGGTCACGGCCCGCGCGAAGTCGGCGTTCTCGGAGAGGAAGCCGTAGCCGGGGTGGACGGCGTCCGCGCCCGCCGCGAGGGCCGCCTTCACCACCAGGTCGCCGCGCAGGTACGTCTCCGCGGGCGCGGCCCCCGGCAGCCGTACCGCCGCGTCGGCCTCGCGGACGTGCAGGGCGTCGGCGTCCGCGTCGGAGTACACGGCGACGGTGGAGATGCCGAGGTCACGGCAGGTGCGGAAGACCCGGCAGGCGATCTCGCCCCGGTTGGCGACGAGAACGGAGGTGATCATGGTGATCAAGGAAGGTGCCTCACATTCGGAAGACGCCGAAGCCGCCGCGCGCGCCCTCGACCGGTGCCGTGTGGATCGCGGAGAGGCACAGCCCGAGGACCGTGCGGGTGTCGCGGGGGTCGATGACCCCGTCGTCGTAGAGCCGTCCGGAGAGGAACATCGGCAGGGACTCCGACTCGATCTGCGCCTCGACGAGGGCGCGGAGCCCGGCGTCGGCCTCGTCGTCGTACGGCTGCCCCTTGGCGACGGCGCTCGCCCGCGCCACGATCGACAGGACCCCGGCGAGCTGCTGCGGGCCCATGACGGCGGACTTGGCGCTCGGCCAGGCGAAGAGGAAGCGCGGGTCGTACGCCCGGCCGCACATCCCGTAGTGCCCGGCGCCGTAGCTCGCCCCCATGAGGACGGACAGGTGGGGCACGCGGGAGTTCGACACCGCGTTGATCATCATGGCGCCGTGCTTGATGATGCCGCTCTGCTCGTACTCCTTGCCGACCATGTAGCCGGTGGTGTTGTGGAGGAAGAGAAGGGGGACGTCCCGCTGGTTGGCGAGCTGGATGAACTGCGCCGCCTTCTGCGACTCCGGGCCGAAGAGCACGCCCTGCGCGTTGGCGAGGACACCGACGGGGTACCCGTGCAGACTCGCCCACCCGGTCACCAGGCTCGGCCCGTACAGCGGCTTGAACTCGTCGAAGTCGGAACCGTCGACGATCCGGGCGATCACCTCGCGCGGGTCGAACGGCGTCTTGAGGTCGCCGGGCACGATCCCGAGGAGTTCGTCCTCGTCGTACTTCGGCGGCTCGGCGAGACCTGCCGGATCGGGATGGGCCTTGCGGTGGTTCAGACGGGCCACGATCCGGCGGGCCTGGCGGATCGCGTCCGTCTCGTCGACGGCGTAGTGGTCGGCGAGCCCCGACGTCCTCGCGTGCATCTCGGCACCGCCGAGGGACTCGTCGTCGCTCTCCTCCCCCGTCGCCATCTTCACCAGCGGCGGACCGCCCAGGAAGACCTTCGACCGCTCCTTGATCATGACGGCGTGGTCGGACATGCCGGGGACGTACGCCCCGCCGGCCGTCGAGTTCCCGAAGACGACGGCGACGGTCGGGATGCCGGCCGCCGACAGCCGCGTCAGGTCGCGGAAGAGCGCCCCGCCGGGGATGAAGATCTCCTTCTGGGAGGGGAGATCGGCGCCGCCGGACTCGACGAGCGAGATGACGGGCAGCCGGTTGGCGAACGCGATCTCGTTGGCCCGCAGCGCCTTCTTCAGCGTCCACGGGTTGGAGGCGCCGCCGCGCACGGTCGGGTCGTTGGCGGTGATCAGGCACTCGACGCCCTCGACGACCCCGATCCCGGTGACCAGGGACGCGCCCACCGTGTAATCACTGCCCCAGGCGGCGAGCGGGGAGAGTTCCAGGAACGGCGAGTCGGGGTCGACGAGCAGCTCGATCCGCTCGCGGGCGAGCAGCTTGCCGCGCGCCCGGTGCCGGGCCGTGTACTTCTCGCCGCCTCCCGCGAGCGCCTTGGCGTGCTCGGCGTCGAGGGCTGCCAGCTTGTCGAGCATGGCGGCGCGGTGCGCCCGGTAGTCGGGTCCGCCGGTGTCGAGGGCGGAGGCGAGGACGGTCACGGGCGATCCCCCCGTACGGCTTTCGGTGCGACGGTCACAGGAGTCCCTCCGGGATGTCGATGTGGCGCGAGCGGAGCCACTCGCCGAGCGCCTTGGCCTGCGGGTCGAACCGGGCCTGCGAGGCGACGCCCTCGCCGAGGATTCCGGCGACGGTGAAGTTGAGCGCGCGCAGACGCGGCAGGAGGTGCCGGGTGACGGTCAGGCCGGCGGTCTCCGGGAGGAGCTCCTTGAACGTGCCGACGGTGAGGGCGTGGGCGAGCCAGCGCCACTCCTCCTCCGTGCGGACCCACACGCCGACGTTGGCGTCGCCGCCCTTGTCGCCGCTGCGGGCCCCGGCGATCCGGCCGAGCGGAACACGCCGGGCCGGCCCGTACGGGAGGGGCTCGGGAAGATCCGGGTCGGGTACGGGTGCCAGGTCGAGGGTCCGGGGCGGTACGGGGACGGGGACGCGGGTCCCGTCGGGGAGCACGGCCGTGTGCGGGACCTCGGCGGCCGGTACGGACGCGGTGTCGAAGACGCCGTAGGGGGCGCCCCTGCCGGGTGGGGCGGTGACGTGGAAGCCGGGGTAGCTCGCGAGGGCCAGCTCGATGGCGGCCCCCGTCAGGGTGCGGCCGACCTTCTCGGGGTCCCCGTCCCGGACGACGAGCCGGAGCAGGGCGCTCGCGGTCTCCTCGGTGCCGGCGTCGGGCCTGTCGGTCCGCACAAGCTCCCAGCGCACCTTTTCAGGGCGGGACTTCGTGAGCGCGTCCTCGACCTGGTCCCGCACCAGCCGGGCCTTCGCCTCGACGTCGAGACCCGTGAGGACGAACACCACCTCGTTGCGGAAGCCGCCGAGCCTGCTGCGCCCGACCTTGAGCGTCGGGGGCGGCGCCTCGCCCCGTACGCCGTCGATCCGGACCCGGTCGGGTCCCTCCTGGGTGAGCCGGACGGTGTCGAGCCGGGCGGTCACGTCCGGGCCGGGGTAGCGGGCACCGGCCGTCTCGTAGAGGAGCTGCGCCGTGACCGTGCCGACGTCGACGAGGCCGCCGGTCCCGGGGTGCTTGGTGATGACCGCGCTGCCGTCCGCGTGCAGCTCGGCGACCGGGAAGCCGGGGCGGCGCAGGACCTCCGGGTCGTGCTCGCCGAAGAAGGCGTAGTTGCCTCCGGTGGCCTGGGTGCCGCACTCCAGGACGTGCCCGGCGACGACCGCGCCCGCAAGCCTGTCGTACTCCTCGGGACCCCAGCCGAAGTGCCACTGCGCGGGCCCGGTGACGAGGGCGGCGTCGGTGACTCGGCCGGTGACGACGACGTCGGCCCCGGCGGCGAGACAGGCGGCGATTCCGGCGCCGCCGAGATAGGCGTTGGCGGTGAGCGCGCCGCCCGTGGCGGGCAGCAGGTCGCCCTCCACGTACCCGATCCGGGTCGGCAGGCCGAGCTTCGCGGCGAGGGCGCGCAGGGCGTCGGCGAGCCCGGCGGGGTTGAGCCCGCCCGCGTTGGCGACGATCCGGACCCCGCGCTCGTGGGCAAGGCCGAGGCCCTCCTCCATCTGGCGCAGGAACGTCTTCGCGTACCCGGCCTTCGGGTCCTTCAGCTGGTCGCGGCCGAGGATGAGCATGGTCAGCTCGGCGAGGTAGTCGCCGGTGAGGACGTCGAGCGCACCGCCGGGCCCGCCGCCGGTGAGCATCTCTCGGACGGCGTCGAAGCGGTCGCCGTAGAACCCGGAGGCGTTGCCGATACGGAGGACCACTAGGACCCCTCAGGGGCGCGGCCCGGACCCGCGGGGCCCGCGAAGGCCTGGGCGATGGTGAGCCAGTGCTCGGCGTCGGGGCCTTCGGCGACGAGGGCGGTGTCGTCACGGTGGACGCGCTGGGTGACGAGGAGGCAGAAGTCGAGAGCGGGCCCGGTGACCTTCTGGGCGGCACCCTCGGGACCGTAGGCCCACAACTGCCCGTCCGGCGCGACGATTTCCACCCGGAACGGGTCGGCGGGCGCCGGAAGGCCCCGCACCAGGTAGGCGTAGTCGCGGGCGCGGTGACCGATCCAGGCGACGTGCCGGAGGCGGGCGGTGGGCGCGCGGACGACCCCGAGGGCGTCGGCGATGTCCTGGCCGTGCGCCCAGGTCTCCATGAGCCGGGCGGTGGCCATGGCGGAGGCGCTCATCGGCGGCCCGTACCAGGGGAAACGCACCCCCGGCGGCACCGCGCGCAGCGCCTCCTGGAGCTGCGCGCGACCCTCGCGCCAGCGCGCGAGCAGCTCGGCGGGCGGCAGCTTCGCGCCCTCCTCGGCGCCCTCGTCGACGAAACGGTCGGGCGCGGCGAGGGCCTTCGCGGTCTCGGCGGCGAAGGCCTCGGCGTCGGTGGCGGCGAGGAGCGCGGCGCGGTCGGTCCAGGCGAGGTGCGCGATCTGGTGGGCGACGGTCCAGCCGGGCGCGGGGGTGGGCGCACCCCACCGCTCCTGGCTCAATTCGCTTACGAGCAGATCGACTTCGTCGCTCTCGGCACGCAGGTCGTCGAGCACGACGACGGGGTCGGACACGGTGCGCTCCCCTCGGGGGACGGGCGTTCACGGGCCTTCGCCGAGGAGCATGACAGCGACACCAGAAACAATCAAGCGTGCTTGCTTTACTTTCGAGGGGTACTTAGGGAGTGCTTCCGATGGGTGCTTCCGAGGGGCGCTTCCGAGGGGGCGGTCGCGTCACGCCCACGCGTTGAAGAGCACTCCGCCCAACGTGGTGACGCCGTAGGTGCGCACCTGGCGCCACTCCACCCGCGTGAACGCCGACGTGTCCACGCCGGAGAGAGGCGTGGCGAGCCGCTCGCCGCTCAGCACCACGAAGCCCGCCGCCGCGAAGACCGAGGCCCACGACGGAGGATCGAGGAACAGCCCCTCGGCGTACCAGTTCCGGCGCTCCCGGGCGAAGGCGATCCAGGGGTGATGGGCGTGACACAGGACGGCGGTCTCGCCGGTGCGATCGGCGATCGAAGCGGTGTGGAAGGTGCGGGGGTACTCCTGGACCTCGACCTCGCCCAGCCGGCCCTCGGCGGCCCGGGCGGCGGCGTGCAGAGCGCCTCGGAACGCCCGCAGGTCGGTCTCCGGAAGCGGGCCGTCCTTCGCCACGAAGAAGCCCGTCGCGCCGCGCGGCAGCGCAAAGCCCGTGCCGCCCTCGCCGTACCCCTCGCCGCTCACGCCGCGGCGGCGCGACGCGGCCGCGGCACCAGTTCACCACCGCAGTTGGGGCACACACCCGCCATGGCGTCGGCGCAGGGAACGCAGAAGCTGCACTCGTACGAACAGATCCGCGCGGGCCCGTCGGGCGTGAGGGCCGCCGTCTCGCAGCGCTCACACCGGTCTCGCATCTCCAGAGCCATGGTCGGCCCCCTCCTTCGTACGACTGCGAACACCCCCATGGTCAGCGGCCGCACCGGGCCCCCTCCACCGCCGCGACGGCCAAAGATCAACAGAATCGGGTCAGCGCCGGCCGGAGACGCGAAAGGGTGCCCGGCCGGGACGCGCGCCGGCCGGGCACCCTCGCGCATGCGCGCCGTCCTACCAGTTCACGAACTTCACCGAACCGAAGTGCTCGGGGCCGTTCGCGCTCATGTGCGTGCACCTTCCTCGGAGGGGGCGGACACGGTCAGTCGGCGATCCGCAGCAGCAGCTTGCCCGTCGAGGTGCGCCCGCCCATCAGGGCGTGGGCCGCGGGCGCCTCCGACAGCGGGAACTCGGCCGTGACCGGAAGCTTCACGATGCCGTCGGTGACGGCACCGAAGGCGCGCTCGGTGAGCGACCGCAGCGCCTCCGGCGCCGACCGCGCGAGCGCGAGGATGGAGAAGCCGGCGACGGAACGGCCTTCCGGGTAGAGCTCGGGCTGCCCCACCTGCCACGGGGCCGCCCCGCTCGCGTTGCCGAAGGACACCAGGCGGCCGAAGACGGCCAGCGCGTCGAGTCCTCGGCGAAGGGTGTCGCCGCCGACCGGGTCGAGCAGCAGGTCGACGCCCCTGCCGCCGGTGGCGCGGCGGACGTCCTCGGGGAAGGAGTCGCCCACGAACACCTCGTCGTAGCCGTACGCGAGGGCGTGCTCGGCCTTGGCGGCGGAGGAGACCACTCCGTACACCGCACCGGCGCCGGCCGCGCGGGCCAGCTGCCCGACCGCGGTGCCGATGCCGCCCGCGGCGCCGTGCACCAGCACGCTCTCCCCGGCGCGCAGCCGCCCCACCTCGTGGAGCAGGGCGTACGCGGTCGGCAGCACGGTGGGGAGCGCGGCCGCGGTCCGCAGGTCCATGCCCTCCGGGAGGGGGAAGACGGTGACGGCGTCGGCGACCACTACCTCCGCGTAGGCGCCGGCACCGACGAGCGCGGCGACCTCCTGTCCGGGACGCAGCCCCTCGACGCCGGGGCCGACGGCGCGGATCCGTCCGGAGACCTCCAGGCCGGGGACGAAGGGCAGCGACTCCACCCGGTAGCCCTCGGCGCGCGCCTTGAGGTCCGCGAAGTTCACGCCCGCGTAGGCGGTGTCGATGGCGACCTGGCCGGGTCCCGGCTCGGGGATCTCGGCCCGCACGACCTTCAGTACCTCGGGGCCGCCGTACTCCTGGAACTCGACTGCACGCATGACGGAACGCACCCTTCGACAGGTGTTCAATGGAAAGCGAACACTCGGAGTGTATGATCGCCATCGAACACTCGGCAAGGGGACGGAACGACGAACGCGAGGAGAGCGGCATGCCGGACCAGGCGGCGGGCGGACACCGTGCCGCACCCGTGCACACGGATCCCGACGAGGTCCCCCTCCTGACCGCACTGTCCGCGCTCGCGGATCCCGTACGCATCCAGCTGATCCGCGAACTGGCCGACTCCGCCGACTGGACGCGCAGCTGCGGCAGCTTCGACGTACCCGTAGGGAAAGCGGCGCTCAGCCATCACTTCTCGGTGCTGCGCGGCGCCGGCCTCGTCGAACAGCGCGACCAGGGGCCCAAGCGGGTCAACCGACTGCGCCGCGACGAGTTCGAGGCACGTTTCCCCGGACTGCTCGACCTGCTCCTGCGCGCCGACGACACGGGCAGCGCGGACAGCGGCGTCAGCGCCGGCTGACCCTTCGGACGGGCGATCGGGTCAGTGCCTGACCAGGCAGAACGGATGACCCGCCGGATCCGCGTACACCCGCCAGGACCGCGTGCCCGCCCCGCCGTCGAGGAGGGTCGCGCCCCGCGCGAGGACCTGCTCCTCGGCCGCGTCCAGGTCGGCGACACCGAAGTCGAGGTGGAACTGCTGCGGACGCTCGGAACCCGGCCAGGTCGGCGGGCGGTGATCGGGGACGCCCTGGAAGCAGAGGACGAGGCCGCCCGGCGCGTGGAGGGTGGACCAGGCCTCGTCGATCGACCAGCGCCGGTCCGGGCGGTCGACCTCGCCGCCGAGCACCGCGCGGTAGAACTCCGCGAGCACGCGAGGGGCGGGGCAGTCGAGCACGACGCACTGGAGATCGGCGATCATGCCCGGAGTCTAGGGTCAGGGCCGACGCGCGGCTTCAGGACACCGCCGTAGCCCCCCACTACCGCTCACGCCGGCGCGACTGGGTGCGGACCGCGCCCATGCTCGCCGCGATCACGAGGGCGATGGCGACGGCGTCGGTGACGGACAGGGCCTGGCTGAGGATGAGGAAGCCGGCGGCTGCCGCGATGGCCGGTTCCAGGCTCATCAGGATGGCGAAGGTGGGCGCGGGCAGCCGGCGCAGGGCGAGGAGTTCGAGCGTGTACGGCAGCACCGAGGACATCAGCGCGACCGCGAGGGCCAGGCCGATCGTCGACGGCACGAGGAGCTTGCCGCCCGCCTCCGCGATGCCGAGCGGCAGAGTCAGCACCGCGCCGAAGGCCATGGCGAGCGCGAGCCCGTCGGCCTGCGGGAAGCGCCGACCCGTACGTGCGCTGAACACGATGTACGCGGCCCACATGGCGCCCGCGGCGAGCGCGAAGAGCGCGCCGAGCGGATCGAGACGGTCGAAGCCGCCTCCGCCGAGGAGGACGAGGCCGCCCAGGGCGAGTCCGGCCCACAGCAGGTTCACCAGCCGGCGCGACGCGACCACGGACAGGATCAGCGGGCCGAGGACCTCCAGGGTCACGGCGGCACCCAGCGGGATCCGGTCGGCGGCCTGGTAGAAGAGGACGTTCATGCCCGCCATGGCGGCGCCGAAGGCGGCGATGGTCCCCCAGTCGGCGCGGCTGTAGCCGCGGACCTTGGGCCGGCAGACGATCAGTAGGACGGCGGCGGCGAGCACGAGCCGCAGGGTGACGACCCCGAGGGCCCCGGCACGCGGCATGAGGAGTACGGCGACGGCGGAGCCGAACTGTACGGAGAGCCCGCCCGCGACGACGAGCGCCACCGGCCCGAGCCGCCGCCCGGCCGCCGACCCCGGCTGCGCCGGAGCGGCTCGGGGACCGGAGACGGCCGCCGCGTCGGGGGGCACGACGGAGGCCGCGACGGGGGCCACATCCTTGACCGGACTGTCCACCGACTGCTCCTCCACCACGTCACACACGAAAGTTCACGGAATCGGAGACTCGCCGAGCCCGCCTACAGTCCACCATACTGGACTACAAGTCCATCACACTGCACCACCCGGCGGCTCCGCCCACTCCCTCCCCTCCCACGCTACGAGCCGCCGCGCGGCACCGGAAATGCCGATTGCCCTGCGGTTATGCTCCGGACGCATGGGCATCGAGCTACGCCACCTCCGCTGCTTCCTCGCCATCGCCGAAGAGAACAGCCTCACCAGAGCGGCCGCCCGGCTCCACCTCACCCAGCCGGCCGTCTCCCGCACGCTCGCCGCCCTGGAACAGCACCTCGGCGCCCGGCTCGTCGACCGCTCCACCCACCACCTCGCCCTCACCGCCGAGGGCCGCGCCTTCCAGGACCGGGCAGCCGCCGCGCTCGCCGCGTTCGAGGCCGCCGTCGACCCGGCGAGGCTGCGCCACCGCCCCCTGCGCCTCGGACACGCCTGGTCGGCCTTCGGCCCGTACACCACTCCGCTGCTCCGGCGCTGGCAGCGCGAACACCCCGAGACCCCGCTCGAACTCCTCCGCGTCGACGACCGCACGGCCGGCCTCGCACGAGGGGAAGTGGACGCGGCCCTGCTCAGGGGCACGGTCGACACGCCGGGCCTGGTCACCGAGGAGCTCACCACGGAGGAACGGGTCGCCGCCGTACCCTCCGACAGCCCGCTCGCCGACCGGTCCCGGCTCACCCTCGGCGACCTGGCGGGCGGAACCGTCGTACTCAACACCGTCTCCGGTACGACCACGCTCACGCTCTGGCCGCCCGGCGACCGCCCGGCGGCCACGGTCACCGTCGCCAACACCGACGACTGGCTCACCACGATCGCGGCGGGCCGGGGCGTCGGCGTCTCGTCCGCGTCGACGGCCACCCTGCACCCCCACCCGGGCGTCACCTACCGCCCGCTGACGGGCGCGCCCGCGCTGCCGGTGGTCCTGGCCTGGCGGGACGCGTTCCCGCACCCGGCGACGGGGGCGCTGGTCGCGATGGCACGGGAGATCGTCAGCGGGGACTGACTGACTGCCACAAGACGAGGTCTGTGGCCGGCGTCGCGTCAGGGCGAGGAGATCAGTCGTCGGCGAGGCGCAGAGCCCGCCCCTTCTACGCTCAGATCATGAAGATCCACCCGGGCCCGGGTTGCCCGTTCGCCCATCGGGCGCTGCCCTGGCGGACGTTGTGCCCCGTCGGCCCCGCCGACTAGACAGGGAGGAACGTACCCGTACCGCGCCCTTCAGGGGGATTTCCATGCACGCCAAGGACGCACCGAAGCCGTCGACCGCGACGAGGGCAGAGGCGGGCGCTCGTCGTGACGGGCCGCGCGGCGGCACGGTCACCCCCACTACCGGTGTCGGCGGTGTCCTGTCCCCGCAGACGGTCCTCGCCCTCCAGCGCACCATCGGCAACGCCGCCGTCTCCCGGCTGGTCGAGGAGTCCCGGCACCAGCACGGCGCCGGCTGCGGCCACGCGCAGAGCCCCGAGGCCGCGCCCGCCCCCGTACAGCGTTCCGCCGTGCACGGCGTCCTGCGCAGCTCCGGGAGCCCCCTCGACGACGGCACCCGCGCCGACATGGAGTCCCGGCTCGGCGCCGACTTCTCCGACGTGCGCGTGCACAACGACAGCGCCGCCCGCGCGTCCGCAGCCGAGGTCGGCGCCCGCGCGTACACCTCCGGCAACCACATCGTCATCGGCGACGGCGGCGGCGACCGCCACACCCTCGCGCATGAGCTGACGCACGTCATCCAGCAGCGTCAGGGCCCGGTCTCCGGCACGGACAACGGCTCCGGTCTGCGCGTCTCCGACCCCTCGGACCGCTTCGAGCGGGAGGCCGAGGCAAACGCCCGGCGCGCGCTGTCGGGCTCGGCTCCGGCTCCGGCGGCGGGTGCCGTCGCCGAGCCCGTGCAGCGCACGGCCGGGGGGACGCGGTCCTCCGCCCCTTCCGTCCAGCGCGTGCTGACGGATCCGGAGCAGACGACGAGCTCTTCGTCCTCCTCCTCCGCACCGCCCGCGCAGGAGACGGCGGTCGCGACCGCTCCGGCGTACGGCACCGAGATCAGCACCGCGGAGGAGGCGACCGCCCACGGGCTGAATGCCGACAACACTCTCGTCGTGAACGCCGGCCACTCCGGCGACATGTACCACGTCCGGGCCGCCATGCTCCTCGACCCGGGCCTCAAGCTCCTCATGTACGGCCTGCTGGACGACTTCGACGAGGCGGCCGACCGCCCTCGCATCGCGGGCTCCGTGCGCACCGCGAGGATGACGGAGGAGAACACCCCGGCGAAACTTGCAGCAAAGCGTGGACGCGACGACGACTTCAAGGCCAGAAAGCGGGAGATCCAGCAAGGAAGCACTGATCTGGTCGTTCCGGACGATGTCACCATCCCGCCGAAGAAGTGGCGCAAGCAGCAAGCGGACCTCCAGATCGAGGCGGCAGAGGCAGAGATTCTGGGTGCCTACGCCGAGAGCATGGAGCGGGAAATCGACGCCGAAACCGAGCGCAGGCTGGCCGAGGAGAGCGACGACCGCCCCCGTGCGAAGCGTGCCATCGCCCGCAAAGCCACGCACATGTACCAGCTCCACGAGGATCTGGGGCCCAACCGGGTCTTCTTCACCAAGAAGTCCGGGGAGAGCCTCGGGCTCGCGCACGGCGGCGGGGAGAACATCTCCACCAACAAGTTCAAGAGTGGCATGCTGGAGCGGGGAGCCTGGGTCGGCGCCGGGGGCGACGCGACGCGGATGCAGGACTTCTACCGCGACTACGCGGCTCCGGACGCCACCACCGCAGAGGCTTTCGACTCCGCTCGCTCGAATCCCAGTCACCCGCTGAGCAGGTTCGCGCCGGGGGTCCCGTACGTCATCGTGAACTACCGGGACAGCGGCCACACCGGGGAGGGGAACGCCCCCGCGCTCGACACCGGGCGGGACGGTCTGGCCCAGCTCCAGAGCATGATCAGGGACCACCCCGACCTCGGGGGTGCGCAGCCCGTCCTCATCGGCGGCTATCCGGAACCGGACACCGTCCCCGGGCCGCACCTGCTCAAGTACTGGGAGTGGGAGGGAGTGAAGGGCCGTCGCAGCGAACTGGCACTGCTGAGCTACCTCAAGGAGAACTTCACGATCGTCGGCGCGATCGGCATGCGCAGTGGCGTCACCGATCAGTTCGCCTTCGCCGGGATCAAGACCCTGTCGATCGACATCTCCCCGAACCAGCCCAGGCCCGAGAACGGCGCCGATGTGGACAACGAGAAGGACGTGGAAAAATACCCGTCCAAGGGCTGGGAGCGCGGCGGGAAGCTGGAAGCGATCCTCGGTCCGCAGTACGGGCGGGCTTTCCTCGGTGAGGCCAGGACGGACGACCAGAAGGTCACCGACGGCACGTGGGCGGGCGCCTTCGGGGAGCGGGACCGGGCGATGCTCCGTGACGCGATCGGGCACTTCTTCGCCACGGAGCGCGTCGGAGGGGGCACCCAGGCGACGCCCGACGACTTCCGGCACTACTCCCACCCGCTGCACCAGGACAGCCGTGGCGAGCTCGAAGAGAGCACCGCGCTGGGCAACGCGAAGAAGAAGGCGATCCGCGCGAGGATCGAGGCGCAGATGAAGCAGGACGAACTGGACGCGGCGAAGAAGAGCCTTTGACGTCCCGACTCCAGCCACCCAACACCGTTACCGAAACCCATACTTGGGCTCCGTACTGAGTTGAAGCACGCTCTGAGTGCTTCCCACTCCACGCGGAGGATGCCGTACGTCGCCGAGTCACGCCAGGAGCCCCGGACGTGGGGGCGGGTTCGCGAGGACTTCTGGTGCGGCCGCCAGAAACGACGCCCCCGCGCGCCTCAGGAACCCGCCCCCGCGTCCAGCCCCTCCGCGAGCAGTTCCGCCAGGTGACGGGCCCGGGCGTTCGTCACGTGGCCGATCTGGGTCCTGCAGGAGAAGCCGTCCGCCAGGACGGCCGTGGCCCGGTCCGCCGCTCGGAGGGACGGCAGCAGTTGGTCCTCCGCGCATGCGATCGAGACCTCGTAGTGGGCCGGTTCGAAGCCGAAGTTGCCCGCCAGGCCGCAGCAGCCGCCCGACAGTTCCCCCGTGAGGCCCGCGCGTTGCCTGAGGCGGCGGTCCGCCGCGTCCCCAAGCACCGCGTGCTGGTGGCAGTGCGTCTGGCCGGCCACCCGGCGGTCCAGGCGCGGCGGCTCCCACTCCGGTGCCAGCGTCTCCAGCGCCTCGGCGAAGGTGCGCACCGAGGCCGCGACCCCGGCCGCCCTGGGATCGTCCGGCAGCAGCTCCGGCAGGTCGGTGCGGAGGGTCGCCGCGCACGAGGGTTCCAGTACCACCAACGGCCCCGCCTCTTCCCCCGCTCTCTCCAGCACGTCCAACGTCCGCCGCATCACCCTCCGCGCCGCCCCCAGCTGCCCCGTCGACACGTACGTCAGCCCGCAGCACACCCTTCCCCGCGGCAGCGCCACCCCAAGACCCGCCGCCTCCAGGACGCGGACCGCCGCCCTTCCCACCTCCGGCGCCAGGTGGTTCGTGAACGTGTCCGGCCACAGGGTCAGCACCGCCTGGCGGCGCGAGCTCCGTGCGCCGAACCACGACACGAGCGTCCGGTCCGCGACCCTCGGCATCGCCCGCTCCGGCGTCACCCCCGCCAGCCTCGCCGCGAACGGCAGCCCCATCGCCGGGTTCAGCGCCCGCCCGAACAGGTCGAGCCAGCGCGGCAGCCTGCCCATCGTCCAGTGCGAGCGCGGCCTGCGCAGGACGCCCGCCGGACCCGCGTAGTGCCGGTCCAGGAACTCCGCCTTGTACGCCGCCATGTCGACGCCCACCGGGCAGTCGCTGCGGCAGCCCTTGCAGGACAGGCACAGGTCGAGCGCCTCCCGGACCTCCTCCGAGCGCCAGCCGTCGGTGATCACCTCCCCGAGCGCCATCTCGTGCAGCAGCCGCGCCCGCCCCCGCGTGGAGTGCTTCTCCTCCCCCGTCGCCCGGTACGAGGGGCACATGACCCCCGCCCCCGAACTCGGCTCTTCCACACGACACTTGGCGACCCCCACGCATCGGGCGGCAGCCCTCCCCACCCCCACCACCGGCAGTCCCGTGAACCGCAGCCCCTCGTCCAGCGGCTTCGGGCGGACCAGCATCCCCGGGTTCAGGCCCCCGTCCGGGTCCCACACGTCCTTCACCTCGCCGAAGAGGCCGACCAGCTCCTCCCCGTACATCCTCGGCAGCAGCTCCGCCCTCGCCTGCCCGTCGCCGTGCTCCCCGGAGAGCGACCCGCCGTGGGCGACCACCAGGTCCGCCACCGCCTCCGAGAAGCGGCGGAAGTCCCGTACGCCCTTCCGCGTCCACAGGTCGAAGTCGATCCGGACGTGTACGCAGCCGTCCCCGAAGTGCCCGTACGGGGTCCCCCGGAGGCCGAACTCCGCCAGCAGCGCACGGAATTCGCGCAGGTACGCGCCCAGGCGCGCCGGCGGCACCGCGCAGTCCTCCCAGCCCGGCCACGCCTCCCCGCCCTCCGGCGTCCGTGTCGCCGTCCCCGCCGCGTCCTCGCGGATCCGCCACAGCGCCCGCTGCCCGGCCGGATCCCGGACCAGGGCGGAGTCGAGGGCGTCCGCCGCCCGGACGAGTCCCCGCGCCGCGCCCTCCCCGTCCATCTCCACGAACAGCCACGCCCCGCCCCTGGGCAGCCCCCGCGCACCGCCGGGCATCAGGTCGGCGGCCATCCCCTCCACCGTCAGCGGCCCGTGCACGAGCAGTCCCGCCGCCGCCTCCGCCGCCGCGCTCTCGTCCGGGTAACCCAGGACCACGAGCACCGGGTCGGCCGGCAGCGGGACGAGCCGTACCGTCGCCTCCGTCACCACCCCGAGCGTGCCCTCGCTCCCGCAGAACGACCGGACCACGTCCACGCCCCGCTCCGGCAGCAGCGCGTCGAGCGCGTACCCGGAGATCCGGCGCGGGAGCCCGGCCGGGTAGCCGGTCCTCAGCAGGGCCAGTCGGCGGTCGACGAGCTCCCGGAGTCCGGGCGGCGCGCCCTGCCCGTCACGGCCGAGCGTCAATCGCGCGCCCCGGTACGTCACCACATCCAGCGAGCGCACGTTGTCCGCCGTGGTCCCCCAGGCGACCGAGTGCGCCCCGCACGCGTTGTTGCCGATCATCCCGCCGAGGGTGCAGCGGCTGTGCGTGGACGGGTCGGGGCCGAAGGTGAGCCCGTACGGGCGTGCCGCGTCCCGCAGCCGGTCGAGGACGAGCCCCGGCCGGACGACGGCCGTCCGGCCCTCCGGGTCCAGGGAGACGAGGCCTCCCATGTGCCGTGTGAGGTCGAGCACGACCCCCGTACCGGTGGCCTGGCCCCCGATGGACGTACCGCCGCCGCGCGCCACGACCGGCGTCCCGTGCGCCCGGCACACCTCCAGGACGGCCGCCACGTCGTCGGCGTCGCGCGGGGCGACCGTACCCACCGGCACCCGGCGGTAGTTGGAGGCGTCCATGGTGGTCAGGGCCCGTGCGGTGACGGAGAAGTCGACGTCTCCCGCCACGGCGGCGCGCAGGTCGGCGGCGAGCCCGGACGCGTGTTCCTGGTGTCTTCCCACAACGCCAGGATGTCTCAGCGCTCGTCTCATCGGGCGGACATCCGACGACCGGCCCCTTCCCGACCCGATACTCTCCGCCTCGTGGCTGATATCCAGATTCCCGCTGACATCAAGCCCGCCGACGGCCGTTTCGGCGCGGGCCCCTCCAAGGTGCGTACGGAGGCGCTGGACGCCCTGGCCGCCACCGGCACCTCACTCCTCGGCACGTCTCACCGCCAGGCTCCCGTGAAGAACCTGGTCGGCGAGGTTCGTACCGGCATCCGTGACCTCTTCTCGCTCCCCGAGGGCTACGAGGTGATCCTGGGCAACGGCGGCTCCACCGCCTTCTGGGACGTCGCGACCCACGGTCTCATCGAGAACAAGTCGCAGCACCTCACCTTCGGCGAGTTCTCCTCCAAGTTCGCGAAGGCCGCGAAGCTGGCCCCGTGGCTGGCCGAGCCGACCGTGATCTCCTCCGACCCGGGCACCCACCCGGAGCCGGTGGCCGAGGCGGGCGTCGACGTCTACGCGTACACCCACAACGAGACCTCCACCGGTGTCGCCGCCCCGATCAAGCGGGTCGCCGGTGCCGACGAGGGCGCGCTCGTCCTGGTCGACGCGACGTCCGGTGCGGGCGGCCTCCCGGTCGACATCACCGAGACCGACGTCTACTACTTCGCCCCGCAGAAGTCCTTCGCCGCCGAGGGCGGCCTGTGGCTTGCGGCCTTCTCCCCGGCCGCTCTGGAGCGGGCGAAGAAGATCCACGAGTCCGGCCGGCACATCCCCGAGTTCTTCTCGCTGCCGACGGCGATCGACAACTCGCTGAAGAACCAGACGTACAACACCCCGGCGCTCTCGACCCTCTTCCTGCTCAACGAGCAGCTGAAGTGGATCAACGGGCAGGGCGGTCTCGACTGGGCCGTGGCCCGGACGAAGGAGTCCTCGGACGCGCTGTACGGCTGGGCCCAGGAGTCCAAGTACGCGACCCCGTTCGTCACGGACGCGACGAAGCGCTCGCAGGTCATCGGCACGATCGACTTCGCCGACGACATCGACGCGGCGGCCGTCGCGAAGGTGCTGCGCGCGAACGGCATCGTGGACACCGAGCCGTACCGCAAGCTGGGCCGCAACCAGCTGCGGATCGCGATGTTCCCGGCGATCGACCCGGCGGACGTGCGCGCCCTGACGGCCTGCGTCGACTACGTGATCGAGAAGCTCTGACCTTCCCCGTACGCGTACGGAGGGCCTTCCGTGGATGCCACGGAAGGCCCTTCGCCGTGTCCGGCTCGGCTCAGCCGCCCGACTGGGCCTTCACGTGGTCGATCACCGCGTTGAACTCGGCGGTCGGCGAGAACTCCACGACGTCGACGTCCTCCAGGGCCTCGGGTGCGTGGCCCGGCCCCCAGTAGTAGGCCTGTCCGGCCTCGTAGATCTCCTCGCCCGAGGCGGTCCGCATCCTGATACGGCCCTTGAAGAGGTATCCCCAGTGGGGGCACTGGCACAGGTCGCCTTCCAGGCCCTTGAGCGCCGGACCCATGTCCGTGCCCTTGGGGAGGTGGATGAAGGCGACGCTCATGTCGCCTCCGGCCTCCTGCATGCGGAAGTCCAGGCCGCCGCCTTCCATGGCGACAGGGGTGTCCTCGCGAGTGAATCCGGTCATGGCTCCTCCACGCCTCGTACGACCCCTCCGACCCCCTCCCCTCCAGTCTCGACCCGGTACCGCGTCCGGTCGACACGGGAGGCGGCACGGAGGCGGCGCAAGGGCGGGGGCGTCCGTCAGTCCCTCCGCAGCAGGCGCTTGACGCCGAAGACGAGGACGAACGCACCGGCGAGGACCAGGAAGCCGACGGTGACGTCGCCCTCCTCCCCTTCGACAGCCGACGCGCCCGGCGCCCGCGTCGCGCCCGGGGTGTCCGGTGTGCCCGACGGCTGCCCCGCAGGGCTCCCTGCGCCCGATCTGTCCACCCGGACGACCTTGCTCTCCCGGCCCTCCGAGCCGAACATGAACGCCGAGCCGTCCTGCGTGTACGTCACCGACTCCGCCTGCCCCTGGAAGGGCGCCCCGACGGACGTGCCGTCACCGTCCATGCGGCCGTCGTTCCACCCGTACTCCCTCGCGCTGAAGTAGCCGCGCAGGACGAGCCGGCCGCCGTCCGGGGAGAACGCGCCGTCGGTCACCCACGGCACCTCGCCGATACGCCGGAAAACGTTCGTCCCGGACGAGGAGAGGCGCTCCGGGCCCGCGTACAGCCCGCCGCCGTCCTCGTTCTTGCTGGCGATGTACACCCGGCCGGTCTTCGGATGGACCATCAGGGCCTCGGCGTTGCGCGCGTCGTCGGCGTACTTCACGACGTACTGCCGGGCCGCGACCTTCTGGTCCTTCAGCGTCTTCGGCTCGGGGAAGCGGTAGATCCAGACGTGGTCCCAGGAGCCGTCGAGGTTGTCGCCGATGTCGCCGACGTAGATGTCGCCGTCCGGCCCGACCGCGACGGCCTCCATGTCGCGGGGGGTGCCGACGCCCTGCATGGTCAGGGTCGCGACGGTCTTTCCCGTACGGGAGTCGATGCCGTAGATCAGGGGCGCGTCCTGGTCGTTGTGGGTCCAGTAGATCCCGGGGTGGGCACGGCTCGCGGCGAGGCCGCTGGACTCGGTGATCCGGGGGTCCTCGATCGTGAAGTCCCGGTCTGCCTCCTGCCCTTCGGCGCGGGCATGACCGGCGGGGAGCAGCACCAGGGCCGCCGCCGCACCGAGGGCGCACAGAGCCGTACCGAGGCCGCGCAGAGCAGATCGCATGGGCTCAAGCCTGCCACGGCGAGGCACGGATGACCTTGGACGCTGTCCCTGATCTGTCCCTGAAACCTGCTTGACCTGCGGTGGGGGCGCTGTCAGGGTCGCGCCCATGCCTACTTTCCCCGCTCCTGACGGCACCCTGCTCGCGTACCACGCGTCCGGTTCCGGAACCGGAGCGCCGCTGGTCTGTCTGCCCGGCGGCCCCCTGCAGGACTCCGCCTACCTCGGCAACCTCGGCGGGCTCGACGCCCACCGGCCGCTGGTCCGCCTCGACCTGCGGGGCACGGGTGCGTCGGCGGTGCCGGAGGACCCGTCCTCGTACCGCTGCGACCGGCTCGTCGACGACGTGGAGGCGCTGCGCGTGCACCTCGGGCTCGACACGGTCGATCTCCTCGGGCACTCGGCCGGCGCGAACCTGGCCGCGCTCTACACCGCCCGGTTCCCCGAGCGCGTCGCCCGGCTGGTCCTGGTCACGCCGGGCACCGCTGCCGCCGGGCTCGACACGTCCGGCGCGGAGCGGCTCGCGGCGGCGCGGCTGCGGAGCGGCGAGCCGTGGTTCGCGGAGGCATACGCGGCTCTGGAGGAGCTCGCGGCGGGGCGTGGGTCGGCCGAGACGTTCAAGGCGGTCGCGCCGTTCTTCCACGGGACGTGGGACGAGGCCGCGCGGGAACGGGACGCGGCCACCGTCCGGCAGCGGAACGGGGAGGGCGCCGGGGTCTACGGGAGCGAGGGCGCCTACGATCCGGCGGCCACGCGCGCGGTGCTCGCGGAGTTCGGGCGTCCGGTGCTCGTCGTCGCCGGAGAGGGCGACGCGAACACCCCGGTGCCGACGGCCACGGCGTACGCGGAGCTGTTCCCGAAGGCCGAGACGGCCGTCCTCCCGGGCGGCGGGCACTATCCGTGGCACGACGACGCGAAGTGGTTCACGGCTGCGGTCGACGGGTTCCTCAAGCATTGACGGGCCGGGGCTCGTGTCCCGGATCACGTCGCAGGTCCGGGACGGCGTCCGCGATGATATGACCATGCGTTTTCTGTTCGTCGGCGACAGCATGACCATCGGACGCGCCGGCGACTGGACCTGGCGGTACCGCATGTGGCGGCACCTGGAGTCCACACTTCCCGGCGCGTACGAGATCGTCGGCCCTCGTTCGCGGCTCTACGTCCCCGAGGACGACGCGGCGACCTCGGAGGCGTACGCCGACCCCGCCTTCCCCGCCCCCGCCCGGCGCCACCTGGCCGGCTGGGGCGAGGGCTGGCTGCACATGGCGCCGGTGATCGGCGAGACGGTCACGGCGACCCGGGCCGACGTGCTGCTCATCTCCCTCGGTCTGATCGACCTCGGTTTCTACACCGACAGCGAGCAGACCCACGAGAACGTGCGGGCCTTCGTCGCGGCGGCCCGCACCGCGAACCCGCACGTCCGCGCCGTCCTCCTGCCGGTCATACCCAACGTCCGCGCCGGCTACGACGCCCCCTTCGCGGCCGAGTGCGCCCGCTTCAACGAGCTCCTCGCGAAGGCGGTCGCCGACCTGGACACGGCGGCCTCGCCACTGCTGCTCGCGACCGTCCCGGAGTCGTACGACCTCGACGCGGACACCTACGACGGCACGCACCCGGGTCCCACGGGCGAGCACAAACTGGCCGGGGCGTTCGCCGACGCGATGCACCAGGCGTGGGGCCTGGGCGGCCCGTACGCCCGGTAGTCGCGCTCAGGCCGCGCGGGTGAGGCGGTTGGCGAAGGTGGACAGGGTGTACGTGCCGACGCCGAGGACGACCTCCAGGGCGTTGCGGCGGGTGTAGCCGGCCTTCTCGAAGGCGGCCAGTTCGGCGTCGTCGACCGCGCCGGAGGTGGCGAGCACCTGGAGGGTGAACCTCCGTACGGCGTCGAGGCGTTCGGGCTCGGGTGCCGGTCCGAGGGCGGCCATCTTGGCGTCGTGCATGTCGACGCACAGGTGGCACTGGTTGCGGTGGGCGACGGTCAGGATGACCGTCTCGCGGGAGTGCGGGTCGAGGGTGGTGGACTCGAAGATCTGACTGAGCCTCATGAAGCCGTCGAGGGTCTCGGGCGACTCCTTGAGGAGGGTGACGGCGTTGGCGGCGCGGGCGGTCATGCTTTCGGGCACGGACAAGGTCGGGCTCCCCCTGGATGGACTAGAATCGACAACATGGTTGACCATGTGTCGAGGGAAAAAGTAAACCAGGTTGTCGATACTGGCAAGGGAGAAAGAGCGGAAAGGGCCGACGGGCCGGGGTTCGAGCTGCCCCTGCTCCTCTTCGGCGGCTTCCGCACCCTCATCGACCGGCTGCACGCCCGACTCGCCGACGAGGGACACCCCGACATGCGCCCCGCTTACGGCTTCGCCATGCAGGCCATCGGCTCCCGGGGCGCCACCGCCAGCGAGATCGGGCGGCGCCTCGGCGTCTCCAAGCAGGCCGCCGGCAAGACCGTCGACCGACTGCTCGCCCTCGGCTACGCCCAGCGCGCCGACGACCCCACCGACGCCCGCCGCAAACTCGTCCACCTCACCCCGCACGGGTACGAGGCCCTCGCCCGCTCCGCCGTGATCTTCGACGAACTGCGGGCGGAATGGGTCGCGACCCTCGGCGCGGACCGCGTCCGGGACATCGAGACGTCCCTGCGGAACGTCGTCCCCGCGGAGACGGCGTTCCGCCTGGACGCCACCAGCTGGCTCGGCGCCCCCTGAGGCATGGTCCTTACGGGTGACGCCCCCTGGCGCCCCCTAGGGATCACCAGGCGAAGGCCTCCGGGGACGGGCCCGGGCCCGGGAAGATCTCGTCCAGGGAGGCGAGCAGCTCCTCGCTCAGCTCCACCTCCAGGGCGCGCAGCGCGCTCGTCAGCTGCTCGGGCGTCCGCGGGCCGACGATCGGCCCCGTCACGCCCGGCCGGGTGAGCAGCCACGCGAGGGCCGTCTCGCCCGGCTCCAGGCCGTGCTTGTCGAGCAGGTCCTCGTACGCCTGGAACTGCGTCCGCACCGCCGGGTCGGCCAGCGTGGCCGCCGCGCGGCCCTCCGTGCGCCGCTTGCCCTCGGTCTCCTTCTTCAGGACGCCGCCGAGCAGACCGCCGTGCAGCGGCGACCAGGGGATGACCCCGAGGCCGTACTCCTGCGCGGCCGGGATCACCTCCATCTCGGCGCGCCGCTCGTACAGGTTGTAGAGGCACTGCTCGCTGACGAGGCCGACGGAACCGCGCCGGGCGGCGGTCTCGTTGGCCTGGGCGATCTTGTAGCCGGGGAAGTTGGAGGAACCGGCGTAGAGGACCTTGCCCTGCTGGATCAGGACGTCGACGGCCTGCCAGATCTCGTCGAAGGGGGTCGACCGGTCGATGTGGTGGAACTGGTAGACGTCGATGTAGTCGGTGCCGAGGCGCTTGAGGCTGGCCTCCACGGCGCGGCGGATGTTCAGCGCCGACAGCTTGTCGTGGTTGGGCCAGGCCTCGCCGTCGGGGCCCATGTTGCCGTAGACCTTGGTGGCGAGGACGGTCCTGTCGCGACGGCCGTCGCCCTGCGCGAACCAGGAGCCGATGATCGACTCCGTCCGCCCCTTGTTCTCGGCCCAGCCGTACACATTGGCGGTGTCGAAGAAGTTGAGCCCCGCGTCCAGCGCCGCGTCCATGATGGCGTGGCTGGTGGCTTCGTCCGTCTGCGGTCCGAAGTTCATCGTCCCGAGGACGAGTCGGCTGACCTTGAGTCCGGTGCGTCCGAGCTGTGTGTACTCCATGGACGTCAAGCCAACTGCTTCGAGTGCGCTCGAAGCAAGGGGGTTCCCACGGAGTGGCAGGCGCGCGCCCGCGGCGCCAGGACAGGCCCTACAGGCCTGCCACGGATGCCACCGCGATGATCGCGAACATCAGTACGAGCACGCCGGCCATGATTCGGTTACGGGTCTTGGGATCCACCCTTCGAGGTTAACCCGCCCGGACGTCCCGCCCGCCCCCGGCTCCCTCGAGGGGCCAGCCGCCGACCTTCTCGTACCGCGGCTGCTCGCCCGGCACCCCGCTCACCGGCAGGTTCGAGCGGACAAGCTCCAGCTCGCCCACCTGCCACCGCGTGCCCTCGAAGGCGTGGAGCTCGTCGAGGAACGGATGGAGGTCCACGTCGTCCGTCCGCCCGCGCCCGAGCGTCAGGTGCCCCTGGTAGCGGCGGTGCTCGTCCATCGGCACCCCCGCCCTGCGCGCGGCGGCGTCGGCGCGCTCGGCGAGCAGCCGCAGCTCGTCCAGGTCCCCGGCGACCCCGGTCCACAGGGCCCTCCGCCCGAAGTGCCCGCCGCCGTGCAGCCGCAGCGGGAACGGCGGCGTGCGGTGCGCGGCACGGGCGAGCCGGACGCTCAGCTCGGGCAGCAGCTCCTCGTCGACCTCGCCCATGAAGGCGAGCGTGAGGTGCCACCCGGGCCGCGAGGTCCAGCGCAGCCCGTCCGCCCCCGGGAGCCGGTGCAGCCGGTCCACGACGTGCGCGAGCTCGGCCAGCTGCTCCGGGGGCGGCAGGACACCGGCGAATAGCCTCATGGGACAAGTCTGGCAGGAGACCCGGCCGGACCAGGTCTCAGAAGAGCTGGTTGTACGCCGTCTCGGCGGGGGCGACGCCGGTCTGGGTGGCGGACCGGGGCTTGAACGGGATGTTGTAGTCGCCCGTGCCGGGGTAGAAGTAGGTCTCGCCCGCCGGTGTCCGGGCGTAGAGGTCGGGGCGGCCGTCCTTGTTGCCGTCGCCGATGCCGACGATGTCGGCGTACACGTTCCAGCCGCCGCCGATCTTCGTCACCGGTCCACCCGCCCGTCTCCCCGGCCCAGTCGATGCCGAGCGAGCCGTCGGGGAGGGACGCCGGTGCCGGTGGCGCGGGGGCGGACGGTCCCCCGGAAGGACGCCGACGTCGTCTCGTGCCCCCCGCGGAGGCCCCGGCCCCGGCGGGGGGGCCACCCACACGCCGAACACCAGCCCGCCGCCCGCCCAAGGGCTACGCCGCGGTGGCCAGCCGTTCGCGCGCCACGAACCGCACCTGCGGGTGCCCGTGGCGCCAGGCCATCGCGACCTTGAGGCCGCCGATCTTCGCGAGCACCAGGCCGACGACGACCGCCGCGGCAAGCGAGATCACACCGCCCGTGGCGAAGCCGACGCGCGCGCCGTACGTGTCGGTGACCCAGCCGAGGAGCGGCGCGCCGATCGGCGTGCCACCGGCGAAGACCATCATGTAGAGGCTCATCACGCGGCCCCGCATGGCCGGGTCGGTCGCCATCGTGACGGCCGAGTTGGCGGTGATGTTGACCGTGAGGCCGATCATGCCGATCGGCACGAGCAGCAGCGCGAAGAGCCAGAACGTCGGCGACAGGGCCGCCGCGATCTCCAGGACGCCGAAGACGCCGACCGCGAGGACCAGCATCCGCAGCCGGGTGGAGCCGCGCCGGGCCGCCGCGAGGGCGCCCACGAGCGAGCCGGCCGCCATGAGGGTGTTGAGGAAGCCGTACGTACCGGCGCCGACGTGGAAGACGTCGCCGGAGAAGGCGGTGAGCCAGATCGGGAAGTTGAACCCGAAGGTGCCGATGAAGCCGACGAGGACGATCGGCCAGATCAGGTCGGGCCGCCCGGCCACGTACCGCAGGCCCTCGCGGAGCTGGCCCTTGCCGCGCGGGGCGCGCTCCACCTTGTGGAGTTCGCTCGTCCGCATCAGCAGGAGGCTGACGAGGGGGGCGAGGAAGGACAGTCCGTTGAGGAGGAAGGCCCACCCGCTGCCGACTCCGGCGATGAGGACGCCGGCGACGGCGGGGCCGACGAGCCGCGCGGACTGGAAGTTCGCCGAGTTGAGCGACACGGCGTTACGGAGCTGGTCCGGGCCGACCATCTCGGCGACGTAGGCCTGCCTGGCCGGGTTGTCGACGACGGTCACCATGCCGAGGAGGAAGGCGATCAGGTAGACGTGCCAGACCTGGATGTGGCCGGAGAGGGTGAGGACGGCGAGCGCGAGGCCGCAGATGCCGAGGGCGGCCTGGCTGAAGAGCAGCAGGAGCCGTTTCGGGTAGCGGTCGGCTATGACACCGCCGTACAGGCCGAAGAGCAGCATCGGCAGGAACTGCAGGGCCGTGGTGATGCCGACGGCGGCGGCCGAGCCGGTGAGGCTCAGGACCAGCCAGTCCTGGGTGATGCGGGCCATCCACGTACCGGTGTTGGAGACGATGGCTCCGGTGAAGAACAGCCGGTAGTTGCGGATACGGAGCGAGGAGAAGGTTTCCCCCCGCCCACGGGTCTTGAGGGTGGGTTTGTGGACGGGTGCGGAGTCTGCTCCGGGTCCCGTACTCAAAGTGCGTTCGCCTCCTCGGCTGCGGGTCTACAGATGGGCGAGCTTCTCCAGGACGGGGGCGGCCGCGCGCAGCTTGGCCCATTCGTCCTCGTCCAGGCCCTCGGCGAGGGAGGCCAGCCAGGCGTTCCGCTTGCGGCGGGACTCTTCGAGCATGGCCTCGGCCTGCTCGGTCGGGCTGACCACCTTCTGCCGGCGGTCGTCGGGGTGCGGCTCCAGCCGGACCAGTCCCTTGGCTTCGAGCAGCGCGACGATGCGGGTCATCGACGGCGGCTGGACGTGCTCCTTGCGGGCGAGCTCGCCGGGGGTGGCGGTGCCGCAGAGCGCGAGGGTGCCGAGTACCGACATCTCGGTGGGGCTCAGCGACTCGTCGACGCGCTGGTGCTTGAGGCGTCGGCCCAGTCGCATGACGGAGGAGCGGAGCGCGTTCACGGCCGCAGCGTCATCGGCGGTGCCGTGGGACAGGTCAGGCATGTTCGTTAGCCTAACTCATTACCCTCGCTAAATACCAACCGGAATGCGTCAACGTCGCACGGATCACAGCCATACACGCGCGCACCTCCGGCAACAACGACGCGAGAAGGTCACGCTTCGGCATCCATGTATCACCCAAACGAGTGAGCCGGATCCAGAAAGTGACGCAAAGAGGCCCCGGCTGCCCCGACCCTGAACGGCATGGGATCGACAGTGCTCAGCCTGCGCATCGACGGTGAGCTGCTCGACCGGCTCAGAAGCCACGCCGCGAAAAGAGGAATGAGCGTCCAGGACTATGTCGCCCGGACGCTCATTCGCGAGGATTTCGACGAACGGTTCAAGACCGCCGTCGACGAGACGGAGAAGTTCTACGGGGCGGCCGACACGGCCACCGGCACGGAACCGGTGGCCGACGCGCCCCGGGATCACGTGAGGCCGAGTGCCGGCATCGCGTAGTAGAAGACGAAGACCGCCGACACGACGTACATGGCCGCCGGGACCTCACGGCCCCGGCCGGCCGCGAGCCGCAGCACGCTGAACGCGATGAAGCCGATGCCGATGCCGTTCGTGATCGAGTACGTGAACGGCATCATCACCATGGCCAGGAACGCCGGCACCGCGATGGTGAAGTCGCTCCAGTCGATGTCCTTGACCGAACCGGCCAGGATCAGGAAGCCGACCGCGAGCAGCGCGGGCGTCGCCGCCTGGGACGGGACCATCGTCGCCAGCGGCGTGAGGAACAGCGCCACCGAGAACAGACCACCGGTCACGACCGACGCGAGACCCGTGCGCGCGCCCTCGCCGACACCCGCCGTGGACTCCACGAAGCAGGTGGTGGCCGAGGAGGAGGTCGCGCCGCCGGAGGCGACGGCCAGACCGTCCACGAGCAGCACCTTGTTGATGCCGGGGAAGTTGCCGTCCTTGTCGATCAGCTTGGCCTCGTCGCCGACGCCGAGGATCGTGCCCATGGCGTCGAAGAAGCAGGACAGCAGCACGGTGAAGACGAAGAGGACGCCGGTCAGGTAGCCGACCTTCTCGAAGCCGCCGAAGAGGCTGACCTCGCCGACCAGACCGAAGTCGGGCGACGCGACCGGGTTGCCCGGCCACTCCGGGGTGGTCAGACCCCAGGACGGGATGGTCGCGACCGCGTTGATCACCATCGCCACGATCGTCATGACGACGATCGAGATGAGGATCGCGCCCGGCACCTTGCGGATGATCAGGGCGAGGGTGAGCAGCGTGCCCAGGACGAAGACCAGGACCGGCCAGCCGGTGAGGTGGCCGTCGGCGCCGAGCTGGAGCGGGACGGTGGTGTGCGCGGCGTCGGGGATGCGGGAGACGAAGCCCGAGTCGACGAGGCCGATCAGCATGATGAAGAGGCCGATGCCGATCGCGATGCCCTTGCGCAGGCCGACCGGGACCGCGTTCATGACGCGCTCGCGCAGGCCGGTCGCGACGAGCAGCATCACGACGACGCCGGCGAGGACGACCATGCCCATGGCGTCCGGCCAGGACATCTTCGGCGCGAGCTGGAGCGCGACGACCGTGTTGACGCCGAGGCCGGCGGCGAGGGCGATCGGGACGTTGCCGATGACGCCCATGAGGAGGGTGGAGAACGCCGCCGTGAGGACGGTGGCGGTGACGAGCTGGCCGCTGTCGAGCTGGTTCCCGTACATGTCCTTGGCGCTGCCGAGGATGATCGGGTTCAGCACGATGATGTAGGCCATCGCGAAGAAGGTGGCGAAGCCGCCCCGGACCTCGCGGGCGACGGTCGAGCCGCGCTCGGAGATCCTGAAGTAGCGGTCGAGTCCCGAGGCGGGGGCTCCGGGGCCCTCGGGGGACGTGGCCTTGGCGGGGGCCGTGGTGCTCATGGGGGTGGGGTCCTCTTCGGAGAAGTTCCTTTTTTGGCGGTTCATACGAAGGAAACCCGCCAGAGGCAAACCGTTTCAGTATGAACACATGAATGAGCGAGCGTCTATCTCCGCGCGTAGACCTCGTGAGGTGCGCTCCCCCACCGGCCCCGTTCCCCCGCCACCTAGACTGGGCGCATGGCGAAGTGGACACCGAAGCACGAGGCACCCGAGCCCCTCGAAGGGCCCGTCGTCGCCACCATCACCGGCGGCACGATCCTCTGGTTCGTCCTCTTCCTCGTCCAGGTCCCGTTCTACGGCTGGTTCGACGACCGGGACCTCACCTGGTGGGTGTGGACCTGCCTGGCCGGCGCGGGACTCGGCCTGATCGGCATCTGGTACGTACGGAAGCGGGACGCGGCGATCAAGCGGCACGAGGCGGCGAAGGCGGCGGGTTCCACCCCCGGGGCGACACCGGGCGCGTAGGCCTGCCGCTTGGCACAGGCCCTGGTTCCGTAGCACCACAGGACCATTCCCCTCCTCCCCTGGTCGGATCTTCGCCCTGCTCGGCAGGTGAACGCCCGGTTCCGGTCGTACCGTCGAAAACATGACTCAGCGGGCGAAGATCGACACGGACGGCAGCGAGACCGAGGCGCCCGGACCACCCGTCGTGCACCGCGCCGCCGGACTCACCTCGGCCGAGGTCGCCGAACGCGTCGCGCGCGGCGAGGTCAACGACGTACCGGTACGGAGCTCCCGCTCGACCACCGACATCGTCCGCGCCAACGTCTTCACCCGCTTCAACGCGATCATCGGCGTGCTCTGGGTGATCATGCTGATCGTCGCGCCGATCCAGGACAGCCTCTTCGGCTTCGTGATCATCGCCAACACCGGCATCGGCATCATCCAGGAACTCCGCGCCAAGAAGACCCTCGACGGACTCGCCGTCATCGGCGAGGCCAAACCGACCGTCCGGCGGGACGGCGTCACCGCCGAACTCTCCACCTCCGAGATCGTCCTCGGCGACCTCATCGAACTCGGTCCGGGCGACAAGGTCGTCGTCGACGGCGAGGTCGCCGAGGCCGACAGCCTGGAGATCGACGAGTCCCTCCTCACCGGCGAGGCCGACCCGGTGGTGAAGAAACCCGGCGACCCGATGATGTCCGGCTCGTTCGTCGTCGCGGGCGGCGGCGCCTTCACGGCCACCAAGGTCGGCCGCGAGGCGTACGCGGCCCAGCTCGCCGAAGAGGCCTCCCGCTTCACCCTGGTCCACTCCGAACTGCGCAGCGGCATCTCCACGATCCTCAAGTACGTGACGTGGATGATGGTCCCGACCGCGATCGGGCTGATCATCAGCCAGCTCGTCGTCAAGGACAACGACCTCAAGAACTCGATCGCCCGCACGGTCGGCGGCATCGTCCCGATGATCCCCGAGGGCCTCGTCCTGCTCACCTCGGTCGCCTTCGCGATCGGAGTCGTACGCCTTGGCCGCAAGCAGTGCCTGGTGCAGGAGCTCCCCGCCATCGAAGGGCTCGCCCGCGTCGACGTCGTCTGCCTGGACAAGACGGGCACGCTGACCGAGGGCGGCATGGACGTCACGGAACTCCGCCCGCTGAACGGCAGCGACGAGACGTACGTACGGAAGGTCCTCGGCGCGCTCGGCGAATCCGACCCGCGCCCGAACGCCTCGCTCCAGGCCATCATCGACGCCTACCCGGACACGGTGGAGTGGCGGTGCACGGAGGCGCTGCCGTTCTCCTCGGCGCGCAAGTACAGCGGCGCCGCGTTCAGCGAGGGCGACGGCGAGAACTCCACGTGGCTCCTGGGCGCCCCCGACGTACTGCTCAAGGCGGCCGACCCGACGCTCCAGGAGATCGACCACCTCAACGAGCAGGGCCTGCGGGTCCTGCTCCTCGCGAGCACGCCCCACGACCTCGACTCCCCCGAGGTGGCCAACGACGCCCACCCGACGGCCCTCGTCGTCCTGGAACAGCGCCTACGTCCTGACGCGGCCGACACCCTCGCCTACTTCGCCGAACAGAACGTCGCCACGAAGGTCATCTCGGGCGACAACGCGATCTCGGTCGGCGCGGTGGCCGGAAAACTCGAGATGGCCGGCGCGGCGAACACCGTGGACGCCCGCACCCTCCCCACCGACCGGGAGGAAATGGCGAAGGTCCTCGACGAGAACGCGATCTTCGGCCGGGTCACCCCGCAGCAGAAGCGGGACATGGTGGCGGCGCTCCAGTCCCACGGCCACACGGTCGCCATGACGGGCGACGGCGTCAACGACGTCCTGGCCCTGAAGGACGCCGACATCGGCGTGTCGATGGGCTCGGGCTCGGAGGCGACAAGGGCCGTGGCCCAGATCGTGTTGCTGAACAACAGCTTCGCGACCCTCCCGTCGGTGGTGGCGGAGGGCCGCCGGGTCATCGGCAACATCACGCGGGTCGCGACCCTCTTCCTCACCAAGACCGTCTACTCGGTCCTCCTGGCGGTCCTGGTGGTGGTCTCCCAGGTGGAGTACCCCTTCCTCCCCCGCCACCTCACGCTCCTCTCCACCCTCACGATCGGCGTGCCGGCCTTCTTCCTCGCGCTCGCCCCCAACAAGGAACGGGCGAAGCCGAACTTCGTACGCCGGGTGATGCGGTACGCGATCCCCGGCGGCGTCATCGCGGCGGCGGCCACCTTCACCACGTACCTCCTGGCCCGCCACCACTACAGCGGCGCGGGCGCCCTGGAGGCGGAGACCAGCGCGGCCACGCTCACCCTGTTCCTGGTCTCGATGTGGGTCCTGGCGATCATCGCCCGCCCCTACACGTGGTGGCGCCTCACCCTGGTCGCCACGATGGGAGGCGCCTTCCTCCTGGTCCTGATCATCCCCTGGCTCCAGGACTTCTTCGCCCTGAAACTGGTGGGCACGACGATGCCGTGGGCGGCGGTGGTCATCGCGGCCGCGGGAGGCATGCTGCTCGAACTGTCATGGCACTGGGTGAGCCGCAGGTTCCCGACGTAGAGGCCACCGGACCGGTCAGGCGGCTGGCCGGTGGAGGGCGGAGGGCCGGTGGAGGGCGTCCGGCTTCGGGGGCCGACTTGTCATATGCCGTTGTTGCGGCAGACCGTGCCGCATCCGTCCGCACTCCGGGCGCTCCTTCACCCGAACGTGTGGGAAGGCCAGTTGGGGAGCGGGAGGGGCGGGTTGGGCAGTTCTCTGCCGTTGATCAACAGGGCGTCGAGCAGCACCGGGACGTGGCGGAGCACGCCCCGGAGCGTCCGGGCGTCAGAAACCCGTCACGTGGCCTTCCGGCGGCCGCCGATGGAGGCGACCAGCGCGTCCGCCACGAGGGCCGCGTCCGCCTCCGCGACATCCGCCGGGTATTCCGGCAGCAGGTCGTCCCAGACGGGCATCCACGATCCGTAGAGCTGCGCCTGCCCCTCGGGCCGGGCGAAGAACCAGATGTGCAGGTGCGCGCCTCCGTCCCCGATGCGGTAGACGTGGGCGCGCGAGATGTGCGCCAGGGCCTGCACATGGCGGACGACGTGAGTGGTCAGGACCCCCAACTCGGCCGCCAGTTCATCGGGCAGGTCAGCCATGTCGTAGTGCTCGCGGGGATGGAGCATGAGCACCAGCGGCACACCGACTCCGGCGATCCGAGTGAGCCGCCAACTGTCGTTGAACCAGATTCCATCGCCTTGGTCACGACACGCGTCGCAGTTCGACGGGTCCTCGCCGTGGCGCGGCGGCTCGGGCAGCACCGGAGGCCGCAGGGGCGCGACGCGCAGCCCGTCCGGTTCGAACGGGCTGACATCCCACCCCGTCATCCGCGCGAGCGGCAGCCGGCGCTCACCATCCGTCGCAGCGAGCGCGTGGTCGTAGAACTCATCAGGTCGCAAAGCCATGGCCCGAAGGCTAGTTGGACCTCGCCGCCCCGCAAGGGCGGGGGGTTCGCGGCGGGGGTAGGTGGGTCCGTCTCGACCGGCACGCGGTGTGCGGAAGTCGAAGGGGGCGGCCCTGCGGCGCTCAGCAGGTCGGGGAGGTCGGATGGCCGGGCTTCAGGCCCCACTACGCACCGAGCCCCCGGCCGCCACACCAGGGCTCGCAAGGCCTCGCCCCGTCGCCCTCAAGCGTGGGATGATTTTGTCCTAGGAACTAACCGAGGGGGCACAATGTCCCGTATCGAGAAATCCATCGACATCTCCCGCAGCCCCGAGGAAGTCTTCTCCTATGTGATGGACCCCTCCCACATGCCGGAGTGGCAGGAGAGCGCCGTCGCCGCGCGCAAGCTCAGTGACGGGCCGCTCGCGGTCGGCTCCCGGATCCACGTCAAGCGCCGCATCGGGCGCCGCGAGATGCCCATGACCATGGAGGTCAGGGAGCTCGTCCCGTCGCGCAGCTGGCACTTCCACGGCGTCGACGGGCCGGTCCGCGGTGACGTCCAGGGGACGATCGAGCCGCTCGACGACGGCCGGCGGTCCCGGCTGACCCTGTCGATCGACTTCGAGTCGCACGGCATCGGCAAGGTCCTCGTCCCGTTCATGGTCAAACCGCACATCCGCAAGGAGATGCCGCGGAACGAAGAGCACCTGAAGGAGCTGATGGAGTCCGGCGCCCGGTAGGGGCCGGGCGGGGCGCCCTGCAGGGCGCCCTCTGTCCCCCACCCCTCAGTCGAACCAGCGGTCCCTCGCCAGTTCCGTCGTCCTCGACGGGTCCTCCAGGAGGGCCGCCACCTCGAAGCGGCGGGGCCACTGGCCCGCCGCCCAGGCCAGGCCCGCCGCCACGCCCTCCAGGGTGGAGGCGTGCACGACGCCGTCCGGGGTGTGGCGCCAGTCGAGTTCCACCCCGCCCGCCTGCAGCTCCTCGTGTTCGAGGTACGAGGACGGCGTCGACGGGCCCAGGAGGGCGTGGACCGAGGGCGGGACCTCGTGCTCCTCGCCCACCGTCGTGACCTCCGCCTCCACCGCCTCGCTCAGGCGCCGTACCTGGAACAGTTCCGCCAGGTCCGCCGCCCGCGACGGCGCCACCGGCAGCAGCGGCACCCCGTCCGTCAGGGGCAGGAGGTCCGGGGCGTCCGCCACGAGGGCCTCCGACGCGTCGACCACCACCAGCTCGCCGTCGACCACCGCCCGCAGTTCGTCCGGGAGCGTCACCTGGTCCGGGTCCAGGTCCGCCAGGGCCGTGTACAGGGCGTGCAGCTGGACTCCCGTGACCTCCCTCGACGGGTCCGCCAGGCGGGTCAGGAGTTCCGCCGCGCCCCCCGGTTCCTCGAGGAGCGCCGTCACCGAGGTGCGGACGCCCAGGGCCCGGAGGACCTGCTCGTCCTCGAAGCCGGTCGCGTCGGCGGAGTCGTACAGGCCGATGAGGAGGGGGTCCGAGCCCGCCGCGCGCAGGCCCGCCGGACGCCGGCCGTCCAGGACCGGGTGGTCGCGGAGCCACCACGCCGTGTACGAGCGGACCGTCTCCGTCGTGCCGTCCGGCAGGAGGACCCGTACCGGCTGGGTGAGGGCGTCCCTGAGCGGGGGCCGCGCCAGGAGCGCGAGGGCCTGCGGCCAGGCGTCGTCGTCGACGAGGTCCAGGTCCCGTACGGCCACGATCTCCGTCGCCACCGGCGGCACCGGCGTTTCCGGCAGCCGGTCGAGGACGTCCTCGCACCACACGTCGACCGCGTCGAGGAGTCCGGCGTCGTCCGGCTCCGGGTAGTCGCCCTCGCGGGGTTCGACCTCGTCCGGGTCGAGGAGCAGGTCGGTGGCGCGGACGAGGGCGAAGTTCGCGAGGACTCCGCAGGCGGCGAGGGGCTGTTCGCCCCAGCGCGCGGCCAGGTCCGCGTCCACGTACGGCAGTTCGTCCTCGCGCATGACGGCGGCGAAGGGCGAGCCGGGGAGGACGAGTTCGCCCGCCGGAGAGAGTTCGCCGTCCTCGTCGGGGAGGGCGAGCGCGCCGAGCCAGGGCTCGTCGCCGGGGTCGAGATCCGCGTCCCTGACCAGCGCGAGGACCGTGTCCGCGAGTTCCTCCGCGTCCAGCGCCTCCTCGTCCCAGATCTCGCCCGCGTCGAGCGAGGCCGCGACCGCCGCCCGTACCTGCGGGGTCGTGAGGACCGCGCGGGGTGTGGCGGGCAGGGCGCCGAGCTTCTCCAGGAGCGGGTGGGCGGCGTCGGGGTGGGCCACCTTCAGGCCGAGCCGGGTCAGTTCCGCGGGAGTCCTGTCCTGCGGAAGGAGGACCTGGCGGGGGCCGATCGCCGTACGGACGCGGGTGGCGGGTCCTCCCTCGGAGTGGGACCCCGGCTCCGTATCCGCGTCCGACCTCGCGTCCGACCTCGGCTCCGCCCCCGTGCCCCGTGCCCCGTCCGGCTGCGCCAGCGGCACCGGGAGGCCCGTCAGGCGGTCCGGGTCGACGCCCGCCAGGGAGTCGTACAGGCGCCACCACCACGTCGGGGGCCTGTCCACCCCCGCCAGGCGGTCGATCGCCTCCGTCAGGGGTACGCGGCCGACACCGAGCGTGCGCAGCTCCGGCCGGCGTTCCAGGCCCGCCGGGAGGAGCGCCGGGAAGACCTCCGCGAGGACGGCGACCGTCTCCGCGCCCGCGCCCTCCGCTACCTCGGCCTCGATCGGGCGGAGTGCCGGGAGTTCCTCGGAGGGGGCCGCCGGTGCCAGGAACGCGACCCTCGGCAGCCGGTCGAGGATGGCCTCGCGCAGCGCCCCGTCGAGGGGTCCCTTGCCGAGCGGGCCGGGGACGAGGTCGAGCGTCGCGGTCGTCACCGGCTGCCATTCGGCGAGGAGTTCGGCGTACGCGTCGGCCGCGCGCTGCACCAGGAAGTCGGTGAGCGGGCCGGGCGCCGGGTGCCGTCGCGCGGTGTCCAGGGGCAGGGAGGCGATGAGGAGCGCGGGGATGCCGAGGGGCTCGTCGGTGGGCGTGGGGGCGTGCACGACCGGGGTCGTACGCGGGTGGCGCGGGGCGCCCTCGGTGTCCACGGGGACGGCCCAGGTGACGGACCAGTGGGGGCGGAGCCGCTCCTCGACCGGGCGGTCCTTGAGGAGTTCGGCGTCGAGCGGGCCGCCGTGGGAGACGGTCCGCCAGCGGTGGGTGCCGGTGGCGGTGTCGTCGACACGGACGTAGCCGTCGTCCTCGGAGCGGCGGAGGGTCCGTACGCCCTCGGCCGTCTCGACGACGATCTCCGCGAGCCCGGGGAGGGTGAGCAGCAGGGCGTCGTCGACGGAGGCGAGGAGCCGTTCGGCCAGGTCGCGGGCGGCGGTGTCGCGCAGCGGGAGGACGACGACGGTGTCGTAGCCCTCGGGGGCGGTGCCCTCGGCGGGCAGCGGAAGCCGCAGGAGGGGTACGTGGCCGTCGCGGCGGCGCAGTTCGTCGCCCAGGCCGGGGCTGTAGCGGGCGGTCTCGGCGGCGAGGCCGCGGGCCTCGGCGAGGGACCAGCGGACGCCGCCGTGCCGGCCGAGGACGGCGGGCTCGTCGGTCACCGCGAGGACGGCGGCGAAGCCGACGCCGAAGCGGCCGACGGCGCCGGAGGTCTGCTCGCGCTTGGCGGAGGCGCGGAGTGTGGACAGCGACTCGGCGCCCGCGGCGTCCAGTGGCGCGCCGGTGTTGGCGGCGGCGAGGACGGCGGGGCCCTCGTGGTCGGCGGGGTGCAGGGTGAGGCGGAGGCGGCCGGTGACGCCCGCGCGGTGGGCGGCGTCGGCGGCGTTCTGGGCGAGTTCGACGACGAGGCGGTCGCGGTAGCCGCCGAGGGCGAGGTCCTCCTCGGCGTTGGCGTCCTCCCGGAAGCGGGCGGGCGAGGCGCCCCAGGCGTCGAGCACGCCCCGCCGCAGCCGTGCGGTGCCGAAGGGGTCGGTTCCGTCGGTCGTCGTCCGGACGCTGACGCTCACGTCTGACTCCACTCTGGGGGCGGGGCGCGGGGGGTGTCGTGCTTCCGGGACCCGAAGTCCCGGGGCCCGAAGGTACCGCGCGCCGCACCCGCCCTGCCGCCAGGCCGGGTCGGTCGTGAGTCCCGCTTCCCGCTCCTCCCACGCCTCCGGACGGGTCCGGTGCGGGTCAGGGGCGGGCCGCGATTTCAGGGCCTACGAGTGCCCCAGGTCCTCGAAGGAGTCGTCCGGTTCCGTCGTCGAGCCGGAGTCCTTGGCCGGACGGAGCGGGAAGGCGTCCACGGCCGTCGAGTCGAAGACCGGCGGCGCGGGGCGCGGCGGCTTCGGCATGATCGCGGCCTCCGAGTGGCCGCCGCAGCCGTACGCGAGGGAGACGACGCGGCCGTCGGCCGGGGAGAACTCGTTGGCGCAGACGCCGAACGCCTGCTTCAGGGAGCCGGCGAGCGGCACCAGGAAGGCGCAGGACTCGCAGGAGGCGGGGGCCGCCTGCGCCATCGGCGTAGCGGCGCCGAAGGCCTCGTCCCAGCGGTCGGCCGCCACGTGCAGGCCGTACCGGGAAAGGACCCTGGCCCGGCGCATGCCGAGTTCCTCGGCGACCGCGGCGACCGTCCCCCGCGCGGGGGTACGGGTGACGATCTCGGCGTCCTCGGTGTCGAGGTGCTCCTCCAGCTCCTCCGACACCACGGAGTTCGGCGGCGGCGCGTCCTCGCCCGTGTAGCCGGGCTCCAGGCGCAGGTCGTCCTGCTCGGTGGGGAGGAGGTCGCCGGGGCCCATGTCGCCGGGGCGGAGCCGCTCGCTCCACGGCACCCACTCGGGGGCCAGGAGGGCGTCGGAGCCGGGCAGCAGGACGGTTTCGTCAAGCGTGACGTTCTTGGCGCGGGAGGCGCGGGTGACGGTGACCGCCCAGCGCCAGCCCCGGTAGCCGGGTTCCTTAGACTCGAAGTAGTGGGTGACGACGCGGTCACCCTCCGCGACCACCTCGACGTGTGCGCCGACGACGCCGGGGGCGGCCGCCTCCTCGGCGGCCTCCCGCGCGAGGTCCACGGCCTCCGCGCACAGGCGGTCGGGGGTACGCGTGGCTCGCGGGGTACGCGGGCTACCGCTTCGCGTCGTCGCAGCACTCACAGGTATCGCTTCTCTCCTACGCCGTCTCACGGGTGCGCCGGCCGAGGGGCGGGAGCGAAGCCGCGGATGGCGGGCGGAGCGGACCTGAGGGCCGCATCGACGTCCGCGCACCCGACTTGTCTCGCATGTCTCGGGCACACCTATCGTCATCCATTCTGCGGGATGCCGAAGAGGCGCGCGGCCGAGAGCTTCCGCCGGTGACGCGCTACGCACGCTACCCCGTTCGCGGGCGTCAGCCCACCTGCCCGCCCCAAGTGGCCCGGATCGCGGACGGCCGGAGGGGGGTCGGAGGGCGTTCGGAGACCGGCCGGAGGGCAGCTGGAGGGCGGCTTGAGGACCGCTGGAGAACGATTGGACAAGAGTCGGAGGGCGGTCGCAGGACGGCTCGGAGGGGCGTCCGAGGCTGGTGGGAGGGGTGCTGCACGTCCGGTCCGAGGGCCGTCGGAGTGCCTCGGGTGGGGTTCCCGAGGCGGTCCGAAGGGGCCTTCCCCGCCGCGCCACGGTTCGTCCGGCGTGCCGGTGGGGCACTATGACGGAGTGGCAGCCGCACGGTCTCCCGCACGATCCGAAGATCATGCCGGACCGCTCCGCCGAGCGGGCCGGTCGGTCGGCCGCGCCCTGCACCTGCCCTTCACGGGGACGGCCAAGGGCATCAGGAAGGCCACCCACGCGCACGGCGCGGGCGAGTCGGGGCTCGGCAAGCTGATCGAGCTGCACGCCGTGAACGGCGCCGGGGACGTCATGATCACCGTCGCCCTCGCGTCCACCGTCTTCTTCTCCGTGCCGACCGACGAGGCCCGCGGCCGCGTCGCCCTGTACCTCGCCATCACGATGGCCCCCTTCACCCTCCTCGCCCCGGTGATCGGTCCGCTCCTGGACCGCATCCCGCACGGGCGGCGGGCGGCGATGGCCGGCGCGATGCTGACCCGCGCGGTCCTCGCGATCATGATGTCGGCGGTGGTCGCCACCGGCGGCATCGAGCTGTATCCGGCGGCGCTCGGGGTCCTGGTGGCCTCGAAGGCGTACGGGGTGGTGCGCAGCGCGGTCGTGCCGCGGCTCCTGCCACCGGGGTTCTCACTCGTGAAGGCGAACTCCCGGGTCACCCTGGCCGGGCTGCTCGCGACCGGGATCGCCGCGCCCGTCGGGGCGGGGCTGCAGATGGTCGGGCCGCCGTATCCCTTGTACGGGGCGTGCGCGCTGTTCCTGCTGGGGGCGTTCTGGGCGCTGCGGATGCCGCCCAAGGTGGACTCGGCGAAGGGCGAGCGGCGGGCGCACCTGCTGACGCACGGCGAGAAGAAACCCAGTCTGCGGACGGTCGGCCCCTCGGTGCTGCACGGCCTCCAGGCGAACGCCGCCCAGCGCATGCTGTCGGGCTTCCTGATCTTCTTCCTGGCGTTCCTGCTGCGCGAGCACCCGCTGTCGGGGCAGAGCGCCGCCGTGTCGCTGGGGATCGTGGGCGTGGCGGCGGGCGTGGGCAACGCGTGCGGCACGGCCGTCGGCTCGCTGCTCCGGGAACGGGGCCACGGCCCCGAGGTGATCATCGCCACCATGATCAGCGTGGTCTGCGGTACGGCGATCTGCGCGGCGGTGTTCTTCGGCGGGGTGATGGTGGCCGTCCTGGGCGCGGTCGCGGGCCTCACGCAGGCCCTGTCGAAGCTGTCCCTCGACGCGCTGATCCAGCGGGACGTGCCGGAGGTCGTGCGGACCTCGGCGTTCGCGCGCTCCGAGACGGCCCTGCAGATGGCGTGGGTGGTGGGCGGCGCGATCGGCATCGCCCTGCCGCTGAACGGCGCCCTGGGGATGGCCGTGGCGGCCGGGTTCCTGGGCGTGGGCGCGCTGCTCGCGGTCCGCGGCCTCCTCGCGGAGGCCCGGCGCAGGCCCGGTTCCAAGGGCCGCCCGAAGACCCCGGTGGCCTGAGGCCTCTCGTTCGGACCGGGTACGGATCCGTACCGGAAGGCGGCACGCCGTACCCCGGCGTGGCGCGGGCGCGGCGGCCCGATAGCCTTCGGCTCATGACCGTTGCGTTCTTCTCCGGCTCGGGCCGCCGGGCCGCCGTCGCCCTCGGGGCCGTCTCCGCCGGGCTCCTCGTTCTCTCCGCCTGCGACAAGCCGACTCCGCTCGCGACCGTGACGGTCGGGACCGACTCGATCCACTCCGAGGCCGCCTGCTACAACGACGGCGACGCCATCAAGGAGTCGCAGATCCAGCAGTGCCTCAACAAGAAGGCCGAAAAGACCATCACCGTCGCGATGGACGACAAGGTCCGCTTCGGGGTCGACCCCGAGATCGCGGACAACGGCTGGACGATCTTCCTCGGCGGCCAGCAGGCCGAGCCGGAGCCGTACAAGAAGACGTACCGGACCATTCCGGCCAGCGCCTTCTTCTCCAGCCAGGGCGGCGAGGCCACCGACAAGACCCAGGTGACCATCGTCGAGAACACCGGCAAGAAGCTGACCGGTGTCTGGCACTTCCAGCTGAAGAAGGAATCCTGATCCTCCGGTGCTCCACCGGATCCTGATCGTGACGGCCGTGGCGGCGGAGGCGGACTCCGTCTCCGCCGGCCTCGGCCTCGGCGGCCAGGAGCTCGTCCCGCTGCCGGGCGGCTTCGTCCTGCGCCGCCACACGGACGGGTCGGCGCCGGCCGGTCGCGCCGGCGTGCTCGTCGACGTGCTCGTCGGCGGGGTCGGTCCCGCGGCCGTCGCCGCCGCGACGGGAACGGCACTCGCGTACGCCTCGCTGACGGAAGCGGGCGCCGGCACCCCCTACGACCTGATCGTCTCCGCCGGGATCGCCGGCGGATTCGTCCCCCTCGCGCCGATCGGGTCGGTCGTCGTCTCGGCGTCCGTCGTCGCCGCCGACCTCGGCGCCCAGACCCCCGACGGCTACCTCACCGTCGAGGAACTCGGCTTCGGCCGGTCCGCGCACGCCGTGCCGGAGGCCCTGACCGGCCGTATCGCCGCCGCCCTCACCGCCGGGGGCCGGGCGCACACCGTCGGGCCCGTCCTCACCGTCTCGACCGTCACCGGCACCGCCGGACGCGCCGCCGAACTCGCGGCACGCCATCCCGGAGCCGCCGCCGAGGCGATGGAGGGCTTCGGCGTCGCCGAGGCCGCCGCCGCGTACGGCGTCCCCGCCGTCGAGATCCGCGCCGTGTCGAACGCCGTCGGCCCCCGCGACCGCGCCGCCTGGCGCATCGGCGAGGCCCTGGAATCGCTCGGGCACGCCTTCGGGCTGCTCGGCAAGACCGTCTTCGTGGACCTTGACCCGTCGTGACCAAGCTGGAGCTGGAGCCGTCGTGACCAAGCTGAAGATCGCCTACTCGCCCTGCCCGAACGACACCTTCGTCTTCGACGCCTGGGCCCACGGCCGCGTCCCCGGGGCGCCCCGGCTCGACGTGACCTTCGCGGACATCGACGTCACCAACGGCTGGGCGGAGGGCGGTGACGACGACCACGACGTCCTCAAGGTGTCGTACGCCGTGCTGCCGTGGATCCTCGACGAGTACGCGCTGCTGCCCTGCGGCGGCGCCCTGGGCCGCGGCTGCGGGCCGCTGGTCCTCACGCGCGAGGACGGCACCGGGGCCGATCTCGCGGGGAAGACGGTCGCGGTGCCGAGCGAGCGGTCCACCGCGTACCTGCTGTTCCGGCTGTGGGCGGCCGAGAGCGTGCCGGGCGGGGTCGGGAACGTCGTCGTGATGCCGTTCCACGAGATCATGCCCGCCGTACGCGACGGGAAGGTCGACGCGGGGCTCGTCATCCACGAGGCCCGCTTCACGTACCGGGAGTACGGACTGCACTGCCTCGCCGACATGGGCGAGCACTGGGAGTCCACGACCGGGCTGCCGATCCCGCTCGGCGCGATCGTCGCCCGCCGCTCGCTGGGCGCCGAGACCCTCGAGCGGCTCGCCGAGGCCGCCCGCGCCTCGGTACGGATGGCCTGGGACGACCCGTCGGTCTCCCGCCCGTACGTCCTGGAGCACGCGCAGGAGATGGACCCGAAGGTGGCCGACCAGCACATCGGCCTCTACGTCAACGAGTTCACGGCCGACCTCGGCGAGCACGGCTACGCGGCGGTCCGCGGGCTGCTCACCCGCGCCGCGGCCGAGGGACTCGTACCGCCCCTCGGCCCGGACGCGCTGTCGTTCCCCTGAACCTTCCGGACTACACGTCGAGCTGGTCGGCGACCGCGCGCAGCAGGCCGGCGATCTTCTTGCCCTGGGTCTTCTCCGGGTAGCGGCCCCGTTCCAGGGCCGGTGTGATGTTCTCCAGGAGCGTCGTCAGGTCCTGCACGATGGACGCCAGTTCGTCGGGCTTGCGGCGCTGGGCCGCGGCGACGGACGGGGTCGGGTCGAGGATCGTGACGGTGAGCGCCTGGTCGCCGCGCTGACCGGCGACGACCCCGAACTCCACCCGCTGCCCCGGCTTCAGTGCGTCGACTCCGGCAGGGAGCACCGACGAGTGGACGAAGACGTCGCCGCCGTCGTCACGGGAGAGAAAGCCGAAGCCCTTCTCGGGGTTGAACCATTTGACCTTGCCGGTAGGCACGTCTGTCCTCGTCCTCGTACTCGTCGTCGGGTATGGCGAACAGCGGGTCCACCGACCCGCCGGCACCAAGGCTAATGGCCCGGAGGCCGGTGACAAGACGGTGCCGGTGTGTTCCTGTGGCCTGGGAACTACCCTGGCTGGATGCGTAGTGAAACCCCTGCCGCACCGGCGAACGACAGCGCTCCGGGTGACGGCCTCGTCAAGGCCGGTGTCGTCCTCTTCGCCGTCGGCGCGGTGGCGACGCTGGTCACCGTGGCTCCGCTGTTCCTCGGCACCGACCCGTTCCCCACCGTCGCGTACACCGTCTCCATGCTGATGGGCGTCGGATTCCTCGTCGCCGGCGCCGGTGTGCTGCGGGCCATCGCCGCGCAGCGGCGGCAGGCCAAGGCCGGGGCCGCCGCACCGGTTCAGGCCAGGTAGCCCTCCCACCAGGGACGGAAGTCCGTCAGGTCAGGCAGGACCACGTCCGCGCCGGCCTCCTTCAGCTCCTCGGCGGCGCAGGGGCCGGTCGCCACGGCCACCGACAGGGCGCCCGCCGTCATGGCGCCGCGGACGTCCCCGACGTGGTCCCCGACGTACACCCGGGCGCCGTGGGCGCGCAGGGCCTCCGCCTTGCCCTCGGCCCACAGGCCGCCCGCGACGGCGTCCGGGGTGATGCCGAGGTGCGCGAGGTGCAGCTCGGCGTGCGGGCCGTTCTTCGCGGTGACGACGATGGTGCGCCCGCCGGCCTCGCGTACCGCCTCGATCGCGTCCCGGGCGCCCGGCATCGGGTGCGAGGGCTCGATCGCGTACGTCGGGTAGAGCGCCCGGTAGCGGGCCACCATCTCCGTGACGTGCTCCTCGGGGAACCAGTACGCCATCTCGTGTTCGAGGGGCGGGCCGAGGCGGGTGACGACGAGGTCCGCGTCGATCTCGGCGCCGGTCTCGGCGGCGAAGGCCTGCCAGGCCGCCCTGATGCCGGGGCGGGTGTCGATCAGCGTCAGGTCGAGGTCGAAGCCGACGGTGAGCGGGGAGCCGGGGGCGGGCGGGGGCGTGGGGGCGGCGGGCGTGGCGGGCGTGGTCGTCATGCACTCATTCTGGGGGACCTCCGGGTCGGGTGTTCGAATCTCGGTGCTGCTTACACTGAGCCAAGCCTTACCGAACCCCGCACTCCCGACGTACCACCGCCGCACCCCCGACGCACCACCCGATGGGTCCTGATGCCAGCCGCTTTCCGTACCAGACGGGTCCTCGCGACCTCGGCGGCTGTCGTCGCCCTGCTCCTCGCCGTCCTCCTCAGCCTCGCCGTCGGCGCCCGCGCCATCGCCCCGTCCACGGTGTTCGACGCCCTGCTGCACGGCGGTACGAGCCCCGACGCCGAGGTCGTACGGCAGCTGCGCGTCCCCCGCACGCTCATCGGGCTGATGGTCGGTGCCGCCCTCGCGCTCGCCGGCACCGCCCTCCAGGGCATCACCCGCAACCCGATCGCCGACCCCGGCATCCTCGGCATCAGCCAGGGCTCCTCCGTCGGCGTCGTCCTCGCCATCGCCTTCTTCGGGGTGCACAGCCTCACCGGCTACGTGTGGTTCGCCTTCGCCGGAGCCGCGCTCGCCGCGGTCGCCGTCCACGCCGTCGCCTCCGGCGGACGCGGCGGCGCCACCCCCGTGAAGCTGGCGCTCGGCGGCGCCGCGATCAACGCGCTGCTGCTCTCCGTCACCACCGGCATCCTCACCACCAGGGCCTCCGCCCTCGACGAGTTCCGGTTCTGGCAGATCGGCTCGCTCGACGGCCGCGACACCCAGATCGTCGGCCAGATCTGGCCCTTCCTGCTGCTCGGCGCGGTCCTCGTCGTCTCCGTGGCCCGCGGGCTCGACGCGCTCGCGCTCGGCGAGGACGTCGCCAAGGGGCTCGGGCAGCGCGTCGCGACCGTACGGATCGTCGGCGGGATCGGCGCGACCGTCCTCACCGGCGCGGCCGTCGCCGCCGCGGGACCCGTCGCCTTCGTCGGCCTCGCCGTCCCCCACATCGCACGGGCCATCGTCGGCTCCGACCACCGCTGGGTCCTGCCGATGGCCGCCGTCATCGGCCCGGTGATGCTGCTCGTCGCCGACGTCGCCGGACGGATCGTGTTCCCGCCGGGCGAGGTACCGGCCGGAGTGATGACCGCCCTGATCGGCGTGCCGTTCCTGGTCACGCTCGTACGCCGGAAGGCGGTGCCCGCGTGACCACCGTGAACCTGAGGCCCGCGGGCTACGGGATCGTCCGCGCCGGACGCGCCTCCTTCCTGCTCCACCGGCGCTCCGCCCTCGTCGCCGTGGGCCTGCTGCTCCTGCTCGCCGCGGCCTCCGTCGCCTACCTCTGCGTCGGCGAACGGTTCGTCGGCCCCACCGAGGTCGTACGGATCCTGCTCGGGCAGCCGTCGCCCTCCACGTTCGTCGTCGAGGAACTCCGCGAGCCCCGGCTCGTCGTCGCCCTCGCCGTCGGCGCCGCCTTCGGGATCGCCGGCGCGCTCATCCAGACCGTCGCCCGCAACCCGCTCGCCAGCCCCGACATCATCGGCATCAGCCAGGGCGCCGGAGCCGTCACCGTCGCCGCGATGACCTTCGGCCTCACCTCGTACACCGTCCTGCCGTACCTCTCGATCGCCGGCGGCGTCCTCGCCGCCGCGCTCGTGTACGTCTTCGCCTGGCGCGGCGGACTGCACGCCACCCGCTTCGTCCTCATCGGCATCGGCTTCGCCATCGCCCTGCGGTCCCTCACCACCCTCTTCATGACCAAGGGCGACTACCTCGTCGCCCAGCAGGCCCAGATCTGGATGACCGGCTCCCTCAACGGGCGCGGCTGGGACGAGTCCGCGCCCATCCGCTGGACGCTGCTCCTCATGCTGCCCGCCGTGCTGTGGGCGGCCCGCGCCCAGCGGACCGTGTCCCTCGACGACGACACGGCGACCGCGCTCGGCGTACGCCTCGGCGGCGTCCGGCTCGGGCTCGTCGCCGTCGGCGTCGTCCTCGCGTCCGTCGCGACCGGCGTCGCGGGGCCCGTCGACTTCGTGGCGCTCCTCGCCCCGCAGATCGCCCGGCGCATGACCAGGACCGCGCAGATCCCGCTGCTCTGCTCCGCGCTGACCGGCGCCGCGGTCGTCGTCCTCGCCGACCTGCTCGGCAGGCGGCTCCTCTCCCCCGTCGAACTGCCGGTGGGAGTCCTCACGGCGGCGGTCGGCGCCCCGTATCTGATCTGGCTCATCGTCCGGAGCCGTACCGCATCCGCAGGAGGCAAGGCGTGAGCAGGCTGACCGCGCGCGAGCTGACGCTCGCCTACGAGGACCGCACCGTCGTCCACGAACTCGACCTCGCGATCCCCGACGGCAAGGTGACCGTGATCGTCGGCCCCAACGCCTGCGGCAAGTCCACCACCCTGCGGGCGCTCGGCCGGCTCCTCAAGCCGGCCGGCGGCGCGGTGCTCCTCGACGGCGAGGAACTCGCGAAGCTCCCCACGAAGCGCATCGCCCGCTCCATCGGACTGCTGCCGCAGACGCCGGTGGCGCCCGAGGCGATCACCGTCGCCGACCTGGTCTCGCGCGGCCGGCAGCCGCACCAGGCCTGGTGGAAGCAGTGGTCCGAGGAGGACGAGCGGGCCGTCTCCGACGCCATGGAACGCACGGACGTCGCCGCGCTCGCCGACCGGTCCGTCGACGCGCTCTCCGGCGGGCAGCGGCAGCGGGTGTGGATCGCGATGGCCCTCGCGCAGGAGACCGACCTGCTGCTCCTCGACGAGCCCACCACCTACCTGGACATCTCCCACCAGGTGGAGGTCCTCGACCTGGTCCGCCGCCTGAACCGGCTGCGCGGCCGCACGGTCGTCCTGGTCCTCCACGACCTGAACCAGGCCGCCCGGTACGCCGACCACCTGGTCGCCATGAAGGCGGGCCGGGTGGTCGCGGAGGGCCCGCCGGGCGAGATCGTGACGGAGGAACTCGTACGGGACGTGTTCGGCCTGACGTCGGTCGTCGTCCCGGACCCGGTGACGGGTTCGCCCCTGGTGGTACCGGGGGCTCCGTGGCGCCCGGACACGGAGGAGGACGGGGAGCCGGAGCCGGACGCGAGCCTGTCGAAGCCGCTGCGGGGCTGATACGTCAGTGTCTGCGGGATCGCCACAGGAGGAACAGGGCCGAGGTGATGGCCGCGCCTCTGAGGACCCACGGCCAGGTTTCCGAGATCGCTGCTCCCAGCGCCTCCCCGCCCGCCGCCACCTCCGCTCCCCAGCGGCCCTCCACGCGGCCCCACAGCCAGACCGCTCCCGACGCGGCGGCCGCGCCCGGGATCACCAGGACGGCGGCCTTGATCTCGCCCGGGGTCAGGCGGCGGGAGCCGTACGCGAGGAGCCAGCCCGCGGCCAGGGCGATCAGTGAGCTGAAGGCCGCCCCGCCGAGCAGCAGCAGCGCGGCGAGCAGGACGAAGGGGTTCGCGAGGCGGGGGCGGGGGGCCGGTGCCGTCTCCGGTTCCGCCGTCGGTTCCGCTGTCGCCTCCGCCTCCGGGCTGCGGCGGCGGAGGATTCGGGCCAGGCGGCGGCGCTTGCCGAGGGCGGGCTCCGGCTTCCTGTCCTCCTCGTCCTCCTCGTCGTGTTCCGGGGGCGGCGGACTGAAGAGGTCCGGGCGTTCCAGGCCTCCTACGAAGCCCAGGACGCCGTCGGCGTCGTCGGTGTCGTCGGCACGCCACCAGTCGGTGACACGGCTTTCGTCGGAGGGGGCCGGGACAGGCTCGTCGCCCTTGCGGGGCTCCGGTACCAGGGCCGAGGCGCCCGGGTCCGCCCGTTCCACCACCTCGTCCGGCGTGCCCAGGGCGCCGAGGATGCCGCGTACCGCCGACGGGCTCTCCTCGCCGTGCGTGGCGCGGCGGCGGTCGATCTCGTCGCGGAGTGTCGACACCAGCTTCATCCGGTCGCTCGCCGGCAGTTGCCGCTGCTGTGCCAGATCGCCGACCCGGCTCAGATAGTCGTAGACCAACTGGTCGCTCTCGATCCCCACGGTGCCCCTCCACGGCCGGTTCGCCCGGTACGGCCCGACGTTAGCGCCTGCGCAGCGGCTAACGTGGTGCGGATGGGGATCGGTGAGCTCGACCGGGAGGCGCACGTGCCCGAGGGAACTGGCGCCGCCGCGGCGCCCCGCACACTCGCGGAGGCGCTGCGCGCGCGGGGCGACGAGGGGCTCGCCGCGCTGCTGCGGGCCCGGCCGGACCTGCTGAGTCCCGTACCGAACGACCTGACGCAGCTGGCGACCCGTGCCGGTACGCGGGGTTCCGTGGTGCGGGCCATCGAGCGGCTGGACCGGTTCGCGCTCCAGACGGCCGAAGCGCTGGCCGTCGCCCCGGACCCGGCCCCGTACCCCGTACTCCTGGCGCTGCTCACCGGCGACGACGGTGATCCGGAGATCGAGGCGGCGCTGCCGGGCGCGTTGGCGCTGCTGCGTGAGCAGGCGCTCGTGTGGGGCGAGGACGAGCGCCTGAAGCTGGTGCGGACCGCCCGGGAGATCCTTGCGCCTTCGGCGCAGCATCCGTCGCCGACGGGTCTGGGACCGACGGTCGCGGAGGCCACGTCGGGGATGTCGCCGGGCCGGGTGCAGGAGATCATCGCGGCGGCGGGGCTGCCCGCGACGCACGATCCGGTGTCGGCGGTGGCGGCGCTGGCGGGACTGTTCACGGACCGGGACCGCATGGGCGCGCTGCTCGATTCGGCGTCCCCCGAGGCGCTGGGAGTCCTGGACCGGCTGGTGTGGGGCCCGCCGTACGGGGAGGTGTCGGCGAATCCGGCGCCTCCGGTGCGTTGGCTGCGTGACCGGGGGCTGCTGCTTCCGGTGTCGGCGCGGACGATGGTGCTGCCGCGCGAGGTGGCGCTGCATCTGCGGGGCGGGCGGGCGCACCGGGCGCCGGAGCCGCTGCCGCCGGAGCTGGGGGTGCTGCGCGAGTACCGTCCACAGGTGGTGGACAGTGCGGCGGCCGGGCAGGCGCACGTGACGCTCGCGACGGTCGAGGAGCTCTTGAAGTCCTGGGACCGGGGCGGCCCGCAGGTGCTGCGCGCGGGCGGGCTCGCGGTGCGGGACCTGAAGCGGACGGCGGCGGCGCTCGACGTCACGGAGGAGACGGCCGCGTTCTGGCTGGAGCTCTGTTACGGGGCGGGGCTGCTCGCGTCGGACGGCGAGGCGGACGAGCGGTACGCGCCGACGCCCGCCTACGACCACTGGCTGGACCTGCCGCCCGCGGAACGCTGGGCGCTGCTCGTGACCCCGTGGCTGACGTCGACCCGTACGCCGGGTCTGGTCGGCGGCCAGGACACGAAGGGCCGTACGCTCGCCGCCCTCGGACCCGACCTGGACCGGGCGCCGGCGCCGGAGGTCCGGCATCGGGTGCTCGAACTGCTCGCGACGCTGCCGCCGGGTGCGGCCGCCGACCCGGAGACGCTGTTCGCGCGGCTCCGCTGGGAGCGGCCGCTGCGGGGCGCGGCGGCGGCACAGGCCGGTGACGGGAAGCCGGGTGAGGACAAGCACGGTGACGGGAGACCGGACGGGCGGCCGGACGGGAGATCGGACGGGAGATCGGACGGGCGGCCCGCTGGAGCGACCGACCTGCGGTCCCGGCTGGCCCGCTGGACGCTCGCCGAGGCGGAACTCCTCGGGCTCACGGGGCGGGGCGCCCTGTCGGGCCCGGCGCGGGCCCTGCTCAACCTGCCGCTGGCCGAGGCCGCGAGCCCGGCCGACCACGGCGGCGGTGTCGAACCTTCGGTGGCCGCCGGGCGGGCCGCGACCCTGCTCGCGCCGCTGCTTCCCGAGGCCGTGGACCACGTCCTCCTCCAGGCGGACCTGACGGCGGTCGCGCCGGGGCCGCTGCGGCGCCCGCTGGCCGACGCGCTCGCCGTGCTCGCGGACGTGGAATCGAAGGGTGGCGCCACCGTCTACCGGTTCACGCCGGGGTCGGTGCGGCGGGCCCTCGACGCCGGGCAGACCGCCTCTGACCTGCACGAATTCCTGAAGGCGCACTCCCGTACGCCGGTCCCGCAGCCGCTCGCCTACCTCATCGACGACGTGGCGAGACGCCACGGCCATCTGCGGGTCGGGGCGGCGTCGGCGTACGTGCGCTGCGACGACGACGCCGTCCTCGGCGAGATCCTCGCGGACCGGCGGTCGGCCGCGCTGGGGCTGCGGAGGATCGCGCCGACGGTCCTGGCGGCGCAGGCGGACCCGGCGTCGCTGCTCGACGGGCTGCGGTCGATGGGATACGCGCCGGCCGCCGAGTCGGCGGAGGGCGACGTCCTGATCACCCGCACCGACGCGTACCGCACGCCGGCGCGCACGGCCCCCGTCCCGGTCCCGGACGGGCCGCCCGCGCCCGACGCGACGCTGCTCGGCGCGGCGGTGCGCGCGATCCGGGCGGGCGACCGGGCTGCGACGGCGGTACGGAAGGAACCGGCGGCCGCCCCGGCGGCGGCGGGCACCCTCCCGCGCACGTCGGCGGCGGAGACGCTCGCCACCGTCCAGGCCGCGGCGATGACGGGCTCGGCGGTGTGGATCGGCTACGTCAACGCGGAGGGCGCGGCGAGCCAGCGGGTCATCGCCCCGGTCCGCGTGGAGGGCGGCTTCGTGACGGGCTACGACCACACGGCCGACGAGGTCCGCACGTACCCGCTGCACCGCATCACGGGCGTCGCGGAACTGGCGGACGAGCAGGTGTAGCGCCCCCACCGGCAGCGGCCCCCATCAGGCACACTGGAGGATTGGCCGTTACGGGAACGGCACGGTGTCGGAAGGACCTGATCACGTGAGTGGACCGCTCATCGTCCAGAGTGACAAGACCCTGCTCCTGGAGGTCGATCACGAGCTCGCCGATGCCTGCCGGCGGGCCATCGCGCCGTTCGCGGAGCTGGAGCGGGCGCCGGAGCACATCCACACGTACCGGCTGACGCCGCTCGGGCTCTGGAACGCGCGGGCCGCGGGCCACGACGCCGAGCAGGTCGTCGACGCGCTCGTCGAGTACTCGCGCTATCCCGTGCCGCACGCGCTGCTCGTCGACATCGCCGAGACCATGGCCCGGTACGGGCGGCTGACGCTGTCCAAGCACCCCACCCACGGGCTCGTCCTGACCAGCACCGACCGGCCGGTCCTGGAGGAGATCCTGCGGTCGCGGAAGGTGCAGCCGCTGGTCGGGGACCGGATCGACGCCGACACCGTCGCCGTGCACCCCTCCGAACGCGGCCAGATCAAGCAGACGCTGCTGAAGCTGGGCTGGCCCGCCGAGGACCTCGCCGGGTACGTGGACGGCGAGGCGCACCGGATCGACCTGGCCGAGGACGGCTGGGCCCTGCGCCCGTACCAGAAGCAGGCCGTCGAGGGGTTCTGGCACGGCGGTTCCGGCGTGGTCGTCCTGCCCTGTGGCGCGGGGAAGACGCTGGTCGGGGCGGGAGCCATGGCGCAGGCCAAGGCGACCACGCTGATCCTCGTCACCAACACCGTGTCCGCCCGGCAGTGGAAGAGCGAGCTGGTGAAGCGAACCTCGCTGACCGAGGACGAGATCGGCGAGTACAGCGGGACGAAGAAGGAGATCCGGCCGGTCACCATCGCCACGTACCAGGTGCTGACGACCAGGCGGAAGGGCGTCTACCCGCACCTGGAGCTGTTCGACTCCCGCGACTGGGGCCTCATCGTCTACGACGAGGTGCACCTGCTGCCCGCGCCCGTCTTCAAGTTCACCGCCGATCTGCAGGCCCGGCGGCGGCTCGGTCTCACCGCGACCCTGGTGCGCGAGGACGGCCGCGAGTCGGACGTGTTCTCGCTGATCGGGCCCAAGCGGTTCGACGCGCCGTGGAAGGAGATCGAGGCGCAGGGGTACATCGCGCCCGCCGACTGCGTCGAGGTCCGGGTCAACCTCACCGACTCGGAGCGGCTCGCGTACGCGACCGCGGAGGCCGAGGAGAAGTACCGCTTCTGCGCGACGACGGCGACGAAGCGGAAGGTCACCGAGGCCCTGGTGAAGAAGTTCGAGGGGCAGCAGATCCTCGTCATCGGTCAGTACATCGACCAGCTCGACGAGCTCGGCGAGCACCTGGACGCGCCCGTCATCAAGGGCGAGACGTCGAACGCGCAGCGGGAGAAGCTCTTCGACGCGTTCCGTACCGGCGAGATCAGCGTGCTCGTGGTGTCGAAGGTCGCGAACTTCTCCATCGACCTGCCGGAGGCGACCGTCGCGATCCAGGTGTCGGGCACGTTCGGGTCGCGGCAGGAGGAGGCGCAGCGCCTCGGCCGGGTGCTGCGGCCGAAGGCGGACGGGCACCAGGCGCACTTCTACTCGGTGGTCGCCCGGGACACCATCGACCAGGACTTCGCGGCGCACCGGCAGCGGTTCCTCGCCGAGCAGGGATACGCGTACCGGATCGTGGACGCGGACGAGCTGCTGGCGCCGTAGCGGTCGGCCGGTCGTTCAGTCCATCAGGGCGAGGAGCGGGCCGGCGACACCCAGGCAGTACTGGGCGGTGACGAGGGCGCGGCGGGGCACGACGAGCGCCGCCACGCCCGCGACGGCTCCGAAGGCCAGTGACCAGAAGCCGGCGGTGATGAGGAAGCCGCCGGATCCGTCGCCTTCGATGGCGTCGGCGAGGGCGATCGAGGCGGTGGCCACCAGGCAGGCGAGGAGGAAGACCAGTCCGCAGGCGGCGGCGAGGCGCAGGTCGAAGGTGTACGGGGCGGACTCGGCTTCGGCGGTCGCGTCCGGAGTGGTCGCGGCCTCGGCGGTCTCGTCCTGGGAAGGCTTCGTCGTCATGTTCCGATCACATCAGGGGCCATGGGGCGCCACCAACCGCTCCCGTACTCAGTCCGGACCGGGCGCGTACTCACGGCGCGGGTTCGCGATGTGCTCCGGGCGGGGGTTCCTCACCCCCGCCTCCGACGGGCCGTAGTCGCCGAGGAGGACGACTCCGGCCGCCGCGCCGCCGAAGGCGCGGATCACGCGGAACGCCGTGCTCAGCGGGCGGACGCGGGGGCGGGGGATCGTGGTCACGAGGGTGAACGTCGTCGCGGTCATGTCTCCATGATGGAATCCGGACATTCCGAACACATCGGCCTGGGGGTGGAACCAGGGTCCCCCTCACGACGGACCTTGCCCCCTACGGGTACGAACGGCCGGAAAGCATTCGCCCCGCGCTCCCCGCCGGAGTTACACTCGCCAGCTTCCCCGCCTCCCTCCGTGGAGAGCCGCCGCCCGGTCGGAAACCGGCGGCCACTCGACGTGTCCGCGTATCCACCTGCCCGGAGGCTTCCCCGTGTCCGACGTGTCCGACGTGTCCGTGTCCGATCCCGATCCGCTCGCGCGCGAGCGCGACCATCTGGCCTCGTCCCGCGCCGCCCTGCGCGCGATGCGCGAGGACGTCGAGGCGCTCGACATCACGAACGTCACGGCGAACTGGGTCAACTCCGTCGTCCTCGGGCGCCAGATCGAGGAGCGCGTCAAGGCGCTCGCCGACCTCTCCCACACCCCGCTGTTCTTCGGACGGCTCGACTACCTGCACACCACGCAGGAGGGGCAGCGCTTCTACATCGGTCGGCGGCACGTCCACGACGCCGTCGGCGACCCGATGGTGATCGACTGGCGCGCGCCGGTCTCGCAGCCGTACTACCAGGCGTCGAAGAAGGACCCGCAGGACGTCGGCCTGCGCCGCCGCTTCGGGTACACGGCCGGCGAGCTCACCGCGTACGAGGACGAGCACCTGTCCGACCCCCAGGAACTGGAGCGGACGAGCCGGCTGCTCCAGGCGGAGATCGAGCGACCCCGTGTCGGACCGATGCGGGACATCGTCGCCACGATCCAGCCGGAGCAGGACGGGATCGTCCGGTCCGGCCTGTCCGGGACCGTGTGCGTGCAGGGCGGTCCCGGCACCGGGAAGACGGCCGTGGGCCTGCACCGCGTCGCGTACCTGCTGTACGCGCACCGGGAGCGGCTCGCCCGCACCGGGACCCTGGTCGTCGGACCGAACCGCTCCTTCCTCCACTACATCGAGCAGGTGCTTCCCGCCCTGGGCGAGCTGGAGGTGAAGCAGGCGACGGTCGACGACCTCGTCGGGCAGGTCGAGGTGCGGGGGACGGACGAGGCGGCGACGGCGGTCGTCAAGGGCGACGCCCGGATGGCGGAAGTGCTGCGCCGGGCCGTGCGCTCCCACATCACGCTGCCGAAGGAACCCCTGATGGTGGTGCGCGGCTCGCGCCGCTGGCGGGTTCCCGCATACGAACTGGATGAGATCGTACGGGAGTTGATGGACCGTGACATCCGGTACGGCGCGGCCCGCGAGGCGCTCCCGCAGCGCATCGCGCACGCCGTCCTGGTCCGGATGGAGCAGGCGGGCGAGGCGCCCGACGACCGGGTGCAGAACACGGTCGCGCGGAACACGGCCGTGAAGGCGGTCGTGAAGGAGTGCTGGCCGCCGGTGGAGCCCGAGAAGCTGGTGCTCCGGCTGCTCGGCGACCCCGAGTTCCTCGCGGAGCACGCCGAGGGACTGCTCACCGAGGACGAACAGAAGCTGCTGCTGTGGGCGAAGCCCGCGCGGAGCGTGAAGACGGCGAAGTGGTCGGCGGCGGACGCGGTCCTCATCGACGAGGCCCGGGACCTGGTGGAGCGGACGCACTCGCTCGGGCACGTGGTCCTCGACGAGGCGCAGGACCTGTCCCCGATGCAGTACCGGGCGGTGGGCCGGCGCTGCACGACCGGTTCGGCGACGATCCTGGGCGACCTGGCGCAGGGCACCACCCCGTGGGCGACGGCGAGCTGGGCGGAGGCGCTCGGGCACCTGGGGAAGCCGGAGGCCGTGGTGGAGGAGCTGACCGCCGGTTTCCGCGTACCGCGCGAGGTGATCGCGTACGCCTCCCGGCTGCTTCCGCACATGTCTCCGGGGCTCGCGGCGGTCGAGTCGGTCCGTGAGAACCCGGGCTCGCTCGCCGTGCGCCGCACGGAGGCGGACACGCTCGACGCGGACGTGGTCGCGGCCTGCGCCGAGGCCCTCGCACACGAGGGCTCGATCGGCCTGATCGCCGCCGACGCGCGGATCGCCCCGCTGGCGGAGGCGCTGACGGCCGCCGGGCTCGCGTACCTCTCCCCCGGCGAGGAGACGACGGCCGAGTCCCGGCTGACGCTGGTCCCGGCGACGCTCGCGAAGGGCCTGGAGTACGACTACGTGGTCCTGGACGAACCGGCGGCGGTCGTCGACGGCGAACCGGACGAGCGCACGGGCCTGCGCCGCCTGTACGTGGCACTGACCCGCGCGGTGTCCGGGCTGACGATCGTTCACGCGGCGCCGCTCCCGCTCCAGTTGGAATCCTGATCGAAGTCGGCGTTGCGGGACCGATGAGTTTCGGTGGAGCCCCCGGTCTTACGTGATAGTTGCCGATGAACACCAGCCATGACCGAAACGGGAGAACCCCATGCGCACCCTGATCAGCTCCGCCTTCGTCTCGCTCGACGGCGTCGTGGAGGCCCCCGGCGGCGAGCCCGGCTACCGGAACTCGGGGTGGACCTTCAAGGACGTGGAGTTCCTCCCCGAGGTCTACGCCCTCAAGGAACGCGAGCAGCAGGAGGCCGGCGCGATGCTGCTCGGCCGCGTCAGCTACGAGGCGTTCAGCCCCGTCTGGCCCGCCATGGAGGAGTTCACCCGGTACAAGGCGATCCCGAAGTACGTGGTGTCCACGACCCTCACCGAGGACGACCTCGTCGACAACTGGGGCGAGACCACCATCCTGCGCTCGCTCGACGAGGTCGCCGCGCTGAAGGAGACCGAGGGCGGCCCGATCATCGTCCACGGCAGCGCGACCCTCAACCGCGCCCTGTCGGACGCCGGTCTGATCGACCGGTACCACCTGCTCGTCTTCCCGCTGCTGCTCGGCGCCGGCAAGCGGCTGTTCAGCACGACGGACAAGGACACGCAGAAGCTGAAGCTCGTCGAGCACGAGACGTACGCCAACGGCATCCAGATGAACGTCTTCGACGTCGTCCGCTAGGGTCTTCCGTTTGGATCAGGCCGGATCAGGGAGCGGGGTCTGGTGCATGGGGTCTCCCCAGACCCACAGGGCCCGCGAGCCCGGCATGATCCAAACGAGAGGCCCTAGCCCTCGCTCGCACACTCCGCGAGGGCCTCGGTGCGGGCGCGGCGGGCGACGGCCGCGAGGACGGGGTTCGTGTCGCGGTAGTAGTGCTCGGTCACCAGGCCCCAGGCCAGGGCCCAGCCGCGGCCGCGCGCCCAGGTGGCGTCGTCGACCTCGGCGGCCTCGCGGAACAGCGGGCGGGTGTCGGCGGTGAACAGCGTCCAGGCGGGCATCATGTCGCAGGCCGGGTCGCCGGTGCCCAGGCCGCCGAAGTCGATGACGGCGCTGAGCCGGCCGTCACGGCCCAGCAGGTTGCCCGGCAGCAGGTCGCCGTGGATCCAGACGGGCGGCCCGTCCCACTGCGGGAGCCGCAGGACCGCCTCCCAGGAGGCGAGGGCGAGTTCCGCGTCGACGACGCCGTCGGCCGCGAGGTCCCGGACGGCGCCCGGCAGGTGCCCGTCCTCCCACGCGGTGACGTGGCCGCCCCGGAACGAGGTGGACCCCGCGCTCGCGTCGACGGTACGCAGGGCGGCGCCGAAACGGCCCAACTCGACGGCTGCGTGGGCGAGATCGACCAGCGGGACGTTGTACGTGTCGTCCCCGTCGAGCCAGCGATAGACCGACCAGGGCAGCGGGAACTCCTCGCTCGCCCCGGCCCGCCCCACCGGGACGGGGACGTCGAGCGGCAGGTGCGGGGCGAGCAGGGGCAGCCAGCGCTGCTCCTTCTCGACGTGGTGGGCCGCGTACGGGACGCGGGGCAGCCGTACGACGAGGTCGTCACCGAGGCGGAACATCGCGTTGTCCGTACCGGCCGAGGCCACGGCCCGTACCGGGAGGTCCGCCCACTCGGGGAACTGCCCGGCGACGAGCCTCTCGACGAGCGCGGTGTCGATGTCGAGCTCGTCGGGTTGCATCTTGGTGGTGGCTGCCATGGAGGGGAGGCTAGCGAGCGCCCCTCGCGCCGGGCCAGGCGTTTTCCCACGCACCCCGCCGCCCACGCCCCTACGCGTCCACGGCCTCGCGCCACGTCCGTACCGCCTCGGCCGAGACCGGGGCCGCCCAGCCCTGGGGGCGGGCCGCGCCGCCGATGTGGAAGGCGTCGAGGCCCGCCGCGCGAAGTTCCGGAAGGTGGTCGAGGCGGAGGCCGCCGCCGACGAGGATCCGGGCCTCGTAGCCGGGCTCGCCCGCACGGGCGGCCTCGGCCTTGAGGGTGGCGAGGCCGTCGTCGACGCCGGTGGCGGCGCCTGCGGTGAGGTAGGTGTCGAGGCCGGGCAGGTCGGCGAGGCGCTTGCGGAGCCCGTCGCGGTCGGCGGCGCGGTCGATCGCCCGGTGGAAGGTCCAGCGGGCCCCGTCGAGGACGGTGACGAGCCGCTCGACGGCCACGAGGTCGGGTTCGCCGTCGGGGGTGAGGAAGCCGAGGACGAACTCGGTCGCGCCCGCCGCGCGGAGTTCCTCCGCCCGGCGGACCAGGGCGTCGGTGTCGCCGGCCGCGAAGCCGTCGGCGAGGCGGAGCATCACGCGCAGCGGGATGTCGACGGCAGCCCGGATGGTGGCGAAGGACGCCGTGGACGGGCTGAGCCCGTCCGCCGCCATGTCGGCGACGAGTTCGAGCCGGTCGGCGCCGCCGGTCTGGGCGGCGACCGCGTCCTCCTCGTCGAGGGCGATCACCTCAAGGACTGCACGGTTGCTCATCGAGGCCCATTTCTCCATAAATGACGGCTACAGGTCTAGTCCAATGACCAGCCTAGCCGTGCTCGTGACCTCCCGCATCGTGCGTCGCCTCACCGGCCGCCGGAGCGGGCGCCTCGGCGGGGGTTCCGGTCGCGCCCGCCGTGACCGTGAAGGCCGCCGTGCGCACCTTGCCCTGGTGCTGGAAGTCGAGGAACAGACGGTACGCGCCGGCGCTGGGCGCGGTCGCCGTGAAGGAGACGTCCGGACCGGGGCCGCCCTCGTTCGGGTGCACGTGGAGGTAGGCGAGGTCGCCGTCGCGGAGGGCGACGAGGTGTCCGTACGCCCCGAGGTAGGGCTCCAGGTCGGTGACGGGCTTCCCGGCCTTGGTGACGGTGAGCCTGAGCTCGCCGGCCTTGCCCGGGTTCAGGGTGCCGCCGAGTCGGACCTGGTAGCCGTCGACGGTCGCGGTCCGGTTCACGGCGGGGAGCGGCTTCGGGGCGTACGCGCCCGGGACCGCGAGGTCGACGCCGAGCGTGATGCCCTTGGCGCCGGGCGCGGCGGGCTTGAAGTCCGCGAAGGCCTTGTAACCGCCGGCCGCGGGGAGGTCGACGGGGGTCGTCCAGGTGCCGTCGGCGGCCTTCACGGGGTGCAGGTGCCGGAAGGTGCCGAGGTCGCGCGAGGCGACGATGAAGTGCAGTTCCTTGCCGTGCTCGGTGGTGAAGGCGGTGACCTTCCTGCCGGCCGCGTCCTTGATGGAGAACTTCAGGACGCTCTTGCCGACGGCGGGCTTCGGGGTCTCCACGGCCAGGGTGTAGCCGTCCTGGGAGACCTGGAGGCCGCCGGGGAGGTTCGCCGCGGCGGAGGCGTCCGTGGCGGCGCCCTCCTCGTGGCCGGCGTGGCCGTCGGCGCCCTTCGAAGGAGCGGCCGCGTGGTCACCGTGTCCGGCCTTCTTCGGCTCCTCGACGGGGCCGACTCCCTTGCCGACCCCGTACGCGGTCCCGAAGGTCGCGGCGAGCGCGGCGGCAAAGGCAGTGATCTTCACTCCGGTGTTCATGACTGCTCTCCCGTACGTGGGTGGCGTGGGTAACCGTCCTCTGCACCTCACCATACCCCTGGGGGGTATCAAGTCAAGTCGGGGATCCGCTTGCCATGGATACCACCGGGGGGTATACATGAACCCGACAGCCGAATACCCCCCGAGGGTATCGGGAAGTGGAATCCGACCGAGGAGGAAGCCATGGGCTCCTGCTGCACCCCGGACAACAGCTGCTCGACCACGGAGGCCACCGCCGTCGCGGTCGCCGACAGCACCGCCACGGTCTACGCCGTCTCCGGCATGACCTGCGGCCACTGCAAGACCGCGATCACCAAGTCCGTCAGCGCGCTCGACGGCGTCATCTCCGTCGACGTCGACGTCGCCGGCGGCCTGGTGACCGTGACCACCGGCGGCGAGCCCGACGACGCCGCGATCACCGCGGCCGTCGACGACGCGGGCTACGAGCTGACCGGCCGCGCCTGAGCAGCCGCCCCACCCAGGCCGCCGGGGCCCGCCCGCCAGCACGCTCGGGCCCCGGCCCCCGAACGCCGGCCCGAGCCACTTCAGCGCGGTCGCCACTACCGGCGAGTGAGCCGAAGGGGTGCGCCGGGGGAACAGGGACGAGCGCGCGGAGCCTCCCGAGGAACGAGGGAGGCGAGCACGGTCGGCCCTGTGAGCCCGGCTCCAGCGCCCCGGAGGGGAACCGAGCCCGCAAAAAGAGGAGAGCAGGAAATGACCACGACCACTCCGGGCACCGCCCAGGTCGAGCTCGCCATCGGCGGCATGACCTGCGCCTCGTGCGCGGCCCGTATCGAGAAGAAGCTCAACCGCATGGACGGGGTCGAGGCCACCGTCAACTACGCCACCGAGAAGGCGAAGGTCACCTTCGACGCCGACATCGACGTCGCCGACCTCATCGCGACCGTCGAGGCCACCGGATACACAGCCACCGAGCCCGCGCCCCCGAAGAGCGAGGCGCCGGGCGCCGAGGGTCCCACCGACGAGGAGAAGGCCGACGAGGAGCTGCGGCCCCTCAAGCAGCGGCTGATCACCGCCGTCACGCTCGCCGTACCGGTCATCGCGATGGCGATGATCCCGGCGCTGCAGATCGAGTACTGGCAGTGGCTGAGCCTCACGCTCGCCGCGCCGGTCGTCGTCTACGCCGCCTGGCCGTTCCACCGGGCCGCCTGGACGAACGCCAGGCACGGCGCGGCGACGATGGACACCCTGATCTCGGTCGGCACGATCGCCGCGTTCCTGTGGTCCCTGTGGGCGCTGTTCTTCGGTACGGCCGGCACGCCCGGGATGACCCACCCCTTCGAGTTCACCATCGCCCGTACCGACGGCGCAGGGAACATCTACCTGGAGGCCGCGGCCGGCGTCACCGCCTTCATCCTGGCCGGCCGCTACTTCGAGGCCCGCTCGAAGCGCAAGGCGGGCGCCGCGCTCAAGGCCCTGATGCAGCTGGGCGCCAAGGAGGTCACCGTCCTGCGGGGCGGCCGTGAGGTCACCGTACCCACCGCCGAACTCCAGGTCGGGACGCGCTTCCTGGTCCGTCCCGGCGAGAAGATCGCCACCGACGGCACCGTCGTCGAGGGCTCCTCCGCCGTCGACGCCTCCATGCTCACCGGCGAGTCCGTCCCCGTCGAGGTCTCCGTCGGCGACTCCGTCACCGGCGCCACCCTGAACGCCGGCGGCCGGCTGGTCGTCGAGGCCACCCGCGTCGGCTCCGACACCCAGCTCGCCCGGATGGCGAAGCTGGTGGAGGACGCCCAGAACGGCAAGGCCGCCGCCCAGCGCCTCGCCGACAAGATCTCGGCCGTCTTCGTGCCGATCGTCATCGCGCTCGCGCTCGGCACCCTCGGCTTCTGGCTCGGCACCGGACAGGGACTCACCGCCGCGTTCACCGCCGCCGTCGCCGTCCTGATCATCGCCTGCCCCTGCGCCCTCGGCCTCGCCACCCCGACCGCCCTCATGGTCGGCACCGGCCGCGGCGCCCAGCTCGGCATCCTCATCAAGGGACCCGAGGTCCTGGAGACCACCCGCAAGGTCGACACCATCGTCCTCGACAAGACCGGCACCGTCACCACCGGCCGGATGACCCTGATCAAGGTCCACACCGCCGCCGGTACGGACGAGACCGACGTCCTGCGCCTCGCGGGCGCCCTGGAGCACTCCTCCGAGCACCCCATCGCCCAGGCCGTCGCCACCGGCGCCGCCGCCAAGGTCGGCACCCTTCCCACCCCCGAGGACTTCGCCAACATCCCCGGCCTCGGCGTGCAGGGCGTCGTCGAGGGCCACGCGGTCCTCGTCGGCCGCGAGAAGCTGCTCACCGAATGGGCGATGGAGCTGCCGCAGTCGCTGAAGTCCGCGAAGGACGCGGCGGAGCAGGCCGGCAAGACCGCCATCGCGGTGGCCTGGGACGGCGAGGCCCGCGCGGTCCTGGAGGTCGCCGACGCGATCAAGGAGACCAGCCCGGAGGCCATCCGGCGGCTGCGGGCGCTCGGCCTCACGCCGATCCTGCTGACCGGTGACAACAAGGCGGTCGCCGAGTCCGTCGCCGCCGAGGTCGGCATCGACGAGGTCATCGCCGAGGTCATGCCGCAGGACAAGGTCGACGTGGTCAAGCGCCTCCAGGGCGAGGGACGTTCGGTCGCCATGGTCGGCGACGGCGTCAACGACGCCGCCGCGCTCGCCCAGGCCGACCTGGGTCTGGCGATGGGCACCGGGACGGACGCCGCCATCGAGGCAGGCGACCTGACCCTGGTCCGCGGGGACCTGCGGGCCGCCGCCGACGCCATCCGGCTCTCCCGCAAGACGCTCGGCACGATCCGCTCGAACCTGTTCTGGGCCTTCGCCTACAACGTGGCGGCCCTGCCGCTCGCCGCGGCCGGACTGCTCAACCCGATGATCGCGGGCGCGGCCATGGCCTTCTCCTCGGTCTTCGTCGTCGGCAACAGCCTCCGCCTGCGGGGCTTCCAGGCCGCCGACCGCTGACGGACCCGCCCTTCCCCGCCAATCTCCGAGGAGCCCGCCGTGGCCGGTTACGGACAGCACAAGGAAGACATCATCAGACGCCTGCGGCGTATCGAGGGCCAGGTCAGGGGGGTGCAGCGGATGGTCGACGAGGACGTCTACTGCATCGACGTCCTCACCCAGGTCTCCGCCATCAACGCGGCCCTCCAGTCCTGCGCGGTGGCCCTGCTCGACGAGCACCTGAGCTGCTGTGTCACGGAGGCCATCGCCCAGGGCGGCGACCAGGCCAAGGAGAAGGTGAACGAGGCTTCGAAGGCCATCGCCCGGCTCATCCGGACGTAGGCCTCCCCCGGGCAGGGGGGAGTTGGACCGAAGTGCCCCGCGAGGGGCCCTTCGTCGGTGTCAACCGCCCTTGCGCCCGGGGCAGTCGGCGGACAGCGTGAGGCTCAGCCGGAGACAGAGGCCGAGCAGCTTCCGGAGGAGCACCAGCTCCACCGATCCGGCGGGACCGGCGTCGCAGGCCTTCGCGCAAGGACGGTTCTTCATCAGGGTCGACATCCCGCCAGCGTACCCCTAGGGGGTATACCTGGGGAGGGGAGGCGGCCCGTACGATGAGCCGCTCGCAGGGGGAGGGGATGCACGTGCGCCGGCTGGGAGAGCTGGAGGCCGAGATCATGGACCGACTGTGGGCCTGGCAGCGGCCCGCCACGGTCCGCGAGATCGTCGACGACATCAATCGGGGACGCCGGGTCGCCTACACGACCGTGATGACCGTGGCGGACATCCTGCACCGCAAGGACTGGCTCCGCCGCGAGAAGGCCGGCCGGGCCTGGCTGTACGAGCCCGTCCGCAGCCGCGAGGAGTACACCGCCGGACTCATGCGGGACGCCCTCGGCGACAGCCAGGACCGGCCCGCCGCGCTCCTGAGGTTCGTCGAGGTCATCTCGGACGAGGACATGGCCGCCCTCGACGCGGCCCTGCGCGCCGCCCGCGGCGACCAGGACCCACCGCAGGACCCGCACCCCGGAGCCACGCACCGGGACCCGCGCCGCGGGGCCACGCACCCGGAACCGCACCCCGGCGACAAGCACCGGGAACCGCACCGCCCCCCGCGCCACGACGGCGGGAGCCCCGCATGAACCACCACGCCCTCGTGCCGCTCGGGCTCGTCGCCCTCGCCGGCTTCCTTCTCCCCCTCCTCCTCGCACGGGCACGCTGGGCCCAGCAGGTGCCCCGGCTCGCGCTCGCCGTCTGGGCCGCGTGCGGCACGGTCTTCGCGACCGCCTCCGCCCTGCTGCCCGCCCAGATGGTCCTCACCGGCGAGAGCAGCCACCGGCTGACCGACACGGTGCTCATGCTCCGGCCGCCCACCCCCGCCCAGCTGCTCGCCCTCGACGGGCGGGAGCTGTTCGCCCTCTCGCTCTCCCTCGCCTTCCTGTCGGTGCCCGCCGTCGCGTTCGCACGCCGCCTCGCCAGGGCCCGGCGGGTACGGGTGCGGCACGCGGGTCTTCTGCGGCTCGTCGGGCGGTACGACCCGGCGCTCCGCGCCACCGTCCTCGACGACGAGCGCCCCGCCGTGTACTGCCTGCCCGGCCGCTCGCGCCGGGTCGTCGTCTCCTCGGGCGCGCTGCACACCCTGACCCCCGCCCAGCTCGCGGCGGCGCTCGCGCACGAGCGGGCGCACATCGCGGGGCGCCACCATCTCCTCGTGGCGGCGGCGGAGGCCTTCGCGGCCGTCTTCCCGCGCCTCCCGCTCGCACGGCACGGCGGGTCAGCCGTACCGCTGCTCCTCGAAATGGCCGCGGACGACCGAGCCTTGCGGCGATGCACGCGGGACGCCCTGGCGACGGCGCTGTACGCGCTGGCCTCGGGGCGGGCCCCCCGGTCCGCGTTCGCGGCGGGCGGCCCCTCGGCCGCGCTGCGCATGCGGCGCATCCTCGCCCCGCACAGCGCGGGCCACCCGGTTCTGCGCGGGCTGCTGACCGTCGCGGCGGCGGGGCTCGCGATGGCGCCCCTGGTCGTCGCCTGCTGTTCGTTCCCCGGGTAATTTACTCGCTTCACCGGCCGACCCGCCGAACATCCTTATTTACTAAGCGAATTCGTAGATTTCGCATCGGTCACGGACAACTGAATTCACCGCTATCGTGGGTATCTTGGGGATCGGGCTCGGCACGTCGAAGGGTACAAAACCAATGCAGCTGGCTGGCGTTCGGACGGCCGCGGCCGGCGATGCGACGACGATATCCAGGCTGCTCGCCGACGTCATTCGGAGCAGCTACGCAGGAATCCTGGACGAAATGCCGATCCGGCGCATGGTCTCGGCCCAATGCTCACTCCCCCGCATACGCGCGGAAATTGAAATTCCCGGGGGCGCGCCCGGCTGGCTCGGCTGGCTCGTCGCGACCGACCCCGAGGGCACGCTCGTCGGCGTCGCCGCGGGCGGAGTCCCCGTACCGGGCGAGGGCGAGGTGTACGCACTCGCCGTCGCCGGCGGATCCCGCCGCCACGGAGTGGGTACGGCCCTCCTCGCGGCGGCCACGGACCGGATGCGGAGCTACGGCGCCCACGACCAGCGGGTCGAACTCCCGGCGGACGACGACCCGGCCCTCCCCTTCTACACGCACATGGGCTTCGGCCCCCTCGCCCCGCGCCGCCTGTCCCGCCCGCTGCCGCCGCCTCTTTCTTAGGGGGCTCATTCGCCTCCGGGGCGCTCAAGCCGGGCTCACAGGGCCGACCGTGCTCGCCTCCCTCGTTCCTCGGGAGGCTCCGCGCGGTGAGCGCCTCCGTGGCAGATCCACGCCATCGCGTGTTCACGCAGCCCCATCTTCTGGATCAGGGCTCGTTCCCCAGGTCAGGATGGGTCCAGCGGCGCGGTCCCGGCGGCACGGGTACCTCGTCCGGACGGCATGGACCGAGCGAGCCCCTGGAGGAGCGATGCACACACCGAGCGGCACATCCCTGCCCGTCGTGCCCGCAGCGCTCGCGCCGGTCCTGCCGTCCCGATACGACCGGGAGCGGGAGCCCGCCCGTGGGAAACAGAGGGGTCGGATCAAGTCCGACACCCTGCCGGGACTCGAATCGGTGGCCCCCGTCGACGAGGGCTCGGTCTGGCTGCACGACGCCCTGCTCGGCCCGCACAGCGCGGACATCGTCCGATACCTCAGCCTCGCCCGCTCCACCGGCGGACCCGTCCTCGACCTCGGCTCCGGCGCCGGGCGGCTCGCCGTCCCGTTCGCCCGGCACGGCTTCGCCGTGGAAGCCGTGGACCGGGACGCCTCGGCCCTGGAGCGCCTCGAAGGCTGGGCCCGCCGGATCGGCCCCCAGGTCGCCGGGCTTGTCGTCACCCACCGGTCCGAGCTCACCGAGCTGCGGCTCGAAGGGAGATACCGGCTGGCCCTGCTCGCGGGCGCCATGGTCACGGCCGTACCGCCCGCGCGGCGGCCCGAGCTGCTGCGCGAGATCGCCGGGCATCTGGAGTCGGGCGGGGCCCTGGCCCTCGACTACACCGCGCACCAACTCCCCGGACTCATCGCGGAGCCGCGCAGGACCTGGGCCTTCCAGGTGCCGCGCTTCGACGGGATCGACGAGTGGGTGGTGGCAAGACAGGTCTTCGACCTGCCCTCGATGAGCGAGCGGATCACGTACTACACGGCCAGGACCGGCAAGCTGTCCACGGAGCGGGTGGTGCTGACCACCGACAAGTGGATCGTGGACCCCGAACGGCTCGCGACGGAGCTCCACTCGGCGGGCCTGCACATCGAGGGCCGACGGCGCCACCGGATCGACGACAGGACCGAGAGCGTCCTGCTCGTGTGCAGGCCGGACGACTGACGAACGGCCGAAGAGCGCCTGACGAGGTTGACGAGCAACAGGTACGATGCCTACAAAAGTTTGAGCCGACCAGGTGGCAGGCGGAGAAGATGGCAGTCGCGGAAGAGCTGACAGGCCGCGAGGCGGTGATCCAGCGCCTGCGCGACGTAGGGCTGCGGGTCACGGGCCCGCGCCTCGAAGTGCTCACGGTGCTCGCCGCGGGGGGCCATCTCGACGTCGAGGCCATCACCACGACCGCGCGCGAGCGGCTCGGCACGCTGACCAGCCAGGCCGTGTACGAGATGCTGCGGCACTTCCAGGAGACGGGCCTGGTCAGCAAGTTCGACCGGCCCGGCCTGCCCGCCGTGTTCGAGATCTCGGGACCCGTGCACCAGCACGCGCTGTGCGTCGTCTGCGGCCGCGTGGAGAACGTCGACGCGACCGCGCCCGAGCCGCCCCGGGGTGCGCTGCCCGCGTGGCAGGTCGAGGACGCCGAGATCGTGTTCAAGGGCCTGTGCCCCGACTGCCGGTCCGAAGCCCCCACCGCCTGACGCGCCCCCCGGGCGGTCATGAGCCGCGACGGGCCGTCGTGAGCTGCCGCGAGCCGTCCTGAGCTGCGGTGAACTCCGTGCGCGCCGTTCGAATGTATGGCAGGGTGCAGCGGGGCGATTCAACAGGGTCCAGGTGGGATCCGAGGGGAGTCTGCTGCGCCGTGTCCAGAAACGCCGCCGTGGCCCGTACGGGCAGCGAACAGGCACTCGCCGTGTATCAGGCGCTCCGCTCCCGTCCCGGGGCGACCTTCGACCAGGTCGCGGACCGACTCGACCTGACCGCCGAGGAGCGGGAGCGATGTCGTGACGAACTGGTCTCCTTAGGACTGACCGCCTTCCCCGTCGACGTGCCCGCCTCCCCCGGCACACCCTCCGCCGACACCGCTCCCGTCGTCGTCGAACCCGATGTCGCCCTGCTGCGGCTGCTGCGCCGGGAGCGCGACCGCCTCCAGGAGCGACTCGCCGCCACCAGTCGCGCGCACACCGCCCTGGAGGCCCTTGCCGGACCGTTCCTGCGGGCCGGAGCGACACCGCGCGGGGAGATCGAGGTCGAGATCGTCGACGATCCCCGGCGCATCCGGTGCAGCCTCACGAACCTGACGAACTCCGTCCGGACGGCCGTGCACTTCATGTACACCGGCTCCGTCCGACGCGAGGAACTGCCGGGCGAGCTGGCCCTGGACCGCCAGTGGGCGGACCGGGGGATCCGGATCCGGGCGATGTACAGCCGGCGGGCCGCCTCGGTGCCGGAGATGGCACAGCACCTGGAGGAGCGGGCCGCGCTGGGCGTCGAGATCCGGTTCGCCTCCGTCGTACCGATGAGCATGGTCCTGGCCGACGAGAACTTCGCGCTCCTGCCGACCGATCCGCACGACCCGTCCTCCGCCGCGATCCTCGCGCGCGGACCGGGCCTCGTCCGCTCCTATCTCGCCCTGTACGAGTACTGCTGGACCGCCGCCGCCCCGTACGGCGAGGAGGAGGCGGCGGAGAAGCGCGGCGACGGCCTCTCGGAGCAGCAGCGGGCGGCGCTCCTCATGCTCGCCTCCGGCATCAAGGACGAGCAGATCGCCCGCAACCTGGGGGTCTCGCTGCGGACCGTGAGCCGGCTGCTCTCCGAGGTGATGCAGGAGCTGGGGGCGGCGAGCCGGTTCGAGGCGGGCGTGAAGGCCTCCCGGCTCGGCCTGCTGGATGCCGAGGGGGCCGAGCGCGGAATCTGAGGACGGTACACCGGCGGGGAGTTCGGAGTTCGGATGACGCACGATGGATGTCAGATCGGTCAGATCGGCATGACGGACGGCCGCCCAGCTGTGTGACAGGGTGACGGCGGCGCGACTCGAGGGAACAGGGGGTCACTTCGCCTTGATCACCACCGGCGGCGGCAGGGGTACGGAGAACGGAGCCGAGTGCTCGGAAGCACCCGATGCCGTGGTGAGGCTCTATCAGGAGCTGCGCAGGCGAGGGGTGTCGAGCGTCGCCGAGGTCGGTTCCGAGCTGCGTCTCTCTCCGGAGGAGTACGAGCGATGTAGGAACGAGCTCGCGGGCCTCGGGCTCATCGTGCCGACCAACCCCGCGCAGCACGGCGCCCGCGCGGAGCTCCGTGCGGGACTCCGCGGGGAGGGCGGCCCGGAGCAGGACGGCGACACGGTCGCGGTGATCGACCCGGAGATAGCGCTGCTCCGGCTGCTGCACCGGGAGCGCGAGCAGCTGCGCGAGCACCTCGACGAGGCGGACCGCGCGTACGGCACCCTGGAGACGCTGGCGGGGGCGTTCCTGCGGGCCGGTTCCCTCACGCGCTCGGACGCCGATGTGGAGCTGCTCAGCGACTACCGCAGGATCCAGCAGGTCCTGGAGGACATCACGGACGTCATCCAGCACAGTCTGGCGTCGATGCATCCGACGTCGCTGGTCCGCGAGGTGGCGGAGCGGGTCCTGAACCGGGACCGGCGGCAGATCGAGAACGGGGTGCGGGTCCGCGCCATGTACAGCGAGCGGGTCGTCTCCTCGCCGGAGGTGGCGGAGATGCTGCGGCGCCGGGTCGAGGCGGGCGTGGAGGTGCGGATCACCCCGGCCGTGCCCATGACGATGATCATCGCGGACGCGCAGTTCGCGGTGGTGCCGGTCGATCCGGCGGAGCCGATGGCGGGCGCGGTCCTGGCCCGCGGGCCGGCCCTGGTCCGCTCGTACCTGGGCCTGTACGAGCACTGCTGGCACACCGCGTCGCCGTACGGCGACGGCACGACGCCGGAGCAGGGCGGTGACGGGCTCTCGGAGCAGCAGCGGGCGGCGCTGACGATGCTCGCCTCGGGGATGAAGGACGAGAAGATCGCGCGGGGGCTCGGGGTGTCGCTGCGGACGGTGAGCCGCATGCTGTCCGAGCTGATGCAGGAGATGGGCGCGACGAGCCGGTTCGAGGCGGGTGTGCGGGCGCATCGGCTCGGCTGGGTCGACTGAGCGCGGCCGGTCGATCGGGCGCGCGGGAACATTGCGTACCGACCATGAGGAAAAGGCTCCGCGGTCCCCCTCTACGGGGTGACCGCGGAGCCTTATCCGCATTCCCGGCGACTCAATTGGCAGCTATCGGCGCCGGGCTGACCTTGTTCCACTCGTTTCCGTTGGACGGGGACGGGGTGGGGGTCGGGGTGGGGTCGGTGGTGGTCCCGTCGGACACACCGTCGGCCACCACGTGCTGGGGGGCCGAGACCGCGCTCGGGGCTGTCACAAGGGCCGCGCCGCCGGCGACGGCGAGACACGCGGCCGCGGCGAGGGCGAACTGACGGAAGGCCTTGCGCATACCCGTGGCGTGCTCAGCAGACATGATTCCTCCAGGAGTTGGAATGTGAATTCCGTCTTCCGGGGGCCCGTGCCGCCGGGCGTTCCCTGAAGACATCTCCATTCTGTCCCCGGCTCCGAATGAGATCCAGAGATTGTCTCTGCGTGGACCCGCCATGGCGTGGATGCGTCAATTGACGTTCTGGATAACGGAATTGAGCGATCCGGGGTGACCCATACCTTTGGTCGAACCAAAAAAGAGGTGCTAGACTTGTGCGACGGCCTTCTCGTTCCTCCAGGAGAGAGGGGCCGTCGGGGCAGGGGCGTGCCGCCGCCCCTGCCCCAACCCCCACCGCCCGGCCCCCCGCCTCGCCGACTCGCCCAGCGCCCCCCGGTACACCTCGACGGTCCGGACGGCCGACGCGCGCCAGCTCATCCCCCGCGCATGGCGCACCGCCGCCTCCCCCATCGTCTCCACCGCCTCCGGGTGCGCCGCGAGCCAGCGCAGCCGGCGCGCGTAGTCCAGCGGGTCGTGACCGCGCACCAGAAGCCCCGTCACCCCGTCCCACACCGCCGTCGGCAGCCCGCCGACCGCCGCCGCGAGCACCGGCGTCCCACAGGCCTGCGCCTCCAGGGCCACCAGGCCGAAGGACTCGCTGCGCGAGGGCACCACGAGCACGTCCGCCGCCCGGTACCAGTCCGCCAGGCGTGACTGCGGTACGGGAGGGCAGGACCGCAGCACATCGGTCACCCCGAGCTCCCGGGCGAGCCGCCAGGCCGTCCCCTCGCGCGTCGCGCCCGAATGCCCGCCGATCACCGGCACCAGAAGCCTCCCGCGGAGGTCCGGCGACTCGCGCAGCAGCTCGGCGACCGCCCGCACGAGCACGTCAGGACCCTTCAGCGGCTGTATCCGGCCCGCGTACAGCGGCACGAACGCGTCCCCCGGGAGGCCGAGGCGGGCCCGTGCCGCCGCCCGGCCGTCCCCCGGATGGAAGGTGCGCAGGTCGACCCCGGGCCGTACGACCTCGGTGCGGGCCCCCTCCGCCCCGTACAGCGAGCGCAGCGCCTCCGCCTCGTCGGCCGTGTTGGCGATCAGCCGGTCGGCGGCGCCCACCACCTGGCGCTCGCCCCGGATCCGGAGCTCCGGTTCGGGGGTGTCGCCGGCGGCGAGCGAGGCGTTCTTCACGCGGGCCAGGGTGTGGGCGGTGTGCACGAACGGGATGCGCCAGCCCACCGAGGCGATCCGGCCCGCCTGCCCGGAGAGCCAGTAGTGCGAGTGGACCAGGTCGTAGTGCCGCTCCTCCTTGAGCAGGGCGAGCGAGAAGGGCACGACGAGGTCGGGCATGGCCTCCTTCGGGAGCGCCTCGCGCGGACCCGCGCGCAGATGACGGACCCGCACACCCGGGGCGAGTTCGACGAGCGGCGGCACGTCCTCGCCCCGGCAGCGGGTGAAGAGGTCGACCTCGGCGCCCTGTTCGGCCAGGGCGCGGGACAGCTCGACCATGTAGACGTTCATCCCGCCGGCGTCCCCCGTCCCGGGCTGGTGGAGCGGGGAGGTGTGGACGCTGAGCATGGCGACGCGCAGGGACACGTGGGGCTCCTGAGGAGTGGGCCACGTGTCCCTGCGCGTCGCTCGCGCGCACGGTCACGCGGCAGGGTGGCGGAGGTGGTGAGCTACGGAACTACTTAGTTGCTTAGTAGTGGCGAAGGTCGGAGAGATCAGAACCCGAAGACCGGGCCCGACGGGGGTGCCAGACGGGTCCCGGGGAGCGGAGCCGTCAGCGCCTGCCAGTCGACCGGCCTCCCCGGCGTCACCTGGAGCGCCGCCGCGAGCCGGTCGGCGCCCTCCGGCATCACGGGCCGCGACCACGCGGACAGGGCGGACGCGAACGCCAACTGGGCCGCCAGCGCCGGGAGGTGACGGCAGGAGGTGCTGGGCCGGCACCGCTCGTGGGCGTTGACGTGACCGAAGTCGGCCGCCGACCTGACCATCTCGTCGAGCACGGCCACCGCCCGGCGCGGGTCGAACGCGTCGGGCCCGTACGCCTCGCGCAGGTCGTCCACCCCCCGGTGCAGCCGCCGCTCCAGGATCTCCCAGCCGGTGCCGCCGGGCAGCGCCTGCGGGGCGAGGCCGGCGCACTCCTCCCGTACGGCGGCGAAGAGCCGGGACAACCAACTGTTCCAGTTCTCGTCCAGCTCGCGGCGCGCCGCGGCGAGCCGCTCCCGGTGGAAGACGGTGCGGCGGCCCAGCGGACGGGCCTGGAGGACGTGGCGGCGCAGGGTGTCGGAGCCGTACTCGGTGAGCAGGTCGAGCGCCCAGACGTTGCCCTCCTGGACGCCTTCCTCGATGACGTACGACTCGTTGACGTTGAAGTCCTGCGGCAGCTTGATGTCCTGCGCGAGCAGCAGCACCGGCAGCAGCACGGCGTGGCAGAAGGAGTGCCCGAAGCCGCAGAAGTGGATCGCGCGGCGCGGCAGCGGGCCCTTCACGTCGTAGCCGAAGAGGTGCATCGCGGCGGCCTCGAAGCAGCCGTCGATCCGGTGGTCGGGGAAGCCCTCGACCGGCACGGGAAGACCCCACTCGGCGGGGTGGCCGACGGCGATGTCCGGCAGTCCGTCCTCGACGAGCGACTCGCACAGCGCGGCCAGCCGCGGCGGCAGGCCCGCCGTCGCCCAGTACTCGGCGAGCGTCTCCCGGAACGGCTCCAGGGGTACGTAGAGCCTGCGGCAGCGGCGGGCGACCGCCGGGGTGTCGCAGAGGGCGCAGCGGGCGGCGATCAGGTCGCCGCCGTCGTTGGGGCGGGCGCACTCGTGGCACATCCCGCCGTCGCTGACCGCGCCGCAGTGCGGGCACGTGCCGGTCGCGTGCGCCCCGTGCAGCCAGCGGTCGCAGGGCTCGCAGTACGGCAGGAGCCGGGTGCGGGGCGCGATCACGCCCTGCGCGAAGAGGCGGGCGAAGAGGTCCTGCACCCAGCGTCCGTAGCCCTTGTCGCGGCGCGGGCGCACGATGTGGTCGAACTCCACGCCAGAGCGCAGCCAGTCGGCGGTGATCGCGGCGCGGTAGCCCTCCGCGACCTCCTCGGGCTTGCGGTGGTGCCGCAGCGCCCGGACCTCGACGGAGCTGGCGTGGTCGGCGGTGCCGGTGGTGAACCTGACCGCCTCGCCCTCGGCGCGCAGGTAGCGGGTGAGGACGTCGGCCGCGACGTACGGCCCGGCGAGGTGGCCGATGTGGAGTTCGCCGTGGGTGGCGGGAGGGGTCGCGGTGATCCAGACGGGAGTGCTCATGGGACTGGGACCTCCTTGACGCTGTGGTGCGGTGGGCTCAGCGCGGTTCGAAGTGGAAGGAACGGATGAAGCAGTCACGCGGCTGCTCGACGGCGTACACGATGCATTCGAAGAGGGCCTGGGTGGTCAGCTTCTCGTCGGGCGCTATTCCGTCCGGATTGGATCCGTCCCATTCCGCGAAGCGCGGATCGGAGGTGGAGAAGTCGGGCGGGAAGAGGGAGAAGACCCGGACGCCGGAGGGCCGCAGCCGGCGCGAGAGGATGTCGGCGAATCCGGCCTGGGCACTCTTCGCCGCCCAGAAGGCCTCGTGGGCGGCGCCGGCGGTCGCCGCGGAGGCGCCCTCGGCGTCGCGGACGGCGACCATGTTGACGATGTCGGGCCGCAGCGAGCCGCGGAGCAGCGGCAGGAAGTGCTTCACCATGAGGACGGTGCCGCCGGCCGTCGACTCGATCGTCTCCACGATCTCGCGGTCGCTCGCCGCCTCCAGGTCCATGCCGTCGAGCCAGCGTGCGCCGTTGTTGACCAGGAGGTCGACGCGGTCGGTGTGTTCGCCGACGCGGGCCGCGAACTCGCGGATCTCGGCGGGCTTGCTGAGGTCGCAGCCGAAGGCGTGGATGCGGTCGCGGGCCGAACCCATGACTTCGGTGCGGGTGCGTTCGGCCGCCTCGACGGTCCGCGCCGAGACGTAGACCTCGGCGCCGAGATGGGCGAATCCGACGGCGAGCGCGCGGCCGAAATAGCGGGACGCTCCGGTCACGACGACACGCAGATTCTCGAATTTCATGAGTGGCTGCTCTCCCCACGGATACCGATGGCCGGTCCATTTCAGCGTGGCAGAGGAAAGGGAGTCCGGGCCTGGTGAGCGGGGTGCGCGTTCACGCCGTTGCGTGGATACGCCAGGGGAGTTGGAGCCTTTCGAGGACCTCGGCGCGCTTGTGGTGGACCCGGACGCGGTCGGGCGCGGTGGAGACGGTCACGGTGCCGCCGGGGGTGTGGACGGGGCCGCTCGGGACGGGTACGACGGTGCCGTCGAGCGCGCCGGCGGCGGCGAGGGCGGCGGCGCCGGTGAGGGCGAGCCGGGGGTGCCAGCCGCCGACGGTGAGGGCGCGGACGGAGATGCCTCGGGGGTTGCCGGTGCCTCGGGGGTTGCCGGTGCCTTTGCCGGGGCCTCCGGGGCGGCCGGTGATGGCGGCGATCTTGGGGAGGGCGGAGTGGGGTGGGTACCCGAGGAGGCGGGCGGCTGCGGCGCGGAGCACGAGCAGCCGGTCGCGCAAGGCCTCTTCGGCGTCGGGGAGGTGCCGGGCGTCGACGAAGACGTACGGGTTGCCGTAGCGGACGATCGAGACGGGGACGCCGAGGAGGACGTCGACGGGCCGGCCGGTGGGGAGGGTGCCGGGGGCGGTCGGCGCCTTGAGGAAACTGAGCGTGTACGCGTCCCCGCCGGGCTCGGGCTCGCAGAGCACCGTGTCCCCGGTGGTCACCGCGCGGACGGTGACGGGCCCGGGCCGCTCCGCGGCGACGACACAGGCGAGCAGCGAGTGCCCGCAGCCGGCACGGAAGTCGAACCGCCCGTCGGGGAGGGCCTGCACGAACCGGTAGCCGAGGGCGTGACCGGGCCGGCCGGTGGGCCCGTAGAGGGCGATCTTGTCGAGCCGGGGGTACGCCGTCCCGGCCAGCGCGTCGCGCAACCGGGCCAGCTCGTCCCCCAGGACGAGCGAGCTGACGGGCAACTGGTCGACCCGCAGGACGAGGGTGGGCCCGGGCGCGTCCTCGGCGCGGACGACGGTGGCGCCGGTCGCGGGGACGACGGCGACGCGGCCTCGGCCCCCCGTCACGGGGCCGGAGCCCCAGGGCCCCCCGGTACTGACGGGTCCGGGACGCCGAGGTCCCGGGTCATCAGGCCGCACAGCCCACCGGGATCCGCATGCCCTGGACGACCTCCGTCCACAGTTCGTGGACGGCCAGGGCCCAGAGCGTCAGGGCGTCGTGCTGCGAGGGGCGTTCGAGGTGGCGGGCGAGGAGTTTCTGGACCCGGTCGGCGCGGACCTTTCCGCCGAGGACGAGCCGGGCCGGGGAGAGCAGTTCGCGGACGGTCTCCAGGAGCGGGGTGCCGGGGGCGAGCATCGCCGCGAGGGGCAGCGTGAACGGCTGCTTCGGCCGCCGCAGGACCGAGGAGGGCAGCAGCTCCGCGCCCGCCTCGTACAGCGCGCGCTTCCCCGTCCGCGCCGCCGTCGGCAACGCCCGCGCGTGCGTCACGACGGACGGCTGGCAGAAAGGCATCCGCGCCTCGACGGCCCAGGCCATGGACAGGTGGTCGACGCGCCGCAGGTGGTACGCGGGGAGTCGCCAGCGTGTCTCGAACGCGGTCATCGCGGTGAGCCGGTCGGCTCCGACGGCCTCCGCCGAGCGCAGTTCCTGTTCGATGCGGTCGGCGGCCGAGCCCTGGTCGGCGATGTGGGCACGGTAGTTGGCGGTGTAGAGGTGCTCGCGGAGCAGTCGGGGCGCGGCCGACAGGGCGTCCGCGTAGGTGCCGGCCCAGTCGGCTCCGGCCGGCGCGTCGAGGGCCGCGCGCATCCGGTCGTACCCGCCGAAGAGCTCGTCGGCGCCGTCGCCGGTGAGGGCGACGGTGAAGCCGTTCTCGCGGACGGCGCGGAAGAGCGCGTACGTCGAGAGGGTGATGGGATCGGCGTTGGGCTGGCCGAGGTGGCGGACGGTCCGGGTGAGGAGGGAGACGAGTTCGTCGGGGTCGACGGCGACCTCGTGGTGGACGGTCCGGGTCCGGCGGGCGACGGAACGGGCGTACGCGGCCTCGGAGTCGGGCCAGCGACCCCGGTAGGTGAGGTGGAAGCTGTGCAGCGGCGGCGCGTCGGTCTCGCGGGCGTGCTCGGCGGCGAGCGCGGTGACGAGCCCGGAGTCGAGGCCGCCGCTGGTGATGGCGCAGACGGGCACGTCGGCCTCGGCGAGCCTGCGCACCTCGTGGCGCAGGACGTCCTGGGTGCCGCCGGCGGGGTCGGCGCGGTGGGTGCCGCGGCGGCGTACGACGGGCGCGGCGCCGGGCCGGACGAAGGCGGTGGCTCCGGGCGGCAGGACGCTGACGCCGTCGAGCGCGGTGTGGGTGGAGAAGGAGGTCCGGGTGGCGAGGACGGTGTCGAGGGACTCCTCGCGCGGGGAGATCCGTACGCCTTCGAAGGCGAGGAGGGCGGGGATCTCGGAGGCGAAGCGGGTGGAGCCGTCGTAGGGGTCGTGGTGCAGGTGGATCGGCTTCATTCCCATGTCGTCGACGGCGAGGAGGAGTTGGGTGCTGCCGGGCCGCAGGTCGAGGACGGCGACGGCGAACATGCCGTCGAGGTGCTCGGCGAAGGCGGGGCCGTACTCGGCGTAGAGCGCGGGCAGCAGCGTGCCGTCGCAGCGGTCGGGGAACCGGTGGCCGCGGGCGGCGAGGGCGCGGCGCAGCTCGGCGTGGTTGTAGATCTCGCCGTTGAGCACGGCGAGGATGCCGGGCAGGTGGGGCAGCCGGTAGGGCTGCTGTCCGCCGCAGGGGTCGGTCACGGCGAGCCTGTCGCAGCCGAGGGACCAGCCGGGCCCGCTGAGCACCTGGTGCTCGTCGGGCCCGCCGTGGCGCTGCCGGGCGGACACCGCCGCGAGCTGGGCCGGCTCGGGGCGGTCCGCCCCGGCGGCGAAGGAGCCGAGGATCCTGCACATACCGGTCACCCTCCAAGCACGTCATCACACCACCCGGAACACCCAATGATTTGAATCTACCAACTTTTTGAATGGCGCGTAAGTGCCATGTCCGGTTCACGCCACGGGTTGGCCTTGCGACGCCCCCACCATCCCAACAGGCTGGACGCATGGAGGACTTCAATCGCGCCGCCCCCGAGTCCCTGCTGGTGGTCGCCGCACACCCGGACGACATCGAGTTCTGCGTCAGCGGCACCGTCATGCAGTGGATCGCGCGCGGCACCCGCGTCACGTACTGCATCGTCACGGACGGCGGCGCGGGCGGTTACGACGAACGGCTCCCCCGCCAGGCCATGGCGGACCTGCGCCGCGCCGAACAGGTCCACTCCGCCAAGCTCAGCGGCGTCGCCGACGTCCGCTTCCTCGGCTACCCCGACAGCTTCGTGGAAGCCTCCGTCGAACTCCGCCGCGACCTGTGCCGGGTCATCCGCGAAGTACGCCCCCAGCGCGCGATCATCCCCTCCCCCGAGATCAACTGGGCCCGGGTCGCCGACCTCCACCCCGACCACCGCGCGGTCGGCGACGCCTGCCTGCGCGCGGTCTACCCCGAGGCCCGCAACCCCTTCGCCCACGCCTCACTGCTCAAGGACGAGGGCCTGGAACCCTGGATCGTCCACGAGCTGTGGCTGATGACGGGCCCCACCCCGAACCAGTACGTCGACGTCACCTCCGTCTTCGACCGCAAGGTCGAGGCCCTGCGCATCCACACCTCCCAGACGGCCCACTTCGACGACCTCGCCGGCCTGCTCCGCACCTGGCTCGGCGAACACGCGACGGCGGGCGGCCTGCCCCCCGGCCGGATGGCCGAGGCCTTCCAGATCGTGCACATCGACTGACGCCGGCGGACACGTGTGGACTCCCCGGGCATGAGCCCGAGGGGCGAGAGCGGCGGCGCGTCGGGCGGCCTGGCGCCCGGGGTAGGGGGCGTGGCTCCGGGGGGCCGCCGACGGCGGTCGCACGTTCGGCGGTGCCAACATGAGCCTCGCCTCCTCCGGCGGCGCCTGGTGGAAGGACGACCTCAGGGTCGAGCGCGACGAGCACAAACGCGCGGTCGCCTCCCTCGACAAGGTGGCCACCCACCTCCGCGACACGACGTCGACGGATCTCGGCCAAGCCGTGTTCGACGTGACGGAGCTCCGCGCGAGCGGCTCGCTCGGCGCCGTGATCGCCGCGGGCTTCGGCCCGATCGTCGACGACCTCGTCCTCGCCACCCGCGCACTCGGGAACCACCTGACCGGCCCCCTCTCGGACGCGATCACGGCGGCCGCCGCCGACCAGAAGCGCGTCGACGAGGACCTCAGGGAACGCTTCGGGTTCGGAAGATAGCCGGACGACGACTGGGGAAGCGGTTCCTCCGCGGGGCCGCCGGGTACCTGGCGTACATGTCAAAGGGCTGGCGTTGGTTTCTCGTTGCCGTCTTCGCGCTCTGGACCGTCCTCGCACTCCAGTGGACCGACCTGGGCTGTGACTACCCGGAGGCCTACCTCGCGGTGATCCGCTTCGGCACCCCCGAGGGCCTGGAGTTCCTCCCCGCCTGCGGCGGCTAGGGTCTTTCGTTTGGATCAGGCCGGATCAGGCACCGGACCCCGCGAGCCCGGCATGGTCCGTACGAAGGACCCTAGGCCTGGGGGGCGTCGTGCCGGGCGAGCCAGGCCAGGGCCTTCGCGCGGTCCGCCTCCGTCGGTGCGGGGCTCACCTGGTCCGGGTGGCGGATGAGGTAGTGCTCGCGGGCGACGCTCAGGCCGACGGCACGGGCCTCCGGCGAGAGGCCAGGGTGCTCGGCGACCTCCTGGGCGCGCCGCCACCAGCACACGCTTCTCGGGTCGACCGCGTAGTGCCACAGCGGCTGTTCGGGATCCGCGACGCCGATCTGCACCCGGCGCAGCACGTACTCGCGGATGTCCGGGTTGCCGAGCAGCCGGTCGGCGACCAGCAGCGGGTGCTCCCCGTCGAGGCGGGCCCGGACCAGCACCCAGGTCATCAGCTGGCCCACGTCGTGGGCGGGCGAGGTGACGAAGTCCCACAGTTCGGCGGCCTTCGCCTCGTCGGGGGCGCCGAGGTGGGTGAGGAGCCGCAGTTCGTCCTTCCACAGCGGCCGGGCCGCCTTCCACCAGGAGACCAGTTTCCCCGCGGCCGGGTGGTCGAGGTCGAGGGCCAGACAGGTCAGGGTGACCAGCGGGTGGCGCCATTCGGTGTACGTGGTCGGGTACTTCTTGGTGAGGTCCTTCATCCGGCGGGGCAGCAGCGCCTCGACGTCGGACTCCGTGGCCAGGCCGTGGGCGACGAGGAGTTCGAGGCAGAACCCGAGCCCCTGCAGACCGGTCGTCGGGTCGGCCACCCGGTCCCGCAGCCAGCGCACGTCGGCGTCGGTGAGCGTCCGGTACCGGTGCCACACGTCGGCGAGCCGGGTCTCGGAACCGGTGAGTTCGGGGCCGGTACCGGACAGGAGTCCGTCCCTGGCGGCCTCGTAACGGTCCACGGCGGCCAGCACCTCGGCGGTGCCGACACCATGGAGTTCGGACTGACCGGACCGGAGCGCCTCCTCCCGGACGTGCTCCACCTGTTCGCGGGCCGCGTCAGCGGCGAGGACGCGCAGCACCCGCGGCAGTCCCTCGTCGGTGGCGAGGCGGACCGCCGCGAGCCCGGCGTACGACCTGCCCTCGTGGTAGCCCGCCCCCGCCTCCCGGCGCCAGTCGGCGGTGACGGCCCCGATCAGCGCGCCGTACAGCCCGTGCAGCGAGGTCTCCGGCGCGTCGTGCGCGGCCAGTTCCACCGCGAGGCTCGCCGCGGCCCGTACCGCGTCGGGCTCGCGCAGTGACCGGTGCAGCGCGAGCCAGGCGTGCACCGGGGCGCGATGGCCCGCGAGCGCGGCCTCCCGCACGACGGCCAGGCCCCGCTCCGACGGCATCCGGGACACGACGGCGGCCACCCTGGGGTCGCCGACGCCGAGGGCGTCGACCGCCTCCCACGCCTCCGCGTGGCCGTGGCGCAGCAGCGCGTGGAGCAGCTCCGCCCAGGCGCCCCACGCCGTGAGCCGCCCTTCGTACTCGGCACGCCAGGCGCGCAGCAGCCGCTCCGTCTCGTCGGGCGTGAGCCCGTCCCTACGCTCGAGCGAGACCGCGAACCGGGTCGCGGCGGCGAGGTCCTGGGCGTCGGCAAGGCGTTCGTGGAGCCAGGCGGCCTCGACCGGGGACAGGGGCCGGTACCGGAGCGGGGAAACACTGCGGTCCACCGGCTCGTCGAGCGCGTCGAGGACCTGCCGTACGCCGTCGGGATCTGCGGGATCGGGCAGTCCCGCCTCGTCCCGGTCGGTGATCCGGTCCAGTCGGAAGGCGCCCTGCGGGCCGCCGTCGGCGACCCGGAAACCGGCCGGCCCCTCACCGAGCCCGGCGGCGACGGTGGTGTGGTCGCCGCCCCAGTGCAGCAGCAGTTCGCCCGTCAGGGCGCCGGCGCGGTCGAAGGCCCGCCCGTGGGACTGCCAGTGCCAGTAGGCGAAGGAGACGGGGCCGGTGAGCCCGCGCTCCGCGTGGACCTCGGCGGCGTCCTCGTGGCCGTCGGACTGCGTGTAGCGGCCGCGGTTCGGCGGCGGGAGCACGAGGAAGCCGTCGCCGCCGAGCCCCTGCCACCAGGCCGTGATCAGGGCGAGGTCCGAGGGCCGTCCGCGCGCCGCGCGGCGGCGGGCGGCGGGGGCGGAGGGGGCGCCGGCGGCGTCGTTCACGTGCTGCTCCCTGGGTTCTCCGGGGCCTTCTCCGGGATCCGTCGAGGACGGCTCTCCCGCCCCGGGAACCACCGTGCCACAGGGGTCTGACAGGCCCTCTCCGCCGGGGGGGGGCAGGGAGCGAAAGGCGCGGGTCCGGGGGCGGCGGGCAGGGCGCGGGTCCGGGGGCGGCGGACAGGGCGCGGGTCCGGGGGCGGCGGGCGAGGGGCCGCCCTACGATCGCCGTATGACCCCTCGCCGCGCTTCGTCCGGTTCGTGCCTGTCCCTCTGGTCGCGGGACTCGTTCCTGTCCGTCGGATCGATCGGGTCGACGCTCTCGGTCGGCTCCGTCGGCTCGTTCCTCTCCGTCGGCTCCGTGGGCTCCGCGCTCTCCGTCGGCTCGGTGGGCTCCTGGGCGAGCGCCGGTTCGCTGCTCTCGGCCCGGTCCTGCTGGTCGGTCCTCTCCTGGCGCTCGCGCCGCGGGGTGCTGGCGGCGGGGGCGGTCCTCGCGGTGGCCGGCTCGGCGGCCCTGGCCGCGGGGGTACGAAACCACAGCTGACCAGCGGCTCGACACGAGCGGCCCCCGCGAACGGCCCTGGGGCGTGTCCGGCGGATCAGGGCCGGACACCCCCTAGGGGGCGTCCTGCCCCTCAGGGCCCGGCTCTGCGGCATCGTCGCCCGAGGCCGCCCGCACCGCCTGGTCCTCGGCGGGCGCCGGGGCCTTCGTATGGAGGATCTCCCGGGCCTGTTCCGCGGCGCGCATGCTGCTCTCGGCGACGAAGTCGAGGAAGCGGGCGACGTTCTCCAGGCGGTTGCCGGCCGGGGTGTCGGCACCGAGGACGCCCACACCCTGCCGCGCCGTCTCGACGATCTGCGCGATGGACCGCGCGCTGGCGATCATCGACTGGTACCAGATGTCGTCGTCGACGATGTAGCGCTCGCGGCGGCCTTCGTCGCGCTCCCGGCGCAGAAAGCCCTGGCTCTCCAGGAACGAGACCGCCTTGGAGATGGACGCCGGGCTGACCTGGAGGCGCTGGACGAGTTCGGCCGCGGTGAGGCTGCCGCTGTCGGCGAGGGTGAGGCAGGCCATCACCCGGGACATCATCGCGGGCATGCCCGAGCCCAGGAGCACGGTCATGAACGTCTCCTCGTACGCGCGCACCGCCTCCGCGTCCCGCCCGTGCTCCGGCGGCGCCGCCTCCGCCGCCGCCAGGGGCGCCGGCTGCCTGCGCCGCTGGGTGCGGCGTTCGGTGGCGCGATGGGCCAGGTCGGCGCGGTAGCCGGTGGGGCCGCCGTTGCGCATCACCTCACGCGTGACCGTCGAGGTCGGACGGTCGAGACGCCTGCCGATCTCCGCGTAGGCGAGGCCGTCGGCCAGCCCGAGGGCGATCTGCTGGCGTTCCTGCTGGGTGAGCCTGCCTCCCGGCATCGCGGTCTCCTTCACGTTCCTCGGTGCGCCTTGACGCCTACGACGGCCAGCATAGCGTTCACCCTCAATCCATTGCAACGTACGCACTGATCGGCGTTGCATTACTCGCAGAGCCGTTGCAACAACTTTCCCCTGCTGACCTGCAATTACAACACTTCTACGCAACGAGGCTGTTGCCAGACCCTCGAACGCAACGTAGCTTTTCACTCATCGGAAACAGCGGGCCAACGGATCGCACGCTGACGACACAGGAGCACACCATGCAGAAGTTCGACACCGCCGCCGCCATCACCGCCGTCCTCGACATCCCGGCCGGCCGCATCCTCCTCATCGCCGCCGACCGCGCCGACACCACGGTCGAGATCCGCCCCGCGGACGCCTCGAAGGGCCGCGACGTGAAGACCGCCGAGCAGACCACCGTCGAGTACGGCGACGGCGTCCTGCGGATCGAGGCGGCGGCCGGCAAGAACCGCCTCATCGGCCCGACCGGCGCCGTCGAGGTGACCGTCAAGCTGCCCGCCGGTTCCCACGTCGAGGCCAAGGCCTCCGCCACCGAGCTGCGGGGCGTCGGGCGCCTCGGCGACATCGCCTTCGAGGGCGCGTACCGCCACATCAAGATCGACGAGGCCGCCCGCGTCCGCCTCACCGCGGTCGACGGGGACGTCGAGGTCGGCCGCCTCTCCGGCCCCGCCGAGATCAGCACCACGCGGGGCGACATCCGCATCGCCGAGGCCACGACCGGCAAGGTCGTGCTCCGCACCCAGTCGGGTGACATCACGGTCGCGGCCGCCGCCGGCGCCTCGGCCTCGCTGGACGCGGGCACCGGCTTCGGCCGGATCCAGAACTCGCTCAAGAACGCGGACGGCGCCGCCGCCGGCCTGAGCATCAAGGCGACCACGGAGTACGGCGACATCGCCGCCCGCAGCCTCTGACCGACGCACGCCACCACGGCAGAAGCCACCGACCCACCGCGGCATCCGACCCAGCCGCAGTATCCGACCCGCACAGCTGAGGAGCACACCCATCATGTCCAACCCGGCCATCGCGGCGAACGGGCTGCGCAAGTCCTACGGGGACAAGAAGGTCCTCGACGGCATCGACCTGACCGTCCCCGAGGGAACGATCTTCTCCCTGCTCGGCCCGAACGGGGCCGGCAAGACCACCGCCGTCAAGATCCTCTCCACCCTCATCACCGCCGACGCCGGCGAAGCGCACGTCGGCGGCCACCACCTCGCCACCGACCCGCAGGCCGTCCGCGCCGCCATCGGCGTCACCGGACAGTTCTCCGCCGTCGACGGTCTGATCAGCGGCGAGGAGAACATGCTCCTCATGGCCGACCTGCACCACCTGTCCAAGGCCGAAGGGCGCCGGATCACCGCCGAACTCCTCGCCCGCTTCGACCTCACCGAAGCCGCCAAGAAGCCCGCCTCCACCTACTCCGGCGGCATGAAGCGGCGCCTCGACATCGCCATGACCCTCGTCGGCAATCCCCGGATCATCTTCCTCGACGAACCCACCACCGGCCTCGACCCCCGCTCCCGCCACAACATGTGGCAGATCATCCGCGAACTCGTCACCGGAGGCGTCACCGTCTTCCTCACCACCCAGTACCTGGAGGAGGCCGACCAGCTCGCCGACCGCATCGCGGTCCTCCACAACGGCCGCATCGCCGCCGAAGGCACCGCCGAAGAACTCAAGCGCCTGGTCCCCGGCGGACACGTCCGCCTCCGCTTCACCGACCCCGAGACCTACCGCTCCGCCGCCACCGCCCTCACCCACGCCACCCCCGACGGCGAGGCCCAGACCCTCCAGATCCCCAGCGACGGCACGCAGCGCGAACTCCGCGCCATCCTCGACTGGCTGGACGCGGCCGGCATCGAGGCCGACGAGCTCACCGTCCACACTCCCGACCTCGACGACGTCTTCTTCGCCCTCACGAGCACCGGCAACGCCATCCCCGACCAGACCAAGGAGAACGTCCGATGAGCACCCTCGCCCTCGCCGTCCGCGACACGAACACGATGCTGCGCCGGAACCTCCTGCACGCCCGGCGCTACCCGTCCCTCACGCTGAACCTGCTGCTCACGCCCGTCATGCTGCTCCTGCTCTTCGTCTACATCTTCGGTGACGTGATGAGCGCCGGAATGAGCGGCGGCGGCGCCGACCGCGCCGACTACATCGCCTACCTCGTGCCGGGCCTGCTCCTGATGACCATCGGCTCCACCGTCGTCGGCACCGCGGTCTCCGTCTCCAACGACATGACCGAGGGCATCATCGCCCGCTTCCGCTCCATGGCGATCCACCGCGGCGCCGTGATCACCGGACACGTCATCAGCAGCGTCCTGCAGTCGATCGTCAGCGTCGTCCTCGTCGGCGCCGTCGGCGTCGCCATCGGCTTCCGGTCCACGGACGCCACGGCCCTGGAGTGGCTGGCGGCGTTCGGACTGCTCACCTTCTTCGCCCTGGCGCTCACCTGGATCGCGGTCGGCATGGGCATGGTCAGCCCGAACGCCGAGGCGGCCAGCAACAACGCCCTGCCGCTGATCTTCCTGCCGCTGATCTCCAGCACCTTCGTCCCGATCGACGCGATGCCGGGCTGGTTCCAGCCGATCGCCGAGTACCAGCCGTTCACCCCGGCCATCGAGACCCTGCGCGGCCTGCTCCTCGGCACCGAGATCGGCCACAACGGCTGGCTCGCGGTCGCCTGGTGCCTGGTGCTCACCGCGCTCGGCTACCGCTGGTCGAAGGCGGTCTACAACCGCGACGCGAAGTAGAAGTACAAGTAGAAGCAGAAGTAGACGGCAACCACGGATCGGCCCGAAGGGCGGCGTACCCGACACCAGGTCGGAGTACGCCGCCCTTCTCGCGTCTCTCACCCCTCGACGACGAGCCGCACCGCGAGCGCCACGATCAGCACGCTCGACACGAGCGCCGTCGTCAGCCTGCCGCGCGCGCCGGCCAGGGTCCGCCCGAGGAGGCTGCCGCCCAGGGCGAGGAGCAACTGCCAGCTGGCGGAGGCGGCGAGGGCCGCGAGGACGAAGGCGGTGCGGTCGAGCGGGGCGGCGGGGGCCGAGGGCCCCGTCGCGAGGACCAGGGCGGCGAAGTAGACCACCGTCACGGGATTGAGGACGGTGACGCCCAGGAAGGTGAAGTAGGCCCGGCCCGGGGTGAGTTCGCTCCCGTCGTCGCGGGAGGCGAGCCCGCCCGTACGGTACGAGGCGAGGGCCAGGTGGGCGGCCCGCACCGCAAGGCCCACGAGCACCACGGCGGAGGCCCAGCGGAGCGGGTCCATCACCGGGGTGAGCAGCGGGACGAGCGCGGAACCGCCCGCGACGGCGAGGAGCGCGTACACCCCGTCGGCCGTGGCGACGCCGAGGGCCGCGCCCGCCCCCGTACGCCAGCCGGTCCGGGCCGTGACGGCCACCAGGTAGGCGCCGACGGCGCCGACCGGGATCGCGATGCCGTAACCGGCGAGCAGGCCGGCCACCACCGCGGCACTCACGCGACGGCGGGGATCGCGCCTCCGGTGAAGCCGGTCTGCTGCCGGAGGCGGTAGGTGGAGCCGTCCTTGGTACGACCGAGGAAGCCGCCGATCACGAGATAGCGACGGAGGGCGGGGAAGTCCTCGTGCACGGCGAGCAGGGCCTCGTTGACCTCGGGCTCGCGGTAGTCCCGGCCGTCCTCGAACAGGGTCGCGGCAAGGTGCGCGAGCAGCGCCTCACGGCGGGCGGGCTTACGCGGGATCGCCTTGAGGCGCCCATCGGCGGAGAAGAGGTCCGCGACGGGGCGGGCGGGCCGGGAGGCAGGAAGGGGGGCTGGATGATGACTGGTCATGGCGACGAAGCCTGACGCCGCCGGCCCCCGCCCCGCAAAGGGTTTTCACTTCGGCTCGGGCCGCACCATCACACTCACCGCCTCCTGGACGGTGGGCAGGATCGTACGGACGCCACCGCGGTCGAAGATGGGCCTGGCCTTCTCCACGAAGGCGTGGAAGTCGCCCTCCGACTCCCAGAAGTCCACGATCCGCCATCCTCCGCTCCCGTCGGGACCGGCCGCGTGCGCGATGAACCCGGCGGGCGGGAACCACTCGGCGGCCTGGAGCATCCGGGTGGTCTCCTCGTACTGCTCCTGCGTCCCACCGGGGATCTCGACGGTGACGATGACGGCCATGGCGCTTCTCCTGTACGTGGCGGGGGTACGGCGATCCCGACCAGCACACCAGCGGGTACGGCACGGCGCACGGCGGCGCGGACCGAACGGGCGTGCTCGGCCGAACGGCGTAACGGCCGTTGGGCGGCCAGCACCAAGATCCATACGCTGACGCCCGACGCGTACCCGCGCGTCTTCCGGCGCACAACGAAGGCGAGCAACACCCAGTGGGTATCCAGAGGTTGAGGCGCGTGTCCTGTTTCACCGCGGCGGCGACCGTGCTGCTGACCGTCCTGGGGGCGGCCCCGGTCGGGGCCGCCGACACCTGGCAGAAGGTGGGCGCGGACGCCCGCAGCGGGGTCAGCGGCCTTGCCTTCGCCTCCCGCACGGAGGACGGAACCGGCGTCCACGCGCTGGTCGTCCACGACAACAAGCGGACCGGCCAGCAGCGCCTGTCCCGGATCACGTACAAGGAAGGCACGAAGCCCGCCGTCACCCCGCTGACCTGGGACGGACCGGAACCCGTCGACCTCGAAGCCATCGAGGCCGTCCCCGGAACGCCGGGCAGGTACGTGGCCCTCGCCTCCCGCGGCATCGTCTACCACCTGAGCGTCAGCGGCGGCACGGCGACGGTCGTCGACTACGCGCCGCTGCCCGCGATCGGCGAAGGCGACGACTTCGAGAGCTTCGCGCTCGTCGCCTCGCCGAACGGCAAGCAGGCGGCGCTGTGGGCGGACCGGGGAGCGGGCGCGGACCGCCCGGCGACCCTGTACGCGGCGCCCCTGACGTTCGCCTCGTGGGGCCAGCCGCTGTTCGGCGACGTGACGCGCAGGACGTACCGCGCCCCGTACCCGACCGACTCCGGGACCCGCCACATCTCGGACATCACGGTGAGCGCCTCGGGCCGCGTCCTGGTGAGTTCGGCGGCGGACGCGGGCGACGACGGCCCGTTCGACTCGGCGGTCACCGACGCGGGCCGGGTGAAGGTGACGACGACGGGCCGGCTCCGCCTCACCCTCACCGAAACCCCGAAACTCCTCGGCACGTACCCCGGCTACAAGATCGAGGCGCTGGAGTGCGTACCCGACTCCCAGGAGGCCCTCACCGGCACGGACGACGAGAACCTGGGCGGATACGTACGCACGGTGGAGGTCTGCGGGCCCTGACGGCCCCCGAGGGATCAGCCCGCCTGGGCGACACCCGGGACATCGAGCTCCTCTTGCGTTCCGCCTGCTTGCCGGAGACGGCGTTCCGTGCTGACCCGCACAGGCCCCGGCTGCAGGCTCCGGGGTCACCGCCCACACGCTGCTTCCGTCCGGAAGACTCGTACACCCCGTGGACGTGCACGTGCGGGCTGGTGGCCTGTGCGGCTTGTGCCCGTCGGGTGGACCGCCGGCCGGGGCAGCCCCCTCGTCGGATCCTCGGCGGGCTGGAATGCCGGGAGCTGTCGCCGAGTTGACCTCGTCATGACCAAAGGCCCCGCCGCACCCCGCGCCCTGTCCGACGACGCCCTGTCCGAGCTGCTGAGTTCTCAGCAGTTCGGCACCCTCGCCACGAACAAGCGCAGCGGGCATCCCCACCTCACCACCATGCTCTACAGCTGGGACGCCGAGGAGCGCGTCGTGCGGTTCTCCACCACGGCCGACCGCGTCAAGGTCAAGCAGCTCCGGCGCGACCCCCGCGCGGCCGTGCACGTCCCGGGCGGGAACGTGTGGTCGTTCGCCGTGGCCGAGGGCGAAGCCGAGGTCTCCGACGTCACGACCACCCCGGGGGACGCGACCGGCCGAGAGCTGCTCGCGATGATCCCCGAGGCCGCCCGGCCGACGGACGAGACCGCCTTCCTGGAGCAGCTCGTCGCCGAACGCCGTGTGGTCATCCGCCTGAAGGTGTCCCGGCTGTACGGGACGGCACTCGACATCGACGGCTGAGGACGGCGCCGCCGCACGCGGAGCCCCTTGCGCGGAGCATGGACCCGGCCCTGTACGGGCTCCGTCGCGTCACGGCAACGAGCGGGTGAGCCAGGCCACTTCCCCGTTGTCCTCCATGGAGACGTGGTCCCGGTCGAACCCGAGCTTCTCCAGGACGCGGAGCGACGGTGTGTTCCACGTGCCGACGGTCGACCAGAGCCGTTCCCGTCCGGTCGCGGCGGCGGCTTCGAGCACCGCGCGGGCCGCCTCGGTGGCGTAGCCGCGCCCGTGCGCGCGCTGGAACAGCTCGTACGCGATCTCGGGCTCCTCCAGGGTCGAACGGCCGACGATCAGGCCGCAGTATCCGATGAAGTCTCCTTCGTCACGGCGCTGGACGGGCAGCAGGGCGATCCCCGTGGTCTCCGTCGCGGCGAGAAACTCCGCGATGGACGTACGGATGCGCTCGACCGGGGGCGTCCCCTTGCCGCGCTCGGAAAGGAGGGCGCAGAACTCGGCCGCGTCCGACTCGGCCCACGGCCGCAGTATCAGCCGCTCGGTCTCAAGGTGGGACGCCATCGCTTCGTAAGTAGGCACGCCCCTACCCTGCCCCACGGATCATCCCGCCGGGGGCCGGGGTCACGCGCAGCCCCGGGCGGCGCCGGGGGCTGCGCGTGCGCCGTACGGCCGGTGGGTGGGGCTCGGTCAGTGGTGACGGATAGGTGGGTGGGGAGACAACTCCGCCGTACTGGCGGTCATGGGCCTTGGAATGGCACCCAAAGGGGGTGTATCGCCCCTCTCGGAGCGCCGAAGTGCACGTTGTCCCCCACCACCGAACCACTAGGGGTGGTCAGCGGTCGAAGTCCGCCGCGTGGTCCGTCGCCCACTTCTGGAAGGTTCGGGCCGGGGTGCCCGTGATGCGCTCCACCTCGTTGTTGACCGGCTCCGGGTCGGCGAGCATCTTCGCCTGGACCGGCAGCACGGCCTCCACCAGTTCTGCCGGGTAGCCTGCGGCCTTCATCTTCTCGACCGCCTCGGCCAGCGTGATCTCGTCGAACCGCACCGGTCGCCCGATCGCCTCTCCGATCAGCGCCACCTGCCGTTCCTGGGTGACCAGTTCGGGGCCGGTGAGCAGGGGGCGGGCGCCGAGCAGCGCGTCGGTCGTCAGCGCCTGGACGGCGACCGCCGCGATGTCCGCCTCGTGGATCAGCGGGCGGGCCAGCCTCGCCAGGGGCGCCCGTACCGCACCGGTGGTGCGGACCTCCTCCGCCCAGCCCAGCGCGTTGCTCGCGAACCCGGTGGGCCGCAGCGCCGTCCACTCCAGACCCGACGCCTCGACCAGCCGCTCCAGCTCCGCGTGGAACGCGGTGATCGCCTCGCCGGGCTCCTCCTCCCCGTTCCCCACCCCGGCGGACGACAGGTACACCACCCGTCGGGCGCGCTTCCCGATCGCGTCGATCACGTCCGACGCGCCCTCGGCGCTCAGGAACGGCCACACCAGGAAGACCGCATCGACGCCCTCCAGAGCCGCGCCCAGCGACGCGGGGTCACCGAGATCGCCGCGTACCGCCTGCACACCCTCCGGGAAGTCCGCCTCCCCTCGCACCAACGCCCGCACGGGCACACCCGCCGCGTGCAGCTGCGCGACCACCGCGCCGCCGACCCTTCCCGTCGCGCCGGCCACCAGGATCCTGGGCTGTGTCATCGGAATCTCCTCGTCTCGCCGTTCGATGACACGACTCTCGTACATCAAGCAAGGTTGAGGTCAAGCGCCGGCATGCTCGAAGCGGCGGGGGGAGCGACGGCCAGGGTCGGTGGGCGGCGCCCCAGCAGAACGACTGCCCACAACGGGGGCAGGGGTGGACGCCGCCCGGCTGTGGCGCGCAGGCCCACAGCGGGGGCGGGTCCAGGCAGCCCGGTTCAGCGGTAGATCAGGAGTTCCTGTTCCGTCGCGCCCGTCAGTTCGTAGCGCGTGCGGACCAGGGGGCGGCCCGCGTAGATGCGGATCAGGGTCGACGCGGGGCCCTTGAAGGTGGCCGGCGGGCGGCCCTCGATCGCGTTGCCCAGGGTCACTGGCGCCGCCTCCTCCAGGACTCCCATCAGGCGGGGGGTCTCCCGTTTGCGGCTCGTCACCGAAAGGAGCGGGAGGGCCAGGTCCAGGCTGGCTCCGCAGTAGGCGTTCGGTTCGCCGAAGGCCTCCCGTACGTCTCCGGCGTGGACCCATTCGCCGAGCGCCACCGCGTCGAGGCGGCCGTCCTCCCGTCTCGCGATGACCGGGCCCGCCTCCGTCAGGCCGCGTTCCAGTTCGTCGAGGATCCGGGCGAGCGGCCAGTCCTCCCGCTCGGCCACGTCACACGCGTTGGCCTCCGGGAGGAACACGCCCTCCTCCAGGCGGTCCTCCACGATTCTGACCAGGGCCGCCCCGCAGTGGGCGAGGACCTGCCTCGCCGTCCAGCCGGGGCACGCGGTGCGGAGTGCGTACGCCTCCTCCGGTGTCCGGCGGAGGAGCGGCATCAGCAGGTCCCGCTCCGTCCGCAGCAGGCGGTCCGGGAGCCACGGGTCCCGGACCTCGTCGTCCGTACAGTGCGCGCTCATCAGTAGCGGTAGTGGTCCGGCTTGTACGGGCCCTCCACCGGGACCCCGATGTACGACGCCTGCTCGGGGCGGAGGGTCGTCAGCCTGACGCCGAGGGCGTCGAGGTGGAGCCGGGCGACCTTCTCGTCCAGGTGCTTCGGCAGCGTGTACACGCCCACCGGGTACTCCTCCGGCTTCGTGAAGAGCTCGATCTGGGCCAGGGTCTGGTCCGCGAAGGAGTTCGACATCACGAAGGACGGGTGGCCGGTGGCGTTGCCGAGGTTGAGGAGGCGGCCTTCCGACAGGACGATGACGACCTTGCCGTCCTCGAACGTCCACGTGTGGACCTGCGGCTTGACCTCGTCCTTCACGATCCCGGGGATCGCCGCCAGGCCGGCCATGTCGATCTCGTTGTCGAAGTGGCCGATGTTCCCGACGATCGCCTGGTGCTTCATCCTCGCGATGTCGGACGCCATGATGATGTCCTTGTTGCCCGTGGTGGTGATGAAGATGTCGGCCGTCTCGACGACGTCCTCCAGGGTCGCCACCTGGTAGCCGTCCATCGCCGCCTGCAGCGCGCAGATAGGGTCGATCTCGGTGACGATCACGCGGGCGCCCTGGCCCCTGAGGGATTCCGCCGAACCCTTGCCGACGTCCCCGTACCCGCACACGACCGCCGTCTTGCCGCCGATGAGGACGTCCGTCGCCCGGTTGATGCCGTCGATGAGGGAGTGACGGCAGCCGTACTTGTTGTCGAACTTCGACTTCGTCACGGCGTCGTTCACGTTGATCGCGGGAAAGAGCAGCGCGCCCTCGCGGTGCATCTCGTACAGGCGGTGGACGCCCGTCGTGGTCTCCTCCGTGACGCCGCGGATGGCGGCCGCGATCGTGCCCCAGTCCAGGGTGGTGTTCCGCAGGAGCTCCAGGATCACCCGGTGCTCGTCGCTCGAAGCCGTCGACGGGTCCGGGACCTCGCCCGCCTTCTGGTACTCCACACCCTTGTGGACGAGGAGCGTCGCGTCGCCGCCGTCGTCCAGGATCATGTTCGGGCCGAGGCACGAGGTCCGACCGTCAGACGCAGCGGGGCCGTCGGCGTTCGGCCAGGTCAGGGCCTGCTCCGTGCACCACCAGTACTCCTCCAGGGTCTCGCCCTTCCAGGCGAAGACCGGGATGCCGGCGGCGGCGATCGCCGCGGCGGCGTGGTCCTGCGTCGAGTAGATGTTGCAGGACACCCAGCGGACCTCGGCGCCGAGCGCGACGAGGGTCTCGATGAGGACGGCCGTCTGGACGGTCATGTGGAGGGAGCCGGTGATACGGGCCCCGGCGAGCGGCTGCGCCGCCGCGTACTCCTTGCGGATCGACATCAGGCCCGGCATCTCGTGCTCGGCGAGGGTGATCTCCTTGCGGCCGAAGTCCGCGAGACCGATGTCGGCGACCTTGAAGTCATGGAACTCAGACATGGACAACGCTCCTTGCGCTCACGATGGTTCGGTGGATTTCGAGTGCCGCCGTCGACTTGTTCAGCGTGATGTAGTGCAGGCCGGGCGCGCCCTCGTCGAGCAGCCGCAGGCCCATCCGCGTGGCGTGTTCGACGCCGATGCGGTACGCCGCCGCCGGGTCGTCCTTCGCCGCCTCCAGGCGGTGCGCCAGGTCCTCGGGGAAGGCGGCGTCGCTCAGCTCGGCGAAGCGGCGGATCTGGCGGACGTCCGTCGCCGGCATGATCTCGGGGATGATCGGGGTGTCGCAGCCGGCGGCGGCGACGCGGTCCCGCAGCCGCAGGTAGTCCTCGGGGTCGAAGAACATCTGCGTGATGGCGTAGTCGGCGCCCGCCCGGCACTTGGCGACGAAGTGCGCCAGGTCGCTCGCCGTGTCGGCCGACCTCGGGTGGCCCTCGGGGAAGGCGGCCACGCCGATGCGGAAGTCCCCCAGGGAGCGGACCAGTTCGACGAGTTCGTACGCGTACCGGAAGCCCCGCGGGTGCGGGTCCCACGCCCCGCGCGGGTCGCCCGGCGGGTCTCCGCGCAGGACGAGGACGTCCCGGACGCCCGCGTCCGCGTACGCGCCGATGATGGCCCGCAGTTCGGCGACCGAGTGCCCGACCGCCGTGAGGTGCGCGACCGGGCGCAGGGTCGTCTCGGCCGCGATCCGCTTGGTGACGTCGATGGTCCGGTCGCGGGACGAGCCGCCGGCCCCGTACGTCACGGAGACGAAGTCCGGGGACAGTGCCTCGACGCGGCGGATCGCGTCCCACAGGGTCCGTTCGCCCTTGTCGGTCTTCGGGGGGAAGAACTCGAACGAGAAGGTGGGCGGGTCGGGGTTCACAGGCGTCGCCCTCCCGCGTTGAAGTAGCTCGCCTCGGGGTGGTGGACGACGATCGCGTCCGTCGACTGCTCGGGGTGCAGCTGGTACTCCTCCGACAGTTCGACCCCGATCCTCTCCGGGCGCAGGAGGGCGGCGATCTTCGCCCGGTCCTCCAGGTCGGGGCAGGCCGGGTAGCCGAGGGAGTAGCGGCAGCCCTGGTACTCGGTGCGGAGCATGCCGTCCAGGCCGGACGGGTCCGCTTCCCCGATGCCCCAGTCGGCGCGCACCCTGGCGTGCCAGTACTCGGCCAGCGCCTCCGCCAACTGCACGGACAGACCGTGGAGTTCGAGGTAGTCGCGGTAGGCGTCGGCGGCGAAGAGCCTGGCCGTCTCCTCGCCGATACGGGAGCCGACGGTGACGACCTGGAGGGCGACGGCGTCGATCTCGCCGGAGTCCTCGGAGCGGTGGAAGTCGGCCAGGCAGAGGCGGCGGCCCCGCTGTTGGCGGGGGAAGGAGAAGCGGGTCCGCTCACCTCCGTCCTCGTCCAGGACGAGCAGGTCGTCGCCCTTGGACACACAGGGGAACCAGCCGTACACGACGGCCGCTTCGACGAGGTTCTCGCGTTCGATCCGGTCGAGCAGGGCGCGCAGGCGCGGCCGGCCCTCCGTCTCGATGGTGTCGGCGTCCTTGAGGCCCCACTGGCCCTTGAAGAGGGCCGTCTCGTCCAGCCAGGGGGCGTAAGCGGCGAGCGGGATGCCCTGGACGACCTCGGTCCCGAGGAAGGGGGGCTCGGGTACGGGGTTGTCGGCGGCGACGTCGGAGCGGCCGGCCGGTTCGGGTTCCCGGACCTCCGGAAGGGGTTCGGTGCGCTTGGGTACGCGGCGGGGCTTGAGCGGCGGGAGTACGGCTCCGGGGACGCCTCGTTTGACGCCCATGAGCGCGTCCATGAGCCGCAGGCCCTCGAAGGCGTCGCGGGCGTACCGCACCTCGCCCCCGTACAGCTCGTGGAGGTCCTGTTCGACGTACGCCCTGGTGAGGGCGGCGCCGCCGAGGATCACGGGGAAGCGGGCGGCGAGGCCGCGCCCGTTCAGCTCCTGGAGGTTCTCCTTCATGCGCGGAGACCGGCTGCTTGATGCCGATGTTGACGACGTTGTAGCCGTTGTTGGACAGGATGATGTCGACGAGGTTCTTGCCGATGTCGTGGACGTCGCCGCGGACGGTGGCCAGGACGATCGTGCCCTTGCCGACCCCTCCTTCGCCGTCGGCCGTTCTCTCCATGTGCGGTTCGAGGTGGGCGACGGCCGTCTTCATGACCTCGGCGGACTGGAGCACGAACGGCAGCTGCATCTGGCCGGAGCCGAACAGCTCGCCCACGGTCTTCATGCCGTCGAGCAGGATCTCGTTGACGATCTCCAGGGCCGGCCGGAGCGTCAGGGCCTCGTCGAGGTCGGCCTCCAGACCGTTCTTCTCGCCGTCGACGATCCGGCGCTTCAGCCGCTCGTCCAGCGGAAGCGCGAGCAGCTCCTCCGCCTTGCCGGCCTTGAGGGACTTCGCCGTCGCGCCCTCGAACATCTGCAGGAAGCGCTGGAGCGGGTCGTAGCCCTCGCGCCTCCGGTCGTGGATCAGGTCGAGCGCCACCGCCACCTGCTCCGGCTCCAGGCGCGCGATCGGCAGGATCTTGCTCGCGTGCACGATCGCCGAGTCCAGGCCCGCCTTCACGCACTCGTCGAGGAAGACCGAGTTGAGCACGATCCGCGCGGCCGGGTTCAGACCGAACGAGATGTTGGACAGGCCCAGTGTGGTCTGCACGTCCGGGTGGCGGCGCTTCAGCTCGCGGATCGCCTCGATCGTGGCGACGCCGTCCTTGCGCGACTCCTCCTGACCGGTGCAGATCGTGAACGTCAGGGTGTCGATCAGGATGTCCGACTCCCTGATCCCCCAGTTCCCGGTGAGGTCCGCGATGAGCCGTTCGGCGACGGCCACCTTGTGCTCGACGCTCCGGGCCTGGCCCTCCTCGTCGATGGTGAGCGCCATCAGCGCCGCGCCGTGCTCCTTCGCCAGGGCGGTGACCTGCGCGAACCGGGACTCGGGGCCGTCGCCGTCCTCGTAGTTGACCGAGTTGACGACGGCCCGGCCGCCGAGCTTCTCCAGACCCGCCCGCAGGACCCCGATCTCGGTGGAGTCGAGGACGATCGGGAGGGTGGAGGCGGTCGCGAAACGGCCGGCGAGCTCCGCCATGTCCGCGGTGCCGTCCCGGCCCACGTAGTCCACGCACAGGTCGAGCATGTGCGCGCCCTCGCGGATCTGGTCGCGCGCGATCTCCACGCAGTCGTCCCAGCGGCCTTCGAGCATGGCCTCGCGGAACTTCTTCGAGCCGTTGGCGTTCGTGCGCTCGCCGATCGCCAGGTACGCGGTGTCCTGCCGGAACGGCACATGGCTGTACAGGGAGGACGCGCCCGGCTCCGGGACCGGGTGCCGGTCGAGGACGGCCGCGCCCCGCACCCGCTCCACGATCTCCCGCAGGTGCTCCGGGGTCGTCCCGCAGCAGCCGCCGACCAGGGCGGGGCCGTAGTCCCGTACGAACGCCTCCTGCGCGTCGGCCAGTTCGGCCGGCGAGAGGGGATAGTGGGCGCCGTCGGAGGTGAGGACCGGGAGGCCCGCGTTCGGCATGACCGAGATCGGGATACGGGCGTGCCGCGCCAGGTGCCGCAGGTGCTCGGCCATCTCCGCAGGACCCGTGGCGCAGTTCAGGCCGATCATGTCGATGCCCAGCGGTTCGAGCGCGGTGAGCGCCGCCCCGATCTCCGAGCCGAGCAGCATCGTGCCCGTCGTCTCCACCGTGACCTGCACGATGACCGGCAGGTCCACGCCGACCCAGTCCAGGGCGCGGCGGGCGCCGATGACGGCCGCCTTCGTCTGGAGCAGGTCCTGCGAGGTCTCGATGAGAAGGGCGTCCGCGCCGCCCCGGATCAGGCCCTCCGCGTTCCGCTGGAAGGCCTCACGCAGCGGTTCGTACGTGACGTGGCCCAGGGTCGGCAGCTTCGTGCCGGGGCCCATCGAGCCGAGGACCCAGCGGGGGCGCCCGTCGGCGGCCGTGTGCGCGTCCGCCGTCGTCCGGGCGATCCGGGCGCCGGCCTCGGACAGCTCGTACACCTGGTTCTCGATGCCGTACTCGGCGAGCGCCGCCAGGTTCGCCCCGAAGGTGTTCGTCTCGACGCAGTCCACGCCGACCGAGAAGTAGGCGTCGTGGACGGAGGCGACGATGTCGGGGCGGGTGAGGTTGAGGATCTCGTTGCAGCCTTCGAGGCCCGTGAAGTCGTCCATGCTCGGATCGGCGGCCTGGAGCATCGTGCCCATCGCCCCGTCGGCCACCACGACCCGCGTCGCGAACTCGTCCCGCAGAGAAGGCCTCACGTGAGCCCCCTCAGATGCGTGACCAGGGTCGCCGTGCAGCCCACCCCGTACGTCGTCCGGATCCGGTCCAGGAGCGACTCCCGGTGCAGCCGGTACTCCTGCGTCCCCACGTAGTCGAGGACGGTCGCGGCGACCGCGCAGCCCAGCTGCGCCGCGCACCGCTCCGGCACGCCCCACAGCGTCCCGGCGAGGAACCCGGCCCGGAACGCGTCCCCGACCCCGGTCGGGTCGACGACGGCCGGCACCTCCAGGGCGGGCACCGCGAGCGGCTCCCGGCCCTCGCCGCGGATGCGGACGCCCGCCTCGCCGTGGGTGGTGACCCAGGTCCCGACCCGGCGCAGCACCTCCGCCTCCGTCCAGCCCGACTTCTCCAGGAGCAGCGCCGTCTCGTACTCGTTGGTGAACAGGAACCTGGCCCCGTCCACCAGCTCCCGCACCTGCCCGCCGTCGAGCCGCGCGAGCTGCTGCGACGGATCGGCGGCGAAGGGGATCCCGAGGTCGCGGCAGGTGCGGGTGTGCCGGAGCATCGCCTCGGGGTCGTCCGGGGAGACCAGGACCAGTTCAAGGCGGCCGGTGCGCGCGACGACGTCCCGCAGGTCGATCTCGCGCGCCTCGGCCATCGCCCCCGCGTAGAAGGTGGCGATCTGGTTCTGGGCCCGGTCGGTCGTACAGACGAACCGGGCGGTGTGCAGCGACTCGCTGACCCGCACCGAGTCGGTGTCCACACCGTGGTCCTTCAGCCAGACCCGCTCGAAGTCGGCGCCGACCGCGCCCACGAGGGCGGGACGCAGGCCGAGGACACCGAGTCCGAAGGCGATGTTCGCTGCCACTCCGCCACGCCTGACCTCCAGGTTGTCGGCGAGGAACGACAGGGAGACCCGGTCGAGCCGGTCGGCGAGCAGCTGCTCGCTGAACCAGCCGGGGAAGGTCATCAGATGGTCGGTCGCGATGGACCCCGTGACAGCGATACGCATGTCAGGCCCCCGCTGCCTTCTTCAGGGCCTCCACGCGGTCCGTGCGCTCCCACGTGAACTCGGGGAGCTCACGGCCGAAGTGGCCGTACGCCGCCGTCTTCGCGTAGATGGGCCGCTTGAGGTCCAGGTCGCGGATGATCGCCGCGGGCCGCAGGTCGAAGACCTCGCTCACGGCCGCCTGGATCTTCTCGTCCGGGAGGGTGCCGGTGCCGAAGGTCTCCACGAAGAGACCGACCGGCTCGGCCTTGCCGATCGCGTACGCCACCTGCACCTCGCAGCGGCGGGCGAGACCGGCCGCGACGACGTTCTTCGCGACCCAGCGCATCGCGTACGCCGCCGAGCGGTCCACCTTCGACGGGTCCTTGCCGGAGAAGGCGCCTCCGCCGTGCCGGGCCATCCCGCCGTACGTGTCGATGATGATCTTCCGGCCGGTGAGTCCCGCGTCGCCCATCGGGCCACCGACCTCGAAGCGCCCGGTCGGGTTCACCAGGAGCCGGTAGCCGTCGGACTCCAGGCTGACGCCCTCCTCGACCAGCTCCTTGAGGACGTGCTCGACGACGTACTCGCGCACGTCCGGGGTGAGCAGGCCCTCGACGGAGATGTCGGCGGCGTGCTGCGACGACACCACCACCGTGTCGAGGCGGACCGGGCGGTCCCCGTCGTACTCGATGGTGACCTGCGTCTTGCCGTCGGGCCGCAGGTACGGCACGGTGCCGCATCTGCGGACCTCGGTCAGCCGGCGCGAGAGCCGGTGGGCGAGCGCGATCGGCAGCGGCATCAGCTCGGCCGTGTCGTCGCAGGCGTAGCCGAACATCAGGCCCTGGTCGCCGGCGCCCTGGGCGTCGAGCTCGTCGCCCGCGCCCTCGACCCGGGACTCGTACGCCGTGTCGACACCCTGCGCGATGTCCGGCGACTGCGCGCCGATGGACACCGAGACGCCGCAGGAGGCGCCGTCGAAGCCCTTCGCGGAGGAGTCGTAGCCGATGTCGAGGACGGCCTCGCGCACCAGCTTCGCTATCGGCGCGTACGCCGTGGTGGTGACCTCGCCGGCGATGTGCACGAGACCGGTGGTGATCAGGGTCTCGACGGCGACCCGCGAGGACGGGTCCTCGGCGAGGAGCGCGTCGAGGATGGTGTCGCTGATCCGGTCGGCGATCTTGTCGGGGTGTCCCTCGGTCACCGACTCCGAGGTGAAGAGGCGGCGGCTCATGCCTGGACCTCCACCTGGGCCTGCGCCCCGGCCTCGAAGAAGTGCTGCTCGATGGCGCCGAGGGTGCGGATGGACTCGACCTCCAGGGTCTCCATCTGGATGGCGGTGCCGCTCTCCTGCTCCAGCAGGAAGACGAACTCGACGAAGGACAGCGAGTCGATGAGCCGGTTCTCGATCAGGTCGAGGTCGGAGGCGATGTCCTCGCGCTCCGGGTGACGCTCGAGGATCCAGTTCTTCACCGTCTGCAGGCCGTCGGCCATGGTTGCTCTCCTTTTGCTGCTACTGGATGGGGGTTGCGGGGGCGATGATCGGGGCGGCCACCGCCACCGCGTAGTCCACGTCGTGGCTGATCGACACGGTGATCTCGGTGATGCCGGACTCCGCGGCCATCTCGGCGGCGGACCGGTGCAGCTCCACGAGCGGCCAGCCGCCCTCGGAGCGCCGCACCACGATGTCCGGCCAGGGCAGGAACCTGCCCCTGACCCGTAAGGTCTTGAAGGCCGCCTCCTTGGCCGCGATCCGCCCGCACAGGCTCAGTACGTCGAGCCCGGAGGAGGTGCGGCAGTCGGCGAGCTCGCCGGGGGTGAGCATCCGCTCGAAGAACTGCTCCCCGTACTGGGCGAGGAGCCTGCGGACACGGTTGACGGACACGATGTCCATGCCGAGGTTCGCCCACCCCAGGCCGCCCGCCGGCGGGGCGGCGGGACGGGCCGGCACGTCAGATCACCGGCCCGGCCGCGCCACTCGCATCGGCCCGCATGCGGGCGTTCGCGTCGAGCACCGCCCGGCGGGCGGACTCCCAGCTGCCATGGCGCCGGGTCAGTGCGGACAGCCATCGCTCCAGGCCGAAGGCGACACAGCTGGTGAAGGCCGGGCCGCCGGTGGACTCCAGGGTGATGTCACAGCGGTCGCCGAAGAAGTTCCGGTGCGTGTTGACCGAGGCGATGGCCAGGTCCTCGTACAGGAACTCGTGCTTCACCGGGGTGAGCCGCTGGAGGAGCGCCTTCGAGCCGCCCTTGTCGAAGAACGGGTCGCAGGCGGCCTCCTTGTGCAGCGGCAGGTCGAGCGCCGCGGCGAAGGCGTGGATGCGGGCGGTGAAGTCGGCGAGGTGCGTCTCGGCGTGCTCACGGCCGCCGATGGCGACGATCTCGCGCATCCGGAAGCCGAGCTGACGCCGCATGCCCTCGTAGTGGGTCTCCTTGCGGAAGCACCAGGAGCAGATCGTGACGAGGGTGTCGTCGGCGACCTGGGTGCCCTGGTGGTCGAGGTAGACGGCGTAACAGGACGCGGAGGGCAGTCCGAGCGCCGCCGGTTCGAGCGCGGCGGCGGGCCAGTGCCCCTGCTCGCCGTCGAAGGGCGCGGTGACGCGCCCCTCCAGGTCGAGCGGGGCGGCGAGGACGGCCTGGTGCGGGAAGTTGTCGTAGTAGTCGAGCTTCGCCAGGTCGGCGGCCGGCAGGAGCGGGGGCATGGTCATCGGGCGGGCGCCCGCGGTCACTCCCCAGCTCTCGAAGGTGTCGTCGAGGAGCCGCAGCAGGCGGGTCCCCTCCGGGCCGAGCGAGGGCAGGCCCCTCGCCTGCCCCTGGGCTGCCCCGACGGTCGCGGGGGTCGTCACGGTCATGGTGGCTTCACCTCTCGGGTGGGAGGTCTCGGGCCTGGCTGACAGGCCCCGGGAGCGCGCTCAGACGACGGGCAGGGTGTCGTCGGAGAAGATCCCGGTCTTCAGGAAGAAGGAGAGCGGCTTGCGGATCGCCTTGCGCTCGTGGGCGCGGCGGTTCGGGTCGGCGACCAGCGCGTTGCGCAGGGCCAGCGGGTCGGGGATGCCGGCGTCGCGGTACACGTGGGGGTTGTAGAGCGAGTTGGTGCTGTAGACGACGTACCGCTTGAGGTACGCCTCGACCTCGCGGACCCGCTCGGCTCCGACCGCCTGGCACATCCGGCCGTACAGGAGGGAGACCAGCTCGCGCCCGAAGGCGATGTGGCGGGACTCGTCCTGGTGGTGGATGCGGTTGACCTCGCGGATGGTGTGGCAGAGGGAGTCGTCCTTCGCCATCCGGGAGTTGTAGTGGTCGACGAGCTCCTCGAAGAAGAGGATGCGGGTGAAGACGAGGAAGTTCTCGACCTCGGGTTCCCAGGCCGCGTCGGCGCGCATGGCGGTGGAGCCGTAGATCTTGTGGCCGTAGCGGCGGCAGAACTCGGAGAAGAACCACATGTGTTCGTTCTCCTCACCGATGAAGTGGTGGAAGAAGTCCGAGGGGACCTCGAAGCCGGGCATGTGGATGCGGCCGACGACCTCGATGAGCAGCTCGCGGATGCCGTGCACGTTCAGGCTGTAGAAGTTGATGGACTCCCACTTCGACAGGCGCTGAAGCGTTTCTTCCCCGAGGGTGTCGTAGTGCTCGGTGCCGTAGACGGTGAGCAGTTCCGGCGTCATCCAGAAGCAGTTCTCCTCCAGCGTCTCGGGCCACTGGAAGGTCTGGTACGGGTTGTAGTAGTCCTCGACGGAGCGCTCGCTGAGCCGCTCCAGGACCTCCATGAACCGGTCGGTCACGGGCAGGGGGGCGGTCACGCCCATGGTCGTGGCTCCTCTTTTATTGGGGCTCGGTTCGCCGGCGCGGGGGGACCGGGCCCCGGTGGCTTCAGGGACGGACTTCGTAGACCGCGTTCACCGGGGTCTCCGTCGCGCGCCGCCAGCGGGTGAAGCCGGCCTCCTCCGCGATGGCCCGGAAGGCCTTCTCGCCGGAGTGGTTGCCCAGCGCGTGCGGGCCGCGCTGGGCGACCGCGACGGGCAGGCACATCACGGCGGACAGGGCCATGAACATGCGGGCCGCGGGCGTCTGGGCGTCGACGTCCTGCGGGGAGACGTTCGACTCGACGAGCATCCAGGTGCCGTCCGCGTCGAGCGACTTGTGGACGTGCTGCGCGGCGGCGACGGGGTCGCCCATGTCGTGCAGGGCGTTGAAGAAGCACACCAGGTCGTAGCCGGAGCCCGGGTAGTCGTCGGCCGAGGCGACCTCGAAGACGACCCGGTCGGAGAGACCGGCCTCCTCGGCGAGCTCCCGCGCGATGGAGATGGCCTCCTCCGAGTAGTCGAAGCCGTGCACGGTGGCCTGCGGGAAGGCCTTCGCGATGAGGAGGGTGGTGTGGCCGACACCGCAGCCGACGTCGGCGACCGTGCCGCCAGCGGCGAGCTTGTCGGTGACCTGGTGGAGGGCGGGCAGCCAGTCCGGGACGAGCTTGTGCTCGTACGTCGGCTGGAAGAAGGAGCCCATGCCGGTGTCGAGGGCCGCGTCGTGCTCGGCCCAGCCGACGCCGTCACCGGTGCGGTACGCCTCGACGAGCAGGTCCTCGGTGGCGTACAGCGCCTTGAGGGCGGTGAAGAACCCGGCGGCGTACGTGACGGCCTTGGGGTCGGCGAGCACCTCGACGTGGTCGGCGGGAAGCGTGTACGTGAGGGAGCTGGGGTGCCGCTCGACGTACCCGGCGGAGAGCTGGGCGTGCAGCCACTCCTCGATGTACCGCTCGCTGGTGCCGGTCTTCTCGGCGAGCTGCGCGGCGGTCAGGGGGCCGTCGGCCGCGAGCGCCTTGTACAGGCCGAGGCGCTCGCCGAGGGCGACGGTCAGGCCGCGGACGGCCGCGCCCGCGTCGGTGATGACCCTCTGGTGGAAGTCGTGGGCGCTCATGCCGCCGCCTCCTGTCGATGGGTGGGCAGGTCGCACGTACTGGGCTGACCCGGGGGACGACCCCCGGATCCCCGGTGGGCGGTCACGCGGCCACCCCCGAGTCGGCACCGGTCGCACCCGGCAGGTCGCACGTGAAGAGGAACGAGCGGGGCACGCGGGGGACGTTCCTGGCCGGCACCGGGTAGGGCCAGCGGTCGAAGTCGGCGCCCGGTTCACCGGGCTGCCTGACCTCCCGTACGTCCCAGCCGCAGTCGGCGAGCAGCGCCTCGGGCTCCTCCGTGCCGAAGAGCCACGGGTTGCCGTCCTCCTTGAGCGCGCTCATGAAGGTGCGGGCGAGCGGGTTCTCCAGGGCGGACTTCGAGATGACGTCGCCGAGCAGCACGGAGCCGGGGGCGGCGTGCGCGGAGAGCGTGGAGATGAGGGTCCGTACGGCCTGCTCGGGCAGGAAGAACAGCAGGCCCTCGACGACCCACAGGACGGGTTCCTCGCTCTTCCAGCCCGCCTCCTTGAGGGGGCCGGTCCAGTCCTGGGTGAGGTCGACGGGGACGGTGGTCCGGGTGCGGCCGGCGGGCTGCGGCTCGTCCTTCAGCATCTCGGCCTTGGCCTCCAGGAGGGCCGGGCGGTCGAGCTCGTAGACGGTGACGCCGTCGGGCCAGGGCAGCCGGAAGAAGCGGGTGTCCATGCCGGCGGCGAGGAAGACGACCTGGCGGATGCCCCGCTCCTCCACGGCCCGGACGATCGCCCGGTCGAGGTAGGTGGTGCGGATGGCGAGGAACGGCACGATGCCGCCGCCGTCGTAGCGGTCGAGCAGCTCGAAGCCGATCTCGTCGGCGACGGTGCGCGCGTAGGGATCGGCGAACAGCCGGTCCTCGCGCTCGGTCTCCAGGGCGCGCGCGGCGGCGGTCCACTGGGCGGTGCGGGATACGGCCTCCACAGGAGGTCCCCCTTCGGTTTGGTTTCCGGTGATACGGACGGCCGTGTTCAGGGGCCTGACGGAAGGACGGTTCCGTCAGGCGCTCATGACCGGGACACAGGTCTTGGCCGGTCGCGCGCACGCGACGGGGTCCTCGGCCGCGGGCATCGACGACAGATGGTCGGCCTCGGAGTCGGCGGGGCGCCGGCGGAAGATGCTGTGCAGGATCATGCTGAACACGGCCGTCCCGTCTGCGGCCACGAGCGTGCACCGCGGTTTGACGGTGCCGGTGGCGGGATTGAACGGCGACGGGGTGGAGCCCAGGATCTCGACGCGCGCGGTGAGGACGTCGCCCGGGCGGACGGGCCGCAGGTAGCGGACCTCGTCGATGCCGGGCGAGCCCATGCAGGCGCTGTAGGCGAGCAGTCCGTCGACGTAGCGGCGCATGAACATCGCCTGGGTGTGGAACCCGCTCGCGATCAGGCCGCGGAACTGTGACCGCTCCGCGCGCGCGGGGTCCGTGTGGAAGGGCTGCGGGTCGAAGCGCCTGCCGAACTCCAGCACCTCCTCCGTCGTGACGGTGACGGTGCCCAGCTCGTGGACGTCGCCGGGCCGGAAGTCCTCGAAGTAGCGCATCGCGCGCCCCCCTTGACCTAGGAGTGGTGTTTCCCTGGCAGCCCCCAATCTACGAATCAACCATTTATTTTGTCAACCCAAAAGAAGCCTGAACTACGTCCGGGAGAGGGCCTGTTCGGCGTCACGCCACAGGTCTTCGAGGCCCTCGATGCCGACGGACATCCGCACGAGCCCCGGGGCGATCCCGGCGGCGGCGAGCGCCGCCCCGTCCAGCTCCCGGTGGGAGGTGGACGCCGGATGCGTCACGAGCGTCTCCACCCCGCCGAGGGAGAGCGCGAGCCGGGCCACCCGTACACGCTCGATGAAGGCCCGGCCGGCCTCCCGGCCGCCCGCGAGCTCGAAGGAGAGCAGCCCGCCACCGCCCGACAGCACCTTCCGGGCGACGGCGTACGAGGGGTGGCCCGCGAGCCAGGGGTAGTGGACGGCCGTGACGCCCGCGTGGCCTTCGAGCCGCTCGGCGAGGGCGGCGGCGTTGGCGCAGTGCTCCCGCATCCGCAGCGGCAGCGTGGCCATCCCGCGCAGCGTCAGCCAGGCCGCGAACGGGTCGGCACAGGCGCCCAGTTCGACCGTGCGGGGCCAGACGCGGCGGCGCAGCTCGTCGTCCGCGAACACCGCGGCGCCGCCGAGGACGTCCGAGTGCCCTGAGAGGTACTTGGTCGTCGAGTGGACGACGATGTCGGCGCCGAGTTCGAGGGGGCGGCAGAGGACGGGCGAGGCGAGCGAGTTGTCGACGACGCTCGTCACCCCGAGCGCGCGGGCGGCGGCGAGCAGCCCCGGCAGGTCGGGCACCTGGCCGGTCGGGTTGGCGATGGTCTCCAGGAGCAGCAGGCGGGTCGCGGGGTGCACGGCGGCGGCCTCGACCTCGGCCGGGTCGTCGCCCGATATCCGTACGACCTCGATCCCGTACCGCTCGGCAAGGTCCGACAGGACGGCGTGGCTGCCCCCGTACAGGCAGCGCTGGGCCACCACCCGGTCGCCGGGGCGCAGGAGGGCGAGCAGCACCCCGCTGATGGCCCCCATGCCCGAGGCGAAGGCGATGGCGCCGGCGCCTTGCTCGAGCCCGGCGAGGGTCTGTTCCAGGGCCCGTACGGTCGGGTTGCCGCGGCGGCTGTAGACGTACTGCCCGTCGGGCCCCGCCATGGCCTCGGCCAGTTCGGCGGCGGAGTCGAAGGCGAAGGCGGAGGACTGCACGAGGGGCACGGAGAGCGGCCAACTCCCCCCTTGGAAGGGCTCGTTGAAGACGTGCACGGCGCGGGTGTTCAGTTCCATGGCGTTCCTTCCCTGATACGGAAAAGGGGCCGCCCGACGTCCGGCGACGGACATCGGGCGGCCCCTGGGGATGCTCCCGGACGCTGGGCGACGGGGCGGCGGGGCGGTTCAGGCGGAGACCTTCTCGCCCTGCGGTGCCGGGGCGGCGGCCTCGGCGGCGACGGCCTTGTCGCTCTTCATGACGAGCAGGGTGATCACACCGCCGAGGGCGGCGACGACGGCGGCGCCGATGAAGGCGGCCGAGAAACCGTCCGTCAGCTTCGGCAGGTTGCCGAGCTGGTCGGCGCCCTGGGACATGGCGACGGCGGTCAGCGCGGCGAGACCGAGGGCGGAGCCCACGTTGTACGTGGTGTTGACGATGCCGGAGGCGAGACCGGCCTGCTCCTGCGGGGCGCCGGACATGGCGGCGATCATCGCCGGGATGTAGGCGAGGGACATGCCGAGCGCGGCGACGAGCGAGGCCGGCAGGACGTCGACGAGGAAGCTGCCGGTCGGCGGGACGGCGGCGAGCCAGACCAGTCCTGCGGCGAGGACGAGCAGGCCACCCGCGATGAGCGGCTTGGCGCCGACCTTCATCATCAGCCGGGAGGTGATGGCCGTCATGAAGATCATGAGGAGCACGGTCATCGGGAGCAGCGCGGCTCCGGACTCGAAGGCGCCGAAGCCGAGGACCTGCTGCAGGTACAGGTTGAGGAAGTACCACATCGGGATCCAGGCGGCACCGAGCAGCGTCATGGCCAGGTTGGCGGAGCCGAGGCGCGGGACCCGCCAGACGCTGAGCGGCATGAGCGGCTCGCTGATGCTCTTCTGGATCACGAAGAAGAGGCCGAGGAGGACGGCGGCGCCGATCAGCTGGAGGATCGTGCCGGTGGAGCCCCAGCCGACCTCGGGGGCGCGGACCACGGCGAAGACGGCGAGCGCGAGGCCGGCGGTGACGGCGACGGCGCCGAGGATGTCGACGGAGCCGCGGCGGGACTCGACGTTCGGGAGCAGCTTGGTGGCGGCGAGGGTGGCGAGGCCGATCGGGATGTAGATGATGAAGACCCACTGCCAGCTCATCCACTCGGTGAAGACACCGCCGAGGAAGACGCCCGCGGTACCGCCGGCGGGTGCGGCGGCGCCGTAGAGCGCCATCGCCTTGCCGAGCTCCTTCGGGTCGTGCATGAAAAGCATCATCAGCAGGGTCATGGCGGAGGGCGCGATGAGCGCACCGCCGACGCCCTGGACGGCGCGGCCGACGATCTCGACCCAGGCGGTCTGCGCGGCGGCGGCCACGACGGAGCCGGCGATCATGACGGCCCAGCCGGAGACGAAGATCTTGCGGGCTCCGACGAGGTCGGAGAGGCGTCCGCCGAGGAGCAGCAGACCGCCGAAGACGATCACGTAGGCGTTGAAGATCCACTGGAGCTCGCTCTGCGAGAAGCCCAGGTCCTTCTGCATCTCGGGGAGTGCGACTCCGATGATCGAGGTGTCCATGATGACCATGAACTGTGCGGCGGCGAGCACGACAAGTGCCCACCAGCGCCGGGGATTGACGGTTGACATTGCCCTGACCCTTCGCTCGCGACGAACCCCGAGGCGAACCCGGGGCATACCCCTAGGGGGTACCTGTGCGGTGCACCGTAGCATACCCATGGGGGGTATGTAAGAGCGAGGTGAGGACACCACCGACGACGCGGGAGAAGCACCCCTTCCGCCCCACCCGGCGGGCAGAATGCCCCCATGACCGCAGACCAGGACCCCGCACTCCTCCAGCGCTGGAACGCCACCCTGCTCGCCGCCCGCTCCGGCCGCGAGGGCCCCGACCCCACCCCGTACGGCCGGAACCTGCTGTCCCGCTGGGCCGAGCCCCAGCGCCGCTACCACACGGTCGACCACCTGCGGGCGGTCCTCCACCGCATCGACGAACTGACCGACCAGGGCGGCGAGGGCGGCGAGTTGGAGCTCGTCCGACTGGCCGCCTGGTTCCACGACGCGGTCTACCGCCCGGACCGCTCGGAGAACGAGGAACGCTCGGCGGTCCTGGCCGAAAGAGCCCTCACCGAGGCCGGGCTCACCCCGCACGAGGTCGCGGAGGTGGCCCGCCTGGTCCGCCTCACCGTCACCCACGACCCCGACCCAGGCGACCTGAACGGCGAGACCCTCTGCGACGCCGACCTCGCCATCCTCGCCACCGCCCCCGATACCTACAGGGGGTATACGGAGGCGATCCGCGAGGAATACGCCTTCGTCCCCGAGGAAGCCTTCCGCGAGGGCCGCGCCGCCGTCCTCCGCCACCTCCTCTCCCTCCCCCGGCTCTTCCACACCCCGTACGGGGCGGCGGCCTGGGAGGAGACGGCACGGGAGAACATGGAGAGGGAACTGAAGGAGCTGACGGCGCCGCCGGCCTGAGACGGCCGAGCCCAAAATCGCTACTTCCCCTACCGGCGCCCTTGTTAGCCTCCAGCACGCATGGCCCGTGATCACCAGCCGTGCACGCCATGAGGGGGAGGGACGCTTTGTTCAGGCAGAAGTCCGATCGGACAAGACCCACCGGAAGACGGCCGTACACGGGGTGGGGCACGGTGGTCGCGATGGCCGCGGTCGTCACCTCCCTGCCCGGCACCGCACACGCGGCGGAGAACCTGCCGCCGGCACAACCGCTCGTCCAGGATCTGCAGACGAACTTCAAGGCCTGCGCCACCGGCGACGCGCCCGCGTACGTGGCGACGGCACCCGTCGTCACGGCCGTGCTGCACGACCCGGAGGAGGACAACCAGCCCGCCGAGGCCAACACGGTCGCGGGCGAGTTCGAGGCCTGGTGGACGGACGCGGCCGGAGTCGAGCAGCGCCGCACCCACGCCTCGTACCCACTGTCCTCCGGAGCCGCCCAGCGCTGGCAGCTCCCGTCGGACGTCCCGGCGGACACCGTCGTCTCGTGGCACGTCCGCGCGAACGACGGCACCGCGGTCTCCGCGTGGAGCTCCGAGGCCACGGGGGCGGCCTGCCGGTTCGTGATCGACCGGGTGAGCCCGGAGAAGCCGGTCGTCACCTCGGAGGAGTACCCGGAACAGCAGTACCGGGACGGCGTCGGCGTCTACGGCTCCTTCGTCGTGGACTCCCCGTCGCCCGACGTCGTCGCGTACGAGTACGGCTTCGTCGGCGGCCCCTACGCGACCGCCCGTCCCGACGAGCCCGGCGGCGCCGCGACCATCCGCTTCCTGCCGCAGAAGTCCGGCCCGGACTACCTGAGCGTCCGGGCCGTCGACCGGGCCGGACGCGTCAGCACGAACGCCACGCACTGGTTCTTCGTGAACTCCGGTCGCGCCCCCGTCGCGCACTGGAAGCTGGCCGACCCCGCCGGATCCACGAGCGCCGCCGCCGAGACGGGCACGGCCGCCCGGGCCGGCACCGGCGTCACCTTCGGCCGCCCCGCGCCCGCCCGCACCTCCCTCACCGCCACGGCCGCGCTCGACGGCGGCGTCCAGGGCTTCCTCACCACGAACGCCCCGGCCGTCGACACCGGAAAGACCTTCGCCGTCAGCGCCTGGGTCCGCCCCGCGCGGACCGACCGCACCATGACGGTCGCGAGCCAGGACACCGCCGACGGCAACGCCTTCACCCTCGGCCTGCGCGCGGAGGACTCCGGCGCCGCCTGGTCCTTCACCCTCGGCGATGCGCAGGTGTCGGGCGGCACCCCTGAGACCGGCGAGTGGACCCACCTGCTCGGGCTCTACGACACCGAGACCGGCCGCGCCCAGCTGTACGTCGACGGGCGCGCGGCGGGCACCCCCGCCCAGGCCTCACCCGCCGTGGCGACCGGCGCGTTCCAGCTCGGCCGGGCCCTCAACGGATCCCGCTACGGTCACCACTGGCGGGGCGACATCGGCGGCGTGCAGGTCCACGACCGCGTCGTCGTCTCCGGCGAGGCGACCCGGCTCGCCCACCGGCAGCCGAAGCCGCTCGCCCACTGGGCCCTGGAGACCGCGACGGACGGCGCGAGCCCCGGGGAGCGGGACGGCGCACCGCTGCGGCTCGCCGCCGGAGCCACCCTTCACCGGGGGCCCGACGGCTCCTGCGTCCCCGACCTCGACCCCGACTGCCCGGTCGTGCCGTACGCGCTGGTCGGAGACGGTCATCTGACCCTGGACGGCGCAGGCGGTCATGCCTCCGCCGACGGGCCGGTCGTGGACACCTCGGACAGTTTCAGCATCGGCGTGGCGGTCCGCCTCGCGGACCACGAACCGGCCGGCCCGATGACCGTGCTGTCCGTGCCGGGTGAGCACACCGACGCCTTCAAGGTGCGCTACGAGCCGTCCGCCCAGGCCTGGCAGCTCGTCGTGCCGGAGCGGGACGGGCCCGGCGCGCCCGAGCGGATCGTCTCGCAGATCGTGCCGGCGGACGGCGGCGAGGGCCAGGGCCACCGTCTGGCCGTCGTGTACGACGACACGGACGACACCGTCAAGCTGTACCTCGACGGGTACACCGACGCGGAGGCGACCGCGATCGTCCCGCGGACCTGGCACGGCACCGGACCGCTGCAGGTCGGCCGCGGCCTCACCGCGGACGGCCCCGGCGAGTACCTGCACGGCGACGTGGACGAGATCCAGGCGTACGCCGGCGCACTGAGCGCCCGGGACGTCACCATGCTCGGCGGAGGAGCCGAGCCCTGCCTCTGCTGAGCAGAGGCCCCGCATGACGGCCGCCCGGTCCGGATCCGGACCGGGCGGCCTTTCCGGTCCCACATGCCGAGACGAGCCGTGCGGACGGAATGACAGGGACAAATCCCCGGTTGACGCATGTCATGCCGTCTCCCTCCGCCGATCCCGCCGAGCCCGCCCAGGCCGCCCAGCCCACCGAGTCTTCGACATCCGGGACCGGGCGCACCGCGTCAGCCGCCGAGCCACCCACCCCCGGCGCCCGCATGCCGCTGGCGGTCTACATCCTGGGGCTCTCCGTCTTCGCACTCGGCACGAGCGAGTTCATGCTGTCCGGCCTGCTCCCGCCCATCGCGGAGGACATGAACGTCTCCATCCCCCGCGCCGGCCTCCTCATCTCCGCCTTCGCGATCGGCATGGTCATCGGCGCCCCCCTCCTCGCGGTGGCGACGCTCCGGCTCCCCCGCAAGACGACCCTGATCGCCCTCATCACCGTCTTCGGCCTGGGACAGATAGCGGGCGCGCTCGCACCGAACTACGCCATCCTCTTCGCCTCGCGCATCGTGAGCGCCCTCGCCTGCGCCGGCTTCTGGGCGGTCGGCGCCGCCGTCGCCATCGCCATGGTCCCGGTGGGTTCACGCGCCCGCGCCATGGCCGTCATGATCGGCGGCCTGTCCATCGCCAACGTCCTCGGCGTCCCGGCGGGCGCGTTCCTCGGCGAGCACCTCGGCTGGCGCTCCGCGTTCTGGGCCGTCGGCGCGGCCTCCGCCATCGCGCTCGTGGGCGTGGTGACCCGCATCCCCCGCATCCCCCTCCCCCAGGAGAAGCCCCGCCTCAAGCGGGAACTGGCCATCTACCGCGACCGCCAGGTCCTCCTCTCCGTCGTCGTCACCGCACTCGCGGCAGGCGGCGTCTTCTGCGCCTTCTCCTACCTCGCCCCGCTGCTCACCGACGTCTCCGGCCTCGACAAGAGCTGGGTCTCCGGCGTCCTGGGCCTCTTCGGCATCGGCGCCGTCGTCGGTACGACGATCGGCGGCCGGGTCGCCGACGCCCACCTCTTCGGCGTGATGCTCACCGGCATCGCCGCCTCCACCGTCTTCCTGGTCGCCCTGGCCCTCTTCGCGACCAGCCCGACCGCCACGATCGTCCTCACGTTCCTCCTCGGTGTCTCCGCCTTCTACACCGCCCCGGCGCTCAACGCCCGCATGTTCAACGTCGCCGGAGCCGCCCCCACCCTCGCCGGCGCCACCACCACCGCCGCCTTCAACCTCGGCAACACGGGCGGCCCCTGGCTCGGCGGCACCGTCATCGACGCCGGCCTCGGCTTCGCCTCCACGGCCTGGGCGGGCGCGGCGATGACGGCGGTGGGCCTGGCGACGGCGGCCGTGGCCCTGAAGCTGCACAGGTCGCCGTCGCGCGTGGTGACGTCCGGCTCGCCGGTGGAAGCGGCGAGCATGCCCTCGGCCCGCTGAAACTCCGTTTACCCGGTGCCCTTCACCGCCCTACTGTGGCGCGGTGACGACTCGGATGATCATCCTCAACGGCGCCTCCAGCTCGGGCAAGTCCGGCATCGTACGGTGCCTGCAGTCCGTACTGCCCGACCCATGGCTGACGTTCGGCTGCGACTCGTTCGTCGACGCCCTGCCCGCGAGGATGCGGGACGCGGACGGCGGGATCGTGTTCGACGCGGACGGCGGGGTCAGCGTCGGTGAGGACTTCCGGACGCTGGAGGCGGCCTGGGCACAGGGCGTGGTGACGATGGCCCGCGCGGGCGCCCGGATCATCATCGACGACGTCTTCCTGGGCGGCGCGGCCTCCCAGACCCGCTGGCGCGACACCCTCGGCGACCTGCCCACCCTGTGGGTCGGCGTCCACTGCGATCCCACGGTGGCGGCGGGCCGCGAGATCGCCCGGGGCGACCGCACGCCCGGCATGGCCGCCCAGCAGGCCGGGATCGTCCACGAGGGAGTCGAGTACGACCTCACGATCGACACCACCCACACCGAGTCCCTGGCCTGCGCACGGACCATCGCGGCCCGCCTCGGCCGAACGGCCTGATCCCGCTCCGGGAGACGGCTGAGGGCCCGGCCGTGGGACGGCCGGGCCCTCGATCACTCACTCAGCTTCTCAGTACAGGCCCTTGAAGCTCTGCCAGCCGCTCGTACCGATCGTCACGCGCGCACCGTACAGACCGGTCCCGGTACCGCTGTACCGCCACAGCTTCC
>NZ_JNZP01000008.1 GCF_000725545.1 Streptomyces exfoliatus | reverse complement strand
TCCCTGGGCCCCCCCCCCCCCCGCCCACCCTTCCCGACTCCGAGTGAGGTCTTCCCTTGCGCATCCTCTTCGTCACCGGTGGCAGCCCCGCCACCGTCTACGCGCTCACCCCCCTGGCCACGGCGGCCCGCAACGCCGGTCACCAGGTGCTCGTCGCCTCCAACCAGGAGACGATGTCGGCGATCGCCGGCGCGGGACTCGCCGGTGTCTGCGTCTCCGACGTCCCCATCCGCCACCACATCACCACCGACCGGGACGGCACGCCCGTCCCCCCGTCCGACGACCCCGACGTGCGGATGCGGTCCATCGGCCACGCCTTCGGCCGCATGGCGGCGCTCTACCAGGAGCCCCTCCTCGAACTGGCCCGTACGTGGCGCCCCGACGTCGTCGTGGGCGGCACGCTCACCTACTCGGCCGCCGTCCTGGCCGCGCGCATCGGCGTGCCCTACGTGCGCCAGGCGTGGGACTCCGGTGAGCCGCAGGTCGTCGACGTGGCCGCCGAGATCGAGATGCGGCCCGAACTCGAGGCCCTGGGCCTGGACGGCATCCCGGACCAGTCGCTGTGGATCGACGTCTGCCCGCCCAGCGTGCGCGACCCCGAGGCCCCGCAGGGCATCTCGATGCGGTGGATTCCCTGCAACGAGCAGCCCCTGATCGAGCCGTGGATGTACGCCAAGGGGTCCGCGCCCCGGGTCGCCATCACCGCCGGCACCAAGACGGCCCCCGGCTACTTCTTCGACTACCTGGTCGATCTGGTCCGCAAGCTGGCTCCCCTCGAGGCCGAGCTGCTGGTCAGCGCACCGGCCGCGGTCGCCGACGAGCTGAGCGCGGCGGCCGGCACCAAGGTCGGCTGGCTGCCCTTCGACACGGTGGCGACGACCTGCGACCTGCTCGTCCACCACGCGGGCGGCGGCACCGCGCTGACCGGGATGGTCCACGGCATCCCGCAGCTCCTCGTGCCCAACATGCCCAAGCTCGTGGCCCCTTCGCAGCGCCTGGCCGCCTACGGCTCCGCCCGCTGCATCCTGCCCGGCGACGACACCCCGGACGCGCTGGCCGGTGCCGCGGAGGACCTGCTGACCCGGGAGACCTACCGCGAGCGGGCCAGGGCGCTCGCCGACGAGGCCCTTGCCATGCCCGTACCCGCCGAAGTGCTGAACGTGATCGAGAAGCTGGCCTGAGCCGTGTTCTACCACGTGTGCTTCGTCGTGCCCGACATCGAGCGGGCCATGGACGACCTGACGCGCAGCGTCGGCGCCGAGTGGTCGGGAATCCTGGAGGACTCCCTCGGCGAGTGGGACTACCGGCTCGCCTTCACCCGCGGCGGGCCGCCCTACATCGAACTCGTCCAGGGCCCCGAGGGCAGCCCCTGGGACTCGACCCTGGGCGCTCGCTGCCACCACCTCGGCTACTGGACCGAGGACGTGACGGCGAGCTCCGCACGGCTGTCCGAAGCCGGTTTCGACCAGGAGTTCAGCGCCTGCCCGCTGGGCCGGCCGTACACCTACCACAAGGTCGAGAGCCTCGGTGTCGACCTGGAGATGATGGACGCCTCCCGGCAGCCGCGCTTCGTGGCCTCCTGGGACCCGGGCGCCCCGCACATGCCCGCCTTCGACGCGGCCCCCGCCTTCGACGCGGCCCCCGCCTTCGACGCGGCCCCCGCCTTCGACGCGGCCCCCGCCCCCGGCGCGGCCCCCGCCCCCGACCTCCCCTGATTGGAGCGGAACACCCATGCCCAACGAGAACCCCGGCGTACTGGTCGTCGGGGGCAGCACGGTGGGGCTGTGCACCGCCCTGTTCCTGTCCCGGGCCGGCATCCCCTGCACGGTCGTCGAACGGCACCATGCCCCGCCCGCGCACCCGCGCGCGATGGGGATCGGCCCGCGCACCGTGGAGATCCTGCGCGCCGTGGGCCTCGCCGACGCCGTGGACGCCCAGTGCGTGGACATGACCGGCAGCGGCCTGCAGATGTTCGCCGCGCCCACGCTCGCCGACGCCGACCTCGACGAGGAGGCGCGGCGGACGCCGCCCCGTGACGACGCCTACGCCGGGCTGACCCCGCAGAGCCTGCGCGGCACCTGCCCCCAGGGGCGGCTGGACCGCGTGCTCATCGGGGCCGCCCGGGAGGCCGGGGCGCGGATCGAGTTCGGTACCGAACTGCGTGACCTCACCCAGGACGAGGAGGGGGTGACCGCGCGGGTCGCGGACGGTCGCGGGGCCCGCGAGATCCGGGCCCGCTACCTGGTCGCCGCCGACGGAGCGCGCAGCGGGGTCCGGGACCGGCTGGGGATCGGCACCAGCGGACCCGGCGTCATCGGCGACCCCCTGATCAGCGTGCTCTTCCGGGCCGACCTGTCCGCCCTGACCCGCGGCCACACCTTCGTGGTGTGTGACATCACCACCCCCGAAGCGCCCGGCGGGCTGCTCCCCGTCGACGGCGACACCGAGTGGATCTACCACTTCCGCTACCCCCGCGCCTCCGGCACGAAGGCCGCCGACTTCACGCCCGAACGGTGCGCCGAGCGCATCCGGGCCGCGCTCGGCCGCGACACCGGCGTGACCCCCGAGGTGGTGAGCATCCTGCCCTGGCAGGTCCGGGGCCTGGTCGCCGACCGGTTCCGCTCCGGGCGCGTCTTCCTCGCCGGGGACGCGGCCCACGCCATCCCGCCCGTCGGCGCCTTCGGCATGAACACGGGAGTGGCCGACGCCCACAACCTCGCGTGGAAGCTGGCCCAGGTTCTGCACGGGACGGCACACGAGGCGCTCCTCGACACCTACGAGGCCGAACGCCTGCCCGTCGCCCGGTCCGCCCTCGAACAGTCGACGCTGCGCCTGAAGGACCCCTCCCTGCACTGGGCGACCGGGCCCGAGGGCCGCGCGCGCAGAGCGGCGGCCGGGGCGCTCAACGCCCCCGTGGTGCACCTCGGTTACCGCTACGCCTCCGCCGCCGTGCTCGGCGCCGGGGCGGAGCCGCCCTCCACCGAGGACGTGGCCCGCAACCTGGACGGGGCACCGGGCTCCCGCCTGCCGCACCGCTGGCTGCCCGGGGAAGAGGGCGTCCGCTCGACGCTCGACCTGGTGGACGGACGCTTCACCCTCCTGACCGGACCCACGGGGACGTCCTGGCTCGACGCCCTGGACAAGGCCGCGGCCTCCCTGGGCGGCGTACCGGCCGACGGGCACCGCATCGACGACGGTGCCTGGACCGCCGAGGCGGGTATCCGCGACAGCGGGGCGCTCCTCGTGCGCCCGGACGGCTTCGTCGCGTGGCGGGCCGAAAGCCTCGACCCGGCACCGGAGGCGTGCCTGGAACGCGTGCTCTCCGCGCTCCTCGCCCGCCCGTGAAGGACGCCCCCATCCCACACTCCTCCAGGAGGCAACTGTGACAGCGGACACCGCACCGCGCACCGCACTGGTAACCGGTGGCAGCCGGGGCATCGGCCGGGCCGTCGTCGAACGGCTCGCGGGACCGGGCCGGGTCGTGGCCGTCCACTACGGGCGGGACGACGAGGCGGCCCAGGCCACCGTGGCGGCGGTGCGCGCCGCCGGCGGGGACGCCTTCGCGGTGCGCGCGGACCTGGCGGACGAGGAGGCCATCGCCACCCTGGCCGCCCGCGTCGAGGAGGGCCTGGTCGAGCGCACGGGGGACCGCGGGCTCGACGTACTGGTCAACAACGCGGGCGTGGGCTGCCGCGCCGACATCACCGACGTCACCGGCGCGGACCTGGACCGGGTCTTCGCCGTCAACGTGAAGGCCCCCGTCTTCGTCGTCCAGCGGCTCCTGCCGCTGCTGCGCGACGGGGCACGGATCGTCAACGTCTCCTCGGTCGCCAACCGCATCGCGCACCCGCACGTCCTGCCGTACGCCATGAGCAAGGGGGCGCTGGAGGCGTTCAGCCGCTCCCTCGCGGCGCAGCTCGGCCCGCGCGGCATCACGGTCAACACCGTCGCCCCGGGGCTGATCGAGACCGACTTCCACCGCGCGCGCATGCGCGCGCACCCCGAGGACGCGGCGGCCGCGGCGGCACTGACCGTCTTCGGACGGCTCGGGCAGCCCGAGGACGTGGCGGACGCCGTCGCCTTTCTGGCCTCGGAGCAGGCCAGGTGGATCACCGGGGAGCGCCTGGAGACCACCGGAGGGGCCTATCTGTGAGGCACTCCGCGCGGCGGCCCGGTCCCACCGATCCGCCGCGAAACCACCGTTGCACGTCCGAAAGGTCCCGACATGATCCTCAACGACATCTACCTCACGTCCCTGGGCGTACGGCTGGGCCGCCGGCTCGACCTCGAAGAGGCGGTACGGGACGGGCGCTACGCCTCCGCCGAGTACACCGCCAACGCCCTCCTCGGGGTCACGGTCTCCGATGACGCGTTCGCCCCCGACCTGGCCGTGGCCGCGGCCCGCCAGGCGCTCGAACGCGCCGGGGACGCGACGGCACCGGGCGACGTGCGCCTGCTGCTCCACGCCAGCGCCTACTTCCAGGGCCAGGACATGTGGACGCCCTCCTCCTACATCCAGCACCACACCGTCGGGGGAAGCGCCCCGGCCGTCGAGGTCGACCAGAAGTCGAACGGCGGAATGGCGGCCCTGGCACTGGCGGCCGGACACCTCGCCGGACAGGACGAGGACGCCACCGTCCTCATCACGACGGGCGAGCGGTTCTGCCCGCCCGGCTTCGACCGCTTCCGCACCGAGAGCGGCACGGTGATGGCGGACGGCGGCACGGCCCTGCTCCTCGGCCGCAAGCCCGGCTTCGCCAAGGTCCTGTCCTGCGCACTGACCTCCGACCCCGCCCTGGAGCACATGTACCGCGGACGCGGCCTCAAGGACGCCCCGGCGTCCGGGGAGAAGCCGCTGAACATGCGGGCGCGCAAGACGGACTTCATGCGCAGGAACCTCGACGACCTGGAGGCGATCTCCCTGCGGATCGCGGGGGGCATCGGCGGCTGTATCGAACAGGCCCTGGACGAGGCGAAGACCGACGCCGCGGACGTGCGCAGGTTCGTGATGCCCCACAACGGCCAGACCGTGCGCTGGTGGAACATGTTGGCCGACATGGGGGTGGGCCGGGAGCGGACCACCTGGGACTTCGGCCGCCAGGTCAGCCACCTCGGTTCCGGCGACCAGGTCGCGGGCCTCGACCACCTCATCACCACGGGGCAGTTGGAGGCCGGCGACCGCGTGGTGCTCGCCGGCACCGGCTACGGCTTCAACTGGGGGGCCGCCGTGCTGGAGATCCTGCACGTACCCGACTGGGCCGCCGAGACCGACGACCAGCAGCCGTGACCGCTCCCGCACACCCACAGGAGACCCGCATGCCGATCCCCCCGCTGGCGCGACCCGCCACCACCCTGCCCGCCGGAGAGACGCGCCGCCAGGCCCACCAGCTGATACGCGCGGGACACGGCGCCGAGGGGCAGCGCCGACTCGCCGGTGGCCGGGTCCTGGTCGTCGGCGCCGACGAGATCGGCGCCCCGCTCATCGCCCATCTCGCCGACTCCGGCGTGGGGTTGATCGGTGTCTCCGACGGCTCGCCCATGAATCCGTGGGACCACTACCTCGGACTTCCGGACGCGGAGCCCGCGGACCGGGCCACGGCCTGGACCCGCGCGCTCGGGAGCACCCATCCGTTCGTGCGCACCGTGGTGGAGGACCGGTTCGAGCTGCCCCGCGCGCGCGAACTGGTCCAGGACTACGACCTCGTGGTGTGCGCGGGGGAGGACCCGGCCCGCTGCCAACTCGTCGACGACGTGTGCGCCGAGGCGGGCATCCCCTTCGTGTGGGGCTCCATGGGGGCCACCGGAGGGCGCGTCTCGGTCTTCTGGGACCGGCACGGCCCGGGCCTCAGGGACCTGTTCCCGAAGCCTCCCGCCCCCTACTTCCGGGGCATGTCCGGCACGCTGAAGGTGGTCGGCGCCTGGCTGGGGATCGCCCTGGCCACCGAGGTGGTCAAGCTGCTCACCGGTCAGGGCGAGCCGCTGGTCGGCCGGGTGATGAAGTACGACGCCATGGCCGGCACGTGCGCGACCGTACCGCTGCGCCCGCACGAGCGGGCCGCGCGCCCGGCCGAACCCACCGCCGCCGAGCCCTTCTTCGGGCTGCTCTCGCCGGAGGCGACCGAGGCCGCGCGGGAGTCCACGATCTCCGCGGAGCAGCTGAAGGAACTGCTCGACGCGGACGCGCCGGTCAACCTGGTCGACGTCCGCGAGCCGGACGAGTACGCCTTCGCCCACGTGCCGGGCTCGGTGCTCGTCCCACAGGGGGAGTTCCTGCACGGCGACGCCGCCGCACGGCTGCCCGCGGACCGCAGGACCGTGCTGCTGTGCCGGGCCGGCATCCGCTCCGCGGAGGTCCTCGCCGTGGTCAAGCGCAGCGGTCACCGGGACGCGGTCCACCTGGGCGGGGGCATCCTGGCCTGGGCGCAGCGGATCGACCCGGCGATGCCCACCTACTGAGCCTCCGTCCGCCGACGCTGATCACAGCGGGTGATCGAAGGGTGGGAGCGGGCCCGGAGTTTCACCCCGCTCCGAGCCCTCGCAAAGGGCGGTTCATTTGTGTTCCGGTGAATTGTTTGCGGCGTTGAAATGCGCGGGCGGAAAGAATGCGTGCGTATTCAATCGGAAACCCCGATGGAAACCGCAGTGCCCGCCTGCCGTCCGGCAGGCGGGCACTGCGCGCGTTTCCCGGTTCAGCGCACCGGGACGCAGCGCCCCGCCTCCGTGCGGTAGGTCCACCGGGCCCCGTCGCGGGCGAGTTCCGCCACGGCGGCCACCAGACGGTCCAGGTGCTCCACGGGCGTGCCGGCGCCGAAGCTGGCCCGCACCGCGTTCACCGGTCGCTCGCCCGGCGCCAGCGGCTCGGGGGCCCCGCACTCGTCGGAGTGGTCGGGCGCGTTGCCGAGCAGGCCGCGGACCAGGGGATGGGCGCAGAACATGCCGTCGCGTACCCCGATGCCGTACTCGGCCGAGAGCGCCGCGGCCAGGTGGGCGCTGTTCCAGCCCTCGACCACGAAGCTGATCACGCCGACCCGCGGCGCCGATCCGCCCAGCAAGGACAGCACCGTGACCCCCTCGATCGCGGTCAGTCCGGCCAGGGTCCGGCGCAGCAGGGCCTCCTCGCGCGCCGCGAGCGACTCGAAGCCCGCCGAGGTGAGCGCCCGGCAGGCGGAGGCCAGCGCGTGCGCCCCGACCACGTTCGGCGATCCGGCCTCGTGCCGCGCGGCGCCCTGCTGCCACTCCACGGACAGCGCGCCGGCCCCGTGCACGACACGCCTGCTCGCTCCGCCCCCGGCCAGGTACGGTGCCGCCGCGCCGAGCCAGTCCGCGCGCCCGGCCAGCACCCCCGCCCCGAACGGCGCGTACATCTTGTGGCCCGAGAACGCGACGTAGTCCACGCCCAGTCCGGCGACGTCCACCGGTCGGTGCGGCACCAGCTGGGCGGCGTCCAGCGCCACGCGCACCCCGGCCGCGTGGGCGACCTCCGTGATCGACTCGACGGGCCATATCTCGCCCGTGACGTTGGAGGCGCCCGTCACACAGACGAGGCCGGGTCGCCGCGGGTCGTGGCCCGCCAGCGTCTCGGCGACGATCTCCACGACCTCGTACGCGCTGCTCGGAGCCCGCATCACGGTGCGCTGCGCCCGCGGCCACGGCAACAGGGCGGCGTGGTGCTCGGTCTCGAAGACGTAGACCTGGGTCCCCGCCGGGAGCGCGGCCGCCAGCAGGTTCAGCGAGTCGGTGGTCGAGCGGGTGAACACGACCTCGTCGTCCGGCCGGCAGCCGAGGAACTCGCCGACCGTCCGCCGGGCCTGCTCGAACAGGTCGGTGGACAGCTGCGACAGGTGGCCGGCCCCGCGATGCACGCTGCCGTAGTAGGGCATGTAGGCGCTGACGTCGTCCCAGACGCTGCTCAGGACCGGGGCGCTCGCCGCGTAGTCGAGCGCCCCGTAGGACACCTCGCCCCCGGTGACGAGGGGTACGCGCACGTCGGCGCCCAGGACGGGCAGCGGCGGGCCGTGGAGCGTGTCGATGGAGGAAGGGGCGGGCGTGGTGGACACAGGGACTCCTCGGTGTCGTGGGAAGGAAGGTTGCGGCGGCCTGGGGGCAGGGGGCGGGCGCGTCAGGCGGGGATCGGCGGGTGCCCCGCGCCCTCGAGGAGCCGGGGTGAGCGGGCCGCCACGACCCCGGCCTCGAAGCGGCTGTTCACGCCGAGCCTGCGCAGCAGCGCGGACACCGTGCGGCGCAGGGTGCGCGGTGACACGCGCAGTTCGCGGGCGACCTCGACGTCCTGTCGCCCCTTCGCCCACAGCCGCAGGATGACCGTCTCCTGCTCGCTGAGGACGATGTCCCGACCATCACCGCCGACGACCGGCACGGTCGGCTCCTGACGGGTGGCGGGCACCGACGGCGCGTGCAGCTCGCGGGCGTCGTCCCAGCAGAACTCGAAGACCCGACCGAGGAGCTGCAGCAGCGCGGGCCGCCTGATCAGCAGCGTCGTCGACGGAGGGCAGACCAGGGCGAACGCCTCGTCCACCAGGATCAGGCGGAAGGGCAGCAGCGGCGCGACCCGCACGTGGACACCGCGCCGCGAGAGCCGCTCCAGGTAACCGGCCGCCTGCTCGCTGTGCAGCAGGGAGCTCTGGTGGATGGTCCGGACGCCGACGCCGCCGGGCTCGTACGCGTCCCCGACCGGCCACTCGGCGATCAGCCGGCGGGCGACCACGGACGGCTGGATGACCCGGATCTGCTGTCGGGCCATGGTGGCCACGGAGTCCAGCAGGGCCCGGACGCGGGCCGGGTCCGTGATCTCCTCCACGTCCGTCGCCGCCTGCGCCGGCCCGACGGCGTGCACGGCGAGGGCGGCCAGCTGCGTCCGCAGGGAGCGGGTGGCCTCGTCGGCCGCGAGCAGCGCGCGCTCCTGCGTGGCGATCAGTCGGGACAGCGATTCCACCGGAGAAATTTCCGTCCCTGAAATTGTCTGCAACAGCATCTAATTGATTTCCCGCCTTGCGTGTCCTGAGCCGGTCACGGCCTTTATCGGTCACCAAATGGTCTACACGGAGCGGCTCTCTTCTGGCAAGATCGAAGTCGCTGCCGGGGAATGGGCGAACCCACTTCCGGTCATTACTCCACGTATTCACCGTGCAAGGGCACCCCTTCGCAAGCGACAACTCAGACGCCGAGGCCGAACCCACCTCGGCAGGAAGGAGAAGCGAACCGGTGAACGACAAAGCCTCCGTGATGGACGGCCGGCCGACCGAGCGCGTCGAGGCCGACATCGGGGACGCGGCCACCGGCCCCCGCCCCCGCTCCGCGGACGCGGCCACGGACGACGCCCTGCGCTTCTGGCAGCAGATGTCCCTCGCCGCCGTCCCCGACGGCACCCCCGAACCTCGGCGCATCGACCTGCCCGGGGAGCTGCGCGGCGCGCTCGCCCTGCTCGAGGCCTCCGCGGAGGGGTCGCTGCACGGCGGACCCTCGGTGCCCTCGGCCGGCGCGCTGTACCCGTACGAGACCTACGTCGTCACGAACGGGCCCGGCGGACCGCGGGTCTTCTCCGTGGACGTCACCCGGCGCGGCTGCCGCCTGCTCCACGAAGGGGAGCAGGTCGCCGACGCACTGGCCCGCGGCGGGCTCGCGCTCCCGACGCCCGACGCCTTCCTGGTCCTCATCGCCGTACGGCCGTGGATGTCCATCCGCAAGTACGACGACCGGGGCTACCTGTACGCGCAGCTGGACGCCGCCCACCTCGGCACCCACCTGCTCTGCCTGGCCGGCCGCGGCCACCGGCGGGCCCAGTGGCTGACCAGGGCGGCCCCCGGCCACCTCGGCGCCCTGCTGCGCCTGGACGAGCACCACCTCGCCCCCCACAGCGTCCTGCTGGTGGCCGACCGCATCGGCACGGGGCAGCCGTCCGTGTCCGACTGGACCTGCACGGACCGGCGGGGCATACCGCCGGTGCCCCGCGTCAGGAACGGTTCCGAGGCCCGATGCTGGCGCGGCCTGCTGCCACGCCTGCAGAGCCCGCCGGCCCTCCCCGCCACCCCGCGACTGCGCCCCCTGCTCGCCCCGGAACGCGAAGGCGAGGCCCATCCGCCCACCTCCGACGCCCTGGCGGACCTCGCCCCCCGGCGGCGCTCGGCCAAGGACTTCGGCGACGCCGCACTCCCCCTGCAGCGCCTCCGGGAGGTCCTGTCCGCCCTGGGCACCCCGCTGGCCACCGACCTGCCCGCGTCCCCCGGCTTCGGCGCCACCCTGGTCGCCCGCCGCGTCACCGGACTCGCCCCCGGCGCCTACCCGGTGCTCGGCAACGGCGGGATCGCCGCCCAACCCACCAGCACCACCCCCGCGAGCGCCGAGGACATCGTGCGCTTCTGCATGGGCCAGGAGCAGCTGCGCCACACCTGCGCCGCCGTCGTCTTCCACGCCCGGCACCAGGACGTGTTCCGGCACGGCATGCGCGGCGTCGACGAAGCGCTGCTGCGCTCCGGGGCACTGGCCCACCTCGTCTACCTCGGAGCCACCGCCACCGGCACCGCGGTCACCACCATCGGCGGCTTCGACGCGGGACGCTGGCACTCCCTGGCGGGCCTCGCGGACGAGGACGAGGTCCTTTACGTCGCCATGCTCGGCACCCCCGGCACCTCCGCGGTCAAGATCGACCGCCTCCAGCCCGCCCACGCCCACGGACAGCGGTGACGGCCATGCTCACCGACATCATCACCGGCGCCCTGCGCGAGCACGGCGACGCACCCGCCGTCGCCGACCGGCACACCACGCTGACCTACCGCGAACTCGACGCGGCCGCGAACCGGTACGCGACCGCTCTCGCCGCCCTGCTCACCGGCCGCGACCGGCCGCGCGTCGGCATCCAGGCCGCCAACTCCGCCGACTACGTGGTGGCGTACCTGGCCGCCCTGCGGGCCGGCTGCGTGCCCTTCCTCATCGACCGGGCCGCCGGGCCCCAGGAGACCGAGGGCATCCAGCGCGGCTGCGGACTCGACCTGCTGGTCCACGAGGAAGCCACCCCGGTGCCCGGCCACGGCACCCGGCTCGCCGCTCCGGGCTCCCTGCGCGTCACCCGCTTCCCCGAGATGCCGGACCGCCCCGGGCTGCACCGGGAGACGGAGGTCTGCCGCTTCACCTCCGGTTCCACCGGCTCCCCCAGCTGCATCGAGTTCCGCGGCGAGGCCGTGTACCGCGCGGCCGCCAACTGGGCCGAGGGCACCGGTATTTCGGCCCAGGACACCATCGTGTGCTTCGCCTCGCTCTCCAACGGCCTGGCGTTCAACACCTCCCTCCTCTCCACGTTCCTCGTCGGCGCGTGCCTGCGCCTGGGCAGCGGACTGCCGACCGCGGGGGCGGTCACCCGCACCCTGCGCGACAGCGGGGCCACCCGCCTCATCGGGTTCCCCGCCCTGTACGAGTCGCTGGTGCGCAACGGGTCGGGCCCCGGACCGCTGCCCGGCCTGCGCATGGCGATCTCGTCCGCCGCACCCCTGGACCCGGGCACCAAGCGGCTGTTCGAGGAGAGCACCGGCGTGCCGCTGCAGAACTACTACGGCATCGCCGAGGCCGGGCCGCTCACCTTCGCCGCCGACCCGCGCACCGACCCCGGCCTCGGCCAGGCGCTGCCCGGCGTCGAACTGCGCGCCGGCGCCGCCGGGGAGCCGGGTGTCGTCTCGGTCAGGAGCCAGTCCATGGGGACCCGCTACCTCAACGCCCCCGGCGTGCTGGAGCAGCGGATCGACCCGGACGGCTTCTACCGCACGGGCGACGTGGGCCGCCTGCGGGACGGGAGCCTCGTCCTGACCGGGCGCACGAGCCAGGTCATCAACATCGGCGGTCGAAAGATCGACGCCGTGGAGGTCTCCACGGCCCTCGCCGGGGCACCGGGAGTGGACGACGCGGTCGTCCTGGAGATCACCGACCGGCACGGCACGGCCGCACTCGCGGCGGTGCTCGCCGGAGCCCCCGACCTCGACCCCGCCGCACCGCGCCGGTACGTCGCCGAGCGCCTCGCCCCGTACAAGGTCCCCAGCCTCGTACGCATCGTGCCCCGCATACCCCGGGGCACCAGCGGCAAGCCCGCCACCGCGGAGCTGCGCCGCCTGTTCGACACCCCGCAGGACTTCCAGTGACCACACCCAAGGAGAGCGCAGCCATGACGGCCTCCCCGGACCACATCCGCCCGCACCTCGTGCGCATCGTGCTCAGCTCGGCGGAGGGCGACCTGACCGAACAGGACCTGGCGGCCGCCGACTGGTCGCTGCCCCAGGTCAGTTACTCGTCGTTGGCCTACATCCGCATGATCGACACGGTGGAGAACGAGCTCGGCGTCTACCTCGACCCCGAGGAGGAGAGCGACCACTTCGAGACGATCGACGCCCTGGTCGAACTGGTCTGTCGCCACCTGCGCGAAGAGCAGGCCGCCGATGCCTGAGACCGTCATCGGCGTCTTCGGCACGGGCCGCCTCGCCCGGGCCGTGCACCGGCTCGCCACGGAGGAGGGACTCACCGCCCACCTCCTCGACCCGCGGAGCCCCGAGCGGTGCGACACGGAGCCCGCGCCCGGCGTCCTCGTCGACTGCTCGGCGCCCGAGGCCGTCACGCACGCCGCCGCCCTCAGCGCCCGCCTCGACGTCCCCCTCGTGGAGTGCGTCTCCGGGCTCGACGAGCACCACCTGCGGGTACTGGGGGAGAGGGCCGCCGGCACCGCCGTCGTCCTCGCTCCCAACCTGTCCCTGGGCAACTACCTCCAGACCCGCGCGCTGCGCGTGGTCGCCGACGTGGTCACCACCATGGACCGCGCCGGGATCACCGGCGCGATCCCCGAAGCGGCCGTCCTCGAACGCCACCCCGCCACCAAGCGGCACCGGCCGAGCACCACGGCCTCCCGGCTCGCCCGGCAGTGGCAGCGGCACACCCACAGGCCCGCCGTCGACGTCGCCTCGCTGCGCTGCGGCCCCGCGGTCAGCGACCACGAGGTCCGGCTCACCTGGCCCGAACAGACCCTGACGCTCACCCACCAGGTGGGCTCGCTCGACGCCGCCGCGGCCGGTGCGATCGGAGCGGCGCAGTGGGCCGCCGGACGCGCCCGCGGTATGTACACGATCCACCAGGTCTTCGACGACCTGCTGGCCACCATGGCGGCCGGGACCGCCGACGACGACCGGGAGGACGCCCCGTGACCACCGGCACCGCAACCGGTCCGGCCACCCGCCCCACCCTTGCCCGGGCCCGGCTGGCCGGCCAGATCGCCGCCGGGGCGCGCATGCTCTCCCTCGACGGCCACGACGACTTCAACCAGGGCCAGATATCCGCACGGACACCCGGCTCCGACACGTTCTTCATCAAGAACGCGCTCTGCGGGTTCGACGAGGCCACTCCCGGCCAAGTGGTGGCCGCGTCCATCGACCCCGACGCCCCCGTCGACCCGCTCGCGCCGCCCGAACTCCCGCTGCACCAGGCGATCTACCGGGCGCGCCCCGACGTCAACGGCATCGTGCACAGCCACGCCCCGCACACCCTCGTCTTCGGTGCCACGGACCTCGAACTGCGCCCCGTCTCGCACGACGGCGCGCACTTCACCGGCAACCTCGCCCTGTTCACCCGGACCAGCAACACGGTCCTGGACCAGGCCACGGGCGACGCCATCGCCGAGGCGCTCGGCGACGCCGAGGGCGTGCTGCTGCGCAACCACGGCGGGGTGATCGTCGGCAAGAGCGTGCGGCACGCCGCGGTCTTCGCCCAGGTCCTGGAGCGGGCCTGCCGCCTGCAACTGCTCGCGGAGCAGAGCGGCGTCCCCTACACCTGGGCCACCGACGACGACGTCGCCCTCAAACGGGACTTCATCTACGCGGACCTGTCGGTGCGCTCCTACTGGGACTACGCGGTCCGGCGCGTCAGGCGCGTCTGGCCCGAAGCCGCCACGTGGAGATGAGCCCGGCCCGCCACGACATCCTCGTGGCCTGCGCCACGGCGGCGGCGACGGCACCCCACACCCACCTGCTCAGCGCCGAGGAACGGCGCCAGGCACGGGGGTACGCGCCCCACAGGGCAGACGAGTTCACCGCCGGACGCACGCTGCTGCGCTGGGCCCTCGAGCGCGCCCTGGGACGCTGGACACGGACCTGCCGCATCGGCTCCACCGACCGCGGCAAGCCCGTCCTGGTGGACCTGCCGGGCACCGGCATCAGCGTCTCGCACAGCCAGGGGACGATCGCCGTCGCCGTGGCCGCCGGCCGCGCGGTGGGCGTCGACGTCCAGGTCCCCGTACCACCCACCCAGGGCCTGCTGCGCCGCTGCTGCTCACCGGCGCAGCAACGCGAACTGGCCGCCCTGCCCGCCGAACGGCAGGCCGTCGCGGTCGCCAGGCGCTGGGCGATCCACGAGGCGTGCGCCAAGGTCACCGGGACCACGCCGATCAACCTGCCCGCCCCGCACCCGGGAGCGCTGCTGGCCGACGGCGGAAGCCGACGGGGACTGCGCTGGCGGGTCCTGCACCCGCTGCGCGGCGTCGCCGTCTGTGTCGCCTACGACCGGCCGCAGAACCCGGCCACGCTCGCGCTGGCCCTGCTCGCCCCCCACCGGGCACCCGCACCCCGCCCCCACCCACCGGAAGATGGACCGACGTCACCATGACAGCCCTGCCCCTCACGGAAAGCCTCCCGAGGCACCTGCCGACGGAACAGGACGAGGTCGTCCGCGACCTGCTGGCGCTGACCGGGACACTGGCCGACAAGGAACTCGCGCCCCACGCCGACGCGTTCGAGGCCGCCTCGCGCTTCCCGCGCGACATCCTGCGGACGCTGGGCGGCGCCGGACTGCTGGGCCTGCCCTACCCCACCGAGTACGGTGGCGGCGGCCAGAGCCACGAAGTGCACGTGAGCGTCCTGGAGATCCTGGCCAGGCGATGGCTCGCGGTCGCCCAGTCGGTCAACATCCACGCCCTCGCGTGCTACCCGCTGGCCGCCTTCGGCACCGACGCCCAGCGCGAGCGCTGGCTGCCCGGCATGCTCGGTGGCGAGCAGCTCGGCGCGAACTGCATCTCCGAGGCCGAGGCGGGTTCCGACATCGGGGCCATCTCCTGCACGGCCAGGCGGAGCGAGCACGACGCCACCTACACCGTCGACGGCACCAAGGCGTGGACCAGCCACGCCGGACAGGCCGACTTCTACAACGTCTTCTGCCGCACCGGCGGCCCGGGCGTGCGCGGCCTCTCGCTGCTCCTCGCCGACTCCGCCACACCCGGCCTCGAAGTGCAGCGCCCGGAGAAGAAGATGGGCGTGCGCTCCTCGCCCACCGCCTCGGTGGTGTTCGACGGCGCCGAGGTCGCGGCGGACCGGCTGATCGGACGGCCCGGCAAGGGCTTCCTGATCGCCTCCGGACTGTTCGACCGCGGCAGGCTCGGCATCGCCGCCTGCGCGGTGGGCCTCGCCACCGCGGCACTGGAGCACGCCGTCGCGTACGCGAAGACCCGTCGCCAGTTCGGCCGCCCCGTCATCGACTTCCAGGGCCTCTCGTTCCTGCTCGCGGACATGGCCACGCAGATCGCCGCGGCCCGCGCCCTGGTGCGCGAGGCGGCGCGGACGCTGGACTCCGGCGCGAGCGCGTCGGCGGTCACCGCCGCCGCGGCCCGCGCCAAGCTCTTCGCCACCGACACCGCGATGCGGGTCACGACGGACGCCGTCCAGGCGCTCGGCGCCTACGGCTACGTCGAGGACCACCCGGTCGAACGGTGGATGCGTGAGGCGAAGCTGCTCCAGATCATCGAGGGCACCAACCAGATCCAGCGCGTCATCGTCGCCCGGTCCCTGTGACCCGCCGACCCGAGCTCCGAGGGAGGAACAGCATGTCAGCACACCAGTCCGGGGCGCCGGTCGAGGGCCCCGGCGACATCCCGGCCGCCGTCGACGTGGTCGTCGTCGGCAGCGGCCCGGCGGGCGCCGCGTACGCCCACCAGATCCACGCGGCGCACCCCACGGCCCGCGTCCTGCTGGTCGAGGCGGGCCCCGTGCTCACCGACCCGCCCGGCCGGCACCTGACCACGATCACCGACGCCGGGGAACAGCGGCGCGCCAGGGTCGCCGCCCAGGGCCCCCACCAGCGTCCGTACGCGACGGCCGCCGCCTCGGCCGTCGCGCACAACCAGAGCCCGGAGGAGCGCGCGCGGGCCCTCGTCGACAGGCCGGGCATGTTCGCCGTGGGCTCCGGCGACCTGACGGCCGACGGCCTGCCCGCCGCCCAGCAGGTGTGCGGCGTGGGTGGCATGGGCGTCCTGTGGTTCGGCGCCGCCCCGCGCGCCGGTGAGGACGAGCGCGTCGGCTGCGTGCCCCCCGCCGAGCTCGACGAGGCGTACGAGACCGCGGAACGCCTGCTCCGCGTGGACAGCACCCAGTGCGACGACTCCCCCTTCGCCGCGCACGTGCGCCACCTGCTGGGACGGGAACTCGACCAGGGACGCGCCCCCGACCGCACGGTGCGGGCCATGCCCCTGGCCGCCACCCGCGTCGGCGGTGAACTGCGGCGCCACGGTACGGACGTCATCCTCGGAGAACTCCCGACGGGTCCGGGCAGCAGCGTCGAACTGCGCGCGAACACCCTGTGCGAACGGGTCCTGGTGCGCGACGGGAGGGCCGTCGGCGTGCGGCTGCGCGACCGCGGCACCGGAGACGGCCACGTGGTGGGCGCCGACTACGTCGTGGTGGCCGCCGACCCCTTGCGCACCCCGCAACTCCTTTTCGCCTCGGGGGTGCGTCCCCGGGCCCTCGGCCGCTACCTCAACGAGCACCCGCAGGTCTCGGTGATCGCCGAGGTCCACGGGTACGCCGCGGCCGAGGGGGAGTGCGAGCCGCCCGGCGGGGTCACGTGGATCCCGTACGAGGGCCGGCGCTACCCCTTCCACGGCATGCTGACCCGGATCGACCCCGCCACCGTGTCGAACGGCGCGCGGACCCGGGAGGCGGACGCACCACTGGTCGCGGTGCACCTGTTCACCTCCCAGCGCCCGCGGCCCGAGAACCGGCTCGAGTTCAGCGACACCGAGCGGGACTGGGCCGGCATGCCCGCCATGACGATCCACCACACGCTCGACGAGGAGGACCGCGCGACGCTCGCGGAGGCCGAGCAGGAGGCGCTGCGGCTGAGCAAGGTCCTGGGCCGCCCCGCCGAGGGCGAGCGGGCCTGGGTCCTGCCCTCGGGCAGTTCCCTGCACTACCAGGGCACCGTGCGCATGGGCCCGGACGACGACGGCACCAGCGTCTGCGACCCCGCGGGACGGGTGTGGGGCGTCGACAACCTCTACGTCGCGGGCAACGGCGTCATCCCCACGCGTACGGCCTGCAACCCCACCCTCACCAGCGTCGCGCTGGCCGTCATCGGGGCCCACGACATCGCACGCCGCATCAGCGGCACCCGGAGCGCCGCGTCCGCGGTCGCCGCCGCGCCGAAGGAAGGGCAGGACACGTGATGCACACCCAGCTGGGCCGCACCGGCCTGCGCGTCAGCCGCCTGGCACTCGGCACCGTCAACTTCGGCGGACGGGTCGAGGAGGACGAGGCGCGTGACCTCATGGACCACGCCCTCGACCGGGGCATCAACCTGCTGGACACGGCCAACACCTACGGCTGGCGCGTCCACAAGGGACACACCGAGGAGGTCATCGGCCGCTGGCTCGACAAGGAGCCGGGCCGCCGTGACCGCGTGGTCCTGGCCACCAAGGTGGGCGACCCGATGGGCGACGGGCTCAACGACAGCGGGCTGTCGGCCCGGAACATCGTCGCGGCCTGCGAGGCGTCGCTCAGGCGCCTCGGCACGGACTGGATCGACCTCTACCAGATGCACCACATCGACCGTTCCGTGCCCTGGGACGAGGTGTGGCAGGCGATGGACATGCTGGTGACGCAGGGCAAGGTCCGCTACGTCGGGTCGTCCAACTTCGCCGGCTGGGACATCGCGTCCGCCCAGGCGGCCGCCCGGCGCAGGAACACGCTGGGCCTGGCCTCGGAGCAGTGCGTCTACAACCTGGTCAGCCGGTACGCGGAACTGGAGGTCATCCCCGCGGCCCGGGCCCACGGCCTCGGCCTGCTGGTCTGGTCGCCGCTGCACGGCGGTCTCCTGGGCGGCGTTCTCGCCAAGCAGCGCGCGGGCACGGCCGTCAAGTCCGCCCAGGGCCGCGCGGCACAGGCCCTCCAGGAGCAGTACGACACCGTCCACGACTACGAGCGGCTCTGCGCGGAACACGACCTCGACCCGGCCGTCGTGGGCATGGCCTGGACGCTCTCGCGCCCCGGGGTGACCTCCGCGGTGATCGGCCCGCGCACCCGGGCGCACGTCGACGGCGCGCTCCAGGCCCTCGAACAGCCCCTGCCCGAGTCGCTGACGTCGCGGCTCGACGAACTCTTCCCTCCCGTGGGCCGCGGCGGTCCCGCCCCGGACTGCTGGCTCTCCTGAACCTCACGCACACGGAACGAAACGAAAGGAAACACACCCCCATGAGCGAGAACAAGTACACCGACCCGCGGATCGTCCCGCACGAGTCCGCGCAGGACCGCGACGCCCGCGAGCGCCTGACCAAGCTCCTCGTCGACACGCCGATCCCGCCCGAGTACCTGATCGACAACCTGCCGGTGTACCTGCGCCGCCAGCAGCTCGCCGACCTGCTCTCCATGGACGCCCTCTACCGCATGCTGCCGGAAGTGCCCGGCACCATCATGGAGTTCGGCGTGCTCCACGGCCGCCACCTGGCGACGCTGACGGCCCTGCGCAGCATCTACGAGCCGTACAACTCGCTGCGCCGCATCGTCGGCTTCGACACCTTCACCGGCTTCCCCGACGACATCAAGGACGTCGACAAGGTGAGCACCAGCGCCGTGCCGGGCCGCTTCGCGACCCCGGACGGCGAGGTCGACCACCTGCGCGAGGTGCTCGCCGCCCACGAGGCCACCGAGCCCTTCGGACACACCCAGCGCTCCTTCGTGGTCCAGGGCGACGTCCGCGAGACGGTCCCGCGTTACCTGGAGGAGAACCCGGAGACGGTCATCGCGATGGCCTACTTCGATTTGGACCTGTACCAGCCGACGAAGGAACTCCTGCTGGCCATCAAGCCGCACCTGACCAAGGGCAGCATCCTCGCCTTCGACGAGCTGGCCCACCCCAAGTGGCCGGGGGAGACCACGGCCCTGCGCGAGGTCTTCGGCCTCGACATGGCCCCGCTGCGCCAGCTGCCGGGCCGCGAGCCCCCGGTCATCTACATGAAGTGGGGCGAGTGACGGCGGGTGCGGGCGGCGCGTGACGTCGGGGCGGAGTCCGGGGTGACGGGGGCCCGCCTTCGGGCCGGTGGGTAAGGTGCGCGGGCCTCGCCTTCTGGCACCAGCTCGCCACGGGGGTGGAGTTCATCGCCGACCGGGCCGCCCGCACCGCCTGGCACGTGCTGTACGGAGTGGTCGGCGTGCTGCTCCTCTGGCATCGCGTGCTGACTCCGATATGGGCGGTTCTTCCGCTGGCGCTCCCTCACGAAGGGGCTGCGCTGGACGGCGCGCCCGTACTCGCTCTCCGCGCCGCCCCGGCCCGATCTCCCGCGGATCACGGTCAAGGCCGTCGGCGGGCACGGCGCGGCCCTCGCCGGGCTGCGGCCGGGTACCCGCGTGTGGGCCGAGGGCCCGTACGGATCCCTGACCGCCGCCCGCCGCAGCCGCGGCACGGTGCTGCTGATCGCGGGAGGCGCGGGCATCACTCCGCTGCGGGCGCTGTTCGAGACGCTCCCGGGCGCCGGGCGCGATCTGACACTGCTGTACCGGGCCCGCACGGCGGAGGACCTCGCTCTGCGCGAGGAGCTGGAGGCCATCGCGGACGACCGGGGGGCGCAGCTCCTGTACGCGGTCGACGGGCCGGACGTCAGGCGGCCGTCGATCACCGCCGGAATGCTGCGCCGGATCCTGCCGGACATCGCCCGGCACGACGTGGACGTGTGCGGGCGGCAAGGGCTCGCCGTGGAGTCGTACGCCGCCCTGCGGGAGACGGCCGTGCCGGACCGGCGGATCCACCACGAGTCGTTCGCCTCCTGAGCCTCGGCCGCCGAACCGATCCGCCGCCGAACCGATCCGCCGCCGAACCGATCCGCTACCGAACCCATCGTCCGCCGGCCCTGTGTGACGCGCGGCGGCTCCCTGACGCTGAGCGGGGTGTGAGGAAGAATCGTCCGCTCCGCAGGGCGGTGCTCGCCGGGGCGGGCACCGGGTCCGCGGTCGTCCTGCCGCTCGCGCTCAAGCCGACCGCGGATCCGTCGCCCGCCCACGACGCGGCGGGCCCGGGCACTTCCGTGCCGTCCGCGGTCCGCGCCGAGGCCGGAGCCTCGTCCTCCGCCCTCGTCTCGCCGTCGGCCACGGTGAGCGCCTCGGCGAGCGCCTCTGCCCCGGCGAGTGCGTCGCCCTCGGCCGTACCGTCGGCGTCGCGTACGACCGCGACCCGGACCCCGACCCCGACCACGGCCCCGACCGTGACCACGACCGAGACGACCGCACCGGATCCGGGACGTATCCGCCGAGGCGATTCCCCAGCTCCACCAGCGGACGCTGGTGGCGCAGAGCGCGGACAACGACTCCGTGTCGGGAGCCACCTACACCAGCGCCGGCTATCGCCGGTCGCTCCAGAGCGCCCTGGACGCGGCAGGTGTCTGAGCCGCGCGTACGCCATGTGGAACACGTGATGGGCACGGCTTTCTCGTTCGACGTACGCGGGTGCTCCGACGTCTCCCGTACGCCCGAGGCGCTCGCGGAGGCGCTGGACTTCCTGCTTCATGTGGACCGTGTCTTCTCCCCGTACCGTGAGGACAGCCAGGTCAGCCGCCTGACGCGCGGAGAGCCCACCCGTGAGCGGTGCGGCCCGGACGTCCGGGAGGTGACGCGCCTGTGCGAGGACATGGAGCGGCGGACGCGGGGCTGGTTCTCTCCCCGGTACGCGGGAGGTCGAGGCGCCGGCGGATGGGATCCGACCGGCCTGGTGAAGGGCTGGGCCACGGAACGCGCGGCCCGCGTGCTGGCCATGGCGGCCCGCTGCGACGCCGCGTGTGTCAACGGGGCGGCGACATCCAGCTGCTCGGCGGGCCCTGGCGCATCGGCCTCGCCGACCCCCTCCAGCCGGGCGCCCTGGCCGCGGTGGTGGAGGTGTGGGCGCCGATGTTCCCGACGCGGCCGTGGCGACGTCCGGCCCGGCGGAACGCGGCTGCCGCATCCTCGACCCGCACACGGGAGAACCGCCCAGGGACCCGGCGGCGGCGATGACGGTCGTCGGAGCCACGCTCAGCGTCGCCGACGCCTTCGCCACCGCCGCGTACGCCACGGGCGGCGGCGCCCGCTCCTGGCCGGAGGAACAGCCGGACGCCGAGGGCCTGTCGACGACCGCCTCCGGCGCCACCTGGCAGAGCTCCGGCTTCGCCCGCTGGACCGCCTGACACCTCGGGCGGACGAACCGCCGGTGGCCGTTCCGTCGTACGGGGGCGGAACGGCCACCGGTGCTCACCGGGATGACGCACGGCTGACGGCACGTCGCCCGAACCAGCCCCGCTCGCGGCCGACTTCGGGCACGAGTGCGGTCCGGATCAGTCGCCGGTGAAGCCCCAGAAGCACAGCTCCGTCGGGTGGCCCTCGGCGCTGTGGACGACCGTGCAGCAGCCGGAGCCGCGGTCGGACGGGGGGAACCAGCCGTCTCCGGACCGCTTCAGGGCCTGCTCGACGACCTCCCGCACGGGTCGGGCCGTCCCGAACAGTTCGACGACCTCCGCCGCTTCGACCACCCTCACGTCGCCGGGCTCCTCCAGGCCCTCGTCGCAGCGGACCACGCGCTCGACGTCCAGCACCGAATGCGCCGGCTCCTCCGCCAGCCAACCGCTCGCCGTCAGGGCCGCCAACGTCTCGACGCCTTCCTCCCGGTAGTACTCGGCATCCTGGGCGAAGACCGCCTCGCGCAGAGCGTTCAGCGCCTGCTGTTCGCTCTCACGGAACGGTGTGAAGTACGACCATCTGCTTGCTCCCATGCCTGCGCACCCTACGCGGGCGCGTACGTCCGTCACTCAGGAGGAGGCGCGCTCCCGGGCGGCCAGACGGTCGAGGTGGTGCTGGGCCAGTTCCGCGGGGACGGGGCCGAGTTCGTACCCGAGGGGAGCGAGTGCCGGCGGCAGGACGTAGCCGCGGCCGCCGACCGCATACGCGACGTGCCGTCGCGGACACCATGGCCCTCGCCCGCGAGCACGTCACCCACCTCGACGGCCCGCGGGCCGAGACCCGGCTACAGCGCGAGCCGGCCGAGGCGATGGCACCGCACGGTGGAGCGCCTTCGCCCCTGGACCTACCACCCCCGGAGCACCGGCCGGCCGCTCAGCAGCGGACGGCGTCACCGGGGTGCGTCACCGGCGTTCGTACGCCGGAGTGCGACGGCCGTCACGACGAGCCCATCGCGGCAGAGCCAGCGGCCTTCGATCACCTTCAGGTGCTCGCCGTCCGGGCCTTCGGCAGGAACGGCGACGTGCGCGGTGAACGTTCCCGCGTCCGGGTCGATCCGGATGTCCGCCTCCTCGAAGTCGAGTTCGCGCTCCGTCAGCGGGTACCAGACCTTGAACACCGACTCCTTGGCGCTGAACAGCAGGCGGTCCCAGTGGACCTCCGGTGCGGACGCGGTCAGTGCGCGGATCCTGACGCGCTCCTGCGACAGGGAGACGTACTCCAGCAGTCCTTCGCCCAGGGGTTCGTTCGGTTCCGCGTCGATGCCGAGGCCGCGGTAGTCGCGGACGTGTCCGACGACGGCCGCGCGGTACCCGGCGCAGTGGGTCATGCTCCCCACGAGACCCGCCGGCCACCGCGGGGCGCCCCGTCGCCCCGGTACGAGCGCCACCGCGGGCACGCCCAGCGCGTTCATCGCCCGCCGGGCGCACATACGGACGTCCGCGTACTCCTGCCGCCGTTTCGGTACGGCGCGCGCGACGACGGCTGCCTCTTCCGGGAACAGGGCCCGGACGGCCGACTCGGAGTCGAGGAAGGTGTGGGCGGCGCTCGCGGGCGCGGGTATCAGGTCCTCGATCACGATGACCGCGCCGCCACAGCGCCGCGCCGCCCGTGCGGTTCGTGAGGCCGGCGCGCCCCGCGCCCGATCCTGCTGCGGGTCACTTCCGTCATGCGCCCAACGTAACGTGCGCGTCCGGCGACTCGACGTCGGGATCGGTGCCCTCGCGGCTCCCCGTGGCGCCACTGAACTGTCACACGCCGCACAGGGGAGCGTCCTTCATGGCCCACGAGCAAGCCCCCGCGCATCGCGCCCACCCCTGGCACGGGATCATGGTCGCGGGTCATGCCCGGCGTCTCCGCCCACGGCAGCGCCGAGGCCCTGCACGCCGACGGCAGCATCGTCGCCGTCAAGAAGCTCACGCCCTACCGCTCTGCAAGTCCCTTCACGCACTGCTCCGTTGGGCATCTGAAGTCGAGTTCATCCAGGCGATCAGGCCCTCCATGGACCTCGTCGGCCGCCCCGGTGGCGCCCCACCCGCGCGCTGCGCGCGAGGGCGCCAACTCCCGCACGGCAGAAGGGGAAACGTGACATTGTACGATGCCCCTCCGTGACATCCCGGAGGGCGCACGATGGGTGACCTGAAGCAGTACGGCCTCGTCAGGGCGCAGGAACGCCTCCGCGACCAGGTCGGGCACGCGCTCCGCGCCGCGCTCATCGCCGGCGAACTCCGGCCGGGCCAGGTCTACTCGGCCCCCGGACTCGCCGACGACCTCGGCGTCTCCGCCACCCCCGTCCGCGAGGCCATGCTCGACCTGGCGCGCGAGGGCCTGGTCGAACCCGTCCGCAACAAGGGCTTCCGTATCACCGAGGTCAGCGAACGGGACCTCGACCAGTTCACCGAGCTGCGCACCCTCATCGAGGTGCCCACCGTCGGACGCGTCACGAGGACGGCCCACCGGGAGCGGCTGGAGGCGCTGCGCCCGATCGCCGGGGAGATCGTGGCCCGCGCCAGGGAACACGACCTCATCGGCTATCTGGAGGCGGACCGCCGCTTCCATCTCGCGCTGTTGGCCCTCGCCGGCAACGACCGCCTGGTGGAGACGGTGGGGGAGCTGCGCAAGCGCTCCCGCCTCTACGGTCTGACCGGCCTGGACGAGGCGGGCAAGCTCGTCTCCTCCGCGGAGGAACACCTCGAACTCCTCGACCTGATGATCGCCGGCGACGCACCCGGGGCCGAGGCCTGCATGCGCCGCCACCTCGGCCACGTACGGTCCCTGTGGGCCGACGCCCGCGACGAGTCGACCGACGCCCGCGACGAGTCGACCGACGCCCGCGACGAGTCGACCGCCGACCGTGCGACGGGCCGATAGCGAGCGACCGGACCCCGCCGCGTGCTGCTCGGCTCCTTCTCCAAGGTGATGGCCCCCGGCCTCCGGCTCGGATTCCTGCGCGCCCCCGCCGGTCTCCGTCGCGCCGACGTCGAGGCGGACAAGAGCCTCGCCGGGGCGGACAAGAGCGCATAGCTGCGCCATCCGGGCATCACCTCGTGTCGTTGTTGGGCCGAACGGGTGAGGAGCGGGAGGATGGGGCCATGAGTAGGTACGAGAGGTACGACGTCACCGACGAGCAGTGGGAAGGCCTTGCCCAGGTCGTGCCCCTGCGCGGCCGTGACGAATGGCCGTCCAGGGTCGACCACCGCAGCATTCCCGAGCAGTACGAGTCCGCCGAGCAGCGCCGTATGGTCGTGCTCCGCGTGCAGGTGTTCGCCGACGCCCGTGAGGTCGCCGAGTACCTCATCGCCCAGATCCCGGTGCTCCTCGACCTGACGAGCGCCGACACCGAGGTCGCCAAGCGCATCCTCGACTTCAGCAGCGGTGTCGTCTTCGGTCTCGGCAGCGTGATGCACCGCGTCGACCGGAACGTTTTTCTTCTCGCCCCGGCCGGCACGGAGGTCGAGGGCGCGGAGGGCGAGGACGAGGAGGAAGCCGTCCGGGGCAGGAGCGCCGGCGTCCCCCGATCGTAGGAAGGTCATCTCGACGTAACGGTTCGTCAGGGAATGGACTGCGTACGGTCCGGGCATGGACCTCACCGGCGGCTTCACGCTCGACGACTCCTCCACCGTCGCCCCTTCCCCCGTCACGCCCTTCCCCGTCGCGCCTTCCCCGGGCGCTCCCTCCGTCGGCTCTCCTTCCCACGGCACCTCCCCTCGCGGCTCCGCCTCCCTCCGCGCCTCCGTCCCCGAGGCGCGGGGGCCGGCCCCGGCGGAGTGCCGGCCCCGGCGGGGAGCCGGACGCGGCTCCGAGGGCGAGGCCGGACGCGGCGTCGAGAGCGGGGCGGGAGGCGCGGTCGGCGGAGAGGGCGGCCGGCCGCGCGCACGGCCCGCCGTCACCGAGCTGCGGCTGTCCGCGTTCGCCGGACACCGCGCCGCCGTGCACGCGCTGGGTCCTGTCACCCTCTTCGCCGGGCCCAGCGGCAGCGGCAAGTCCACCACCCTGCGGGCGTACGAGGCGCTGGCCCGCCTCGGCGCGGGCGATCCGCTCGGTGAGGTGTTCCCCGACGCGGCCGACTGCGTCCCCGAGCGGGCCAGGCCCGACGCCCAGGGCAGGCGCGGCTTCCGCATCGGATGCACGGTCGACGGACCGGAGGGTCCGGTCCACCTGGACCTCGCGGTGCAGGCCGAGCCCCGCCTCCGTATCGTCGGCGAGCGGCTGACCGGCCGTGGCCGCACCCTGCTCGCCACCGCACTGCGCGACCCGGGCCGCAGCACCGTCCAGGCCGAGTGGCACACCGCAGGCACGACGCCCGTCACGCGGGCGCCGTTCCCCGACGACCTCCTGGGTACGGCTCTGCTGCCGCTGCGGGTCGCGGGGAAGACCCCGGGGCAGTTGGAGGTCCTGGCCGCCGCCGAGCAGGTGGTCATCGGACTGCGGTCCGCCTTCGCCTGCGACCCCCGTCCCGAGCGGATGCGGGCTCCCGTGCCCCCGGGCGAGGGGCGGCTGCGACGCGGCTGCGGCAACCTCGCCGAGGTCCTGCACCGCACCCACACCGACTGCCCCCGCCGGCACCAGCGCCTCGCGATCCTGGCCGGAGCCGGCTGCGCGGGACCCGTCACCGGACTCGCGGTGCAGGAACTCCCGGAGGGCACCGTCCGGGCGGTCCTCGAACGGGGCGGTCGGCCCGCGACCCCGCTCGGCCGCCTCGGCGACGGCGAACTGCGCTATCTCGCCCTCGCGCTCACCCTGCTCACGGGGCCCGGCGTGCTCGCGATGGACCGGATCGCCGAGGTGCCCGACGCCATGCAGTCCCTGACGCTGCTCGCCGACGGCCTCGACCGGGGACTCGACGGGCGTCAGGTGACCGAACTCCTGCGGCTGGCCACGGGCATCGCCGCCGACGGACACATCCGGATCGCCGGGACGGTCGGGGACCGGGCGGCGGAGGAGGCGCGCGGGACGCCCGGGGTGACGGTGGTAGACCTGGGGGCGTGACGGACAATGACGTGACGGGCAACGACGTAGCGGGACTTCAGCGGAGACTGGCCGAGTTCGCGGCGGCCCGCGACTGGCAGCCCTACCACACGCCCAAGAACCTGGCCGCGGCGCTCAGCGTGGAGGCGTCCGAACTCCTGGAGATCTTCCAGTGGTTGACGCCCGAGCAGGCGGAGCGGGTGATGGACGACTCCGGTTCGGCGCACCGGGTCGCCGACGAGGTGGCGGACGTCCTCGCCTATCTCCTCCAGTTCTGCACGGTGCTCGGGATCGATCCGCTGGCCGCCCTCGCGGCGAAGATCGACCGCAACGAGGTCAGATTTCCGGTGCGGAAGCGGGGCGGTGAGGCGGGGGAGGAGGGCAAGGGAGAGGCCGAGAGGGAGGGTGAGGGAGAGGCGTGACCGTAGATCGTCACTCTTCGGAGTGATCGACTTTTCCCCGTCGTGCCCCCTGTCCACAGATTTCCGAATTCCCCTGGTGTTGGGGCTCAGGCGGCCTCACTCTGGGTAATGGAGTGAGTGGGCAGATAAGTCGTACGAACGGGGGCGGCGTTGATGGAAGCGGAGCGGCTCATCGCGCTTGGCCGGCACGCGCTGGCGGAGAGCGGGACGGCACAGGGCATCGTGGCGGAGGCCTGGCAGGCGCAGGCCCTCGCCCAGGCGATAGGGAATCATCTCGCGCTCTGCGGACCGCAGGAGCTGCGCGGCGAGGCGCGCGGTCTGAGTGAGATCGGGGAGTACCAGGCGTGGGGTTCGGACGGGCCGCGTGCGGCCCAGCTCTCCGAAGTGGCCGACCCGCAGGGGTCGTTGACCGCGTTGGGTGAGCTGCTCGGGGAAGTGGGGATCGCGCTGGTCGGAGTGGCCGTCGCCACCGATGAGGAGGGGCTCTACTGGCAGTGCATCGAGGCCATCGACGCCGCCGACGAGTCGAGCGACCGGGTGCGCGGGATGCTGCGGCGCCTGGCCGTCCGCGACGGGGAGCGGGCCCGCCCGCCCGACCCCGCCCGGGGGCGCGCGGGCCCGGGGCGGGGCCGGTGGTGAGCGGCGCACGGCGTGGGCCGGTGCCGGTCCCGCTCATGGCGGTCAGGTGCGGGCCGACCCGACCGGTGGCGACCCCGCTCGCGCAGGCCCCCCTCGCGCAGACCCGGCTTGCGCTGATCGCGCCCGCGTCTGCCGTCCGGCTCGCCCTGGCCCGACTGGCGTCGCTCGTCCGGCTAGTGCTGCTCGGGTCGCTGCTGGGCCGGCTCGTCGCGGTCGGTCGTGGACTGGAGGTCGGCGTCCAGTTGGGAGAGGTCGGCGGAGAGCGCCGCCATCAGCTCCTCCATCTGCTGGAGCAGGCCCTTGGGGGCACCGGCGCCCTTCTGCTCGGGCACGGACTGCGGCACCGGCTGCTCGGGCACGGCCCGCTCCGGCGCGGCTTCCTGGGACATGGCGGCCTCCTGGGCCCGGACCCCGCCATCGAGGACGGGGCCACGAGAGAGACGCACCGGCAGCGGCCGCCGGCGCGCGGGCCGGGCGGTCCGGCTCCGCCCGAGCCAACGACGGGTGCCGGGCCCCGGTCACTGGCCGGGGTGGACGCGGCCCGCCAGGGGGCCGGATATTCACCCGACCGAGCCGCGGCGATCAAGGAGGTGACGGGGACGTTGACGGAGCAGCGGAGAGCTTGACGGAGAGGTTGACACGCACCCGACGGTGCAGGATGGAGGCATGGATCTTCGCATCTTCACCGAACCCCAGCAGGGGGCGGACTACGACACCCTCCTCACGGTGGCACGCGCCACGGAGGACCTCGGATTCGACGCCTTCTTCCGCTCCGACCACTACCTCAGCATGGGCTCGGCCGACGGGCTGCCCGGACCGACGGACGCCTGGATCACCTTGGCCGGGCTCGCCCGGGAGACCAAGCGGATCCGCCTCGGCACGCTGATGACGGCCGGTACCTTCCGGCTTCCCGGCGTCCTCGCCATCCAGGTCGCCCAGGTCGACCGCATGTCCGGCGGGCGCGTCGAGCTGGGGCTCGGGGCGGGGTGGTTCGAGGAGGAGCACAAGGCCTACGGCATTCCGTTCCCCAAGGAGAAGTTCGGCCGCCTCGAGGAGCAGCTGGCGATCGTCACCGGTCTGTGGGAGACCGAGGTCGGCAAGACCTTCAGCTACGACGGGGAGTTCTACCAGCTCACCGACTCTCCCGCGCTGCCCAAGCCCGCCCAGGAGAGGGTGCCGGTGCTGATCGGCGGGCACGGCGCGAGCCGTACGCCGCGTCTGGCCGCGCGGTACGCGGACGAGTTCAACCTTCCCTTCGGCTCTCTGGAGGAGAGCGAGCGGCAGTTCGGCCGGGTCCGGGCCGCGGCCGAGGCGGCGGGGCGGGCGCCCGGCGACCTCGTGTACTCCAACGCGCTGGTCGTCTGCGTCGGCAAGGACGACGCAGAGGTGGCCCGCCGGGCCGCCGCCATCGGGCGCGACGTGGACGAACTGAAGGCGAACGGTCTCGCGGGCTCGCCCGCCGAGGTCGTCGAGAAGCTCGGGAGGTACGCGGCCGTCGGTTCCTCCCGGGTCTACCTCCAGGTCCTGGACCTGGACGACCTGGACCACCTGGAGCTGATCTCCGCACAGGTCCAGTCGCAGCTGGGATGAGGGGAGCGCTCCGATGAAGCCGGTCCGCACGTTCGCCGAAGCCCTCGGGGCGGGGGTGCTCGTCCTCGACGGCGGGCTGTCCAACCAGCTGGAGGCGCAGGGATGCGACCTCACGGACGCGCTCTGGTCCGCGCGGCTCCTCGCCGACGGGCCCGCGCAGATCGAGGCGGCGCACGCGGCGTACGTACGGGCCGGTGCCCGGGTGTTGATCACCTCCAGCTACCAGGCCACCTTCGAGGGCTTCGCCCGGCGGGGCGCCGGCCGCGCGGAGGCGGCCGGGCTGCTCGCGAGGAGCGTGGAGTTGGCCCGGACGGCTGCGGGGCGCGTCAGGGAGGAGATCTGGGTCGCCGCGTCCGTGGGGCCGTACGGCGCGATGCTCGCGGACGGGAGCGAGTACCGGGGACGGTACGGGCTTTCCGTACGGGAGCTTGAGGCGTTCCACCGGCCCCGGATCGAGGCGCTCGTGGCGGCGGAGCCGGACGTGCTCGCCCTGGAGACGGTTCCGGACGTGGTGGAGGCGGAGGCGTTGATGCGGGCGGCCGAGGGGTGCGGGGTGCCCGTGTGGCTGTCGTACACGGTCGAGGGCGGCCTGACCCGGGCGGGGCAGGACCTGGCGGAGGCTTTCGCGGTCGCCGCCGGGAACGACCAGGTCGTCGCCGTGGGGGTCAACTGCTGCGACCCGGCCGGGGCGGGGGCCGCAGTGGAACGCGCGGCGGTGGCGACCGGCAAGCCGGCTGTCGTCTATCCCAACAGCGGTGAACTGTGGGACGCCCGTGGGCGGGGCTGGCGCGGCGAGACGGCTTTCGACCCCGCCCGCGCCGTCGAATGGGCCGCGGCCGGTGCCCGGATCGTCGGTGGCTGCTGCCGGGTGGGCCCCGCCACGATCGCGGCTCTGGCGGCGTCCCTGGCCGCCGGGGAGGAGGGGAGCTGAGTCGCCGGAACCCCATGGACAGCGGATCCTTGACATGTAAATATATGCAACATGACGCATGATCATGCATTCGAGAGCGCTGGGGACTCCGACTCCCTGACGTGGCCGACCGGCTTTCGCGCCTACACGGGGAACGGCGGTCTGCGCGCCCACGGCGACGACATCTCCGTCGTCGCGTCGGACCGGCCGGCCGTCAGCGCGGCGGTGTTCACCCAGAGCCTCTTCGCGGGTCCGGCCGTCGTCCTCAGCCGCGCGCACGCCGCCGGACGGAACCTGCGGGCCGTGACGACACTCGCCCAGAACGCGAACGTCGCCACCGGCCGCCGCGGCGAGGAGAACGCCGCCGAGGTCGTCCGCCGCGTCGCCGGGATGCTGGGCATCCCGGAGGGTGAGGTGCTCATCGGCTCCACCGGCGTCATCGGACGCCCGCTGCCGATGGACACCATCCGCGCGCACTTCGACGAGGCGGCCGGCGGCGGCCTCGCGGCGTTCGTGGCGGGGCCGCTGGACGTGGCGCGGGCGATGATGACCACCGACACCCGCCCGAAGACCGCCGTACGAACCGTCGGGCAGGCCCGCGTCGTGGGCGTCGCCAAGGGCGTCGGCATGCTGGAGCCGAACATGGCCACGATGCTGTCCTACCTGTTCACCGACGCGGACGTGTCCGCGGCCGACCTGGACGGCGCCTTGCGGGCGGCGGTGGACCGCACGTTCAACTGCCTGAGCGTCGACACCGACACCTCCACCTCCGACACGGTGGCGATCATCGCCAACGGCGCCGCGGGACCGGTCGATCCGACCGAGTTCGCCGACGCCCTCGCCGACCTCTGCCTGGACCTCACCCTGCAGCTGGCCGGTGACGGCGAAGGCGCCACCAAGCTCCTGCGCGTCACCGTCGCCCAGGCCGGCGACCACGCACAGGCCAAGCGCATCGCCAAGAGCGTGGTGAACTCCCCTCTGGTCAAGACCGCCGTCCACGGCGCCGATCCCAACTGGGGCCGCGTACTGATGGCCGTCGGCAAGAACACCGACGACACCGACATCGCGCCGGACAAGGTGACCGTGCGGTTCGGCGACGTCGAGGTGTACCCGGAAGAGCCCGGAGCCGACACCCTCGACGCACTCGCCGACATCATGCGCCGGGACGAGGTCGACATCGTCATCACGCTCGGCATCGGGGAGGCCGAGGCCACGGTCTACGGTTGCGACCTGTCCGCCGGCTACGTCCGCGTCAACGCCGACTACACGACATGACCGGGCCCGCCGCCCGAAAATGCCTGGTGGGGACGGTGAGAGGGGAACCATACTCGGACGGGTGTTCCTGACGATCAGTACGACCGGCAACCAGGAGCGTCCCGCGACCGATCTCGGCTTTCTGCTGCACAAGCATCCCGAGCGGGCGCAGACGTTCTCGACTTCCCACGGCACGGCGCACGTCCTCTACCCAGAGGCGAGCGCCGAGCGGTGCACGGCGGCACTTCTCCTGGAGGTGGACCCCGTGGCGCTGGTGCGCCGCGGCAAGGGCAAGGGCCGGGGCGGCGCCCCGGACTCCGCGCTCGCGCAGTACGTCAACGACCGGCCCTACGCGGCGTCCTCGCTGCTCGCCGTCGCGCTCGCCAAGGTATTCAAGACGGCGCTGCACGGAGTGTGCCAGGCGATGCCCGAGCGGGCCGCCGCGCCGCTGCCGCTGCGCGTCGAGGTCCCCGCGCTGCCCGCGAGGGGCGGCGCGGACCTGGTGCGCGCGCTGTTCGGCCCGCTGGGCTGGGACACGGTGGACGTCGAGCCGGTGGCCCTGGACACGGACTTCCCCGCGTGGGGCGACTCCCGCTACGTGCGGCTGGTCCTGGAGGGCGAGCTGCGGCTCGCGGACGCCCTCAACCACCTGTACGTCCTGCTGCCGGTCCTCGACGACGCCAAGCACTACTGGGTCGCGCCCGACGAGGTCGACAAGCTGCTGCGCGCCGGTGACGGCTGGCTCGCCGGCCACCCCGAGCGGAAGCTGATCACGGCACGCTACCTCTCCCGCCGCTGGGGCCTGGCCCGCGAGGCGACGGAGCGGCTCGAACTGGTGCGGCTCGCCGAGGCAGAGGGTCTGGACGTCGACGACGTCGACAACGCCGTCGACGAGTCGACCGACACCGAGGAGCGGCCGGTGCCGCTCGCCGAACAGCGGCGGGAGGCGATCCTCGCCGCCCTGACCACGGCGGAGGCGAGCCGGGTCCTCGACCTGGGCTGCGGTCAGGGGCAGCTGGTGCAGGCCCTGCTCAAGGACGTCCGCTTCACGGAGATCGTCGGTGTCGACGTGTCCGTCCGCGCCCTGACCGTCGCCGCCCGCCGGCTGCGGCTCGACCGGATGGGGGAGCGGCAGGCGGCCCGTGTGAAGCTGCTGCAGGGCTCGCTCGCGTACACCGACAAGCGGCTGACCGGCTACGACGCGGCCGTGCTCAGCGAGGTGATCGAGCACCTCGACCTGCCGAGGCTGCCGGCCCTGGAGTACGCGGTGTTCGGCTCGGCCCGGCCGCGTACGGTCCTCGTGACCACGCCGAACGTCGAGTACAACGTCCGCTGGGACACGCTCCCCGCCGGGCACGTCCGGCACAGCGACCACCGCTTCGAGTGGACGCGCGAGGAGTTCCGGAGCTGGGCCGCGTCGGTGGCCGAGCGGTACGGGTACGGCGTCGGGTTCACGCCCGTCGGCCCCGACGACCCCGAGGTCGGACCGCCCACCCAGATGGCCGTCTTCACCCGCACCGACGAGACCCGCACCGGCGACGCCCGCACGAGCAAGCCCGCCGGCGAGACCACCGGCGAAACCACCGGCGTCACCCGTACCGACGAGACCACCGGCGCCACCCGTACCGACGAGACCACCGGCGTCACCCGTACCGACGAGACCCTGAAGGAGGTCGCGGCATGACCCGTACCCTGCCCGTCACCGACCTGTCCCTCGTGGTGCTCGTCGGTGCCACCGGCTCCGGCAAGTCCACCTTCGCCCGGCGCCACTTCAAGCCGACCGAGATCGTCTCCTCCGACTTCTGCCGGGGGCTCGTCGCCGACGACGAGAACGACCAGTCCGCGAGCCGGGACGCCTTCGACGTCCTCCACTACATCGTCGGCAAGCGCCTCGCGGCCGGACGCCTCGCCGTCGTCGACGCCACCAACGTGCAGCAGGAGGCCCGGCGGCAGCTCGTCCAGCTGGCCAGGTCCCACGACGTGCTGCCCATCGCGATCGTCCTCGACCTGCCCGAGGACGTGTGCCGCAGCCGGAACGCCGCCCGCCCGGACCGCGCGGACATGCCCGCGCACGTCATCCAGCGTCACCGCCGCGAGCTGCGCCGTTCGCTGCGGGGCCTGGAGCGCGAGGGGTTCCGCAAGGTGCACGTGCTGCGGTCCGTCGAGGAGGTCGAGGACGCCGAAGTCGTCCTGGAGCGCCGCTTCAACGACCTGCGTCACCTCACCGGCCCCTTCGACGTCATCGGTGACATCCACGGCTGCCGCTCGGAGCTGGAGACCCTGCTCGCGAAGCTCGGCTACGTCGACGGCCACCACCCGGAGGGGCGTACGGCGGTCTTCGTCGGTGACCTCGTCGACCGGGGCCCCGACTCGCCCGGCGTGCTGCGCCGGGTGATGGCGATGGTCGCCGCGGGCGACGCGCTGTGCGTCCCCGGCAACCACGAGAACAAGCTCGGCCGCTGGCTCAAGGGCCGCAAGGTGCAGGAGACGCACGGCCTGGCCGAGACGATCGAGCAGCTGGGGCGCGAGAGCGAGGAGTTCCGGGCGGAGGTCGGACGGTTCATCGAAGGACTCGTCAGCCACTACGTCCTCGACGGCGGCGACCTCGTCGTCTGCCACGCGGGGCTGCCGGAGAAGTACCACGGCCGGACCTCCGGGCGGGTGCGCTCGCACGCCCTCTACGGGGACACCACCGGGGAGACCGACGAGTTCGGGCTGCCGGTGCGCTACCCGTGGGCCGAGGAGTACCGGGGGCGGGCCACCGTCGTGTACGGGCACACGCCCGTGCCGAACACCTCCTGGATCAACAACACCATCTGCCTCGACACCGGAGCCGTATTCGGCGGGAAGATGACCGCGCTGCGCTGGCCGGAGCGCGAACTCGTCGACGTCCCGGCCGAGCGCGTCTGGTACGAGCCTGCCCGGCCGCTCGCGACCGAGGCGCCCGGCGGGCACCAGGGACGTCCCCTGGACCTGGCCGACGTGCACGGCCGGCGGATCGTGGAGACCCGGCAGCACGGCAACGTCGCCGTGCGGGAGGAGAACGCGGCGGCGGCTCTCGAGGTGATGAGCCGGTTCGCGGTCGATCCCCGGCTGCTCACCTACCTGCCGCCGACCATGGCGCCGACCGCCACCTCGCAGGAGGAGGGCTACCTGGAGCACCCGGCCGAGGCCTTCGCCCAGTACCGGGCGGACGGGGTCGAGCGGGTCGTGTGCGAGGAGAAGCACATGGGCTCCCGGGCCGTTGCCCTGGTCTGCCGGGACGCCGGGGCCGCCCGCGAGCACTTCGGCGTCGACGGGGTGACCGGTGCGCTGCACACCCGCACCGGGCGGCCCTTCTTCGACGACCCGCCCGTCACCGAGGAGGTCCTCGGCCGGCTGCGGACCGCGATCGGAGCCGCCGGGCTCTGGGACGAGTTCGGCGCGGACTGGCTGCTGCTCGACGGCGAGCTGATGCCGTGGTCGCTCAAGTCGGCCGGACTGCTCCGCCACCAGTACGCGGCGGTCGGCGCGGCCTCGGGAGCCGTCTTCCCCGGCGCCGTCGCCGCCCTCGAACGGGCGGCGGCACGCGGGGTCGACGGGATCGACGGGCTGCTCGCCAAGCAGCGGGAACGGGCGGCGGACGCGGCCGCGTTCACCGAGGCGTACCGCAGGTACTGCTGGCCGACCGAGGGCCTGGAGGGCGTACGGTTCGCCCCCTTCCAGCTGCTCGCGGCGACCGGGCGCTCGCTCGCCGCCGTACCCCACGACGAGCAGCTGGCCTGGCTCGACCGGCTCGTGGAGCACGATCCGACCGGGCTGCTCCAGGTCACCCGTCGGCTCGTCGTCGACACCGGCGACGAGGCGTCGGTCCGCGCAGGCGTCGACTGGTGGCTGGAAATGACCGGCGCGGGCGGTGAGGGCATGGTCGTCAAGCCGCTGGCCGCGCTGGTCCGCGACCCCAAGGGCAGGCTCGTCCAGCCGGGCGTGAAGGTGCGGGGCAGGGAGTACCTCCGGATCATCTACGGCCCCGAGTACACCCGGCCGGAGAACCTGGAGCGGCTGCGGCAGCGGTTCCTCGGCCACAAGCGCTCCCTGGCGCTGCGCGAGTACGCGCTTGGCCTGGAGGCGCTCGACCGGCTCGCGGAAGGGGAGCCGCTCTGGCGGGTCCACGAGGCCGTCTTCGCGGTCCTGGCCCTGGAGTCGGAGCCGGTGGACCCGAGGCTCTGACGCCGTGAGCCCGGCCTGATCGACGAGAGACCGACGAGATCCGACGAGATCCGACGGGGGGCGCAGGGGTGCCGAGTACGGCGCTCCCCTGCGCCCCCCGTGCTCGTTGACGCGTTTCTTCCGCACCCTCTAGCGTTCTTCACCCCGCGACGTGACAGAGCGTCAACTGCGGGACCCAGTGAGCCACATGAGGTGAGAACAGGCACGCGAACGCGCCGGTCGGGCACCGGTGGGCGGTCTTCCCGGAGGGCCCGAGGACGGTACGGGGGTGAGCGGTCGGTGAGTCTCTTCGGCCAGGACCGCTCCTTCCTCCATGCCCTCCCGGCGGCCGACCGGCGGTCCCTGCTCGCCGAGGGCGCCCGGCGCGTCTACGAACCCGGGGAGGTGATGATCCGCGAACGCGACACCAGCGCCTTCGTCCTCGCGCTGCTCTCCGGATGGGCCGTCGTCTCCGTCGGCACCGAGCGCGGTTCGCGGCTCATCCTCGCCCTCCGGGGCGCCGGCGAGGTCGTCGGCGACCTCGCCGCCGTCGACCGGCGCCCGCGCAGCGCCAGCGTCACCGCCCTCGGCACGGTCGAGGCGGTGGCCGTCTCCGGTGACCGGTTCCGGCGCTTCCTCGCCGCCCGCCCGCACGCCACCTCGCTGGTCATGCGCCAGCTCGCCACCCGGCTGCGCAGCGCCGACGTCGAACGCCGCGCACTCGCCTCCGAGACCGTCCTCCAGCGCCTCGCGGCCCGCCTCGTCGAACTGGCCGAGCGCGCCGGACGGCAGGGGGACGCCGGGACCGTGCTCGAACTGCCGCTGCCCCAGCACGACCTGGCGGCAGCCGTCGGAGCCACCCGGGAGGCGGTCGCGAAGGCGCTGCGCCTGCTCCGGGAACAGGACGTGGTCCGCACCGCGCACCGCACGGTCGTCGTCCTCGACATGCGGGTCCTGGTGCTGCTCGCGGAGGGGCGCGCACGCCCCGGCGGAAACCCGGCGGATGAATCTCCGCCGGATGTGTAAACGGCTACATCGCCGGTCGCGGAACGCGGCCAGTCTGGACACGCACCACCACGGCACCAACGGCACCGGGGCATCACACAGGGAGTCCGAGAGTGAGCAGTGCGGGAGTGAACGGGGAAGCGGGCGGCGGGGTAGCGGGAGGCATCCACCGGTTCGTCGTCTTCGGCGACATCTGTGGCTCCGGGACCCTGGACATGGCCGAGAAGGGACTCCAGCGCGCGGCGCTGTACGCCGCGTTCGACGACGCGTACAGCTCCGTCGGCGTCGAGCCCGGCACCTTCCACCAGGAGGACCGGGGGGACGGCATCCTCGCCGCGCTGCGCCCCGACGTGCCGCCGAGCCTCATGGTCGGACGGTGGATCGACACCCTGTACGAGAGCCTGCGCGCCCACAACAAGGGCAGGGCCCGGCCGCTGAGGCTGCGGATCGGCATGAACGCAGGGCTCGTGGCCCAGGACCAGCACGGGCTCGTCGGGCGGGCGGTGGACCTCGCCGCCCGGCTCTGCGACAGCCCCATGGCCAAGCGGATCATGAACGAGACGCCCGGGGTCGACCTGCTGGTCGTGGTCTCCGACTGGCTGTACGCGAACGTGGTCGTCGAGGGCGGGCCGTACGTCGAGCCGGACCACTACCGCCGGGCCCGCATCCGGTCCAAGGAGACCGACGAGGCCGCCTGGTTCCACGTACCGCGCAGGCCCGCGCCGCCGCTCGTCGGCCCCGAGGGGGAGTGTGCGCCGCGGGGGGAGCGCGCACCGGAGGGGGAACCGGTGCCGGAGGGGGAGAGGGGGCCGGTGGCCGCGGGGGAGCGGGTGCCGGCGACGGGGGCTCGGACCGGCGTTGGGCCGTCGCGGGGGGACGGCCCAACGCCCCGGACCGGTGGAGGGAACCGTACGTACCAGGTCGGCGGGGACCTGCTCGACATCCACGGCAACACCATCCACGGAGGCTTCACCGGGATCCGCAAGGGTCCGGGACCGGACGCCGGGGCGGGTGAGCCGGCGTGAGCGACGAGGACGAGTCGGCCCCGCAGAACGACACGCCGGACGCCGGGCATGACCACGGCGGCCGCGCCGACGCACCGGGCGGAGGCCAGGAACGGGGCGACGAACCGGGGGGCGGCGGGCGCCAGGACCGGGACGGTGACCGGCCGGGCGGCGCCGAGCGGACCGACGGCACCACCGAACAGCCGCGCGAACCCAACGTCTTCGCGACCGGCGATCTCGGGTCCCCCGGCGGCGACACCGGCGGCGCCGCCACCGCCCGCCGGGCCGTCCGCACCTGGGCCGGCGCCGACCGCCTCACCACCATCCACGGCGACGGCACCGTCTTCGAGGGCAACCAGATCTTCGCCCTGGGCGGCTCCGACCGCGCCCCGCACTTCGTCCAGGGCCCCGTCCCGCCCGAGACGCTCGACCACCTCGGCCGGGTGTACTGCGCGACCGCCGGGTACGGTCGGATGCGCGACCGGCTCCGCGACCACCGGGTCCTCGTCCTGTGCGGCGAACCCGGCAGCGGACGCAAGGCCACCGCGCTCGCCCTGCTCGCCGAACTGACCGACGGGAAGGTCTTCCGCCTCGACCCGCGCCACGGCGTCGACGAGCTCACCGAGGAGGTCCTCCAGGAGAACGGCGGCCACCTCCTGGAACTGCCCGCCGAGGACGTGGGCGCCGAGGACGAGCCGCACTCCTCGCGCTCCGGGCGCGGCGAGCACACCGCCGCCCCACGCCGCACCGCCACGCGCCTCTCCGAACTCCACCTGGACCGCTTCGGCGACCTCCTGCGCGGCCGGGACGCCTACGGCGTCGTCCTCGTCGAGAACGGGGAGCTCGCCGACCGGCTGCTGCGCGGGCGGTACGGGATGTACTGCGCGCCGCCGCCCGCCGACGAGGTCCTCCAGCGCCACCTCTGGCACCGGCTGCGCGCCGAGTCCGACGAGGCACTCGGCGCCGCGCGGGCGCGGGCGGCACAGCGGGACGTCGTCGACGCCCTCGGCCTGGAGGAGCTGCGGCCGCGCGAGGCCGCACGGCTCGCCGACCACCTCGCCCGGCACTGGCGGGGCGAGGTGACCGACGAGCGACTCCTCGCCGAATGCGCCTCCTTCGTACGCTCCCAGGCCCGCGAGTGGTTCGCGGGCGCCGACCGTCCCGGCGCGCTCCCCGAGGCCCTTCCGGCCCTGAACGCCGGAGCGTTCCGTATCGCCGTCGCCGTCTTCAACGGCTCCGCCTACAGCCTCGCCGCCGAGGCCGCCGAACTCCTCGCCTGGGAACTCGCCGTCACCCTCGACCCCGAACACGCTCCGGGACGCCGCCTGTTCGGGACGCACGCCGAGCACCGGCCGGTGCAGGCCCGCGCCGTCCTGGAGGACGGCGAGCTGGACCTCGGCCCGGCCAAGGTCCCGGTCCGTGCCGTCCGCTTCCAGGGCGAGGCGCTCGCCGGCGCCGTCCTCGGCGAGATCTGGCACGGCTACCACAACGTCCGCGGCCCGGTGGCCCGCTGGCTCCGCTCGCTCTGCGACGACCCGCGCCCGGAGGTGTGGGTGCGGGCCTCCATCGCGGCCGGCGTGCTCTGCTCCTGGGACTGGATCCACGGCTACCGCGAGCTGGTGGTCCCGCTCGCCGTCACCGACGAGCCGGTCGCCCGCATGGCCGCCGCCACCGCGCTCGCCGAGTCCGCGCGCGACCCCCGCGTCCGGCCCGCCGTCGCCGCCGTCCTCAAGGACTGGGCGGGCTCCGGCGACGACACGCTCGTCCGGACCGCCCTGCTCACCCACGGCTACGTCCTCGCCGCCGGAGGCGTCCCCGGTTCGCTCGACGCCCTCGCCCGGGTCGTCAGGACCCGCGAGGCCACCGACGTCGAGGCACTCCTGCCCGCCTCCTTCAGCGTGGCGCGGCTGCTCGCCTCCGGCGAACCCGAGCCCGTACTCCGGCGGCTCGGGCAGTGGCTGGAGGACGGCCGGCCCACCCTGGCCAACCTGGTCCACCTCGCCGTCATCCGCGCCCTGAGTACCAGGACCACCCACCTCTGGGGGCTGCGGGAGGTGCCCGAGCTCGACCGGCACGCGGCCCGCCCCCTGCTCGTCGCCCTGCTCGCGACCCGGCCCGATCTCGCACCGGACCTCGCGTCGCTGCTGCGGCGCACGCTGACCACGGCCCGCTCCGGGGAAGCGGCCCTCGAAGCGCTCGGCGGTCTGCTCCGGAAGGCCGCGAAGGACCCGGAGTCCCTCGGGCACGTCTGCGCCTTCCTGCCGTGCCTCGCGGTGGACCGCCGTGACCGCGACCGGCTCAGGGGCCTGCTGAACGAACTGGTCCGGGACCGCGACCGGCCCCTGGACAGAAGCGCGGCGCTCCGGATGTGGAACGCCGTGACGGAAGGAGCGAACCGATGACCGGACCCGAGCAGAACAGGAACGCACAGCCGGACGCGCGGGCCCGTCAGGACGACCGGGACGACCGGGGCCGCCAGGACGACCGGGACCGGGACCGCGCGCGGGGCCAGGAGCAGGCGCGCGTACGGGATCAGGAGCAGGAGCGCGTACGGGGACGGCAGCGGGAGGAGGAGGACGGCGCACCGGTCGGCGGGCGGCCGCGCGGACCGCTGATCGGCGAGTACGCGCCCCCGTACCGCCGCCGGAGCGGCCGGGTCGCCGCCGTCCTCCTCTACCGCAACGGCGGTCACCGCGTGGTCTGGCCGGACCGCACGGAGGACGTGAACAAGCCCCTGCTCGGCTCCCCGTACACCGTCTTCGAGGTACGACTCGGCCGTCACGTGCCCGAGTTCAGGCTGCAGCTGCCGGCCGCGGGGGACGGCGTCTTCTTCGAGGCCGTCGCCAAGATCCAGTGGGCGGTGACCGACCCGCACCTCGTCGTCCGCGAACAGGTCGAGGATGTCGCCGAGTTGCTCCACGACGAACTCCTCGACGGACTGCGCAGGATCTCCCGGAGGTTCCGCATCACCGACGCGCAGCGCGCCGACGAGGCCGTACGGGACGAGCTGAGCACCGGACGCCTCAGCTTCGGCCGCGACGTCGGGCTCCGCACCCGGGTCCTCGTCTTCATCGACCTCGACCACTCCGTCAAGGCCGAGGTCTCACGCCGTGACCTGTACGGCGTCACCATGGAGGCCGACCAGCGCGTCGCCGAGGCGGAACGCCGCCGGCAGGCCGCCGAACGGGCCCTGGTCGCCGACCGTGCCCGCGAACTGGAGACCCTGCTCAGGCGCGGAGACCTCGCGCAGATCGCCCACCACATGGCGATGCACCCCGACAAGCAGTGGGAGATCCGCACCCAGCTGCAGCGGGAGCGGCGTGAGGGCCAGGAGGACTACCTGGCCGTCTTCAACCGGCTCCTGGACACCGGGGTCCTGGAACGGCACGACATCGGCGAGCAGATGTACCAGGTCCTCATGTACCTGCGGACCCAGACCGGCGGCGTCATCGACGGCATCACCGACCGGGTGCTCAACCCCTCGGGCGGGACCCCGCCGCGCCGCCTCGCCCTGGAGGAGGGGCGTCCTGAGCCGAGCAGCCCCGACTGGGACGAGGAGCACGAGGACGTCCCGCGCGACCCCTGGGTCCACGAGCCGACCCGGGTCGAGTCCGGCTCCGAGCGGGAACGGCAGCGGGAGAGGGAGCGGCAGCGGGATCGGCAGGGGGAGCGGCAGCGGGAGGAAGCACCGTACGGGAGGAGCGGCGCGGACGAGCCGCACCAGCGGTACGAGCGGTACGAGGGCGACGACCGGTACAGCAGCCGCGACGACCGGTACCACCGCGAGGACCCTTACGACCGCGAGGATCCGTACGCCCGTGAACGGCCCGACGGGCCCCGCCGGTCCGCCCGCCCCTCCCGGCACAGCTCCGACTTCAACGACTGGGACGACGAATGACCGCCGTCCCGGGCCCGGCGCCGGAGCGGACACCCGGCGCCGCCCCCGTACCCACGCCCCGGCCCGCGCCCCGCCCCGCCCCCGTGCCGCCCGAAGAGCTCAGGTTCATGGCCGAGCGGCTGCTCGCCACCGTCCGTGAGGACATCGGCCGCGCCGACACCAAGGCCGCGATCCTGCTCTCCGGCGCCCTCGCCTTTCTCGCGGTCGTGTTCTCCGGGGACGGCACGCTGCTGTCCGCCCCGGGCGCCGGGCGGGTGTTCCTGCTGGTGGCGGGCGTGCTGTGGACGGCGGGTGTCCTCATGCTCGTCTCCGTGGTGCTGCCCCGCACCCGCGTCGGGGCCGACCGCACGATGCTGCGCGACCTCGCGGCAGGTCCCTCCGCGCCCGCGCTGCGCGGCCGGCTCTCCGCGTCCGGCGCGGACGCCACCGACTGGCTCCTCGAACAGGCCGGCGTGCACGGCCTCGTGCTCGCGGCGAAGTACCGGTGGCTGCGCCTGGGCGTGTGCTCGCTCGCGCTCGGCGCCCTCCTGGCCCTCCTCAGCGAACTGTGGTGAGAGAGAACATGCAGTGGAACGACAAGGGGAGCGCCCTGCTCCTCGCCGGGGTGCTCCTCGCGCTCTCCCCCTTCGCGGCGACCACGGCGTCGGGCGCGCCCCGTACCCCCGCCGCCATGGCCGGGCGGGCCGCCCCCGCCGAAGGCCCGGAAGGCCCCGACCCCATCGACTTCGCCGTCGTCGTGGACCAGTCGGCGAGCCTCGCCGACAAGGACCTCGCGCGCGAGACCGAGGCGGCGGCCCTCCTCAGCCAGGGCGAGATATCGGAGCGTTCCCGGGCCACCGTCATCGGCTTCGGCAGTTCGGAGAAGCCCGGCCAGTCGCCGGTACGCGAGGTCTGCCCGCTCACCGTCGCCGACGCGGCGGGCCGTGAGCGGCTCAGCGACTGCGTGCAGGACCTCGGCCGCCGCGACCCCGCCCGTACGGGTCCCGGCACCGACTTCCCCGCGGCGATCCGGCAGGCCGTCACCCGGCTCACCGGGCCCGGCACGGGCAAGGCCGGCGAGGCCGCCGCCCCCAAGGTCGTCTTCCTGCTGACCGACGGCAAGCTGGACGTCGCCGACAGCCCCGAGTACGGCACCGACCCGGACAGCCGCCAGTCCAACGGTGAGCGGCGGCTCACCGAGGAACTCGCCCGCGCCCGGGCCGCCGGCGTACAGATCTGGCCCCTCGGCTTCGGCAGCGAGATCGACCGCGCCGCCCTCACCGCCATGGCCCGCGGCGGCTACCTGGGCGGCTGCTCCGAGATCCCCGGCTCCGTCCCGCGCATGCGGGTCGTCGACACCTCCGCCGAGATCGACAAGGCCCTCCAGGAGACCTTCGCCGCCGCCCGCTGTGCCCGCATCTCGCACGGCACCGTCGGCAAGCCGCCCGCCGACCTGACCGTCGTCATCCCGCCCATCGCCACCGACGGCTCCCTCACGGTCGCCAAGCACGACCCGAAGGTGCGCGTCACGTACTTCGACCCGGCGGGCCGCGAGGTCCCCGTGCGGGGGGAGTTCGACGGCTCCGCCTTCGAGGTGAGCGGGCAGAACGGCCCGGTGGAGGCGCTGCGCGTGAAGAACCCGCTGCCGGGCCGCTGGCGGGTGCACATCGAGGCGCCGGAGGGCCACCGCGACCGCGAGGTCGCCGTCCGGGCGATCTGGCAGGGCCGCCTCCGCTCCACCGTCGTCCTCGACCCGGCGTCCCCGCGCGCCGGGGAGCAGGTCAAGGTCGAGGTGCGGATGCAGACCCGGCGCGGAGTCGTCGTCACCGACCCCCGCCAGCTGGCCGGTCTCTCGGTCGCGGCCGACCTGAGCGGCGAGGGCTTCCGGCCCGTCAGCTTCCGGCTCGCCGACGACGGGAAGGCCCCCGACGCCAAGGCGGGCGACGTACGGTTCACCGGCACCCTGACCGTCCCCGCGGGAGCGACCGGCGACCTGGAGCTGGTCACCCGGATGGAGGCGCCCGGGATCACCTCCGACCGGCGCCCGCTGCACGCCCGTACCGCCGCCGAAGCGCCGCTCGTGACCGCCGCCCTCACCGTCGACGCGGCCACCGTCCACCCCGGGGGCACCGTCCACGGCACCCTCGACGTCACCAACAACGACTCCGCGCCGCGCACCCTGCGGCTCGCCCTCGGCGACCAGAAGCCGGGCGCGGAACTGGGCGTCACCCCGGCGACGGTCACGGCCCCGCCGAACCGCAGCACCCGCGTCCCCTTCACCGTCACCCTCGGCGGCGGCACCGCCCTCGGCGAACTCGGCGGCCGGGTCACCGTCGTGGACACCGGCGACGGCGACCGCGTCCTGCGCGGTGCCTTCCTCGACGTCACCGTGGTGGCGCCGCCGACCTGGTGGGAGCGCTGGTGGAAGGTGGTGGCGGGCGGGGCCGCGTTCCTCCTCGTCGTCGGCGCCTTCGTCGGCATCCGGCTCGCGGCCCGGCGCCGCCGCCGCGACCTCGTCGGCGTCACCCTCGAACTGTGCCAGGACGACAGGACGCTCGACTCGCTGACCGTCCGGCGGGGCCAGAGCCCCGGCGGCGCCTTCGCCTTCGCCGTCGACGAACCGTACGGGGCGCCGCCCACGCTCCGCCGGATCCCCGGCGGCTCCTCCACCGCCCATGTGCTGCGCCGCACCGGCGCGGGCGAACTGTTCCTCCGGCCCCGGGGCGGTGGGCAGGTCCCCGTCAGGCCCGGTGAGCCGACCGGGCTCGGCGACCACGAACTCGTCGTACGGGGCGGCCGTACGGCCCCGCGCCGCGCCTACCCGACCCCGTGGTCCCGCCGGCCCGGGAGGACCACCGCGGCCGACACGGGCCGGGATTCCCCCACTCCCTCCGGTCCCCTCACCGGCACGGGTCCGGACGCCCCCGTCGGCGCCGGCGACTACGACGGCAACTTCTGAACCGGGTCACCGAGGAGAACGACATGAAGATCTACCAGCCCATGCTCTTCGTCGGACTCGGCGGCACCGGCGGACGCATCGGCAGCGAACTCGAACGCGGCCTGCGCCGGGAGCTCTGCGGCCCCGACGGCACCGACCTCGTCGACGGCGGCCGGCGGTTGCCCTTCCAGCTGCCCGACTGCCTCCAGTTCGTCTACGCCGACTTCAGCGAGGGCGAACTGCTCGGCCAGCCGCAGTTCCGGGCCAAGGGAGCCGAGGGCGCCGCCTTCGCCCGTACCTCCCGGATGGTCCGCGACCTGCTGCCCACCGACTTCGACTCCTCGCCCGAGGTGACCCGCATGCTGCGCGTCTCCGTCCCCGAGGAGACCCGGCTCTGGCTGCCGCCACAGGCCCGCCAGCCGCGCGTCGCCCCCCTCAACAACGGGGCGGGACAGCTGCCGACCGTCGGCCGCGCCGCGCTCTTCGCGACCCTGCGCTCCGGACTCGAACCCGTCCTGCGCCAGCTCCGCGAGGCCATCAGCGCCATCGGACAGTCCGCCGGAGACCTCCGGCGGGTCGGCGGCAACCGGATCCGGGGCTGCGACGTGTTCGTCGCCTTCTCCGTCGCCGGCGGCACCGGCGCCGGCATCTTCTACGACTTCATCCACCTCATCGGGCACGAGTTCCGCAACGCCCGGGTGCCCGGCGTGAAGATCTACCCGCTCGTCGTCATGCCGTCCGCCTTCCCGCCCGAGGCGGGCGGCGGACGCGAGGCCGAACTCAACTCGGCCCGCGCCCTGGTGGACCTCTCGCGGCTCGTCGACGACCAGAACGTGCCCGAGGCCTTCGACCAGGTCGGCGACGTCGAGGACCGAGGCCGGCTCAGCGTCACGTACCCCGGCGACGGCGTCGTCGCCCTGCGCCCCGCCACCATGCAGACCGCGTTCCTCTTCTCCAAGCCGTCCGTCATCGGCAGCGAGGACCTGCGCCGCTCCATCGCCGCCATGGTCATGTCGCTGATCGGCACCGACCTCGGCAAGGACAGCGGCTCGGCCACGCACGCCGAGGAGGACTACCAGTCCTTCGCGGCCAGCTTCATCAACAAGAGCGTGGAACGCTCCACCCCGGCCCGCAGCGGCATCGGCTACCGGGGCATGTCCACCAGCCTCGCCGCCTCCCTCACCGTCCCCGTCGACGACCTCGCCGAGATCGTCGCCGCCCGGCTCCTGGCCCAGGCGGTACGCGCCATGGCGGAGCGCGCCCGCCGACCCGACCGGGAAGGACAGGGCCAGGTCCGCGAGCTGTTCACCCGCTCCGGCATCGGCCGGCTCTGGAGCCGGGAGGCCCCGGACGTCCCCGCACCCGAGCAACTCCCGCGCGGCAAGGGGAAGATCACCCAGGAGCTGCGGAACAGGCTCGGCGACATGGAGGAGGCCCTGCGCCGCCTCGACAGCAGCCTCGCCCGCGAGATCCCGCGCCTCACCGAGGACTTCAGGCCCAGCGCCGGGGTCCGCGAACTCCTCGGCCGGCTCGACCCGTTCCAGGTCGAAGTCGTCCTCGCGGGCCTCCCCGGCCACCCCGACCGGGTAGCGAAGGAGGGCTTCACCGGCATGCTCGACAACCGGCGCAACGAACCCGAACGGCCGCCGAACGTCCAGCCCGCCGCCCCCGCCATCCCCTCGGTCAGGGGCAGCGTCGGCGGTGTCGTACCCGCCCGCTGGAGCGATCCCGACGTGCAGGACGCCCTCGCCGCCCAGGAGGCCTGGTACCAGTGGCGGGCCCGGACCCTGTGGCACCGCGGCTGGCAGGCCGGCGAGGCCCAGTGGCGGCCGTCCCTGAACCGCGTCACCGTCGAGGTCGCCGAACTCGCCAAGGCCCTGCGCGCCCACGAGCACGACGAGGCGAAGTCCTTCGCCGACCGCCGCCGCGACCTCTACCGCGACGACCGGGCGGGCATCGCCTATCTGCTGCCCCCGCAGAACACCCTGCGCGCCTTCTACGACGACGTCGTCGACCGGCTCGCCCAGAGCCTGGGACTGCCGGAGAACGCCGACGCCGCGGCCCTCCTCGGCCGGCTCGTCGGACCCGACGACTGGCGGCGGGCCCTCGACGCGGTCCGCCGCTCGTCCGGCGCGGCGGTGAAGGAGATCAAGCAGGTCGTGGAGCGGCGGGTCAAGCGCCTCTTCGGCGAGGCCAACGAGGACGTCTTCGCCCGCCCCCTGCTGCCGTCCATGGAGCTGCTGCTCCGCGCCGCCTCGGGCGACGAGACCGCGGAGGCGAAGGTCGACCCGCGCTGGCTCGACCAGTTCAGGGCCCGGCTCGCCGGCCCCATCCCGGTGGGCTTCGTCCCCGACGGCAGCGGCCCGCTCAAGATCCTCATCGTGCACCCGGCGAGCGAGTCCGACGGCCGCGCCCGCGACTACCTGGAGCAGGAGCTCAACCTGCCCTCCCGGGTGACCCCGGAGAGCCGCGCGGGCGACACCGACTCCATCACCGTGGTCTTCTTCCGCAGCGGCATGAACCTCACCGACATCTCCGAGGTCCGCAGCGTCCTCGGTCTCTGGTCCGAGGCCCGCGACGCGGCCGGCGAGAACGACTTCCTGCACTGGCGCCAGCGGCTCGGCTAGGACGACTGGCTGGTCTCCACCGAACACGACCGGCAGCGCATCCTGCACCGGCTGCTCTGCGCCATGTGGAACGGACACGTCGACGCCCAGGGCCCGGCCGGCTCGCCCCACGTCGTCCGCATCCGCCTCCAGGACGGCGAGTCCGCGACCATGTCGCTCCGCCTCGAAGGCTTCGACGGCTCGCTGTCGAGCTGGGCGGGGCTGCTGCGCGCGTACGAGCGCTGGGCGCTGCTCGACGAGGGACAGATCATCGAGCAGTTCTGCGAGCGCCTCATGCAGGCCCTGCCCAAGGGCCTCGCGCAGGTGCCGGCGGCGCCGTCCCCGCTCTTCACCCACTTCGTGGAGCAGGTCGCCCCGCGCCAGCTCGCCCTGATCGACGAACTCGCCGCGGAGTACGGCGACCCCGATGACCGGGGGCGCGGGGGGTACGGCGACCACGACGCCGAATGGCTGGCCCCCCTGCGCCACTTCTGGGAGGTCACCTACCCCGGCGCCCTCGAGATGCGCTTCCCCGAGGCGGCCCGCGCGACGCGACCCAACCTGCGGACCCTGTACGAACGGCACGGGCCGCGCGGCGGGCGGCCGCAGGCGCGGGGCCAGGGCCGGCGTCAGGGCCAGGGTCAGGGCCTGAGGCCGGTGCCGGAGCAGGCCGGACAGCGGAGCCCCCGCTCCGGATACGGGGACGGGGACGGATACGGGTACGGAGACAGGTACGTGTACGAGAACGGGCCCGGCCCCCGTACCACGTACGAGAACGGAACGGGCCCCGGCGCCGGTGACCGGCCCGACCCCAGGACCGCCTACGGCCACCCTGCCCCCGCGCCCGCCCCTGCCGCCGAGGCGCGGCCGCCGCGGTCGTCCGTCTACGAGGGCGACTGGGAGCTGGAGCCGGAACCGGAACCGGACTGGGGTCCCGACTTCGGGCCGGACCACGGTGCTCCGCGCGGGGAGGCGGAGTGAGCCCGCGCGTCCTGCCCGAACGGCCGCTGCCCGGCCATGCCGTCTGCCTCGACCTGCGGACGGCGGGCGCGTACGACCACGACTCCGGCGGCGGCTCCGGCCACGAGGCCGCCGTGCGCACCGCCCTGGACGCCCCGCAGACCGGCGGCGAGCGACGCTTCCTCGTCCTCGACGACGCCGACCGGCTCGTCTCCCACCAACTGCTCTACGAACGCCTCTCGTCCTACGGTCCCGCCCACATCGTCTGTCTCGCCGTCGGCTCCCGGAGCGACCGGAACCTGAGCCGCACCCTCACCCTCCGTCCGCCCGCCGCCGGGATCCTGTGGCTGTTCGACACGGCGGAGGACGGCCTACCGGGCGAGGCCGTCCTGCGCCCGCTCGTCGACGTCCTGTCCACGCCCGAGGTCTTCGACGCCGTCCTGCGCGCACTGGGCGAGGTGGTGCACGGCGTCGCCGTGCCCGCCGTGCGCGTCCTGGAGCACGACCTCACCGACGAGGCGCGGGCGCGTGCCTGGCGACAGGCGGTGGAGGGGCTGACCGGCCCGGACGTCCCGGCCGGCGCCGCCTCCGCCGAACAGGTGCCGGCCGCACTCGCGCTGCTCCTCGACGAGGGCGTTCCGCGATCCCTCTCCGATCACCGCTGGCTCCCGCCGCAGGGCCGGGCGGGTTCCCGCCTCGCCGCCTGCGACGAGGCCGTCGGCCTCGCCGTCGACGGCTACCACCGGATCCGGGGCGCGGCGGGACTCCTCGGCGATGCCGGCCGCACCGTCGACCTGCCGGGCGACATCGAACGGGTGGCGGAGGAGCTGGAGCGGTTCCGGACGGCCGTCGCGGACGCGTTCGGCGCGGCGGGCGGCAGCCGGCTCACCGCCGAACACCGGGGCGTGCTGCGCGACCGGGGCATCGAACTGCCCGAGATGCCACGGGAGATGTCGCGGGCGGGGATCGTCCCCGCCCTGCGCGACCACACCCACGACCTGATCGGCAAGGGGCTGCCGCTGCGCTCCGTGGCGGCCCGGCTCGCCGCGCTCTCGGCCCGTACCGCACCCGTCGGCAGCGCCGCCCGGCTCGCCCGGCTCGACGCGCTCTGCGGGCCGGAGCGGCTGCGAAGGCTCGGTGCTCGCCATCCCTTCACCGCCGGCGGTTCGCGCCCCGCGGCCCTCGCCGTGACGGGGGTCCTGGCGCTGATCGCCGGAGTCTGGCCGGTCCTCGGCTGGGTCCTCGGCCCGGCCGTCGGCGTCCTCGCCGCCGGACTCGCCCATCTGATGCTGCGGCGCAGGCCGAACCGCTCGCCCGACGGGCGGATCGACGGCGGCGGCGCCACGGGTGCGGCGCCCCGGCTCTTCGGCGGTCTGGTCGGCGGCCTCGCGGGGGCGGGCCTCGGGCTGTACCTCGGACCGCCGCTCTGGGCGGCGGCCGTGGCGCTCACCGTCTCGGTGGCGGCCGTCGTCCTCCTCGCGCTGCGCGACTGGACGCGGGCCGTGGACGACTGGTGGGCGCGGGCGGACCCGGAGGAGGCCTGGCGGATCCTGCGGGAGACGCAGGCCCTGGTGGTCACGACGGCCGTGCACGACTGGCTCTTCGCCGAGGTGCGGCACCACTGCTCGGCCGGGGCGGGGGCGATCGCCCGGCTGCTCCGGGGTCTCGCGGAGACGGCCGACGGGGACGGGCAGCCGGATCCGTCCGGGACGTCCCGTCCGTACGGGCGGACGGACCCGGAATTCGCGGAGACGGAGGACGTGCCGCCACCGGCCCCGGACGGCGGTACGGCGGCCTGGAGCTGGGACGACTGGTCGGCGGACGGGGGTGAGGAGGACGTCTGGTCCGACATGGACGAGGAACCCGATCCGGTGCGCGCCCCGGCACCGCCCCCGCCCCCGGCCGCGTCCCCGTACCCGTCGGCTGCCTCCGCTCGTGACCCTCGCGGCGCCTCCGACCGTGACCCTCGCCGTACCACCGTTCCCTCCGCTCCCTCGGGGGAGCCCTCCTCCCTGCCCGCGCCCGCGTGGCTGGAGCGGCGGTACGGGGACGGCGGCCCCCTGCTCGTCGACACCCTCGTCGCCGACCTCGTCGCGGGCACCCTGCTGATCCTCGACCGGTGCTGGGCCGGCATCGAGCGCGATCCCGGAGCCGCCGTGTCCGCCGTCCACGAGCAGCGGATGGCGGAACTCCTGGACGAGACCCGGGTCCGCCTCGAACGCGACGTCGCCGCCTCGCCGCCACCCCGCTACGACGGTCTGCGCGACCCGGACGCGCTGTCCGGCCTCGCCACGGCGCTCACCGACCGTTCCGACCGGCCCGACGCCGCCCGGCTCACCGGGGTCGCCCCGGACGCGGTGGCCCGGCTGCTGCTCGCCGAGGACGACCCCGGCCGCACGGTGGCGCTCTGCGGCCCCGAGCACCAGCGGCTGCTCTCCCACGACCCGCTCGCCGCCCGGCAGGTCCGCTTCGTGCCCGAGGCGATGCGGCGCGGGACCGCGGGGGAGGACGTCTGGCGGGGTACCTCCGAGGACGTCGTGTGGACCGGTGCGGGGCGCCACGCCGGAATCCTCCGCCTCGTACCCCTGCGCACGGACGTCGTGCACACCGTCCGCGCTGAGGAGGCAGGAGAACGGTGACCGACCAGAACCGCCCGCACGACCCGGACGGCCCGCCCGACGCACACCGCCCGCCCGACCCGCAGCAGCCCATCGGCCCGGACCACCCCGACCACATCGGCGAGCCGAGCCCGCCGCCCCACCCGTACTACCAGGAGCTGGAGTTCCTGAACCACCAGGAGGCACAGGTCCGCTTCGCCGTCCGCTACGGGGAGGACCGCAGGCCGCCAGGGCGTCCGGGCATCCTCGTCCGCCGGGCCCTCCTGGGCACGGGGGCGGTACCGGTCCACCAGTACCGCCTCACGTCGTCCCCGCAGCGCGACCCCGACGCGTACGGGCTCCTGGAACGCGAGGTGGCCGCCGCCGTGGCCCTCGAACGACGCTACGGCGGCGCCAAGTTCGGTGCCGTACTGCCGCGGGTCGTCGGCTTCGACCTGACGGCGGCCGAGCCCTTCGTGCTGTACCGGCCGCCGGGCGGGCGTCCGCTCTCCGACTGGGCGGGCCGCCTCGCCGCCGAGGACCAGGAGCGGATCACCGGCCAACTCGCCATGGCCGTACGCCTCCTGGGCGACGTGGACCTCGTCCACCGGGCGATCACCCCCGACACCGTACGGTGGGACGGCGCACGGGTGCGGCTCTGCGAACCGTACGCGGCACTGCGCGCCGGGGAGACCCGCGAGCCCTTCGGCGCCGCCCCCTGGGCCTCGCCCGAACAGCGCGCGGGCCACGGCGCCGCCGACCCGCGCGACGACCTGTGGTCCGTCGCCGAGATCGCCTACTTCCTGCTCTCAGGCCGCCCCGACCGCGGCGAGGGCCCCCCTGCGGACCTCGCCGACTACCGGCGCCTCGCCGCCCTCGAACACAGCGGTCTCTTCGCCAGGGAGGCGGAGCGGCGCCCGCACCCGACCGAGCTGCTGCGGCTCCTCCACGTACCCGATCCGCTCGCCACCGGCGCGGGCGCGGCGGACCCGCTCGACCGCTGGCGCGCCGAGTACGACACCCAGATCGCACGCAAGCGCGCGCTGTCCGGGGAAGCCCGGCCCGGTGCGGGACCGGCGGGGGACGCCCAGGACGCCCCCGTCCAGGGCCCGCGGTCCCCGCGCACCTCCGTGTTCCGCCGGGTCTTCGGCGGCGACGAAACGGCCCGCCCCGCCGCGCCCGCGCCCGAACCCGTCCCCGCGCCGCCGGCCCGGAGCCGGATGTGCCCGCACTGCCTGCTCCCCGTCGAGTACGACGAACGGCTGCTGGTCACCATCGACGCCAAGGGCAACCGCATCCCGCTCGACCTCAGCGGCGAACGCCGCCCCGGTCACCTGTCGGACGCCCTGCGCAAGGCGTACCACCTCTGTCCGCACACCCGGGACGGCGACGAGGGACACGAACTGCCCGTGCCCTACCTCACGAACGGGGAGCCGCTCTCCATCGCCCTCGTCGGCAGCTCCTCCGTCGGCAAGACCCACCTCCTCGCCGCCATGCTCGGCGAGGTCGAACTCGGAGGTCTCGAACCGTACGGGCTGAAATGCCGGCCGCTCAACCCGGAGGCGCACCGCACCTACCTGCGCGAACGCGTCCAGAGCCTCCAGCAGGGGCGGCAGTTGGGGCGCACGGGTCAGCAGACCTTCGCGCGGTTCGCCGACGGGCTGCTCGTCTCCGCGGGCGGCGCGACACCCCGGCCCGTCGTCTTCTTCGACCTCGCCGGCGAGGACCTGGCCCAGGACAGCGAGGTCGGCCGCTTCCTCATGGGCGTCGACGCGTTCATCTTCGTCCTCGACCCGCTGCGCGCGCTCCGGATGCCCTCCCTCGACCCGGTGCGGGAACAGAGCGGGCTGCGCCGGCGCGACCTCGGCGACGAGGCCTTCGCCACCGTCCTGAACCGCATCCCACGGCAGCGCGGCGGGCTCGTCGCCGCCCCGGCCGCGCTCGCCGTCAACAAGAGCGACCTGGTGCGCTTCGAACCGGTCGTCGACCGCTGGCTCGGCCGCGCCCTGCCCGGCCCCCACGACCCCGCCGTCCCGCGGGCCGAGAGCCGGGACGCGTACGCCTTCCTCGCCCAGCACGCCAGCCCCGCCTGGCTCAAGCCCTTCGACGACTGCGCCGACTGCACCCTGCACTTCGTCGCCGCGACCGGCGGACAGGCCCGCGGCGACCGGTTTCCGCACGGGGCCCGGCCGCGCCGGGTCCTCGCGCCGCTCCTTTCGCTCTTCGCCCTGTGCGGGCTGCTGCCCGGGGCGCGACCCGCGGGCCCTACCGAGGGGATCGTCCGATGACACGGTCGGAGAACGAGGTCGACCAGATCGTCTTCCGCTGGGACAGCGAGAACCTCACCGGCAGCACCGGATTCGGCCCGGTGGCCTGGTCGGGCCCCCGGGAGGAGGCGGAGAACCTCTTCAGGACCTCGGGACCCGTGCTCCGCGCGAGCGGCGAGGAGACCCGGCCGGCCCTGATCCGGCTCCAGCGGCGCGCGGACGTGATGCTGATCCGGCGCACCCCGTTCGCGGACGCCGACGGCGGGACCTCCGTGCTCTGCCACGCCCTCGTCGGCTCTCCCGCGCTCCTCGAACCGGCGGTCTGCCTCGGGTTGCACGCCTGGAACTGGGAGGGGGCCGAGCTGAACGCCGCCGAGGCGCGCGGCCGGCTGCCGGTCGTCCCCGAGGACGTCCTCGTCCCGGCGACCGGCCGGGGGCAGGGGGAACTCGACCGGATCCTGGCGTACGCGGACGAGGAACTCACCGGTGCGGTCGCGGAGTTGCTGCGCCACCCGGACGAGCGCTTCACCGTCCTCGACGAACGGGGCGACACTGCCTGCCAGGTTCTCTGGGGGCTGCACAGCATGTTCGGCACGCTCACCGACCGCCGGTGGACCTTCGCCACCCACGACACCGTCGAACTCCCCGCGCTCCGCTTCGTGTTCGTCGGCCGCTGGTCCGGCGCCGCGAGCCGCAACACCGAACGCCGCCGGGTCGATCCACGGGAGCGGATCGGCGACGCGGCTGAGGAGATCGCGGCCCGGCTCGTCCGCCACCACCTCCAGGGGGTCGCGGAGGGCGAGGGCGGCGAGTACGCGGTCGGCAGCGCCCTCCACGCGGCCTCCTCCGCCCGACGCGGCCCCCTCCTGGAGACGGCCACGCGCGCGCTCGCCGCCCTCGACGGCCGGGCGGGCAGCCCGACCACCCCGACCGCCCCGACCGCTCCGCACGTCCCCGCGCAGGCGGCCGGCCTCACCGGCCGGAACCCGTGGGCCCCGGCCCCCGGCTTCCCCGGCCCGACGGAACGCCCGGACCTGTGGTTCCGCCCGGATCCGCGGCCGGCGCCGCCCGGGAGCGGGCCGACGGCCGTGGCGGGCGCCGTACCGCAGAGCGAGCCGAAGCCGGAGCCCGAGTCGCAGGTCGATCCGGCGCCGGAACCGATGCCGGTTCCGACCCCCGAACCGACTCCCGAACCGGTTCCGGAACCGACACCCGCGCCGCGTAGCCACGAGGGCCGAGCCCTCAGGACCGGACCGCCGGAGCCGTCGCACCGCCCCGGGGCCGACCCGTACCCCCGCCCCGTGCTGCCCCAGGTCGCGCCCGAGTGGACCGGCCCGAGCGCGGCCCCCGGGCGTTCCTGGCCCAGGGTGCGCGGGCGGGAGAAGGACGTCGAGACCGGGCTCGTGCACAAGCTGTCGGCCGCCCGCACCGTGGAGGAGGCCCGGGGGCTCGTCGAGCGGGCCGGCAGCCGCGAACTGCTCGCCGCGCTGGGCCGCCCGCAGGCCTACGTCGTCCTCACCCTCCTCCTCGGGGAGGTCGCCCGCCGCCTGCCGTCCTGGGAGCATCCGCTGCGCCGGGAGCTCTGCGCGGAGGTCCTCGGCCAGGACCTCTGGGCCGTCGCGCCGCCGGGCGCCGAGGCCGACCCGTCCGACCCGCCGGAGGAGCAGCGCGCGGCCAACGCCGCCGAGCTGCACCTCTGGGCGGTCCGCCCGGTCCTCGCCGGCGGCGACGGCCCGGTCGGCACGGTCGCCGCGCTGCTCTCCCGGCTCCGTACGAGCCCGGCGCCGTCCGCCCGCGAAGCCTTCTGGCTGATCGTCGACGGCGAGCGCCCCGGCCTGCCGGAGGTGGTCTGGGTGACCCTCCTGAAGGAGGCGTACGGCGTGCCCCGCACGGCTCCCCGCCCCGGCGGGGGAGCGTCGTACCGGTAGCCCTGCCGTCCGCGCCTGGCCCGAAACGCGGGACTCGGCCGCCCGGCTCCGTCAGGATGGGCGCATGGGATTCCATGTCGACTCCGAAACCGGGCGGCTGCGCCGCGTCATCCTGCACCGGCCCGATCTGGAGCTGAAGCGGCTCACCCCCAGTAACAAGGACGCCCTCCTCTTCGACGACGTGCTCTGGGTGCGCCGGGCCCGGCAGGAGCACGACGGGTTCGCGGACGTGCTGCGGGACAGGGGGGTGGAGGTGCATCTTTTCGGCGACCTGCTGAGCGAGGCCCTGGAGGTGCCGGCCGCCCGCGCGCTCGTGCTCGACCGGGTCTTCGACGAGAAGGAGTACGGGCCGCTGGCCACCGACCACCTCCGCGCGGCGTTCGACTCGCTGGACGCGGTCGCGCTGCGGGAGGCGCTGGTGGGCGGGATGACGAAGCGGGAGTTCCTGGTGGCGCACCGGGAGCCGACCTCGGTCCGGTTCCACGCCCTGGACCTGGACGACTTCCTCCTCGGTCCGCTGCCGAACCACCTCTTCACCCGGGACACCTCGGCCTGGATCTACGACGGCGTCTCGATCAACGCGATGCGCTGGCCGGCCCGGCAGCGCGAGACCGTGCACTTCGAGGCGATCTACAAGCACCATCCGCTGTTCACCGGTGCCGGGGCGGGGCCGTTCCACCACTGGTCGGAGGGGCAGGCCGACTATCCGTCGACGATCGAGGGCGGGGACGTCCTCGTCATCGGCAACGGCGCCGTGCTCATCGGGATGAGCGAGCGGACGACCCCGCAGGCGGTGGAGATGCTGGCGCGGGGCATGTTCGCGGCCGGTTCGGCGCGCACGATCGTCGCGCTCGACATGCCGAAACGGCGGGCGTTCATGCACCTGGACACGGTGATGACGATGGTGGACCAGGACACGTTCACCCAGTACGGGGGGCTCGGGATGCTCCGCTCGTACACGATCGAACCGGGGGACGCGGGCCAGCCGCTGCGGGTGACCGACCACCCGCCGGAGCGGATGCACAGCGCCATCGCGGCGGCGCTCGGGCTGCAGGAGATCCGGGTCCTGACGGCGACGCAGGACGTGCACGCGGCCGAGCGCGAGCAGTGGGACGACGGGTGCAACGTGCTCGCCGTGGAGCCGGGTGTGGTCGTCGCGTACGAGCGGAACGCCACCACGAACACGCATCTGCGGAAGCAGGGCATCGAGGTGATCGAGATCCCGGGCAGCGAGCTGGGCCGGGGGCGGGGCGGGCCGCGCTGTATGAGCTGCCCGGTGGAGCGTGACGCGGTCTGACGGGGCTCCGAGGGGACGGGGCTGTATATAAATGTTGAACCGCGTATACACTTCCAGCGTCCCTGACCGGTGTTCCCTGACCGGCGTCCCCTGTCGGTGTTCCCTGCCGACGTCCCCGACCGTACCCATAGGAGCGCGTCCCATGGCCACAGACCTCATCGGCCGCCACTTCCTCAAGGAGCTGGACTTCACCGCCGAGGAGTTCCGCGGCCTGGTTGCGCTCTCCGCCGAGCTCAAGGCCGCGAAGAAGGCGGGCACCGAGGTCCAGCGGCTGCGCGGCAGGAACATCGCCCTGATCTTCGAGAAGACGTCGACCCGCACCCGCTGCGCCTTCGAGGTCGCCGCCGCCGACCAGGGCGCCTCCACCACCTACCTGGACCCCTCCGGTTCCCAGATGGGTCACAAGGAGTCGGTCAAGGACACCGCCCGTGTGCTCGGCCGGATGTTCGACGGCATCGAGTACCGGGGCGACAGCCAGGCCGCCGTCGAGGAGCTCGCCGCCTTCGCCGGCGTCCCCGTCTTCAACGGGCTCACCGACGACTGGCACCCCACCCAGATGCTCGCCGACGTGCTCACCATGACCGAGCACACGGACAAGCCGCTGGACGCGGTCACCTTCGCCTACCTCGGCGACGCCCGCTTCAACATGGGCAACTCCTACCTGGTCACCGGCGCCCTGCTCGGCATGGACGTGCGGATCGTCGCCCCCGAGGCGTACTGGCCGGAAGAGGGCGTCGTCGCCGCGGCCCGCGAGCTCGCGGCGGCCAGTGGCGCGACCGTCACCCTCACCGAGGACGTCGCGGAGGGGGTCGCGGGCGCCGACTTCGTGGCCACCGACGTCTGGGTCTCCATGGGTGAGCCCAAGGAGGTCTGGGACGAGCGGATCGCCGCCCTCGCCCCGTACTCCGTGACCATGGACGTGCTCCGCGCCACCGGCAACGCGGACGTCAGGTTCCTGCACTGCCTGCCGGCCTTCCACGACCTGGGCACGGCCGTCGGGCGGGACATCCACGCCCGGCACGGCCTGACCGAGCTGGAGGTCTCCGACGAGGTCTTCGAGTCGGCCCACTCGGTCGTCTTCGACGAGGCCGAGAACCGGATGCACACCATCAAGGCGGTCCTGGTCGCGACGCTCGCGGGACCCGCTCCTCAGGGCGTCTGAGGGCACCGCCGGCGCTGAGCCGGTACGGCCGGAAGGGTGAACCAGACCGCCTTGCCCCGAGTGGTGGGGCGGTGTCCGCAGTCGCTGCTCAGCGCGCGGATGAGAAGCAGTCCTCGGCCGTGCTCCTGCCACGGGTCGACCTCCGTGCCCGGATCCGGGCAGACGAGCTGACCGGGCAGGGCGGGCTGGGAGTCGTGGACCTCGATCTGGCAGCCGCCGGGCCCCGCGAGCAGCTCGACGACGAGTTCGATGGGGCCGAGGCCGGCGGTGTGTTCGACGGCGTTCGCGACGAGCTCCGCGGTGAGCAGCTCCGCCGTGTCGGTGTCGGGGCGGTCGGCCGCAGTGGGGTCGAGTTCGCTGAGCGTGGTACGGATCAGGGCGCGGGCGATCGGTACGGCGGCGGCGGTGTGAGGCAGCCGGACGCGCCAGGAGGAGGGCGGCCCGGTCGCGGCGGGGCCGGTCGCTCGGGGCATGGGGGCAGGCTCCCTTCGCCGGGTGGGCGGGCGGGACGGTCGGGTGGCGCGGCGCTCCACGAGCACGCGTGCGCCTCGCGGGGGCGGGGCACCGAGACGTCCTGGTTTCAACCTTACGAGGTGGAATTTCTCTTTCCAGGGGCACCCCTCCCTTTCGCCGGGGACTTCCGTCACCAGTCGCCAGGCCCTGGGAACCCTCCTGTATCGCGTACTCGTGACGACAGTCACAGTACGGTGATACCCTCCGAGCGGAGGAAGGAGGCCCTTCCGGATGAGTCCGTTCACCGGCTCCACGCCCCGCACCGCGGACTGGCGGCACCTGCGCCTCGACATCGACCGGGGCGTCGCCACCGTCACCCTCGCCCGCCCCGCGAAACTCAACGCGCTCACCTTCGGCGCCTACGCCGACCTGCGGGACCTCCTCGCCGAGCTGTCCCGCGAGCGCTCCGTCCGCGCCCTCGTCCTCGACGGGGAGGGCCGCGGCTTCTGCTCCGGCGGTGACGTCGACGAGATCATCGGCGCGACCCTCTCCCTCGACACCGCCCAGCTCCTCGACTTCAACCGGATGACAGGCCAGGTCGTCAGGGCCCTGCGCGAGTGCCCCTTCCCGGTCGTCGCCGCCCTCCACGGCGTCGCCGCGGGCGCCGGAGCCGTCCTCGCCCTCGCCGCCGACTTCCGGATCGCCGACCCCACCACCCGCTTCGCGTTCCTCTTCACCCGCGTCGGCCTCTCCGGCGGCGACATGGGCGCGGCCTACCTGCTGCCCAGGGTCGTCGGGCTCGGCCACGCCACCCGGCTCCTCATGCTGGGCGAACCCGTCCACGCCGCCGAGGCCGAGCGCATCGGCCTGCTCTCCGAGCTCACCGAGGAGGGCCGGGCGGCGGAGCGGGCCGGCGCCCTCGCCCGCCGTCTCGCGGACGGCCCCGCCCTCGCCCTCGCCCAGACCAAGGCCCTGCTCACCGCCGAACTCGACATGCCGCTCGCCGCGTCGATCGAACTGGACGCGGCCACCCAGGCGCTCCTGATGAACGGCGCGGACTACGCCGAGTTCCACGCCGCCTTCACCGAGAAACGGCCCCCGAAATGGCAGGGCCGCTAGCCATGGCCCCCGCCGCCCCGTCCAGAATCGCCGTCATCGGCGGCGGACCCGGCGGGCTCTACGCCGCCGCCCTGTTCAAACGGCTCGACCCCGCCCGCGAGGTCACGGTCTGGGAGCGGAACGCACCCACCGACACCTTCGGCTTCGGCGTCGTCCTCTCCGACGAGACCCTCGGTGGCATCAGGGACGCCGACCCCGTCGTGTACGAGGCGCTCAGCCGCGACCTCGTCCGCTGGGACGACATCGACGTCGTCCACCGGGGCCACCGCACCCGCTCCACCGGCCACGGCTTCGCCGCCCTCGGCCGCCGCCGGCTCCTGGAGATCCTGCACGCCCGCTGCACCGACCTGGGCGTACGGCTCCGCTTCCGCACCGAGGCCCCGCCCGCCGAGACCCTCGCCGCCGACCACGACCTCGTCGTCGCCGCCGACGGAGTCCACAGCCGCACCCGCGAGGCCCACGCCGACCGCTTCCACCCCCGGATCACCACCCACCGCTGCCGCTACATCTGGCTCGCCGCCGACTTCGCCTTCGACGCCTTCCGCTTCGAGACCGCGGAGACCGAGTACGGCGTGATGCAGCTGCACGCCTACCCCTACGAGGCGGGCGCCTCCACCGTCATCGTCGAGATGCGGGAGGAGGTCTGGAGGGCGGCCGGCTTCGACGAGCTCGACGAGGCCGAGTCCACCGCCCGCTGCGCGAAGATCTTCGCCGAGGCGCTCGGCGGCCGGGAACTCCGGGCGAACAACTCCGCCTGGACCGCGTTCCGTACCGTCGTCAACGACCACTGGTCGTACGGCAGCACCGTCCTCATCGGCGACGCCGCCCACACCGCGCACTTCTCCATCGGCTCCGGCACCAAACTGGCCGTCGAGGACGCCCTCGCCCTCGCCCGCGCCATCGGCGGAAACCCCACCCTCCCGGACGCCCTGGCCGCCTACGAGACCGAGCGCCGCCCCGTCGTCGCCTCCACCCAGCGCGCCGCCGCCGCCAGCCTCCACTGGTTCGAGGAGCTCGCGGGCCGGGTCGACCGGCCGCCCCGCAGGTTCGCCTTCGACCTCCTCACCCGCAGCCGCCGCGTCACCCACGCCAACCTGCGGCTCCGCGACCCCGCCTTCACCGCCGCCGTCGAAGCCGACTTCGGCTGCCCGCCCGGCACCCCGCCCATGTTCACCCCCTTCAGGCTCGGCGGCCTCACCCTGCGCAACCGGATCGTCGTCTCACCCATGGACCTGTACGTCGCGGTGGACGGCGTCCCCGGCGACTTCCACCTCGTCCACCTGGGCTCCAGAGCCCTGGGCGGCGCCGGACTCGTCATGACCGAGATGGTCTGCGTGAGCCCCGGAGGCCGTATCACCCCCGGCTGCACCGGCCTCTGGACCGACGCACAGGCCGACGCCTGGCGCAGGATCACCTCCTTCGTCCACGACCAGGCACCCGGCACCGCCCTTGGCGTCCAGCTCGGGCACTCCGGCCGCAAGGGCTCCACCCGGCGCATGTGGGAGGGCATCGACCAGCCGCTCCCCGAGGGCAACTGGCCGCTGGTCGCCGCCTCGCCGCTGCCGTACCGGCCCGGCGTCAACCAGACCCCGGCCGCCCTCGACCGCGCCGGACTCGCCGCCGTACGCGAGGAGTTCACGGCCGCCGCCCGGCGCGCCGCCCACGGCGACTTCGACCTCCTCGAACTCCACTGCGCCCACGGCTACCTCCTCTCCGGCTTCCTCTCCCCGCTCACCAACCACCGCACCGACGCGTACGGCGGCGACCTCGACGGCCGGCTGCGCTACCCCCTCGAAGTCTTCGACGCGGTACGGGAGGTCTGGCCGGCCGACCGCCCCATGACCGTCCGCATCTCCGCCACCGACTGGGCCGAGGGCGGCACGAGCGCCGAGGACGCCGTCGTGATCGCCCGCGCCTTCGCGGACCACGGAGCCGACGCGATCGACGTCTCCACCGGCCAGGTCGTCCCCGAGGAGACCCCCGCCTACGGCCGCTCGTACCAGACCCCGTTCGCCGACCGCATCCGCAACGAGCTGGGGGTCCCGGTGATCGCGGTCGGCGCGATCTCCTCCTGGGACGACGTCAACTCCCTGCTCCTCGCGGGCCGCGCCGACCTGTGCGCACTCGCCCGCCCCCACCTCTACGACCCGCACTGGACCCTGCACGCGGCGGCCGAACAGGACTACCGGGGCCCCGCCGCCCCCTGGCCGGCCCCGTACCGCGCGGGCAGCCGGAGACCCCCTACCGGCCGCCGCGAGTAGCGGCCCTGTACGGCGCGAGCGCCTGTCTTCCGGATCAGGCCCTAATGCTCGGACAGGAACGGGCGGACGAACTCCGCGCCCCGGTCCCGCAGCAGCTCGTGCAGGGCCGTGAAGACCTCCGCCGATCGGCGGCCCGGCCAGTCGTCGGGAAGCAGTTCCGCCGGGAGGACCGGGTCCGCGTACGGCAGCCGCCGCCAGGAGTCCAGGGCGAGGAGGTAGTCCCGGTAGGCGTCCCCCGCGTCCCCTGTCTCCCCGGTCTCCGTCCGTGAGGTCCAGGCGCGCAGTACCGGCTCGTGGGCCGCGAGGAACTCCTCGTGGAGCGCGGCGATGGCGCCCAGGTCCCACCAGCGGGCCACCGCCCCCGCCGTCGCCGTGTACCCCAGGTGGTCGCCCCTGAAGAGGTCCACGTAAGGGGAGAGCTCCAGGCGCTCCAGGGCGTGCCGGGTCTCCTCGTAGAGCCGCGCGGGCGCGATCCAGACACCGGGCGCCGCCGTGCCGAAGCCGAGCCGGGCGAGCCGGGAGCGCAGCAGGTGCCGCTTGTGCCGCTCGGCCTCGGGGACGGAGAAGACGGCGAGGACCCAGCCCTCGGACGGCTTCGGCTCGGTACGGGCGTAGATGCGGCGGTCACCGTCCTCCAGGAGCCGGCGGGCTTCCTCCGAGAGGGCGTACCCGGCGGCGCCGTCCGCCGTCCGGCGCGGCAGCAGGAGCCCGCGCCGCTTCAGCCGCGACACCGAGGAACGCACCGAGGGCGCGTCCACGCCGAGCACCGCGAGCAGCCGTACGAGCGCGGCCACGGGCACCGGCGACCCGTCGGGCGCACGGCCGTAGGCGCCGTAGAGGGAGACGATCAGGGATCGGGGAGTGTGCTGCTCGGCCACGTGATCACTTTAGGGCCTGTCCTTCGGATCACGCCGGGCGCCCGGAGGGGTCGTGCCGCAGCCGGAAGCGCTGGAGCTTGCCGGTCGCCGTGCGCGGCAGCGCGTCCAGGAAGACGATCTCCCGGGGCGACTTGTACGGGGCGAGGCGGGCGCGGACGAAGGCCCGCAGCGCGGCGGCGGTGCTCGCGTCGCGCGGCACCCCGTCCCGTACCACCGTGTACGCCACGACGATCTGGCCGCGCAGCTCGTCCGGGCGGCCCACCACCGCCGTCTCCACCACGTCGGGGTGGTCGAGGAGCGCCTCCTCGACCTGGGGGCCCGCGATGTTGTACCCCGCCGAGATGATCATGTCGTCGGCGCGTGAGACGTAGCGGAACCAGCCGTCGGGATCGCGGACGTACGTGTCGCCCGTGACGTTCCAGCCCTCGCGTACGTACTCGGCCTGGCGGGGGTCGGCGAGATAGCGGCAGCCGACCGGGCCGCGCACGGCGAGGAGCCCTTCCTCGCCGTCCGGGACGTCCCCGCCCTCGCGGTCCACGATCCTGGCCTGCCAGCCGGGCACGGGGCGCCCTGTGGTGCCGGGGCGGATGTCGCCGTCGGCGGCGGAGATGAAGATGTGCAGCAGTTCGGTCGCCCCGATGCCGTTGATCAGGCGCAGGCCGGTGCGCGCGTACCAGGCCTTCCAGGTCGCTTCCGGCAGGTTCTCGCCCGCGGAGACGCAGCGGCGCAGGGAGCCCAGGTCCGGGGCGGTGCCCTGGGTCATCTCGGCGAGCATGACCCGGTAGGCCGTGGGGGCGGTGAAGAGCACCGACACCCGGTGCCGCTCGATCGCCGCGAGCAGCTGCTTGGGCCCGGCCTGTTCGAGCAGGACCGCGCTCGCCCCGGCCCGCAGGGGGAAGACGACGAGTCCGCCGAGGCCGAAGGTGAAGGCGAGCGGCGGCGAGCCGGCGAAGACGTCGTCGGGCAGCGGGCGCAGGACGTGCGCGGAGAAGGTGTCGGCGACGGCCAGGACGTCCCGGTGGAAGTGGACGCAGCCCTTGGGCTGCCCGGTCGTGCCGGAGGTGAAGGCGATCAGGGCGACGTCGTCGGCGGCCGTCGCCACCGCCGGGTACGGGCCGGGGCGGCGGGCGGCGAGGTCGAGGAGGTCGTCGGGACCCTCCCCGCCGAAGGGGGTGACGCGGAGCCCCGGGATCCGGGCCGCGAGGAGCTCGTCGACGGCGTGGGCGTCGCAGAGGGCGTGGCTGCAGCGGGCCGCCTCCGCCATGGCGGCGAGCTCGGGGGCGCGCTGCTGGGCGAGGACGGTGACGGCGATGGCGCCCGCCTTCATCACGGCGAGCCAGCAGGCGGCGAGCCAGGGGGTGGTGGGGCCGCGCAGGAGGACCCGGTTGCCGGGCAGGACCCGCAGGTCGGAGGTGAGGACGTGGGCGATGCGGTCGACGCGGTCCTGGAGGTCGCCGTAGCTCCAGACACCGCCCTCTCCGTCGTGGAAGGCGGGCCGGTCGGCGCCGAATCGTTCCACCGTGCGGTCGAGGAGCTCGGCCCCGCAGTTGAGCCGTTCGGGATAGGCAAGCTCGGGGAGGTCGAAGAGGAGGCGGGGCCACCGGTCCGGCGGCGGCAGCCGGTCGCGGGCGAAGGTGTCGAGGTGGGCCGAGGGTGTCAGCTCCATGAGTCCGTCCCCCTGTCGAGGTGGGGTCGCCCGTCGCTCCACGAGCGTATCGTGTTGGTGACGGCAGTCAACAGTTCGCGACAAGGGCGTCCGGGAGCGCCCGGAGGAAGGCGCGGGGCGGCGCCGTGACGCAGCCCCCCGGCGAGGTCAGGGCGCGCACGTCCGGCCGCGCGGGGACGACGCCCGGCCGCGCACGGAGGACGACACTCGATCGCGTAGGGACGACGACACCCGACCGGGCGGGGACGACGACATCCGACCGCGCGGGGACGACGACGCCCGAGGGCGTCAGAGAGGGCCCACATGACCGCATTCTCGCTCGATCCGGAACAGATCACCTGGTGCGCGGAGCTCCGCGCCCTCGCCGCCGAACGCCTGAAGCCCCTCGCGGAGAAGGGCGAACCCGGCCGGGTCAACCGCCCCCTCGTCGCCGCGCTCGGCGAGCTCGGCCTGCTCGCCCGGCTCTTCGACGCCGGGGCCCTCGACCTCTGCCTGATGCGCGAGTCCCTCGCCCAGGTCTGCACCGAGGCGGAGACCGCCCTCGCCCTCCAGGGCCTCGGCACCCATCCCGTCGCCGCCTTCGGCAGCCCCGCGCAGCGCGCCCGCTGGCTCCCCGAGGCCACCGCCGGACGGGCCGTCGCCGCCTTCGCGCTCTCCGAACCCGGCGCCGGCTCCGACGCCGCGGCCCTCGCCCTCGACGCCGTCCCGGACGGACGCGGCGGCTGGCGCCTGCACGGCGAGAAGCAGTGGATCTCCAACGCGCCCGAGGCCGACTTCGCCACCGTCTTCGCCCGCACCACCCGCGGCGCGGGCGCCCGGGGCGTCACCGCCTTCCTCGTCCCGGCCGGCCGGCCGGGCCTCGGCGGCGAACCCCTCGACATGCTGGCCCCGCACGCCCTCGGCACCCTCACCTTCGACGGCGTCCCCGTCGGCCCCGAGGACCTGCTCGGCGAACCCGACCGGGGCTTCCGGGTCGCCATGCACACCCTCAACCTCTTCCGGCCCAGCGTCGGGGCCTTCGCCGTCGGCATGGCCCAGGCCGCCCTGGACGCCGCCCTCGCCCACACCGCCGCCAGGCCCGCCTTCGGCGGCCGGCTCGCCGACCTCCAGGCCGTCGCGCACCGGATCGCGGAGATGGCGACCCGCACGGAGGCCGCCCGCCTCCTCGTGTACGCGGCGGCCACCGCGTACGACGAGGGAAACTCCCACGACACTGCCGACACCGCCGTGCCCCGGCGCGCCGCCATGGCCAAACTGTTCGCCACCGAGACCGCCCAGTACGTCGTCGACTCCGCCGTCCAACTCCACGGCGCCCGCGCCCTGCAGCGCGGCCACCTCCTGGAACACCTCTACCGCGAGGTCCGCGCGCCCCGGATCTACGAGGGAGCCACCGAGGTCCAGCGCACGATCATCGCCAAGGAGCTGTACGCGTCCCACCGCCGTGAAGGCGCACCGGAAGGCGCACCATACGAGGAGGAGCCGTCGCCGGCCGACGGCCGCGACACGACACCGCACGCGGAGGAGCCGACCCCATGAGCCTGCACCGGCACAACCCCGCCGAACTCTCCCCGCCCACCGGCTTCTCGCACGCCGTGACCGCCACCGGCACCCGGTTCGTCTTCCTCGCGGGACAGACCGCCCTCGACAGCGAGGGCACCGTCGTCGGGGACACCCTGACCGAGCAGTTCACCACCGCCCTCGGCAATCTGCTCACCGCGCTCCGTCACGCCGGCGGCACCCCCGCCGACCTCGCGCGCGTCACCGTCTACACCACCGACGTCGACGACTACCGTGCCCACGCCCATGAACTCGGCCGAATCTGGCGCCGGTTGGCCGGCCGTGACTACCCGGCGATGGCCGTCATCGGAGTCGTGCGGCTCTGGGACGAGCAGGCTCGGGTGGAGCTGGACGGCTTCGCTGTCCTGGACGAGCCGGCGCACGCTTGATCAACTGGTCACCCGACGGGGCCTGGCTTAGTGTCGAAAGGTGGACTGACCGGCCCACGGCTCACTCACCCGGCGAAGCTCCCGAGGCGCCACATGAGTACTCCCAAGCCGACGACACCGGCACAGACCGCCACCCCGAAGAAGGGCGGTGACGGGAAGGGCATCGCCCTGTTCGTGATCGCGTCCTGCCAGCTGATGGTGGTTCTCGACATCACGATCGTCAACATCGCCCTCCCGCACATCCAGACCGCGCTGGACTTCTCCACGACCAGCCTGGCCTGGGTCGTCAACGCCTACACCCTCACCTTCGGCGGCCTGCTGCTCCTCGGTGGCCGCGCGGGCGACATCCTGGGCCGGCGCCGGGTCTTCATCTTCGGCGTGCTGCTCTTCGGACTCGCCTCGCTCTTCTGCGGAGTCGCGCAGAGCGAATGGCAACTCCTCGCGGCCCGGGCGCTGCAGGGGGTCGGCGGCGCGATAGCCTCCCCGACCTCGCTCTCCCTCATCACCACGACGTTCGACGAAGGCCCGGAACGCAACCGGGCCTTCGGTGTGTTCGCCGGCGTCTCGGCCGGCGGCGGCGCGATCGGCCTGGTCGCGGGAGGCATGCTCGTCCAATGGCTCGACTGGCGCTGGATCTTCTTCGTCAACGTCCCCATCGCCCTGGTCATCGCCTTCCTCACCCCCCGCCACGTCAAGGAGTCGGAGCGGCGCCCCGGTCACTTCGACCTCACCGGCGCCCTCACCTCGACGCTCGGCATGGTGGCCCTGGTCTACGGGTTCATCCGCGCCGCCCAGGAGGGCTGGCGGGATCCGTACACGATCGGCTCGTTCGTCGCCGCGGTGGTGCTCCTGGCCACGTTCCTCCTGGTGGAGCGGCGCTCCCAGCAACCCATCACGCCCCTGCGCATGTTCGCCGACCGCAACCGCTCCGGCACGTACGCCATCATGCTCTGCCTGGCGGCGGCGATCTTCGGGATGTTCTTCTTCCTCACCCTGTTCGTGCAGCAGGTGCTGAGCTTCAGCCCGTTGAAGACCGGCATGGCGTTCCTGCCCGTGAGCGCGATCATCGGGGTCGGCGCGGGGCTCACGTCCAACCTGCTGCCCCGGTACGGGCCGAAACCGTTCATGGTGACGGGCTCGGTCCTCGCCGCGGCGGGCCTCTCCTGGCTGACCCTGACCGATGTGAACTCCACCTACCTGGGCAGCATCCTCGGGCCGATCCTCGTCTTCGGCTTCGGCATGGGCCTGATGTTCGTCTCGCTGACCATCATGGCGCTGTCGAACGTCGAGCCGAAGGACTCGGGCGCCGCGTCCGGCCTGCTCAACGCCACACAGCAGGTGGGCGGTTCGCTGGGTCTCTCGATCCTCGTCACCGTCTTCGGCACGGCCAGCCGCACCGAGGCGGACACACAGGTCCCGGCCTTCCTCTCCCAGGCGGGCCCGCTGGAGAAGGCGCAGTTCGCCAAGACCGGTGAGCTGCCGCCGCCCTGGGGTGACGAGGTCCTGACGGCAGGCGTGTCGGCGGGCTTCATCACGGCCGCGATCTTCGCCGTGGTCAGCGCCCTGATCGCCCTCTTCGTCATCCAGGTCCGCCCCTCCGACATCGAACGCCTCAAGGGCGGGGTGCCGCCGCCGGGAGCCTGAGACGAGACGCCTGCGGACCGTGGAGACGTGAGGACTCCACGGTCCGCAGGCGTCCGGGCCGATTCAGCGTCTGAGTCGATTCCGTGCCTGGTCGCTTCAGTTCGCGCGCTGGGAGGACTCCCCGGCCTTGTCGCTGATTCCGCGGTTCAGGACGGCGGTCGTCGCGGTGATCTGGCCGGCCTTGGCCCAGGCGGTGTCCTCGACCATCACGCCGCGCTCCCCGAGGAACTCCAGGGTGTTCTTGTCGAAGATCCACTCGGTGCGCTCGCCCGCGTGCGTACGGGCGACCGCGACGCCGTGGCGGCCGGCGGCGTCGACCGAGTCCTCGACGACGGTGACGCCCGGGATCCGGGCGGCGGCCCGGTACAGCGCGGCGCTGACCTCCGGCGGGGCGAGCTGCTCGCGCAGCAGGTCGCCGATGGTCACGAACGCCTGCTCGTCGGGCCCGGGTCCGCTGCCGGCGGTCTCCCGGTAGATCCGCTCCAGGAGCGCTTCCGGGTCGGTGGGCAGCGACTCCAGGTAGCGGTAGGTCGGACTGTTGAGGGTGGGGGAGGCGTTCTCGGGGCGGTGGTTCTTCCCGCCGCTCCGGCTCTGCGGGGGGAGGTCCTCCGGGTGGGTGACCAGCTCGACGTCCTGTCCCTTCACCCGCAGCAGCCCGGGCCGGCCGCCGTCGACGGAGTGCCAGATCTCCCGCCGGTGGGGCGCCTCCAGACGCATCACGGGGTCGGTGTCGCTCTGGGAGGAGTACGCGACGGTGCTGACGACGTACACGTACTGGCCGTCCCGTACGACGGGCGCCGGCCGGGACGCGGCGACGGTGGCGATGCGGTCCAGGAGCACGGTGGCGGGCGTCGACGCGGTGCCGCCGCCGGCCCGGCCGGAGGCGACGGCGTCGGGGGCCGCGGCGGCCGGGGACGCGACGGCCCTGGATGGCCGGTCGAGCAGACCGCCGGTCGCGACGGTCACGGCCGCCACGGCGCCCGCGGCCAGCGGAACGGCGGCGAGGACGAGGCGGCGGCGGGGGAGGGCACGGAGCCCGGCGCCTTCCCCGCCGGCCCGCCGGCTCTCGCGCAGCAGGTGGTCCTTCAGGATCTGGTGGCGGCGTCCGGGCAGGTCCCGTTCGGAGGGGACCCGGAGCAGTTGGACCAGCTCCTCGTGTTCGGCCGGGGTGGGCCGGGACTGCTTGGCGCTCATCGGGTTTCCTCCTGGACGGTGGGGACGGCGCGAACGTGGTCACCCTTTACCTGTCCGCGACCGGGGTCCGAGTTCCCGTCCCGGGCGGGCAGTTCGGTACCGACGTACGCGTGCAGCTTCTTGCGGGCGCGGAAGAGCCGGGAGCGGACGGTGCCGACCGGAATGCCCAGCGCCTCCGCCGCAGCCGCGTAGTCCAGACCGGACCAGACGCAGAGCGCGACCACCTCACGCTCCGGCCGACGCAGGGAGGCGAGCGCCGCCTGCAGCACGGCGATCCGGCCCGCGTCGTCGATCCGCTCGACCAGGTCCTCGGCGAAGTCCGGAAGCGCCTCCGCACGCGGCAGCCGGTTCACGGCCGCCTCGTGCCGCCGGCCCGCCCGGCGGGTGTTCCGCGCGACGTTCGTGGCGATCCCGAGGAGCCAGGGCCGCAGCGAACCCCCGTCGGGATCGACCGACCTCCGCAACCGCCAGGCCTCCAGAAAGGTCAGCTGGAGCACGTCCTCGGCCACCGACCAGTCCCCGGTCAGCCGGAAGGCGTGGTTGTACACCGCCCGGGCACTGTCGTCGAAGAGCGACCCGAACGCATCGGTGTCGCCCGCCCGTATCCGGGCACGCACACTCATCTCCATTCCCCGCACTGTCCGCCCACCCCGAACGAGTTCCCGGAACGTGACGCACGCCACAAGGCTCGCACGGCTGCGGACCGGTGCCCGGACGAGAACGCGCAGGTCGCGCGCCTTCTTGCGTCGGCTAGCGCGATCTGCCCCTGGAGGCACCTCCGTTGACACTTAAGTCAAGCAAAAAGAAAAGCCTTGTCCGAGATATTGACCGTGTCTGTGGGGGCGGGCATGGTTCCGGAGAGCGCTCTCCCGGGCGCCTTCCTCGCTTCAAGGAGACCCCTTTATGTCCACATTCGGCATGCCTCTGGCGGCCTCACCACCAGCCCGCGGACGCGTGCGGCGCGGTCTCGCGGCCGGCGTCGTCACCGCACTGGCCGCCACGCTCCTCGCGGTGGTCCCGACGACGGCGGCGCAGGCGGCACCGGTGCTCCTGTCCCAGGGGAAGCCGGTGACGGCCTCCAGTCAGGAGCACTACGGGACGCCGGCCGGCGACGCGGTCGACGGGAATCTCGGTACGCGCTGGTCGAGCGCCGCCTCGGACGGGCAGTGGCTGCAAGTGGACCTCGGCAGCTCCGTCGCGCTCAGCCAGGTGGTGCTGCGCTGGGAGACGGCTTACGCCAAGGCGTACCGGATCGAACTGTCGACGGACGGCACCACCTGGTCGACGGCCTACTCGACCGCGACCGGCGCGGGTGGCACCGAGACCATCGCCGTATCCGGCACGGCCCGGTACGTGCGCATGCAGGGCGTGACGCGAGCCACCGGCTACGGCTACTCCCTCTGGGAGTTCCAGGTGTACGGCGGTGGCGACAGCGGCCCGGCCCTGCCCGGCGGCGGCGACCTCGGCCCCAACGTCCACGTCATCGACCCTTCGACCCCGAACATCCAGGGCAAGCTGGACCAGGTCTTCCAGGAGCAGGAGTCGGCCCAGTTCGGCTCCGGCCGACACGCCTTCCTCTTCAAGCCCGGCACGTACGACAACCTCAACGCGCAGATCGGCTTCTACACCCAGATCGCCGGCCTTGGCCTGCGCCCCGGCGACACCACCATCAACGGTGACGTGACCGTCGACGCGGGCTGGTTCAACGGCAACGCCACCCAGAACTTCTGGCGCGGTGCGGAGGGTCTGACCCTCAACCCGGTCAACGGCACGAACCGGTGGGCGGTCTCGCAGGCGTCCTCCTTCCGCCGCATGCACGTCAAGGGCGGTCTCAACCTCGCGCCGAACGGCTACGGATGGGCCTCCGGCGGGTACATCGCCGACTCCAAGGTCGACGGCCAGATCGGCAACTACTCGCAGCAGCAGTGGTACACGCGGGACAGTTCCATCGGCGGCTGGTCCAACAGCGTCTGGAACCAGACCTTCTCAGGTGTGGAGGGCGCCCCGGCCACCTCCTTCCCGGAGCCCCGCTACACCACGCTCGACACGACGCCGATCTCCCGCGAGAAGCCCTACCTCTACCTCGACGGCGGCGAGTACAAGGTCTTCGCGCCCGCCAAGCGCGTCAACGCCCGCGGCACCAGTTGGGCGAACGGCACCCCTCAGGGGCAGTCCATCCCGCTCAGCCAGTTCTACGTGGTCAAGCCCGGCGCCACCGCCGCCACCATCAACCAGGCCCTCGCGCAGGGTCTGAACCTGCTCTTCACCCCGGGCGTCTACCACGTCGACCGGACGATCAACGTGAACCGCGCCAACACCATCGTGCTCGGCCTCGGCCTCGCGACGATCATCCCGGACAACGGCGTCACCGCGATGAGGGTCGCCGACGTCGACGGTGTCCGGCTCGCCGGCTTCCTGATCGACGCCGGTCCGGTCAACTCGCCGACGCTGCTCGAGATCGGGCCTCAGGGCGCCGGCGCCGACCACGCCGCCAACCCCACCACCGTGCAGGACGTGTACATCCGCATCGGCGGCGCCGGCGCCGGCAAGGCCACCACCAGCATGGTCGTGAACAGCGACGACGCGATCATCGACCACACCTGGGTCTGGCGCGCCGACCACGGCGAGGGCTGGGGCTGGGAGACCAACCGCGCCGACTACGGCGTCCGGGTCAACGGCGACGACGTGCTCGCCACCGGCCTGTTCGTCGAGCACTTCAACAAGTACGACGTGGAGTGGTACGGCGAGCGCGGCCGCACGATCTTCTACCAGAACGAGAAGGCGTACGACGCCCCCAACCAGGCCGCCATCCAGAACGGCACCACGAAGGGGTACGCCGCCTACCGCGTCGACGACTCGGTGAACGCCCACGAGGCATGGGGCCTCGGCAGCTACTGCAACTACAACGTGGACCCGACCATCGTCCAGGGCCACGGCTTCAAGGCACCCGTCAAGCCGGGGGTGAAGTTCCACAGCCTCCTGGTGGTGTCCCTCGGCGGCATGGGCCACTACAACCACGTCATCAACGACACCGGGGCGTCCACCATCCCTGCCGGCACCTCGACCGTGCCGTCCACCGTCGTCTCCTTCCCCTGAGGCGTCTCTTCTCGCCGCCGTACGGCGGTGAGGGCCTCGATTCCCTTCCGGGCCGGGTGACCACGTCCCCGCGCCCCGGCCCGGAAGGGCTCGTACGGCAGCACCGTGCATCCCCCTCCACGCGAAGCGCCGCACGCGAGCCGGCCCGACGGGACGGCCCCATGCGCCCGGCGTCATGAATCAGCCAGGAGCACACGTGTCCAGTCCCCCCTCCACGCCCCCTCGTTCCTCGGTCCGCAACGGAATGTCCCTCGTGACGCTCGGCGCCCTTCTGGCGTCCTCGCTCACCCTGAGCCTGGCCCCACGGGCGCAGGCCGCGGAAACACTTCTCTCCCAGGGCAGGACCGCCACCGCCTCGTCGATCGAGGGCGACGCCTACAGTGCGGCCGCCGCGTTCGACGGCAACCTGACCGGAACCCGCTGGGCGAGCCAGTGGACCGACGCCCAGTGGATCCAGGTCGACCTCGGCGCGAGCAAGGACCTGAGCCGCACCGTCCTGACCTGGGAAGGCGCCTACGGCAGGAACTACGAGATCCAGGCATCCGACAACGGCACCGACTGGCGCACCCTGAAGACCGTGACGGCCGGCGACGGCGGCACGGACGACCTCGCCGTCTCCGGCTCGGGTCGGTACGTCCGCATGCAGGGCCTCGCGCGCTCCGGCGGTTACGGCTACTCCCTGTGGGAGTTCCAGGTCTACGGCACCGACGGCGGAACCAATCCTCCACCGGCGGGCGCGGTCAGGGTCACCGGCTCGCAGGGCGACTGGCAGCTGACCGTCGGCGGGCGGCCGTACACGGTCAAGGGCCTCACCTGGGGCCCGGCGATGGCCGACGCCCCCCGCTACATGCCGGACCTCAAGTCCATGGGCGTCAACACCGTCAGGACCTGGGGGACGGACGCCTCCAGCAAGCCCCTGCTCGACGCCGCGGCCGCCCAGGGGCTGAAGGTCGTCAACGGCTTCTGGCTCCAGCCCGGCGGCGGCCCCGGCTCCGGCGGCTGCGTCAACTACGTCACCGACACGACGTACAAGAGCACCATGCTCACCGAGTTCGCCAAGTGGGTCGACACCTACAAGTCCCACCCGGCGACGCTGATGTGGAACGTCGGCAACGAGTCCGTCCTCGGCCTGCAGAACTGTTACGGCGGCACCGAGCTGGAGGCCCAGCGCAACGCCTACACGACCTTCGTCAACGACGTCGCCAAGAAGATCCACTCCATCGACCCCGACCACCCCGTGACCTCGACGGACGCGTGGACCGGCGCCTGGCCGTACTACAAGCGCAACGCCCCGGACCTCGACCTGTACTCGATGAACTCCTACGGCAACCTCTGCAAGGTGCGCCAGGACTGGATCGACGGAGGCTACGACAAGCCGTACATCATCACCGAGGGCGGCCCCGCCGGCGAGTGGGAGGTCCCCGACGACGTCAACGGCATCCCCGACGAGCCCACCGACGTCCAGAAGGCCGACGGCTACACCACGGCCTGGGGCTGCGTCACCGGCCATCGGGGCGTCGCCCTCGGCGCCACCCTCTTCCACTACGGCCTGGAGCACGACTTCGGCGGCGTCTGGTTCAACCTGCTGCCCGACGGTCTGAAGCGACTGTCGTACTACGCCGTGAAGAAGGCGTACACCGGCTCCACCACGGGCGACAACACTCCGCCGGTGATCACGAACATGACCGTCAGCCCGGCCTCCGCGGCCCCGGCGGGGCGTGAGTTCACCGTCCGCGCCGACATCCGCGACCCCGACGGCGACCCGATCACACCCAAGATCTACCTGAGCGGAAACCACGTCAACGGCGACAAGCGTCTCGTCGACGCGCAGTACCGCTCCCTGGGCGACAACACCTTCGCCGTCACCGCGCCCGAGAAGCTGGGCGTGTGGAAGGTCTACATCCAGGCCGAGGACGGCCGCGGCAACGCCGGCATCGAGACGAAGTCCCTCAAGGTCGTAGCCCCGCCCGTCAGCGGCACGAACATCGCCCTGAACAGGCCCGCCACCGCCTCCTCCGCCCAGGCCTCCTACGGCGACTGCCCCTGCCCCGCCGCCAACGCCTTCGACGGCGACACCGGGACGCGCTGGGCCAGCGACTGGAGCGACCCGCAGTGGATCCAGGTCGACCTGGGCTCGGCCAAGCCCATCCGCACGCTCCAGCTCGTCTGGGACCCCGCCTACGCCAAGTCCTACGAGGTTGTGGTCTCCGACAACGGCACGACCTGGCGGACCGTCCACACCACCACCACCGGCAACGGTGACATCGACACCATCGAGACCGCCACCACCGCCCGGTACGTCAAGCTCCAGCTCACCGCCCGCGGCACCGGATGGGGCTACTCCCTCCACGAGTTCGGCGTCCACAGCTGACGACGCCGGACCCCCATGACGGGAGGCGGGGCCTGCCGCTCGGCTCCGCCACCCCGGCACCACCGCACGGGAACCCAGCACACCAGTCGCGTGGCGTGTTCGCGTCCACGCGAACCACCCCCATGGGCAGGAGATCCCCATGAGATCGAGTCCTCAGCGGCTCCCCGCACTCCTCCTCGGCACGGCCCTCATCGCCGGCGTGCTCGGCATCGGCACCATCGCCTCCGCCGCGGACACGGACAACAGCCCCCCGCCCGCCGTCGCGGCCGACGCACACAGCGGACACGTCATGGCCGCCTCCACCCAGGCCTCGGGCGACGACGCCGACGGAGACGGCTACATCCCGGCCATACCCCAGGTCACCGGTGTGACACCGTCCACAGCCACCCCGCCCCCGGCCTACCACCACGAGTTCCAGGCCGGCTGCTCCGTCACCCACACAGCGCCGGACGACCCGATCGTCTACCCGGGCCAGTTCGGCAAGTCCCACGACCACACCTTCATGGGCAACACCTCCACCGACGCCGCCAGCACCACCGGATCGCTCTACGGCGGGAACACCACCTGCAAGGCGCCCGCGGACGCCTCCGCGTACTGGATGCCCTCGCTGTACAAGGGCGACCAGAAGATCCTGCCCGTGGGCCCGCAGGTCATCTACTACAAGGCGGGCGTGACCGACTACCGGAGCGTGCGACCCTTCCCCAAGGGTCTGCGGTTCGTCGTCGGCAACCCGATGCAGACCGCCGCGGAGTTCCGCGCCCACAAGGGCTTCGTCGAGGGCTGGGAATGCGGTGACAGCTTCTTCAACACCGACATCCCGGCGAGCTGTCCGAGCCGGCCCGACGTTCAGCTCAACCTGCGCATGCAGGCCCCCAGTTGCTGGAACGGCCTGTACCTCGACACTCCCGACCACAAGAGCCACATGGCCTACCCGGTGGTCAAGCCCGGCACCAACGACAACATGTGCCCGGCCTCCCACCCGGTCGCCCTGCCGATGATCGAGTTCAAGATGGCGTGGCCGGTCAACGGCGACATGTCCCAGGTCCGCCTGGCCAGCGGCCGCGGCTACTCCTTCCACTACGACTTCTTCAACGCGTGGGAGGAGCGCACCCTCAAGGCCCTGGTCGACCACTGCGTCGTCGACGGCCTGCAGTGCGACACACGGGGCTTCGACCTCTACCGCCCAGAACGCGGTGCCGTGCTGAACGCGGACCACCGACTGCCCTGACCGGGCCGACGTTTCCGCCGAGCCCGGCCGCCCCGCTCGTCCCGGGGGCGGCCGGGCCCTCGATGGAGAGCGCGCTCTCCCGGAGAGAAGCAGGGAAAGCCATGCGTGAAGACATGCTGGACCGGTTGGTCGAGAAGCTGAGCCTGGAGCAGAAGGTCCGCCTGCTCACCGGCTCCACGACCTGGAGGACAGCCGCCGAGAAGGCGATCGGACTCAGGGAGCTGGTCTGCTCCGACGGACCGGCGGGCGTGCGAGGGGAGGCATGGGACGAGCGGCGCACCTCCGCGCTGCTCCCCTCCGCCTCGGCCCTCGGCGCGGCCTGGGACGAACAGCTCCTGTCGGACCTGGGAGGACTGCTCGCCTCCGAGGCCGTCCGCAAAGGCGTCGACGTCGTCCTCGCACCCAATCTGAACCTGCACCGCACTCCGCTGGCCGGGCGCCACTTCGAGTGCTTCTCGGAAGACCCCGAGCTGACCGCCCGTACCGGAGCCGCGCTGATCAGAGGAATCCAGGACCACGGAGTAGCCGCCACCGCCAAACACTTCGTCGCCAACGACTCCGAGTCCGACAGGCTCCACGCCGACGTCCGCGTCTCCGAACGGGCCCTGCGCGAGGTCTACCTCGCGCCCTTCGAAGCAGCGGTGGAAGCCGGTGTCTGGCTGGTCATGGCCGGCTACAACGGCGTCGACGGCACGACGATGACGGCGCACCCCCTCTTGTCCGAACCGCTCAAGGGCGAATGGGGCTTCGACGGAGTCGCCGTCTCGGACTGGGCCGCCGTCCGTACCACCGAGGAGCCGGCCCGGGCGGCCCTCGACCTGGCGATGCCGGGGCCTCAGGGGCCCTGGGCCACAGGCCTCGTCCGAGCCGTGGACGACGGCCGTGTCCCTCTGGAGGCCATCGACGACAAGGTACGGCGACTCCTCCGGCTCGCGGCCCGCGTCGGCGCGTTCGAGGAGCACCGTCGCCGCCCTCCGGGGCCGCGGAACGACCGGCCGCTGCTGCGGCGTGCGGTCGTGGCGGGGACGGTGCTGGTGCGCAACGAGGGCATCCTGCCTCTCGACGTCGGCGCCCTCTCGACGGTCGCGGTCATCGGTGAACACGCCGCGTCACCCCGTGTACAGGGGGGCGGCAGTGCCGGTGTGTTCCCCTCGGCGGTGGTCACACCGCTCGACGGCATCCGCGCACGACTGCGCGGGCGGAGCCGTGTGGTGTACGCCCCGGGCCCCACCTCGAACGTGCCCCCGTCGCCGCTGGACACCGGTCGGTGCACCGATCCGAGGTCGGGGGAGCCCGGTGTGCTGCTGCGCTGTCTGGACGTCGAAGGACGTGAACTGTACGCCGAGCGGCGCCTGTCGGGCAGGCAGCTCGAACCCGAGGCGGTTCCCGGCGCGCACACGGTGGAGATCAGCGCGCTGCTCCAGCCCGAGACCACCGGAACGTGGACCTTCGGCATGGGCGGCTTCGGCCGGATGACGCTCACCGTCGACGGGCGTGCCGTCCTCGACGGAACCTACCCCTGTGAGACCGACGATCCGGCGATCGTGCATGTCACCCCGCCCCTGCACACCGCGCGGGCGCACCTGGAACGGACGCGCCCCGTTCTCCTCGTGGCACGTCGCGAACTCGCCTCCGGCACCGGCCGTGCCACGGTCGTCGCCGCCGCGCCACCGGCCCGCGACTCGGCGGCCGCCCTCGCCGAGGCCGTGGACGCGGCCCGCGGCGCGGACGCCGTGATCGTCTTCGTCGGCACGACCGAGCACAGCGAGACGGAAGGGTACGACCGCACGGACCTCTCCCTCGGCCGCCCTCAGGACGACCTCGTACGCGCGGTCGCCGCCGCCAACCCCCGAACCGTCGCGGTGGTCAACAGCGGAGGCCCGGTCGAACTGCCCTGGCGCAGCGAGGTGGGCGCGCTGCTGCTCGCCTGGTTCCCCGGCCAGGAGGCCGGTGCCGGCCTGGCCGACATCCTCTTCGGCCGCAGCGAGCCGGGCGGCAGGCTCCCCACCACGTGGGCGGCCTCCCTCGCAGACGCGCCCGTCACCCGCACCCGTCCCGTCGACGGCCGGCTCGACTACGCGGAGGGCCTGCACATCGGGTACCGCGCGTGGATCCGCGCAGCACGCGAACCCGCCTACTGGTTCGGGCACGGTCTGGGCTACACCACCTGGACCTACGAGCACGTGGAAGCACCGGCACGGGTCGAGATCGGAGCTCCGTTCACCGTCCGGGTCGGATTGCGCAACACCGGAAGGCGTCCCGGACGTGAGGTCGTCCAGGTGTACATGGCTCGACCGGAATCGAGCGTGGAGCGCCCCGCCCGATGGCTCGTCGGCTATGCGGCGGTCCACGCCGACGCGGACCGGACGGTGACGGCCGAGGTGACCGTCGGGCCGCGCGCGCTGCGGCACTGGTCTTCCGCGGAGCGGGCGTGGCGGACCGAATCGGGGCTTTACCAGATCATGGTGGGACGTTCGGCGGGAGCCATGGAGTGGAAGGCGGACATCATCGCGGGCGGCTCAGCGGTGGTCGGCGCCGAAGGTTCGCACCAGGAATAGCGGGGTGCGCCGGAACGGAACCGGGGAGCCGCCGGTGAGTGGGCACCGCACGTTACAGTGCCCGAATGACCAAGCGGGGGCCCACTCTGGAGGACGTCGCCCGGGAAGCAGGCGTCTCCCGGGCGACGGTGTCGCGAGTCGTGAACGGGGTCCGCAACGTGGATCCCGGGCTCCAGGACGTGGTCCGCCAGGCCATCGAAACCACCGGGTACAGCCCGAACGGCGCGGCGAGGTCCCTGGTGACGCGACGCGCGGAGACCGTGGCCCTGCTGGTCTCCGGCGCGGGAGACGGCTTCGCCGCCCGTGTCTTCGCCGACCCGTTCTTCGGCCGCATCGTCAGCGGCGCCGTGACGTACCTGCGGGGCCGGGCCATGCATCCGGTGCTGATGTTCGCCGAATCGGACGAGGCCAGAACGCAGGTGGTCGACTACCTCCGCCGGGGAAGCGCGGACGGTGCCCTCGTCGTCTCCCTCCAAGCCGATGACCCGCTGCCGCAGATGCTTCTCCACGCCCGGGTCCCGGTCGTGCTGTTCGCCCGCCCTCCGCAGCCGTTGCCGGTGAGCTACGTGGACATCGACCACTACCAGGGCGGCCGGCTGGCCGCCGAGCACCTGCTCGCGCGGGGGAGCCGCCGCCTCGCGGTGATCAGCGCGCCGCAGGACCTCCCGGCCGGCCGTGACCGACTCGCCGGCTTCCGTGACGCCCTCGATCACGCCGGCCGAGGCCCGGTGCCGGTCGTCGAGGGCGCCTTCACCCTGGACAGCGGCGCTGCGGCGATGATCCGCATCCTCGAGGAACATCCCGGGGTCGACGGTGTCTTCGCGGCCAATGACCTGATGGCCCAGGGCGCCTGCCAGATCCTGCGCGAGCAGGGGCGACGCGTACCCGATGACGTGGCCGTGGTGGGTTTCGACGATTCCAGCATCGCGGTCACGTGTCGGCCACCGCTGACGACGGTGCGTCAGCCGGTCGAGAAGATGGCCGCCGCGATGGCGGAGGCGCTGGCAGGCCATCTTCAGGGGTCGGCGAGCGGACGGACGTGCGTGGTCTTCGATCCTGAACTCGTCGTGCGTGAGTCGGCCTGAGAACGAGCTGTCACCACAGGGTCCTACGATTCCTTCACTGTGCCGCCCGTTCCCGGAGCGAGGTCTTCCACGCCGGCGTCGTCTCCTCGGGCTCCGCCGCCTCCCGGCGGCCTCCCTGGGCGAAGAAGTCGGCGAGCGGCAGGATCGCCGCGCCGACCGTGACGGCGTCCGGTCCGAGGGTGCCGAGTTCGATGCTCGCGTGGGAGGCGGGGTAGGAAAGGGCGCAGAGGGTGGCGTAGTCCCTGACGCTGTCGAGGAACCGGGTACCGAGCTGAAGGCCCGCCCATCCTCCGACGAGGATCCGCTCGGGTTGGAAGAGGTTGATCAGATCGGCGAACCCGGCGCCCAGGTACTCGGCGGTCTCGTCCAGGACGGCGAGTGCGGTCGTATCGGCCTCCGCCCCGGGGGCTGACGGGTGGGCGGCGGCGAGGAGCGCTGTCAGGGCCGTCTCCTCATCCGCGTCGATCGGAGGGCAGCCGCCTGCCTCGCGCCAGCGCTCCAGGAGCGCCTCCGCGCCCGCGTAGGCCTCCAGACAGCCCTGGGCGCCGCAGCGGCAACGGCGCCCCCGCACCTGGACCTTCAGGTGTCCCCACTCGACGGCCCGGGCGGAGCGCAGGTCGTCGCCGACGACGCACGCGCCGACCCCGGAGCCGAAGAGCACCACGACGGCGCTGCTCGCTCCGCGTCCGGCGCCGAACCACATCTCGGCCTGCCCGAGCGTCTTGGCCCCGTTGTCGATGAAGTACGGCACCTCCTGCGGCAGCGGCACGGACTCGCGCAACAACCGTTCCAGGGGCACGGCATCCCAACCGATCGTCTGCCCGTGGACCACCGCGCCGTCCTCCGGTGTCCTCGCGACGATGCCGGGGACGCCGACGCCCACGCCCAGCAGCTGCGCGGGTTCGATCCCCGCCCTCCGGACGACCTCCTCGACGGAGTCACGGACGTGCGCGACCACGACGGCGACGTCGTAACGGTCCTCTCGGCGCGGCCCGTTCGCGGCGAGCGGCTTCTCCACGCGCGCCAGTTCGGTGAGGGCCATGTCGAAGAGCTCGACCCGGACCCGCGTCTCACCGACATCGACGCCGATCATGTAGGCGCTGCCCTGGCGGATGCGCAGGAGCGTGCGGGGCCGGCCGCCGGCGGAGTCCACGCTGCCGGCCTCCTCCACCAGGCCGTCCGCGACCAGTTCCGCGACCACGTTGCTGACGGACCCCGAGCTGAGGCCCGTGACCGGCCCGAGTGAGAAGCGGCTCAGGGGTCCGTCGAAATACAACCGTTGCAGAACCGCCGTGCGGTTCTCCCTCCGCAGGTCACGCACGGTACGACCGCTGTGCACTCTCACCGGACACCCTCTTCCCTAGGCCCTATGCGCAACATACCTCTGCGGCACCCCTTGACGCGACCTTCTCCCGAGGTTTAACTCACATCCTAAATTAAGTCGAGAGGCCGGTAGGGGCCCCTGCGGGACGCGGCTTCCCCCTCCCTCGGCTTTCACCTTCCCCTGATAAGGACTCGAGGACCCATGCGCAGAATCAGAGTCGCAGCCGTCGGTGCCGTCACCCTCTCCCTCGTCCTCACGGCGGCTGCCTGCGGCGGCGGTTCGACCGGCGGATCGGGATCCAACGAGCAGCCCAGGACCCTCACCTACTGGGCCTCCAACCAGGGCGCCAGCATCGAGGTCGACAAGAAGGTCCTCCAGCCCGAACTCGACAAGTTCGAGAAGCAGACCGGCATCAAGGTGAAGCTCGAGGTCGTCCCCTGGGCGGACCTGCTCAACCGGATCCTCACCGCCACCACCTCCGGCCAGGGCCCCGACATCCTCAACATCGGCAACACCTGGAGCGCCTCGCTGCAGTCCACCGGCGCCCTGCTGCCCTGGGACGCGAAGAACCTCGAGGCCATCGGCGGCAAGGACCGCTTCGTCGAATCGGCCCTCGGCTCCACCGGGGCGCCCGGCCAGGACCCGGCCGCCGTGCCCCTCTACTCCATGGCCTACGCGCTCTACTACAACAAGAAGATGTTCAAGGACGCCGGCATCACGAAGCCGCCGGCCACCTGGGACGAGCTGATCGCCACCGGCAAGAAGATCAGCAAGGACGGGAAGTGGGGCATCGGCGTCGAGGGCTCCAACCTCTCCAACAACATCCACCAGGTTTTCGTCCTCGGCAAGCAGCACGGCGCCGACTTCTTCACCGCCGACGGCAAGGCGGACTTCACCTCCGACGGGGCCGTCGCCGCCGTCAAGCAGTACGTCGACCTCATGGCCGCGCAGAAGATCACCGGCCCCGGCAACGCCGAGTACGCCCAGAACCAGTCCCTCAGCGACTTCGCCAAGAACAAGACCGGCATGGTGCTGTGGCAGACCGCCTCCGCCACGTTCAAGGCACAGGGCATGAAGGACGACGAGTGGGGAGTCGCCCCCGCGCCGGTCCCGTCGGGCCAGCCCGGCGCGGGCAGGCAGACCAACTCCATGGTCGCCGGCATCAACCTGGCCGTCTTCAAGAACACCAAGAACATCGACGGCGCGCTGAAGTTCGTGAAGTTCATGACCAGCGACGACGAGCAGAAGACCCTCAACAAGGCCTACGGCTCCATCCCGCCGGTCAAGACCGCCCAGCAGGACCCCGCGTTCAGCGATCCGGCCCTGGCGGTCCTCCGCGACACGCTCGCCACCAGCGCCGCCGCGCTGCCGCAGGTCCCCGAGGAGTCGCAGTTCGAGACGGTCGTCGGCACCGCGGTCAAGGAGCTGTTCGCCGACGCCGCGGCCGGCCGCGCCGTCACCACCGAGTCCGTGCGGGCCAAGCTCGAAAAGGCCCAGCAGCAGATGCCCAAGAAGTAGGCCGCCCCACCATGACCGAGACCGTCCTCACTCCGCCGAGTGAGCGGGCGGCGCGCAAGGCCGCACCCGGAGAGGCGCGCGCACCACGCCGCTCCGGGCGTCGCCGCATCGCACTGCCGTACCTCCTGCTCCTGCCCGCCCTGCTCCTCGAACTCCTCGTCCACCTCGTCCCGATGCTCATGGGCATCACCATGAGCTTCCGCGAGCTCACCCAGTTCTACATCCGGAACTGGTCCGAGGCGCCCTGGTCGGGACTGGACAACTTCACCGTCGCCATCGACTTCGACGCCCCCGTCGGCCAGGCGCTGTTCAAGTCCTTCCTGACCACGTGCCTGTTCACCGTGCTCTCCGTGGGGCTGTGCTGGCTGCTCGGCACGGCCGCGGCGGTCTTCCTCCAGGAGAACTTCCGGGGCCGGGGCTTCCTCCGGACCCTGTTCCTCGTCCCGTACGCGCTGCCCGTCTACGCCGCCGTCATCACCTGGGCGTTCATGTTCCAGCGGGACAACGGCATCATCAACCACGTCCTGCACGACCAGCTCGGCATCGGCGACAGCCCCGCCTTCTGGCTCATCGGGGACAACAGTTTCTGGGCCCTGCTCGTCGTCTCCGTGTGGAAGGGCTGGCCGTTCGCCTTCCTCACCGTCATGGCGGGCCTCCAGAACATCCCCCGGGACATGTACGAGGCGGCCGCCCTCGACGGCGCCGGCGTGTGGAAGCAGATCCGCCACATCACCCTGCCGTCGCTGCGGCCGGTCAACCAGGTCCTCGTGCTCGTCCTCTTCCTCTGGACGTTCAACGACTTCAACACGCCGTTCGTGCTCTTCGGCAAGGCCGCGCCCGAAGCCGCCGACCTGATCTCCCTCCACATCTACCAGTCGTCCTTCCAGACGTGGAACTTCGGCACCGGCTCGGCCATGTCCGTGCTGCTCCTGCTCTTCCTCCTCGTCGTCACGGGCGTCTACCTGCTGCTCACCACCCGTGGAAGGAAGGCCACCGATGTCTAGGCACGTCCAGCCGGTTCCGCGCTCCCCGATGGCCGCGCCCCGGTCGTTCCTCTGGACCCGGCGGATCTTCCTCACCCTGCTCACCACCTTCGTGGTGCTGCCGGTGTACGTGATGATCTCCAGCTCCCTCAAGCCCCTCGAGGACGTCTCGGGGAAGTTCGAGTGGATCCCCAGCGCGATCACGCTGCGGCCGTACGTCGACATCTGGGAGACCGTCCCGCTCGCCGACTACTTCGTGAACTCGATCGTCGTCGCGGGCGCGGCCACGGTGTTCTCGGTGGCCGTGGCGATCTTCGCCGCGTACGCCGTCAGCCGCTACTCCTTCCGCGGCAAGCGGGTCTTCACGGTGACGGTCCTGTCGACGCAGATGTTCCCCGGCATCCTCTTCCTGCTGCCGCTCTTCCTCATCTACGTCAACCTCGGCAACGCCACCGGCATCGCGCTCTTCGGTTCCCGCGAGGGTCTGATCCTCACCTATCTGACCTTCTCGCTGCCGTTCTCCATCTGGATGCTGACCGGCTACTTCGACTCGATCCCGCGCGAACTCGACGAAGCGGCCAAGGTCGACGGCTGCGGGCCGGTCAAGGCGCTGTTCCGCGTGATCATCCCGGCCGCGAAGCCCGGCATCGTCGCCGTCGCGATCTACGCCTTCATGACGGCCTGGGGCGAGGTCCTCTTCGCCTCGGTCATGACCACCGACACCACCCGCACCCTCGCCGTCGGTCTCCAGGGGTACGCCACCCTGAACGACGTCTACTGGAACCAGGTGATGGCCGCCTCCCTCGTGGTGAGCGTCCCCGTCGTCGTCGGCTTCCTGCTCCTCCAGCGCTACCTCGTCGCCGGCCTCACCGCGGGTGCGGTCAAGTGACGCCCTCCCCACCGACAACGAAGAGGTTCTCCATGTCCGAATCCAACGACTGCCACCCGCTCGATCTGGAGGCGTTTCCCGCGGACTTCTCCTGGGGCACGGCCACCTCCGCCTACCAGATCGAGGGAGCCGTCGCCGAGGACGGCAGGGCTCCGTCCATCTGGGACACCTTCTCCCGCGTCCCCGGCGCGATCGACAACGGCGACCACGGCGACACCGCCTGTGACCACTACCACCGCTGGCCCGAGGACATCGCCCTGATGAAGGGCCTCGGCACCGACGCCTACCGGCTCTCCGTCGCCTGGCCGCGCGTCGTCCCCGGCGGCGAAGGGGCCGTCAACAAGGCCGGGCTCGACTTCTACGACCGGCTCGTCGACGGCCTCCTCGACGCCGGCATCGACCCGTCCGTCACCCTCTACCACTGGGACCTGCCGCAGGCCCTCCAGGACCGGGTCCAGGACAGTCACGGCGGCTGGACCGAGCGGGCCACCGCCGAACACCTCGCCGCCTACGCCTCCGCCGTCGCCGAACGCCTCGGCGACCGCGTCACCCGGTGGGCCACCCTCAACGAACCCCTCTGCTCCGGCTGGATCGGCCACCTGGAGGGCCGCATGGCCCCGGGCCTGACCGACCTCACGGCCGCCGTGCGCGCCTCCTACCACCTGCTCCTCGGCCACGGCCTCGCCACCCAGGCCATCCGCGCCGCCGTCCCCGGCGCCCAGGTCGGCCTGGTCACCAACCACTCGACCGTCGCGCCCGCCTCCACCCGGCCCGAGGACATCGCCGCCGCCGCCCGCATGGACGGCCACACCAACCGCTGGTGGCTGGACCCGGTGTACGGCCGCGGCTTCCCCACCGACATGCGCGAGCTGTACGGCGTCGAACTCCCGGAGCGCCAGGGGGACATGGAGGTCATCGCCGCCCCGCTCGACTGGCACGGCCTCAACTACTACTTCCCGGTCACGGTCGCCGACGACCCGGCCGGCCCCGTCCCGTACGCCCGCGAGGTCCGCCTCCCCGAGGTGCCCCGCACCGGCATGGACTGGCAGATCGACGCCGGCGGCCTGGAGGCCTTCCTGCTGCGGCTCACCGAGGACTACGGCATCCGGAAGCTGTACGTCACCGAGAACGGCTCGGCCTTCCCCGACACCGTCGGCCCCGACGGCGCGGTCCACGACCCGGAGCGCGCCCGCTACCTGGAACAGCACCTCGCGGCCTGCGCCCGCGCCCTGCGCAAGGGCGCCCCGCTCGCCGGGTACTACGCCTGGTCCCTGCTCGACAACTTCGAGTGGGCCTACGGCTACGACAAGCGCTTCGGCCTCGTCCACGTCGACTACACCACCCAGAAGCGGACCCTGAAGACGAGCGGCCGCCGATACGCGGACATCATCCGCACCCACCGCGAGCCGACCACGAACTGACCGCAAACCCCGTGATGAGCCGGAGGAAGGCCGCCCCGGCACGACCGGGGCGGCCTTCCTCCGGAGGGGACGTCAGATGTCCCGGAAGATCTCGATCTGTGCGCCGATCGAGTTCAGGCGCTCCGCGAGGTCCTCGTAACCGCGGTTGATGACGTACACGTTCCGGAGGACCGACGTGCCCTCGGCCGCCATCATCGCGAGGAGGACGACCACCGCGGGGCGCAGGGCCGGCGGGCACATCATCTCGGCGGCGCGCCAGCGGGTGGGGCCCTCCACCAGGACGCGGTGGGGGTCCAGGAGCTGGAGGCGACCGCCGAGGCGGTTGAGGTCCGTGAGGTAGATGGCGCGGTTGTCGTAGACCCAGTCGTGGATGAGGGTCTTGCCCTGGGCCGTGGCCGCGATGGCCGCGAAGAAGGGGACGTTGTCGATGTTCAGGCCCGGGAAGGGCATCGGGTGGATCTTGTCGATCGGCGCCTCCAGTTTGGAGGGACGGACCGTCAGGTCGACCAGGCGGGTGCGGCCGTTGTCCGCCGGGTACTCGGCCGAGCGGTCGTGGTCGAGGCCCATCTCCTCCAGGACCGCGAGCTCGATCTCCATGAACTCGATGGGGACCCGGCGGATCGTCAGCTCCGACTCGGTGACGACCGCGGCGGCGAGGAGGCTCATCGCCTCGACCGGGTCCTCGGAGGGGGAGTAGTCGACGTCCACGTCGATCTGCGGCACGCCGTGCACGGTCAGGGTGGTGGTGCCGACGCCGTCGACCCGCACCCCGAGGGCCTCCAGGAAGAAGCACAGGTCCTGGACCATGTAGTTGGAGGAGGCGTTGCGGATGACGGTGACGCCGTCGTGGCGGGCCGCGGCGAGGAGCGCGTTCTCCGTCACGGTGTCGCCGCGTTCGGTCAGTACGATCGGGCGGTCGGGGGAGACGGAGCGCTCGACCTGGGCGTGGTAGATGCCCTCGGTGGCCGTGATGTCGAGGCCGAAGCGGCGCAGCGCGATCATGTGCGGCTCGATCGTGCGCGTACCGAGGTCGCAGCCGCCGGCGTACGGCAGCTTGAAGCTGTCCATGCGGTGCAGCAGCGGGCCGAGGAACATGATGATCGAGCGGGTGCGGATCGCGGCCTCGGCGTCCATGGAGTCCATGTCGAGGTCGGCCGGCGGCACGATCTCCAGGTCGACGCCCTCGTTGATCCAGCGGGTGCGCACGCCGATGGAGTTGAGGACCTCCAGGAGCCGGAAGACCTCCTCGATGCGGGCGACCCGGCGCAGGACCGTGCGGCCCTTGTTGAGGAGGGAGGCGCAGAGCAGCGCGACGCAGGCGTTCTTGCTCGTCTTGACGTCGATGGCGCCGGACAGCCGGCGTCGGCCGACGACCCTGAGGTGCATCGGTCCCGCGTACCCCAGGGACACGATTTCGCTGTCGAGGGCTTCGCCGATCCGGGCGATCATCTCAAGGCTGATGTTCTGGTTGCCGCGCTCGATCCGGTTGACGGCGCTCTGGCTCGTGGCCAGTGCTTCGGCGAGCTGCGTCTGCGTCCAGCCGCGGTGCTGCCGGGCGTCACGGATGAGCTTGCCGATGCGTACGAGGTAGTCGTCTGCCATGGCGTCACGTTATCTCAGATATGAGATGTGGCCTGACGTGGGGGTGGGTCGTCAGGGTGAAAGGCCGCCGTGCGCGGTCGGGTGGCGCGGCTCGTAGAGGGGGAGTTCGGTGCCGCTCGGCAGCCGGACGGCGGCGAGCAGGCCCCAGCCCTGGTCGGTGATGGCGCGTGAGATCTCGGCGCCCCGGTCCTCCAGGGTCGTCAGGGTCTCGGTGAGGTCCTCGCACATGAGGTAGACCTCGTGTTTCGGCTCGTCCTCCGTGGGATGCACCGCGACCTCGGCGGGCGGCAGCTTGAAGATGAGCCAGCCGCCGCCGGCGTCCACGTGCTCGAAGCCGAACACGTCCTTGAGGAAGGCCCGGTCCGCCTCCGCGTCCCGGGTGTACAGAATCACATGCGCGCCGCTGAACATGGTCCGATCCTCGGCCCGCCGTGCGACCCGGGCAATCGGACCGCGCCCGTACGGGGTGCCCCGGAGTGCCCCGGAGCCGTTACGGCAATTCCACCGAAAGGTGGGCGGAAAGGGCGCGGAGGAAGTCCGGCGCGTCGAAGAGGGCGCCGGCGGAGGCGACCCCCACCGTCCTGGTCCGCCCCGTGAGGGCACGGTCGACGGCCTCCACCGCGAGCGGTGCGCTGACCGCGTAGATGTCCTGGCCGCTCGCCACGGCACGCCGCTCCTCCCCTCCGGAGCGCACGACGACGTCGACGAGGAAGGTCTGCGCGGACCGGCCGCGCTCGTCGACCGCGGCCGGTGCCGGGGTGTCCGACGAGGCCAGGTCCCGGGCCGCCGTGGCCGCCATGTAGGTGCGGACCTCCGGGATGGCGAGATGACTGGGGACGGTGACGACGTCGGCCATGGTGAAGTCGCCGATCACGGGGCTGACCCCCAGCGGCTCCGGGAAGGGCCACTTCTCGGTGCCGGACGGCGCCTCGTCGCGGTACTCCAGGCGTCCCCCGGTGAAGCGGACGTGCCTGCCGTCCCTGCGCTCCCGCGAGACCGCGCCCGCCGTGCGGGTGCCTGCCGTCGGGTGCCAACTGCTCAGCCCGTACGCCACATGAGCCTCGTCCGCCGCCGTCCAGTCGCCCATCGCCGCGGTGACGAGCAGGTCGCCGAGACCGCCGAAGAAGGCCATCGCCGGGACCACCACGGTGCCCGCCGCACGGGCCGGCTCCGCGAAGCGGGCGAACGTGTCGACGTTGGCCTCGATCTCGGCCGCCACGTCCACGTACGGGATCCGGGCGCGCAGCGCCGCCTCGATCACCGGGGCGGCCGTCGAGGCGAAGGGCCCGGCGGCGTTGACGACGGCGGCGGCGCCGGCCAGCGCGCGGTCCAGCGAGGCCGGATCGTCGACCGTGGCCGGCCGGACGTCGAGCCCGGAGAGCTCCGGACGGGACGCGGCGAACTCCGCCAGCTTTCCGGCGTCGCGTCCGGACAGCACGGGGACGAAGCCGCGCTCGAGCAACTCCGCCACCACGAAGCGCCCGGTGTGCCCGTAGGCGCCGAACACCGCGACGGTCCGTCCCGCAACCGATTCCGATCCCATGTTTTCCTCCGCCGTCCGCTGCTGCTCACTGCCCTGTTCCGATGCGAAGAGCCTGTCAGCGGCGGCCGGGCCGAGCCAGTGTCCGGAACGACATGCCCCGTACAATTACGGACATGGAATCCGTCGCACTGGCCGTCACCGACGGCATGCTGCACTTCGAACTCTCCGTGGCCTACGAGGTGTTCGGCGACACCGCGTACGACCTCACCGTCTGCGGTCCCGGCCCGGTGCGGTTCGGCAGGTTCGCCCTGGAGCCCGACGCGGGGCTCGACCGGCTCGCGCACGCCGACACGGTGATCGTCCCCGGATGGGCCGACGTCGACGTGGCCCCGCCCGCCGAACTGATCGACGCGGTGCGCGCCGCTCACGAGGCGGGCGCCCGGGTGGCCTCGCTGTGCACGGGCGCGTTCGTGCTGGCGGCCGCGGGGCTGCTCGACGGCCGGCGGGCGACCACGCACTGGGCGCACACCGACGACCTGGCGGCCCGTCACCCGCTGGTGGAGGTCGACCCGGACGTGCTCTACGTCGACAACGGCAGCGTGCTCACGTCCGCGGGCAAGGCCGCCGCGATGGACCTGTGCCTGCACCTCGTCCGCCTCGACCACGGCTCGGCGTACGCCAACACCATCGCCCGCCGCCTGGTCGTGCCCCCGCACCGGTCCGGCGGGCAGGCCCAGTTCGTCACCGCCCCCGTACCGGCCCAGGACGACCACCCGCTCGCCGACCTGTTCCCCTGGGCGATCGAGCGGCTCGACCAGGCGCTGACCGTGGAGGACCTGGCCCGGCGCGCGAACATGAGCTCGCGCCACCTCGGCCGCCACTTCCGGACGGTGACCGGGTCGACCCCGCTGCAGTGGCTCCTGATCCAGCGGATCCGGCGCGCCCAGGAACTCCTGGAGTCCAGCGGCGACAGCCTCGACACCATCGCCGCGGCCACCGGCATGGGAACGGCCACGACCCTGCGCCGTCACTTCAACCGCACCCTCGGCGTGCCCCCGGACACCTACCGCCGCACCTTCCGCCGCTCGACCGCGCGCCACCCGGCACCGGCATAGGATGATCGAACTGCTGAGCGAGCGACGGAGGCGAACGTGCTGATCACTGTCGAGGACGTGGAAGCCGCGGCCGAGCGGATCACCGGACATGTCATACGGACTCCGACGGTGCCGAGCCCCGGGCTCTCCGCGCTCCTGGGCGCGCCCGTCACCACGAAACTGGAGCTGCTGCAGCGCACCGGCTCCTTCAAGGCCCGCGGCGCGACGGCGAAACTGCTCGCGCTCGACGACGCCGAACGCGCCGCCGGGGTCGTGGCGGTCAGCGGTGGCAACCACGGCATCGCGGTCGCGGTCATGGCCGGCGCGCTGGGCATCAGGGCGACCGTCGTGATGCCGCGCTCCGCGCCCGGCCGCGCGGTGGAGATCGCCGAGGCCGCCGGGGCGAGCGTCGTCCTCGCCGACGGCATGGACGCCGCTTTCGCCCTCGTGGACGAACTCCGCCTCAAGGGGCTGACCCTGGTCCACCCCTTCGACGACCCCGTCGTCATCGCCGCCCAGGGCACGGTCGGCCTGGAGTTCGCCGAGGACGCGGGCGAGCTCACCGACGTCCTCGTCAGCATCGGCGGCGGAGGCCTGATCGCGGGCGTCGCCACCGCGCTCCGCGCCCGCCGTCCCGGGGTACGGATCTGGGGCGTGGAGACGGAGGGCGCGCATGCCATGTCGGCCGCCCTCGCCTCCGGCGGGCCCGTGCCGGTCGAGCTGTCCTCGATCGTCTCGACGCTGAGCGCCCCCAGCGCCTCGCCGCTCACCTACGAGCACGTCGGCGCGCTCGTGACCGATGTCCTCACGGTGACCGACGCGGAGGCGGTGCGGGGCACCCTCGACCTGGCCGAGCACGCGAAGGTCTGGGCCGAACCGGCCGCGGGCTGCCTGCTGCCCGCGGCGCGCCGGGTGCTGGAGCGGGTCGGCGCGGACGCCAGGCTCGGCCTGGTGGTGTGCGGCGGCAACGCGACGACCGCCGACGTGGCCGCCTGGGCGAAGGGCTTCGGGCTGCGCTGACCGCCCGGGGTGCTTCCCCGGTCGGCTTCGGCTCGAAAGGCGTGCGACGGCGCGTGAACGCACCGGAAGGCATGCGAAGGCATGCCGGGCATGACCGAGCGGCGGGGATGCACTAGAGTTATCTCGACATCGAGATAACTGCTTACGGCGCACCGTGGCCGCCCACCCGGTAAGGGTTACCTAACCAAGCCTTACCTTAGCGGATCGGCGGGGAGTCGGGCGGCACCACGCGGCGGCAGCCGCATATTGTCGCTGCGCGGTATACGCGCACACTGATGAAGGAGACTGTCGTGTCGGCGAACAGCTTCGACGCCCGCAGCACGCTGCGCGTGGGCGACGAGTCGTACGAGATCTTCAAGCTGGACAAGGTCGAGGGCTCCGCGCGCCTCCCTTACAGCCTGAAGGTCCTCCTGGAGAACCTGCTCCGCACCGAGGACGGCGCGAACATCACCGCCGACCACATCCGGGCCCTCGGTGGCTGGGACTCGCAGGCCCAGCCGAGCCAGGAGATCCAGTTCACGCCGGCCCGCGTGATCATGCAGGACTTCACCGGCGTTCCCTGTGTCGTCGACCTCGCCACCATGCGCGAGGCCGTCAAGGAGCTCGGCGGCGACCCGGCGAAGGTCAACCCGCTCTCCCCGGCCGAGCTGGTCATCGACCACTCGGTCATCGCCGACAAGTTCGGCACCGCGGACGCCTTCGGCCAGAACGTCGAGCTGGAGTACGGCCGCAACAAGGAGCGCTACCAGTTCCTGCGCTGGGGCCAGACCGCGTTCGACGACTTCAAGGTCGTCCCGCCGGGCACCGGCATCGTCCACCAGGTGAACATCGAGCACCTGGCGCGTACGGTCATGGTCCGCAACGGCCAGGCGTACCCCGACACCCTCGTCGGCACCGACTCCCACACCACCATGGTCAACGGCCTCGGTGTGCTCGGCTGGGGCGTCGGCGGCATCGAGGCCGAGGCCGCGATGCTCGGCCAGCCGGTCTCCATGCTCATCCCGCGCGTCGTGGGCTTCAAGCTGACCGGCGAGCTCCCGGCCGGCACCACCGCCACCGACCTGGTCCTCACGATCACCGAGATGCTGCGCAAGCACGGCGTCGTCGGCAAGTTCGTCGAGTTCTACGGTGAGGGCGTCGCCGCGACCTCCCTCGCGAACCGCGCCACCATCGGCAACATGTCGCCGGAGTTCGGCTCCACCGCCGCGATCTTCCCGATCGACGGCGAGACGCTGAAGTACCTCAAGCTCACCGGCCGCTCCGAGCAGCAGGTCGCGCTCGTCGAGGCGTACGCCAAGGAGCAGGGCCTCTGGCTCGACCCGGCCGCCGAGCCCGACTTCTCCGAGAAGCTGGAGCTCGACCTCTCCACGGTCGTCCCCTCCATCGCCGGCCCGAAGCGCCCGCAGGACCGCATCGTCCTCGCGAACGCCGCCCAGCAGTTCGCGCTCGACGTCCGCAACTACGTCGACGACGTCGACGAGGCGGGCAAGGAGTCCTTCCCGGCCTCCGACGCCCCGGCCAACACGCCGAACGGCGCCCCGTCGAAGCCGGTCCTCGTGACCGCCCCCGACGGCTCGACCTACGAGATCGACCACGGTGCGGTGACGGTCGCGGCCATCACCTCCTGCACCAACACCTCGAACCCGTACGTCATGGTCGCCGCCGCGCTCGTCGCGAAGAAGGCCGTGGAGAAGGGTCTGACCCGCAAGCCGTGGGTCAAGACCACCCTCGCCCCGGGCTCGAAGGTCGTCACCGACTACTTCGACAAGGCGGGTCTCACCCCGTACCTCGACAAGGTCGGCTTCAACCTCGTCGGCTACGGCTGCACCACCTGCATCGGCAACTCCGGCCCGCTGCCGGAGGAGGTCTCCAAGGCCGTCAACGAGCACGACCTGGCCGTGACCTCGGTGCTCTCGGGCAACCGCAACTTCGAGGGTCGCATCAACCCCGACGTCAAGATGAACTACCTGGCCTCGCCGCCGCTGGTCGTCGCGTACGCCCTCGCCGGCTCCATGAAGGTGGACATCACCAAGGACGCCCTCGGCGTCGACCAGGACGGCAAGCCCGTCTACCTGGCCGACATCTGGCCGACGGAGGCCGAGGTCAACGACGTCGTCGCCAACGCCATCGGCGAGGACATGTTCAACAAGTCCTACCAGGACGTCTTCGCGGGCGACGCCCAGTGGCAGGCGCTGCCGATCCCGACCGGCAACACCTTCGAGTGGGACACCGAGTCCACCTACGTCCGCAAGCCCCCGTACTTCGAGGGCATGACGATGGAGACCACCCCGGTCACCGACATCGTCGGCGCCCGCGTCCTGGCCAAGCTGGGCGACTCGGTCACCACCGACCACATCTCCCCGGCCGGCGCCATCAAGGCCGACACCCCGGCCGGCAAGTACCTCACCGAGCACGGTGTGGAGCGTCGTGACTTCAACTCCTACGGCTCGCGCCGAGGCAACCACGAGGTCATGATCCGCGGCACCTTCGCCAACATCCGCCTGCGCAACCAGATCGCGCCGGGCACCGAGGGCGGCTTCACCCGCGACTTCACCGTCGACGGCGCGCCGGTGTCGTTCATCTACGACGCCTCCCGCAACTACATCGAGCAGGGCATCCCGCTCGCGATCCTGGCGGGCAAGGAGTACGGCTCCGGCTCGTCCCGCGACTGGGCCGCCAAGGGCACCGCGCTGCTCGGCGTCAAGGCCGTCATCGCCGAGTCGTACGAGCGCATCCACCGCTCGAACCTCATCGGCATGGGCGTCCTGCCGCTCCAGTTCCCGGAGGGCCAGTCGGCCGCGACCCTGGGCCTGACCGGCGAGGAGACCTTCTCCTTCACCGGCGTCGAGGAGCTCAACAACGGCACGACCCCGCGGACGGTCAAGGTCACCACCGACACCGGTGTCGAGTTCGACGCGGTCGTCCGCATCGACACCCCCGGTGAGGCGGACTACTACCGCAACGGCGGCATCATGCAGTACGTGCTCCGCAACCTGATCCGCGGCTGACGCCACCGGATCCGGTAACGGCAAGGGCCCCGCTCCTCGGAAGAGGAGCGGGGCCCTTTCGTTCGTCACACGACCGTCCGGGGACGGGGCGTGGATCAGAACATGAGGCGGTAGGTGTTCCAGCCGCTGGTGCCGATCACGGCGCGCGGCTTGAAGGGCGCGGCGGCGACGCCGGTGCCCGAGTAGCGGTAGAGCTTGCCCGACGTGTCACGGGCGAGCAGGTCGCTGCGGCCGTCCCAGTCGAGGTCGCCGATGCCGAGGAGGGTGTTGTAGATGCCCCAGCCGCCACCGATCTTGGTGCGGCCGGTGAACGGGGCCTTGTAGTCGCCCGTGCCCTTGTACAGCCACAGGACGCCCGAGCCGTCGCGCGCGACGATGTCGGCCTTGCCGTCACCGCTCAGGTCGCCGACGCCGGCGATCTGGTTGTACGCGTTCCAGCCACCGCCGACCTTGTAGCGGCTGGTGACCTTGCCGTTGCCGTAGCCGAGGTAGATCCACAGGACGCCGGCCGAGTCGCGGGCGATGAGGTCCGCACCCGTGCCGCCGCCGAGCTGACCGGGCGAGATCACCTTGTTGTAGATGTTCCAGCCGGTGCCGACGGTGGTGAACTCGGAGGTCTCCGACTCGCCCGCGGCGTACGCCATGGTTCCGTCGGTGTACCAGATCCAGACGTCGTCGGCGATGCCGTCGACGTCGTTGTCCGCCTGCTGCGCGTTCTTGACGCTGCCCCAGGTGTTCGTGGCGTAGTTGCGCGCCTCGAAGCCGCCGGAGCCGTTCGGCTCGTACCAGTACAGCGTGGAGCTGGACACGCCGTTGAGGAAGCGGAGCTCGCCGTCGACCGAGGCGGCCGTGGTGCCCGCGTCGGCGGTGACCGATGCGGTGGCGGAGGGCTTCGCGGCGCGCGGGGCGACCGGCGCCTCGGCCGCCACGGCGGCGGTGGTGGTGCCCACGAGGGCGGCCGTTATCGCGGCGACCGTGACACGGGACAGGACGCCCGTGCGGTTCAGGCCAGAAGAGTTGGCCACGTAGTACTCCAGATTCGAGAGGAAAACAGTCAGACCCCGCGTCGGTCCGTCCGTGAGGACGGAGACGGCGGGACCCCCATGATCCCGGATCGTCCTTACGGAATCTTCACCGGACAGCGGGTTTGTGACACAACTGTTTCGATCCCGGCCTTATGTACCTTTTGCTCCTCGCTTGCTCGGGGTGGCGGCCGCAGGGCGGCGCGCCATCACCCCGGTACGGGCACCCCTGAGGCGCTGTCAAGGGTGTTACGCAGCCAATGGTTGGACGAAACGCCGCAGATCCAGCGTGCTTATCCCGGAGGTCTCAACTCGGGAAAGATGGCAGCCAAAACCTGCTTTCGATCTTGCTCCCACGAAGGGAAGTGGACTATACCTGTCGGCGTCCAGCCAGTCGTATCCATCACACGACGGCCCGACGCCTGCACGACCCGGCTGCAAATGACCGCGGTGGCGGGGCCCTTCGCCTGTGGCGAGTGAGTACGGGCGACCGGTACACCGCCTGAGTCCTGAATGAAGGCGAGGACTTGAGCATGGGATCCACCTCCGCACACGACAATGAGGGCCTTGGCCGTCGCGATCTGATCAAGCGTTCTGCCGCTATCGGTCTGATCTCCGTACCGACGATGGGCTTCCTCTCCGCCTGTGCGAGCAGTGACAGCGGCGGCAACGGAACGGTCGAGAAGGGCACGAAGTCCGAAAAGAACCCCCTCGCGGTGAACGAGTCGGCACCGCTCGATTTCGTCCTCTTCGACGGTGGATTCGGACAGCAGTACGCCAAGGACGCGGTCAAGATCTACGAGACCAATTTCCCCAAGGCGAAGGTCAAGTTCACCCCCACCCAGAAGATCACCACCACGCTCCAGCCGCGCTTCAACGGCGGCAACCCGCCGGACCTCATCGACAACTCCGGCGCCGAGCAGATGGACATGGGCGTCCTCGTCGGCCAGAAGCAGCTGGCGGACCTCACCCCGCTCCTCGACGCGCCCTCCATCGACGACCCGAGCAAGAAGGTCCGCGACACCCTGCGGCCCGGCATCGTCGAGATGGGCCAGTTCGACGGCGACCCGGTGTGGATCATGTACTACGCCTACACGATCTACGGCGTCTGGTACTCGCAGAAGCTGCTCGACTCGCTCGACGCGAAGTACCCCGAGACGTGGGACGAGATGCTGGCCGTCTGTGAGAAGGCCAAGAAGAAGGGCATCGCGGGCTGGACGTACGCCGGCAAGCACCCGTACTACGTCCCCTTCTCGCTCTACCCGATGATCGGCAAGGTCGGCGGCCGCGAGGTCCTGGACGCCATCGACAACCTCGAGCCCAAGGCGTGGGAGCACCCCGCGGTCAAGGCCTGCTTCGAGGCGTACTACGAGCTGGTCAGGAAGGGCTACATCCTCAAGGGCACGCCCGGCCTGGACCACATCCAGTCGCAGACCGCCTGGACCGAGGGCAAGGCGCTGTTCATCCCGAACGGCTCCTGGGTCGAGAACGAGGCCGCGAAGACCATGCCGGCCGACTTCGACCTGGCCGTCTCGGCCCCGACCGGCATCGACTCCTCGGACAAGATGCCGTTCGGCACCATCTGGGCCTCCGGCGGCGAGCCCTTCATCGTCCCGGCGAAGGCGACGAACCCCGCGGGCGGCATGGAGCAGCTGCGCATCATGCTCAGCGAGGCGTCCTCCAAGAACTTCACCCAGTCGGTGAAGTCCCTGACGGCCCTCAACGGCGGCACGGACGGCATCGACCTGACCCCGGGCCTCAAGTCCGGTGTCGCGGCTCTGGAGAAGGCCGGCCAGAACGTGGTCAACCCGCGCCTCCAGGACTGGTACGTCGCCCTCCAGAAGGAGAAGATCGGTGTCGCCGGCATCGGCGAGATGATGGCCGGCCGCGCGACCCCGGCCGAGACGATCAAGAAGATCCAGAAGTACGCCGACGAGGCGGCCAAGGACTCCTCGATCAAGCACTACAAGCACCAGTGAGCAGTGCCGGGGCCCCTTCCCGCCGACCGGGAGCGGGCCCCGGGCCCTTCGCGCGCCACAGCAGCGGCGCGCCTCCGCGGGAAGATCGGGGTCGGTAGGAAATGCAACACGGCAAGTACCGTTTCATCGTGGGGTTCCTGGCGGCCCCCCTCGCGCTCTACGCGCTGTTCGTCATCTGGCCGTTCATCCAGTCCATCTATTACTCGTTCACGGACTGGACGGGACTGAGCCCCGAATTCGGAATGGTCGGATTCGACAACTACAGCAGGATGCTGGACGACGAGATCTTCTGGAAGTCGCTCCAGCACAGCCTGACCTTCGCGGTGGTGCTGCCGCTGGTGACCGTCGGACTCGCGCTGTTCTTCGCTTTCATGCTGAACGTCGGCGGTCGGCGCCGTAGGGGCGCGGCCATCGCCGGTGTGCGCGGTTCGTCCTTCTACAAGATCGTCTATTTCTTCCCGCAGGTGCTGTCGATCGCGATCGTGGCGCTGCTCTTCCAGTTCGCGTACAACCCGAACAGCGGAGCCATCAATTCCGTTTTGAAGGGTGTCGGTCTCGGCAGCGTCCAGCCGGACTGGCTCGGCGATCCGGACCTCGCCCTCATCTGCGTGATGGTCGTCCTCGTCTGGTCCACCGTCGGATTCTTCGTCGTCCTCTTCTCGGCCGGCATGGCGTCCATTCCGCGGGACTTCTACGAGGCCGCCCTGCTCGACGGCGCGAACCGCTTCACCACCTTCTTCAAGATCACCCTGCCGCTGCTCTGGGACACCGTGCAGTCGGGCTGGATCTACATGGGCATCCTCGCGCTCGGCGCGGAGTCCTTCGCCGTCGTCCAGATCATGACCGTCGGCCCCAGTGGCGGAGGGCCCGACTACTCGACCATCGTCCTCCCCCTGTACGTGTACCAGAAGGCGTTCCGGGACGGTCAGGCCGCCTACGCCACGACCATCGGCGTCGCGCTCCTCCTCCTCACGCTGGCCTTCGCGGCCGTCGTGATGAAGGTCGGCCGGCGCGAGCGGCTGGAGTTCTGATGAAGACGACCGACACTGTCCCCACCGGCGTCGAGAACCCCGGCTCCCCGGGCGGCCCCGGTGCCGGGGTCACCAAGACGGCGCCGCCCGTGCCCCGGAGGACCGCCAAGGCCGAGGGCGCGACCCTCAACGTCTTCTCGCACGGCGTCCTGATCATCTGGGCGATCATGGTCGTGACGCCGCTGCTCTGGGCGGTCATGACCTCGTTCAAGACCGACCGGGCGATCTTCACCTCGCCGTGGGCGCTGCCCGACAAGCTGCACTTCGAGAACTGGTCGCGCGCCTGGACCGAAGCGCACATGAGCGACTACTTCCTGAACACCATCCTGGTGGTCGGCGGATCGCTCTTCGGGACCCTGCTCCTCGGCTCGATGGCGGCCTACGTCCTGGCCCGCTTCGACTTCCCGGGCAGCCGCTTCATCTACTTCCTCTTCATCGGCGGGATGAGCTTCCCGATCATCCTGGCGCTCGTGCCGCTGTTCTACGTGATGCAGAACATGGCCCTGCTCAACACGCTGCACGGCCTGATCCTCGTCTACATCGCGTACTCGCTGCCGTTCACCGTCTTCTTCCTCACCGCCTTCTTCCGCACCCTGCCGTCCTCGGTGGCGGAAGCGGCCTTCGTGGACGGCGCCTCGCACACCCGGACCTTCTTCCAGGTCATGCTGCCGATGGCCAAGCCCGGCCTCATCAGCGTCGGCATCTTCAACTTCCTCGGCCAGTGGAACCAGTACCTGCTGCCGACCGTGCTCAATACCGAGCCGGAGGGGAAGGTGCTCTCGCAGGGCCTCGTCCAGCTCGCCGTCAGCCAGGGCTACAAGGGCGACTGGTCCGGGCTCTTCGCCGGACTCGTCATGGCGATGCTCCCGGTCCTCGCCGCGTACATCATCTTCCAGCGGCAGGTGGTGGCCGGTCTGACCGCCGGCGCCGTGAAGTAGCCGCGACCCCCTCCGGAGGGCCCCCGACGCACCTCGCGTCGGGGGCCCTCCGTGTCGTGTGACGCGCACCCGCCGCCACTCAAGGTCTTGACGGGAGACGAGCCGAAAGCGTCCCCTTAGGGTTCACATGTTGGAGAAAACGGTGGGAGTGAGTGAGTCGATGGAGACTCCGGGGTCGCAGACGTCTCTGCACAGGGCCAATCTCGAACGGGTCGTCCGGGCGGTACGCATGGCCGGCTCGCTCACCCAGGCGGAGATCGCCCGGGCGACGGGCCTGTCCGCCGCCACGGTCTCCAACATCGTGAGAGAGCTGAAGGACGGCGGCACCGTCGACGTCACGCCCACCTCCGCCGGGGGCCGCAGGGCCCGCAGCGTCTCGCTCTCCGGCGACGCCGGCATCGTGATCGGCGTCGACTTCGGCCACACCCACCTCAGGGTCGCCGTGGGCAACCTCGCCCACCAGGTGCTCGCGGAGGAGGCCGAGCCGCTGGACGTGGACGCCTCCGCCGCCGAGGGCTTCGACCGGGCGGAACAGCTGGTAAAACGCCTGATCCGGGCCACCGGGATCGGCCAGGACAAGGTGATCGGCGTCGGGCTCGGCGTGCCGGGCCCCATCGACGTCTCCTCCGGGACCCTCGGATCGACCTCGATCCTGCCGGGCTGGAGCGGGATCAACCCCGCGGAGGAGCTCTCCGGCCGCCTCGGCGTCCCCGTGCACGTCGACAACGACGCCAACCTCGGCGCGCTCGGCGAGCTGGTCTGGGGCAGCGGGCGGGGCGTCAAGGACCTGGCGTACATCAAGGTGGCCAGCGGCGTCGGCGCCGGCCTCGTCATCGACGGGCGGGTCTACCGGGGGCCCGGCGGCACCGCGGGCGAGATCGGGCACATCACGCTCGACGAGTCGGGCCCGGTCTGCCGCTGCGGCAACCGGGGCTGCCTGGAGACCTTCACCGCCGCCCGGTACGTGCTGCCGCTGCTCCAGCCCAGCCACGGCCCGGATCTGACGATGGAGCGGGTGGTCCAGCTGGCCCGGGAGGGCGACCCCGGCTGCCGCCGGGTCATCGCCGACGTCGGTCGGCACATCGGCAGCGGCATCGCCAACCTCTGCAACCTCCTGAACCCCAGCCGGGTGGTGCTCGGCGGCGACCTCGCGGAGGCCGGTGAGCTGGTCCTGGCGCCCATCAGGGACTCCGTCTCGCGGTACGCGATCCCCAGTGCCGCCCGGCAGCTCTCGCTGACCCAGGGGGCCCTGGGCGGACGGGCGGAGGTGCTCGGCGCGCTCGCCCTCGCGCTGAACGAAATGGGTGATTCAACGCTTTTCCAGGGCTTTGAGAGTGCGCTGCCCGCAGCCGCTCCGGCGTCACGGCTTGCGTTCACTTAGATAACGAACACCACCGTTGTCATCTCGTTAAGAATTTACTTCTTGACGTCAACGTTTCGGCCGAGTTGACTTCGTGCAACCTCGGCCGCAACGTCGCGGCCTCGTCAGGGAGGCAACCCCACATGAACGCAGTGACGCGTCGTGCCGTCATAGCCACGGCCGCGGTCTCGATGGCCCTCTCGCTCGCCGCCTGCGGCCAGGCCGGCGGCGACGACAGCGCAGACAAGGGCAGCTCGACCAAGATCGGTCTGCTCCTTCCGGAGAACAAGACCTCGCGCTACGAGGCCCTGGACAAGCCCCAGTTCGAGAAGGCCGTCAAGGCCGCCTGCGGCGACTGCGAGGTCGTCTACAACAACGCGGTCTCCGACGTCGTCAAGCAGAAGCAGCAGTTCGACCAGCTGATCGCCGACGGCGTCAAGGTCATCGCGCTCGACCCGGTCGACGCCACCAAGGCCGAGGGCTGGATCGGCGAGGCCAAGGCCAAGGGCGTCAAGGTCGTCGCGTACGACCGTGCCGTCAAGGGTGCCGACGCCTACGTCAGCCACGACAACAACAAGGTCGGCGAGCTCCAGGGCCAGGCGCTCCTCGCCGCCCTCGGTGACAAGGCCGCCACCGCCAACGTCGTGATGATCAACGGCGACGAGAAGGACCCGAACGCCGGTCTCTTCAAGAAGGGCGCCCACACCGCGCTCGACGGCAAGGTCGGCAAGATCGCCTACGAGGCCTCCGGCGAGTGGGACCCGAAGATCGCCGGCGAGAAGATGTCCGCCGCGATCTCCTCGGTCGGCAAGGACAAGATCGGCGCGGTCTACTCCGCCAACGACGGCATGGCCGGCGGCGTGATCACCTCCCTCGAGAACGCCGGCATCAAGGGCATCCCGGTCGGCGGCCAGGACGCCGAGGTCGCGGGCATCCAGCGGATCATCGCCGGTACGCAGACCTTCACCATCTACAAGTCCCCGCTCCAGCTGGCCCCCGAGGCCGCCAAGTTCGCGGTGAACCTGCTCCAGGGCAAGGAGCTCGGCGCCCAGGGCAACACCGACGGCGTGCCGTCCACGCTGTTCGCCCCGGTCGTGGTCGACAAGACCAACATCCAGACCACGGTCATCAAGGACGGCATCTACAAGGCCGCCGACCTCTGCACCGCGGACCTCGCCGCCAAGTGCACCGAGCTGGGCGTCAAGTAACCCCTGCCCCACCCCCGCCGGGCTCCCTCAGGGGGCCCGGCCCACGGATCCCGCAGCCGACCGCGTACGCGGACGGTCGGCCCCCTCGGACGGGGCCGCCCCAGGGCCGCCGCCACGGCCCGCGTACAGAGGGTGAAGACCCCCGGTAACAACGGTCGGCGAACGACGACCGGATCCGTCCCCCCGCCCGTCCGGCCCCCGGCCGACCCAGACCCCGCTGTCGGTCCGGGGGCCGGACGAGCTCACCCCCCCCTCGAACTTTGGCGCTGCACCGGCGGCGCGACATGCCGCCGCCCGCGGGCGGCGAAGGAGTTGGTTCACGTGTCCCAGACGCCCGTGCTGGCGTTGCGCGGGATCTTCAAGCGGTTCGGAGCGGTTCAGGTCCTCTCCGGTGTCGATCTCGAAGTCCACGCAGGAGAGGTCGTCGCGCTCGTCGGCGACAACGGAGCGGGTAAGTCCACGCTCGTCAAGACGATCGCCGGTGTGCACCCCATCGACGAGGGCGTCATCGAGTGGGAGGGCGAGCAGGTCGAGATCAACCGCCCGCAGGACTCCCAGAGCCTCGGTGTCGCGACCGTCTACCAGGACCTCGCGCTCTGCGACAACCTCGACGTCGTCGCCAACCTGTTCCTCGGCCGCGAGATCAAGAAGGGCAGCGTCCTCGACGAGGTCGCCATGGAGAAGCGGGCCAAGGACCTCCTCTCCACGCTCTCCATCCGCATCCCCAGCGTCCGCATCCCCGTCGCCGCCCTCTCCGGCGGCCAGCGGCAGGTCGTCGCCATCGCGCGCGCCCTGGTCGGCAACCCCAAGATCGTGATCCTGGACGAGCCCACCGCTGCCCTCGGCGTCGAGCAGACCGCGCAGGTCCTCGACCTGGTCGAGCGGCTGCGCGAGCAGGGCCTCGGCGTCATCCTCATCAGCCACAACATGGCCGACGTGAAGGCCGTCGCCGACACCGTCGCGGTGCTGCGCCTCGGCCGCAACAACGGCACCTTCCCGGTCGCCACCACCACGCACGAAGAGATCATCGCCGCGATCACCGGAGCCACGGACAACGCCGTGACCCGCCGCCAGGCCCGCAACGCGGAGGTAGCGAAGTGAGCAACACCCCTTCCACCGCGAGCGACCAGGCCGCCGTGCCCGACCCGCGTACGAGCGAGGAAGCGCCGGCCGCCGCCGCGATCCCCGCCGTCGACCCCCGCCTCCTCGTGCGCGAGCAGGGCTTCAAGGGCTACGTCGACGAGTTCAAGCGCAAGATCCGCTCCGGCGAGATCGGCTCGCTGCCCGTCGTCGTCGGCCTCGTCGTCATCGGCATCGTCTTCCAGGCCCTGACCGGCAACTTCATCACCTCGTACAACCTCGACCAGATCACGCTGTACGCGGTCGGCCCCGGCATCATGGCCGTCGGCATCGTCTTCGTCCTGCTGCTCGGCGAGATCGACCTCGCCGTCGGCTCCGTGGCGGGTCTGGGCGGCTCGGTCTGGGGCGTCCTCGCCACCGACATGCCGGACTCCCTCGCCATCCTCCTCGGCATCCTGTCCGGCACCCTGCTCGGCGCCTTCCACGGCCTGGTCTTCGCCAAGATCGGCGTCCCCGCCTTCGTCGTCACCCTCGCGGGCTTCCTCGGCTGGGCCGGTCTGCAGACCTGGGTGATGGGCGAGCGGTCCACCATCCCCACCCCGATCGGCAGCTTCGTCGGCGACCTCACCAAGTACTACTTCTCCGACGTCGCCGCCGCCTACGGCCTCGCCGTGGCCGTCGTCGCCGCCTTCTACCTCGCCCAGCTGCGCGACGCCCGCCGCCGCAAGGCCGCCGAGCTGCCGCACCGCCCGCAGAGCGAGATCATCCTGCGCACCGCCGTCCTCGCGGTCCTGGTCCTCGTCGCCGCGTACGGCTTCAACCAGGAGCAGGGCCTGCCCCTCTCCCTGGTGATCTTCCTGGTGATCCTGCTCGTCACCGACTTCGTGCTGCGCCGCACCACCTACGGCCGTCAGGTCTTCGCGGTCGGCGGCGGCATCGAGGCCGCCCGCCGCGCGGGCATCAACGTCTCGTGGATCCGGATCTCGGTGTTCATGATCTCCGGCACCATGGGCGCGATCGGCGGCCTGTTCCTCGCCTCCGCGACCGGCGGCGCCGACCGCTCCCTCGGTGGCGGCAACCAGCTGATGATGTGCATCGCGGCGGCGGTCATCGGCGGTACGTCCCTGTTCGGCGGCCGCGGCAAGGTCTGGTCGGCGCTCCTCGGCATCCTGGTCATCCAGTCGATCGTCCAGGGCCTGAACCAGATGAACCTGTCCTCGAACGCCATCCAGTACATGATCACCGGAGCCGTGCTGCTCATCGCGGTGATCATCGACTCGGTCTCCCGCAAGACGCAGAAGACGGCCGGACGCGCCTAGCGTGCTCCACGCGCGCGCGTAACGCCCGCCACACCGCCCGGCGCCGTGAAACCGGCGCCGGGCACTGCTGCGTCCGGACCAGTGTCCGGGCCGTACAGAGCCGTACAGATCAGCGGGATGTAGGCCGTGCGGGTGACGCCTCATCCACCGGCCCGATGCCCACGATCCAAGACGGAACATTAGACTCGACAAATCGGCAAGCTCGACCAGCTCAAACGCAAGGAGGAACGGGTGGCTCTGCTGACCCGTATCAGGGGACCGCGAGATCTGGACCGGCTCTCCCCGGAACAGCTGGACCAGCTGGCCGACGAGATCAGGACGTTCCTCGTGGACGCCGTCTCCAAGACCGGCGGGCACCTCGGGCCCAACCTCGGTGTGGTCGAGCTGACCATCGCCCTGCACCGGGTGTTCGACTCCCCGAAGGACAAGGTCCTCTGGGACACCGGCCACCAGAGCTACGTCCACAAGCTCCTCACCGGACGCCAGGACTTCTCGAAGCTCAAGATGAAGGGCGGCCTCTCCGGCTACCCCTCGCAGGCCGAGTCCGAGCACGACGTCATCGAGAACTCGCACGCCTCCACGGTCCTCGGCTGGGCCGACGGCCTCGCCAAGGCCAACGAGGTCCTGAAGAAGGACGACCACGTCGTCGCCGTCATCGGCGACGGGGCGCTCACCGGCGGCATGGCCTGGGAGGCGCTGAACAACATCGCCGCCGCCAAGGACCGCCCGCTCGTCATCGTCGTCAACGACAACGAGCGCTCCTACGCGCCCACCATCGGCGGCCTCGCCAACCACCTGGCGACCCTGCGCACCACCGACGGCTACGAGCGCTTCCTCGCCCGCGGCAAGGACATCCTGGAGCGCACCCCCGTCGTCGGGAAGCCGCTCTACGAGACCCTGCACGGCGCCAAGAAGGGCCTCAAGGACTTCATCGCCCCGCAGGGCATGTTCGAGGACCTCGGCCTCAAGTACGTCGGCCCCATCGACGGCCACGACATCGAGGCCCTGGAGTCCGCCCTGACGCGCGCCAAGCGCTTCGGCGGCCCCGTGATCGTCCACTGCCTCACCGAGAAGGGCCGCGGCTACCAGCCCGCCCTCCAGGACGAGGCCGACCGCTTCCACGCCGTCGGCAAGATCCACCCCGACACGGGTCTGCCCATCGCCTCCTCCGGCGCCGACTGGACCTCGGTCTTCGGCGAGGAGATGGTGAAGCTCGGCAAGGAGCGCGAGGACATCGTCGCGATCACCGCGGCCATGCTCCAGCCCGTCGGCCTCGACAAGTTCGCCAAGGCCTTCCCCGAGCGGGTGTACGACGTCGGCATCGCCGAGCAGCACGCCGCCGTCTCCGCCGCCGGCCTCGCCACCGGCGGAGTACACCCCGTCTTCGCCGTCTACGCGACCTTCCTCAACCGCGCCTTCGACCAGGTCCTCATGGACGTGGCCCTGCACAAGTGCGGGGTCACCTTCGTCCTGGACCGGGCCGGCGTCACCGGCACCGACGGCGCCTCCCACAACGGCATGTGGGACATGTCGATCCTCCAGGTCGTCCCCGGCCTGCGGCTCGCCGCGCCGCGCGACGCCGACCAGGTCCGCGCCCAGCTGCGCGAGGCCGTCGAGGTCACCGACGCCCCGACCGTGGTCCGCTTCTCCAAGGGCGCGGTCGGCCCGGCCGTCCCCGCCCTGCGCAGGGTCGGCGGCATGGACGTGCTCCGCGAGCCCGGCTCCGACCGGCCGGACGTCCTCCTGGTCTCCGTGGGTGCCCTCGCGCCCATGTGCCTGGAGATCGCGAACCTCCTCGACAACCACGGCATCTCCACCACCGTCGTCGACCCCCGCTGGGTCAAGCCCGTCGACGAGGCCCTCGCCCCGCTCGCCGAGCGCCACCGGGTCGTCGTCACCGTCGAGGACAACAGCCGCGTCGGCGGCGTCGGCTCGGCCGTCGCCCAGGCGCTTCGCGACGCCGGCGTCGACGTGCCGCTGCGTGACTTCGGCATCCCGCCGCGCTTCCTCGACCACGCCTCGCGCGCCGAGGTCATGGCCGAGATCGGGCTGACCGCCCCGGACATCGCCCGCCAGGTCACCGGTCTGGTCTCACGGCTCGACGGCAGGTTCGAGAGCAGCGCGCAGGCCGTGGAGCCTGCCCGCGACTGACGATCCACCGTCACCCGGCGTCACCCTTGGGCCGGTCGGCTCACTCTTCGGAGTGCCGACCGGCCCTTTCGCGTGCATCCTGTCGACAGGGCGGGCAGCCCTATGCCAGGGAGGTTACGACGGTGAGCACGGACCAGCAGCCACGGGCGAACTCCGGTTTGTTCCGCACCAAAACGGTCGAGCAGTCGATCCGCGACACGGAGGAACCGGAGCACGCGCTCCGGAAATCCCTGTCGGCCTGGGATCTGACGGTCTTCGGCGTCGGTGTCATCATCGGCACCGGCATCTTCGTCCTGACGGGCAAGGTCGCCAAGGAGAACGCGGGCCCGGCCACCGCCCTCGCGTTCGTCGCGGCGGGCATCGTCTGCGCCCTCGCCGCCCTGTGCTACGCCGAGTTCGCCTCGACGGTACCGGTGGCGGGATCGGCGTACACCTTCGCGTACGCCTCGATCGGCGAGCTGCCGGCCTGGATCATCGGCTGGGACCTCGTCCTGGAGTTCGCCCTCGGTACGGCGGTGGTGGCGGTCGGCTGGTCCGGCTACGTCCGCTCGCTGATGGACAACGTCGACTGGCATCTACCCGCGGCGCTGCAAGGACCGGACGCGCCCGGCGGCACCTTCGACGTCCTGGCGTTCCTCCTCGTCCTGGTGCTGACCGTCGTCCTCGTCCTCGGCATGAAGCTCTCCGCCCGGATCACCGCGGTCGTCGTGGCCATCAAGGTGACCGTGGTCATGATCGTGATCGTCGCGGGCCTGTTCTTCATCGTCGGCGACAACTACAAGCCCTTCATCCCGCCGGCCGTCACCCCCGAGGGCGGCGGCTCCAGTTGGGACTCCCCGCTGGTCCAGACGATCTTCGGCTACGAGCCGACCAACTTCGGCGTCATGGGCATCTTCACCGCCGCCTCGGTCGTCTTCTTCGCCTTCATCGGCTTCGACGTGGTCGCCACCGCGGCCGAGGAGACCAAGCTGCCGCAGCGGGACATGCCCCGCGGCATCCTGGGCTCGCTCCTCATCTGCACCGTGCTCTACGTGGCCGTCGCGCTGGTCGTCACCGGCATGCAGCACTACAGCGAGCTGTCCGTGAGCGCCCCGCTCGCCGACGCCTTCAAAGCCGCCGGACATCCCTTCTACGCGGGCGTGATCAGCTTCGGCGCCGCCGTCGGCCTCACCACGGTCTGTCTCATCCTGCTCCTCGGCCAGACCCGGGTGTTCTTCGCGATGAGCCGCGACGGCCTGCTGCCGCGCTTCTTCTCCGTCACCCACCCGCGCTTCAGGACCCCGTACCGGCCCACCATCCTGCTCGGTGTGGTCATCGCCATCGTCGCCGGCTTCACCAGCATCAACGAGCTCGCGACCCTGGTGAACATCGGCACCCTCTTCGCCTTCGTCGTGGTCGCCGTCGGCGTCATGGTGCTCCGCAGGACCCGCCCCGACCTGCCCCGCGCCTTCCGCACGCCCTGGGTGCCGGTGCTGCCGATCCTCTCCATCGCCGCCTCGTTCTGGCTGATGCTCAACCTGCCGGGCGAGACCTGGTTCCGGTTCGCCGTGTGGATGGCGATCGGCGTCGTCGTGTACTTCCTGTACGGGCGCGGTCACAGTCGGCTCGGGCGGGAGGGTCAGAGCGCCCGCTACTGAGCGGACGATCCCGCAGCCGCGGAAAGGGCCCTCGGGCAGGGCGACTACAGTCGGTTCGTACCCGAACTCCTTCCGACGACCGGAGTGCTGGATCCCCCCATGGCGAATCGATCCCAGGCCCCCACTGACCGTTCTCCCGGCTCCACCACCGCCCCCGTGCTCCAGGGCGGCTGGCTGACCAGAGGGGTGGAGGGCCGGTTCAGCGCCTATCTCCCCAGGGACGGAGAGGTGGTGCGCTGGACCGAGGAGCCCGACGGCCGCTGGAGCGGGCCCGTGTCGCTCGGCGGCGACGGTCTGACGCCCTTCCTCGCGGTCGGCCAGGGCGCCGACCGGTACGTCCACCTCGTCGGCCTGCGGCCGTCGAAGGGCGGAGAGGGACACGTCGAGCTGGTTCACAGCGTCCAGTTCCAGACGGGCCGCCCGGCCGTCGCCTGGCGGCCGATCGGGCACTCCAACGGCAAGGGGCCCTGGACCGGCAACCCGGCCGTCACGGTGGACGCCCAGGGCCGCGCGTACGTCTTCATGCGCAACGGCGGCGGCGGGCTGAGCGTACGGGCGCAGAAGGACGCCGGCGGCTGGCACCCCTGGTGGGACCTGCACGGCTGGGGCACCGACCCCTCGCCGGTCGCCGTCTGCAACGGCGAGGGGCGTGTCGAACTCCTCACGGCGACCGACAAGGGCCTGCTGCGCTACGTCCAGGAGGAGGCGGGAGGCCGTCCGGTCCGCAAGGACGTCCTGCCCGCCGAGGTGACCTTCGGCACCCTCGCGGCGGTCACCGGCCCCTCCGGTCACGTGACCCTGTTCTACGTAGACAAGGCGGGACAGGTCCGCGCCTGGTCGCAGGGCCGCGACCTGGAGCCGACGGTCCTCGGCGAGGCGGTCGGCACCGGACGGCTCGCCGCCACCCGCTGTCTCATCGACGGCTACGACTGCACGGTCCTCGCACAGCAGTCCGCCGACGGCCGGCTCGCCCTCGCCGCCTACCCGAGCGAGCAGGAGACCGAGGGCATCCAGTGGTCGGAGACCGGGGACGCGCAGGGCGACCTCGACACCGTCCTCACCCGGGGACTCGACGGGCGTCTCGTCGTGATGTCCCGGCTCGGCGGCGGCTCGCTGCTCACCACCCGTCAGAAGGCGGCCGCGGACGGACTCCTTCTGGAGGGCTGGCGCTCCATAGGGTGACGCCCGCCCCGTGACACGACGAACGGCCCCGGCACCTGGAGAAGGTGCCGGGGCCGTCACACGTGCCGGGGTGTTACGCCGGGACGCTCGCCACGCCCTGCGCCAGGAAACGCTTGCCGTTGACGCGCTCGGACACGCCCTCACGGTCCAGGTACGGCGTGATGCCGCCCAGGTGGAAGGGCCAGCCCGCGCCGGTGATCAGGCAGAGGTCGATGTCCTGCGCCTCGGCGACGACACCCTCCTCCAGCATCAGGCCGATCTCCTGCGCGACCGCGTCCAGGACACGGTCGCGGACCTGCTCCTCGGTCAGGACGGAGTCGCCCTGGACGAGGAGGGCGGCGACCTCCGGGTCGAGCTCCGGCTTGAAGCCGTTCTCGGGCTTGTAGACGTAGAAGCCGCGCTTGCCGGCCTCGACGACGGCCTTCAGGTTGGGGGAGACCGTGAAGCGCTCCGGGAAGGCGCGGTTCAGGGTCTCGGAGACGTGCAGACCGATGGCCGGGCCGACGAGCTCCAGGAGGACCAGCGGGGACATCGGCAGACCGAGCGGCTCGATGGCCTTCTCGGCCGTCTCGACCGAGGTGCCCTCGTCGATGACGTTCTGGATCTCGCCCATGAAGCGGGTCAGGATGCGGTTCACGACGAACGCCGGGGCGTCCTTCGTGAGGACCGCGGTCTTCTTCAGCTTCTTCGCCACGCCGAAGGCGGTGGCGAGGGAGGCGTCGTCCGTCTGCTCGCCGCGGACGATCTCCAGGAGCGGGAGGATCGCGACCGGGTTGAAGAAGTGGAAGCCGACCACGCGCTCCGGGTGCTGGAGCTTCGACGCCATCTCGGAGACCGAGAGCGAGGAGGTGTTGGTGGCGAGGATCGCGTGCGCCGGGGCGACCGCCTCGACCTCCGCGAACACCTTCTGCTTGACCGACATCTCCTCGAACACGGCCTCGATGATGAAGTCCGCGTCGGCGAAGCCCGCGGCCTTGTCGAGGACACCGGAGACCAGGCCCTTGAGGCGGTTGGCCTTGTCCTGGTTGATGCGGCCCTTGCCGAGCAGCTTCTCGATCTCGGCGTGGACGTAGCCCACGCCCTTGTCGACGCGCTCCTGGTCGATGTCGGTCAGGACGACCGGCACCTCCAGGCGGCGCAGGAAGAGCAGGGCCAGCTGGGAGGCCATCAGACCGGCGCCGACGACACCGACCTTGGTGACCGGGCGGGCCAGCGACTTGTCCGGGGCACCGGCGGGGCGCTTGGCGCGCTTCTGCACCAGGTTGAAGGCGTAGATGCCGGAGCGCAGCTCGCCGCCCATGATCAGGTCCGCGAGGGCCTGGTCCTCGGCGTCGAAGCCCTTCTGCAGGTCCCCGTCCTTGGCGGCCTCGATGATGTCGAGGGCGCGGTAGGCGGCCGGGGCGGCGCCGTGCACCTTGGAGTCGGCGATGGCACGGCCCTTGGCGACGGCCTGGTCCCAGCTCTCGCCGCGGTCGATCTCGGGGCGCTCCACGGTCAGCGAGCCGTTCAGGACGGAGGCCGTCCAGATCAGCGACTGCTCCAGGAAGTCGGCGCCCTCGAAGAGCGCGTCGGCGATGCCGAGCTCGAAGACCTGCTTGCCCTTGAGCTGGCGGTTCTGGTTCAGCGAGTTCTCGATGATGACCGAGACGGCCTTCTCGGCGCCGATCAGGTTCGGCAGGATGGCGCAGCCGCCCCAGCCGGGCACCAGGCCGAGGAAGACCTCGGGCAGCGAGAAGGCCGGCAGGGCCTTCGACACGGTGCGGTAGGTGCAGTGCAGACCGACCTCGACGCCGCCGCCCATGGCCGCGCCGTTGTAGTACGCGAAGGTCGGCACGGCGAGCGCGGACAGACGCTTGAAGACGTCGTGGCCGCCCTTGCCGATGGCGAGCGCCTCGTCGTGCTTCTTCAGCAGTTCGACGCCCTTGAGATCGGCGCCGACGGCGAAGATGAACGGCTTGCCGGTGATGCCGACGCCGGTGATCTCACCGTTGGCGGCCTCCGCCTCGACCTGGTCGATCGCCGTGTTCAGGTTGGCGAGCGACTGCGGGCCGAAGGTGGTCGGCTTCGTGTGGTCGAAGCCGTTGTCCAGCGTGATCAGCGCGAACCGGCCCGCACCCGCGGGAAGTTCGAAGTGGCGGACGTGGGCGCTGGTGACGACCTCGTCCGGGAAGAGCTCCGCGGCGCCCTTCAGAAGCTCGGCGGTGGTGCTCACTTGCCCTCCCAGTGGGGGTTTTCCCAGATGACCGTGGCGCCCATGCCGAAGCCGACGCACATCGTGTTGAGGCCGTAGCGGACCTGCGGGTTCTCCTCGAACTGGCGGGCCAGCTGCGTCATGAGACGGACGCCGGAGGAGGCGAGCGGGTGACCGTAGGCGATGGCGCCGCCGTACTGGTTGACGCGGGCGTCGTCGTCGGCGATGCCGTAGTGCTCCAGGAAGGCGAGGACCTGGACCGCGAAGGCCTCGTTGATCTCGAAGAGGTCGATGTCCTCGATCGAGAGACCGGCCTTGGCCAGCGCCTTCTCGGTCGCGGGGATCGGGCCGTAGCCCATGACCTCGGGCTCGACGCCGGCGAAGGCGTACGAGACCAGGCGCATCTTCACCGGGAGGTCGTGCTCGCGGGCGAAGTCCTCGGAGGCGATGATCGAGGCGGTGGCGCCGTCGTTGAGACCGGCCGCGTTGCCCGCGGTCACGTTGCCGTGGACGCGGAACGGCGTCTTCAGGTTGGCGAGCGACTCCAGGGTGGTGCCCGGACGCATCGGCTCGTCGGCGGTGACCAGGCCCCAGCCCGTCTCGCCGGTGGAGGCGTCGGTGCGGCGCACCGAGATCGGCACCAGGTCCTGCTGGATCTTGCCGTCGGCGTACGCCTTGGCGGCCTTCTCCTGCGAGCGCACGGCGTACTCGTCGGCGCGCTGCTTGGTGATGCTCGGGTAGCGGTCGTGCAGGTTCTCGGCGGTCATGCCCATGAACAGGGCGGACTCGTCGACGAGCTTCTCCGACACGAAGCGCGGGTTCGGGTCGACGCCCTCGCCCATGGGGTGACGGCCCATGTGCTCGACGCCACCGGCGATGACGGCGTCGTACGCGCCGAACGCGATGGAGCCGGCGACGCTCGTCACGGCGGTGAGGGCACCGGCGCACATGCGGTCGATCGAGTAGCCCGGCACCGACTGCGGCAGCCCGGCCAGGATGCCCGCCGTGCGGCCGAGGGTCAGACCCTGGTCACCGATCTGCGTGGTCGCGGCGATGGCGACCTCGTCGATCTTCGCGGGGTCGAGGCCGGGGTTGCGGCGCAGCAGCTCCCGGATGGCCTTGACGACGAGGTCGTCGGCGCGGGTCTCGTGGTAGATGCCCTTCGGGCCCGCCTTGCCGAACGGGGTGCGGACGCCGTCGACGAAGACGACGTCCCTGACGCTACGAGGCACGATGGCTCTCCTCCAGGGTGCGGGGTGGCACTGCTGCTGCGGCACACGCCTAAGCGTGCGCTTGCTTCTCCCATGCTACTTGTGAGTAACCGGGCTGCCCAGCCCCTGAGGGGCAAGCGGCGAAGGTCACACCCCGAGGATCCCACCGGCCGGGCCGCGCGCCCCCCGCGTACGCCCGACCGTTGGAACGGTCCCGCCCGCCGATGGCCCAGAGCGGCGGCCGCGTCGCGGTGTCGGCCCGCACCGGTGGGCGCAGTCTGGCCGGGCCGGGGCGCGAGGTCCCGGCCCCAGCGCGCAGAAGGGATCCCCGTGCCGATCGTCACCACCGATCACCAGGTCACCCATACATCCACAGTGCCGGCGAACAAGGACGAGGTCGTCAAGCTCTTCGTACGGGAGCGGAACGGCACGCCACCGGGACAGCCGCGCAAGCCGGTCCTGATGCTCCACGGCCGGAGCGTCCCGGTGCTCCCGGGCTTCGACCTCCAGTACAAGTCGTACAGCTGGGCCGAGGAACTGGCGAAGGCCGGCTACGACGTCTTCCTCATGGACCTCCAGGGCTCGGGACTCTCGCCGCGCCCCAAGATGGACGACCCCCACAACGTCAACCCCGCCCAGCAGCACCTGCTGACCCCGAGGCCGCCGGGATTCGTGCCGGGCCCGCCGAGCTACCCGTACCAGCTGACCAACTCGAACAGCGACCGCGACGAGCTGAACACCGTCGTGGAGTTCGTCCTGAACGAGTGCGGGACGGCGAAGCTCGCCTTCGTCGGCTGGTCCGCCGCCGCCTTCCACATGGGGCCGTACGCGATCGACAACCCCGGCAAGGTCGAGAGCCTGTTCCTGCTGGCCCCGATCTTCCCGGCCAACGGCTCCTCCACCCCGCCGTCCCCGCTGCCGCAGCCGGGCTTCCCGACCTTCATCGGGGGGAAGACGGGGTTCGTCAGGGGCATGGACAACGAGACGCACTGCGTGGACCAGCGCGAACCCGGCATCACCGACGTGGCCTGGGACGCGATCATGAAGTGCGACCCGATCGGCAGCGCCTGGGGGCCGCCCACCGGGTTCAACAGGATCAGGAACTTCGTCCGGTGGGGATGGAACAAGACCACGGCGCAGAGCGGAGTGCTCGGCGGAAGCGTGCCGGTGCTCATCGTGTACGGGGACAGCGACACCCAGGTGAACACCTCACCGCCCAACCCCGACCCGGAACTCAACTTCTCGGTCCTCGAGCTCTACGACGCCATCGCGGGCCCCCACAAGCTCATGGTCAAGCTGGCCTGCGCGGGGCACTCGGTGGTGTGGGAGGCGCAGCACAAGAACGTGCACCACCTCTCGAAGCACTGGCTGAAGCACCTCAAGGTCGACGGCAAGACCCAGGGCGTCTTCGACATGGACACCGACGGCATCCTCAGTCCGGCCCCGTAGGGCCGGTCCGACAAGCCCTGGGACCGACGGAAGCCCCCGGCGCCCTCTCGGGCGTCGGGGGCTTCTCCGGACGGGCTCACGCCGTCACTGTCAGCGCTTCCACCAGCAGGGGGGTCACCAGTTCGACCTGCCACGGGCGGGCACCGTGGCCCGCCAGGGCCTCGGCCACACCCGCCGCGTCGGCCGGAACCGGCGGCTCCCAGCAGACCCGCCGCACCGTGTCCGGCGTGATCAGGTTCTCCTGCGGAAGGTTCAGCTCCTCGGCGAGCGCCGAGACCGCCGCACGGGCCGCCGACAGACGGGCCGCCGCGACCGGGTCCTTGTCCGCCCAGGCGCGCGGCGGGGGAGGCCCCGCCACCTGCTGGCCGGGCTGCGGCAGCTCGTTCTCCGGCAGGGCCCTGGCCCGGTCCACCGCCGCCTGCCACTGCTCCAGCTGACGGCGGCCCATCCGGTGGCCGAAACCGGGCAGCGCCGTGAGCGCTGCCAGGTTCACCGGCACCGCGAGCGCCGCCTCCACGATCGCCGCGTCGCTCAGCACCTTGCCGGGGGAGACGTCCCGCCGCTGGGCGACCTGGTCACGGGCCGTCCACAGCTCCCGTACGACCGCCATCTGCCGCCGGCGCCGCACCTTGTGCATGCCGGAGGTCCGCCGCCAGGGGTCCTTGCGCGGCGGGGCGGGCGGGGCGGAGGCGATGGCGTCGAACTCCTGGTGCGCCCACTCCAGCTTCCCCTGGCGGTCGAGCTCCTTCTCCAGGGCGTCCCGCAGGTCGACGAGGAGTTCGACGTCGAGGGCCGCGTACCGCAGCCAGGGCTCGGGCAGCGGGCGGGTGGACCAGTCCACCGCGGAGTGGCCCTTCTCCAGGGCGTAGCCGAGGACGGACTCGACCATCGCGCCGAGGCCGACCCGCGGGAAGCCCGCGAGGCGCCCGGCCAGCTCGGTGTCGAACAGCGAGGTCGGCAGCATGCCTATGTCGCGCAGGCACGGCAGGTCCTGGGTCGCGGCGTGCAGGATCCACTCGGTTCCGGCGAGCGCCTCGCCGAGCCCCGAGAGGTCGGGGCAGCCCACCGGGTCGATGAGCGCGGTGCCCGCGCCCTCGCGGCGGAGCTGGACGAGATAGGCGCGCTGCCCGTAGCGGTAGCCGGAGGCGCGCTCGGCGTCCACGGCGACGGGGCCGCTGCCGGCGGCGAAGGCGGCGATCACCTCGGCGAGGGCGTCCTCGGTCTCGACTACGGGCGGAATCCCCTCGCGGGGCTCCAGCAACGGGATCGGAAGCCCATTCGCAGGGACATCGTCGTCCGGGGGGCCGCCCCCGGTGGTGCGCAGTGCTGTGTCTGCTGCGGTCTCTTGGGCGTCGGTCACCTGTCAAGGGTATCGGTCAACGGCAAGCGCCTGTCGACGGAACGTTCCGTCGACAGGCGCTCGCCGTTCGTCAACCCGTCTGTCAGTGGATGATCCCCGTCCGCAGGGCCACCGCGACCATGCCGGCGCGGTCGCCGGTGCCCAGCTTGCGGGCGATGCGGGCGAGGTGGCTCTTCACGGTGAGGGCCGAGAGGCCCATGGAGACGCCGATCGCCTTGTTCGACTGGCCCTCCGCGACGAGCCGGAGCACCTCGACCTCTCGGCCGGAGAGCTCGCGGTAGCCGCCCGGGTGGCTCGGGGCACCCGGGGGGCGGCGGTGGCCGAGACGGGAGGCCGCGGCGCCGATGGGGGCTGCGCCGGGCCGGGTCGGGTGACCGATGTTGTTCCGGGTGCCGGTGACGACATAGCCCTTCACACCGCCGGCCAGGGCGTTGCGCACGGCGCCGATGTCGTCGGCGGCCGAGAGGGCGAGGCCGTTGGGCCAGCCCGCGGCGCGGGTCTCGGACAGCAGGGTCAGACCACTGCCGTCGGGCAGGTGGACGTCGGCAACGCAGATGTCGCGCGGGTTGCCGACGCGGGGACGTGCCTCCGCGATGGACGAAGCCTCGATCACGTCGCGTACTCCGAGGGCCCACAGGTGGCGGGTCACGGTGGAGCGGACGCGCGGGTCGGCCACGACAACCATGGCCGTCGGCTTGTTCGGGCGGTAGGCGACCAGGCTTGCGGGCTGCTCGAGGAGAACGGACACCAGGCCTCCTGGGGGGAAGGGTGCGGGACGGAGCCGGCTCGGGGAAGAAGCCGGGGGCGAACCCGTGCTGAGAAGGGGTCACTGACTCCTTCGGCAGCTGGGCCGCCCGCCTTTAGGGAAAGATCACGATTTGGTGAGTAACAATTAGGGCAATTCGGACGCGTGATCGATCATCCTACGAGTGGCCCCCGCTCCGTCACCCCTGCGAGCGAGCGTCGGAGCCCCGTTCGGACCCCGCGGAAGTGGCCTGATCTCGTCCCTCAGGGCTGCTGGGGCCCCCGCCGCTGAGGCAACGAGACGATCCCCGCACCGGACACCGTGCCGGCCGCTCCCGCCGTCGGCTCGGCCGGCGCGGGCGGCAGCCCCGCGATCTGGCAGAGCAGATCGCACCAGGCCGCCAGATGCGCCCCCGTGTCCGGCACCCCGCCCAGACCCTCACGCGGTGTCCAGGACGCCCGGATCTCGATCTGGGTCGCCGGCCTGCGGTCCGCGAGCCCGCCGAAGTAGTGCGAGCCCGCCATCGTGACGGTCCCGCTCGCCTCCCCGTACGCGAGCCCCCGCGCCTCCATCGCCCCGGTCAGCCAGGACCAGCAGACCTCCGGCAGCAGCGGATCCGCCGCCATCTCCGGCTCCAGCTCCGCCCTCACCAGCGTCACGAGCCGGAACGTGCCCTTCCAGGCCTCGTGACCGTCCGGATCGTGCAGCAGCACGAGACGGCCGTCCGCCAGGTCCTCCTCACCGTCCACGACGGCCGCCTCCACCGCGTACGCGTACGGGGCGAGGCGCTGCGGGGGCCTCGTCGGATCGATCTCGATCTCGGGCCGCAACCGCGCCGAGCGCAACGCCTCGACCGCCCGCCGGAACGCCGGTGGCACCGGGTTCGACTCCGTACTGTCCGCCGTTTCGTCCGTCCCTCGATCGCCGTCGGAATGATCGGAAAAATGTCCCTGAGCCGCAGCCATGCGGGGAAGAGTAGGCGGAACGGGGCCTTCGCGCAGGGAGGGACACCCGGCCCGGACGAGCGGCTTCCCGCCACATGCGAAGATTCTGGGCGTGAGTGCCAATGACCGCCCGCAGGGCCAGCAGACGAAGCAGCAGTCGCGGACGTACGACTCCGCGTTCCTCAAGGCATGCAGGCGCGAGCCGGTGCCGCACACGCCCGTCTGGTTCATGCGGCAGGCCGGGCGCTCCCTCCCCGAGTACCTGAAGGTCCGCGAGGGCATCCCCATGCTCGAGTCGTGCATGCGCCCCGAGCTGGTCAAGGAGATCACGCTCCAGCCGGTACGGCGCCACAAGGTCGACGCCGCCATCTACTTCAGCGACATCGTCGTCCCCCTCAAGGCCATCGGGATCGACCTCGACATCAAGCCCGGCGTCGGCCCGGTCGTCGCCGACCCGATCCGCACCCGCGCCGACCTGGCCCGGCTGCGCGACCTGACCCCCGAGGACGTCCACTACGTCACCGAGGCCATCGGCATGCTCACCGAGGAGCTCGGCGAGACCCCGCTCATCGGCTTCGCGGGCGCGCCCTTCACCCTCGCGAGCTACCTCGTCGAGGGCGGCCCCTCGCGCAGCCACGAGCACACCAAGGCGCTCATGTACGGCGACCCGCAGCTCTGGGCCGACCTGCTCGACCGCCTCGCCGAGATCACCTCGGCCTTCCTCAAGGTCCAGATCGAGGCCGGCGCCTCCGCCGTCCAGCTCTTCGACTCCTGGGTCGGCGCCCTCGCCCCCGCCGACTACCGCCGCTCGGTGATGCCGGCCTCCGTGAAGGTCTTCGACGCCGTCGCGGGCTACGGCGTCCCGCGCATCCACTTCGGCGTGGGTACGGGCGAGCTGCTCGGCCTCATGGGCGAGGCCGGCGCGGACGTCGTCGGCGTCGACTGGCGCGTCCCGCTCGACGAGGCCGCCCGCCGCGTCGGCCCCGGCAAGGCGCTCCAGGGCAACCTGGACCCCGCCGTGCTCTTCGCCTCGCGGGAGGTCGTGGAGGCCAAGACGGACGAGGTCCTGGCCGCCGCGCGCGATCTCGAGGGGCACGTCTTCAACCTGGGCCACGGCGTCATGCCGGCGATGGACCCGGACGCCCTGAGCCGCCTCGTCGAGTACGTGCACACGCGGACGGCCGTCTGAGAGCCGTCCGCGTGCGCGGCGGGCGAGGTCAGTACTCGCAGTTGACCGGCGGGTTGCCCGTGTTCACCTGGCAGGCGTCGAAGCCGTCGCCGCCGTTGGCGGTGCCGTTGTTGACGTTGACCCTGAGGTAGTCGTTGCCGGCGTTGCCGCGGACGGCGCCGCTCGAGGTGAGCAGGCCGTCGACGACGAGGTAGTCCGACTCCTCGTTGCCCGCGATGACACCGCTGACCACGACGTTCGAGCGCGACGTGATGTAGTCGCGGCCCAGGCCGCCGGTGACGGTGCCGGCGGTCGGGCCGGTCAGGACGATGTAGTCGTTGCCGCCGAGACCGTTGACCTGGTGGCCGGGGTCGACCGACGAACACACGATGTAGTCGCTGCCCGGTGTGCCGTTCACGACCGGTCCCGACCGCGGGATCCCGTTGACGCTGCAGGAGGTCACCGCGTGCGCGGGGGCTGCGGACAGGGCGAGCGGGGCGATGACGAGGGAGGCGGCGCAGAGCGCACGCGCGGTGTGTCTGATCATGTGACCAGACACTCACGGTGACGAGGAACGTGCAAATCGTCACCACCCGTCACGCCGCCGCTCGGGTCATCCCGCCGCCCGAACGGCCGCCGTCGCCTTCCGCGCCGCGACCAGGACCGGGTCCCACACCGGCGAGAACGGCGGCGCGTACCCCAGGTCCAGGGCCGTCATCGCGTCCACCGTCATCCCCGCCGTCAGCGCCACCGCCGCGATGTCCACCCGCTTCGCCGCGCCCTCACGGCCCACGATCTGCACCCCCAGCAGCCGTCCCGTACGCCGCTCGGCCAGCATCTTCACCGTCATCGGCGCGGCCCCCGGGTAGTACCCCGCCCGGCTCGTCGACTCGATCGTCACCGTCACGTACCGCAGCCCCACCTCCCGGGCGTCCTTCTCCCGCAGGCCCGTCCGCGCGATCTCCAGGTCGCACACCTTCGACACCGCCGTCCCCACCACCCCCGGGAACGTCGCGTAGTCACCGCCCACGTTCGTGCCGATGACCTGGCCGTGCTTGTTCGCGTGCGTCCCCAGCGGCACGTACCGCTCCCGGCCCGAGACCAGGTCCAGGACCTCCACGCAGTCGCCGCCCGCCCAGATGTTCCCCTGCCCCCTGACCCGCATCGCCAGATCCGTGAGCAGTCCGCCGTGCGCCCCGAGCGGCAGCCCCGCCGCCCGCGCGAGCGAGGTCTCCGGCACCACACCCATACCGAGGACCACCACGTCCGCCGGATACTCGGCGTCCTCCGTCGCCACCGCAAGGACCCGGCCGTCCTCCCCGGTCAGGATCTTCGTGACCTCCGCGGAGGCGACCGTCGTGATCCCCAGGCCGTCCATCGCCCGGTGCACCAGACGGCCCATGTCCGGGTCCAGCGTCGCCATCGGCTGCTCGCCCCGGTGCAGGACCGTCACCTCGTAGCCCCGGCCGAGCAGCGCCTCCGCCATCTCCACGCCGATGTAACCCGCGCCGACCACGACCGCCCGCCGCCCCGGAGTCCGGTCGAGCGTGTCGAGCAGCGCCTGCCCGTCGTCCAGGGTCTGCACCCCGTGCACCCCCGGCGCGTCGATCCCCGGCAGCGCCGGGCGCTTCGGCCGCGCCCCCGTCGCGATCACCAGCTTGTCGAAACCCGTCCAGGCCTCCGTACCCGCCTCCAGATCCCGCGCACGGACCCGCTGACCGGGCACGTCGATCGCCGTCACCTCCGTCCGCATCCGCAGATCGATCGCACGCTCCCGGTGCTCACCGGGGGAACGGGCGATCAGCTCGTCGAGGGCGGAGACGTCGCCACCGACCCAGTACGGGATGCCACAGGCCGAGTACGAGGAGAAGTGACCGCGCTCGAAGGCGACGATCTCCAACTCCTCGGGGCCCTTGAGCCTGCGCGCCTGCGACGCGGCGGACATCCCCGCCGCGTCGCCACCGATGACCACCAGTCGTTCGCTCATGAGAAGAAACTACTTCTCGGGGGTCTCCGTGGGCTCGGAAGCCGTGGGAGCCCCTGCGGCGTTGCGGGCGACGGCCGGCAGGTCGGACGCGGCCGTCGTCCGGACGGTGCCGGCCGCGCGGCGCGGGCGGATGAGACGGGCCCAGAGCACGTAGCCGATCAACGCCACCGCGAGCCACGGGGCCAGGGCCGCCAGGACCACGCCGATCCAGGCCACCGCGCCGACCAGCGCGTTCCACCCGCCGCTCAGGGCGTCGCCGAAACCGGGACGGCCGTCCTCGGGCTTCTCCTCGGCGAGCGGCTTCTCCTTCTGCGTCAGTTCGAGGGTGATCGTCGCCAGGGACGTCTTGTCCTTCAGCGAGGACTGCTGGGCGAGCAGCGCCTCCAGATCCGCCTGACGACGGCTCAGCTCGCCCTCCAGGGTCACGATGTCGGCCAGCTTCTCCGCCCGCTGCATCAGCGCCCGCACCCGCGCCACGCTCGCGCGCTGGGTGGCGATCCGGCTCTCCACGTCCACCACCTGCTCGGTGACGTCCTTGGCGTCCGCCTTGCGGGCGAGCAGCTTCCCGGTCCCCGCGAGGTCGTTCAGGACGGAGTCGTACCGCTCCTGCGGCACCCGCAGCACGAGGTGGGAGGTGACGTGGTGATCGTCGACCCGTTCCGTCGTCTCGTTCTCCACGCGCCCGCCCGCCGTCGCCGCCACCCGGCGGGCCGTGGCCAGGGCCTTCGTGACGTCGCCGACCTCCACGGTGAGGGAGGCGGTACGGATGACGTGCTGCTGCTGTGCGGGGGCCTTCGACTGCGACCCGGCCTGCTCGCTCCCCGAGGAACCGTCGGCGGCGCCCTGGCCCGGGGCCTCCGCCATGCCGCCCTTGTCCGCGTCGGCGGGCCCCGCCGCGCTCAGGCCGGACTTCCCCGAGCCCGCGTCCGCGCCTCCGGCGCCGCAGCCGGTCAGGACCAGTGCGGCCGTCAGCAGTGCCGCGGCCGCCGCGGCCCGCGTTCTCGCCGGCGTTCGTGCGTTTCGCATCGCGTCCCCCCCAGGGGTGGTGGTGAGTGTCGCTCCTTCGACGAACGGGCCCCCGGGCGGGTTGCCGTCCGGCGGTAGCGATGCGGTCACGGTCAGGCCTCGAAACGGGAGGCGCGGGCGATTTGAGAGAGTGGTCCCATGAACGCGGACACCACGGGACCCCATGTCGTCGTCGCCGGAGGCGGGATCGCCGGGCTCGCGGCCGCCCACCGGCTGGCGCTCGCCGGCCACCGGGTGACCCTCCTCGAAGCGGGACCCCGGCTCGGCGGCAAGCTCCTCGCAGGGGAGATCGCGGGCGCACCCGTCGACCTCGGCGCCGAGTCGCTGCTCGCCCGCCGCCCCGAGGCGGTCGCCCTCGCCAGGGCCGTCGGCCTCGGCGACCGGCTCCAGGCGCCCGTCACGACCACCGCGTCCGTCTGGTCCAGGGGCTCACTCGTCCCCATGCCCAAGGGGCACGTCATGGGCGTCCCGGCCGACGCCCACGCGGTCGCCGGGCTCCTCTCAGAGGAGGGCGTGCGCCGCATCGGCCGCGACGGCGAGCTGCCCCCGGCCGACATCGGCGAGGACATCGCCATCGGCGCGTACGTCGCCGACCGCATGGGCCACGAGGTCGTCGACCGGCTCGTGGAGCCCCTCCTCGGCGGGGTGTACGCCGGTGACGCCTACCGCATCTCGATGCGGGCCGCCGTTCCCGCCCTCTTCGAGGCCGCCCGCCGCCACCCCACGCTCACCGCCGCCGTCCGCGCCGTCCAGCAGGCCGGGGCGACCGTCCCCGCCGACACGGCGGGCGCCGCCACCGGCCTCGGCGGCTCCGTCTTCCTCGGCATCGACGGCGGCGTCGGCACCCTGCCCGGTGCGGTCGCCGACGCGATCCGTACCGCGGGCGGCACGATCCTGACCGACGCCCCCGTGACGGAACTGCGCCGCACCGGCCCCACCGGCTGGCAGGTGGTGAGCGGCGACCGGGTCCTCACCGCCGACGCCGTCGTCCTCGCCACCCCCGCGGGACCCGCGGCGGCGCTCCTCGCCCCGCACGCGCCCGCCGCGTCCGCGGAGCTCGACACGGTCGCGTACGCCTCCATGGCCCTGGTCACCCTCGCCTTCCGCCGCTCCGACATGCCCGCCCTGCCGGGCTCCGGGTTCCTCGTGCCGCCCGTCGACGGGCACACGATCAAGGCCTCCACCTTCTCCTCGCAGAAGTGGGGCTGGGTCGCCGACGGCGCCCCCGACCTGTTCGTGCTGCGCACCTCCGTCGGCCGCCACGGCGAGGAGGAGCAGGTCCACCGCGAGGACGCCGACCTCGTCGCCGCCTCCCTGAAGGACCTCGCCGCCGCCACCGGGCTCGCCGTCCGCCCCGTGGCCACCACGGTCACCCGCTGGACGGGCGGCCTGCCCCAGTACCCCGTCGGCCATCTCGACCGGGTCGCGCGGGTCCGCGAGGCCGTCGCCGCCCTTCCCGGACTGCGGGTCGCGGGCGCCGCGTACGACGGTGTCGGCATCCCCGCGTGCGTCGCCTCGGCCCATCGGGCGGCCGACGAGATCATCACCACGTCGAAAAGGACCGACCCCGGTGCGGGGCACTCCCTGTGACGGGCGAGAATAGGCGTATGAGTGCGCCCGAAAAGATCCCGAACGCCGGTAAGAAGGCGAAGGACCTCAACGAGGTCATCCGCTACACCCTGTGGTCCGTGTTCAAGCTGCGCGATGTTCTGCCCGAGGACCGGAGCGGCTACGCCGACGAGGTCCAGGAGCTGTTCGACCAGCTCGCGGCCAAGGACATCACCGTCCGCGGCACGTACGACCTGTCCGGTCTGCGCGCCGACGCCGACGTCATGATCTGGTGGCACGCCGAGACGAGCGACGAGCTCCAGGAGGCGTACAACCTCTTCCGCCGTACCCGCCTGGGCCGCGCCCTCGTGCCGGTCTGGTCGAACATGGCGCTGCACCGCCCCGCCGAGTTCAACAAGTCGCACATCCCGGCCTTCCTGGCCGACGAGAACCCCCGCGACTACGTCTCGGTCTACCCCTTCGTGCGCTCCTACGACTGGTACCTGCTGCCGGACGAGGACCGCCGCCGGATGCTCGCCGACCACGGCAAGATGGCCCGCGGCTACCCGGACGTGCGCGCCAACACGGTCGCGTCCTTCTCGCTCGGCGACTACGAGTGGCTCCTCGCCTTCGAGGCCGACGAGCTGCACCGCATCGTGGACCTCATGCGTCACCTGCGTGCCTCCGAGGCGCGGATGCACGTCCGCGAGGAGGTCCCGTTCTACACCGGTCGTCGCAAGAGCGTCGCCGAGCTGGTGGCGGGCCTGGCCTGACGGCCTTGCGAAACCTGGTGGCGGCCCGGCTCCGGCCGGGCACGCCACCCCTCGACCCGGAAGATCAGACGGCAGGCGGGAACATCGCCTGCCGCTCCAGCGACACCGGGTCCGGCTCCGGGTGCGGCGCGCGTGATGCGCGCCGCACCGGCGTCATTTCCGGGCCCTTCCCACTCCCAGGGCCGCCCGCAGCTCGGGCTCCAGGACCACCGGCCCGCGCGTCGCGAAGGCCGTCAGCGGGTCGGTGGGCGAGAGTCCCGCGAGCAGCCGCTGCCCGGCGGGGGACGCCCAGCGGGTGTACGGGTAGACCTCGATCCGCCCGATCAGCAGACACAGCCCCGACGCGACCAGCGGCAGGGTGAACCCGGCGATGACCGGGGCCCGTTCGGCGGCGGGCACCAGAAGGGCCGACACCGTGCCGAGCGCGAGACTCAGCAGCAGTCCGGCCCGTACCGTCCGCAGCCCCGCGTCGATCTCCCGGCGGCCCGACTCCGGCACGGCGAGCCCCCGTTCGACGAGCCGCTCCGCGAGGACGCGTACGCAGTCCGCCGCGGCGACCGCCGGCCGTACGGCGGGAATCGGCGACTGCCCGCCCGGCCCGATGGCGCCGATCACGGCCCGCTCCACGCCGTCCCCGTCCGCCGGGTGCGCGACGTCCACGACCGTGGCCCACCCGGTGTGGGCGAGCAGCAGCCGGCGCTCCCGGTGCATCGACACGAGGGTCAGATCGGTGACCCGCAGCGGGCCGCCGGCGAGGTAGGCCGCCTCGCCGACGGTGAGTTCCGGCGTGGTTCCGGCGGGCAGGCCACCGAGGCCCGGCCGGGCGGCGGTCAGCGTGGCCCGACAGAGCCGCGCACAGCCGACACCGGCCACGGCGCACGCCACGAGCAGCAGGGGAACCCAGATCATCCCCGAGTTGTACGGGAGGCGGGGCGCGCCCGCCACCCGAATCCGTCAGCCGCCGCCCGGTCAGCCGCTGGAGCTGGAGCACGAACTCCCGCTGGAACTGGAGCTGGAGCACGAGCTGCCGCTGGAGCTGGAGCACGAACTGCCGCCGGAGCCGGAGCCGGAGCACGAGCTGCCTCCCCAGCCCCCGCCGCCGCCCCCGCAGGCGGACCCTCCGCCGGAGCAGGACCCGGAGGAACAGGAACCACCGGAACCAACGGAACCACCGGAACCGCCCGACCCGCCTCCGCCGTAGGAGGGGCTGTCCCACGCGCACCACACGGCCGCCGCTCCGAGGGCCGCCCCCGAGGAGGAGTGCGTGGAGACGTGCGACGAAGGACGTCTGCCGCGTCCGGGCGCCGGCCGGTAGACCCGGGCGGCGGCGAGGAGTTGCTCCCGCAGCACCGGGTCCGGCAGGGCCCGCAGCCCGTACAGGGCCACGAGATGGCCGGCGTCCGCGAGATGGCCGTACGCCCGCCCGTACGCGGCGACCGCGTTCCGGCCGGCGCCGGTGAGCTGCCCGGAGGCGATCGAGCCGCAGACGGCGCCGGTGATGCCCGCGGCGAACAGCACCGGCAGCACCGTGATGACGAAGGGGAGCGCGAACTCCGCGTCCGAGGCGAGGTCGATCATCGTGAGGAGCACCGAGACGGGGAAGAGGAGAAGGGCCGTGAGGCCGAGGGCGGCACACCAGCGGACCGTGGTCCGCCGCGTCGCGGGGTCGACGACGAGCCCGCGCGCCGCGAGGCCGTCGCCGATCTCCTGCACCGCCGGGTGCTGCATCACGGAGAGCCGCAGGTGGTGCAGGGCCCCGTGCGGGGCGGCGGCGCACTCCTGGAGCACGGCGCGCTCCACCGGGTCGTGCGCGGTGGGGCGGACGACGGCCACGATCCCGGGGCCGCCGACGGCGAGCCTGCCGTCCGCCTGGAGGGCGGCGAGGGCGGTGTCGACGACCCTGGCGGGCCCTCCGTTGAGGAACGCGACCTCGTACCGGTCGTGGACGGGCCCACCGGGGCCGCGGCGGGTCCGGACGACCCGGGTGATGACCAGGGCGATGCCCGCGGCGCCCGCGAGGTAGTAGACGACGGTCAGGACGTTCATGGTCATCTCCTCACCAGGGCGTGGCGGGCGGCCCGCGCGAGCCGGGTGGCGCGGTTCGGCGGGCGACTGCCGGAACGGTCCTGCCACCACTCCGTGAGCCCGCGCCGTGCCACCGGATCCTCCGGCCGCCCCGCCAGCAGCAGGTGCTCGGCGAAGTCGAGGGCGTCCCGGCGGTAACCGCCGGTCATGGGGCGGGTCCTCGCGTACGCGAGGAACGCGGGCCGGAAGCCCGTACCGAGGATCTCCGGCAGCTCGGGCGCGACCTTCGCGACGACCCCGGCCCGCTTGGCCGCGAGGGCCCGGCTCTGCACCCCGAGCCGTCGACTGTCGAACCCCTCGGGCGCGGGCGTCCCGGCGACGAGCGCGGAGAGGAGCGAGGCCTGCGCGAGGCCGAGGCGCTGACGGGCGCCGTCGCGCGATTCCTGCTCGGGGGCGGGGGCGGGGACGGGGACGGCGACCGGGACGGGGACCGGGACCGGGACGGGGCCGCTGGGCATAGGGCCCCCCGAGACGCGGGCCCCGGCACCGATCAGCAAGGGCCGCGCCGGGTCGGCGACGGCCCGACGGCGCGCGGGCCCGAGCGAACGGGCACCGTGCTGGTGAGCCGTAGCCACCTCTTCCGTACCGGCGGAACGTACGCCCGCGGCCGCCACCGTCGAACGGATCACGTCCAGCTCGACGGACAGCTCCTCCGCCGGAGGGAAGTCGTCGTCCCGCTCAAGCAGCACTCCCGGCGGCGACACCCGTGACGCCAGATCCGCCAGAACGTCGAGGACCGCCCGTGACACGGGATGCGCGTGCGTGTCGTGCCAGACCCCGTCCCGCTCGACACCCCCCGCCACATGCACGTACGCGATGGCCTCGACCGGCAGTTCGGACAGCGCCCGCGCCGGGTCCTCGCCCCGGTTGACGTGGTTGGTGTGCAGATTGGCGACGTCGATGAGAAGCCGTACCCCCGTACGCTCCACCAGCTCCGCCAGGAACCGCCCCTCCGACATCTCCTCGCCCGGCCAGGCGACGAGCGCCGCGATGTTCTCCAGGGCGAGCGGCACGGGCAGCGCGTCCTGGGCGATCCGCACGTTCTCGCAGAGCACGTCGAGGGCGTCCCGGGTGCGGGGCACCGGAAGCAGATGGCCCGCTTCCAGCAGCGGGGACGCCGTGAGCGGGCCCCCGGCCCGTACGAACGCGATGTGCTCCGTGACCAGCGGCGCGCCGAGCGCCACCGCCTTCTCGCCGAGCGCCGCGAGCCGCGCCGGGTCGGGCCGGTCCGCGCCCCCGAGCCCCAGCGAGACGCCGTGCGGGACGACCGTGACGCCGCGCTCGCGCAGCCCGGTCAGTGAGTCGGGCAGATGGTCCGCGCAGATGTTCTCCGCGACGACCTCCACCCAGTCGACGCCGGACAGTCCCTCCACCGCCTCAGCGATCTCGGGGCGCCAGCCGATGCCGATGCCGAGTTCCGTCATGTCCCCCTCCTTCGGTCCTCAGTTCCCCACGTGATGACCCGGAAGGAAACGGTCGAACCCCGAGAGGGGAACGTTCAGAGCTTCATTTGAGGTTCGGGAACGCCGACACCACCGTGCACGAGCCCGGTGCGATCTCCGTGAACCCCGCGTCCCGCACCACCGGAAGACCGCTCTCCGTCAGGGCGGCCCAGTCGCCCGTCGGCGCCGTCCGTACCGCGAGCGGGAACCCGGCCTCGCGCCAGGCCTCGCGCTCGTCCTCCGTCATCGCCCACCACAGCAGCTGCGCCCCGTGTCCGGTCTGCGCCATCGCCTTGCCCGCCGACATGTCGAGCGCGGGACTGAGCCACAGCACCGCCGCCCCCTCGGGGACGGGTCCCGGCGCTGTCGGGTCGTCGAGGTCGGTGCCGGAGACCTGGAGCTTCGCCAGCTCCTTGGGCCAGCCGTCGAGCGGGACCGGCGGGAAGACGCGTACCTCCGCCTCCTTGCCGGTGACCGTGATCCCCGGGAGGGCCTCCGCCCGCCGCCACTCCCCGCCGCGCGCCCGCCGCACCACCTTGCGGATCCTGGCGTCCTGCCAGTCGGTCATCACCCGCGCCCACTCGCCCTCGCCGAGGGAGCGGTCGTCGGTCAGGATCTCCAGGACCGCGCGGGCGGCGGTCTCCAGGGCGTCGGTACGGGCCGGCGGGGCGTCCCGCTCGATGCGGACGACCAGGGGGAGGACGAACTGGGGCTTCTCGTCGCGGAGATCGGCGGGGGCGCGGGGATCGGTCACGTTGCTGCTCACCCGGCAAGTCTGCCACTGCCCTGACGAGCCGTTCTTGTGGGAATCGTCCCTTCCGGGCCAGGATGCCCCCTATGAAGAGCGATCTTTTTGCCGGCGAGCACCTCGCGGAGGCCGCCACGTTCCCGGGCATGACCCTGCAGAACTCCAAGTCGGTCAAGTACACGGTCAACGGCGAGATGCACGCCCGGCAGGGCTCGATGATCGCCTTCCGCGGCGACCTGCAGTTCGAGCGCAAGGGCCAGGGCATCGGCGGCCTGCTCAAGCGGGCCGTGACCGGCGAGGGCCTGGCGCTGATGGCCGTGCGCGGCCAGGGCGAGGCGTGGTTCGCGCACGAGGCGCAGAACTGCTTCATCGTCGAGATCGAGCAGGGCGACGCGTTCTCGGTCAACGGCCGCAACGTGCTCTGCTTCGACGCCACCCTCCACTACGAGATCAAGACGGTGAAGGGCGCCGGCATGACCGGCGGAGGCCTCTTCAACTCCGTCTTCTCCGGCTACGGGAACGTGGCGCTGATCTGCGAGGGCAGCCCGATCGTCATCCCCGTCACCCCGCATGCCCCGGTCTTCGTCGACACGGACGCCGTCGTCGGCTGGAGCGAGCAGCTGCACACCTCGCTGCACCGCTCGCAGTCGATCGGCTCCATGATCCGCGGCGGTTCGGGCGAGGCGGTGCAGCTGAAGCTGGAGGGCCAGGGCTTCGTCGTCGTCCGCCCGAGCGAGCTCACCCCGCAGAAGAACACGTCCAGTTGAGGCTGGAGCACGTCGGGCGGCGGCACGGCCTCCGGGGGCCGTGGGTCCTGCGTGCGGTCGCCCTCGACCTGCCCGCCGGGACCCTCGTGCGGATCCTCGGCACCAACGGCACCGGAAAGTCCACCCTGCTCCGGCTCGTCGCGGGCGTCGACGCGCCCACCGAGGGCCGTGTCACGGACCGCCCGGCCCGCACCGCGTACGTCCCCGAACGCTTCCCGGTCGCCCTGCCGTTCACGGCCGGCGACTACCTGGTCCACCTGGGACGGGTCCAGGGCCTCGACCGGGCCGCCGCGCGGGCCGGGGCGGGGGAGTGGCTGGAGCGCTTCGGGGCCGCCGAGCACGCCCGTACGGACATGGCGGAGCTCTCCAAGGGCACCAGCCAGAAGGTCGCCGTGGCCCAGGCACTCCTCGCCGACCCCGACCTGCTCGTCCTCGACGAGGCTTGGACGGGCCTCGACGCGGGGGCGCGCGCGGAGCTGGACGCGGCGGTCCGCGAACGCCGTGCGGCGGGCGCGACGGTCGTCTTCGTCGATCACGACCCACGGCGGCTCGCGGGCGAGGCGGACGCGGTGTACGAGGTGGCGTCGGGGCGGGTGCGGGAGAAGGCGCCGCCGGAGAGGGCGCGTGCGGGGGCGCCGGCGGAGGCGTACGAGGAGGCCACGCCCGGCCCCCGTGTCCGGATCGCCGTCTCCGGGGGCCGCGGGCCCCTGCCCGGCCGGCTGCCCGGGACCCCCGTCGTCACCGCGCCGGGACCCGGCGACACCACGACCGTCCTCACCGTGGACGCCGCCCACTCCGACGCCCTCCTGGCGGCGCTGCTCGCCGCCTCCTGGCACATCGACCACCTCACCACCGAAGGCGTACGGGTATGACGGCGCTGCTGCGCTACCAGACGGGCCTGCTGCTCCGCTCGCAGCGGTGGCTGGCACCGCTGCTCCTGTACGCGGCCGTGCTCGGGGTCGGCGTCACCATGGGAGAGCCGGTGCTCGGCGCCCTCGGCGTCACCGCGGCCGCCCTGCTCCCGGTGACCGCCTGGTCCGTACGGATCTGCCTGACGCACGAGCCGTCCGCCGCCCGGAGCGTGGTCGCGGCGGCCGCCGGCCGGGGCCGGGCGCATCTCGCCGCGCTGCTCACCGGCACCGGCCTGTCCGCGCTCGTCGGTGGGGTCGCCGTCCTCGTGGTGACGGCGTTCTCCGACCGGCGCGGGGTCACGGCGCTCGCCGCCTCGACCTCCGGTCTCCTCGCGGCACTGGCCTGCGCGTTGACGGGCGCCGCCGTCGGCGCGCTGGCCTCCCGGCCGTTCGTCCCGGCGCCCGGCTGGTCGCTCGCGGCCCTCGTCCTCGGCTCGCTGCTGGCCCTCGTGACCACCGGTTCCCCGGCGAAGCACGCGGTGACGGCCCTGATCACCGGCGCCCGCACGGTGACGGCGACCCCGCCGTGGCTCGCCTGTGCGGCCGCCGTGGTCCTCGCGGCGGCGGTGGCGCTGTGCGCCTGCCGGGCCTCGGCGCGCCTGGAGTGAGTACGCTCGAAGGCATGAGCGAGTCCACGTTCTCCTGTGTCCCCGAGCCCGCCCCGAGGCCCGAACCCGCTGCCGAGGGACCGTTCGCCGCGTGCGTCCTGTGCCAGGAGCCGACCGAGTACCCGGAGTCGACGAAGGGCATCACCCTGTGCCCGGTCTGCGAGTGGCGGGAGGCCGAGCGGACGGCCTGCTCCGGGTGAGAAGCGCCGACGGCTGGCCGGCCGCTTGCCGGCCGCTCGTCTGCCGGAGGTCACCCCCGGGCCGCTGGGCAGCCGCTCATCAGCTGCTCATCAGCTCCGAGACCTTCACGAAGCGGTAGCCGCGGGCCCGCAGCTCCGGGACGATGCGGCGGATCGCCTGCTCGGTGACCGGGGCGGCGCTGCGCGTGCAGTGCATGACGACGAGGGAGCCGGGCTTCACCCCGTCGAGGACCTGCTCGGCGACCGCGTCCGGGTCCTTCGCGAAGGCGTCTCCGCTGACCACGTCCCACTGGACCGCCGTCACCCCGGCCGGGCCGAGCGCGCGGAGGGCGGCGTCGTCGTAGCAGCCGCCGGGGAAGCGGAAGTACGGGACGACGTTGACGGCCCCGGCGTCGCGGAAGGCGTCGAAGGCGCGCTGCACGTCGGCCGTCATGTCGGGACCGGGGACGGTCGGCAGGCCGTAGCAGGGGGACGCGAAGGCGTAGTGGCTGTAGGAGTGGTTCGCGATCTCGAAGCGCGGATCGCCTCCGATGGACCTGGCCTGGTCGGGGTACTCCTCTGCCCAGCGGCCCGTCATGAACACGGTCGCGTCCACCTGGAGCCGGCGCAGGGTGGCGATGAGCTGCGGATTGTCGAAGCGTTCGCCCCGCGCGGCCCGGGGGCCCTGGTCGGCCGTCATGTCGGCGTCGAAGGTGAGGGCGACGACCTTCTCGGCGCTCTTCGGCGAGTCAGCCGCCCGGCGCGCGTACACGGGGGTGAGCCCGCCGGGTCCCGGCGCCATGGTGGGTGGCGCCGCGGGCGCGCGCGCGGGCTTCGGACCGGCCGCCGCCGCGCTCGGCCGGGCCGACGGGCTCGCGGCGGCGGCGGGCTCCTTCGAAGGCGCGGTCTCCCCGGCTTGGCCGCCGCAACCGACGAGGACGGCGCCCAGAAGACCGAGCGCCGCCATCTTTCGTACAGAAGTGTTCACGATCGGAAGTTAACCGATCAAAGTGGCTAACGCTCGCGACTCGACAGCAGCAGCACCCGAGTCCACGCACTGAGCTGACGCACCATCGCCTGGGCATGCGCGGCACGCTCCCGGCGGAAGGGCAGGACGAGCAGCGCGGGCACGAAGGCGAGCGTCACGAGCAGCAGGGGCAGCGTCGCCACCAGAACGATCAGGGCGCGCCGCGCCCAGCGGAGAGTACGCACGGGGGTTCCTCGGGGCGGAACGCGGCCGTCGTCTTCTAGGGGCTGCGGGACGCCGGGACCCGTTCCGACTCCGAGGCCGACCGCGTCCTCGCCGAGGCGGTGCGCCGCGTGCGGAGCGACGCGGAGGCGGTCACCCTGGTGACGGCCGCACTTGCGGGCACGGCGACCCCGGCCCGTCTGACGCGGCTGGCGGAGCAGCTCGCCAACGGGAGCCGGCTCGACCGGTTCGGCCTGCGGGTCTCGATCGGGCTCGCGGAGGCGGGAAGGTTCGACGTGGCGGCGCTCGTCCTCGCCACAGCGGCCGGCCGCGCGCCCGACCGGCTGGGCGACAACATCGACGCCCTGCGGCTCGGCCGCGCTGTCAGGGAGCTCGACGACACCGGGATCGACGCCCTGTTCGATCTGGTGGCGTGGCTGGACGACACGACGGTGATGACGACCTTCACCGGCCGACTGGCCCACGCCGACGAGACGGCACTTCTCGACCGGCTGCTGACCACCCTGGTGAAGCACGGCAGGCTGGAGCTCCTCGACCTCCAGTGGTCCCCGACCCTGAAGCGCGCCGTCCGGGACTGGCGCCGCTCACGTCATCAGTAGCCGCCGCCTGCACTCGTCCACGTCGAAGTCCGCCGGGGGGTAGCGCGGGTCCAGCGCCTCCAGGTGTTCGAGCAGCAGCTCGCTGATCGCCCAGTTCCGGTACCACTTGCGGTCCGCCGGGACCAGGTACCACGGGGCCTCGTCCGTCGCGCAGCGGTCGAGCGCGATCTCGTACGCCTCCCGGTACGCCGGCCACGCCGCCCGCTCCTCGATGTCGCCCGGGCTGAACTTCCAGTGCTTCTCGGGGTTGTCCAGGCGTTCGAGGAGCCGGTTGCGCTGTTCCTCGTACGAGAGGTGCAGGAAGACCTTGACGACCGTCACGCCGTCCTCGGCGAGGGACTTCTCGAAGCGGTTGATCTCGTCGTACCGGCGGTCGAGCCGCTCGCGCGGGACGAGGTCGCGGACGCGTGCGATGAGGACGTCCTCGTAGTGCGAGCGGTCGAAGATGCCGATCTCGCCCGGCTCGGGGAGCGCCTTCTCGATCCTCCAGAGGAAGGGGTGGGCCCGTTCCTCCGGAGTCGGCGCCTTGAAGGCGCGCACCCGGCAGCCGGAGGGGTTGAGGAAGCCGATGACGTGCTTGACCGTGCCGCCCTTGCCGCTGGTGTCCATGCCCTGGAGGACCAGCAGCAGCCGTCGCCGGTCGCCCGCCGTGCTCGACGCGTACAGGCGTTCCTGGAGGGCCGCGAGGCGCGGCCCCAGGGCTGCGGTGGCGGCCAGGCCGGCCGCCTTGTCGGCGGGGCCGGCCGGGATCGCCGAGGCGTCGTACGCCGTGAGGTCGGGCCGTCGGCCCCCGGGGACGCGCAGCGCGTCACGCAGGGGTGTGTCCCGCCGGTTCCGCCGCCTCTTCGTCCGGTCGTCGTCCCGTTTCTCCGCCACCGCGTGGCCCTTCCGTCGTGTTCCCGGTGCTCCCCGTGCTCCCCGTGTTCCCCCGATCCTGCGACGGAACCGGGCCGCCCGCGAGCGCGCGCCGCCCCGGCGTGTGGTGGAAGAGGAGGTTCAGCAGGAAGGCGGCGAGGGCCGCGCTCGTGATGCCGCTGCCCAGGATGATGCGGGACCAGGCGGGGAAGCCGTCGTAGATCCCCTCCGCGACCTCCGGCAGCAGCCCGACGCCCAGCGCGACCGCCGCGATCGTCAGATGGTGTCCCTGGTCGAGGTCGACCCGGCGCAGCGTGTTCACGCCGACCATGGTGACCGTCGCGAAGAGGACGAGGCCCGCCGCGCCGACGACCGGGCCGGGGAGCGCGGCGACGACCGCGCCGAGGCGGGGGACGAGGCCGAGGACGACGAGGATGCCGCCGGCGACGGCGGTGACGTACCGGCTGGCGACCTTGGTGATGCCGATCAGGCCGACGTTCTGGGAGAAGACGGTGTCCATGAAGGAGTTCATGGCGCCGCCGAGGACGCCGGAGACGCCGTCCGCCGCCAGACCGCGCGCCAGGTCCTTGTCGGTGACCGGGCGGCCGGTGGCCTCGCCGACCGCGAGCATCGCGGCCGTCGACTCCGTGAAGATCACCAGCATCACCACGCACATCGCGATGACGGCGGTCGGCGGGAACTGCGGCGCCCCGAAGTGGAAGGGCGCGGCGAGGCCGATCCAGTCGGTGCCGGGGACCCGGGAGAAGTCCGTGAGGCCCATGGGCACGGCGGCGAGCGTGCCGAGCACCAGGGCGATCAGGATGCCGATCTGGCCGAGGAAGCCCCGGGCGAACCGGGTGAAGAGGACGATGAAGAGGAGGACGCCCGCGGCCAGGGCCAGCCGCTCGCCGGAGGCGTGGTCGGCGGCCTCGGGGTCGTTGCCGGTGATGAGTCCGGCCCCGACGCCGATCAGGGACAGTCCGACGACGGTGATGACCGTGCCGCTCACGAGCGGCGGGAAGAAGCGCGCGAGCCGGGCGAAGGGCACCGCCACGAGCAGTCCGAACAGTCCGGCCGCCAGCATCGAGCCGTACACGGCCGGCATGCCGTACTCCTGCTCGATCAGGATCATCGGGGTCACGCCCGCGAAGGTCGCGCCCGTGACGATCGGCAGCCGGATGCCGAGGACCTTCCCGACGCCGAGGCTCTGGATCAGGGTGACGAGCCCAGCGATCAGCAGGTCGGCGTTGATGAGGAGGGCGATGGCCGCCGGATCGAGGCCGGCGGCCGCGCCGAAGACGAGCGGGACGGTGACGCACCCGGTGTACATGATGAGCACGTGCTGCGCGCCGAGCGCGGCGAGCCGCCCGAACGGCGGTCTCCGATCCACAGGATGAAGGGTCACGAGCGCATTCACGCAAGCGTTCGTTTTCGGTGCGGGGCGGTCGCGCTACGAGCGCGTTACGCGCGCGACGCGCGTAGCGCGACCACCCGTCACCGGACCGGCTCGGCTCGACTCAGCTCAGCTCAGCACCAGGGTCCCGTCACCGCGAACGTCGTACCCGGGGTGTAGCAGTTCACGTACATCGTCCGCAGGTCGGGGGAGAAGGTGACGCCCGCGAACTCGCCCCACTCCGGGGCCTCCGGGGTGCCGATGTTCCGTGCGCCCCGGGCGACCGCGTACACCTCGCCCTTCCTGTTCACCCCGTAGACGTGCTGCGCCCCGTCGCCGTCCTCGCAGACCATCAGGCCCCCGGTCGGCGCCAGACAGATGTTGTCCGGTGACTCGCCCGGCAGCTGGATGTCGGTGCTCGGGCCGAAGACGACGACGAGGGTGAGGCGGCGCCGGTGCGGCTCGTACTTCCAGACCTGTCCGAAGTGGGTGGCGCCCGAGCCGTCCTTGACGCGTGCGAAGGAGGACACGAAGTACACGGCGTTCCCGCCCCAGTAGCAGCCCTCCAGCTTCTGCGCGTGGGTGATGCCCTTCGGCCCGAAGTCCTGGAGTCTGATGGGGGTTTCCACCGCCTGCGGATCCGGTACGGGGACCCATTCGACGCCCTCGAAGCGGGCGCCGGTCTCCTGGATCACCGAGAGGTCGGGCACGCCCGGCACCCGCATGGCCTCCAGGGCGCCGCCCGCGCGCAGCGAGCCGGTGCCGCCGAGCGGCCGCTCGGGGAGGAAGCGGTAGAAGAGGCCGAAGGGCTGCTGGAAGGCGTCCTCCGTCTCGTACACGATGCCGTTCGCCGGGTCGACGGCGATGGCCTCGTGCTGGAAGCGGCCCATCGCGGTGAGCGGGACGGCTCCGGTGCGGTGCGGGTCGGCGCCGTCGACCTCGAAGACGAAGCCGTGGTCCTTGGCGTAGCCGTTGGTGCCGGCCTTGTCCTCGGTCTCCTCGCAGGTGAGCCAGGTGCCCCACGGGGTGGGCCCGCCGGCGCAGTTGACGGCCGTACCGGCGATGCCGACGCGCTCGTCGAGGACGTTGTTCCGCCCGTCGAGCGTGAGCACCGTGCAACCGCCCTTGGCGGCCGGGTCGTACGTCAGACCGGGGACGGTCGGGACGCCGATCTTCCCGGTGACCCGGTTCTCGTGGTTGCGGACGAGGTGCGTCCTGCCGCGGCGGCCGGCGAAGGCGGCCATGCCGTCGGGATTGCTGGGGACGAGGCCCTCGCCGGAGCGGAGCGGTTCGCCCTGCCGGGAGAGGACCGTGTAGCGGAAACCCGCCGGGAGGTCGAGGAGTCCGGCCGGGTCGGGGACGAGGGGGCCGTAGCCGCCCCGGCTCCCTGCGGCGACGGCGCTGCCGGCGAAGAGTTCGGAGACGGCGCCGGTGAAGGCGATCCCGGCGGCGGCCGCGCCGGTGCGGGAGAGGATCTGACGTCGTGTCGCGGACATGAGGCAACCCACTTTTCCTGTTGGCGGACAGGTGTGTGCTGTGCTGTGACGTGTGACCCGCATGTGTGTATCACGCACTGTGGTGACACGTGAACCATGCGGGCCACAACGGCCTCATGTGGCGCGTGTTCTGACCTGGGGTCAGATTCAGACCAGTTCGGCGGTGAGGGTGATCGTCGTGCCCGTGAGCGCCTGGCTGACCGGGCAGTTCTTCTTCGCGTCCTCGGCGAGCGACTGGAACTGGTCCGCGTCCAGGCCCGGCACCTCGCCGCGCGTGGTCAGGTGGACGCCCGTGATGCCCTCGCCCGGCTGGAAGGTGACGTCGGCCTTGGTCTCCAGGCGGGTCGGCGGGTTGCCGGCCTTGGCCAGGATGTTGGAGAAGGCCATCGAGAAGCAGGAGGAGTGCGCGGCGGCGATGAGCTCCTCGGGGCTGGTCTTCCCGTTCGGCTCCTCCGTGCGGGCCGGCCAGGAGACGTCGTACGAGCCGAGACCGGAGGAGTCGAGGGTGACGACCCCGGAACCCTTGAGGAGGTCGCCCTGCCAGACGGTGTGTGCGTGGCGCACGGTGGCCATGGTGGATCCCTTTCGATCGGGTACGGCCCCAAGTTACTGCGCCACGAGGCTCTTCGCGTCGCGGGCGAGCGCGGTGAGCCGGGAGATCGCCCGGAAGTACTTCTTCCGGTAGCCGCCGTTCAGCATCTCGTCGCTGAACAGCCTGTCGAAGGGGAGACCGGAGGCGAGGACGGGTATCTCGCGGTCGTAGAGCCGGTCGGCGAGGACGACGAGCCGCAGCGCCGTCGACTGGTCGGGGACCGGCCGCACGTCGGTGAGGCAGACGGCGCTGAGGTCGTCGGTGAGCGCGCCGTACCTGCTCGGGTGGACCCTGGCCAGGTGTTCGAGCAGGTGCGGGAAGTCGTCGAGCGAGGCGCCCGGCGTCGCGTACGCGGTCTCCGTGACGATCTGGTCGGAGTACGGGGCCGGGGCCTCGGGCAGGCCGCGGTGGCGGTAGTCCTCGCCGTCGATCCGCAGCGGCATGAAGTGGGCCGAGAGGCCCTGGATCTCGCGGAGGAAGTCGGCGGCGGCGAAGCGGCCCTCGCCGAGCTTGCCCGGGAGGGTGTTGGAGGTCGCGGCGAGCGCCACGCCGGATTCGACGAGCTTGCCGAGCAGGCTGGAGACGAGGACCGTGTCGCCCGGGTCGTCGAGCTCGAACTCGTCGATGCAGAGGAGACGGTGCTCGCCGAGCGTCTTCACCGTCTGCTGGAAGCCGAGCGCGCCGACCAGGTTGGTCAGCTCGACGAAGGTGCCGAAGGCCTTGAGCGCGGGCTCGGCGGGGGTCGCGTGCCAGAGCGAGGCCAGGAGGTGGGTCTTGCCGACGCCGTAGCCGCCGTCCAGGTAGACCCCGCGCGGGCCGGTCGGGGCGGCCGGCTTCCTGGCGAACCAGCGGCGCTTCCCCGCGCCGGTGGCGTGCGCTCCGCCCAGGCCCTCGGCGAACTGGCTCAGCGCCTTGACGGCGTCCGTCTGGCTGGGCTGGCGGGGGTCCGGGAGGTACGTGTCGAACCGTACGGAGTCGAAGCGCGGCGGCGGCACCATCTCCGCGACGAGGCGGTCGGCGGGGACGTGGGGCTCTCGGGAGCACAGCGAGAGCGGGGCCGCTGAGGCGGAAGCGGCTTCGGTGAGGGCACGGGTCGACACAGTTCCCCACTGTAAGCGCCATGTCAGACTGCCAGGATGCGACGCCTGCTCCCTGTGACGGACATGACAGCCCACGAGACCGAGGCAGGGGGCGAGGACTGGTCCCTCGATCGGCTCGCCGACGCCTACGCCTATCCCGAGCTGCCCGCCGGGGCCACCTGGCTGCGGGCCAACATGGTCTCGTCCCTCGACGGGGCCGGTCAGCACGACGGCCGCTCCCAGCCGCTCTCCTCCGACGCGGACATGCGGATCTTCGGCACCCTGCGGGGTCTGGCCGATGTCGTCGTGGTCGGTGCGGAAACGGTACGCCTGGAGGGTTACCGTCCGGCACGCGCGCGTGAGGCCTTCGCCGCCCGCCGCGCCGCCGCGGGGCAGGGCCCGGCGCCGGCCATCGCCGTGGTGAGCGCCTCGCTCGACCTGGACTTCTCGCTTCCGCTCTTCACCGGGCCCCTGGTGCCGACCCTGATCCTCACGGGGGCCGCCGCGCCCGCCGAGCGGGTACGGGCGGCCAGGGACGCGGGCGCCGAGGTGCTGGTCGCGGGCGACGGGGCGGGCGTGGAGCCGGCCCGGGCGAAGGAGGTGCTCGCGGAGCGCGGGCTGCGGCGGCAGCTGACCGAGGGCGGCCCCCGGCTGCTCGGCCAGTTCGTGGCCGCGGGAGTCCTCGACGAGCTGTGTCTGACCCTCTCGCCGACGATGACGGCGGGTGACGCCCAGCGGATCGCCGGGGGCCCTTCGGTGGCCGTCCCGACACGCTTCCAGGTGGCTTCTCTGCTGGAGCAGGACGGGTTCCTCTTCACCCGCTACCGTCGGATCTGACAATCGGCGGAATTTGTCGTTCCGCTTACCGTCCGCTGGGCACACTTACTGTCGCAGACCCCGTGCGGGCACGGGGAAGGATGGTTTCCGCAGAAGGGCTCCTGAGGTGTTCACAAGCGTTCTGATGATCGAGAAGCCCCTGACGTCCGTCGACGTGGAGTTCGTCACCACGCTGCACGGCGACGAGGGCGTGTCGTTCATCGTTCTGATGCAGCCGCGTGGTGACCAGGCCGATGTACTGCTGCGTGCCATCGACGACGTGGCCATGGGCGAACTGAAGGAAGCCGCCCGCGAGGGCGACGAACCGGAGGGCAAGGAGGCCCGGATCCCCGCCGAGCAGGCCCTGGAGCACTCGCTCCAGGCCCTGAGAGACGCCGGCTGTGAAGCGGTCGGGCAGGTCGTCGAGGACCACCCGCTCAACAAGATGAAGGCGGTGGTCGACGAATCGGAGGCGGACGAGGTGATCGTGCTCACCGCTCCGCACTACGTGGAGGAGTTCTTCCACCGGGACTGGGCCTCCCGGGCCCGCCACAAGGTCGGGGTCCCCGTCCTGAAGCTCTTCGCCCACAGCGAGTAACGGGCGGGCCGGGTCCGCGCCCCGTGCAGGGGGCGCGGACCCGGCGGACCCGATGCGCCCCGGGCCGCACCACGGCAGCCACTAGGCTGGGGGCTTCCACGCTTCATGCGGGCATGCACACGCACGACCGCACGACCCGCATGAGACGTGTGTCCACGCACGAAACGCACCCGGGGAGAGATCCGCATGGCACCCGCCATCCCTACCGCCATGGAACGGCCGCACTTCATCGGCATCGGCGGTGCCGGAATGTCGGGCATCGCGAAGATCCTCGCCCAGCGCGGCGCCAAGGTCGCAGGCAGCGACGCCAAGGAGTCCGCGACCGCCGAGTCGCTGCGCGCCCTCGGCGCCACGGTGCACATCGGCCACGCCGCCGAGCACCTCGCCGACGACGCCTCGGCCGTCGTCGTCTCCAGCGCCATCCGCGCCGACAACCCCGAGCTGGCGCGCGCCGCCGAACTCGGCATCCCCGTCGTCCACCGCTCGGACGCGCTGGCCTCCCTCATGGACGGACTGCGCGCCATCGCCGTCGCCGGCACGCACGGCAAGACGACGACCACCTCCATGCTGGCCGTCGCCCTCACCGAACTGGGCCTCGACCCCTCGTACGCCATCGGCGGCGACCTCGCGGGCCCCGGCACCAACGCCCTCCACGGCGCGGGCGAGGTCTTCGTCGCCGAGGCCGACGAGAGCGACCGCAGCTTCCAGAAGTACGACCCCGAGGTCGCGATCGTTCTCAACGTCGAGCTGGACCACCACGCGAACTACGCCTCCATGGACGAGATCTACGAGTCCTTCGAGGCCTTCACCGCCAAGATCCGCCCCGGCGGCACCCTGGTCGTCGGCGAGCACGCGGGCGCCCGCGAGCTCGCCCGCCGGGTCGCGGACCGCGAGGGCCTGGAGATCGTCACGGTCGGCGAGACCGAGGACTCCGACGCCCGCATCCTCAAGATCGTCCCCAACGGGATGAAGAGCGAGGTGACGGTCGCCCTCGACGGCGTCGAGCACACCTTCACCGTCTCCGTCCCCGGCCGCCACTACGCCCACAACGCCGCCGCGGCCCTCGCCGCGGGCGCCCGCGTCGGCATCGACCCGGCCGAGCTGGCCCAGGCCCTCACCGCCTACACCGGCGTCGGCCGCCGCCTGCAGCTCAAGGGCGAGGCCAAGGGCGTCCAGGTCATCGACTCGTACGCGCACCACCCCACCGAGATGACCGCCGACCTGGAGGCCATGCGGGGCGCAGCCGGAGCCTCCCGGCTCCTCGTCGTCTTCCAGCCGCACCTCTTCTCCCGCACCCAGGAGCTGGGCAAGGAGATGGGCGACGCGCTGGCCCTCGCCGACGCGTCCGTCGTCCTCGACATCTACCCGGCCCGTGAGGACCCGATCCCCGGCATCACCAGCGAGCTGATCATCGCCGCCGCGCGGACGGCGGGCGCCGACGTGACGGCCGTGTCCTCCGCCGACGCGGCCACGGTGCCGCAGGTCGTGGCGGGAATGGCCGGCCCCGGCGATCTCGTTCTCACGATGGGCGCGGGAGACGTCACGGACCTTGGTCCGAAGATCCTCGCCCACATCGAGGCGAACTGAGGAGCGAACGATGTCGTACGAGGTCGAGAAGCCGGACGAGCAGTGGCGCGCCGAGCTGACCCCGGCGGAGTACCAGGTCCTGCGCCAGGCCGGCACCGAGCCCGCCTTCCGCGGTGAGTACACCGACACGAAGACCAAGGGCGTCTACTCCTGCCGGGCCTGCGGCGCGGAGCTGTTCACGTCGAACGAGAAGTTCGAGTCCCACTGCGGCTGGCCGTCCTTCTTCGACCCGAAGGACAGCTCCGCCGTCGAACTGATCGAGGACCGCTCCCACGGCATGCTCCGCACCGAGGTCCGCTGCTCCCGCTGCGGCTCGCACCTCGGCCACGTCTTCGAGGGCGAGGGCTACCCCACCCCGACGGACCAGCGGTACTGCATCAACTCGATCTCGCTGCGGCTGGAGCCGCAGGAGAACTGAGGGCGACGGGCGGGGAGCCTACGCTTCCCCGCCCGTACCCCCGCCGACAGCCACGGCCTCGGGTCGCACCCGGGGGAGCCCCCAGGGTTGAAGGGCGCCGGAGATCAGGTCCGCCGTGAACTGGACCGCTCCGGCGTCGTAGTGCCACCAGTCCCCGTTGTGGGAGCCGACGGTGACCTTCCACTCCTCGGGCCGTACCCCTGCGCAGCGCACGCAGCCCGGGCACGGCATCCTCCAGAGCCGCGAGCGCCTCATAGGGATCACCCGGCCGCACCACGGGCGCCTGCACACCCATCTCGTCACCGTTCACGGGTGCAGCGTCACACGACGGTGCTGCACGTCAGGAGGCGGGCGAAGAAGCCGCGAAAGGCAGCGGCGACAAGGGCAGGATTCGAACCTACGTCCACCCGGAGATCGAGCCGGGCGCTCCTCCGCAGAGCTTCCTTGGCGCCGTCGTGATTCTCCGACGGCCGTGTCGTCCCGGGCAATCGATTTATCCGGCGGGTCCCTCACAGCCATTCGGCCGCCGCGGCCCGCTGTCCCTTCCCCGAGAACACGCCCGCGGACCGCAGCGCGCTCGCCATCAGCGGGTCGGCCACCGCCACGCCGTGCACCAGTTCCGGTGTACGGCGGAACCCGACGGCCTCCGCCGTCGGCCGCGGCGCCGTCCAGCCGCCCGCCACCGGATCCACGCCGTACCGCTTGCAGACCGACGCGACCAGCGAGCGCGGGCACTCCGCCTCCCCGCGCAGGACCTCCCACGGCCGGGGCAGGTCCGACCACACGTACGTGTCGGGGTGCAGACCCCCGCCGCTCCTGCGGTGCCAGTACGCCACGTCCGCCGCCATCAGCCGCGGCACCTTGCCCGGACACACCCGGTCCAGGACCTCCTGCTGGCCCAGCTCGGTCATCAGGGCGAACCAGTGGGCCCGGGCGGTGCTCCAGGCCTGCGCCGCCTGGTTCCAGGTCGACGAGTCGTCGCCGCGCCGCACGATCATGCTCGCGGCCTCGATGGAGGAGCGGTTCCAGGCGTCTTCGAGCAGCTCGGCGACCTCGCGCAGGAACCGGTTCCAGCGGACGAGGAGCCGGACCAGCTCGTCGTCCGAGAGGTGCCCGAGGACCTCGGCCGTCGGATGCACGTGCGCCACCGCGTACCAGTTCGTCCGTTCCTCCGCCGCGCGCAGCCGCTGGAAGAGCGCGTCCGCGACCTCGTCGTACGGCCGGCGCTGCCTGCCGTTCGTGAAGACGCTCCGCATGTGCGCGCGGGCGGTGAGATACGCGACGAAGGCCGCCGTGTCAGGGTCCTCGGCGAACAGCTCGTACGGCAGGGCGTGCGCGAGCGCGCCCTTTCCGGTGACGACGACCTCGTACCGGCGCTGCTCGTGGAGGAGCCGGGCCAGCTTGGCCTCCATCCGCCGCAGCAGCCGGAACCGCTTGTTGTACTGGCGCTTGGAGAGGTCACCGATGCCGGCCTCGGCCCGCTCCTCCCGGTTCAGCCGGTCGAGACCGAAGTCGTTCTCGCCGTACTGCCGCCGGATCTCCTCGCCGGCCCGCCGGATCACCGCCTCGATTTCTGCGGGGTCCTCGCCCGCCGCCTCGGGGAGGTCGGGCACGGTGGCGAACAGGCTCGCGGCCCGCCCGAGCTGGCGTTGCGCGCCGACGGGCCGCGCGAAGTCCTCCAGCATGGAGGTGTACCCGTGCCACGTCCGGCTCAGCGAGTGCGCGGCGGCCTTCTCGAGCGCGGCCGCGGTCGCCGCGTCGGGCGTGATCCCACGGGCGGTGTACAGGTCCTGGATCAGCTGGGCGGTGTCCTCGGGGCGCTTGCGGAGCCGGAGCGAGGCGTACAACTGGCGCAGTGGTTCCTCCATGGGGTGCGACGGCATGCGCCTCACCCTGGCAGCACGCCGGCGGCGGCTCCATCGATTAACCCGAAACCCGTGGACGGGCCCGCGGAAGATCACCTACTGTGTGGCTCCACGCCCTGAGACGGATGGAAGGAGGCGAGTGCCGTGCGGTTCACACCTTTCCAGCGCTCCCTTTTCCGCTGTCCCGGCGTGCTTCGCGAGTTCTGACCGGGGGCGCTTCCAGCAGCAGCCTGTATCCCGGAGGAATCCATGACCGATCCGGTCATCCGCGCGCTCTCCGCGAGCGACGCCCATCTCTTCGACGCACTTCCCGACCCCCTGGGCGCCGGTGAAGGCCATCGGCGCACCCGGTTCCGCCCCGACTGGAAGCGCGTCGCCCTGCGCGACGGCGAGGTCGTCGCACGCGGCGCCTGGTGGGGCGGCCCCGACGACTCGGAGCCCGTCAACATCAACTGGTTCGACGTGGCCGAGGGCGAGGAGGAGGCCGGGGCCGTGCTCCTGCGCTCCGCCCCCTGGCAGGTCGAACTCGAGATCAACCTGCCCGGCGGCTGGCGGGAGCAGGCCGCGCAGCGCGCCGCCGCCGAGGCGCGCTTCGCCGCCGCGCGAGCCGCGGGGTACGAGCTCCTGGTGGAACGCTTCCTGTACCGCTGGACCCCGGAGCGCGGCCTGCCCGAGAGGCCCGGACGCCTGCGGTTCGGCGCCGAGGCCGACGACGGCGTCTTCTTCGACGCGCTGCGCCGCATCCACTCCGTCACCCTGGACGCCCACGCGCTCAGGGCCATCGAGGAGGGCGGCCTCGACAAGGCCGCCCAGGAGGAGCTCGACTTCTTCCACTGGTGCCCGTCCCCACGGGAGTGGTGGCAGACGGCGCACACGCCGGAGGGCGACCTCGTCGGCATCCACATCCCGGCCCACAACCCCTCGGGCCCGACCATCGGCTTCATCGGGGTCGTACCGGAACAGCGCGGTCGCGGTTACGCCTACGACCTCCTCGCGGAGTGCACCCACCGCCTGGTCGAGGAGGGCGCGGAGTTCGTCACCGCGGCGACGGACCAGGGCAACTTCCCCATGGCCGCGAACTTCGCCAGGGCCGGGTTCCCCGTCGTCAGGGAACGCCTCAACTTCCACCCGGCGGCCCGATCGGCCTGAATCGCATCGCTCTGACCGGTGCGGGATCACCCCCGTACGGCAGCAGGGCCCGGGCCGCGTGTCGCGGTCCGGGCCCTGCCCCGTACGGTGCCGCCGCCCTGCGGCGGCGGTGCGTCAGCTCTGTGCGGTGTCGTCGTCCGCCTGCCCGGCGCCCCCGGCAGCGGCCGCCTTCTCGCGCATCTTGCGCACCAGCTCCGCCTTCCGGTCGGCGGCGTTCTGGCGGTCGAGGTTGCGGTGCGGACCGTTGTTCTGCCGCTCGGCGCGGGACAGCTTCTTGCGCTGTCCGCCGCCCTGGCCCACGGGGTTGTTGATGTTCTTGCTGTCGGTCACGACAAAGACGTTACCCGGTCCCGCAAGCCCCACACGCCACCCCATTCGCCGCCCCGGCGCCGACGGCGCCTCCGGCGAGCGCCCGGGGGCAGCCGTGGCCGCTCCTCGTCAGGACTGGAACGAGTCGCGGTTGAAGACGATGAAGCCGTCTTCGGCCAGGCAGGGCGCGTTCATTCCGACGCCTTCCGTCCTCTTGTCGCCGGCCTCCCAGTGGCTTCCCGCCGCGACGATGCTGTCGCCTTCCGAGATGGTCCCGAAACCCGGGACGCTCACCCCGCGCCTTCCGTCGGAGAGTGTCGGCTCGGCGCCCTTGGGCCAGAGGGGAGACGCCGTGAACTTCTCGCCCGCGCGTTCGCCCGTGACGACCAGGCACGAGCCGTCCGGCGGGGAGGCCAGACGCCCCTTCAGCGTCATGCCGGGAGCCACCGACAGGTCATGGACGATGATCTTCGGGTCGGTTCCGATGGTGGAGATCTCCTCCGCGCCGCCGCCGGAAGCGCCCCCGCATCCGGACAGCGTCAGGATGCCCCACGCTGTGACCAGAGCCGCGATCTTCGTTGACTTCATGGAGCACCCTTCCGGAGTTGGGCGGTTCGGGCGCGTGTCGCCGCATCCATCACGCCGGGCGTCTCGCGCGCGGGACCGCCGCCTCGTCCCTGCCCCGCAACCCTCGCATCCCCCTCGTCCTCCCCGGCCTCCGACGGGCGGGAACCGGACACCGCGTGGACCCCGGACGCGGTGTCAGTCCGCTCCCGTAGTCTTCCCGCCACCGCACACCGACTGTGAGGATCAAGAGAATTGACCGGCCTGTCTGCCTTCCCGCTGCCGTTTCGCGCCACCCGTTCCATATCGCTCGCGACACCCCGGACGCTGCGGGAACTCGAGATGATCCAGTGCAGCTCTGTCATTCGGGCGAAGCCCGGGTGGTTCGACAAGATGAACGACGCCGACATCGTCGCCAGGTGGACGCAGGAGGCGGTCGCCCAGGGCCTCACCGAGGCGCAGGTCCGCTACGTGCTCGACGAACTCGTGCACTATGCCGGACTGCGTGACGGACGGACCGGCGTCGAGGTGTCCGCCGTCGACGGGGTGTGGCAGTCGGACTCGCTGGTCGACGACAAGCTCAGGTCCCGGCTGCGCGACGCGGTCCGGGTCCTGGAAGAGGTCCCCGAAGCGGAGCGGGACTGGCATCCCGGATCCGACGGCCAGGTGCTGGATCTGGTGCATCCCTCACTGTTCTGCCTGGTGAAGGGCGTGAGCGGGGTGTCCGACGAGGCGTGGAAGAACCCGACGGACCGCTACTCGGCGTACGAGTTCTCGGAGAAGTTCCAGTGGCTGCCCACGGACGTCGACGTCAGTGACGACGGCGACGTCGCCTTCCGCTCGTACGTCAACAACGTCCACCCCGAGGACCACCACGAACTGGCCGCCGTTCTCCCGGACTTGTTCGCGCGCATGCGTCCCCTGCTGGAGAACGTGCTCACCGATCTGCGCCATCCGCGGCCCGTGCGGATCGAGACCGATCCTTACGGGTGGTACGACTCGGAGCCGGAGGAGCCGGACGAAGACTCCTTCAGCGACGTCGACGCCTACGAGGAAGCCTTCAGCGCCTGGGAGGACGCCATGGACACGTGGTGGGAGGACCGCGTTCCGGTCATCCCGGACGCCCCGGCCTTCACCGCGCCCGAGCTGCCCGACGCGTCCGCCCGCGTCGACCTGCGCGGCCGCCGGCTCCAGGTCATCGTCAAGCTCGCCACCATCCATCTCACCCCGGAGGACCCCGAGTACCCGGGCGGTTCCTGGCACGTCGAGGGCATGGTGAACGAGCGGATCGTCTCGACCGGCCTCTACTACTACGACAGCGAGAACATCACCGAGAGCCTGCTGAGTTTCCGGACGGCCGTCGACGACCCGCGCTACGAGCAGAACGACGACAACGGCATGCGCGAGGTCTACGGCCTGGAGAACGAGGACGCGCTGAACCAGGTGCTGGGATCGGCAGCGACCCCGGAGGGCCGCTGCCTGGCCTTCCCGAACGTCCTGCAGCACCGCGTCGGCTCGTTCCGCCTCGCGGACCCCACCCGCCCGGGACACCGCAAGATCCTCGCGTTCTTCCTGGTCGACCCGTCGGAGACGATCGTCTCGACCTCCGACGTGCCGCCGCAGCAGCCCTGGTCCGACACCTCGACCATGACGCTCGAGCAGGCCAAGGAGTACCGCGAACAGCTCATGCAGGAACGCAAGTTCTTCGTCGACGAACACAACGAGCAGATCTACGAACGAGAGTTCTCCCTCTGCGAGCACTGAGCCGGACGGCTACTGATCCAGACGGAGTGCGAGGCCCTCGGCAGCATCGCTGCCCAGCGGGAACGGCATGTGGCCGATCAAGGGCCCGGCCACGACCGCGGCCCCGGTGACCGGCTCGAAGCCGTACCCGGCCATGAGGCGGCTCGCGACCGGATTGGGCGTCCCGGCGCCCTCGACGTGCCAGAGGGTCAGGTCCGTGCCGAGCTTCGTCATCGTGACGTTCTCGGACCGGAGCAGACGGCTGATCTCCTGGAGCAGCTCCAGCCCGCGGAGCTCCGCCGGTACGCGTGTGACGCGGCCGTCCTCCACGAGCAGCAGTCCGTTGTCCGCGGCGAGGCCTCGCTCCGTCGGCCTCGCCCTGACCGTCAGCCCTCCGATCAGCGCCGCGACCAGCAGGGACGCGGCCCCCAGCTCGAATCTGTACCCGGCCGCTCCGACGAGCAGCGCGAAACCGAGCTCGGCGCCCACGTGCTGGTTCACCATGACGAGACCGGCCCGTCCGCCCGTGTCCTGCGCGCCGATGCCGTCCATGACGGTCGAGTAGAGCACCGTGCCGGCCGTACCGAGACCGAGGCCGAGGCAGATCACGGTGGGGTAGGTGCCGGGGAGGGAGTCACCCGTGGCCAGCTGGATGAGCGGCCCGACCGCCGCGACGAGCAGACCCGACACCAGCAGGGCGCGCGGCCCGATCCGAGGCAGCAGCCCGGCGGCGACCGGCCAGGAGCCGACGAGGAACGAGGCGGTCAGCAGTACGAAGACCGCGACCGTGGGCACCGGTCCGACGTTGGCGTACAGGAGATCGACGAGGGGCGCGATCACGGTCGACAGGGCGAGCCCGATCATGAACAAGGTGAACGACGCGCCGAGACCGTCGCGGGTCCTGGTCGGGTAGGTCGGCAGGATCGAGCTCCGGGCCTTCGACTGCCACCGGGCGAAGGCTGCGATCAGGAGGATGCCGCACGCGAGGGACACGGACGGGAGGGGAGCTCCCCATCCGGCCGCCGCGGACTCCGCGAAGCCGAAGACGAGGGCAGCGACGCCGAACGCGCTCAACAGCGCGCCGAGCCCGTCGAAGCGGGTGGGAGTGCGGCGGCCGGACCGGTCACGGACCAGGGTGGCAGTGCCGATGAGGGCGATGAGAGCCAGCAGGACGGTGATGTACATGGACACGCGCCAGGAGAACAGCGCATAGGTGAGCGGCACGGTCAGCACGGAACCGCCGAGGCCGATCACGGTGTAGAGCCCGATGGCCTTCCTGCGTGCCCTCGGCTCGGTGAACTGGGCGGCGATGAGACCGAGGGAGGCCGGGGTGATCAGGGCGGCGAAGAGGCCCTTCAGGACCTGGCTCCAGACCAGTGCGGCGGGCCCGGGGGCCAACGCGCCGACCGCTGTGCTCACCGCGAAACCGGTCAGGCCGATGAGCAGGGTCGGCTTGCGGCCGATGAGGTCGGCGACGTGCCCGCCGACGAGCAGGAGCGCACCGAAGGCCAGGGCATAGCCGACGAACATCCACTGCTCGGAGAAGTGGTCCATGCCCACGTCGGCGCTGATCTCGTGCAGCAGATGGGGCAGTGTCGACGTCGACACGTCGAACAGCACGACCAGTTGCGCGAGCATGCCCATCGCAAGGCCCCACCCGCGCCTGCTACCAGGGCCCCCGTCAACGCCCGCCGTAGCGAAGGACGCGGGCGCCGGCCGGGGGCCGGGCAGCGGGGCCACCGGCGGTCCGAATCCCGCCGCGGGGGTGGAGTTCGCCGGGGCGGCCGTCGGAGCGTGCGGGTTCGGGGTGTACGGAGCCGGTGACGAAGCCGGCGGCAGGGGGTACGAGGTCGGCTGGGGCTGAGCGGCCGAGGAAGCGACCTGGACCCGTGGGTCCGGCTGCGCGCCCCGAGCCTGCGGGGCGAAGTCCAGCAACTCCGCCGCACGGCGCCCCAGGTGGGCCAGGACCGACCCGGGCAGCCACTCCTCGTCCCGGTCCGTGGCCGTGCGCTCGATCACCTGCGCGGGCGTGGGCCGCTTCGCCGGGTCCTTCTCCAGACACGCCCGGACGAGGGGGACGAGCGAATCGGGTACGCCGGTGAGGTCCGCCTCCTCTTCGGCGATCCGGAAGAGATGCGCGTTCAGCCCGGTGTCCGCGGCGCCGAAGAGAAGACGTCCGGTGGCGGCGTACACGAGGACCGCGCCCAGGCAGAAGACGTCGTTGGCCGGAGTGAGTTCGTGGCCCCGGACCTGCTCCGGAGACATGAAGCCGGGGGAGCCGATCAGCATGCCGGTGCGGGTGAGCAGACTGTCCCCGCCGATGCTGTCGAGTGCGCGGGCGATCCCGAAGTCGATGACCCGAGGGCCGTCGACGGTCACCAGCACGTTCGAGGGCTTCAGGTCGCGGTGGATCAAACCGGCCTCGTGCACCGCCCGCAGGGCGAGGGCGAGACGGTTGGCGAGGGTGTGGACCGAGTGCTCGGGCAGTGGACCGAACGTCTTGCCGACCACGGTGGTCAGGTCGGGGCCGGGTATGTACTGGGTCGCCACCCAGGGCACGGCCGCCTCGGTGTCCGCGTCCAGGACGGCAGCCGTCCAGTCGCCGCCCACCCGTCTGGCCGCGGCGACCTCGCGAGCGAACCGCTTGCGGAATTCGGGGTGCTGGGCGTGGTCGGCCTGCACGACCTTCACCGCGACGGTACGGCCGAGCTCGGACCGGCCCAGGTAGACCAGGCCCATCCCGCCCTCGCCGAGGCGGGCGATCAGACGGTACGGGCCGATGTGTGTGGGGTCCTGCTCCGTCAGCTGCTCCACGGTGAAGAGGTCAGCCCTTCACGTGAGGGCTCAGCCGGTGGCCGAACCCTGTGGTCAGTGCGGTTGCGGTCCCCAGGCCTTCTGCGGAGAAGTCGGGAGCGGCTGCGGGCGGCGTGGGTGGCCGCCCGGTGCGGATGCGCGCGGTCTCGTCCTCGGTCATGTGGCAATCCCCCGTCGATCGGCTGAGCGGATCCAACGTAGAGCAACTACCCGTGGCGCTGCCCTGGGTTGCCGGAAAGACCAGAAGTGACGGGGGCGGGTCGTGCCGTGCTCGCGCCCCCGGTCGGCAAGGTCGTGCGGCGGCCCTCAGTGGACGGAGAGGCCGCCGTCCACGAAGAGGGACTGGCCCGTGACGTACGCGGACGAGGTGCTCGCCAGGAAGACGGCCGCGCCCGCGAAGTCCTCGGCGAGGCCGTTGCGCCCCACCATCGTGCGGGCGGCCAGGGCCGCCACCTTGTCCGGGTCGGAGGACAGGCGCTGGTTGAGCGGCGTCATCACGAAACCCGGGACCAGGGTGTTGGCGGTGACGCCGTACGGCGACCAGGCCTCGGCCTGCGAACGGGCCAGGGACTCGAGCGCGCCCTTGGACACCCCGTACGCGCCGCTCTGCACGAACGCGCGGTGCGCCTGCTGCGAGGTGACGTGGATGATCCGGCCGAAGCCGCGCTCGGCCATCCCGGGGCCGAAACGCTGACCGAGGAGGAACGGCGCCTCCAGGTTCACGGTCATCGTCGTGTCCCAGACCTCCTCGCCGAGCTCGCCGAGCGGGGGGCGGAGGTTGACGCCGGCGGAGTTCACCAGGATGTCGGGCTCCCCGAAGACGGCCGCCGCCTCCTCCGCCCCCGCCCTGATCCCCGCGCGCGTACTCAGGTCCGCGCTGACCCAGGCGGCCCGGCACCCGTCGCCCGTCAGCTCGTCCACGGTCGCGACCAGCTCGGCCTCCTTGCGGGCCAGCACCACCAGCCTCGCTCCGGCGCGGGCCAGGGCCCCGGCGATGGCGCGCCCGATGCCGGAGCTGCCGCCGGTGACGAGGGCGGTGCGCCCTTCGAGGGAGAACAGGCCGGAGAGGTAGTCGCCGGGGGTGGTGCTCATGCGTGTGTCGCTCCTCGGGTCGTCGTACGGCACCGGCACCCCTCCGCGCGGGAAGGAGGGCCGGTACACGCATCCTGGCAGACGCCCTTCGCGGACCCGCCGACCCGACTACCTACGTCACCTGGCCTTGAACACGTACTTCTCGACCTCGCTGCGGTCGCGGTTCCAGAACGTGACCGACGGGTTGGGGCCGACGGTCACGAAATCGACCTCACCGGACAGGGACACGTCGACCGGCGAACCGTCGTTGTTGTTGTTCGGGTCGTGGTAGCCGAGGCCGAACGAGGTGTACGTCGTCGTCTTCTCGCCCCCGAGGAACAGCTTCACGCCCGCGTACGCCTTCTCCTTCGGCCCGATCACCGCGATGGCCGTCGGCTTCGACTCCATCGGGCCGAGAGGGCTGTCGTTGTCCTGGCCGAAGTAGACGAACGGGTAGTGGTACAGCGTGCAGGGCTTGTCGGTGACGTTGGTGGCCGTGATGAGCATGTGCTGACCGTTGTCCCTCGGCCAGTACGACGTGGCGATCGACAGGTCCGGGTCGGCGCAGGCCTTGGCGGTGCCGTCGCTGACGCTGCCGGAGCCGGTCGCGGTCGGGGTGCCGGGCGCCGTGGAGTCGCTCGCGGTCGGGGCCCCCGGCGCCGTCGAGTCGGTCGCACTCGGCGTGCCCGGCTTCGCGGAGCCGGTCGCGCTCGGCGTACCCGAGGGTTTCGTGCCCGTCGCCCCGTCGTCCGTGCCGCCGCCCGGCTGGCAGGCCGTGGACGAGAGGAGCGCGGCGACGGCCGTTGCTCCCAGGGCGTAGGTCTTCCAACTCTGCCGGGCAGCGCGCATGGTGATCCCCCGTGTACTTCACATGGCTTGAACGGTGTGGTTGACGAGCCGATTCTGCCCAGGCGTCGACACCATGTGCCGTTTCACTCCCGCTCGTTACGAACCGGGGACATGGAGGTGATGCTTCCTCTTCGCCGTGTCAGCGCAGCTGGTCGAGGAACTCCTTCCAGGCGACGGACGCCACGGCGAAGTTGGGGCCCTCCGGGACCTTGGAGTCGCGGACGTGAACGGTGGAGGGGCAGGCGGCGACCTCGACGCAGTCACCGCCGTCACCGCTGCTGTAGCTCGACTTGTGCCAGGCCAGGGCGACTTCGACGCAGTCGTCTCCGCTGCTGCCGCTGTAGCTGCTCTTGAACCAGGCCAGGTCTGTGGTGCTCATAGCGCTCCTCGGATCTCCCGCAACAGGCTCACGGAGTCCTCGACGGAGAGAGCCTGTGCTCGCATCCTGGCATATCGCTTCTGGAGGATGCTGACCACTTTGGGGTCGGGGATGAGGAGGCCGTTCTCCTGGCCCTCGCTGTAGGCGTACCACCTGTTCTCCGGGGTCTCCAGGAGACGCATGGGGCCGTCGAGGCCCGCGTGGTGGCCGCGTGTCTGCGGCATGATCTGGAGGTCGATGTTGCGCCGGGCGCAGATGTCGAGGATGTGGTCGATCTGGTCCCGCATGGCCTCCGGACCGCCCGTCTGACGGCGCAGGACATGCTCCTCGATGATGAAACTGAAGATCGTGTGGGGGCGATCCGTGAGCAGTTCCTTCCGCTCGGCGCGGGCGGCGATCCGTGTCTCCACCTCATCGTCGTCCAGTGCCGGGATCCGCTCGCCGAAGATCGTCCTCGCGTACTCCGGCGTCTGGAGCAAGCCCGGCACCAGGCGGTTCTCGTACGTGTACAGCGTCACCGCCTGGAGCTCCAGCCGCGCCCACTGGCGGAACCAGCTCGCGAGCCCCGGCTTCCGCGCCAAGTGTTTCGCCGCCGCCCGGATCACCCCGAACGCGTCGAGCACCTCCTCCGCCCGCTCCACGAAATCGGCGGAAGGTAAACGTCGGCCCTGTTCGATCGAGGCGATCGTCGGCACCGAGTAGCCGACCAGCGGCGCGAACTGTTCCTGCGTAAGGCCGGCCCTTTTCCGGAAGGTCTTGACCACCTCCCCGAACGCCCTCAGGCTGTCCGACGCCTCCGGTTCGTTTCCTCCCGGACCCTCGCCCGGCACCTCGTCCGTCACTCCGGCCACCTCCCGCACCCGTGCGCTCGTGTTGAACCGCACCCATGCTCACGGGTAGTGACCGGTACCGTCCAGAGTGTGAACCCGTACGCTGTCGCAGCGTACGAGTTTCTGACCTGGTAACTGGTGCCGTGCGGCGCCACATTGGCCCCATGACCTCCCCCGTGACCCGCGAAGCCGCCGTCACCGTACGTGTGTTCACCCAGCGCTTCAGCTCGACCCCGCGCGGCGCGCGACTCGCCCGCCGACTCGCTCTGCACCAACTCGACCGCTGGGGCGTTCCGTACGGCTCCGAGACCGCCGACACCGTCGGACAGCTCGTCGCCGAACTCGCCGCCAACGCCGTCACCCACGGACGGGTGCCCGGGCGCGACTTCGAGCTGAGGCTCTCGTACGACTCGGGGCAACGGCTCCGGGTCGACGTCTCCGACACCCGGGGCGAGCGGCGGCCGACCGCGCCGGCGGCGCCCCGCCCCCTCGACGAGGGCGGGCGCGGCCTGCTGCTCGTCGAGGCGCTGGCCTCGCGGTGGGCGGTGCTCGACCGTGTCCCGGTCGGGAAGACCGTACGGGCGGAACTCGACCTCACCGGCCCCTATGCCGGCCCCGATCGGAGCTGTGGAAATCCGGAGGCGTCCTAAGATCATCGCGCGATATGTTGGCGCGATGTCGTCCGTAAAGCAGTTCCAAGTCACCTTCGACTGTGCGAATCCCGAGCGTGTCGCTCGGTTCTGGTGCGAGGTCCTCGGGTACGTCGTACCGCCGCCGCCGGAGGGGTTCGCCACGTGGGCCGAGTACGACCTCTCGCTGCCGCCCGAGAGCCGGGGCGCGTGGTTCGCCTGCCAGGACCCCACGGGCGTGGGACCGCGCATGTACTTTCAGCGCGTTCCCGAGGGGAAGGTCGCCAAGAACCGGCTGCATCTCGACGTGCGGGTCGGTACCGGGCTCGTGGGTGAGGAGCGCCTCGCGACGCTGCAGGCGGAGTGCGACCGGCTGGTCGCGCTCGGCGCGGTGTGCACGAAGGTGCTGCTCGCCGACGAGGAGAACGAGTCCTGCATCAACATGCAGGACGTCGAGGGCAACGAGTTCTGCATCGACTGAGCGGGTGGCGCCGCGCACGCGTCAGGCGCGGCGCGGCGCCTCCCGATTCGCCCGTACGGTCTCCGTCAGCGGCGCGGCAGCCTGAGCGCGGCCACCACGCCCGCGTGGTCGGAGGGCCACAGACCCGACGGAGTGCGGTCGCCCGGCTCCTCGCCCACGCGCTCGGCCCGCACGGGCTCGAAGCCGTTGCGGAACAGCACGTAGTCGACGCGCTGACTGAGGGCCGACGGGAGATTGCGCAGGTCGGGGGCCTGGCAGCAGGTGAAGCCGGGGTCCCTGCGGCGGGTTTCCGTCCACACGTCGCGGAACCCGGCGGCCAGGAAGTTCGCGTAGGTCGGCGTGTCGCTCATGCCGGGGACCGCCCCGACGCCACCGGCGGCCGAGTTGAGGTCGCCGAGGAGCACGGTGGGCAGGTCGGTGTCGAGCGGGCCGGCGAGCAGCTCGGCGCCCTGCCGCACCTGGACGGCGGGGCTGAGGGCTTCGAGGTGGGTGTTGACCACGCGCATGGTGCGGCCGCCCAGGGTGGCGTCGACGGAGGTCCAGCCCTGCGTGAAGGGGATGCTCCCGAGCACCGGGTGGGGGATCGTCAGACGAGCCGCGAAGGCGCCCTGACGCGGGTTGGCGACGGAGAACCGCCTCGTGGGCAGGTCGGTGCGGGCCAGGATCACGTCCTGGTCGGTGAGGCGGACGTCCTGGAGGCCGGTGGGCGTGGACCGGGGGACCTCGCGGTCACTGTTGGTGATGGTCGCCACCGCGGCGTAGTGCTTGCCGCGCTCGGCGAGCTCGGCGAGCAGGGTCCGCAGGAAGTCGTACTCGACGACGGTGGCGTTGGGTGTGGAACTGAAGTCGGCCGGGGTCTGGCTGCGCCACAGCTTCACCTCCTGAAGGCCCACGACGTGGGGGTCGGCGTCGGCGATCTCGTCGGCCATGGCCTCGGCACGCTCGGGGAAGTTCGTTGCTTGGACCTGTGCGTACACCCGGGTGACGGCCGCGATGAGCGAAGCGGTGTCGGTGGCGGCGAGGACGGGCCGGAGATCGGCGCCCAGGTACATGTTCTGGGTCATGACCCTCAGCTGGACCGTGGGCTCATGGGCCGTTGCCGCCGCGAAGGACCCGGGGAGCACGAGCAGGAACGTGCACAGGGCGGTGAAGAACGCGGCGCGGGTCCGGCGGCGGCGGATGCGGCCGGCCGACGGCGGCGCGCCGGGCAGGGCGTTTTCGGGCACGACAGTGCGACCTTTCGGCAGGGAGGGGGAGCGGAGTCCAGGGAGGCCGGAGCCGGGGAATCCCGAGGCTGTGGCGCACGCGCCACAGCCTCTTCCGTTCGTCCCCCGCGAGCGTAGAAGGAAGCCGAAGGGACAGCCTCAGGCCCGCCGGGCCGGTCGCCCCCGACAACCCGATCGGCTGCCAGGCCAGCCAGGCCTGTGGGCCTGAAGCCGCCGCGCGTCCGGCCCGCACCACTGGTGCGGACCGGACGCCCGGCGTTCAGATGGCCCTACGGCGCCGGGGCGTACCCCGCCGGACGGGTCGTGAACGTGCCACGGCCCTGCGTGCGGCCCCGCAGACGGGACGCGTAGCCGAAGAGTTCGGCCAGCGGGACCGTCGCCGCCACCACCGCCGTACCCGAGCGGGTCGTCGAGTCCGTGACCCGGCCGCGGCGGGCCGCGAGGTCGCCGAGGACCGAGCCGACGGACTCCGCGGGGACGGTGACCGTCACGTCGGCCACCGGCTCCAGGAGCGTCATCGCGCTCGCGCGGAGCGCCTCGCGGAGCGCGAAGCGGCCCGCCGCGCGGAACGCCATCTCCGAGGAGTCCTTCGGATGCGTCGCCCCGTCCGTGAGCGTGACCCGGACACCCGTCACCGGGTGGCCGCCGAGCGGACCCTCGACGAGGGCGTCCCGGCAGCCGGCCTCGACCGCGCGGACGTACTCCTGCGGCACCCGGCCGCCCGTGACCGTGGACACGAACACGAACTCCTCACCTTCCGCCGCCGGTTCGACGTCGACGACGACATGGGCGAACTGGCCCGCGCCGCCGTCCTGCTTCACATGGCGGTAGAGGAGGCCGGTGACGCCCTTCGCCACCGTCTCCCGGTACGCCACCTGCGGACGCCCGACCGTCACCTCAAGGCCCCGGTCGCGCCGGAGCTTCTCCACCGCGACCTCCAGGTGCAGTTCGCCGAGCCCGGACAGTACGGTCTGGCCCGTCTCCGGGTCGGACCGCACGACGAGCGACGGGTCCTCCTCGGAGAGCCGCGCGAGGGCCGTCGCCAGGCGGCCGGTGTCCGTGCCGCGGCGGGCCTCCACCGCGACCGAGACCACCGGGTCGGCGGTCGTCGGCGGTTCGAGGACGACCGGCGCGGACGGATCGCACAGTGTCGAACCGGCGCGGGCGGCCTTCGGCCCGACGACGGCGACGATGTCGCCCGCGCGCGCCGCGTCGACCTCGGTCGCCCGGTCGGCCTGGACCCGCAGGATGCGGGCGATCCGCTCGGCGCGGCCGGTGACGGCGTCCAGCACGGTGTCCCCCTTTCCGATAGTGCCCGCGTAGACGCGGACGTAGGTCATGCGGCCGGTGGCGGTCGCGCTCACCTTGAAGGCGAGCGCGGTGAACGGCGCCTCCGGATCCGCCGCGACCTCGCCGCGCACCGGCGGCATGTCGGAGGGAGCCGGGAGGTACGCGACGACGGCGTCGAGCAGCGGCTCGATGCCCCGGTCGCGGTACGCCGAGCCGCACAGGACGACCACGGCCTCGCCGGAGAGGGTGAGGTCGCGGAGCGCGTCCGTCAGCGTCCCCGCCGACAGCGCGCCGTCGGCGCAGAACTCCTCAAGGGCGCCGGGATGCAGCTCCGCCACCGTCTCCTCCAGGTGTCGCCTGCGCCGCCGGGCCTCGTCCCGCAGCTCGTCGGGGACGGGCCGCTCGGTGTACGCGCCGGTGCCTTCGGGCCACACGTACGCCCGCATCCGGACCAGGTCCACGACGCCGGTGAAACCGTCCTCGCGCCCGATGGGGAGCTGGACGGGGAGCGGGACGGCGCCGAGGCGGGTACGGATCGACTCGACGGCCGCGTCGAGCTCGGCGCCCGCGCGGTCCATCTTGTTGACGAACGCCAGGCGCGGAACGCCGTGCCGGTCCGCCTGCCGCCACACCGTCTCGCTCTGCGGTTCGACGCCCGCGACGGCGTCGAAGACGGCGACGGCGCCGTCGAGGACGCGCAGCGAGCGCTCGACCTCGTCGGAGAAGTCGACGTGGCCGGGGGTGTCGATCAGGTTGATCCGGTGTCCGGCCCAGTCGCAGCTGACGGCCGCGGCGAAGATCGTGATGCCCCGGTCCCGCTCCTGCGGGTCGAAGTCGGTGACGGTGGTGCCGTCGTGGACCTCGCCGCGCTTGTGGGTGGCGCCGGTGAGGAACAGGAACCGCTCGGTGACGGTGGTCTTGCCCGCGTCGACGTGGGCCAGGATGCCGAGGTTGCGGACGCGGTCGGTGAGGTGGGTACGCACGGTGTCGTGCCTTTCGCTGCTGCGTGGAGAACAGGGCAGCGCGATTCCCGTACGACGGTCAGGTCAGGGAGCCGACGTCGTCACGGGCGGCGATGGCGGGCGCGCAGCCGCCACCGCTCGGCGGAGGAGGCGAGGATCACGTCGTACCGGGCACGGGAGGAGGACACGGCGACGGCGGAACGGCTGCCGCGCATGGTCTTCTCCCCTCGGACGGTCGCTCGGAACGTACGGTCGCACGGGCGTACGGTCGTACGGCCCGGCGGCGCACCCATCGGTGCGCCGAGACGCGAGTGTAGGGAGCCGAACCTGCCGGGCGACAGCGATTTATCGCCCCTCGGGCCCGCCAACCGCCTTGTTAGCCTGGCGGTTTGATCGAGAGGCGGAGACGAGAGATGACGACATCGACCACGTTTCGCATCGGCGGGGAGCTGGACGTGCGGCGGCTCGGATTCGGAGCCATGCGCCTGCCGACCGGACCGGGCCCCGCGCGCGAGGCCTCCCTCCAGGTGGCCCGGCGGGCCGTCGAGCTGGGTGTCACCCTGATCGACACCGCGCACATGTACGGCTGGGGTGCCAACGAAGAACTCCTCGCCGAAGCCCTTCACCCCTACGCCGACGGGCTGCTCATCGCCACCAAGGTCGGCATCGTCCGCTCGTCGGGGCCGGACGGGTGGAGGCACGACGCGCGGCCGGACTCCCTGCGCCGTCAGGTCGAGGACGCGCTCCGCCGGCTCCGGGTCGAGCGGATCGAGCTGCTCCAGCTGCACCGCATCGATCCGGGGACGCCGCTCCCGGACCAGCTCGGGGCGCTGCGGGAACTCCAGGAGGAGGGCAAGGTCGGGCGGATCGGTCTTTCCGAGGTCACCGTCGACGAACTCGACCGGGCCAGGGAGATCGTCGACGTCGTCAGCGTGCAGAACCGGTACAGCCTGTTCGACCGCGAGCACGAGCCGGTGCTCGCGGCCTGCGAGGCGGCGGGCATCGCGTTCCTGCCGTGGCGGCCCGTCGCCGGAGGCGCGCCGGGCGCGTCGGCCGAGCTCACCGCCGCCGTCGCCGCTGTCGCCTCCGAACTCGACGCCACCCCCGCGCAGGTCTCCCTCGCGTGGCTCCTCCACCGCTCGCCGGTCATCCTCCCGATCCCGGGCACGGCCCGGACGGCCCACCTGGAGGAGAACGTCGCCGCGGCGGACCTCCGCCTGACACCGGGCCGGCGCGAGCGGCTCGACGGGTTCACCGGGCAGGCGTAGGCGGGGCCGCCGGGGGCTTACGCGAGGGGATCGGCGTCCGCCGGCTGGAGGAGGTCCCAGCGGTTGCCGTACAGGTCCTCGAAGACGGCGACCGAGCCGTACGGCTCGTGGCGCGGTTCCTCCAGGAACTTCACCCCGGCCTCCGACATCCGGGCGTGGTCGCGGGCGAAGTCCTCGGTGTGGAGGAAGAACCCGACACGGCCGCCGGTCTGGTTGCCGACGGCGGCCTCCTCCTCCTCGTTCTTGGCGCGGGCCAGGAGCAGCCCGGCATTGCCCAGGCCGCCGACGCCCGCGGCGCCGTGCGGACGGACCACGACCCAGCGGGTGCCGTTGCCCCGATCGGTGTCCTCGACGAGGGCGAACCCGAGGGCGTCGGTGTAGAAGGCGATGGCTTCGTCGTAGTCACGGACGACGAGGGTGACGAGTGCGATGGACGGCATTACTACAACGTAATACGCGGAAGCGGCAGGAATCTATCCGCGTCGACCCGCGTCGACCCCGCAGATACCCTCGCCGTACCGAGGGTACGAACGAGGGACGGGGGAGGGTCCGGGCAAGGGTTCGGACGAGGGGTGCGGGGTGTCCAGGGGGCGAGGACAGGGTCATGGCCGCAGGCAGCCCCCGTATCCGCCCCGGTGCGCGACAATGCCCCTCATGGACGCGCAGGAGTTCGACCGGCTCGCCGCCCGTGCGCGGCGGCTCGCCGTGCCGGGGCGCCGTCGCGTCCTCGGGCTCGCCGGTGCGCCCGGCGTCGGGAAGTCCACGCTCGCCGCGCGGCTCGTCGCCCGCCTCGACGGGCTCGCCGTCCTCGTCCCGATGGACGGCTTCCATCTGGCCCAGGCCGAACTGGAACGCCTCGGCCGGGCCGGCCGCAAGGGCGCGCCCGACACCTTCGACGCCGCCGGGTACACCGCGCTCCTCGCCCGGCTGCGCGCCCCCGAGCCCGGCACCACCGTCTACGCGCCCGCCTTCGACCGCTCCCTGGAGGAGCCGGTCGCCGGGTCGATACCCGTCGGGCCCGACGTCCCGCTCGTCGTCACCGAGGGGAACTACCTCCTGCACGACGAGGGCGCCTGGGCCGGGGTCCTGCCCCTCCTCGACGAGGCCTGGTACCTGGAGCTCGACGACGCGCGCCGCGTTCCCCGGCTCGTGGAGCGGCACGTCCGCTTCGGCAAGGACAGGGACCGTGCCGAGCGCTGGGTCCTCGACTCCGACGAGCCCAACGCCCGTCTCGTGGCCCCGGGCCGCGACCGCGCGCACCTCGTGGTGACCATGGACTAGGGCTGCCGGTCCTCCTCGGAGCCCCGGCCCGCGTGTTCCGTCGCCGCCGTCGCCAGCGCCCGGACCAGGGGGTGCGGGCGGGTGCCGTCGCCCGAAAGCTCGGGCTGGAAGAGGGTCGCGAGGAAGAACGGGTGCGAGGGCAGCTCGGCGATCCGTACCCCGCCCTCCTCGTCCGCGCCCGTGAACCGCAGGCCGTGCGCCCGCAGCGTGTCCAGGTGGCGGCTGTCCGGGCCGTAGTCGCAGTGGTACCGCTCCGTCGTGCGCTCCGAGCCCAGGGCCTTCTCGGCCAGCGAACCCGGGGTGACCCGTACGGGACCCTCGTGACCCGCCAGCGAGCAGGCGAGCGGCGCGATCAGCAGGTCGTCCGGGTCGGCCGCCGGGTCGTTCTCGGCGTGCGCCGCCCGCTCCAGACCGCAGACGTCCCTCGCGAACTCGATCAGGGCGTGCTGGAAGCCGCCGCAGGTGCCGAGGAAGGGGATGTTTTCCTCGCGGGCGGTCCGGATCGCCGCGAGCGCCCCCGCCTCGCTCGCGTACGGGCTCCCCGGCAGCACCCACACCGCGTCGAAGCCCCGCACCGCGCCCGGCGCCTCCGCGTCCCCGGTGGGGATCCAGTACGCGTCGAGGACGAGCCCGTCCCGCTCGGCGAGCGCGTCGAGGAGGACGGGGACGCGGACGTGCGAGCGGACGTGAGGCGAGCGGTCGCCCACCAGAGCGATACGGGGGATCCGGGAGGGGCCGGGAAGGCCGGTGCTGTTCATGCCGTCATCCTTCGCGGCGCTCCCCGTTCACGTCCAACGATGATTCCTGCACGCTCCATCACGAACGCTTATGCGCCGACGGATACGCTGAACCGCATGACGAACGACCGTGACCACGACCAGGACCACGACCACGACTGGGAGCGCCGCGTCACCGCCCTCTGGGAGCGGATCGACACCCACGAACCCGCCGACTTCCGCGCCCGCGTCGCCGAACTCGCCGCCGAGCGGCCCGCCGACGACCCCGCCGCCCTCTTCGAACAGGGCGCCGCCCACGACTCCACAGGACAGCCGGAGGAGGCCGTCCGGCTCTACCGACGCGCCCTCGACCAGGGCCTCACCGGGCTGCGCCGCCGCCGGGCCGTGATCCAGCTCGCCAGCAGCCTGCGCAACCTCGGGCGGCCCGACCGCGCCGTCGAACTCCTCACCGCCGAGCGGGACATGCCCGCCGACCGGCTCGACGCCGACGAACAGGCCCTCGGCACAGCCGTCGACGCCTTCCTCGCCCTCGCCCTCGCCGACACCGGGCGCGACCGCGAGGCCGCCGCCCTCGCCCTCGGCGCCCTCGCCCCCCTGCTGCCCCGCTACAACCGCTCCCTCGCCCACTACGCCCGCGCCCTCCTCACCGCCCCCGACGGGTCCTGAGCCGACGACTCCATGGACCCGCACCTCCTCAGGACGTACGTCACCGTCGCCCGCCTCGCCTCCTTCTCCGAGGCCGCGCGCGCCCTCGGCTACACCCAGTCCGCCGTCTCCCAGCACATCGCCGCCCTGGAGACCGACCTCGGCCTCCCGCTGCTCACCCGGCGGCCCGTCGCCCCCACCCCGGCCGGGGAGCGGCTCCTCGAACACGCCGGGCCGCTCCTCCTGCGTCTCGACGCGGCCCGCGCCGACCTCGACCGGTTCGCCGCCGCTCCCCGCGCCACCCTGCGCGTCGCCGCCTCCCCGCTCGCCCTGCACGCCCGCACCCTCGCGGCGCTCCCCGCCACCGGCGTCACCCTGCGCGGTCTGCCCCCGGATCGGGTGCCCGTCGCCGTCGCCACCGGAGAGGCCGACGCCGGCCTCGTCGACGGCATCGCCGCCCCCAGCGACCCGCTCCCGCCGCCCGACGTCGCCCCGCTCGCCTCGACCGGCGTCGCCGAGGAGCCGCTCGCCGTCCTCCTGTCCTCGGGCCATCCGCTCGCCGGACGGTCCGGGCTCCGCCTCGACGACCTCGCCGACGCCCGCTGGCTGGACGCGCCCGCCGCGGGCGTCCCGCTCGACCGGCTGCGGGCCGTGCACGGCGGGCCCGCGGGCGGGGGCTTCCGTACCGCCCTGCGCTACGAGGGCACCGACACCCGCACCCTCCTCGCCCTGGCCGCCGCGGGCCACGGCCTGACCCTGCTGCCCTCGCCCCTCGCGGCATCCGTGCCCGGCGCCGTCGCCGTCCCCCTGGTGGCACCCCGGCTCGTCCACCGCACCGAACTCCTCCTGCCGCCCGGCGCGCCCGCCGAACCGAACTGCCCGGTCGCCGAGTTCACCCGTCGGCTCCGGGGCTGACACGCGCAGTCGCTACGCTGGGCGCAACGGCGACGGAAGGCGGGCGGGCGTGGGGTGGCTGCGACGAGGACCCAGGCGGGACGGCGACGACGCACCGAGGGACCCCGAGTTCGCGTACTTCTCCGAACGCGAGGCCGCGCTCTTCCGCGGCCGGGTCCGCGCCACCTTCGCCGAACTCGGCCTTGAGGTCACCGTCTACGCCGACCACGTCATCGACGACAAGGGACGCCGCTTCGGCCTCGGCAACCTCGCCGCCGTCTGCCACCAGGACCCCCGCGGCCCCCGGGTCTGGCCCGGCGTGATCCACCGGCACATCGATCTCGTGGTCCGCGCCATGGACGGCCCCTCCGCCCTCGACACCCTGCCGCCCGAGCAGATCCGCTCCCAGCTCTACCCCCGGGTCGTCAGCGGCGACGGCATCGACGCCGCCGCCTTCGGCTACGCCAGGACCGTCGCTCCCGGCCTCTACGAGATCCTCGCCCTCGACCTGCCCGAGAGCGTCATGATGCTCACCGACGAGGCCCTCGAACGGCTCGGGGACCACGCCCAGCTGCGCGACCGGGCCCTGCGCAACCTGCGCGGGCTGCCCGTCGAGGAGCACGAGACCGTCCGGGACGCCGACGGCATGTGCTTCGAGATCATCCTCGGCGACTCCTTCTACACCGCGAGCCGGGTCCTCGACCTGGACGGCGTGGTCCAGCGGGTCACCGGCCGGCCGATCGGCGAGCACGGCGCCCTGGTCGCGCTTCCCTTCCGGCACCAGCTCGCCTTCCACCCCATCAGGGACACCTCGATCATCCCGGCCCTCGGCGCGATGGCCTCGTTCGCCGCCTCCGGGTACGAGGACGTGCCGGGCGCCATCAGCCCGTACGTCTTCTGGTGGCAGGGCGGCAGGCTCACCCAGCTCAGCGAGCACGACGGGGAGCGGGGGGAGCTGCGGATCGTCGTCGGCGACGACTTCCAGGAGCTTCTGGAACGGCTCATCGCCCAGGGCCCCGACCGCCGCTGACCGCCGCCGACCGGTCGCGGGTGGAGGCGCCGCCCGGCAGGATGCTGTACGTCGAGGAAGCCGAGAAGGAGTCCCCCATGCCGAGCACGGAAGCCCCCGAAGAGGTCGTTCCCTTCACCGCGGACGACTACCGGGCCCGGATGGCCCGCGCCGCCGAGTCCGCCGCCGACGCCGGGCTCGCGGGCGTCATCGTCGCCCCCGGACCCGACCTCGTCTACCTCACCGGCTACCGGCCCACCGCGATCACCGAGCGCCTCACCGTCCTCGTCCTCGCCGCGGGACAGGAACCCGTCCTCGTCGTCCCCACCCTGGAGGCCCCCGACGCGGAGAAGGCCGCGGGGGCCGCCGCGCTCACCCTGCGCGACTGGACCGACGGCAAGGACCCGTACGCCGTCACCGCGCCCCTGCTCGACGTCGACGGACGGTTCGGCGTCAGCGACAACGCCTGGGCCATGCACCTGCTCGGCCTCCAGCGGGCCCTGCCCGGCACCTCGTACGTCTCCCTCACCGAGGCCCTGCCGATGCTCCGGGGCGTCAAGGACGCCCACGAGCTGGCCAGGATCGCCGCCGCCGGGGCCGCCGCCGACCGGGCGTACGGCGAGATCCTGAAGGTCCCGTTCGCGGGCCGCAAGGAGACCGACGTCGCCGCCGACCTCGCCGCCCTCCTCATGCGCTTCGGCCACTCCCAGGTCGACTTCACGGTCGTCGGCTCCGGCCCCAACGGCGCCAACCCGCACCACGAGGCCGGCGACCGGGTCATCGAACGCGGGGACATGGTCGTCCTCGACTTCGGCGGCCTCAAGCACGGCTACGGCTCCGACACCACCCGTACCGTCCACGTCGGCGAACCCACCGACGAGGAGCGGCGGATCCACGACCTCGTACGGGAGGCCCAGCAGGCCGGCTTCGAGGCGGTGCGCCCCGGGGTGGCCTGCCAGGACGTCGACCGGGCGGCCCGCAAGGTCATCACGGACGCCGGCTACGGCGCGTACTTCATCCACCGCACCGGACACGGCATCGGTGTGACCACGCACGAGCCGCCGTACATGATCGAGGGCGAGGAGCTGCCGATCGTCCCCGGCATGTGCTTCTCGATCGAGCCGGGCGTCTACCTCCCGGGCCGCTTCGGCGTCCGCATCGAGGACATCGTCACGGCGACCGAGGACGGCGGCGGGCGCCGCTTCAACAACACCCCGCACGAGATGGCGATCGTCGAGTAGACACCGGAGAGGGAGCCTCAGCCGTCCGTGAGGACGACCGCCGACTCGCCGGGGAGCCGCAGGGCCCCGTCCGCCGCCGGGGTCTCGACCGGCTCCCAGGCCGCCAGGACCCGGTCGCGGCCGTTGGTGCCGAGCGGGATCACCGCCGGCTCCTTGCCCAGGTTGACGGCCACCCGCAGGACCCCGCGCCGGAAGACCAGCCAGCGGGCCTCCTCGTCGAAGGCCGCCTTCACGCCCGCGAGGTCCGGGTCCGTCAGATCCGGCAGGGTGCGGCGCAGCGCGATCAGCTCGCGGTGCCACGCGAGCAGCCGCCTGTGCGGGTCCCGTTCGCGCTCCGCGCGGTCGAGGACCGAACGGTCGCGGGTGGCGGCCTCCTGGGGGTCGGGGACGTCGTTCTCGGACCAGCCGTGCGCCGCGAACTCCTTCCGCCTGCCCCGCCGTACGGCCTCCGCGAGCTCGGGATCGGTGTGGTCGGTGAAGTACTGCCAGGGCGTGCCCGCCCCCCACTCCTCGCCCATGAAGAGCATCGGCACCGAAGGCCCGGTGAGGACCAGGGTCGCCGCACAGGCGAGCAGTCCGGGGGAGAGGGAGGCCGAAAGACGGTCGCCGAGGGCCCTGTTGCCGATCTGGTCGTGGGTCTGGGCGTAGCCGAGGAAGCGGTGGGCGGGGGTGCGCTCGCGGTCCACCTGGCGCCCGTGGTGCCGGCCCCGGAAGCTGGAGTACGTCCCGTCGTGGAAGAAGACGCGGGTGAGCGTCTTGGCGAGCGCCGCCATCGGGGCCCGCGCGAAGTCGCCGTAGTAGCCCTGGGACTCACCGGTCAGGGCGGTGTGCAGGGCGTGGTGGAAGTCGTCGTTCCACTGGGCGTGGACACCGAGGCCGCCGAGGCTGCGCGGGGTGGTCGTGCGCGGGTCGGCGGCATCGGACTCGGCGATCAGGAAGTGCGTACGGCCCTGCTCCTTCGCCAGCTCGTCGACGGCCGCCGACAGCTCCTCCAGGAAGGTCAGCGCCCGGGTGTCGGCCAGCGCGTGCACGGCGTCGAGCCGCAGCCCGTCGATCCGGTAGTCGCGCAGCCAGGCGAGCGCGCTGCCCTGGAAGTACGCCCGGACCTCGTCCGAGCCCGGCGCGTCCAGGTTCACCGCCGCGCCCCACGGCGTGTGGTGGGTGTCCGTGAAGTACGGTCCGTAGGAAGGCAGATGGTTGCCGGACGGGCCCAGGTGGTTGTGGACCACGTCGAGGACCACGCCCATGCCGAGCCCGTGGGCCGTGTCCACGAACCGCTTCAGCGCCTCGGGGCCGCCGTACGGCTCGTGCACCGCCCACGGCGCCACACCGTCGTATCCCCAGCCCCGCACCCCGGGGAACGGGCACAGCGGCATCAGCTCCACATGGGTGATGCCGAGGCCCGCGAGCTCCCCGAGGCGCGCCGCCGCCGCGTCGAGCGTCCCCTCCGGGGTGAAGGTGCCGATGTGCAGCTCGTACAGGACGGCCCCGCGCAGCCGCAGGCGCGGCGACTCGTGGCGCCAGGTGTACGCCGAGTGGTCGACGACCGCGCTCAGGCCGTCGGGCCCGTCGGGCAGCCGACGCGAGCGCGGGTCGGGCAGCACGGGCCGGTGGTCGAGGGCGAAGCCGTAGCGGTCGCCGTCCTCGGCGGGTACGACACCGGTCCACCAGCCGTCCCGTTCGGCGTCCCTTTCCAGGGGGTGGTCGATGCCGTTCAGCGACAGCATCACCCGGTCACGGGCGCTCGGCGCCCACACCTCGAAGAGCACGGGAATCCCCTCGTCGACGGACCAGCCACTCGGCGGACACTCGGTGGATCAACGCGTGACCACCGCGACCATCCTGGCAGTCAGGACCCCGACGCGCCCGGCGCGTCCCACACGTAGTTGATCGCGCGCTCGAACGTGTCGTAGCCCGTACGGGCGAAGGACGCCGCCATCGGCACGTTCCCCAGGTCCGTCGCGGCCCGAATGCGGGGCACGTCGACGGCGGCCAGGATCCGCGTCCCCTCCGCCAGGATGTCGTCGATGTATCCGTGCCCCCGGTGGGCGGGCAGCACACCGATGTACGCGATCGTGTGGTGGTAGTTGTTGCGCGCGGGGACGACGAAGCCGACCGGCTCGCCGCTCTCCGGAAGCTGGGCCACCTGCCACCACTCGCGCGGGGAGGAGTAGTGGGCGAACTCCTCGTCGAAGTGCTGCTCCGCAGCCTCCCGCGCGGTGAGCCCGGAGGCCAGCTCGGCCTGGCCGTGCGCGTCGAGGGTGCCCTCCATCACCGGCGTCATCAGGGTGACGAGGTCCTCCCGGTCCCGCACGGGACGGAACTCCAGACGGCCCTTCGGCTCCGGTACGGGGGTGCCGGGCCGCCATTCCAGACGGAGCCGCTCGACCAGCGGACGCGCCCCCGCGCGCTCCAGGACGGAGAAGACGGACTCCAGGTGGGAGCGGGTCTCCGGCAGTTCGCGCCAGTCCGCCGGCATGAACCGCCCGAACTCGGGGCGCTGCGTCCCGGCCGGGATGACGGCGGCCGTCGCGGTCTCCAGGAGCCGCAGACCGATCTCCTCGCGCGCGGCGGCCGGCAGCTCGGGGGAGAGGTCGAAGAAGTCGAGGGCCTGCGGGTCGCCGCCGGCCTTGTTCGTCCACCAGGCGATCCGGCCGACGAGCCGGTCGCCGTCGAGCGCCACCCACATCCACTCCGGGACCCGGCGGCCGGTGGCGAGGTCGTCGGCGAGTTCGTGGTCGAGCGAGTAGGTGAGGCCGAGGAACAGGTCGAGTTCCTCCGGCCCGGCGAGCGGACGTATGGCGAGGCCGTGCGTGGTCGAGGCAGACGCGGTCACGTGGTGTTTCCCCCTGGGGGTCTCGGGCGTGGAGACCGCAGACCGTAGCAGCGATCTTGTGGAGCCGGTACGGAGTTACCCGGCCCGCAGAGACGGGCCCTGGACGCCGTCGGCGGGGGCCCTTCTGGACACTTCGGGCCCGACGGGCCGACAATCACGGGTGTGACGACCCCTTTCGAGCTTCCGGCGAACTCACCTCGGCTGACCGACGCCGAGCGGGACCGCGCGCTGGGGCTGCTCCGTGAGGGCGCCGCTCAGGGCCGCCTCTCGCACGACACGTTCCTCTTCCGGATGGAGCGCGCGCTCCAGGCGCGGCGGCCGGACGAACTCGACCTGCTCACCGCCGACCTGAGGACCGAGGGCACCTGGACCCGGCGGGTGGTGGGCGCGGTCGAGCGGATGTCCGCGTTCACGGCGAAGCTGGGGCGCGCGTGGCACGCGGAGCGGCTGCCGAAGCTGCTGCTTCCGCTGCCCGGTCCGTACCCGCTGCGGATAGGGCGCGACCCGGTGAACGGACTGCGGCTCAGCCACGAGACGGCGTCCCGGCTGCACGCCGAACTCTCGCTGCAGAGCGGGATGTGGGTGCTGCGCGACCTCGGTTCGACGAACGGCACGACGGTCAACGGGCGGCGGGTCACGGGCGCGGTGGTCGTGCGCCCCGGGGACGTCGTCGGCTTCGGCCAGATGACGTTCCGGCTGTCGCACGGCTGAGGCGGACCCGCAAGGCCCCCAGGACCACAGGCCCCCAGGCCCCCCAGGCCCCCAAGGCCCCCCAGGCCCCCCAGGCCCCCAAGGCCCCCAGGGACCGAGGGCCCCCGGGGCGGCAGGGCCCGCGCGCGAGTGCGTTCACCCGTTCGGCGGTATGGGGCGGGCGGTGCGGCGCGCGCGGTGATGGGCTGTGGGGACGCGCGCCACGATCTCCGGCCGCGGCACCCACCGCCGATCGACAGGGGGCGCCATGAGCGACGAGCCGAAGCACGGCATAGGGAGCGACCGGTCGGAGCCGCCCGAGGGCGGCGACCCCTGGACGCGACTGCCGGCCATGGCCCCCGCGGCCCCCCGGCGGGTCGGTCCCGTTCCGGTGCCGGGCAGCGTGCGGACCGTGGCCGATCCGACGGCCACGGGGCCCGAGGGGTCGGCGGGAGCCTTCCGGCCGGGCTCCAGGACCGTCGCGCCGAGCCCGCTCGATCCGGGGGCCTCGCGCGATCCGCACGGCATCCACCGCACCCTGCGCGAGGAGTTCCCGCTCACCTACGACCCGCTGCTGCGGGCCTGGGTGCTCTCCCGGTACGCGGACGTGGCCACCGCCCTCACCGACAGCCGCTTCACCCACGGGCACCGGCCCGGCGACCCGCCGTGCGAGCGGGCCCATGTCGACGTCGACGTCGAGGCCCTGCGGTCGTTCGCCGAACGCACCGCGTACGTCCTGGCCCGCCGGCTCGCCGAGCGGCCCCAGGTCGACCTGGTCGCCGACTTCTGCCACTGGCTGCCCGCCGGAACCGTCGCCGCCGCCGTCGGTGTGCCGTACCGCGACATGATGCGGCTCGTACGCGGCCGGGCGGCCGGGGCGCTCGGCGGGGAGTGCGGCGGGCAGATCGCCGTACGGGAGAAGGCGCTCGCGTCCTTCCTCGGCAACGTCCTGGCCGATCCCGATCAGGTCGCCGCCCTCCGTGACGCCCCCGCCGGGCTGGTGGGCCGGGCCTGGACCGAGTCGTTGCGCCGGGATCCGCCGGTCCAGATCGCCGTGCGGCGAACCAGTGCCGAGGTCCCGGTCAGCGGTGGCGTGATCCCGGCGGGCGCGTCAGTCGCCCTTCTCGTCGGTGCGGCGGGCCGGGACCCGGAGCGCTTCCGGGAGCCCGACCGCTTCGACCCGCTGCGCGACGACCCGGGTCAGCTCACGTACGGCTCCGGCTTCTGCCCGGCCGTCGTCCTCGCCGGACTCGAAGCCGAGTACGCCCTGCGCGCCCTCTTCGCGGCCATGCCCCGGCTGCGGCTCGCCGACGGCTTCCGGCCCACTTGGGCGGGACTGATCACCCGGGCGCCGCGCAGTCTGATCGTCCGTCCGGCGGGCTGATCGGGGGTGTCGGCGAGCTGTCCCCGACCGCTGCTAGGGTGACGTGCGCTCGTCAAGGAGCCCTTTTTAGTACCACTTTCAACGGGGATTGAAACATGAAGATGCGTCATGTCCGCGGAATCGCCGTCGCCGCCGTCGCGGTCGTCGCCCTCACCGGTGCCCGCGGCTCCGGCGGAGGCGGCTGCGACAACAACAGCAGCGGCAGCTCCGGCAGCTCCAGCGGCAGCAACCACAACGACAGCGACAGCACCTCCGGCGGCACGTCCGGCGGCTCCCTGCCCGGCGGCTCCAGCAGCGCCGACAAGGCGGCCCGCGACGTGACCATCGACGAGTGCAAGTACGACCCGGCCACCAAGAACCTCGTCGCCCGGGTCACCGTGAAGAACGACAGCACGATGGACTACGACTACAACGTCACCATGAAGTTCACGGGTGCCGCGGGCGGCGACGTCATCCCGAGGACCGCCTTCAAGGCCGGTATCGCGGTCACGGCGGGCGCCTCCCAGAGCGCCGAGATCACCACCCCGTACATCGGCACCGGCGACGGCTCCGAGTACACCAAGTGCGAGGTCTCCCGCGCCTCCCGCTTCTGACCGCCCGAAGGCCCAGCGGAACGCGGGGCCTCAGGGACGGTGACGGTTGTGGATGTCCTTGTAGCTGATCGGGGCGTCGTGCACGGCCAGGGGGTGATAGGTCACCCGGTCCTCGGCGGCCTGCTCCCTGGCCCGCTGCTCGATGAGCAGCCCCTCGGCCCCCTCGGTCCTGCTGTGCCCGCGACTGCGCCGCGCGTGCACCAGGACCAGCAGCCCGACGAGACCCCAGAGGACCCCGAACAACACCCACAGTGAGCTCATCGCCCTGACCTCTCCCCGTTCGACCGCCCGTCCGGCGGCACGGTGCGGCAGCGCGTGCCTCACCCGTGGATCCGGGCGAGCAGGGCCACCGGCCGCTCCGCGAAGAGCTCCGCCGCCTTCGTCTCGGAGGCGGGCCCTCCCGTGAACTCCCTCACCCCGTCAAGGAGATCCTCCCACCTGCCGTCCGGCAGGACCAGCTCCGTGTCCTGCCAGCCACCGGCCCGCGCGAGCCGCAGCGGCAGCCGGGTCACCGCCGTCACCACCTCGCCCGAGCGGGCGAAGGCCAGGCAGTGGGCGGCGGCCGGACCCTCGGCCCTCAGCGGCGTGTACGTGCCCCCGGCACCGAAGGCCTCCGGGCGCTCGCGGCGCAGCCGGAGGGCCGCGCGCACCAGAGCCGTACGGTCGTCGTCCGCCCCGACCGCGAACGGAGCCCGGTTGTCCGGGTCGACGAGGGCCCGGTACTCCCGCTCCGTGTTCTGGTACAGCTCCGGCACCCCCGGCATCGTCAGCTGCGCCAGGAGCACCCCGAGCGCGTGCGCCCGGATGTGCGGCTCCAGGGCGAAGGCCGCCTCCGACGCCGCCCGCAGCGGGATGCGGCCGGGACCGGCCGCCGCGAACTCGGCCACCGCGCGCTCGTACTCGGCATCGGGTTCGGTCCAGCTGGTCCGCAGACCCGCCTCCCGTACCGACTTGAGGATCGCGGGGGTCAGCCGGTCCGCGTCCGGGGCCCCGAAGCCGAAGGCGGTCTGCCAGGCCGTCCACGCCACGTGCGCGTCGGGCGCCGGCACCCCGGCCACCTCCCCGAGCAGCTCCGCCCACACCTCCGGGCACTGCGAGAGCACCGCGATCGCCGCCCGGACGTCGGCGCTGCGCTTGGTGTCGTGCGTGGACAGCACGGTGCCGGTGCCCGGCCAGTCCCGGGCGATCCGCAGGCAGTACGCGTGGAACTCCTCCACCGGCAGGGCCGGGCGGCCCGCGTCGCCGCCCACCTCGTTCGCCGAGAGCAGCGGCGTGTACCGGTAGAAGGCCCTGTCCTCCACCGACTTGGCCCGCAGGGCGGAGGAGGTCTGAGCGAACCGGGCGCGGAACGCCCGGTGTTCGGGCCCGTCGCCGAGCGCGCCCAGCGCCAGGTCCCGTACGACGTCGACCGCCGCGGCCTCCTCCGGCACCGCGAACGCGGCCTTCGCGCCCCGCGCGGCCTCCGGGGTCAGCACCTCCTCGCCACCGGTCCGGTAGGGGCGGTACACCGGGACCCGGACAAGGAGTTCACGGATCGCGGTGCGCAGCGCCCAGGGGGCGTGGTCCCGCAGCGCAGGGTCCGCGGCGCAGATCCGCTCCGCGATCCGGGTGAGCGCGGCCGTCTCGGCCGCCAGGTCGTGGCCGACCACCTCGTACGCGGCCCGCCGCTCGGTCGCCTCCCAGTGCCCGCCCCTGTCCGCCGCCTTGCCGACGAACTCGCGATACGCGTCGGCCAGTTCGGCGGCGCCTTCGGGGTCCGTGAACACCCCGTCGAGGTGCCGCAGGGCGTCGTACCCCGTGGTGCCGGCGACCGGCCAGGCGGCCGGCAGCGCCTCGGGACCCGTGAGGATCTTCTCCACCACCGTCCAGCAGCGCCCGCCGGTCGCCTCCGCCAGGTCCTCCAGGTAGCCCTGCGGGTCGGCGAGGCCGTCCGGGTGGTCGATGCGCAGCCCCTCGATCACCCCGTCCCGTACCAGCTCGACGATCTTCGCGTGGCTCGCCGCGAACACCTCCGGGTCCTCCACCCGCACCCCGATCAGCTCCGAGACGGTGAAGAACCGGCGGTAGCCGAGCTCGGTCCTGGCGAGACGCCACCAGCCGAGCCGGTACCACTGGGCGTCGAGCAGCTCGTCGAGCGGCAGCCCCTCCGTGCCGGGGCGCAACGGGAACTCCTGCCCGTCCAGGTGCAGCGCCCCGCCGGAGACCCGCAGCCGGTCCCGCACCTCGGGGAGCCGCGCGGGCAGCACCGGAAGCAGCAGACGGCCGTCCCCCGCCCGCCAGTCGATGTCGAACCAGCGGGCGTACGGCGAGTCCGGGCCGTCGCGGAGGACGGCGCGCAGCGCGTGGTTGTGCCGGGGGGAGGCCGCCATGTGGTTGGGCACCAGGTCGACGACGAGCCCGAGCCCGTGCGCCCGCGCGGTCGCCGCGAGGGCCCGCAGCCCGTCCTCGCCGCCGAGTTCGGCCCGTACGGAACGGTGGTCGGTGACGTCGTACCCGTGGTTCGAGCCGGGGACCGCCTCCAGGACCGGGGAGAGGTGGAGGTGCGAGACCCCGAGGCCGGCGAGGTGGGGCACGGCCCGCTCGGCGGCGGCGAACGGGAACTCCGGCTGGAGCTGGAGGCGGTAGGTGGCGGTGGGGGCGACGAAGGAGGAGGTCATGCGAACGTACGTACCCGGCCGGAGGGCTTCTGTGTCATCGCCCCTGCACCCGTTCGGGTGCGTCGCGTCGCCGGCGCCGTCACCGCCCTCCGGAACCCTCCAGGTCCACCCGATCGGGTGCCGCCGAACGGACGCGCCTGCCCGGATCGGCGTACGCCATACGCGGCCCGACGGCCAGGCCGTCTCAGGGTGCCTCGCCGAACAGCACGGCGCCCCCGCCGCCTTCGCGGTGGCGGTGGGGGCGGCCGTGGCCTGCGCGCCGCTGTCCTGGTCGGTACGGGTGAGCACTCCCGTACGGGAGCTCAGGCTGGCCGGCGCAACACGGTCAGGCTGAGCGGCGCGAGGGTCAGCCGCTCCCCGCCCGCCAGCTGCGGGCCCTCCTGCGGCGGCATGCCCTCCGGGTCGGAGGTGTCCACCACCGTGCGCCAGCAGGCCCCGTGGCTGTCCGGCACCGAGAACTCCAGCTCCTTCGCCGAGGCGTTGAACATCAGCAGGAAGGAGTCGTCGGCGATCCGCTCGCCCTGGGTGCCCGGCTCCGAGATGGCGTTGCCGTTGAGGAAGACGGTGAGCGCCTGGGCGTGCGCCGCCTGCCAGTCGCGGGCCTTCATCTCCTCGCCCTCGGGCGTGAACCACGCGATGTCCGTCAGCTCGTCGTGGGTGCCCTCCACGGGCCGCCCGTGGAAGAACCGGCGGCGCCGGAAGACCGGATGGTCGCGGCGCAGCCGCACCATCGCCCGGGTGAACCGGAGCAGTGTGGTCTCCGCCTCGCTGTCCGGCTTCGGCCAGCGCACCCAGGACACCTCGTTGTCCTGGCAGTAGGCGTTGTTGTTGCCGCCCTGCGTCCGCCCGAACTCGTCGCCGTGGCTGAGCATCGGCACGCCCTGCGACAGCATCAGGGTGGCGAGGAAGTTGCGCGTCTGGCGGGCGCGCAGCTCGGCGATCCCCACGTCCTCGGTCTCGCCCTCGGCGCCGCAGTTCCAGGACCGGTTGTGGCTCTCGCCATCCCGGTTGCCCTCGCCGTTGGCCTCGTTGTGCTTGTCGTTGTACGAGACGAGGTCCCGCAGGGTGAAGCCGTCGTGGCAGGTCACGAAGTTGACCGAGGCGAGCGGCCGGCGCCCGTCGTCCTGGTAGAGGTCGGAGGAGCCGGTCAGCCGGGAGGCGAACTCGGCCAGGGTGCGCGGCTCGCCCCGCCACAGGTCGCGCACGCAGTCGCGGTACTTGCCGTTCCACTCCGTCCACAGCGGCGGGAAGTTGCCCACCTGGTAGCCGCCCTCGCCGACGTCCCACGGCTCGGCGATCAGCTTGACCTGGCTCACCACCGGGTCCTGCTGCACCAGGTCGAAGAACGAGGACAGCCGGTCCACCTCGTGGAACTGGCGGGCCAGGGTGGCCGCCAGGTCGAAGCGGAAGCCGTCCACGTGCATCTCGGTCACCCAGTACCGCAGACTGTCCATGATCATCTGGAGCACGTGCGGGGACCTCATCAGCAGCGAGTTGCCGGTGCCGGTGGTGTCGTAGTAGTAGCGGGGGTCGTCGTCGAGCCGGTAGTACGAGGGGTTGTCCAGGCCTCGGAAGGACAGCGTCGGGCCCATGTGGTTGCCCTCGGCGGTGTGGTTGTAGACCACGTCGAGGATGACCTCGATGCCCGCCTGGTGCAGGGCGCGGACCGCCGACTTGAACTCCAGGACCTGCTGACCCCGGTCGCCCCAGGACGCGTAGGCGTTGTGCGGGGCGAAGAAGCCGATCGTGTTGTAGCCCCAGTAGTTGGTGAGCCCGGCGTCCACGAGCCGGTGGTCGTTCACGAACTGGTGCACGGGCATCAGTTCGAGCGCGGTCACGCCCAGTTCCTTCAGGTGCCCGATCACCGACGGGTGCGCGAGCCCCGCGTACGTCCCGCGCAGCTCCTCCGGAAGGTCCGGATGGAGCATCGTCAGGCCCTTCACGTGGGCCTCGTAGATCACCGTGTGGTGGTACTCGGTGCGCGGACGCCGGTCGTCGCCCCAGTCGAAGTACGGGTTCACCACGACCGAGGTCATGGTGTGCGGGCCCGAGTCGAGGTCGTTGCGCGCGTCCGGCCGCCCGAAGGGATAGCCGTACACCGCCTCGCCCCACTGGACCTGCCCCGACACCGCGCGCGCGTACGGGTCCAGCAGCAGCTTCGCCGCGTTGCAGCGCAGCCCGCGCTCCGGCGCGTACGGGCCGTGCACCCGGAACCCGTACCGCTGGCCGGGCATCACGCCCGGCAGGTAGGCGTGCCGCACGAAGGCGTCGGTCTCGCGCAGCTCCACCGCCGTCTCCGAGCCGTCGTCATGGAGCAGACACAGCTCGATCCTGTGGGCGGCCTCCGAGAAGACCGCGAAGTTGGTTCCCGCTCCGTCATAGGTGGCGCCCAGGGGGTACGCCTGTCCCGGCCAGACCTGCATGGATACGACTCTTCCTCTTCTGTCCGGGTTTTGGTGGTGTTCTTCGGCCAGATCCTGCCCGAAAGAGGGGCAACCTCCTAGGACTTCGCCCCGTCCTACCGGGTGACCGCAGACCAAGAGGGGGAAAGAGGGGGAAGTGTGTACGAAATAGCGCGTCGCCACCTGGGGAAGGTGGTGGCCGGAGCGGCCATGGCGGTGACGGGGACCGCCGTCGCCGTCGCGATCAGCCTGCCGGGCCCCGCGGGAGCGAACGGGGCCGCCGGACCGGCCGGAACCGCCGGAACCACGGGGGCGGCCGGAGCCGCGGGGGCCGCCGGTACGTCGGCGGGGGGCACGTCGGCCGGCGCGACCGGCCAGGGGGAGGCCGGAGCCGCGGCCACCGGCGCCGCACCGCCACCGGCGACCGTGGTCCCCGCGGCGGCCGAGGGGGAGAAGGGAGTGGGCAGCGACCCGCTCACCGACGACGAGCTCGCACGGGCCGGGACGCTGGCGCTGACCCCGCCCGCCGCCACCGCCCAGCAGGACGTCGAGGGCGGCCGGGGGCCGCAGCACCTGGGCACCGACCTCGCGGACCCGGTGGAAGGCGATCCGACACGCCGTGCGGAGGTCCGCCTCTACGACTACGCGCGGGACGAGCTGATCATCCGGACCGTCAACCTCGACACCGGGAAGGTCGAGAAGTCGGGCTCGCAGCGCGGGGTCCAGCCCTCCGCCCACCCCGAGGAGCTGCGCGAGGCCCTGGAGCTCATCCTCGCGAGCCCGCTCGGCAAGGGCGTCAAGGAGGACTACCAGGACGCCACCGGCAACGAGCTCACCTCCACCGCGCAGCTGTGGTTCAACGGCGACGTCTACCGCACCTACCGCGAGAAGAACGTGCCCGGACAGCTCACCCGCTGCGGCGAGCACCGCTGCGTCCGGCTCGTCACCAAGGTCCTCAACGGGGCCTGGATCGACACCCGGAACCTGATCGTCGACCTCTCCGCGAGGACCGTCACCCGCGTCGGCTGACCACCGCCGCCACCGGTCCTCTCCTGCCACACTCCGTACGAGGGAGTACGTACACATGCCCATCCAGCTGCACCGGCGTGCCCGCAGGCGGGGCGCCGTCCTGACCGCGGCCGCCCTCCTCGGCACCGCCACGGCCGCCGCCGGCCCCGCGACCGGGGCCACCGCCGCCCCCTCCGTGCCCCGCCCGCCGACCCCGACACGACCGGTGGTCCAGGCGCCGCCGGACTGTTCCCCCGCGCACCGCATCACGCAGAAGCTCGACGGCGGCACGACCTGGCGCATGTGCTGGCGCTACGACACCGACGCCGGGCTCACGCTCGACAAGGTCACCTTCCAGCCGCGCGGCGCCGCGGCCCCCATCAAGGTCCTCGCCAGCGCCCGGCTCGCCCAGATCCACGTCCCCTACGACGACGGCGCCGCGGAGTACGACGACCTCACCGGCGCGGGCTTCGGCTGGGGCCTGCAGAACCTCAAGCCCGCCGAGTGCCCCGGCGGCACCGTCACCACCGTCAAGGTGCCCGAGGTCGGCCAGATCAAGGGCCTCTGCACCACCACCCGGGCGCGTGGCCACGCGTACCGCATGGCCAGCGACAACGGCACCAAGGTCTGGCAGGCCCAGGGCAAGGACCTGCTCGTCTACACCGTCAACAAGGTCGGCTGGTACGAGTACATCACCGAGTGGCGGTTCTCCGCCGACGGCACCATAGGCGCCAACGTCGGAGCCACCGGCAGCCTCTCGCCCGTCGACTACAACGCCACCGACGGCCGCGGCTGGCCCATCGGCAAGGGCGCCCGCGCCTACGCCACCAGCCACGCCCACAACGTCTTCTGGAAGCTCGACTTCGGCCTCGACGGCTCCACCAAGGACCGGATCGAGCAGTTCGACTCCACCGTCACCGCGCCGCCCGCCAACGGCGGCGGACCGACCGTGAAGACCAAGCGCACCGTCGTCACCAAGGAACTCGCCGGAGACGCGAAGAACATGCGCTGGTGGCGGGTGGTCAGCGGCACCGGCAAGAACGCCGACGGCCACGCCCGCTCGTACGAGATCGCCCCCGGCCACACCGACACCCACGCCGGGCGCGGCTTCACCAAGCACGACGTGTACTTCACCCAGGCCCGCGCCTGCGAGAAGTTCGCCAGCAACAACATCGGCGACTGCGCCCCCAACGCCGGTGACAGCGTGGACAAGTGGGTCAACGGCGAGACCCTGACCAAGCCTTCGGTGTGGGTCAACATCGGGTTCCACCACATCGCCCGGGACGAGGACCAGCAGCCCATGCCGGTCCACTGGCAGGGCTTCCAGCTCGCGCCCAGGGACGTAACCGCTATGAATCCGCTCACTCCGCCCGATCTCGCCTCCCAGAACGGGCAGCCCGATCTGGGCAGTTGAGCAAGCAGCCTGACGATCCTGCTGCACCGCCTCCCGCTCGCGGAGTACCCTTCCTTGATCGTTGTCGGACCGGTCGACACGGGCGTCCAGGAGCAGAAGGCGGTGCGCGGGTGAGCTCGGGAGGTCTGGAGCTGCCCCCAGGGGATGCGGGCCGTGAGGGGGGCCCGGCGGACTCCGCCGAGGCGCCGCCCGGCGCGGTCGCCCCGCCGGGCGCCGTGCCGCCGGGCACGGTCACCGTCGCCCGCCCTGTGGAGATCGGGGCCGAGCTCGACTGGGGTGCCGAGGCCTGGAGCGAGGTCCGCACCCGCGCCCAGCGCGCCGGGCGGGCCTACATCTGGCTGAACCTCGTCGAACAGCGGCTCCGCGCCGTGGTCGCCGCCGTCCTGCGGCCCGTGTACGAACCGGTGCACGGCGAGGAGTGGGTGGTGGCCGCGGCCGGCCCGGCGGGCCAGGAGTGGGTGCAGCGAGCCGTCGCCGTGCGCGAGGTGTCGCGCCGCAAGGGCTACCTCCTCGACCCGGCCGACGACAACGTGCTGAGTTTCCTCACCCTCCCGCAGCTACGGGAGCTGATGGTCCAGCACTGGCCCTGCTTCGAGCCCTACTTCGACGACCGGCGCGAGGTCGAGCTCGCCCTCGACGAACTGGAGGTCACGCGGAACGTGGTCTCCCGCAACCGGGCCCTCTCGCTGACCGTGCTCGCCCAGTCCGAGCGGGCCTCCGCCCGCATCCTGGAGATCCTCGGCAGCGGCGCCGGGGTGCCGTCCGCCGACCGGCTGCCCGTGGACGCGGTCGAGGACCTCGTCGGCGACCGGTACGCGGACGTGGTCTCCGTCCATCCCGACCGGGTGCGGCTCCAGCGACAGCTGCCCGCCGAGGACCTCTTCGGCGGCGCGCGCCGCCTCGACGCCACCGGCATAGGTCTCAATCTGCTCGTGCAGAACTTCTCCGGCCGGCGCATGGTCCGGCTCGCCGAGTCCGGCTGCAGGACCCGGCTCCTGTTCCTCAACCCGGCGAGCAGCGCGGTCAAGCGCCGCGAGCGGGAACTCGGCCTCCGGAAGGGCGAGCTGAGCCGCTCCGTCGAGATGAACATCCTGCACATGCGCCGGGTCCGCTCCAAGCTCCGCGACCCGGGCGCCTTCCAGATCCACGTCTTCGACGAGACCCCCCGCTTCACCGCCTACCTGGTGGACGGTGACGGACCGGACGGGGTCGGCGTCGTCCAGTCCTACCTGCGCCGGGCCCGGGGCATGGAGGCCCCCGTCCTCGTGCTGCGCGGCGGCGGGCGGAACGTGGTGCGGCACGGTCAGGGCAGCCATGACGGCGATCACGGACTTTTCCAGACATACCGGGAGGAGTTCGAATCCGTCTGGCTCGACTCCCGACCCGTCTCCTGAACCCGATGTCAGTGGCCCGTGCGAGGGTGGTCAGCACCACGGGGGAGATCACGTAAGGAGGACCCGATGGCTTGGCATGGGGAGACACTGGTCGGCTTCGACCTGGAGACCACCGGCACCGATCCGCTGGAGGCCCGGATCGTGACGGCCTCGATCGTCGCCGTCCACGAGGGACGGGTCGTCCGGCAGCGCGACTGGCTCGCCGACCCCGGCATCCGCATCCCCGAACAGGCCTCCGCCATCCACGGCATCAGCAGCGAGCGGGCCGCCGCCGAGGGCCGCCCGGTCCGGGAGGTCGCCGACGAGATCGCGGAGACCCTGACCGGGTACTGGAAGCAGGGCGTGCCGGTCGTGGCGTACAACGCCTCCTTCGACCTGACGCTCCTCTCCGCCGAGCTGCGCCGCCACGGACTGCCCTCGCTGAGCGAGCGGCTCGGCGGCACCGGCATCGGACCCGTCGTCGACCCGTACACCATCGACCGGGCGGTCGACCGCTACCGGCGCGGCAAGCGGACCCTGGAAGCGGTCTGCGGCGAGTACGGGGTGGTCCTCGAAGCCGCCCACCAGGCCGCCGCCGACGCGCTCGCCGCCGTCCGGGTCGCCGTCGCGATAGCCGAGCGGCACCCCGAGGTCGCCGCGATGCACCCGGCCGAACTCCACGAGCGGCAGATCGTCTGGTACCGCGCCTGGGCCGAGAACTTCCAGGCTTTCCTGCGCCGCAAGGGCGACACGGAGGCGGTCGTCGACCCGGTTTGGCCCCTGCGCGACGCCGTCGCGTTGATCTTGTAGACCTGCCGGTCCGCAGGCGAAGTGAGTCAGGAATCCCCCTCCTTCAGAAGGGGGAGCAGTCAAGATGTCAGAACGGGTACCAGCGCACCTCGGGATCGCCGTCCCGCAGCGAGGACACCCGCCGCTCGAATTCGGCCAGTGCCTTCGGGTTCGCCGGTGCGTGCTGCGCCACCCACGCACAGCTCGCCGTCTCCCGCGCCCCCCGCAGCACCGCACACCCCTCCCACTCCCGGACGTCCCAGCCGTACGCCTCCGTGAACGCCTCGTACGCGGCCGGATCGAGGCCGTACCGGTCACGCGAGAGCGCGAGCACCACCAGATCGTGCTCACGCAGGTCCGAGGAGAAGGTCTCCAGGTCCACCAGGACCGGCCCCTCAGGACCGACGTGGACGTTCCGCGGGAGGGCGTCACCGTGGATCGGGCCCGGCGGCAGATGCGGGGTCAGGGCGGCGGCCGCCGGGGCGAAGGAGTCGCGCCTCTCCCGCAGGAAGGCCGCGTCCGCCGGGTCGATCGCGTCCCCCGCGAGCCGCAGCCACCGCTCCACCCCGCCGAGCAGCTCACGGCGGGGCAGTGTGAACCCCACCGGCTCCGGCAGGGCGTGCACGGCCCGCAGCAGCGGGGCGAGATCACGGGGCTCCGTGGGCCGCACCGCCTCGGGCAGCCGGTGCCAGAGGGTCACCGGATGCCCCTCGACCAGACGCGGCTTCCCCTCGGCGGCCCGCACCGCCGGGACCCCGGCCTCGGCGAGCCAGCCGGCGAGGGCCAGTTCCCGCTCGGCCCGCCCGAACAGCTCCGCGTCCCTGCCCACCTTCACCGCGAGACCGCCCACGGCGAAGACGGCGTTCTCCCCGAGGGCGAGCAGTCGCGCCTCCCCGACCGGCAGCCCCGCCGCCGCCAGGATCTCCCGCGCCCGCGCCTCGTCCATCGACCTCTCCCTCACCTGTGCGTTTGAGCCAAAGTCTCGCATCCACGCAGCTCACCGCGCAGGCCGCCTTGACGGCCCGACGACCCGTCAGGACCATGACGGGGTTCCCACGGCGGCGGAGGCAGCGGACGGGGGTCGGATCGATGAGCTCGGCGACCGCGACGAAGCGGCCGGACGGGGCGCGGACACCGCGCACCGTCCGCCCGGCACGACCCCGGGGCCCCGACTTCGGCGCGTGGTTCCTGGTGCTCCCCGCGCTCCTGCCCATCCTGGTGCTCAGCGTCGGCCCGCTGCTCTACGGCATCGCGCTCGCCTTCACCGACGCCCAGTCGGGCCGCACCCAGGCCACCCGGTGGACGGGCACGCTCAACTTCCAGGACCTGCTGCACGACACCCTCTTCTGGGACTCGTTCCGCATCGGGGTGGTCTGGGCCGTCGGGGTGACCGTCCCGCAGTTCCTCCTCGCCCTCGGCCTGGCCCTCCTGCTCAACCAGAAGCTCCGCTTCCGCTGGCTGGCACGCGCTCTCGCGATCGTCCCCTGGGCGATGCCCGAGGTCGTCGTCGGCATCATGTGGCGGCTGGTCTACAACCCCGACGCCGGCATCCTCAACGAGACCCTCCGGAACCTCGGCCTCGGTGAGGGCCACGACTGGCTGTCCGGGCTCGCCACCGCACTCCCCGCCGTCATCGTCGTCGGCGTCTGGGCCGGCATGCCGCAGACCACCGTCGCCCTGCTCGCCGGCCTCCAGAACACCCCGCGCGAACTCCACGAGGCCGCCGCTCTCGACGGCGCCGGAGCCTGGCGCCGCTTCCGCACCGTCACCTGGCCCGCACTCCGACCGGTCGCCCTCGCCATCACCGCCCTCAACCTCATCTGGAACTTCAACTCCTTCGCCCTGGTCTACGTGCTCACCAGCGGCGGACCCGGCGGCCGCACCCGGCTCCCCATGCTCTTCGCCTACGAAGAGGCCTTCCGCTACGGACAGTTCGGCTACGCCGCCGCGATGGGCTGCGTGATGATCGCCGCCGTCTCGGTGCTCATCGCCCTCTCCCTCGTACGCCGGCTGAAAGGGGACCAGGACCGGTGAGCGCCCTCCGGACGAGCGGACCCGCGCGGGTCGGCCAGTACCTCGCCCTCCTCGCGTACCTGGTCTTCCTCGCCTTCCCCTTCCTCTGGCTCGTCTCCACCGCCTTCAAGCCCGCGCCCGAGCTGGCCTCGCTCCACCCCACCTGGATCCCCGAGGACCCCACGCTCGGCAACTTCCGGCAGGCCTTCGACGAACAGCCCCTGCTCAGGGCCGCCGTGAACAGCCTGATCGCCGCCGTCTCCGCCGCCCTCATCGCGGTCGCCGTCGCCACCCCGCTCGCCTACGTCACGGCCCGCCACCGGGGCAGGCTCGCCTCGGCCGCCACCGGCTGGGTCGTGATCAGCCAGGCCTTCCCCTTCGTCCTGGTGATCATCCCGCTCTTCCTGATCCTCAAGAACCTCCACCTCGTCAACAGCGTCCTCGGCCTCGTCCTGGTCTACGTGGTCTGGTCGCTGCCCTTCGCCCTCTGGATGCTCATGGGATACGTCAGGGCCGTCCCCGCCGAGCTCGAAGAGGCCGCCGCCGTCGACGGCGCGGGGCGGCTGCGCACCCTCGTCTCCGTCACCGCACCGCTGCTCGCCCCCGGCATCGTCGCCACCGCCCTCTTCGCCTTCGTCACCGCGTGGAACGAGTTCTTCTTCGCGCTCGTCCTGCTCAAGACCCCGGAGAAGCAGACCCTGCCGGTCGTCCTCACCCACTTCCTCGGAGCCGAGGGCGTCGCCGACCTCGGCCCGCTCGCCGCGGCGGCGTTCCTCGCGACGCTGCCCTCCCTCGTCGTCTTCGCCCTCCTCCAGCGACGCATCACCGGCGGGATGATGGCCGGGGCGGTGAAGTCATGAGGAGGATCCTCACCGCCGCCGCCGCGCTCGCCCTGCTCCTCACCGGATGCACGGCCGGCGACAAGGGCCCCGACGACGGAGTCGTACGGCTCCGCTTCCAGTCCCTCGCCTGGCAGAAGGAGTCCGTCGACGCCAACCGGCAGCTCGTGGACGAATGGAACGCCACCCACCCCCGCGTCCAGATCGACTACGTCCAGGGCAGCTGGGACTCCGTCCACGACCAGCTCCTCACCTCCTTCGAGGGCGGCGAGGCCCCCGACCTCATCCACGACGCCTCCGACGACCTGGCCGACTTCGCCTACGGCGGCCACCTCGCCGACCTGCGCCCACTGCTGTCCGAGCGGCTGCGCGCCGACATCCCCGCCCGCAGTTGGGAGACCACCACCTTCGGCCCCGACAAGGGCGTCTACGGCGTGCCGTTCCTCCAGGAACCGCGCGTGATCATCGCCAACCGGAAGATCCTGCAATCCTCCGGCGTCCGCGTCCCCACGCCGGAGAAGCCCTGGAGCTGGCCCGAGTTCCGGCAGATCGCCCAGGACCTCACCCGCACCATGGGCCCCGGCGGGTACGCCGTCGCCTGGCCCCTCAAGGAACCGGTCTCCGTCAGCCTCAACCTCGGGCTCTCCGCGGGCGGCCGGCTCTTCCACCGCGAAGCCGACGGACGGGTCACCATCCGCTTCACGGAGTCCGACGCCGTCGTCCCCGGCACCATCCACGACCTGGTCGTCACCGACCGCACCGCCCCGCGCACCACCCTCGGCAGCGGCGGCTCCGACACCCTGCCCGGCTTCTTCGCCGGCAAGTACGCCATGGTCCCGCTCGGCTTCGCCTACCGGCAGCAGATCGCCCAACAGGCCCCGAAGGGCTTCGAGTGGACCGTGCTGCCCGCCCCCGCCGGGGACGCCGGGCTCGCCCAGGGCGTCTCCCCGCAGACCCTGTCGATCGCCGAGGACAGCCCGTACAAGAAGGAGGCGGCGGAATTCCTCGACTTCTTCCTCCGGCCGGAGAACATGGTGCGGCTCGCCCGCGGCGACTGGATGCTGCCCACCGGTACGAAGGCCCTCGCCGACCCCTCGCTGCACACCGCGGAGGACGGCTGGGCGACCGGCGCGGCGGTGGCGCAGCGGCTGCGGCCCGCGCCCGCGCAGTCGGTACGGGGCTATCCGGAGTGGAAGGACAAGGTCGCGACCCCGGCCTTCCAGGAGTACTACAGCGGGGCCATCGACGTGGGGGAGCTGCGCAGAAGGCTGGTGGAGGACGGCAACCGGGTGCTCGCCCGCTATCAGCGCAAATGATGGATTCGCGATTACGAAACCTTGTTGAATAAGTCACAGATGAGTGAAGGGTCTTCTCCCCGATCCCCTCCATCGGCCAGTGTTCGAACCGGCCACCGTGCCGCCCCCCACGAGGCGCGGTGGCCCACTTAGAGTGAGGCCATGACGCAGACATACGCGCTCCTGCTCCGCGGAATCAACGTCAGCGGGCACCGCAAGGTCCCCATGCCGGAGCTGCGGGCCGTCCTCGAAGAACTCGGGCACCGGAACGCGCGCACGCATCTGCAGAGCGGGAACGCCGTCTTCACCACCGACTCCACCGCCGGCGAGGACGCGCTCACCACCCAGATCGAGGACGCGATCGAGAGCCGCTTCGGCTTCCGCGTCGACTGCCTCGTCCGGGACGGCGACTACCTCGCGGCCGTGGCGGCCGCCTGCCCCTTCCCCGCCGCCGAGCTCGAGGGCAAACAGCTCCACGCCTTCTACCTCTCCGGGCCCGCGGACCCGGAGCGCTTCGCCGGGATCGACCGCGCCGCCTACCTCCCCGAGGACTTCGCCCTCGGCGACCGGGTCCTCTACCTCCACGTCCCCGAAGGCCTGGGCAGGTCGAAGCTGGCCGACGTCCTCACCCGGCCGTCCGTCGTCAAGGGCCTGGTGGTCACCGCCCGCAACTGGAACACCGTGGTCAAGCTGGTGGAGATGACGCGGGAGGCCTGACGGCGAAGCGGCCCGAGTGGCCCAGCCCGGTGGCTGCCGATTGGCCCAAGCCGACGGGCCATTCGCTGGCTAGATTCGGCCGTATGACGACCACCACCGAGACCCCGTCCCGTCCCACCGTCGACTTCTTCTTCGACCCGGCCTGCCCCTTCGCCTGGATCACCTCCCGCTGGATCCTGGAGGTCGAACGGCACCGGGACATCGACCTCCGCTTCAAGGTCATGAGCCTGTACCTGCACAACGAGGGCAACACCCTGCCCGACTGGTACCGCGCACTGGTCGACGCCTCGATCGGACCCGTCCGGGTCGCGGCGGCCGCCGCCGCACAGCACGGCGAGGAGATCCTCCGCCCGCTCTACACCGCGTACGGCACCCGCATCCACGAGCAGAAGCGCGACGACCTCGACGCCGTCGTCGAGGAGTCCCTCGCCGAACTCGGCCTCCCCGCCGCACTCGCGAAGGCCGCCCACGACCCCGGGTACGACGAGGACGTCCGCCGCCACCACGACGCCGGCAAGGAACCCGACACCGGGGCGTACGTCGGCACCCCCACGATCCACGTCGACGGCACCGTCTGGTTCGGCCCGGTCCTGCGCGCGATCCCGCGCGACGAGAAGGCCGCCGAACTCTTCGACGGCTTCCGCGTCCTGGCCGCCCACCCCGACTTCTTCGAACTCAAGCGAACCCGCACCGGAAGCCTCGACTTCGGCTGACGCCCCCGCGAGCTGCCGCGGGAACCGGGGTCACACGAGGCGACAGCTGCCGTCGATGCCGGCGATCTTGCCCGACAGGCGCAGGAACCGCCCGAGCCCCCTGGGCAGGACGCGGGTGCGCAGGGTCACGACGGCGTCGACGGGCTGCCCTTCCGGGGCCCGGACGAGCAGCCGCAGCTCCTCGTTGACGTGCAGGAACGCGCGATCGGAAGCCCTGAAGTCCCAGTAGGCGCTGGTGAATCCGACCCCGGACGACGTGATGCGCGGACAGTAGACGGTACGCCGCCGCAACACCTCGGGACCGGCCTCCAGGCCCAACGGCGTCCCCGCCACGCTGAACGTGAGGTTCGCCCCCAGCGTCGTCTCGATCTCCTGGGGCGTGTCGCCCTCCACCAGGGTGGGCGACATGGCCGCGACGGTCGCGCCAGGGCTGGGCGACAGATCGAGGACCAGACGGGACCAGGCGACCGTGGACTCGGGATGCGTCTGCACCACCAGGATCAGCGGGATGTCGTATCCCTGGAGCCCGGGCTCGCCCGTGTCCACCGGGGTGACCGTGCCCCGGGCGAGTCCGATCCGCGTCTCGCGGCGCAGAAGCCGCACCGTCGTCTCGTCGACCGTGGTGAAGGCCCGGTCGGCCTCGTCCTCCTCCACGGTCGGCTCGACCAGCCCCACCAGCCGGTATCCCTCCGGAAGCCGGGGGGAGAGGTCCAGCGTCTCCGTCATGCGTCGCTCCTTCCACTCGAAGATCCCAGGGTGTCGGCCGCCCGGCCGCCGGAGGTCCGGTCCGCCCGCCACTCGCCCAGCAGACAGAAGGCGGCCCAGCGGTCGAGGCGGTCCCCGCCGGGCCGGTCGCGCGAGGCCAGCACGGCCGCGCGCAGCGCGCCCGCCGGAGTCGCGCCCGACAGGGTCAGCTCGTGGAACGCCCCCATGATGTCGGCCGTGGAGCGGTCCGGGACCCGCCACAGACTCATGACGAGGGACCGGACGCCCGCGAAGAGGAGGGACCGGCTCAGGCCCAACACCTCGTCGGTGCGATCGACGCCTCCGAGCCCGGTCTCGCAGGCCGACAGGACGGCCAGGCGCACACCGTGCCAGTCCTCCCGCAGGATGTCCCGCCCGGTGAGCGGCCCGTCCGCGAGCGCCAGACCCGACGACAAGGGGTCGTCCGCACGGAAGGTGGCATGGCAGGCGGCGTGCAGGATCTCCGACCCGGCCATCGCGTCGAGCACCCTCCGGCGGGTCGCGTCGGCGCCCAGAAGCGGCTCCGTGCCCAGACGCGCGGCGAGCAGCCGCGCCTCCTCCCGGGCGTACGGCAGGTCGCCGCCGGGATCGCCGAGCACCACGGCTCCCCGCCCGGTCCGCGGCTCCCGGTGGGCGAGGGTGCCGAGCAGCGAGATGCTCGGCAGGTACGCCACCGGGTTCCGCTCGATCAGGGAGGCACCTCCGTCGGGAGACAGGGCGTGGAAGGGAACGTTGTGGAGGGGGCCGGTCGGGCAGATCAGCACCGTGTCCTCCGGCCGGGTCAGGCCCGCCAGCGGGGCGACGAGCGGCGAGAGCATCTGTTGGAAGAGGCCGGGCATGTCGATGGCCATCTCCCTGACCTGCCCGGCACTTCCGAAGTTGTCCGCCACGAACCGGGTCAGGGCGGCTCCGTCCGCGTCGATCGGCGTCACGGCGAGTCCGGTCCGGGGGTCGAGCAGGAAGAGGACGAGCCGGCCGTCGCCCAGGCGGGCGTACGAGGCCACCACCACCTGCTCCCCGCGCAGCCGCGCGAGGGCGGCGTCGGCCGTGACGGCCGCGGCGGAACGCACGGCGGCGTACTCCGCGCCCGACACGTGGTGCGAGGCCATCTCCGACCACAGCGCGTCCAGCTCCCGGCGGACGGTCCGGAGCCGCGTCCAGTCCGTGCGCGGGGCCCGTTCCAGCGCCGTACGCTCGCGGAGGAGTCCCGACTCACGGTAGATCAGAGCCGCCGGCACGCCGTCCGGAGCTCTCAGCTCCGCCGTACTGAGCGTGTCGAGGAGCGTGCGGGAGCGCAGCCGTTCCGCTGCGGCGAAGGCGGCCCCGACCTCGGCCGGCCCGTCGCTCCCCTCGGGGCCCTCGGGCCCGTCCCGCCTCTCGGCTCCGGCGGCGCCGTCCAGGTGGTACTGGACGAGGAGTTCGTACACCTCGGCGCGTTCCTCCTGGAGGTGCCGCCGCAGGGCGGGGTCGGGCTGCGCGGCCCGTACGAGATCGGAGAGTTCGACGCCCAGTTCGAGGACCCGGATCGCGGTCTCCGGTTCATCGGCCGTCCAGGCGGCCCTGGCCATGGGGGCGACGACCTGCCAGACCCGCTCGGCGTTCTCGATCCGTACCGGCTGCCCGGCACCGTGGCGCGGATGCCACACGAGGGGACCGACGGACTCCGCGGGCACACCGGACAGCTGGAGGACGTGCTCGTACGCCTCCAGGGGGTCCCCGAGCTCCGGACGGGCGCCGAGGATCTCGGCGGTCACCAGCCAGTCGGTCGCCAGTCGGTCCGAGTTCCCCGCGTTGTGCCGGCGGGCCAGGGCCGCGTGGCGCAGCGCGCCGCGCTGCGGACCGAGCACGGCCAGGGCCCGCGCGCGGGTGTGGTGGACCAGGGCCAACGCGTGCTCGACCGGACTCCAGCCCGCCTCCCGCTCGGCGAGCGGCAGAGCCTCGTCGAGCAGGCGGAAGCATGTGTCCGGATCGCCCTCCCCGAGCGAGATGAGGGCTTGTGCGCACATGGCCACTATCCGGTCGTGGTCGGAGTGCGGAGCCCCCTCGCGCCATCGGTCCGACAGTCCGTCGTAGCGCCCGGCGGCCTCGATGTCCCCGCAGCGCTCGGCCGCGGCGGCGAGCATCCCGTACAGGTCGGCGCGGGGGTTCTCCCGCAGCACGTGCGCGCCCGGAAGACCGGTCATCGGCCTGCCGGCCAGCTCGCGCTCCTCCCGGTCCTTCTCCAGCCAGACCTCGGCGTCGCGCAGCACCGCGTACGCCTCGGCGTACTGCCCGAAGTCGGTGAGGTACGCCGCTTTCGCCTGCAGGGCGTCGCTGATGAGCAGGGCGCGGCCGGCGAACTCGGGTGCGCCGTCGCCCCACTGGGACGGGAGGCCGGTCACGAGCTCCAGCTTACGTTCGGCCATGAGGAGCGCGCGCCCGGTGTCGCCCGCCTTGGCGTTCCACTGCCAGGAGAGCACGCGGAGCGCCGTGAGCGCGGACGCGAGCCGTTCGGGCAGCCACCGTTCCTGCCAGCGTGCGAACGCGTCGTCGTCCGGCAGCGCGTCGAGGAGCTCCGCCGTCCAGGGCTCGCGTGCGCGGAGCACGGCTTCGAGGTGCTCCGGCAGGCGGTGCCGGATCCCCGCGGGCGACAGCCGGGTCAGCTCCTCCTCGACGGAGTCCGGCACGTCGGCACCGTCGCCGGGAGCGGGAGCGGGAGCGGGAGCGGGCGCCGCAGGCGCGGCCGGACGCCGCAGCCTGCGCCAGACGCGCCGTGGCAGAGACGTCCGCTCCGGTGCCGCTGGATCCGCGACCGCTTCACCGTCGTCGTACTCCTCCGGCGGAGGGAGCGCGGCGAGTGCCTGCCGGGCGCCTCCGTACCCGGGGTCGAGCGCGAGCGCGCGCTCGTAGCAGGCGCGGACGTCCGCGGTCGGGGCCGACGTCTCCCTCAACACGTCACCGAGGAAACGCCAGGCCATCGGCGTCTCCTCGACGGCGAGCGACTCCTCGAAGTAGGCCCGCGCCACCGCGAACCTGTCCTGGACGTAGTACGCGTCGCCGAGGCAGAGGAGAGCTGTGACGTGGTCAGGGTTCAGCCGTAAGGCGCCGACGTAGCAGGTGATCGCCTGCTCGAACTCGCGCCGCCCGAAATGGCCTTCGCCGCGGTGGAAGAGCTCGTCCGCCTCGCTGTGCGCCCCCTCCGGCGGCGGCTGCCGCCGGATCCCGAGGAGGTCCGCCACCTGCGCCGCGAGGACGGGTGAGTCGGCCGCGAGCGTACGGAACATCTCCGCCCCTTCGGGGCTGCCCGCGATCAGCGCCGCGGTGAGATGGGCCTGAAGCTGACCCGGTGGCAGGGCCGCGGCGGCCGTGGGATCGACGGTCAGCCTGCCGTCGGCGAAGTGGGCGGCGAGCGGAGCGGGTCCGCGCGCCGCGCTCGGGAACAGCGAGGCGATCTCCTCCTCGTTCAGGAGACGCGCGAAACGCTCGGCCCACTCCGGGGCCTCGGGTGCATCCGCCGCCGCGAGCAGGACGACGAAGAGGTGCGCGAGGCGCTCCTCGCCCGGCACGGGCGGGTCCGAGACGTGCGGCCGGAGCACCGCGACGCCCTCCTCGGGGGCGCCCACCCGCCGGTACGCCTCCGCGAGCTGGAGGGCCACGTCCCTGTCGCCCGGATGTGCGGCGTTCCAGGGCTTCAGGACCGTGACCACGGCGTGCGGCAGGTCGTGTGCCTGGTAGAACCGCGCCAGCACGTCCTGGAAGAGGGTCGTCTCGCCGTGCACCCCGAAGGCGGCGTCGAGCAGCCGGGCCCGTGCGGCGGCGGCCTCCGGGTCAGCGGCCGCGTCGATCAGGCGCCGGGCGGACACCCATCTCAACTCCGCCGCCTCGTCACGGTCGTGGCCGCGCAGCCACTCCGTCAGCAGCGCCGCCGAGGCCTCCGGACCGTCCGCCGCCCAGGCGCGGGACACCGTCCCGTAGGCCGAGAGACGAACATCCAGGGAGCGACGGACTGCGTCCCGTCGCTCCCCGGACTCCGGTCCGGTCGGCGGGCCGAGCTCCGCCGCCACCGCGCGGCGCAAGGAGTCCGCGTCCGTGCCGTCCCACGCGGACACGAGTCGGCCGACCGTCCCCAGGGTGCGGGCGAGAGGAGCCTCGTCCACCGTCAGCGCGTGGAGCCCGTGGTCGAACTGCCGCACGGCCTCCTGGTCCTGGCCTTGCAGAGCGGCCGCAGCGCCCCGCAGGACGTGGGACTCGCGACGCAGTTCCCCCGACAGGGCACGGTCACCGGTGAGGAGTTCGGCGGCGAGTGAGACCGAGGCCAGGACGTCACCGAGAGCGGCAGCCGTCGGACGGTCCCGCCAGACCGTGCCCGCCCCTTCCGCCACCTCGGTCAGATCGCCGAGGAGGTGGCCGAGCCCCTCCGCGGGCAGGGCCGCGACGGTGCGGTTCAGCTCCTTCGGCGGAAGCGAGGCCAGCCGCAGGATCCGGTCGGAGGCGGCCTGTCGATCGTCCGGATCGCGCGGGGGGACGGACCCGCCGCGCTCCGCCGCCCACAGCCGGAACAGAGCCCAACCGAACACGCCGCACCCCCTTGCGTCATGTCTGACCCCTCATACCCCGCAGGGCACGTCTGCAAGGGAGAACGAAGGAACGTCCGGCGCGGTTCCAGAGGTGGGGGATCAGCCGGCGGCGGCCACGCGGGAGAGCGGGCGGGCCGCCTCGGTGTACCGCTCGACGAGCAGCGCGGCCAGTTCGGGGGACGGGCCGAGGACGTCCGCCAGGACGTCCGCCCCTGCCGCGCCCGCCGCGATGCGGTCGGGAAGACGGCCCGGGGCGATCACGTACGGGGCGACCGCCACCCGGCGCACCCCGTCGGCGCGCAGGGCGCGGACCGCGTCCTCGGTCCTGGGAAGGGATGCGGAGGCGAACGCGGGCCGCACGGAGCACCAACCGGTGCGCCGCAGCTCCCGCGCCGTTTCTGCGATCACCGCGATCGCCTCCGGGTCGGTGGAGCCCGCCGAGGCCAGGACGACCCCGGTCGTGCTCTTGTCGCCGGGCGTGAGCCCGGCCTCGTACAGCCGTCGTTCCACCGCCGCGACCAGCAGCGGCGAGGGCCCCAGGACCTCCGCCTGCCGGATCCGCAGCGAGGGAGGGGCCTGCCGCAGGACGGCGGGGACGTCGGCCTTCGCGTGGAAGGCCCGGGTGAGCAGCAGCGGCAGCGCCACCACGTCCCGCACCCCCTCGGCGGCGAGCCGGTCGAGGACCCCCGTCACCGACGGCAGGTTGAAGTCCAGGAACGCCGTCTCCACGCGCAGCCCCGGCCGCAGCGCACCGGCCCGGCGCACCAGCGCCTGGACGGTCGCCGCGTGCCGCGGGTCGCGGCTGCCGTGGGCGATCACGAGGAGGACGGGCCTGTTCATGGTGCGGTTCAGCCCTTCGTCAGCAGACCGCGGCGGCGCAGGACCGCGCGCTCCAGCGGGCTGAAGATGAGCAGGTCGATGGCGATGCCGACGACCAGGATCAGGATGATCGCCAGGAAGATGCCCGCCATGTCGATGTTGTTGCGGCCGTTCTCCAGGAGCTGGCCGAGGCCGAGGCCCAGGTCCGGGGAGGACGCGATGATCTCCGCGGCCATCAGCGAACGCCAGGAGAACGCCCAGCCCTGCTTCAGGCCCGCCAGATAGCCCGGCAGCGCGGCCGGCATGACGATGAACCAGGCGCCCTTGAGCCCGGTCGCGCCGAGCGTCTGGCCTGCCCGCAGGTAGAGCGGCGGGACCTGGTCGACACCGGCGACGAGGCCGTTGGCGATCGACGGGACGGCACCGAGCAGGATCACCGCGTACATCATGCTGTCGTTGAGGCCGAGCCAGAGGACGGCCGGCGCCACCCAGGCCACGGACGGCAGCGACTGGAGCCCGGCGAGGATCGGGCCGATCGCCGCGCGCACGAACTTCACCCGGGAGACGAGGAGTCCCAGCGGGGTGCCGATGGCGAGGGCCAGCAGGAAGCCGAACAGGGCCCGGGACACACTGGTCCAGAGGACTTCGAGGAGCGTGCCCTCCAGCCACATCGTGGTCAGGCTGTCCCACACCGCGGACGGTGCCGGGAGCTTGTACTCGTCGGTGACCTTCAGTGTGACGAGCAGCTGCCAGACCACCAGGACGAGCACGACGGCGACGACCGGCGGCAGCACCTTCTTGAGCAGCACCTCACGGACCGGGGTCCGTCGGATCTGCACGCTGTCCAGGGCGTCCAGACCGGCTTCCAGACCGGCGAGATCGTCGGCCTTCCGTGCCTTCGGAGTCGTTTCAGTGCTGGCCATGACGGCGGATCTCCCCACGCAGGTGCTCGGTGATCTCGAGGGACAGCTCCGCGACGTCGGCGTCCTCGATGCGACGCGGCTGAGGGATGTCGATGGTCCACTCGTGCGCGATCCGGCCCGGCCGCGACGAGAGGAGGACCACGCGCTCGGCCAGCCGCACGGCCTCGCGCACGTTGTGGGTGACGAAGAGCACCGACAGCCTCGTCTCCCGCCAGATCCGGGTCAGTTCGTCGTGCAGCACGTCCCGGGTGATGGCGTCGAGCGCCGCGAACGGCTCGTCCATCAGGAGGAGATCGCTGTCCTGGGCGAGCGCGCGGGCCAGCGCGACCCGCTGGCGCATGCCGCCGGACAGCTCGTGGACCCGCTTGCCGTACGAGCCGCCGAGCCGGACCAGGTCGAGCAGCCGCTCCGCCTCGGTCCGCCGCTCGGCCTTGGGCACCCCGCGCAGCCGCAGGGCCAGTTCGATGTTCTTGCCCGCGGTGAGCCACGGGAAGAGGGCGTGCTCCTGGAACATCAGGGCCGGCCGGCCGCCGGGGGTCTCGATGGACCCCGCGGACGGCCGGTCGATCCCGGCGACCAGGTTGAGCAGCGTGGACTTGCCGCAGCCCGAGGCGCCCAGGAGGGTGACGAACTCGCCCGGAGCGACATCGAGCGAGATGTCGTCGAGGACGAGCTGCCCGCCGGCGGGTCCGCCGAAGGACTTGGATACATGCTCGATACGGGCGGCATGGGTCACCGCCGCACGGTCCTCGGCCTTGGCGAGCGTCGCGGTCGTGGCCATGGTCGTCACCTCCTGGTGAAGCTGAACTCGGGCTGCTGCGCGGGTGTCTGACGCTTTTACTCGGGGACTACTTCACGCCGAGACCGGCGTCGGAGACCTCGGGCCTGCCCGCGGCCTTCAGGACCTTGTTGAGCGGCTTCAGGTCGTAGATGCCGGACAGCTCCGGCTTCTCCAGGAGACCGGCCTTCACCGCGTGGTCCGCCTGCGCCTGGAGCGTGGCCGCCAGCGGGTCGTCGGTGAACTGGATGGACGGCCACGCGGCGTCGATCACCTTGGCGCCCAGTGCCTTGCCGGACAGGTCCTTCAGCTTGGCGTTGGCCGAGGCCTTCGCCTTGTCCTGGTTGGCGTTGATCCACTCGTTGGTCTTCACCGTGCCCCGCAGGAACGCCTCGACGACGTCGGGGTGCTCCGTGAGGAACTTCTGCGACACGATGATGTTCGTGATCACGAACTTCTTGTCCGGCCACAGGTCGGACTCGTCGAGCAGCACCTTCGCGCCGTCGCTGACCAGCTTCGACGCGGTCGGCTCGGGCACCCAGGCGCCGTCGATGGCGCCGGAGGCGTAGGCGTTCGGGGTGACCTTGTTGTCCGTACGGACCACGGAGACGTCGCCCTTGCCGCTCTCGGCGTCGACCTTCCAGCCCTTCTCGGAGATCCAGTTGAGGAAGGCCACGTCCTGCGTGTTGCCGTGCTGCGGGGTGGCGATCTTCTTGCCCTTGAGGTCGTCCAAGGTCTTGATCTTCGCGGGGTTCACGACGAGCTTCACACCGCCGGAGGCGGCGCCGCCGACGATCCGCAGGTTCGCGCCCTTGGTCTTGACGTAGCCGTTGATCGACGGCGAGGGGCCGATGAAGCCGATGTCGATCGAGCCGGCGTTGAGCGCCTCGATCTCGGAAGGACCGGCGTTGAAGGTGGTGGGCACCAGCTTGGTGCCGCCCAGCTCCTTCTGGAGGATGCCCTCCTGGTCGCCCACGAGCGCGGTGGCGTGGGTGAGGTTGGGGAAGTACCCGAGCCGTACGGTGTCGGCGGAGAGCTTCGTGCCCTCGGCGGCCACCTTCTTCTCGTCGTTCTTGGCCTCGGAGCCGTAGCCGCAGGAGGCGAGTGCGCCGATCAGCAGCGGCAGAGCGGCGGCGGCGGCGAGGCCGCGGCGCAGGGTGGTACGGGTGGTGGCAGGCACGGGAGGTTTTCCCCTCGATTCAGCGTTTTCGAAGTCTGCGTCTATGTCGTTCGGGGTGGAGCGGGTGGAGCGGGGTCGCGCCGCGCATGCGGCGCGTCGAGGTCAGCACGCACATCGCGCGACACCTCCGCGGCCCGCGCCGAGGGCGCCGGAGCCCACCCGGCCGCCTTCCTTCGCGAAGGTGGCGTACATGTCCTTCGTCATCAGAAGTCCCACCCTTCTTCGTCCTCGACGACCGTGACGGTCTTGGTGGTGGCGAACGACTCGCCCGCCATGCCCGCCGCGAGCGTGGTGCCGTCCGCCGGGTCGATCAGCAGGAACGAACCGGTGCGGCGCGAGTCCGCGTACGCGTCGAGCGCGAGCGGCTCGGCCGTGCGCACCACGACCCGGCCGATGTCGTTGGCGACCAGCTGACCCGGGTTCGGGTGCTGGGAGAGGTCGTCGAGGGTCAGCCGCGAGGGGATCTCCTTGACGATCGCCTTGACCGTGCGGGTGGTGTGCTTGAGCAGCACCCGCTGGCCGACGGCGAGCGCCTGGTCCGCGACGTGGCAGACGGTCGCCTCGATGTCCTGCGTGGTCGCCGGGGCGTCACCGCTCGGGGCGAGCAGGTCGCCGCGCGAGATGTCGATGTCGTCGGCGAGCCGGATCGTGACCGACTGCGGCGCCCAGGCGATGTCGACCGACTCGCCCAGCGCGTCGATCCCGGTGATCGTGGAGGTCTTCCCCGACGGCAGGACGGTGATCTCCTCGCCGACCCGGAAGGCGCCGGCCGCGATCTGACCGGCGTAGCCCCGGTAGTCGGGGTGCTCGGCGGTCTGGGGGCGGATCACGTACTGCACGGGGAAGCGTGCGTGGCAGCTCGTCAGGTCGTGGCTGACCGGCACGGTCTCCAGGTGCTCGAGGACCGTCGGGCCGCCGTACCAGTCCATGTTCGCGGACGGCTCCACCACGTTGTCTCCGGCGAGCGCCGAGATCGGGATCGCGGTGATCTCCGGGACGCCGAGCTCGGAGGCGTACGTCGTGAACTCCTCGGCGATGGCGGCGAAGACGGGCTCGGCGTACTCGACGAGGTCCATCTTGTTCACGGCCAGGACCACGTGCGGGACGCGGAGGAGCGCGGCGACGGCGGCGTGCCGGCGGGTCTGCTCGACGACGCCGTTGCGGGCGTCGACCAGGACCACGGCCAGCTCGGCGGTGGACGCGCCGGTGACCATGTTCCGGGTGTACTGCACGTGCCCGGGGGTGTCGGCGAGGATGAACCGGCGGCGCGGGGTCGCGAAGTAGCGGTACGCGACGTCGATGGTGATGCCCTGCTCACGCTCGGCCCGCAGACCGTCGGTGAGGAGTGCCAGGTCGGGCGCCTCCTGACCGCGGGAGCGGGAGGCGTGTTCGACGGCCTCCAGCTGGTCGGCCAGGACCGACTTGGAGTCATGCAGGAGGCGGCCCACCAGGGTGGACTTGCCGTCGTCGACGGAGCCGGCGGTGGCGAAGCGCAGCAGGGTGGTGGCCGCCAGCTGCTCGGTCAGCTGCTCGGTGGACGTGCTCATTAGAAGTACCCTTCGCGCTTGCGGTCTTCCATCGCGGCCTCGGACATCTTGTCGTCGGCGCGGGTCGCGCCCCGCTCGGTCAGTCGGGAGGCGGCGATCTCGGCGATGACGGCGTCGAGCGTGGTGGCGTCGGAGTCGACGGCGCCGGTGCAGGACATGTCGCCGACGGTGCGGTAGCGGATGAGCCGCGTCTCGACCGTCTCGGACTCCTTCGGGCCGCCCCACTCACCGGCGGTCAGCCACATGCCGCTGCGGGCGAACACCTCGCGCTCGTGGGCGAAGTAGATGTCGGGGAGTTCGATCTTCTCGCGCTGGATGTACTGCCAGACGTCGAGCTCGGTCCAGTTCGACAGCGGGAAGACGCGGACGTGCTCGCCGGGGGCGTGCCGGCCGTTGTAGAGCTGCCACAGCTCGGGGCGCTGGCGGCGCGGGTCCCACTGCGAGAACTCGTCGCGGAGGCTGAACACCCGCTCCTTGGCGCGGGCCTTCTCCTCGTCGCGCCGGCCGCCGCCGAAGACGGCGTCGAAGCGGTGCTGCTGGATCGCCTCGGTCAGCGGGACGGTCTGCAGCGGGTTGCGGGTGCCGTCAGGGCGCTCGCGGAGCTTGCCCGCGTCGATGTAGTCCTGCACGGAGGCGACGTGCAGCCGCAGTCCGTGCCGGGCGACGACGCGGTCGCGGTACTCGAGCACCTCCGGGAAGTTGTGCCCGGTGTCGACGTGCAGCAGCGTGAAGGGGACCGGCGCGGGGGCGAAGGCCTTCAGCGCCAGGTGCAGCATGACGATCGAGTCCTTGCCGCCGGAGAAGAGGATCACCGGCCGCTCGAACTCGCCCGCCACCTCACGGAAGATGTGGACGGCCTCGGACTCCAGGGAGTCCAGGTGCGACAGCGCGAACGGGCTGTCGGTGGCGTCGTGGAGATGAGCGACGGTGGTCACAGCAGACCCCTCTCGGTGAGCAGCGCGTGGAGCTGCGCTGCGGACTCCTGCACGGTCTGGTTCTGGGACTCGATCCGCAGGTCGGGCGTCTCGGGAGCCTCGTACGGGTCGTCGACCCCGGTCAGGCCGCTGATCTCGCCCGCGGCCTGCTTGGCGTAGAGGCCCTTCACGTCGCGGACGGAGCAGACCTCGACGGGGGTGGCCACGTGCACCTCGACGAAGGCGGTGCCCTCGGCCTGGTGGCGCTTGCGGACCGCCTCGCGGCTGTCGGCGTACGGGGCGATGACCGGGACCAGGACCTGTACGCCCTGCGAGGCGAGGAGTTCGGCGACGAAGCCGATGCGCTGCACGTTGGTGTGCCGGTCCTCGCGGCTGAAGCCGAGACCCGCCGACAGGAACTCGCGGATCTCGTCGCCGTCGAGGACCTCGACGCGGTGGCCCTCGCCGCGGAGGCGGCCGGCCAGCTCGTACGCGATGGTGGTCTTGCCGGCGCTCGGCAGGCCGGTGAGCCAGATGGTGGCACCGGTCACGTGGGTCTCCTGGGAGGTGTGGGAGGTCTCGGGGGAGGTCTGAGGGGTGGTGGTCATCAGCCGTGCAGCCCGCATTCGGTCTTGGCACGGCCCGCCCAGCGTCCGGCGCGGGCGTCCTCGCCCTCCAGGACGCGGCGGGTGCAGGGGGCACAGCCGACGGAGGCGTACCCGTCCATGAGGAGCGGGTTGGTGAGGACACCGTGCTCGGTGACGTACGCGTCGACGTCGTCCTGCGTCCAGCGCGCGATGGGGGAGACCTTGACCTTGCGCCGCTTCTCGTCCCAGCCGACGACCGGGGTGTTCGCCCGGGTCGGGGACTCGTCGCGGCGCAGCCCCGTCGCCCACGCGCTGTACCGGGTCAGGCCCTCTTCGAGCGGCTTGACCTTGCGCAGGGCGCAGCACCGGTCGGGGTCGCGGTCGTGCAGCTTCGGGCCGTACTCGGCGTCCTGCTCGGCCACCGTCTGACGCGGGGTCAGGGTGATGACGTTGACGTCCATGACGGCGTCCACGGCGTCACGGGTGCCGATGGTCTCCTCGAAGTGGTAGCCGGTGTCGAGGAAGACGACGTCCACGCCGGGGCGGACCCGGGAGGCGAGATGGGCGACGACCGCGTCCTCCATGGAGGACGTGACGCAGAAGGCGTCGCCGAAGGTGTCGACCGCCCACCGGAGGATCTCCAGGGGGGAGGCGTCCTCCAGCTCGCGGCCGGCCTGTTCGGCGAGTGCCTTGAGGTCGGCCGCGGTCGCGTCCTCGTTCACTTGAGTGACCGTCATATCTCTTTCCTTCCAGCGGTGTTGCTCGAAGTGCCCGGGGCGAGCAGCCCCAGGAACTTCAACTGGAAGGCTCGGCTGCACGCGGCGCATTCCCAGGCGCCGTGGCCCTGCTCGTTCGGACGCAGGTCCTCGTCGCCGCAGTAGGGGCAGTGGAACGGTGCGGCGCGCTCGCTCATGAGAGGGCCTCCTCGGAGGCGCGCGACGCCCAGGTGGCGAAGCGCTCGCCGGTCTCGCGCTCCGCCTGGAAGCGCTTGAGGACCCGCTCGACGTAGTCGGGGAGCTCGGCCGCGGTGACCTTGAGGCCCCGGACCTTGCGGCCGAAGCCGGCCTCCAGGCCGAGGGCGCCGCCCAGGTGCACCTGGTAGCCCTCGACGCGGTTGCCGTCGTCGTCCAGGACCAGCTGGCCCTTGAGGCCGATGTCCGCGACCTGGATGCGGGCGCAGGCGTTCGGGCAGCCGTTGATGTTGATCGTCAGCGGCTCGTCGAACTCCGGGATCCGGCGCTCCAGTTCGTCGATGAGCGAGGCGCCCCGCGCCTTGGTCTCGACGATCGCGAGCTTGCAGAACTCGATGCCGGTGCAGGCCATCGTGCCGCGCCGGAACGGGGTCGGGTTCACCCGCAGGTCGAGCGCCTCCAGGGCGGCGACCGCCGACTCGACCTGCGCCTCCTCGACGTCGAGCAGGATCAGCTTCTGGTCCGCGGTGGTGCGCAGCCGGCCGGAGCCGTGCTGCTCGGCCAGGCCCGCGATCTTGGTGAGGGTGGCGCCGTCGACCCGGCCCACGCGCGGGGCGAAGCCGATGTAGAAGCGGCCGTCCTTCTGGCGGTGCACGCCCATGTGGTCGCGCCACTGGCCGGCGGGCTGCTCGGGGGCGGGGCCGTCGGTCAGTTCGCGCTTGAGGTACTCGTCCTGCAGGACCTGGCGGAACTTCTCCGGGCCCCAGTCGGCGACGAGGAACTTCAGCCGGGCGCGGTTGCGCAGGCGGCGGTATCCGTAGTCGCGGAAGATCGAGATGACGCCCTCGTAGACGTCCGGGACCTCGTCGAGCGAGACCCAGGTGCCGAGGCGGACGCCGAGCTTGGGGTTGGTGGAGAGGCCGCCGCCGACCCAGACGTCGAAGCCGGGGCCGTGCTCCGGGTGGTGCACGCCGACGAAGGCGATGTCGTTGATCTCGTGCGCGACGTCGAGCTGCGGCGAGCCGGAGACCGCGGACTTGAACTTGCGGGGCAGGTTGGAGAAGTCCTTGTTGCCGACGATCCGCCGGTAGATCTCGTCGATGGCGGGCGTGCCGTCGATGATCTCGTCCTCGGCGATGCCGGCCACGGGGGAGCCGAGGATGACGCGCGGGGTGTCGCCGCAGGCCTCCGTGGTGGACAGGCCGACCGCCTCCAGGCGGTTCCAGATCTCGGGGACGTCCTCGATGCGGATCCAGTGGTACTGGACGTTCTGCCGGTCGGTGATGTCCGCCGTGCCGCGGGCGAACTCCTCCGAGATCTCGCCGATGACCCTGAGCTGCTCGGTGGTCAGCCGGCCGCCGTCGATGCGGACGCGGAGCATGAAGTACTCGTCGTCCAGCTCCTCCGGCTCCAGGACGCCCGTCTTGGTGCCGTCCAGACCCTGCTTGCGCTGGGTGTAGAGGCCCCACCAGCGCATGCGGCCGCGCAGGTCGTTGGGGTCGATGGAGTCGAAGCCGCGCTTCGAGTAGACCGTCTCAATACGTGTCCGTACGTTGAGACCGTCGTCGTCCTTCTTGAACTGCTCATTGCCGTTCAGGGGGGTGAAGTGCCCCACGGCCCACTGACCCTCGCCACGGTGGCGCCCGGCCTTGCGGCGGGCGGCGGCGGGAGTGGGGTTTTCCGGGGTGGCGGCCATGGCGTCTTGTCCTTCGGGACTGCGAGAGGGCGGCTCTGACCTGCACACTGGCGCTCAGGTCAGAGGGTGGCGCGTCAGTGCGCAGCAGGGTGGGGCAGAGTCGGGCTGTGTGGAGATCGCGGCGGTGCTGGTTCTCTCAGCGCGCCGGACAGATGGCGCTGGACATGCGGCCGAGGTCGACGTGCCGCCGACTCACCAAGGCAATTCCAGTTCCAGACATGACGGAAGCGTGTCACGGGACTTTGGACCCAGTCCAGCATCGTCCAGAATGCGGACATAGTCGTCTCGCTTGTCGAGATGGTGTGGTCTGGGTCACGCGAAAGGGGCCCTGATCAGGGCCCCTTTCGGTCGGGATGCCGGAAGCGACCGGCTCAGGCGTGGGCGCCGGGCCACGGGCCGGGCGTCTCGCTCTCCTCGACCTCCTCGACCTTGGTGTCGAACAGCCGGAAGCCGCGCCGCTCGTAGTTGGCCATCGCGTGCGGTCCGTCGAGGGAGCAGGTGTGCAGCCAGACGCGCTTCGTCGCCTCCCGCCCGGGCCACCGCTCCGCCAGGTCCCAGGCCCGCGCCACCCCGTACGAGAGCAGGTGGCCGCCGATCCGGCGCCCCCGGAAGGCCGGGATCAGGCCGAAGTAGACGATCTCCACCGTGCCGTCGTCCTGCGGGTCCAGCTCCACGTACCCGGCCGGCGTCCCCTTGTCGTACGCCACCCAGATCTCGGCCCCCGGCTTCTCGACGATCTCCTGCCACTGCTTGTACGTCAGCGACAGGCGGTCGTTCCAGCGGATGTCGCCGCCGACTGCCGTATAGAGGAAGCGGCTGAACTCCGCCGAGGGCACCTCGGCCCGCCGGACGACCACGTCGTCGCCCTCCGGCGGGGTGGCGGGGCGGAGGTCGGACGGCGAGGTCTGTTCGAGGGACCAGGTGGTGAGAGTGATGCTCATAAGGTCATCGCATCATGCGGAGCGGCTGATTCCCACCCTGTTCGGTATCGGCGGACAACCGGTCCGTCATCCGGACACCCGGCCTTTCGCTCACGTACGCGCCGCCGCCCGGACCGCCGGGGCCAGGGAGTGCGGCAGCAGGTCCGCCGCGCGCTCCGGCCGCAGGACCTCCACGGCGACCTCCTCCCGGAAGCGGTACGGGCGGTGCGCCAGGACCCCGGCCAGATTGCGCCGCACCCGGGACATCTCCGCCCGCACGGTCACCGTCCTCGTCCGGTCGCCGAACACGTCCTCCGCGAGGTCCGCCGCGCTCCGCCCGTCCCGGTGCAGCGCGAGCACGTACAACAGCTCGGCGTGGCGCGGGCTCAGCTCCAGCTGCCAGCTGCCCTCCGCGCCCGACACCGCCACCGTCGCGCGGCGCGGCCTGCTCAGGTCGAGCACCACCCGGGCCGCCGCCGTCGCGCCCGGGCCCTCGCCCGGCGTCTCCTCCTCCACCCGCAGCAGCCAGCCGCCCGGCAGCGGCTCCACCGCGCACAGGCCGAGCGAGGGCAGCCACAGCCGGCCGGACCCGAAGGACTTCGGCAGCGGGATCCGGTCCACCGGCGCGAGCCCGGTCACCGCCGCCGTCCAGCCGTGGGTGTCCACCGCGACGGCCCGGCCGCCCACCCGGCACAGGATCGGCGCGGCCACCGCCCGCAGCCGCTCGATCGAGCTGCGGTGCCGCTCCCGCATCTCGGCCTCGGCGAGCTGGGCCACCGAGTCCACCAGGGCCAGCATCGCCGGATGGAAGGTGGAAGCGGGACCGCTCACGTCCAGGATGCCGAGCAGCCGCCGGTCGCGCGGGTCGTGCACGGGCGCGGCGGCGCAGGTCCAGTTGTGGAGGGTGTGCACGTAGTGCTCGGCCGAGTGCACCTGCACGGCCCGGTCCATGGCGAGGGCCGTGCCGACGGCGTTGGTGCCGGTGGTGTGCTCCGACCAGGCGGCGCCCTCCTCCAGGCAGATGCCGTTCGCCTGCCGCAGCACCGCCGCGTTCCCCTGCCGCCACAGCACGCGGCCGTGCTCGTCGGTGACCACCATGATCTGGAGCGAGGTGTCGGCGATGCCGGCGAGCCCGCCGCTCAGCGTCTGCATGACCTCGGAGAGGAGCGTGCTCCTGCGCCGCTCCTCCAGCTCGTCCCGCTGGAGCAGCACACTGCTCGTGCCCTGGTCGGGGTCGAGCCCCAGCCGGGCCATCCGCTGCCAGGAGGCGTCGATCACCGGGCGGGGCGCGATCGGGGGCGTACGGCCCGCCAGGGTCTCCTCGCGCACCCGGTGGAGCAGTCGGCTGGCCTGGACGGCGTCCATGGAGGCGAGGCGCTTCATGTCGAGCTGCGTGTTCTTCATCGGTCTCTCCCAGCCACCCGGGGTGCTGTATCGGTTCTGCACGGGGCAGATGTCCGGAGTGTCGGTGCCCATCGTGCCGTTCGCCGCCGTCCGGCGAGGCCCGGTTCGGGTAATCCTGCAACCCTTTGCAACTCTGGTCGTCCACCGGCTCCCTGGGCGAAGGTGGTGTGAGCGGTGGGTGGTGCCGTGTCGGCGCAGCACCACCCCCGCTTTCCCGCGCGTACCGACCCCCTGCGGTCCACCCCTGGTGCGCGCGGCACGACTTCACTCGGCGCGCGTCAGACCTCCACCCGCGCCCGCTCCACCACCGCCCGCAGGTCCAGGGTGTGCGGCAGCGTCCCGAACGCGGCGCCGCCGTCCCCGCCGAGCCGCGCCGCGCAGAACGCGTCCGCGACCTCCGGCGGCGCCCACCGCACGAGCAGCGAGCCCTGGAGCACCAGCGCGAGCCGTTCCGTGAGCCGCCGCGCCCTCGCCTCGATCCCGTCCATGTCCGCGAGTTCGACGAGGACGCCCCGGATCGCCCGGTCCAGACGGTGGTCCGCGCCCCGCGCCTCTCCGACCTCCCGCAGGAACGCGTCGAGGGCGGCGGGCTCGGTCCGCAGCACCCGCACCACGTCGAGCGCCTGTACGTTCCCGGAGCCCTCCCAGACGGAGTTCAGCGGCGACTCCCGCAGCAGCCGGGGCATCCCCGACTCCTCCACGTACCCGTTGCCGCCCAGGCACTCGAGCGCCTCCGCCACCATCGGCGTGCAGCGCTTCGTCACCCAGTACTTCGCCGCCGGAACGGCGATACGGAGAAGGGACCGCTCCTCCGGAGTGTCGGCGTCGTAGGCCGCCGCGAGACGCAGTCCCAGGGTCGTCGCCGCCTCCGACTCCAGGGCCAGATCGGCCAGGACGTTCCGCATCAGCGGCTTGTCGATCAGCAGCCCGCCGAAGGCGCTGCGATACGCGCAGTGGTGCACGGCCTGCGCCACCGCCTGCCGCATCAGGGCCGCCGAGCCGAGCACGCAGTCCAGCCGGGTCGCCGCGACCATGCCCATGATCGAGCGCAGCCCGCGCCCCTCCTCGCCGACCCGGCGCGCCCACGTCGTCCCGTCGAACTCCACCTCCGCGGAGGCGTTCGAACGGTTGCCCAGCTTGTCCTTGAGCCGCTGGAGCGCGAAGGCGTTCCGCGAGCCGTCCGGGAGCACCCGCGGCACCAGGAAACAGGTGAGACCCGCCGGGGCCTGCGCCAGGACGAGGAACGCGTCCGACATCGGCGCCGAACAGAACCACTTGTGCCCCGTCAGGACGTACTCCCCGTCGGCCGCCAGCGGGCGGGCCTCCGTCGTGTTCGTCCGGACGTCGCTGCCGCCCTGCTTCTCCGTCATGCCCATCCCGACCAGGGCACCGGCCTTCTCCGCCACCGGACGGAGCCCCCACTCGTACACGTGCGAGGTGGCCGCCGGCTCCCAGACCTCCGCGACCTCCGGCTCGGTGCGCAGCGCCGGCACCGCGGCGTGCGTCATCGACAGCGGGCAGCCGTGCCCCGCCTCCACCTGCGACACCACCATGAATCCGGCGGCGCGTCGCACATGACCACCCGGACGGCCCCACGCGTCGGTGAGCCCGGCCCCCACCGACTTGCCGAGGAGCCGGTGCCAGGCCGGATCGAACTCGACCTCGTCGATCCGGTGGCCGTACCGGTCGTGGGTGAGCAGCCGCGGCGGGTTCGCGTTCGCACGCTCGCCCCACTTCGCCATCTGCCCCGAACCGGCCGCCTTGCCGAGCACGCCGAGATCACCGCGGGCCTCGTCGAGGAGCTCCGGCGCGAGGTGTCGCTCGACCGCCTCGGCCAGCACCCGATCGCTGTCGAAGACGTCATGTCCGACCAGGGGCGGAGCCTGGTTGGTCACGGTGTGGGTGGTCGCTGTCATGCCGATACGGTAGGCAGGTGCAGGCAGCAAGCGAAACACCCGAACGGCCCGAGCGGCGGCCCTGGAGCAGGCTCCACCGCGCGCGCGTCCTCTACCGCAACGTCTCGAAGCGGAAGATGGTCTGGCTGCTCCTCAAGGACACCGTCAACTCGTGCATCGAGTACCGGATCCTCGGCCTCGCCGCCGAGGCCGCGTTCTTCACCCTGCTGTCCCTGCCGCCGCTGCTCCTCGGTCTGATCGCCCTCCTCGGCTACGCCGACGACTGGACCAACACGGACACCGTCGCGAGCATCCAGGAGAACATCCTCCGCGCCGCCGGAACGGTCCTCTCCGACCGGGGCGTCGACGACATCGCCAAACCGATCCTGGACGACGTGACCCAGGGCAAACGGGCCGACCTGATCTCCCTCGGCTTCGCCATCGCCCTCTGGTCCGGCTCACGCGCGGTGAACGTCTTCATCGACACCATCACCGTCATGTACGGGCTCGACGGCCACCGCGGCATCGTGAAGACGAGGCTCCTGGCCTTCCTGCTCTACCTCGTCGCCCTCCTCATCGGAGCCGTCGTGCTGCCCCTCGCGGTCGTCGGCCCCGACCGGGTCGTCGAACTCGTCCCCTTCGGCACGGAGGTCGTCGCCGTCCTCTACTGGCCGGCCGTCATCCTGCTCTCCATCGCCTTCCTCACCACGCTCTACCACGTGTCCGTGCCCGTCAGATCGCCGTGGATCGAGGACATCCCGGGTGCCCTGGTCGCCCTCGGGATGTGGGTCCTCGGCAGCTTCCTGCTGCGGATCTACCTCACGAGCCAGGTCGAGGGCCCGACGATCTACGGCTCGCTCGCCGCGCCCATCGCCGTCCTCCTCTGGATCGGCATCTCGGCCTTCGCAGTCCTCGTCGGCGCCGCGGTGAACGCCGCCATCGACCGCGTCTGGCCCTCCGTCGCCACCGCCGCCGCCCGCGAGGCCAACGAACGCGCCCGCGCCGTCCAGGCGGCGGAACTCGTCGCCCGCGTGCGCGCCGAGGCGGACGACGTCGACGAGGACGACCCGGACATGCCCTCGGAGTTCCCCGAACGCTGGTCCCGCTTCCTCCCCCCGGACGACGTCAAGGCCCGCCTCCACTCGGGCTGGGAGAAGGACTGACCCCGGGTGTACGAGGAGCGCCCCGCCCTGCTCGACGGAGCCGTCCTGTGGACCCGGACCGCCGCTCCGTCGCCGGAGAGCGCACGCCCGGTCCTTCCCGACGGCTGCATGGACCTGATCTGGGCCGACGGACACCTCCTCGTCGCCGGACCCGACACGCGCGCGTACGTACCGCGGGAGACCGCCGTACGGTACGCGGGGATCCGCTTCGCGCCCGGTGACGCGCCCGCCTTCTTCGGCGTCCCGGCCCGCGAACTCCGTGACCGACGGGTCGCCCTCGGCGCCCTGTGGGACGAGGCCGGGGCGCGCCGCCTCGCCGAACGGATCGCCGAGGCGCCCGACCCCGCCGGCGCCCTGGACGAACTCGTACGGCTCAGGGCGGCCGAGGCGCCCGCGCCCGATCCGCTGATCCGGGCCGTCGCCGAGCGGCTCGCGGCCGGCCGGCCGGTCGCCGAGACGGCCGACGCGGTCGGGCTCGGCGCCCGGCAGCTGCACCGGCGGTCCCTGGACGCCTTCGGCTACGGCCCGAAGACCCTCGCCCGCGTCCTCCGCCTCCAGCGCGCCCTCGCCCTGGTCCGCGCCGGAGTGCCGTACGCCGAGGCCGCCCTGCGCGCGGGCTGCGCCGACCAGGCCCATCTCGCGCGCGAGACACGGGCCCTGGCGGGAACGACGCTCGGCGCCTACGCGCTCTCGGCGGCGGCGTCGGCGAACAGGGAGACCCCGCAGCCGTCCGGGTCGAGGACCACCGCGTAACGCTGGCCCCAGACGGCGTCCCAGGGCGTCAGATGTCCCCGGTACCCGGCGCCGACCAGCTCCTCGTACACCGCGTCCACGTCCGCCGGCGTACCGCACCGGAAGGCGAGCTCGATCCGGTTCCCGCCCTCGGGCCGCTGCCGGCCGGGATCGAAGGAGCGCACGACGTCCTCGGTGTCCCAGGCGATCCGCAGCCCGCCGGGCAGCGCGACCTCCACGTGCGGGGCGGACTCGGCCCCCTCGGGAACGTCCACGCCGAGACGGCGGTAGAAGGCGAGCGAGGCGGCCATGTCCGAGACGACGAGGCCGACGAGGTCGAGACGGGGAGTGACCCGGGGTGCGATGTCCATGCCTCCCATGCTGGACGCCGCACCCACCGAGGTCTTGTACGAATCGGTCACGACTTCCTGTCCTCGGACGTCCTTCTCCCCCCTTTCGGGTGCCTCCTGGCAGGCGACCACCGGATCGGGTGCTCGGCCCGTCGAAGACCGCCGCACGGTTCCGCCCGGCCCGCACGCCGGGCGGGACGTGACGGCGCGGGATAATCTCGACCCCTCCGCCGAGGCGTGGACTCGAGAGGCAGCCGACGGAAGGGAGACGCCGTGCGCGGGTCTGTACTGGAGGGCCGGATCGCCGTCGTCACCGGCGCGGCGCGTGGTGTGGGCGCCGCTCTGGCACGGGAGCTCTCGGCCCACGGCATGCGTGTGGCACTGCTGGGCAGGGAGACTGCGACCCTGCGCTCGGTGGCCCGCACTTTGCCGGGGGACGCACGCTGTTACGGGGTGGACGTCACCGACAGGGCGGGCATGACGCGGACGGCCGCCGAAGTGGCGGGCGACATGGGCCAGGCCTCCGTGGTCGTCGCCAACGCGGGCATCGCCGCCACCGGTCCGTTCGAGACCGCCGACCCGGAGCTGTGGGAACGCGTGGTGGGCGTCAACCTGCTCGGCAGCGCGACCACCGCCCGCGTGTTCCTGCCCCACCTCGTCCGGACGCGCGGGTACTTCCTCCAGATCGCCAGCACCGCCGCTTTCGGCGCGGCTCCGATGATGAGCGCGTACTGCGCCTCGAAAGCGGGCGCCGAGTCGTTCGCCCTCTCGCTCCGGGCCGAGATGGCGCCGGCAGGGGTCGGCGTGGGCATCGCCTATCTGCACTGGACCGGTACGGCCATGACGCAGGACATCGACGAGCATCCCGTGCTGCGCGCGCTCCGGTCCTCCCAGCCGCGCTTCGCCGGACGCGTGCACGAGGCGGAACAGGTCGCACGCTGGCTGCGCCACGGTGTCGAGCGGCGTGCGGCCGGCATCTACTGCCCGCCCTGGCTCAGACTCATGCAACCCCTGCGACCGCTCTTCCCCTTCGTCGTCGCCCGTGTCGCCCGCCGGGGCCTGGCGCACCTCGACACCGCCGCCGTCGAAGAGGCGGCGGGCATCCTGGGCGCGGGAGGCCTCGCCGACTGGCAGGCTCCCCGGCCGCACGACGCGTCACCACCGTGACCGCCGTCGTGCGGCGAGGCCCCCGTTTAATCGGTGGCGCGCTGCCGTCCGCGGGACTATGGTTCTGCTCATCCGGTCCCCGTGGGGCCGGAGTTGGCTCGTTGAGAAGAAGCAGGAGGTGAGGACATTGATGACTGTCACGGAGACGGGCTCTGCCCGCATTCAGGAGTTCATCGTTCCCACCCCTGTGGCCTCCGGCTGACACCCACTCGACTTCCGCGCGCAGAGCGCGCCGCCGGGGCCGCCCTTCGAAGGGTTTCCCTTGTCTTTCCCGCTTTCCTCCGTCATCTCCGACTCCTCGCTGCTCGACGCCCACGGCTGGGACTCCGGCTGGGCCTCCCTCTTCGCGCCCTACGCCGCCCAGGGACTCGTCCCCGGACGGGTCGTCCGGGTCGACCGCGGGCAGTGTGACGTCGCCACCGCCGAGGGGATCGTGCGCGCCGACACCGCGTTCGTGACCCCGCACGACCCGCTCCGGGTCGTCTGCACCGGCGACTGGGCGGCCGTCGACCCGGCCGACGCCGGCGATCCCCGCTACGTACGGGCGTGTCTGCCGCGCCGTACGGCCTTCGCGCGCTCCACCTCCTCCAAGCGGTCCGAGGGGCAGATCCTCGCCGCCAACGTCGACCACGCCGTCATCACGGTCTCGCTCGCCGTCGAGCTCGACCTCGGCCGGATCGAGCGCTTCCTCGCCCTGGCCTGGGAGTCCGGCGCCCAGCCGACCGTCGTCCTCAGCAAGGCGGACCTCGTTCCCGACCCCGTCGGTCTCTCCTACCTCGTCGAGGACGTGGAGACCGTCGCCCCCGGCGTCCAGGTGGTGCCCCTCAGCTCCACCACCGGCGAGGGCCTCGACGTGCTCTCCGCGGTGGTCGCGGGCGGCACGACCGTGCTCCTCGGGGTCTCCGGCGCCGGCAAGTCGACCCTCGCCAACGCCCTCGTCGGCGAGGACGTCATGACCGTCCAGGCCGCCCGCGACATCGACGGCAAGGGCCGGCACACCACGACCACCCGCAACCTCTTCGTGCTGCCGGGCGGGGGAGTCCTCATCGACACCCCCGGTCTGCGCGGCGTCGGCCTCTGGGACGCCGAGACGGGCGTCGGCCAGGTCTTCTCGGAGATCGAGGAGCTGGCCGCGGACTGCCGCTTCCACGACTGCGCCCACGAGGCGGAGCCGGGCTGCGCGGTGGCGGCGGCGATCGAGGACGGCTCGCTGCCCGTGCGCCGCCTGGAGAGCTACCGCAAGCTGCTCCGGGAGAACCAGCGGATCGTGGCCAAGACCGACGCCCGACTGCGCACCGAGATGCTCAAGGACTGGAAGCGCAGGGGCGCCGAGGGCCGCCGTGCCATGGAGCTGAAGCGCGGCCACGCCCGCTAGAGCATGAACGTCGTGTCCGAAAACCGCGAGCCCGCCGCCCGGCGGGCCCGCACACTGGGAGGCATGAAGGACGACGACACCCGCTACGAGGCGGTGAGCAGCAGGGACGCGCGGTTCGACGGGGAGTTCTTCTTCGCCGTACGGACCACCGGCATCTACTGCCGTCCCAGCTGCCCCGCCGTCACCCCCAAGCGGCGGAACGTCGCGTTCTTCCCGACGGCCGCCGCCGCCCAGGGCCACGGCTTCCGGGCCTGCCGCCGCTGCCGTCCCGACGCCGTGCCCGGCTCCGCCGCCTGGGACGTACGGGCCGACGTCGTGGGCCGCGCCATGCGGATGATCGGCGACGGCGTCGTCGACCGCGAGGGCGTGCCCGGACTCGCCGGACGCCTCGGCTACAGCACCCGCCAGGTGCAGCGCCAGCTCACCGCCGAGCTCGGCGCCGGGCCCGTCGCGCTCGCCCGCGCCCAGCGGGCGCACACCGCGCGGCTGCTGCTCCAGACCACCGGCCTGCCGGTGACCGAGATCGCCTTCGCGGCCGGTTTCGCCAGCGTCCGCCAGTTCAACGAGACGATCCGCGCCGTCTACGCCCGCACCCCCACCGCCCTGCGCGCGGAGGCGGGCAGCGGCGCGGGAGCCCGTACCGCGCTCGCCGCAGGCGTCCCGCTGCGGCTCGCCCACCGGGGGCCGTACGCGGCCGGGGAGGTCTTCGACCTGCTGGCGGCCGAGGCCGTGCCCCGCGTGGAGGAGGTCGTCGGCGCCCCCGGCGCCCGCACCTACCGGCGGACGCTGCGCCTCCCGTACGGCACCGGGGTCGTCTCCGTCGACGAGCGCTCGGCCGGGCGCTGGCTGGACGCCCGGATCCATCTCACCGAGCTGCGCGACCTGACCACCGCCGTGCACCGGCTGCGCCGCCTCTTCGACCTGGACGCCGACCCGTACGCGGTCGCCGAACGTCTCGGGGCGGCACCCGGCCTCGCCGCCGAGGTGGCGGCCCGGCCCGGGGTGCGGTCCCCCGGCACGGCCGATCCTGAGGAGTTCGCCCTGCGGACGGTCCTCGGCGCGGTGGAGTCGGCCCGGGTCGTCGAGCGGTACGGGACCCTCCTGGCCACGGCCTGCGGCACCCTGACCCACGTCTTTCCGGAACCCGTCGCCCTGACCGGCCACCCCGTCGCGGGACCGCTGGCCCGCGCCCTCGCCGACGGAGCCGTACGCCTCGATCCCGGCGCCGACCGCGACGAGGCCGAGCGCGCCCTGCTCGCCGTCACCGGTGTGACCGCCGAGTCCGCCGCCCTCATCCGGATGCGGGCCCTCGGCGACCCGGACGTCCCCCCGCCGGGCTGCCGGGCCACCGAGGACTGGCGGCCGTGGCGTTCGTACGCGGCGCGCTATCTCGCGACGGCCCCGGTCTCCTGAACGACCCGTCTCACCCCCACAGCACCGCCCCCGCCCATGCCCCCACGATCAGCAGACAGGCGAACAGCTCGACGAGCACGCTCGTGCCGGCCGCCCGCATCACCGTCCGGGTCGCCGCCCTGGCCTGGCCGTGCCCGCCGAGCCGGAGCCGCTCCGAGAGGTAGATCCCGCCGACGAAGCCGGGGATCGCGCCGACCACCGGGACGATCACGAAGCCCAGGAGCGCGCCGAGACCGGCGTACGTCACCATCCGCCGGGTGATGCCCACGCCTCTCATGCGGCGGGGCGGCAGCTGCCAGACGACGACCTGGGTGAGCAGCAGGAGGCCGGTGGTGCAGGCCAGCAGGATCCAGGCCAGGTCCGTCCGCTCGTGCAGCGACCACCAGAGCATCGCCGCCCACACCAGCCACGTGCCCGGCACGCCGGGGGCCAGCACCCCGAACAGACCGAGCAGCATGACCGTCGCGACCATCAGGAGCTGCCAGACACCCACCTGCCCAGGGTGCAGGATGGTGCGGGTTCCCGCAGGTCGCAGCGGGCGGACGGGGTACGCGAGACGGGGACCCCGGGGCCGTCAGGCCGCCAGGGGGAGCGCGGCGGCCACCAGATCGCGGTCCTTGCGGCCGAGCAGCGGGAAGACGATCTTCAGGCCGTTCCCGCCCTCGGCGGGGGAGACGACGAAGGAGGAGTTGACGAACCGCTCCTTGATCTCCGAGCGGACGAGGCCCGCGCGCGCGATCGTCAGGGCGTGCTCCACCGGCTTGGCGAAGACCGGGTCCGCCCGGTGGACGAGGATCCGGCGGTCGGTCATCGTCAGGTACATCGGCGTCGGCACCGGTATCACCGCCATCGCGCCGGCGGACGCGATGGCGGAGGCCACGGCGAACGCCGCCGTCCGCCGCACGGAGACGCTGCTCAGGTTCACGACGGTCGTCACCTCGACGCGCTCCCCGGGTTCGAGGAGGGGGTGGACGGTGGCGAGCAGGGCGCGACGGCGCCTTCCGTTCATGGCGGTACTCCTGAGGTGCGAGGTGCGGGGTGCGGCGGTATGCGGAACCAGCCGCTCACCCTGCCACACGCCCGGACGTCGGCCGCGGGCCACCCGGCCCTTCTCGTACGGCCTCAGCCGCGGGCCACCCGGCCCTTCTCGTACGGCCTCAGCCGCGGGCCACCCAGCCCTTCTCGTACGCGTGCCAGCCGAGCTGCAGACGGGTCGTCACCCCGGTCAGCTCCATCAGGCCCTTCACCCGTCTCTGTACCGTCCGGAGCCCCAGGTCCAGCTGCTTGGCCACGCTCGCGTCCGTCATCCCGGCGAGCAGCAGCGACAGGATCTCCAGGTCCATGGCGTCCGGGCCGGGGGCCTCGTCCTCGGTGATCTGGGCGCCCGCCCCGAGGCGCAGCGGCAGCGCCTCCCGCCACACCGACTCGAACAGGCCGAGCAGCGATTCGAGGAGCCCGCTCGCGTGCACCACGATCGCCGCGGGCTCCACGCCCCGCCCGGTCAGCGGGACCATGGCGAGGGACCGGTCGGCCACCACCAGCTTGGTGGGGACCCGGTCGGCGACCCGGATCCGCTCCTCGCGGCCGAGCGCCGCGGAGAGTTCCAGGAGCCCGGAGGGGAGCGTGAGCACCTCGCGCTCGATCACCACCCGGTAGCGCACCCCCCGCTCGGCGGCCTGTTCCTCCGCGTCGTTCTCCAGGCCGGTGACGGCGATCGGCTTGCCCGTCACCAGGGCGCAGACCTCCTCCTGAGCGCCCAGCTGGAGCTGGAGGAAACGGTGGGTGACGGCGCTCGCGCCGGTCACCACCTCCACCAGGTCGTGCACGGCAGCCTCCGCCGCCTCCGCCCGGTACTCCTCGGCGAGCAGCGCCGCCGCCAGCTCCGCCTGCTCCAGTTCGTGCCGCTGCTGGGTGAGGAGCGCGCCGAGCGCCACCCCCGGGGGCGCCGCCACCCACCGCCCGGTCCTGGCCGAGGACTGGGCGGCGAGCCCCTGCGACTCGAGGCGGCGCAGCGCGCGCTCGGTGTCCCGCTCGGGCAGTGCGAGCCGGTGCGCGAGATCGGTCACCTCGGCCGCGCCCAGCGCGACCAGCGCGCGGTACGCGGATTCCTGGCGCTCGTCGAGTCCTATCGCTCCCAGCATGGATGCCCCACCCCTCGCCGTACCCGCGGCGGACGTCCCGGATCTTCCCGGGACGTTCACCGGAGGCATTCGTTCCGTTGGTGACCTGGCGGGAAACGGCCACGGCGTATTCCCGCCTTCCCCATCATCCCTGTACCGCCCTCACCTCTGCCAATGTGGCGCCACCGCAGCACCGACAGCCTCCGGAGACGGGTGTTCTGCGCCCAATTTCCGGAATCAGATGGGGAGAGCGATGCGCCCGATTTCGCGTACGGCCCTGGGGGCGGCGACCGCCGTCGTCCTGGCCGTCACCGCGGTCGCGCCGTCCACGGCGAACGAGCCGCAGGACGACACGGCCGGCAAGCGACCGCTGGTAGGAAGCGAGGCCGCGGCCCGCGCCGGGGACCGGCCCGTCACCGTGACCCTGGTCACCGGCGACCGCGTCGTGGTGAGCCGCGACGCCGACGGCAACCCCGCCGCCACGGCCCTGCCCCGCGAGGACGGCACCGTCCCCCTGGTCCAGACCCGCCGTTCCGGTCAGGACCTGTACGTCTACCCCGAGGCCGCCACCGCCGCCCTCGCCGCGGGCCGTGTGGACCAGGAACTCTTCAACGTCACCGGACTCGTCCGGCAGGGCTACGACGACACCTCCACCACCACGCTCCCCCTCATCGCGGTCTACGGCACCGACCTCGCCCGGTCCGTCCCCGCCGCCCCGCGCGGCGCCCGGCGCGGCCAGGTCCTGAAGACCGTCGACGGCGTCGCGCTCAAGGCGGACAAGAAGCAGGCCGCGACCTTCTGGGCCGACGTGAACGCCCCCGCGGCCCGCTCCGCCTCCGGCATCCGGAAGCTCTGGCTCGACCGCAAGGTCCAGGCCACCCTGGAGCGGTCGACGAAGCAGGTCCACGCCCCCGAGGCCTGGGCCGCCGGCTACGACGGCACGGGCACCAAGGTCGCCGTCCTCGACACCGGCGCCGACGCCGAGCACCCCGACCTCAAGGGCCGCATCACCGCCGCGGAGAACTTCACCGACTCCGACACCGCCGACGACCGCCAGGGCCACGGCACCCACACCCTCTCCACCGTCGGCGGCTCAGGCGCCGCGAGCGACGGCACGAAGAAGGGCGTCGCACCCGGCGCGGGCCTCCTCAACGGCAAGGTCCTCAACGACCACGGCTCCGGCGCCGCCTCCTGGATCATCGCGGGCATGGAGTGGGCCGTCGCCCAGGGCGCCGACGTCGTCTCGATGAGCCTCGGCAGCCCCGTACCCACCGACTGCACCGACCCGATGAGCGTCGCGGCCGAGGAACTCGCCCAGAACGAGGGCACGTTGTTCGTCATCGCCGCCGGCAACACCGGCCCCACCCTCAACACGGTCTCCTCGCCCGGCTGCGCGCCCAGCGTGCTCACCGTCGGCGCCACCGACCGCGACGACTCCACCGCGTGGTTCTCCAGCCGCGGCCCGACCATCGTCAACCACACCCTCAAGCCCGAGATCGCCGCGCCCGGCGTCGGCATCTCCGCCGCCGCGGCCGGTGGCCGGGGCGTGTACGCCTACCAGTCCATGTCCGGTACGTCGATGGCCACCCCGCACGTCGCGGGCGCCGCCGCCATCGTCAAGCAGCGCCACCCCGACTGGACCGCCCAGCAGGTCAAGGCCGCGCTCGTCGGCTCCGCCGAGAGCTCCGTCCCCGGCGACGTCCGCGAGGTCGGCGGCGGCCGGCTCGACGTCAAGGCCGCCGTCGACCAGACGGTCCTCGGCGCGCCGGCCGTCCAGGGCGGCACGTTCAACTGGCCGCAGGACCGCACGGACCGCACCACCGTCTCCGTCCCGTACACCAACACCTCCGACGCCCCCGTCACCCTGGCCCTGGCCGTCGAGAAGGTCACCGGCAACGACGGCACCCCCGTGCGGAGTTCGGTCGCCCGCCTCGGCGCGCGGACCGTCACCGTCCCGGCCGGAGCCACCGTCCGTGTCCCCCTGGACATCGACCCCGCGGCCCGCCTCGACCGCGCACAGTACGGCGACGTCACCGGGCGGATCGTCGCCACCGGCGCCGCCACCGGCACTGGGAGCACGCACGTCTCCACCCCGTTCTCGCTGTACGTCGAGCCCGAGACCGTCACCCTGCGCGTCAAGCTGATCGACCGTCAGGGCAAGCCCGCCGCCGGCGCCTCCTCCCTCGACGTCATCGGCACCGACGACGCCAGCGGCGAACGCCGCTTCAACGACGGCGCCGCCGACCAGGTCTACCGCCTGCGCCCCGGCAGCTACTTCCTCTCCTCCTTCGTCACCACCCCCGACGCGGGTGAGGGCGCCACGCTGAACGACTCGCTCAGCTACCTCGGCCGCCCGCAGCTGGAGCTGAAGAAAGACACCACCGTCGTCCTCGACGCCCGCAGGGCGCACAAGCTGTCGGTGAGGACCGACAAGGCCACCGAACTCCGCGGCGCCACCCTCGCGTTCGCCCGCTCCTGGGACGACGTCTGGCTGCACTCCGGCACCGCCGCGGGACCGCGCACCATCCGCGGCTACTACGCCTCCGTCGAAGGCGCCGCCGACGAGGGCGACTTCGAGTTCGGCAGCTACTGGCGCGCCGCCGCCCCGAAGATCACCTCGCTGCGCACCACCGACGGCCTGACCCTGCACCCGGTCACCGCCTCCCTCGGCTCCGACAACCTCGACGGCACCGGCTCCGCCCGCCTCGTCGACGCCGGAACCGGCACCCCGGACGAGCTCAAGGCCGCCGGCGTCCAGGGCCGCATCGCCCTCGTCCGCCTGCCCGACGACTCCACCAACGCGGGCGCCGTCACCCGAAACGCCAAGGCCGCGGGGGCCGTCGCCGTCCTGCTGCACCGCTCGACCGCCCACCGCTGGTACCCCGGCGGCTCCTTCACCGGCCTGGGCCTCGCAGCCCTCGCCGTCCCCGCCGACGAGGCGGCCCAGCTGCTCGCCAAGCTGGCGGCGGGCGAGGTCACCCTCGCCTGGCAGGCCACCGCCAAGAGCCCGTACGTCTACAGCCTCGCCTTCCCCGAGACGGGGTCGATCCGGGACGAGAAGACCTACCGGGTCCACGACGGCAACCTCGGCCGTACGGACGCCACCTACGGCTCGGCCGGCATCGCGACGGACTTCATCGAGAGCCCGGCCGCCGTCCGGCCCGACGGCACCAGCGTCTCCTTCAGCTGGATCGAGCCGCTCCCGGCCCCCGGCACCCGGGCCGAGTACTACACAGCCGGTGACACGCGCTGGGAGCAGATGGTCAGCAGCAGCTTCCCGTTCGGCGAGTTCATGAGGGGCACGCCCCGCGCCTACACGGCGGGCGAGCGGCGCACCGAGGCCTGGTACGACGGAGTCCTCGCCCCCACGGCCCCGCGCGACACGACCGGCGAGCCGATCCTCGTCTCCGAGCGCCAGGGCAACCTCATCGGCTTCGCCGACGCCATGTGGGGCGACGGCACCCACCACGCCGAGGCCGGCTCCTTCGGAGACATCGGCAATCTCAGCCTCAGCCGCGACGGCGAGGTCCTCGGCAGCACCGGATGGCCGTTCGGAGTGTTCGAGGTACCGTCCGACGCCGGGACGTACACACTCGAGCAGAACACCATGAAGATAGGCAGCAAGGTGTGGGCCCGCTCCACATCCGTCAACTCGGTGTGGAAATTCACCTCCAAGCTTGACGAGAGCGTCTATTCTCAGGGCATCCCGATTCTCTTCCCCCGGTACGACCTTCCGGAGGACGGACTCAAGACCCTCGCCGCGACCGACGGCCAGCACATCGGCCTCACCGCGACGGGTCACGCGGGCTACACCCCCGCAGCGCTCACCTCGGCCAAGCTCTCGTACTCCTACGACGGGGGTACGACCTGGACCGAAGCGCGGGTCTCCCAGCAGGGCGGTTCCTGGACCGCGACCGTGAACCACGCGGGCGCGACCGGCAAGCCCGTCACCCTGAAGACCGAACTGACGGACGCCAACGGCAACTCCGTCATCCAGACCGTGGTCCGCGCCTACGACGTGCGCTGATCACGACGGTCCGCCGGGCGTCCTTCCCGTGGGGGGTGGGGCCGCCCGGCGGACCACCCATTTGCAGCAACGGTTTTCCTGATGTCCCGTTTTCGGGCGCCGTGCGCGGTGGACAATAAGGGCATGACTCAGCAGGGGGACAGCAACTGGTGGGACAAGCTCTACGACGAGTCGGTGCCGGACACGGCCCCGGCGGTCTCGGGTGACACGCTCGACGACCACTTCGTCACGGCGACCAGGGCCACGACGGGCCCGCCCTCGCCGCGCCCGCCGGACATGACGACGGAGCGGGCCCGGACACCGGCGCACGCGGACGACAAGGCGCCCTGGGAGTCCCCTTCGGGCGGACCCAGGACCTTCCCCTCGCCGCCTCCTCCGGCGCCCCCGGCTCCCGAACCGCCGGTCGTCGAGACGCCCACCGTCCAGGTGCCGGTGCCGCCCCTCGGCCCGGTCCCTGGCGAGGCCGACACCGGCGCGGGCGCCGACCCGGACGCGGCCGACCGCGACCTCACCGTCGAGGTCTCCGTGCCCCGGCCCCGTACCGGGTTCGTCGGCAGCAGACCGCCCACCTACGAGGCCGAGCCGACCGCCCTGCCCGTCGCCCGTCCCGGCGAACTCGGCGAACTGGTCCCCGACACCGTCCTCGACGGCGCCCGCTACGGCACCTGCACCGTGCGGGCCGCCTCCGTACGGGGCGACTCCGCCCGCTACCGGGGCGAGCCCCGCCGCGACGCCCTGCTCACGGCCCGCTTCGGCCACGACGAGACCGCCCTCGTCCTCATCGCCGTCGCCGCCGGATCCCGCGCCGCCGAAGACGCCCACCTCGCCGCCTCCGACGCCTGCCGGTGGATCGCCGAGGCCGTCTGCCGCAGCCACGCCCGGCTCTCCGAGGACATCAGGACCGGCCGCCGCGGCGACCTCAAGTCCGGGCTGCACCGGCTCACCGACCGCACCTACGGCAAGCTCAGGGCCCGCGCCGCCGAACGCGGCCTGGCCCCCGACGAGTACACCGCGACCCTCCGCTGCCTCCTCGTGCCCGCCGACCCCGCCTGCCGCACCCGGGTCTTCTTCGGCATCGGCGGCGGCGGTCTCTTCCGGCTCCGCGACGGCGCCTGGCAGGACATCGAACCGCTCCTGCCCGAACCGGCCGCCGTCACCGGCGCCCCCGTCGTCGGCTTCGGCTCCCCGCCGCCGGAGCCGGTCGCCTCCACGAACGAGGAGACCGAAGAGGGCGACCGGCTCACCATGGACCTCGGCATCACCACCGCTCCCGCGCCGCTCGTCGAGGGTCCCGTACCACCGCCCGCCGAGCCCTTCCGCTTCCGCGCCTCAGTCGCCCGTCCCGGTGACACCCTGCTCCTCGCCTCTCCCGGTCTCGCCGAGCCGATGCGCGGTGAGCCCGCTCTCGCCCGGGAGCTGGCCGCCCGCTGGGCCGGTGCCGAGCCGCCCGGCCTGGCCGCCTTCCTCGCCGACAGCCAGCTCAGGGTGACCGGTTACGCCGACGACCGTACGGGGGTGGGCGTCTGGGAGGCGTAACCCACGGGGCGCATCCCGTCGGGCGCATCCCGTCGGGCCATGGGTTGATGGAGCCATGGCCAAACAGAACGTGGCGGAACAGTTCGTCGACATCCTCGTGAGCGCGGGCGTCCGGCGCCTGTACGGCGTCGTCGGTGACAGCCTGAACCCGGTCGTCGACGCCATCCGCCGTACCCCCGCGCTCGACTGGATCCAGGTGCGGCACGAGGAGGTCGCGGCCTTCGCCGCCGGCGCCGAGGCCCAGATCACCGGCGGCCTCGCCGCCTGCGCCGGCTCCTGCGGGCCGGGGAACCTGCACCTCATCAACGGCCTGTACGACGCACACCGCTCCATGGCCCCGGTGCTCGCCCTCGCCTCGCACATCCCGTCCGCGGAGATCGGCCTCGGCTACTTCCAGGAGACCCACCCCGACCAGCTGTTCCGAGAGTGCAGCCACTACAGCGAACTCATCTCCAATCCGAAGCAGATGCCCCGGCTGCTCCGGACGGCGATCCAGCACGCCATCGGCCGCGGCGGGGTCAGCGTGGTCTCGCTGCCCGGCGACATCGCCTCCCAGGAGGCCCCGGAGAAGGGCGCCGACACCTCGCTCGTCACCTCCCGGCCGACCGTCCGCCCCGGAGACGCCGAGATCGAGGCACTGGTACGGATGATCGACGCGGCCGACCGGGTGACGCTCTTCTGCGGCAGCGGCACCGCAGGGGCGCACGCCGAGGTGATGCAGTTCGCCGAACGGATCAAGTCACCCGTCGGCCACGCCCTGCGCGGCAAGGAATGGATCCAGTACGACAATCCGTACGACGTCGGCATGAGCGGGCTCCTCGGGTACGGCGCCGCCTACGAGGCCACCCACGAGTGCGACCTGCTGATCCTGCTCGGCACCGACTTCCCGTACAACGCGTTCCTGCCCGACGACGTCAAGATCGTGCAGGTGGACGTCCGGCCCGAGCACCTCGGCCGCCGCTCCCGGCTCGACCTCGCCGTCTGGGGCGACGTCCGCGAGACCCTGCGCTGTGTGATCCCGCAGGTCCGCGCCAAGACCGACCGCCGCTTCCTCGACAAGATGCTGAAGAAGCACACCGAGGCCCTCGAAGGCGTCGTCAAGGCGTACACCCGCAAGGTGGAGAAGCACGTCCCGATCCACCCCGAGTACGTCGCCTCCGTGATCGACGACCTCGCCGACGGCGACGCGGTGTTCACCGTCGACACCGGCATGTGCAACGTCTGGGCCGCCCGCTACCTCAGCCCCAACGGGCGGCGCAGGATCATCGGTTCGTTCAGCCACGGCTCGATGGCGAACGCCCTGCCCCAGGCCATCGGCGCGCAGTTCACCGACCGGAACCGCCAGGTCGTGTCGCTCTCCGGCGACGGCGGCTTCTCCATGCTGATGGGCGACTTCCTCACCCTCGTGCAGTACGACCTGCCGGTGAAGGTGGTCGTCTTCAACAACTCCTCGCTCGGCATGGTCGAGCTGGAGATGCTGGTCTCCGGACTGCCCTCGTACGGAACGACGAACAAGAACCCCGACTTCGCGGCCATCGCGCGCGCCGCGGGCGCCTACGGCGTCCGGGTCGAGAAGCCCAAACAGCTCACGAACGCCCTCAAGGACGCCTTCAAGCACAAGGGCCCGGCCCTGGTGGACGTCGTCACCGACCCCAACGCGCTGTCCATCCCCCCGAAGATCAGCGCCGACATGGTGACCGGCTTCGCCCTCTCCGCCAGCAAGATCGTCCTGGACGGCGGAGTGGGCCGGATGCTCCAGATGGCCCGCTCGAACCTTCGGAACGTGCCCCGGCCCTGAGGGAATGCGGACGAACCGGCGGGGGCATGCATCCCCGTGAGCCTGTTCGACGCGATCTGTGGGTGGGGGTTATGGCAGGGGAGGCACGACAGCCGACTCAACTGCTCAGGAAGGTGGGATGCGCGGATCTCACCGCGGTGCCGGAGGTGCGACATGCCTTGCGTGACCTGCTGCGGAAGTGGGGCGGACCGGGCGCCTCCGACGTGGCGGAACTGCTCACCAGCGAACTGGTGACCAACGCCCTGGTCCACACCGAGCACGGGGCCGTCGTGACCGCGACGGTCGTGCCCGAACAACTGCGCGTCGAGGTGCGGGACTTCGTCCCCGGACTCGCGCCGCCGCTCGTACCGCCCGCCGACGACGGTACGCACGGCAGGGGGCTCGTCCTCGTCGAGGCCCTGGCCGACTCCTGGGGGGTCGAGGACCACGGGGTCGGCAAGGTGGTGTGGTTCGAACTGAACGGCGGGGGCGCCCGGGGGGGGGGCCCCCCCGCCGGTGTGCGGTGCGGAGGATGTGCGGAGGGTGGGACGCTCAGCCGAACTGCTGCTCCAGGTCCTTGAGCTTGCGCTCCAGGGAGTCGAGACGGGGCAGCGTCTGGGTGTCGTCCTCCGCGGTGAGGTCCACCGTCCGGGAGTCACTTCCCCTGACGGCTTGGAGGGAGGGCCGGGGTCGAAGCGGCAGTTGTCCCGGGTCCGCTATGGCGGGTTCCGCGACGGCGGCCTGGACGGACGCCGTGGCGGAACCGGAACCCGGACTGCCGCCGGACCCCGGACCCGGGCCCGTACCGGCCCCGGGTGAGGCGTTGAGCGCGGCCATCTCGACCTGGCGTCCGCCGCCCCTGCCGAGCCCGAAGGACCGGTGCTGGCGGTTGATCGCCTTGAGCCGTGCCCGGTCGAGCTTGACCTGGTCGCGCCGGCGGATGCGGTTCTGCTCCTTCTCCTTCCGGTCCTCGCGGACCTCGTCGACCGCCTCGTCCAGGGTCCGTACGCCCTCCAGGAGCATCAGCGACCAGGCGGCGAAGGTCTCCCGGGGCGCCCTCAGCCAGCGGACGATCCGGATCTGCGGCAGCGGGCGGGGCACGAGGCCCTGCTCGCGGAGCGCGGCCCTGCGGGTCTGCTTGAGGGCCCGGTCGAAGAGGACCGCCGCCGAGAGGGACATGCCCGCGAAGAACTGCGGGGCGCCGTCGTGGCCCAGGCCGCGCGGTGCGTGCACCCAGTTGAACCAGGCCGCCGCGCCCGCGAACAGCCAGACCAGGAGGCGCGAGCCGAGGGCCGCGTCGCCGTGGCTGGCCTCGCGGACCGCGAGCACCGAGCAGAACATGGCGGCGCCGTCGAGGCCGAAGGGGACCAGGTACTCCCAGCCCCCGGCGAGGTTGAGGTTCTGCCGGCCGAAGCCGACGAGTCCGTGGAAGGACAGCGCCGCGGCGACCGCGGCGCAGCAGAAGAGGAGGACGTAGGAAGCGGTGCCGTAGACCGCCTCCTTGCGTCTGCGGCGCTCCTCACTGCGTTCCCAGGAGTCCTCTGCCGCGGCCTGGTCACCGGCGCGCTTCCCGCGCGCGAGCACCGCCACCGCCGTCAGGACTCCGGCCACCATCACGCCACCCGGAAGCAGCCAGTCCAGCGATATGTCGGTCAGTCTCATGCGGTGTCCCTTGCATCGCAGTAGGGCGTTTGGCGGCCCATACTGGCCGACCCCGTGGGGTGCTCAAGGGGTTTCCGGGCAAGAGCACGCCATCGGGGCGCCAGGACATACGAATAGGTGCGATCTGGTCGAACACCCATGCAGGGAAGGGGATTTGAGTTCGATTTACGCCACCCGTCCGGGTGGCGTAATCACTCGGGTGCCTCAGGCGGTCGCGGCCAGCCGCCGGACGCGGTCGGCGTCACAGGTGCGGGGGCAGGTGAGGCAGGTGTCGTCGGGACGCAGGGTGTAGAAGAAACAGCAGGTCGCCCGGTCGCGCGTGGCGCGCGGCTCCCCGTCGGGACCCTCGGAGCCGGCCAGCTCGCGGAAGGCCGCCGAGCCCGCGTAGGGCTTGTACGGCTTGGCGGTGCCCGGCATCAGGAGTTCGAGCTCGTCCATCGCCCGCCGCTCCTCGCCGAGCAGCGCCCCGACGTACCAGAGGCCCTCGACGATCTCGTCCGTCGCCATTCCCCACAGGGCCCGGCGGCCGCGCCGCATCCGGGGTCCGAAACCGTCGAGGACCGCCTCGAAGTGCTCCGCGAGCGAAGCCCGCAGCTCGGCCCGGAGGGCGTCCTCGTCGGCGACGACCCGGGCGCCGGGCAGCGCGGCGGCGGGATCGCCCGGCAGGCAGGCGAACTCCTCGATCCGGACCGACAGGCGGCCGAGCGCGCGCTGGAAGGACACGTTCCCGACGGGCAGTCGGGGGACCCTGCGGTCCAGGAACCAGGGGACGGTGACGAGGAGACAGGCGGGCCACGCGTACCGGTGCAGTCCGAAGCTGGCGACGACGTCGGGGCGGGCCTGGGTGCCGTAGTCGCGCAGCACCTGCGCGTTGTCCCAGGCGAGGAAGGCGTCCAGGTCGGGGCCGCCGGCCGCGAGGTCCTCCGCGCCGACCCAGCCCGCGCCGCGCGGAAGCCGCTCACCGTCGGCGATCTCGTCTATCCGCAGATGGGGGAAGACCTCGGCGAGGCGCGCGTAGGCGGCCGCGACGGGCGAGGTCAGGGGGGCGGGCAACAGGGCGGGGACGGTCATGTGGACCACCGAATCGCGAGCGTTGGCAGGTTAGCCTTACCTTACCCGATTCGAGGTCACCTCTCACCACCGGCCCACCGCTCTCACCAGCGAGGTATGTTCCCCACGTCCGTGATGTCGGTCCGTTCGCCTATGGTGCACAGAGGACCCGGGCGACGCGAGCCGGGCCCGGCACGAGGCCGCAGGAGGACCCGGGTGGAGCAGGGCGCAGCGCGCGAGCGGGCGACGGAGAAGCCGTCCCCGCCCTTCGGCGACGCCGTACGCGTACCGGAACAGGCCCGCGGCGCGGAACGGCCCCACGAGGCGGAGGCGCCTCACGGCGCGGACCGCCCGCATGCGGTGGAAGCGGCTCAGAGCACGGAAGCGACTCGTGGTGCCGAACGGGAGCGCGGGGCCGCACGTCCTCGTGGTGCCGGGCGGCCTCCGGGTGGCGCGGCGCGGCGCGCCGAGTACGCCCGGGGTGAGCACACCCACGACGAACCGGCGCCCTCCCCGTCCGGTGGCGCCCCCGCCCCCCGTGTCGTGCGCCACTCCGTCCGCGGCCAGATCCTCGACGCCCTCCGTACCGCCCTCGTCGGCGGTGAGCTGGTCCCCGGCGAGGTCTACTCCGCCCCCGCCCTGGGCGAGCGCTTCGGCGTCTCGGCCACCCCCGTCCGCGAGGCCATGCAGCGCCTGGCCGTCGAAGGCGCGGTCGAGGTCGTGCCGAACCGCGGGTTCCGGGTCATCGAGCGCACCCCGCGTGAGCTCGCGGAGCTCGCCGAGGTCCGCGCGCTCATCGAGGTCCCCGTGATGCTGCGGCTCGCCCGCACGGTCCCGGCCGCCCGCTGGGCCGCGCTCCGGCCGCTCGCCGAGGCGACGTCGACCGCCGCCGCCCGGGGCGACCGCGCCCATTACGCGGAGGCCGACCGGGCCTTCCACCGGGCCGTCCTCTCCCTCGCGGGGAACGAGCAACTGCTCGCCGTCGCCGACGACCTCCACCGCCGCTCCCAGTGGCCCCTGATCAGCGCCCCCACCCTCCGGCACGGCGTGCTCGTCGCCGACGCCGCCGAGCACACGGCCCTCCTGGACGCCCTGATCGTCCAGGACCTGACGGTCGTGCAGACCCTGGTACGGGAGCACTTCACCGGATCGGACTGCTAGGGGGTGTCCTGTCGATCAGGCCGGGTCCTGATCCGGGCTGATCGACAACACAACCGCCGGGCGCCCCGGACCACTAAGGTCGTTGACGTCAGCCGCCCGCACCGCGTCGCCCGTGAGGTGTCCCATGCCGTCCGCGACCCCGTCCCCGGCATGGGACGGACGCCGACCCGTCACCGGCACGGAAGCCGAGGCCGCGGCCCTGGTCGGCTGGCTCACCGATCCCGAGGCGCCCCGGCTCTGCCTCGTGACCGGTGCCCCCGGCAGCGGCAAGACGGCGCTGCTCGGCTGGCTCGCGACCTACGGCCCGCGCGCCGGCCGGCCCCGCCGCCGCGCCGCCCGGGCGCTCGTGCCGCTCGCGGGCCAGAGCGCGCTCGGCGCGACCTGGACGATCGCCGACCGCCTCGGTGTGGTGGCCAGGTCGCCGGGCGACCTCGTGCACGCCCTGGCCACCAGCGAGGCCCGGCCCGCCGGACGCACCGTCCTCCTCCTGACCGATCTGCACGCCGCCGCCGAACCCGCCGCGCTCACCGAGCTGATCGCCGAACTCGCCGGCGTGGGGCGGATCCGTCTCGCCGTCGAGGCCCGCAGCGGCACCCCGGCCCTCGCCGCGCTGCGCGCCGACCGCCGGGTGACCGTCGTGGACCTCGACGGCGAGACGGAACCCGCCGACGCGACCCGGCCGGAGCCGCCCCGGCCGCAGCCCGACCTCGCCGACCCGGTGGCCGTCTGCGTCGCCGACCCGCTCCTCGTCACCACGGCGTACGTCACCGGATCCGCCGCCGCGGGTCTGCCCGGCACCCTCGACGGTCCCGAACCGTCCGCACGCCCCGGCGAGAACGCCGCCGGGGACCACGGCGGACTGCGGGCCGCCTGGATGCGGGCCGGACAGTCGCTCTGCCGCGAACAGGCTCCAGGTGAGCGGGCGTTGGTGCTTCTCGCCGCGCTGGGCGACGGCGCCGACCCCCGACTGCGCCCGACGCTGGCCGAGTTGGCGGCGGGCGCGCCCTGGCGGCTCCGCTGGGCCCGGCACCTCGGCGACCTGACCCCGCCCTGGCCGGGCCCGGTCACCGTACTCGGCGCGGCCGGCGGGCCCCTGGAGGGGACCCTCCTCGTCGGCGACCGCACCGGGACCGTACGACTGCTGCACGAGGCCGACGCGAGCCCCGCCGGACGCCTCGCCCACACCGTGCCGGGCCGGATCACCGCGCTCGCGCCCGCGCCCGACGGCACGGTGCTCCTCCTGGACGACCGGGGCCGGCTGCACACCGTACGGGGGGCGGCGCCCCGTGCCCCGTATCTGGAGCGCCTCACGGAGGCCGTCTCTGCGACCCTGGCCCGCCATCCGGGCACGGCGCTCGCGGCGATCGCGGGTTCGGTGGTGGTGGGGGACCGGCTCGGCTCCGTGCACGCCTTCGGCCTGAGGGGGCTGCACCAGGCGGCCTCGCACAGCGGCCGGGTCACGGCGGTCGCGGCGGTCGAGTCCGAGACCCCCTTCGTCTGCTCCGGCGGCGTCGACGGGACGGTACGGCTCTGGACCCCGGGCCGTGACCCGCGCCCCGAGCCCCTCGTCGAGCGGCCCTCGCCCGTGGTCTCCCTGCACGCGACGGACACCCCGCACGGCCCGCTGGTCGCCGTGGCCTGGGCCGACGGACTCGTCGGACTCCACCACCCGGAGGGAGGCCGGACGCTGTCGTTCCGTCCCGGCCCCCCGGTCCGCGCGGTCGCCGTCACCGGCGCCGGTTCCCTCCTCGTCGGCACCGACGAGAGCCTGGTGTGCCTGGCGCCGAGAGATTGACCGGACTGTGGTGAGTGGCGGTCAGATACCCCTCACCTCAAGGGACTTCAGGCCGCGGTCTGCGGTGTCAGCTGGCTCGCCAGCCAGGTCGGCACGCCGCCGAGGAGACGGAAGAGGCGGCGCGCCTCGGCGCGGAGACGGCCCGCCTCCGGCTCCGTCTCCGTGGTGGCGAGGGCGGTGAGCGCCGGAGCCGTACCCACCAGGTATCCCAGTTCCTCACGGATGCGGAGCGACTCCGCGAAACCGTGCCGCGCCTCCGCCAACTCCCCTTCCCGCAGAGCCAGTCCGGCGAGGTGCCGCCAGGTGGAGGAGAGCAGCAGAGAGTCCCCCTGCGCCGCGGCCCCCGCGTGGGCCCTGCGGTACGCGGCGCGGGCGGCCTGCGGGGAGTCGCCGAGGTTCTGGGCGATGAGCCCGCGCCGCAGGTCGAGCAGCGGCCGGCCCTCGCCGGAAGGCGAGATGAGGGCGGCGGCCCGGCCCAGGGCCATCCGTGCCTCGTCGGCCCTGTCACGTACCCCGAGGAGCGTGGACGCGTAGGCGAGATAGCCGCGTTCGCAGGCTGCGGCCCCCCGTTCCTCGTCGGTGCGGGCCACGGCCTCGGCCGCCCGGAGCGCCTCCTCGGCGTCGGCCCAGCCCTGTTCGGTGTAGAGGCAGCGCTCGATCAGCAGCGCGGCCCTTTCGAGTGCGGCGGCCGGTTCGGCCGCGTGCGGTGCGAGCAGTGCTGCCGCGTCCGTCCAGCATCCCCGGGACCGGAGCCGCCATATGGCGGTCTCTACGGGACTCTCCTTGCCATAGGCGAGGGACGGATCTTCGCCGCCCCTTGATTCGGAACCAGACATGGCGGTATCCGCCACATTGCCCTCCCCGAGCGCGCCATTGAGCTGTTGAGTGAGAACCGCATCAGAGCACGAACGGGAGTACCTGGCCAAGGGGTCAGGTGAAAGATTTCACAAGAGGGCGGTGGATCGGGGTACGGCTCCGTGGTGGGCGGCCGAGAGTCCGTCAGATCGCCCCGGAGCCCGGGATCAGGCCCCCGGGCGGCCCCTCGGCCACCCGGGCCCGGGGGCCGCCACCGGCCCGGACGTCACTCGGGCGGACTCGCCCGAAGGGGTGAATCCCGAAGGTGACTTTCGGGGCTTTCCGAAGGCTCGGACCCCGGCAGGGGCCTTCCCGGCCGCTCGCTCAGCTCATCCGCAGCGCGAGGAAGAAGTCGAGCTTGTCCTCCAGACGCGACAGATCGCGTCCGGTGAGCTGCTCGATCCGGCCCACCCGGTAGCGCAGCGTGTTCACGTGCAGGTGCAGCCGGGTCGCGCAGCGCGTCCACGAGCCGTCGCAGTCCAGGAACGCCTCCAGGGTCGGGATCAGCTCCGCGCGGTGCCGGCGGTCGTAGTCGCGCAGCGGGTCGAGCAGCCGGGCCGTGAAGGCGCGGCGGACGTCGTCCGGCACGAACGGCAGCAGCAGGACGTGCGAGGCCAGTTCGTGGTGCCCGGCGGCGCAGACCCGGCCCGGGCGTGCGGCGGCGACCCGGCGGGCGTGCCTGGCCTCCTCCAGGGCCCCGCGCAGCCCCTCCGCCGAGTGCACGGCGGCGGACACGCCGAGGGTGAGCCGCCCGTCGTCGGCGAGGCCCGCGGAGAGCGGGGCCCGTACGGCGGCGAGCAGCGCGTCCGCGTGCAGGCCCAGCGCGGGGACCGGGTTCTCGTCCTCGCTGTCCGGCAGCGGCCCGGCGGCCAGCGGAACGAGGGCGATGGCCTCGTCGCCGCTGTGCGCGACGGCGATCCGGTCGGCGGACTCGGCGCCCACGGTCGCCGGGTCGACCAGGATCTCCTCCAGGAGCGCCTGGGCGACCGGACCGCCGTCCACGGGGGTGCCCTGACCGGCCTCCTGCTCCCACTCGACCCGGGCGACGACCACCTGCCAGTGCGGGGCGCTGCCGAGGCCGGGCAGCAGTACCGGGGCGGCGACCCGCAGCCTGGCCGCGATCTCGGCGGGCGCGGCGCCCGTCTGCACCAGTTCGAGGACCTCCTGGGCCAGCCGGCGGCGCACCGTACGGGCCGCGTCGCGGCGGTCCCGCTCGACGGCGATCAGCTGGGTGACGCCCTGGAGCAGGTCGAGCCGGGCGGCCGGCCACTCCCCGGCGTCCGCCTCGACGGCCAGCAGCCAGTCGGACAGGACCGTCTCGCGCACGTCCCGGGAGGCGGGGGCGGCGCCCCGGCCCGTGTTGCGGATCGGGAAGAGCGAGTACGCCGTCCCGCCGGTGCTCAGCCGGTGCGGGCCGCGCCGGCCCGTCCGGGTGGCGGCCAGGTGCTCACCGGCCAGGGTGGCGGCGAGAGGGGCCGGGAGCGGCTCGCCCGCGCCCGCGATCTGGCGGCCGGTGGGGGAGAGGACCCAGGCGCGGAGATCCAGGTCGGAGCCGAGCAGGTCGAGGACCACCTCGGGTCCGCCGCCGGCCGGTCCCGAGGTCATGAGGCGCCTGTGCCGGTCGACGACGGCCGCCAGGTCACCGGCCCGCTCGCCGGACACCTGTCGAACAACGTGCTCGGTGATCGTCGCGAACGCAACGGACTCGTTCACCGCGAACAGCGGCAGCCGATGGCGTGAACACGCCTGTACGAGATCGTCGGGGATGTCGCCGAGTTCCGCCTCGCCCGCGGCGAGGCCGGCCACCCCGGCGGAGGCCAGGATCCGGACGAAGGGCTCGGAGTCGTCCGGCTCGGCCCGCCAGGCGAGGCCGGTGAGGACCAGCTCGCCGCCGGAAAGGTACCGGCTGGGGTCCTTGAGGTCCGTCGTCATCACGCCGCGGACGGTGCGGTCGAGCTCGTCCTCGCCGCCGAGCAGGCGCAGCCCGAGCGCGTCGTTCTCCAGCAGTGCGCGCAGCCGCATCGTGTCGCCGCCGTTCCTTCGTCTGGGGGGTGGGGGTGTGTCGCGTTGTCGACGGTGGGGTGGTGCCACCGTTTCCAGGGGAAAACAGCGAGGTTTCTGTTCCCCGCCGTTCGTTCGAATCTACAAGACGACAACAGGACCCGGCCAACTCCTTCATGTTTTCGGTGACTGCACCCGGGCGATCGTGGCCTTGTGTACTAGGCCACACACCGCGTGAACAGCACATGAACACGATGTCGAGGGCCGGCCGTCCCCCCGGGCCCCACCGTTCGACCCCCGATCACCAGAATCACTAGAAGAGAGCCACCATGGACTTCCTTCGCCCCGCCAGCTGGGAGGAGGCGCTCGCCGCCAAGGCCGAGCACCCCACGGCCGTGCCCATCGCAGGTGGTACCGACGTCATGGTCGAGATCAACTTCGATCACCGGCGGCCCGAGTACCTCCTCGACCTGAACCGTATCGAGCTGCTGCGCGAGTGGGAGGTCGGCGAGGAGAACGTCCGCCTCGGCGCCTCCGTTCCGTACACCCGGATCATGGAGAGCCTGCGGGCCGAACTCCCCGGTCTGGCGCTCGCCTCGCACACGGTCGCCTCCCCGCAGATCCGCAACCGCGGCGGCGTCGGTGGCAACCTCGGCACCGCCTCGCCCGCCGGCGACGCCCACCCGGCCCTGCTCGCCGCGGGCGCCGAGGTCGAGGTCGAGTCGGTGCGCGGCAGCCGCTTCATCCCGATCGACGAGTTCTACACCGGCGTGAAGCGCAACGCGCTCCAGCCGGACGAGCTCATCAAGACCGTCCACATCAAGAAGGCGGACGGCCCCCAGCAGTACTCCAAGGTCGGCACCCGCAACGCGATGGTCATCGCCGTCTGCGCCTTCGGCCTGGCGCTCCACCCGGAGACCCGGACCGTCCGCACCGGCATCGGCTCCGCCGCGCCGACCCCCATCCGCGCCAAGGAGGCCGAGGCCTTCCTGAACGCGGCTCTGGAGGAGGGCGGATTCTGGGACAACGGCAAGATCATCACCCCTTCGATCGCGAAGCAGTTCGCCGACCTCTGCTCCGGCGCCGCCAACCCGATCGACGACGTCCGGGGCACCGCGAAGTACCGCCGCCACGCCGTCGGCATCATGGCCCGCCGCCAGCTCGGCTGGACCTGGGAGCAGTACCGCGGCGCAGGCCGCACGCTTGAGGGAGCTGCATAACCATGCGCGTCAATTTCACGGTCAACGGTCGTCCGCAGGAAGCCGACGACGTCTGGGAGGGCGAGTCCCTCCTCTACGTTCTGCGTGAGCGCCTGGGTCTGCCCGGCTCCAAGAACGCCTGCGAGCAGGGCGAGTGCGGTTCCTGCACGGTCCGTCTCGACGGGGTGCCGGTCTGTTCCTGCCTCGTCGCCGCCGGCCAGGTCGAGGGCCGCGAGGTCGTCACGGTCGAGGGCCTCGCCGAATACGCGAATGAGCGCGGGCAGGCCCGTAGGGAAGGAGGTGCTTGCGCCTCCGGTGCCTGCGGCACCTCGCTCGACGCCGCCAAGAAGTGGGAGGCCAAGCCCGGTCAGGACTCGCAGACGGGCGAGGGCGTCGAACTGAGCCCCATCCAGCAGGCGTTCATCGACGCCGGCGCCGTCCAGTGCGGCTTCTGCACCCCCGGTCTGCTCGTCGCGGCCGACGAGATGCTGGAGCGCAACCCGTCCCCGACGGACGCGGACATCCGCGAGGCGCTCTCCGGCAACCTCTGCCGCTGCACGGGTTACGAGAAGATCCTCGACGCGGTCCGCCTCGCGGCCGCTCGCCAGGAGCGTCAGGAAGAGGCGGTCTGACGATGGCTCAGCACACACGCACGGTCCCGGCGGGCACGCCCACCGAGGTCACCCAGAACCACGTCAAGGGCGGCGTGGGCGAGTCCACCCTCCGCCCGGACGGCACCCTCAAGGTCACCGGCGAGTTCGCGTACTCCTCGGACATGTGGCACGAGGACATGCTGTGGGGCCAGATCCTGCGCTCCACGGTCGCGCACGCCGAGATCCTGTCCATCGACACCTCCGAGGCCCTCACGATGGACGGCGTCTACGCCGTCCTCACCCACGAGGACCTGCCCGCCGCGAAGAACTACGGCATGGAGTTCCAGGACACCCCGGTCCTCGCGTACGGCAAGGTCCGTCACCACGGTGAGCCGGTCGCCCTCGTGGCCGCCGACCACCCGGAGACCGCCCGCCGCGCCGCCGCGAAGATCAGGATCGAGTACCGGGAGCTGCCCCTCATCACCGATGAGGCCTCGGCCCTCGCCCCCGACGCGATCCTCGTCCACGAGAACCGCGACGACCACCACTCCGGCCACGTCCCGCACCCGAACATCGTGCACCGCCAGCCGATCATCCGCGGCAACGCCGACGAGGCCGCCAAGCGGGCCGACGTCATCGTCAAGGGCGAGTACACCTTCGGCATGCAGGACCAGGCCTTCCTCGGCCCCGAGTCCGGCCTCGCCGTACCGGCGGAGGACGGCGGCGTCGACCTGTACGTGGCCACCCAGTGGCTGCACTCGGACCTCAAGCAGATCGCCCCCTGCCTCGGCCTGCCCGAGGAGAAGATCCGCATGACGATGGCGGGCGTCGGCGGTGCGTTCGGCGGTCGCGAGGACATCTCGATGCAGATCCTCGCCTCCATCCTCGCGCTGCGCACCGGCAAGCCGGTCAAGATGGTCTACAACCGCTACGAGTCCTTCTTCGGGCACGTCCACCGGCACCCGGCCAAGCTGTACTACGAGCACGGTGCCACCAAGGACGGCAAGCTCACGCACCTCAAGTGCAAGATCGTGCTCGACGGCGGCGCCTACGCGTCGTCCACGGCCTCGGTCGTCGGCAACGCCGCCTCCCTCTCCGTCGGTCCCTACGTCGTCGACGACGTGGAGATCGAGGCGATCGGCCTCTACAGCAACAACCCGCCCTGCGGCGCCATGCGCGGCTTCGGCGCCGTCCAGGCCTGCTTCGCGTACGAGGCGCAGATGGACAAGGTGGCGGCGAAGCTGGGCATGGACCCGGTGGAGTTCCGCCAGCTCAACGCCATGGAGCAGGGCACCATCATGCCGACCGGACAGCCGGTCGACTCGCCCGCCCCGGTCGCCGAGCTGCTCCGCCTGGTCAAGGCGCGCCCGATGCCGCCGGAGCGCCAGTGGGAGACCGCCGGCGAGAGCGCGGACGTCCGCGCGCTGCCGGGCGGCCTGTCCAACACCTCCCACGGCGAGGGTGTCGTGCGGGGCGTCGGCTACGCCGTCGGCATCAAGAACGTCGGCTTCTCCGAGGGCTTCGACGACTACTCGACCGCCAGGATCCGCATGGAGGTCATCAACGGCGAGCCCGTCGCCACGGTCCACACCGCCGCGGCGGAGGTAGGCCAGGGCGGTGTCACCATCCACGCGCAGATCGCCCGCACCGAGCTCGGCGTCCAGCAGGTCACCATCCAGCCCGCCGACACCCAGGTCGGCTCGGCCGGTTCGACCTCCGCGGGCCGCCAGACGTACATGACCGGCGGCGCCATCAAGAACTCCTGCGAACTCGTCCGCGAGAAGGTCCTGGAGATCGGCCGGCGCAAGTTCGGCTCGTACCACCCCGCCTGGGCCAACGCCGAACTCCTCCTGGAGGGCGGCAAGGTCGTCACCGACGGCGGCGAGGCCCTCGCCACCATCGCGGACGTCCTGGAGGACCAGGCCGTGGAGGTCGAGGAGGAGTGGCGGCACCGCCCCACCCAGGCCTTCGACCTCGTCACCGGCCAGGGCAACGGCCACGTCCAGTACGCCTTCGCCGCGCACCGCGCGGTGGTGGAGGTCGACACCGAGCTGGGCCTGGTCAAGGTCATCGAACTGGCCTGCGCCCAGGACGTCGGCAAGGCGGTCAACCCGCTCTCCGTGGTCGGCCAGATCCAGGGTGGCACCACCCAGGGCCTGGGCGTCGCGGTGATGGAGGAGATCATCGTCGACCCGAAGACCGCGAAGGTGCGCAACCCCTCCTTCACGGACTACCTGATCCCCACGATCCTCGACACGCCGACCATCCCGGTCGACTACCTCGAGCTGGCCGACCCCAACGCGCCGTACGGCGTGCGGGGCATCGGCGAGGCCCCCACCCTGTCGTCGACCCCGGCCGTCCTCGCGGCGATCCGGAACGCGACGGGCCTGGAGCTGAACAAGACGCCGGTCCGCCCCGAGGCGCTCACCGGCACCCTCTAGGAACTCTCCGGGCGGTACGTGCCTCCCCAGGAACGTCACACTTCCCCCCAGCCCGCACCGCCCGGAGTAACCCCCCGCGCCACCGGCCGCTCCCGGTAGCGCCAGCACCACCGGTAACACCAGCACCACCAGCACCACCCGTCAGTACCAGCAGCACCGCAGTACCGATTCACTTCGTTCGTCTCGGGCCGTCCCCCGGGTCGTGCAGCCCACGCAGCATCCCAAATCCCGCAACTTCAACCAGATCAGAGTCCTTCGAAGTCTGATGCGGGTGCCCCTTTGAACCTTGGGAGTAGGCCCCATGACCCAGTCGTCTGTGGAGCCCAAGACCGCTTCGGAGGACGCGGGCTCCGGCTCCAACGTCCCCGCCGGCCGCTCTTGGCTCGACCGGTACTTTCACATCTCGGAGAGAGGATCCACCGTCGCGACGGAGATCCGCGGCGGCGTCACCACCTTCATGGCGATGGCGTACATTCTCCTGCTCAACCCCCTGATCCTCGGCGGCAAGGATGTGGCCGGCAACGTCCTCAGCCAGCCCGCCCTCATCACCGCGACCGCGCTCGCCGCCGCGGTGACCACTCTCCTGATGGGCTTCTGGGGCAAGGTCCCGCTCGCCCTCGCGGCGGGACTCAGCGTCTCCGGCGTGCTCTCCTCGCAGGTCATCGCCGTCATGACCTGGCCGCAGGCGATGGCCATGTGCGTGGCCTACGGCGTGATCATCTGTCTCCTGGTGGTCACCGGCCTCCGCGAGATGATCATGAACGCGATCCCGCTGGCGATCAAGCACGCGATCACCATCGGCATCGGCCTCTTCATCGCGATCATCGGCTTCGTCAAGGCCGGCTTCGTGCACGAGAACCCCGCCCCGGGCGGCGGTCCCGTCTCCCTCGGCCCGGCCGGTGAGCTCATGGGCTGGCCCGTCCTGATCTTCGCCGTCACCCTGCTGCTCATCTTCGCGCTGCAGGCCCGGAACATCCCCGGCGCCATCCTCATCGGCATCGTCGCGGGCACGGTCATCGCCATGATCGTCAACGCGGTCGCCGACATCCCGGCCAAGGGCGCCGGCGCCTGGTTCTCCGGTCCGCCGGAGCTCAACGGGAGCGCCGTCTCCGCACCGGACTTCTCGCTCATCGGCGAAGTGTCCTTCAGCGGCTGGGGCGACGTCGGCTACATCACGATCACCATGATCGTCTTCACCCTGGTCCTCGCCGGCTTCTTCGACGCCATGGCCACCATCATCGGTGTCGGCTCCGAGGCCAACCTCGCCGACGACAAGGGCCGCATGCCGGGCCTGTCCAAGGCCCTGTTCATCGACGGCGCCGGCGGCGTCATCGGCGGCGTGGGCGGCGGCTCCGGCCAGACCGTCTTCGTCGAGTCCGCCACGGGCGTGGGCGAGGGCGCCCGCACGGGCCTCTCCTCCGTCGTCACCGGCGCCTTCTTCGCGGCCTGCCTCTTCTTCACCCCGCTCACCGCGATCGTGCCGGCCGAGGTCGCCTCCGCCGCCCTGGTCGTCATCGGCGCGATGATGATGCAGAACGCCAAGCACGTCGACTGGAGCGACCGCTCCGTGGCGATCCCGGTGTTCCTCACCGTGGTCCTGATGCCGTTCACCTACACCATCACCACGGGTGTCGCGGCCGGTGTCATCTCCTACGCCGTCATCAAGGTGGCGCAGGGCAAGGCCCGCGAGGTGGGAGCCTTCATGTGGGGCCTCACCGCGATCTTCGTCGTGTACTTCGCGATCCACCCGCTCGAGAGCTGGCTCGGCGTCGGCTGACGCCGACACCGCCGCCCTCCCCACACCTTCCAGAGGAGAACCGAGATGCTGGACATCGCCGAAGAGCTGCACCGGTGGGTCGAGCAGGGACGCGTCTTCGCCGTCGCCACCGTGGTGGCCGTCGGCGGCAGCGCGCCCCGGCAGCCGGGAGCCGCACTCGCCGTCGACAGCGAGGGCACGGCCATCGGCTCGGTCTCCGGAGGGTGTGTGGAGGGGGCGGTGTACGACCTGTGCGTGCAGGCCCTCGAAGACGGCAGGACCGTCGTCGAGCGCTTCGGCTACAGCGACGAGGACGCCTTCGCGGTCGGCCTGACCTGCGGCGGCGTCATCGACATCCTCGTCACCCCGGTCCGCGGCGGGGTCTTCCCCGCCGCGGTCGCGGCCGCCGCCACGGGGGAGGCCGCCGCCCTGGCCCGGATCACCGCCGGACCCGAGGAACTCATGGGCCGGGCCCTCCTGGTCCGCCCCGACGGCTCGTACGAGGGGGTGCTCGGCGGCCACCCCGAGCTGGACCGCACCGCCGCGGGCGAGGCCCGCGCGATGCTCGACGCGGGCCGCACCGGCACCGTGGAGATCGGTGAGGACGGCAGCCGCTGCGGGCAGCCGCTGACGCTCCTGGTCGAGTCCTCCGTCCCCGCCCCCCGCATGATCGTCTTCGGCGCCATCGACTTCGCCGCCGCCCTCGTCCGGGTCGGCAAGTTCCTCGGCTACCACGTCACCGTCTGCGACGCGCGGCCCGTCTTCGCGACGCCGGCCCGCTTCCCCGAGGCCGACGAGATCGTCGTCGAATGGCCCCACCGCTACCTGGAGTCGACGGAGGTGGACGGCCGTACCGTCCTCTGCGTCCTCACGCACGACGCCAAGTTCGACGTGCCCCTCCTCCAGGCCGCCCTGAAGCTTCCCGTCGCCTACGTCGGCGCGATGGGCTCCCGCCGTACCCACGAGGACCGCAACGAGCGCCTCCGCGGGGTCGGCGTCACCGAACTCGAACTCGCCAGGCTGCGCTCCCCGATCGGCCTCGACCTCGGCGCCCGGACGCCCGAGGAGACCGCCCTGTCGATCGGCGCGGAGATCGTCGCGAACCGCCGCGGCGGCAGCGGCGCCTCCCTCACGGGCGCCCACACCCCGATCCACCACGACGTGCCCCGCGAACCGGACGGCCGCATAGGCTCCGTGGCGTAGCGAGGCCGCCCCCCGCCCCCTTGCCACGTCGGTGTCGAGCTCCGGACTGATCGCGAGGGCGGGGCCGTTCCGCGCGCTCGCTCCGTCCGAAGGGCGGAGAGAAGTGGCGGGCCGAAGACAAGCTCAGTGCGCCGTTCTGCCCCGTAGCGTCGACGCCCAGGCCGGCTGTTCCTCGGGGGGATCCGTCTCCGCGCGGCGGCCGCCGCGGGCGAAGAAGTCCGCCAGGGGCAGGATCGCCGCGCCGACCGTGACCGCGTCGGGGCCGAGCGTGCCCATGTCGATGGCGACCCGGGCCGCCGGGTACGCGAGGGCGTACTCCTTCGCGTAGCCCTTCACCGTCTCCAGGAAGCGCGCGCCGAGCTGGAGGCCCGCCCAACCGCCGACGAGGATGCGCTCGGGCTGGAAGAGGTTGATCAGGTCGGCGAAGCCGGCGCCCAGGTACTCGGCCGTCTCCTCCAGGACGGCCAGCGCCGTCGCGTCGGGGTCCGTTCCCGGGGCCGCCGGGTACGCGGCGGCCAGCATCGCCGTCAGGGCCGTCTCCTCGTCCGCGCCCGCCGGGGGACGCCCGCCCGCCTCCCGCCACCGATCGAGGAGCGCCTCCGCGCCCGCGTACGCCTCCAGGCAGCCCCGGGCTCCGCAGCGGCAGCGGCGGCCCCGGACCCGTACCGTCAGATGCCCCCACTCGATCGCCCGGCCGGGACCCAGCGGGTCCGTGACCACACAGGCGCCCACGCCGGAGCCGAAGAGCACGACCACGGCGCTGCGCGCGCCCCGGCCGGAGCCGAACCACATCTCGGCCTGGCCGAGGGTCTTGGCGCCGTTGTCGATCCAGTACGGCACGGCGGCCGGCAGCTCCACGCTCTCCCGCAGCAGCCGTTCCAGGGGGACGCCGTCCCAGCCGATGGTCTGGCCGTGCACGACCGCGCCGTCCTCGGCGGTGCGCGCCACGATGCCGGGGACGCCGACGCCGACGCCGAGGAGCCGTTCGGCGGACACACCGGCGGACCGCAGCACCTCCGCGATGCCCTCCCGTATGTGGCCGACGACGACGCCGACCTCGTACCGGTCGTGAGGATGGGGGCTGTCGACCGCCAAGGGGCGCTCCGTGCGCGCGAGTTCGGTGAGGGTGAGGTCGAAGAGCTCGATCCTCACCCTGGTCTCGCCGACGTCGACGCCGATCATGCAGCCGCTGCCGGGGGTGATCCGGAGCAGGGTGCGGGGGCGCCCGCCGGCCGAGTCGACGCTGCCCGCCTCCTCGACCAGGCCCTCCGCGACGAGTTCCGCGACCACGTTGCTGACGGAGCCGGAGCTGAGGCCGGTGGCGGGGCCGAGGGAGAAGCGGCTCAGCGGCCCGTCGAAGTAGAGACGCTGGAGGACGGCGGTGCGGTTCTCGCGTCGCAGGTCACGCACGGTGCGGCCGTTCCGCATGGTCACTCGGCCCCCAGGTGAAGTAGTCCTGACCGCAACATACCGCTGTCCGGACCTTGGCCGCCCTTCTCCCGCGGCTTAGCCCACACCCTGAATTGCGTCGCCGCAACTGCCGGCCCTACACGCCCAGGAGCGTCCTGAGGTGGACGCAGGCGCCGGCCTCGGTGGCGTGCGTGGCGACCGGCTCGTACCCGCCCCGCTCGTACACCCCGGTCTCCCAGCCGGACCCGCCCGGCCGCGTCCGCAGATAGACGAAGTCGGGCGGGGTGGGCGCCGGTTCGTGGACGCCCTCGATCCAGTAGTACGCCTCGGGCACTCCGGCCTCCCGGAGTGCCCGTTCCAGCGCGCGGCGGTCCGTCACGCGGGGACGCGCACCAGGTAGCCGTTGTCGAGCAGCCACTTGACGCTGAGCCGCTGGCCCTCGCCCGGGTTCAGGAAGGCCGGGTCCAGCTTGATCTGGCGGCCGCCGCCCGGCTGCTCGAACCAGGGGGCGATGGAGCCCTCCCAGACCACGAACGACCGCGTCACCTCGTACAGGTGGTAGTCGCAGGGGAATTCCGCGTCCCGGGTGTTGAGGTTCTGCGGGGGCAGCGCGCGCTTGGCGTAGGCGTCACCGGCCGGGGCCAGGTAGGAGCCGTACTCGGAGCCGAAGCGGTCCAGGCGCTCGCCCTCCGCCAGCAGCTCGGGCGCCTTGTCGACGGTGCCGTTGACCTCGCCGAAGCCGTCGTTCGGCGGGTACTTCCAGCTGCCCGTGTCGGCGGGGCCCTCCCAGTACTTCTTCAGGAAGTCGGCGGAGGACAGCTTCCCGGTCCGGTGGTAGCGGTTGAGCAGCGGGCCGACCGGCTCCTGCCACTTCTTCGGCAGGAACTTCGGGCCGAGCCGCTTGTCGCCCTCGAACTCCCCGGTGCAGGGGGCAGGGGGAGCGGAGGCGGGCTTCCCGGCCTGCTCGGCGGGGGCGGCCTGTGCCGCGGGGGCCGCGGCGAGGGCGGCGGTGACGCCCATGGCGGCGAGGACGGCACGGATCCTGAGGGCGGTACGGCTGCGCTCCACGCGGAGGTCTCCCTGAGTGGGGGTGGTCGTTGGCGCCGCACACAGTAGTGGATCACCTGCGCAGAGTGATCGAACGCGGGCGGAAACCGGCCAATCGGGTCCCTGCCGACGGCGCCGCGGCCGTCCCGCCCCCGCCGAGGCGCCTCAGGCCCTGCGGAGCCCGCTCAGCAGCAGCTCGGCCAGCTGGTCGTACGCCTCCGCGTCGGCGAGGCCGGTCGCCGCGGCCACCTGGCGCCGCTGGATGCGGACCATCACCGAGGAGATGACGTCGGCCGCGAAGGTCACGTGCACCTCGCGGAAGACGCCCGCCCGCACGCCCTCCTCGATGAGCTGCTGGACCCGGCCGGCCGCCGCGCGCGTGTTGCGCTCGTACACCTCCGCCGCCGGCTCGAAGGCGGCCACGTCGTCGAAGAACTGTGGCGACACCGGCGCCAGCTCGGCCGAAACCGCCCGCAGGTAGGCGGCGAGCCGCTCGGCGGGGTCGGTCGCGGCGGCGAGGACCGCCTCGACGCGGGCCGTGGCGCGCCGGAAGAAGTGCACGACCGCCGCCCTGACGAGCTGCTCCTTGCTTCCGGCCAGGCCGTACAGGGTGCGCTTCGAGCAGTGGAGGCGGGCGGCGAGATCGTCGAGCGTGAACCGGGCGAAGCCCTCGCCGACGAGGAGGGCGACGAGTTCCTCGAAGAGGGCGGTGCGGCGCGCGGCTCCTCGGCCCGTCAGCTTCGGGGCGTCGGTGGCTGAGGTCTCGATCACGCCGCCAGTATTCCAGGCCGGCTTTCCGGGGGGTTACGGCGGCACCCTTCTGCGCTACGCTAACCGGTACTGCAGTACCCGCCCCAGTACCACTTTGAGCGCTGGAGTCGCCATGGATGTCGACCGCCTGCTTCCCACCCCCGAAGCGGCGGACCTCATCGCCCTCACCCGGGAGATCGCCGACAAGGAGCTGTCTCCCCGGGTGGACGAGTACGAGGCCGCCGAGACCTATCCCGAGGGGCTCTTCGCCACCCTCGGCGAGGCCGGGCTCCTCGGCCTGCCGTACCCCGAGGAGTACGGCGGCGGAGGCCAGCCGTACGAGGTCTACCTCCAGGTGCTCGAAGAGCTGGCCGCGCGCTGGGCCGCCGTCGCCGTCGCCACCAGCGTCCACACCCTGGCCTGCCACCCGCTGCACACCTACGGCACCGCCGAGCAGAAGGAACGCTGGCTGCCCGCGATGCTGGAGGGCCGGACCATCGGCGGCTACAGCCTCTCCGAGCCGCAGGCCGGCTCCGACGCCGCCGCCCTCAGCTGCAAGGCCGAGCGCCAGGACGACGGCAGCGGCTACCGCGTCACCGGCACCAAGGCGTGGATCACCCACGGCGGCAGGGCCGACTTCTACGCGCTCTTCGCCCGTACCGCGCCCGGCGGCCACGGCATCTCCTGCTTCCTCGCCCCGGGCGCCACCGAGGGCCTCAGCTTCGGCGTCCCCGAGCGCAAGATGGGCCTCCAGGCCGTCCCGACCACCTCCGCCTACTGGGACGGCGCCCTCCTGGAGGCCGACCGGCTCGTCGGCAGCGAGGGCCAGGGCCTCCAGATAGCGTTCAGCGCCCTCGACAGCGGCCGGCTCGGCATCGCCGCCTGCGCCACCGGCCTCGCGCAGGCCGCCCTCGACGCCGCCGTCGCGTACGCCAACGAGCGCACCACCTTCGGCCGCAGGATCGTCGACCACCAAGGCCTCGGCTTCCTCCTCGCCGACATGGCCGCCGCCGTCGACGCGGCCCGCGCCACCTACCTGGACGCGGCCCGCCGCCGCGACCTCGGCCGCCCCTTCAGCCGCCAGGCCAGCGCGGCCAAGCTCATCGCCACCGACACGGCCATGAAGGTCACCACGGACGCCGTCCAGGTCCTCGGCGGCTACGGCTACACCCGCGACTTCCCGGTCGAGCGCTACATGCGCGAGGCCAAGATCACCCAGATCTTCGAGGGAACCAACCAGATCCAGCGGCTGGTCATCAGCCGGGGTCTCGCGCAGGCGCGGGGGTAGGGGCCACTCCCGCCGCTCCCGCGAGCAGCGCGGCGATCTCCGTGAGGCCGTGACGGACGGCGTGGTCCAGGGCGGTGCGACCGTAGGGGTCCGGGAGCCCCGGGTCCGCGCCCGCGGCGAGCAGCAGGGCGACGACGTCCTGGTGCGGACGGGCCCCCGAACCGAGGATCACCGCCTCCAGCAGGGCCGTCCAGCCGAGCCGGTTGACGTGGTCCACGTCGATGGCGGTCTCGGCGAGGACGGCCCGGACGTACGCCACGTGGCCCCGTTCCGCCGCGGGGATCAGGGCCGTACCCCCGTATCGGTCGGTCAGCCGCAGATCCGGGCCCGCCGGAAGCAGGGTCCGCATCATCGCGACGCTCCCCGTGACACCGGTGACCAGCCAGGGGCTGTCGCACCGGTCGTCCTGTGCGTTCGGGTCCGCGCCCGCCGCGAGGAGCACCCGCGCGGCCGGGACGTGGTCGCCCAGAGCGGCACGCAGCAGCGGGGTGCGCCGGTGCCGGTCGCGGGCGTCGACCCGGGCGCCCGCGGCGAGGGCCGCGCGTACGGCTTCGGTGTCCCCGCGGGCCGCGGCTGCCAGGAGCGTGTCGGCGAGCGCGTTCATGGCACCGGTCCTCGTACGGCGCGAGCGCCGGACTACTTGCCGAGGGCGGCGACGCCGGCCTGGGCGAACTTCTCGTCGAGGTCGCCGGAGGGGGCGCCGGCGACGCCGATGCCGGCGATGGGGGCGCCCTTGGCGGCGA
>NZ_JNZP01000007.1 GCF_000725545.1 Streptomyces exfoliatus | reverse complement strand
AGCAAATGACCCGCGAGACGCCCATCCCAGCATGAGGCCGCTCAACGCGCGGCGGCCGCACCGCGATCAAGATCACGATCTACAGCTGGAGTATTAACCCGGGTCTGAGGGAAAGGAATTCCGTCTTGACCGAGACCGAGAAAGCCGCCGCCGATCCCGCGATACCCGACAGAACCGACCGGCCCGAAAGCCCCGGCGGGATCGAGGTGCTCGCCTCGCTCAGCCCCGACTTCACCGCCGACCCGTACGTCGCCTACCGCCGACTGCGCGAGCGCGGTCCGGTGCACCAGGTGCTGGGGCCCGACAGAGGGGTGGTGTGGCTCGTGGTCGGGTACGAGGCCGCGCGCGAGGCCTTCAGCTCCCCGCACCTCAGCCGGGACTGGCAGCGCGAGTACCGGCAGCCCGGCTGGAGCCCGCCGTACGCCCTGAACATGCTCGGCAACGCGAACATGCTGATGAGCGACCCGCCCCACCACACCCGGCTGCGGAAGCTGGTGTCGCAGGAGTTCACGGCCCGGCGGGTCGAGCGGATGCGGGGGCGCGTCCAGGAGATCACCGACGAGCTGCTGGACCGCATGACGGCGGACGGAGCGCGCCGCGCCGACCTCATCGAGGCGTTCGCCTCCCCGCTCCCCATGATCGTCATCTCCGAACTGCTGGGCGTCCCCGGCCTGGACCGCGCCGCCTTCCACGCCTGGTCCAACGAGACCCTCGCGCCCACCAGCCCCGAGGCGGAGAAGGAGGCGTACGAGCAGGTCATGCCGTATCTCACCGGGCTCATCGCCGCCAAGCGCGAGAGCCCCGGGGAGGACCTGCTCAGTGCCCTCGTCCACACGGTCGACGAGGGCGGCGACCAGCTCACCGAGGACGAGCTGGTCTCGTTGGCCTTCCTGATGCTCGTCGCCGGGCACGAGACGACGGTCAACACGATCGGCAACGCGGTACGCGCGCTCCTCGCGCACCCCGATCAGCTGGCGGCCGTACGGGCCGATCCGGCGGGGCTGGCGGCGGGGCTGGTGGAGGAGACGCTGCGCTACGACGGGCCGGTGGAGACCACCACGCCGCGCATCGCCCTGGAGGACACCGAGATCGGCGGCGTCCAGGTGCCGCGCGGTGCCATCGTGCTGATCGCCATGGCCGCCGCCGACCACGACCCGGAGCGCTTCCCCGATCCGGAACGCTTCGACGTACGGCGGGGCGAGGCCCGGGGCCACCTCTCCTTCGGACACGGGATCCACTTCTGCCTCGGCGCCCCGCTCGCCCGCCTCGAGGGCGAGGTGGCGCTGCGCACGCTACTGGACCGCTGCCCGGACCTGGCGGCGGACGGGGAGCCGGGGGAATGGCTCCCGGGGATGCTGATCCGGGGGAGGCGGACGCTGCCGGTGCGGTGGTGACATGCCCACCGCGGGCGAGCTGACGGGCGGGTGAGCGGTCGCGGGCACGCCGTTCGCGCAGGTGAGCCGAGACTGTCAGCGGCGGGGGCCGCAGTGCTGCGACAGAGGCGTCACGCACCGGACAGGCGAGAGGCGATCGTCATGACCGCCCCGCCCCTGGCGACCGCCGAGTGATCTCCCCAAGGACCGATCGCCACGAGGCGGGATCGGGTGTGAAACCCGATCCCGCCGACAAGAGGGCATGGCCGGCCTTGCCCCAGCCGGCAAGAGGGTGTGCCCTCAGCGCGGCCAACGGCTACGTCCGTGCTGGTCGCGAGCTCGGTGACGGTTCCTGCGCTGGAACCGTCCCCGAGCTCGCGACCGATGGTCAGAGCCGTTACTTCACCGGCTCCAGGATCGCCACGCACTCCACGTGGTGCCTCATCGCAAACATGTAGAGCCAAAACAGGTTAAGGAAACCACAGGTCAGCGGCTCGCGAGACACAAAAGGGACTCAAGATCAATGTGCATTACGTGCGCTAGGGGCGCTACGTGCGACCCATGACGCACACAGTGAGCGTTTTCAGCGCTGCCTCTCCAGAGTGAGGACAGCCTTGGCGATTGACGTCATGCGGTTGGGGCTGATCCGGGATCTTCGGAAGATGTGCCATGACTTCACTCGCGTCATGCCCCGTGCAACGGGTGCCGGGAGATCCACAGCGCCTGCCCGAGCGGGTCGGCCACGACCTGCGCGTTCACGCCGTGGCGGCGGTGTGGGCGTGGGCGGTGCCGACCGAGATGCCGAAGTCCGGCTGCCATCTGGGCCAGGGTGTCGTGCTTGCGCAGGTACACCAGAGCTACGAGTGGGCGTTGGTGCGGCAGGAGCTTGCGGCGGCGGCCACTCTTGCGGGTGACGATGAGCATCGTTACCCCCGCGATCGGGGACCGGCCCGCAAGCCCACACGCGGCGTGCAGCGCGAGAGCCGTCATACCAGTACGCGGTGGCCTTGACACCGCGTACTGAGCGAGGATCGCCGACCCTGGACAGACTCAACGCCTCTCCAGTTCCTGAAGTCAGCAGGCGGTGGAGTCGGACGCCGGTCGAATGGCGGCCCGACGCAGCGTTGTGGGCACCGAGACCGGCGTTCTCGCGGGGCACGCACCAGGCCGTACCAGGGCCAGAGACCTGACCACCGCGCCGAGGGGCCGACCCGGGAACCGCGCCGTGCCGCACAAGCCGAACCGGTGGGGCACGTCTCCGCCCACGGAGCTCTCGGTCCTGGCCTCCAAGGCGGAGCGGCCGGCCTTCAGTCGGTGGAGTCCAAGACTTCGTACACATGCCTGATGTAGTCATGGGTGCGCTCCGAGCCGAGGATTCCGTCGCCCAGCCGGTTCATCGTGTACGAGAACGTGACGCGCCGGTCGAGGTCCATCATGACGATCGAACCGCCCCGGCCGACCCAGAAGCAGACCCTTCCGGTGGGCATGTGCGGCATCGTCCTCGCATCGGCGAGCGCGAAGCCGATGCCCCAGCGCACGGGAACACCCAGGAACAGGTCGACCCCGTCTGCTTGTACGTCGAGGACCTTCTCCACCGTCTCCTCGGAGAGGAGCCGGAGGCCGTTCACCTGGCCGCGTCGTGAGATCACCGAGAGGGCGCGGGCCATGCCTCGTGCGTTGCCGTGTCCGTTGACGGCGCCGAGTTCGGCACGGCGCCACTGCGGGGTGTCGACATGCTCGTCCCTGGCGGGACTTCCGAGCAAGGTCTTGGTGAAGATCCCCTCGGGATCGAGGCCGGCGGGTATTCCGGAGAGCTGCGACGGGGCCACCAGCGCGGCGATGCGCGACCAGTCGGCCTGCCGCGCACCGATCTGGACGTCGGCTTGCGACGGCTTGGCGATCTCCGTGTCGACGAACTCGGTCAGGGTACGGCCGCTGACCCGCCGGACGAGCTCTCCCACAAGCTGTCCCTGAGTCTGTACGTGATAGCCCGAGGCGCTGCCCGGCTCCCACCAGGGCGCCTGCGCGGCCAGCCGGGCGCTCGCGGTCGGCCAGTCGTACAGATCGTCCATGGTGAAGGGCTGCTGCCAGCCGGAGAGCCCCGAGGTGTGCGCCAGGACATGCCGCACCTCGATTTCCTGCTTGCCCTGAGCAGCGAATTCGGGCCAGTAGTGCGCGACCGGGCGGTGGACATCTAGTGCCCCCCGGTCGACGAGGACGAGGGCCGCCAGACTGCTCAGGGTCTTGGTGGTCGACCACAGGTTGACCAATGTGTCCTGGTGCCACGGAACGGTCCGCGCTTCATCGGCGTGCCCACCCCACAGATCGACTTCCATGACGCCGTCGACATCGACGGCGATCGACGCCCCCACCTCCTCTCCGGACTCCAGGTGCGCTGCCAGCGCCGCTCGTATCGGTTCGAACCGGGCGCTGCTACTTCCTTCGACATTGACCATGTCTTTTCTCCGCTTCTGACGACGACCGTCCGATCAGTCAACGGAACGAATGTCACGCTGGTTCACGCGTCGCCGCAGGTGAGGGGCATCTGTCTGGTGGATGCCCCTCCGGTAGGAGTTCACCTCTGGGATCATCTGCAGGGCTCCGGCGTGCCCTGCGACGCCGCCGACGCAAGCGGGCCGCGTACCCCTGGGTTCTCCACAGGCCGCTCGGCACGCAGGCTCGCGGATCAGCAGCGCCGGAATCGGCCGGCTACCGGTTCGTCGCAGGGCGGGCCGAGGAGGAAGCCGTCCGGCGCATGGCCGCCGGCGAATTCATCACGTCGAGTGGCGTCCTGCTAATGTCCTGTCCGGTATGCGGGAAGCGGACGACGGGGTCCTCGCCGCTCCGATCACCTAGCCGCCCCCCATCTCGGCGGACAGGTCACCGCGACGAGAGTCGCGCGGGCCCGTTTTTCCTCACAGCGGCAGCGGGTCGCCCACACTTCCGAGGGTCATGGTCATGTGTGCTTCCGATGGTGGCGCCGTCGAGCGGAGTTCTGGGTGGGTACGGTGACGGCTACGGGGCAGGATCTCGACTTCGGGCTGCTGGGGCCGCTGGTGGTACGGCGGGCGGGCTTGGACCTCGATCCGGGCCGGCGCAGGCAGCGCCTGCTGCTGGTCCGCCTGCTGCTCGCCGACGGCCGGGCGGTCGCCCCGCAGACGCTGTGCGAGGAACTGTGGCCGCAGCAGCCGGGACGGACGCCGGGCGGAGCGATGGCCTCCCTGCACGCCCACGTCAGCAAGGTACGCGCGGTCCTGGAACCCCGACACCTGCGCCGAAAGGGCATCTGCGAGGTACTGGTCACCGAACCCCTGGGCTACGCCCTGCGGGTGCCGCCCGAGAGCCGTGACACCGTGCGCTTCGAGCGGGCCCTTGCCCAGGCACACCGGTTCATGGACCAGGGCCGGCCCGAACGCGTCGTGGAAGAGACCCAAAAAGCCCTGGAGATGTGGCGCGGCACCGCGTTCGCCGACGCCGCGCACCACCTGTTCGCCGTCAACGAGGCAGCACGCCTGGAAGAACTGCGGCAGACCACCCGCGAGATCCGTAGCACTGCCCTGCTCCTGCAAGGACGGATCAGCGAGGCCCTGGACGCGGCCCAGGAAATGACCGCAGAGCATCCCCTGCGGGAAACCGGCTGGGCCCTGCTGCTGCGCGCCCTGTACCTGGCCGGCCGGCACCCCGAAGCGCTTCAGCGCTATACCGACCTGCGCCGGCACCTCGCCGACGAACTCGGCCTCGAACCCGGCCCATCCCTACGCGCACTGCACCACGGCATCCTCCACCACGACCTGCCACCCCTTCACTCAGCCGATGAGCTGAACAGGTTCGGCGCGGCATCCGTCTCCGGCGGGAGTACCGGACACGGGCGCGATCCGCTCGGGCCGACCACGTCCGGGACACCGGAGGAGGACGAGGCGACCGCCGACCTCGGACCGGCAGACGACGAACCGGCCGACGCCGCCGATCGGTCCGATGCGAGTCACGACCAGACCGCGGATTTCGAGGGAACCACGTCGCCGCCCCGGATGCGTCCGGCACAACTGCCGCGCAGCCTGACGGTGTTCGCGGGGCGGGAGGCCGAGGGCGCCTGGCTGTCGGCCGTGAGCGGTGCACCGGGCCGGCCCGGAACGACCGCTGCCTCCGCCGTCGTCATCAGCGGTGCTCCCGGTGTCGGCAAGACCACCTTCGCCGTCCACCACGCCCACCGCATCGCCTCCTCTTTCCCCGACGGACAGCTTTTCGTCAACCTGTGCGGATTCCACCCCCACGCACCCGCCGTCGAACCCGGCAACGCCTTGCACGGCTTCCTCACCGCCCTCGGCGTCCCCGCCCAGCAGATCCCCGAGGACACCCCGGGCCGCAGCACGCTCTTCCGCAGCCTCCTCGCCGACCGGCGGATCCTCCTCGTCCTGGACAACGCCCGCGACGAGCAACAAGTGCGCCCCCTGCTCCCCGGAGGAGCGGGCTGCCTCACACTGATCACCAGCCGCAACCAGCTTCCCGGACTGATCACCACCGACGGCGCCAGACCCCTCACCCTCCCCCTTCCCTCACAGGCGGAGGCCCACCAAGCCCTCGAGCGACGCCTGGGCACCGAACGACTGGCCGCCGAGCCCGCCGCCACGGCCGACATCATCCGCCTGTGCGGACGGCTTCCCCTGGCCATGGCGGTGGTCGCCGCCCGCGCCGAACTCGATCCCTCCTTCCCCCTTCACTCCATCGTCGACGACCTGCGACACACCCACGGCCTGGACGCGTTCACCGGCTTCGACTCCACCACCGACGTACGCGCCGTCTTCTCCTGGTCCTACCGGTCCCTGGACGAGCCCACAGCCCGACTCCTCCGTCTCCTGGCCCTGCACCCCGGTCCCCACATCACCGCCCCCGGCGCCGCCAGCCTCGCCGGTCTTCCCCTCCCCCGGACCCGCCGCGCACTCGCCGGTCTGGTCGGCTCCTGCCTCGTGGAACAACCGCTGCCCGGCCGCTACAGCCTGCACGACCTCCTGCGCGGCTACGCCACCGAACTCACCCACACCCACGACACCGTCCAGGAACGCCACCACGCCACCCTCCGGGCCCTGGACCACTACATGTTCACCGCCCACGAGGCCAACCAGCTCCTCAAACAGGACACACCGCCCGACCTCGACCTCGGTGCACCCGGCCCAGGCGTCACCCCGGAGAGCCTCACCACCGTCAAGCAGGCGACCCGATGGCTCACCGCCGAACACCGGGTGCTGACCGGCCTGCTCCACACCGCCGTGAGCCAGAAGCTGGACCACCACACCACCGGGCTGGCCTGGTCACTCAAGGAATACCTCAACCGCCAGGAATTCTGGCCGGAGGCCATCACCGCGCTGACCCCCGCCCTCGAAGTGGCCCGGCGCCAGAACAACCGCCTCGAAGAAGGCCGTTGCCTACGCCACCTCGGCCACATCCACGGCTACCTCGGCCACCAGGAGCAAGCCCTTCACCACCTGCGACGCGCCACCACGATCTTCGAGGAACTCGACGCGACCGGTGAACAGGCCCGAGCCCACTACGTGACGGCGTGTGCGCTGTTCCTGTTCGGCCGGATCCAGGAGGCCGTGGCGTTCTCCGAACGGGGACTGGAACTGTCCCGGGAGACAGGTGAGGAGTTGTGGTTGGCCGAGTGTCTCGTCGAGCTCGCCTGGTTCCACTCCAACCTGGGGCAGCTCGATAAGAGCCTTCTGTACAATGAGGAGGGCATCGCCTTGTTCCAGCGCCTCGGCGCGCCGTGGCAGCTGGCCCAGGCATGGGACATCCTGGGCCACAACCTCCGCATGCTCGGCCGTTACGAGGAATCGGTGGCCACCTACCAGCGGGCGACGCAGGCGTTCGAGGAACTGGGCGACCACAGGAACGCCATCGGCACACTGATGCGGCTCGGCGACACCCGGCTGGCCCAGGGCGACCGGGAAGGCGCGCGGGCGGACTGGGTCCAAGCCCTCGAAAGCGCCGACGAGCGAGCCATGGCCCACAGTGCCCGGCAGGTCCGTGACCGGCTCACCGCCCTGGACATGGACACGGCCCCCACGCCACCCTTCCCGGAGAGGGCGGAGGGAAGCCATCGGCTCCCGGTCCCGAGGAATGGCGGCCCTGTGCATCAGGAATCCGAGCGGGACGGTTCGGCGGATGGGGATGGTCACTCGTCCGCCCTCCGCTGAGTTCCAGCTGGCCCACGAGGTTTCTTCTGCGGTCCCGGACGGTCCGGGACCGCATACGGCTTCACGCCTGAGTCCCGGCCGGTACGGCGTTCCCTCGCGTCGGGATCACACGAGCCGGAAACTCGTCAGCTCGTCGTTGAGAATGGGCAGAACGCCGGTCGAGCCACCAGCCCCGTAACACCCCATGTCGTAGACGTAGCCCTCGTGCCGGTACATGCAGACGGTGCGGCTGGTCCGGGTCCAGACCGAGGTCGTCCGGTCGTTCATGTAACTGCCGACATCGGATGTGCTGTTCGAGCTCAAGAAGAAGCGGCCTTCATAGTTGCTGTGCTGCCAGGACAGCGCCCCGTCACCGTCGAACGGTGACGGGGCGCCTGCGGGTCGCCATCCGGCCGGCGAGAGGCCGGACTCCGCCCTTACTTGGCGAGGAAGGCGAGGAGGGCGTCGGTGACCTCCTGGGCGTGGGTCCACAGCAGGCCGTGCGGGGCACCCTCGACGACGACATAGTCGGCCTGCGGGAGCGCCTTGCGGAAGAGCTCGCCGGTGGCCTCGATGGGCAGGATGCGGTCGGCGGTGCCGTGCAGGATCAGTGCCGGCACGTCGATCTTCCGGATGTCGGCGCGGAAGTCGGTGGTCCACGTGGAGACGCAGGCCAGCGAGGCGTACCAGGAGGCGCCGGCGGCCACGTTCCAGCTGTTGCGGACGGCCTCCTCGCTGATCCGGGTGCCGAGGTTCTCGTCCAGGTTGTAGAAGTCCTGGTAGAACGCGCTGAAGTAGGCGTACCGGTCGGCGGTGACGGCCTGCTTGATTCCCTCGAAGACGCTCCCGTCGACACCCTCGGGGTTGTCGTCGGCCTTGAGCAGGAACGGCTCCAGCGAGGCGAGGAAGGCGGCCTTGGCGACCCGGGCGGAGCCGTAGGTGCCGAGGTAGCGGCCGACTTCGCCGGTGCCCATGGAGAACCCGACGAGAACGGCGTCGTGGAGGTCGAGGGTCTCCATGACGGTGTTCAGGTCGGCGGCGAAGGTGTCGTAGTCGTAGCCGGTGGTGGGCTGGCTGGAGCGGCCGAATCCGCGCCGGTCGTAGGTGATGACCCGGTAACCGGCCTTCAGCAGGGCCGCGGCCTGCTTCTCCCAGGAGTGGCCGTCGAGCGGGTAGCCGTGGATCAGCACGACCGGCTGTCCGGTGCCGTGGTCCTCGTAGTAGAGGTCGATGGTGGTGGAGTTCTCCTGGCCGACGGTGATGAACGACATGGTGGTTTCTGCCTCTCGATGTGGGTTGTGGTGCGAGGTGGTGGCTCGGGGCGGTCGGCGGTCCATACAGGCCCCGACCTGGGGTGTCCGATGTCGGCGCCTCGTCACCTGGGAAACGGTGACGGGGTGAGCGCGGTTCACCGTCTGGCCGAAAGGGACTACTGACGCGGCCGGAGGGCAAGGGGTGTGGGTGACCTCCTGGGTGCGGATCCGCAGCGGGCCGTGCGTGGCGTGCTCGGCCGGGTGCTCGGCCTGCGGAAGCGCCCGTCGGAGCGGCTCCCCTGCCTGGATCGACAGGTCCCGGTCAGCGGACCGTACGGGCCGCCTTCTCCACGATGCGGGCGACGGCGTCGGGACGCGAGACGGTCACCGCGTGCGAGGCGTCGATCTCAGTCGTGCGGGCGTGTGCCCTGGCCGACATGAAGCGCTGGGCCGCCACGGGGATGTTCCGGTCTTCGGTGGTGACCAGCGACCAGGAGGGAATCGCCTTCCAGGCGGCACGGGTGGAGTTCTCCTCCAGCGCGGCGGCGGCGATCGGACGCTGTCCGGTGGCCATGAGCCTCGCCTTGTCCGCAGGGCCGTCCGCGGCGAACTGCTGGTGGAACTTGTCCGGCTTGATGAAGACGTCAGCTCCCGAGGCTCCGTCGGGAAGCGTGTAGTTCACCGGGACGATGACCTGGCCAAGGGTGCTGCCGGGGAACTTGTTCGTCAGCCCCAGCGAGCTCTCACCCGTGTCGGGCAGGAACGCGGCGATGTAGACGAGAGCCTTGACCTTTTCCCCCAGGCCCGTGGCGGCCTGGCTGATGACGGTGCCTCCGTAGGAATGGCCGACCAGGACCACCGGGCCGTCGATGTGCTCGACGACGCTGCGCAGGTAGGCGGCGTCGACGGCCGGTCCGCGCAGCGGGTTGGCGGCGGCCACCACCGGGTAGCCGGCCCGCTGCAGCCGCTCGACGACTCCGTCCCAGCTGGAGGCGTCGGCGAACGCCCCGTGCTCCAGCACGATCGTCGGCCGGACCGGCTGGCGGGGCGTCGCGTCGGCCGTGCCGGGCAGGGTGACGGCCGTGACGGAAAGGCCCACGGCTGCGACGCCGAGCAGGGTGACCAGACGGGCGGGCCTGGTCGGTCGGGTGATACGCATCTTCAATGTCCTTCTTCATGAGGGTTGACGCCCTGATGTGGCGGGGCCGGCAAGGCGAACCCGGCTCCGACGAGAAACACAGCCCAGTGTTGAGTTGCAATCAATTGAATTGCGTGCAACTGAAATTGCCATGAGGCCCCGCCTTGACTGATCGAACGGTGGCGGCCCGGGGCACGAACGGCTCTGCCGCCCTGCCGGCTGCCGCCACAACAGCCGACAGGGCTGACGTCCGGTCAGGGCTCTCATGTGCCCGGACGTCACTGCTTCCTACGAGGAATCCCGCACTGCGGTTCACCGACGGTGGTGAACTCGACCCCTGTTCCGGTCCGAGTGGTCATGAGGGGAACTCGGCGGAGCAAGGAGCCTCCGCGCCCGGGCGCGCGAGGACCCTCCGGCCGTCAGCCCTGCCGCATGTCGTGTCGGCGACCGGCAGGCCGGCCGGGCCGACCCTCGGATCCGCCCGACCCGCTTCCTCCCGGGCCACCGCTCTCCGGGCGGCACGGGCACGGGACGGAGTCATCAGGCGCCGAGGGTCAACGGGTGACGTCGAGCGTGGCCGCACGGGGAACGAACTTCGTGCCGCCGTCCTTCTCGTGGCGATCCTCGTCGCCGGGACGGTGACGGCTGCGCTCTGCCTGCGCCGTTCGAAACCGGTGACCGCCCTCGTCGGCCCCATGCTCGGCACCGCCTGTCGCCGAACTGCCGCAACGGCCGTTCCGTAGGTACAGGCTCGGCGCCCATGTCCCGATCTCCGGGGCCCGGAGAGACGCTCCGACCCCGGAGGGGCGATGACTACTTCTTGAGCCTCTCGTACACCTCGACGGCTGTCATCAGGTGGCCGACGGCGTTGGGGTGGGCGGATCCGGACGTCCGCGGCAGCAGCGGGTTGATCCACTGCCCGGACGGGGGCCGGCACATGTCGTGACCCCGGAACACCGAGGAGGTGTCGACGAACTCGACCTGCCTCAGGAGGGCCGACATCTCCAGCATGAGGTTCAGCCGGTTCGTGGTCTGGTGGAGCCAGGTGACGTCACCCTTGGCCAGCGGCACCGAGGAACCGCAGGCGCTCCCGTCGACGGGGAACGGGTTGGGGTAGCCGACCACGACGACACGCGCCCGGGGGCTGCGCCGCTTGATGTCGGTGAGCATGTCGGGCAGACGCGTGCTCAGCCTCGCGAAGCCCGCGTCGACCTCCTTGGCCGCCACGTCCCGGCAAGGAGTTCCCTCCCGGGTGGTGAGACCGACCAGGACGCATCTGGTGAGCACGTCGGAGAAGCCGAGGTCGTTGCCGCCGAGCGTGACGGTCACCAGGTCGGTGTCCTGGGTGAGGGCATGGACCTGGGGTGCGGCCGACCCCTCGTTGTTCCACAACGAGCGCGTGGTCGCTCCACCGCACGTGACGTCCTTGAAGACGGCGGGCTTGTACGTCTCGGCGATCCACGCCGGGTAGCTGCCCGTGGAGCGCATGCACGTCGCGTCCGTCTGCCCGGGCAGGCCCGTTCCTGCGGCGTAGGAGTCACCGAGGGCGACGTAGTGCTTGAGGGCTCCCTGCCCGGAGACGTCGGTCGCGGCGGCCGGAGCAGCCCCGGACGTCAGCAGCGAGACGGCGAGGGCAGCGGCCGTGGCTACCCCCCCTCTACGGATCTTCGAGTACGGGTGAGAATGAGCCATGAAGTCCCCTTGAGGTGGAAAGAGGCCGCACGAGTCGGCGGCCCGTCCTTGGGCACGCGACGCGTACGGACGTGTCCTTCGCCTCTACGACCGCGGCACGCACCGGGTTCAGGTCTGGCGAACTCCCTCCGCCACTACGTCCTTCTCCGCCAACAGCCACCCCGGGTAAGGCCGTTCTCCAAGAAATCACCTGCTGCCAGACCCTGGCCGGCGCCTTTCATGATCCGCTTCGGTTCGGCACGGCACCCGGCGATCCTGCGGCCGGCAACCGGACGCACGGCATCCGACCAGCGGCGGACGTGCTCCTCCGTGTACCGGTGGGCCCGGTGGTGTAGGCGCTACGGCCGGAGGCGGCGTCCGCCGCAGCGCTGAATCGTCCTGCCCACGCAGTCCTTCAGGCCGGTTGACGCCCTGCTAATGTCCCGATCGGTAGGCGGGAGGTGGACGACGGGGTCCTCCGCTCCGATCACCCGCACCGCTCCTCGTTCTCCGTTCCGGCGAACTGCGCGGACGCGGCAGAGGTGGCAGCGGTCGCGCGGGGCGCGGACGGGGTGGCGTCCGGTGTGGGTCATCGAGCCCACGGCGCATCTGTCCGCGCGGGAGCGGACCGCTCATGTGCCTACGGACATGTGCGTGTGAGGAGCGCCGCCGTCGGGCGGCTCTTCCGGGAGTACGGTGACCGCTGTGGGGGAGTCGCTTGACTTCGCGGTGCTGGGTCCGCTGGTGGTGCGGCGGGCGGGCGCGGTGCTGGACATGGGGCGGCGCAGGCAGCGACTGCTGCTGATCCGACTCCTGCTCGCCGAAGGCCACACGGTCGCTCCCGAGACGCTGTGCGAGGAGTTGTGGCCACAGCCGTCAGGGCGGGAACCGGGTGGGGCGATGGCGTCCCTGCACGCCCACGTCAGCAAGGTCCGCGCGATTCTGGAACCCGGCATCTGCGCGGGCGGCGCTCGTTCGAAGTGCTGGTCACCGAGCCCCTGAGCTACGCCCTGCACATCCCGCCGGACAGCCGGGACACCGTACGCTTCGAGCGAGAGCCCTGGCCCAGGCGCGCCGGTCGATGGACCGGGGCCGGTCCTCGCGCGTCGTGGAGGACCGAAAGGGCTCTGGAGATGTGGCGCGGTGCCGCGCTCGCCGACGCCGCCCCCTATCTGTTCGCCACTCCTGAGGCCGCCCGCTTGGAGGAACTGCTACAGACCGCCCGGGAGCTCCGCACCACCGCCCTGCTCCTGGACGGACAGACGCAGAAGGCCGTGGACGCCGCGCGGGAACTGACGACGCAGCATCCTTTGCGGGAGACCGGCTGGGATCTGCTGTTGCGTGCCCTGTACCTGGCCGAACACGACGGGCACGGCGACCGCCCTCGCGGGCAGCCGTGGTTCGGGTCATCCGGCCGGGGCCGCGGCCGTGGACGACCCAGACGAGACGGCATCCGTCGGCGCACCGCAGTCAGGCGCGGTCCACGATGTCACGCGGTCCGGGCCGAACACCGGTGTGACACCGTCCGGTGCGAGGAGAGATCCGGTCGCGGGCGACGGCAGGAGCAGGTCTCCACGGGCTGTACGTCCGGCGCAGTTGCCCGGTGATCTGGCGGTTTTCGCGGGGCGGGAGACGGAGGGCGCCTGGCTGTCCGCCGTGAGCGGAGACCCAGGTCCGACCGGTGCTCCCGTCGTCGTCATCGGCGGTGCTCCTGGTGTCGGCAAGACCACCTTCGCAGTCCACCACGCCCACCAGATCGCCTCCTCCTTCCCCGACGGACAGCTCTTCGTCAACCTGTGCGGGTTCCACCCCCACGCACCCGCCGTCGAACCCGGTGACGCCCTGCACGGCTTCCTCACCGCCCTCGGCGTCCCCGCCCAGGACATCCTTGAGGACATCCCCGGCCGCAGCACCCTCTTCCGCAGCCTCCTCGCCGACCGGCGGATCCTCCTCGTCCTGGACAACGCCCGCGACGAACAGCAGATCCGTCCCCTGCTGCCCGCCTGCGACGGCTGCTTCACCCTGATCACCAGCCGCAACCGACTCACCGGCCTGATCGCGTCGGAAGGCGCCAAACCCCTCACCCTCCCCCTGCCCTCTCAGTCCGAGGCCCACGAGACGCTGGCACGGCGGCTGGGGACGGAACGGCTCGCCGCCGAGCCCGCCGCCGCGGCCGACATCATCCGCCTGTGCGGACGACTGCCCCTGGCACTGGCCGTGGCCGCCGCCCACGCCGAGTACGAACCCGCCTTCCCCCTCCGCGCCATCGCCGACGATCTGCGGGCGCACAGCGGCCTGGACGCGTTCACCGCCTCCGCGCCACCACCGACGTCCGCACCGTGTTCTCCTGGTCCTACCGGCCCCTGGACGGACCCGCCGCACGCCTCTTCCGCCTCCTCGCCCTCCACCCCGGCCCCCACATCACCGCCCCGGCCGCCGCCGGCCTCACCGCACTCCCCCTCCACCGGACACGCCGTCTCCTCGCCGACCTGACCCGGTCCTGCCTCGTCGAACAGCCGCTGCCCGGCCGCTACACCCTCCACGACCTGCTGCGCGGCTACGCCACCGAACTCACCCACACCCACGACGACACCGACAAACGCCACGCCGCCACCCTCCGGGTCCTGTACCACCACATGTTCACGGCCTACGAAGCCAACCTGCTGTTCAAGCAGGACTCGCTGCCCGGACTCGACCTCGGCTCCCCCGCCACGGGCGTCGTCCCGGAGACGTTCGCCACCATCGAACAGGCACGCCGATGGTTCACCGCCGAACACCGGTTACTGGCCGGCTTGCTGCAGACCGCCGTCAGCCAGAAGCTGGACCACCGGGTCACAGGCCTCGCGTGGACGAGGCGGGCTCTGGATCACCTGGAACGCGCTTCCGCCCTCTTCGAGGAACTCGGCGTGGCCGGCGAACAGGTTCGCGCCCTGTTCGTGACGGCCATGGCGCTGTTCCGATTCGGCCGACACCGGGAGGCGTTGGCTCCCGCCGAGCAAGGACTCGCGCTGGCCCGATCTACGGGGAACAAGCTGTGGACGGCCGAGTGCCTCAACGGGCTCTCCTGGCTGCACTCCAACCTGGGGCGGCCCGGGAGAGGCCTCGTGTACGGCGAGGAGGGCATCGCCCTCTACCAGCGCCTGGACGCCCCGTGGCAGGAGGCCCAGTGCTGGGACAGCGTGGGCTACGCCCTCCATCGACTCGGCCGGTACGAGGAGGCGGCAGCCACCTAGCGGCGGGCGCTGGACGCCTTCGAGGAACTGGAGGACCACAGGAACGTGGTCGGCTCGCTGATGCGACGGGGCAACACCCGTCTGGCCATGGGCGACCGGGAGGCCGCACGCACGGACTGGGTCAACGCGCTCGCCGATGCCGAACGACAGGATCTGTCCCACAGCGCCCGGGAGATCCGAGACCGGCTCACCGCCCTAGACATGGATGCGGGCTCCGTACCCGTCCCGCCGCAGAAGGACGTCGGCAATCGCACGGCGCCGGTTCCGACAGGCGCTGATTCTGCGCACCAGTCACCCGGGGCGGAGATTCACCGGCAGTAGGAGCTGTCTCCGTCCGAACTCGGCGAGCCATCGCTTCACCAGGTTCAGCCAGCAGGACACCGTCGGCGCGGAATGCCGAGGGGAATCCGGAAGACCGGTGTGTCCTCTCACGACTACCTGTTCTCGGCGGACGCGCAGGACGTCATCGACGCCGAACTCGTCGGCTCGCGACGCGAACGCCCTGATCCGGTCGTTCCCGTCGGGTCCGAGAGGCCTACGCGCCGTCGGCGCCGCGGAGCGCCCCCTGGCGGACACGAGGACGTGCCGGGAGCGGGCGGCATGGGTCGGCAAGCGGCGCGACAAGGAGACGACAAGGTTTGGCGAAGGGGTCCCGCCGAGTGTTGAGCCACTCACCCGCGCAAGTGGGAGAGCACGCCACGGAACACTCGAACAGAATTGAGCACCACCCATGAACGGGACCATGGAGGCGGGGGCGGCCACCCTCGCCTCGACTCGGGCACATGCCCGGCACGTCGCTTCGGACACCGACTGCGACGCCTTCATACGAGACATCTACGAGCAGTACGGCCCTCTGCTCATCCGGTACGCCGCGCGGCTGCTGGACGGCGACTGGCACAGGGCTGAGGACATCCTCCAGGAGACCGCGGCGCGCGCCTGGAAACACGCCCGGCTCTTGAGCACCCGCGGCGAACACATCCGGCCGTGGCTGTTCACCGTGGCCAGGAACCTGGTCATCGACCACCACCGGGCCCGGCAGGTCCGGCCACTGGATCTGATGGCGGTCGAGGATCTGGACGCCTCCTGGGACGGCACGGAGTCCACGATCACCTCCCACGCGGTGCTGGAGGCACTGCGGGAGCTGAAGGAACAGCACCGGACCGTCATCCGCCTCATGTACTCCCTGGAATGCAGCGTGGCCCAGGTGGCCGAGCACCTCGGCATCCCGCCCGGCACAGTCAAGAGCCGTGCCTTCTACGCCGTGCGGGCGCTGCGCAGGTCCTTGGAGAAGCAGGGCGTACTCGGCGTGTAGTCACGGCACGGACGGGCGATGCGGGCCCGGTCATCCACGGTCCGCGGCGCCGCCGGATGGGTCCTGACGTCACCGTCCCGTCCGGTGCCGCTCCCCGGGCGGTTCCGCTCGGCCCCGGGGTGTCGGCATGTCGGGGATGGTCCGTCGCCACCGAAGTCGAGGGGAGGAACCCGGAGAGTCCGGTCTCACGACGATGGCGCATGAACTCGTCAGGCACCGCTGCCGGGCTCCACCCACCTGGTGGGAATCGTGAACCGCCCCCGGAGGGTTCTGCTCGGAAAGCAGTGACACCCAGGCACTCAAACGCCCTTGTCGTCTTGCCCTGCTTCTGTCCGGAGCCGTTCGAACGACATGGGCGTCTCGATGATCAGCCCCACTACGGATCGACTCGCGACCAGCGGCGCACGAGGTCGCCACGGACCCGATACACGCCCGTCGTCTTCTTCGCTCGCCCTCGCCAGAGAGGTCGTGATCGCCTCACCCTGCCCCCGGACCCCGCGGAACCGGATGGTCGGGAGTGATCTCCGGACTCGTTGCCGAGGAAAGCCCGCTGCGGCAGGAACGGCACGGGACAAACTGCGTCCCGGCCCCGGACCGCCCCCTGCCGCCACCTCTCCGTGCCGAGTGGATGCCGGTCCCCAGGCCTTTCGCGATCACCGAGCTCCGCCTCGTCCAGGAAGGACCGCTCAGCCTCTTGGCGACAGCTCCTCGGCCGCCGTTCTCATCCGGCAGCCAGCCCGTCCCTGCGGATACCGCAAGCCTCCAGTGACACCGCAGTCGGCGGTCACCCCATCCGACAGCACGAGTCCAACCTCGTCAGGCCCTGTTCTCCGCCTGGAACATCCACGCATGCTTCTCCAGTTCGGCCGTCAGCCCGATGAGGAGATCCTGGCTCACGGCGTCCACCGGACCAGTCTCCTCGATCCGCTGCCGCACCCTCCCGATGACCGCGGAGAACGTACGCACCAGGGCATCGACAGCGTCGCCGTCCTTCGTCCAGCCTGACGGGAAAGCAGGCACGCCGCTGGTGCCCGCGATGGTGACCGCCCGTCCGTCCGGACTCACTCCCAGCGCAGCCGCGCGTTCGGCCACCGTGTCCGCGTGGTCACGTGCGATCGAGGCAACCTCGTCGAGCTGGACGTGGACTGATCGAAAACGCGGGCCGTACAGGTTCCAGTGCGCCTGCTTGGCCACCAGGGACAGGTCGAGCAGGTCGACCAGGGTCGCCTGGAGGGCCGCGCCGGCGATCTCGCGGTCGCCCTCCGGCAGCGGGCTGTTGATCATCGTCATAGGTCTGTGGTCCTTCGGGAATGGCGCTGGCATCCTGGCAAGGAGGCCGACGGGTTGCCGTCTAGATGAACCGGCCATCGCACGCACCCGTCTGGAGCTCCGATGGCCTCGACGCTATGTACGGCCGCAGGCCCCGAGGGGTTCAGCTCCTCCGGCATACGGTCGTGCATGTCGCACGACGCCCGGTCATCACCGATGCCGCCGGACCGACCGGCGCGCGCTCCACCGCTGCGGCCACGCAGCACCGATCACGAGTCCGGCCGTGCTCGAGAACCGCCCTCCGCCCCATCGGGAGCGGCGACGACCTCAAGCCTTTTCACGAGCGCCGGAGCCATGGCGGCCCCTGACACAACACGCACCGGACACCCCACCTAGCGTCACGGAACGTCACTACCGAGAAGCGGATGGGGCAGGGGCAGCTGCCAGCTCGGCAGCCAGCGCCCCAGCCACCGCAACGTGCCTACGACCACACGCCCGAGGGGCCCATTCGGCGGTCGCCAATCACGCATGACGACCCATCAGAAACCATGCCGTTCGTGCGTCAAACATGCGCCGCGCACGTCGAACATGCGTCAAGATATCGCACCTAACGCATGTAACGCCCATAACGCACACTCGAAGAAACAGCAGCTCAGGCGTCCTTCTTCACCGGCTCCAGGATCGCCACGCACTCCACGTGGTGCGTCATCGGGAACAGGTCGAACGCCCTCAGGGTCCGGACCTTGTAGCCGCGGTCCGCGAAGTAGGCCAGGTCTCGGGCCAGGGCTGCCGGGTCGCAGGCCACGTAGGCGATGCGGCGGGCGCCGAGGCCGGCGAGGTGGTGGACGGTCTGCTTGCCGGCGCCGGCGCGGGGCGGGTCGAGGACGATGAGGTCGACCTCGGTGATGCCCGTGCGCGGGAGGACCGATTCGACCTTGCCCTGTTCGATGCGGACGCGCGGGAAGGCGGCCAGGTTGTGGCGGGCGTCCTCCACCGCGCGCTTGCCGGATTCGATGCCGAGGACCGCGCCCTGGTCGCCGACGCGGTCGGCGAGGGCGCCCGCGAAGAGGCCGACGCCGCAGTAGAGGTCGAGGGCCGTTTCGCCCTTGCGGGGCGTCAGGCCCTGCATGACGGCGAGCATGAGGGTCTGGGCGGCCTTGGGGTGGACCTGCCAGAAGCCGCCGCTGCCGACGCGGTAGGTGCGCTCGTCGGCGCGCTCGCGGACGAAGGCGCGGCCGTGGACGCGGTGGACGCCGCCGTCCTTCTCGTCGACCCGCATCACCGAGACCGGCTTGTCCAGCTCGACCAGCGGGAGGCGCGCGCCGGGGCGCGGCGTCAGGATGACCTGGCGGTCGCCGGAGCCGGAGGCGGCGATGGCCTCGATGGAGGCCATGCCCTCCCAGCTGCGCTTCTCGATGCCGAGTTCCGAGACGCCCTGGGCGGCGATCATGCAGTGGTCGATGTTCTCGACCTCGTGGGAGCGGTGCTTGCGCAGGCCCGCGTTGCCCTCGGCGTCGACCGCGTACTGCACGCGGGTGCGCCACTGCGGGACCTCGCCCGGCGGGAGCTTGTCGCCCTCGGCGGGCATGACCGTGCCGTCCCAGCCCGCCTCCTCCGGGGTGAGTCCGGCGAGCCGCAGGAGCTGCTCGGCGATGACCTCGCCCTTGAGGCGGCGCTGGGCGCCGGGCTTGGCGTGCTGCCAGTCGCAGCCGCCGCACTTGCCGGGTCCCGCGAAGGGGCAGGGCGCTTCGACGCGGTCCTTGGACGGGTCGAGGATCGTGACCGCGTCGGCGCGCAGGAAGCGGGAGGTCTCCTCGCCCTCGGTGACGCGGGCGACGACCTTCTCGCCGGGGAGCGCGTGGCGGACGAAGAGGACGCGGCCCTCCTCGGTGCGGGCGATGCAGTGGCCGCCGTGGGCGACCGGTCCGACCTCGACCTCGTACTCCTCCCCGATGAGCGACGACTCAGGTGCGTTCTGCTGCATGACGGGGAGGCTCCAGAGGATGTGAGGGACGGAGGATGCGAGAGGTGGGCTGCCGCACCGCGGCAGCCCACCAGTCTACGTGCCGGTCGGGGCGGAATGCGCCTTCAGCGGCCTCAGCCCTTGGCCGCCGGTTCCTTCTGGCGCTTCTCGACGGGGCCCCGGCGGACCGAGCCCGGCGCGTTCCAGTCCTGGCGCTTGCGGGCCCGCTTCTTCGCGGCCTCGGAGGACCGGAGCTGGTACGGGACGGAGGTCACCATGACGCCCGGGGTGAAGAGCAGCCGGCCCTTGAGCCGCAGGGCGCTCTGGTTGTGGAGCAGGTGCTCGTACCAGTGGCCGACGACGTACTCCGGGATGTAGACGGAGACGGCGTCGCGCGGGCTCTCGCGGCGGATGTTCTTGACGTACTCGACGACCGGGCGGGTGATCTCGCGGTACGGCGAGTCGAGGATCTTGAGCGGGACGTTGATGCCGCGCCGGGTCCACTCCTCCTTGAGCGCCTTGGTCTCGGCCGGGTCGACGCTGACGGTGAGCGCCTCCAGCTCGCTGGCGTGGAGCAGCTTGGCGTACGCGAGGGCGCGCAGGGTCGGCTTGTGGAGCCGGGAGACCAGGACGACGGAGCGGACCCGGGAGGGGCGTACGTACTCGTCGGGCCGTTCCTCCGCGGCGGCGATCTCGGCGGCGACCGAGTCGTAGTGCTTACGGATCGCGGTCATCGTCCCGTAGAAGATCACCATGCCGAGCAGGGCGACCCAGGCGCCGTGCGTGAACTTGGTGGCGAGGACGACGACGAGGACGAGGCCGGTGAAGAAGGCGCCGAAGGCGTTGATCGCGCGGGAGCGGATCATGTGGCGGCGCTTGGCCGGGTTCCGCTCCGTCTTCAGGTGCCGGTTCCAGTGCCGGACCATGCCGGTCTGGCTGAGCGTGAAGGAGACGAAGACGCCGACGATGTACAGCTGGATCAGCTTGGTCGAGTCGGCTCCGTAGACCCAGACGAGGAGGGCGGCTGCGCCGGCGAGGAGCACGATGCCGTTGGAGAAGGTCAGGCGGTCGCCGCGGGTGTGCAGCTGGCGCGGCAGGTACCGGTCCTGGGCGAGGATCGAGCCGAGGAGCGGGAAGCCGTTGTACGCGGTGTTTGCGGCCAGGAAGAGGACGAGCGCGGTGGCGGCGGCGAGGACGATGAAGAAGAACGTTCCGTCGCCGAAGACGGCGGCCGCGACCTGGGAGATGACCGGGTCCTGGACGTAGCTCTCGCCGACCGGCACGCCGTTGAGGAGCAGGTCGTGGGCGGGCTTCTCGGCCATCCGGACGTCGGTGGCCATGGCCAGGAAGATGATGCCGCAGAACATGGTGACGGCGAGGCCGCCCATGAGGGCGAGCGTGGTGGCGGCGTTCTTCGACTTCGGCTTGCGGAAGGCGGGGACGCCGTTGGAGATGGCCTCGACTCCGGTGAGTGCGGCACAGCCGGAGGAGAACGCGCGGAGCAGCAGGAAGACCAGCGCGAAACCGGCCAGGCCCTGGTGCTTGGGCTTGATCTCGAAGTCCGCGGTGGGGGCCTTCATCGTCTCGTCGAGGACGATCCCCTTGTACGCGCCCCAGGCGATCATGAGGAAGACGCCGGCGACGAAGACGTACGTCGGGATCGCGAAGAGGGAGCCCGACTCCTTCACCCCGCGCAGGTTCATGACGGTGAGCAGCACGATGACGCCGACCGCGCAGGCCACCTTGTGCTCGACGACGAACGGGATGGCCGAGCCGAGGTTCTCGATGCCCGAGGAGATGGAGACGGCGACGGTCAGGACGTAGTCGACGAGCAGGGCGCTCGCCACGGTGAGTCCGGCCTTCGGCCCGAGGTTGGTGTTGGCGACCTCGTAGTCGCCGCCGCCGCTCGGGTACGCGTGGACGTTCTGCCGGTAGGACGCGACCACCGTGAACATCAGGACGACGACCGCGAGCGCGATCCAGGGGCTGAAGTGGTACGCCGACAGACCGGCGACGGAGAGAACGAGCAGCACCTCGCCGGGTGCGTACGCCACCGAGGACAGCGGGTCGGAGGCGAACACGGGGAGGGCGATCCGCTTCGAGAGGAGGGTCTCTCCCAGCTTGTCGCTGCGCAGAGCCCGCCCGATCAGGATCCGTTTGGGCACGTCGGTCAGTTTGGACACGGAGAGGATCGTAAGCGTTCGAAAAGAGCCAAGCTCACCGCGACCCCCTATCCATACGGAATCTTTCCGTCTACCACCTCTGATGCGGTCCCGTTCGGGGTTGCCGCTTAAGCTCGGACCGGGTGACCCGGCAGGGCGTCGCCCGCCGCGACCCGGGCGCATCGGGTGGAGAAAGTTGTGAGCAGGGTGTTTTCGCAGGTCAGCAGGGCGATCAGGAGTGCGGGGTAAGGGGACGTGCACATCGTCATCATGGGCTGCGGGCGAGTGGGAGCCGCTCTCGCGCAGACCCTGGAGCAGCAGGGGCACACCGTCGCGGTCGTGGACCAGGACCCGACGGCGTTCCGTCGTCTGGGGTCGGGTTTCGGCGGTCGGCGCGTCACGGGCGTGGGCTTCGACCAGGACACGCTGCGTGAGGCGGGCATCGAGGACGCCGGCGCCTTCGCCGCGGTGAGCAGCGGCGACAACTCGAACATCATCGCCGCGCGGGTCGCGCGCGAGATGTTCGGCATCGAGAACGTGGCGGCGCGGATCTACGACCCGCGCCGTGCCGAGGTCTACCAGCGTCTCGGCATCCCGACGGTCGCGACGGTCCGCTGGACCGCCGACCAGATGCTGCGACGGCTGCTGCCCTCGGGTGCGGAGCCCCTGTGGACGGACCCGAGCGGTGGGGTGCAGCTCGCCGAGGTGCACACCTCGCCGGCCTGGATCGGCCACAAGATCAGCCGGCTGCAGGACGAGACCGGGGTGCGCGTCGCGTTCCTGACCCGGCTCGGCGAGGCGGTCATCCCCACGTCGCAGACGGTGCTCCAAGAGGGCGACCTGGTGCACGTGATGATGCGTACGGACGAGATCGCGAAGGTCGAGGAGGCCTTCGCCGAGGGTCCCGAGGAGGGCGGTCACTGATGCGTGTCGCTATTGCGGGCGCGGGTGCGGTGGGCCGTTCCATCGCGGGCGAGCTCCTGGAGAACGGGCACGAGGTCCTGCTCGTCGACAAGGCGCCGACCGCCATCTCGGTGGAGCGGGTGCCGCAGGCGGAGTGGCTGCTCGCCGACGCGTGCGAGATCACGTCGCTCGACGAGGCGGCGCTCCAGCGCTGCAACGTGGTGATCGCGGCGACCGGCGACGACAAGGTGAACCTCGTCGTCTCGCTGCTCGCCAAGACCGAGTACGGCGTGCCGCGGGTCGTCGCCCGGGTGAACAACCCGAAGAACGAGTGGCTGTTCACCGAGGCCTGGGGCGTGGACGTCGCCGTGTCGACGCCGCGCCTGATGTCGGCCCTGGTGGAGGAGGCGGTGAGCGTCGGCGACCTGGTCCGGCTGCTCCGCTTCAGTCATGGCGACGCGAACCTGGTCGAGCTGACCCTTCCGCCGGAGTCGGCGCTCGCCGGCACCTCGGTCGGGGACGTGGCCTGGCCGCAGGACACCTCGCTCGTGACGATCATCCGCGGTTCGCGGGTGCTCACGCCGAGCGCCGAGGAGACCCTGGAGGCGGGCGACGAGCTGCTGTTCGTGGCCGCGCAGGCCCGCGAGGAGCAGTTGGAGGACCTGCTGCAGGTCCGCCGCGAGGACGCGGACTCCTAGGGTCTTTCGTTCGGATCAGGCCGGATCAGGGAGCGGGTCCGGTGCATGGGGTCTCCCCAGGCCCGCAGGGGCCAGGGGACGCCTCCCAGGCGGAGGAGGGCGTCATGGCGGAGCCGTGGCAACCGACGACGACGCGGCGAGGTGCGGCACCAGACCCCACGAGCCCGGCATGATCCAAACGAGAGGCCGTGGTTCCGCAGCACTCCGTACGGGGAAGGGCCCGGACCTGTTCGTCAGGTCCGGGCCCTTCCGCGTGCCGTCCTCGGGCCTCAGGCCTCAGGGTTGCTCTGCCGGGCGGCGGCGGCCGCCTTGCGCTCCTTCTCGGCGCGCTCCTCGGCCTCCATCTCGGCGAAGACGTCGATCGGCGGCGGAGCCTTCGCGAGGAACATCCAGGTGAGGTACACCGCGAGCAGGAACGGCGGGATCTTGAGCGCGACGAGGACCCAGCCGAACTTGGTCGTGTCGGCCCACCAGTACATCGGGAAGAGGATCGCGCACTTGCCGAGCAGGATCAGGCCCCAGGCCCAGCTGGCCTTCGCGTACGCCTTCTTCCGGCCCGGGTTACGGGTGCGCCAGGAGAGGTTCTCCTTGAAGACCGGGCCCAGGATCAGACCGATCAGCGGGACCCCGGCGATCGTGGTGATGATGTACGCGAGGGCGAGGCCGAGCGTGTAGAGCATGCCCGGCAGGTAGAAGTCCTTGGCGTTGCCGGTCATCATCGCGAAGACCACGCCGAAGGCGACACCGAAGACCCCGCTGAACGCGTGCTTGACGGTGTCCCGCCGGATCAGCCGGACGGCGACCAGGACCAGCGAGACCGCGAGCGCGGCGATCGCCGAGATGTGCAGGTTCTTGTTGATCGTGAAGATCGTGACGAACAGCAGGCCGGGCAGGACCGTCTCGACCATGCCCCGCAGACCGCCGAAGGCCTCGAACAGCGCGGCCTCGGTGACCTCCTTCGCGGCCCTGGCGTCCTGGTCGGCGACCGGGCCGACCTGGCCGGCGGTCGCGCCGTCCTGGTCCGTGGTCGTGGTCGGCTTGTCGAGGGACGTCACCGGCTACTCCTGTCCGAGCGGTCGGAGCTCGTATTTGGGGTTGAAGAGGACCCGCCGGCCATGACTCATGGAGACGCGGCCGGAGGCGATCAGCTTGCGGCCCGGCTCGATGCCCACGATGGAGCGCCGTCCGAGCCACACGACGTCGAGCGGTGCCGTGCCGTCGAAGAGTTCGGCCTCCAGCGCGGGCACACCGGCCCGGGGGCGCAGCGTGACCGTGCGCAAGGTACCAGTCACCTTGACTATCTGGCGGTCGGAGCAGTCGCAGATGCGCGTGCACCCCGAGGCTTCGGCGTCCTCCTGGAGCTCCTCCGACTCCAGGTCCTCCGGGGAGGAGGAGAGCCGGTCGAGCATCCGGCGGAACCTACCGGCCGGCTTCTCTGTACGCGGTGCAGCACTCATACAGAAAGCGTACCGGCCACCACTGCCACCGAGACCGGTCCTCCGTACGGCATTCGGTTCAGCGTTCGAAGCGGTAACCCATGCCCGGTTCGGTGACGAAGTGGCGCGGGTGCGAGGGGTCGGTCTCCAGCTTGCGCCGCAGCTGTGCCATGTACACCCGCAGGTAGTTGGTCTCCGTGCCGTACGAGGGTCCCCAGACCTCCTGGAGCAGCTGCTTCTGGCTCACCAGACGCCCGCAGTTGCGCACCAGGACTTCGAGGAGGTGCCACTCGGTGGGGGTGAGCCGGACGTCCCGGCCGTCGCGGTGGACCTTCTTCGCCGCCAGGTCGACGGTGAAGCCCGCGGTCTCGACGACCACCACCCCGTCCTCGGCGCCACCGACCGGCTCGGCACGGCGCACGGCCGCGCGCAGCCGGGCGAGCAGCTCGTCCATGCCGAAGGGCTTGGTGACGTAGTCGTCGGCGCCCGCGTCGAGCGCCTCGACCTTCTCGTCGGAGGTCTGCCGGGCCGAGAGGACCAGGATCGGCACCCGCGTCCAGCCGCGCAGGCCCTTGATGACCTCGACGCCGTCCATGTCGGGCAGGCCGAGGTCGAGGACGACGACGTCGGGGTGGCGTTCGGCGGCGAGCCGGAGGGCGGTGGCACCGTCGGGCGCGGCGTCGACCTCGTACTTCCGCGCCTTGAGGTTGATCACCAGGGCGCGCACGATCTGCGGCTCGTCGTCGACCACGAGGACCCGGGTCATGGAGGGGGCCTTCCTTCTGCTGGGGTGCCGGGACTGCCGGCGCCGCTGGGACTGGCGTACGGGACGGGGAGCGGACGGCGGAGGTACGGGGACGGGGACGGGCGGGCGTACGGCCGCGGGGGCGGCGTACGGCGGGCCGGCGCGGCGGTCAGGTCACGGCGTGGGCCGGGAGTTCGGCGGCCGGTGCCGGGGAGCCGCCCGGCGCGGCGCGGAGGGTGAGCACCATGGTCAGTCCGCCGCCCGGGGTGTCCTCGGCGCCCAGCGTGCCGCCCATGGCCTCGACGAAGCCGCGGGCCACCGCGAGGCCGAGGCCGACGCCGGACCCGCGCGGGGCGTCGCCGAACCGCTGGAAGGGCTCGAAGATGCCGTCCTTGGCCTCGTCGGGCACGCCCGGCCCGCGGTCCACGACCCGGACTTCGACCCGGTCCCCCAGGGTGCTGGCGGCGACGGCCACCGGCACGCCCTCGGGGCTGTACTTGACGGCGTTCTCCACGATGTTGGCGACGGCCCGCTCCAGGAGGCCCTTGTCGACCTCGACCATCGGCAGCGTCTCGGGGATGTCGAGTTCGGCGCTGCCGTCGGGCACTCCCCCGAGCGCCATGGGGACGACCTCGTCGAGGTCGACGACCCGGATCAGGGGTGTGACCGTGCCGGTCTGGAGCCGGGACATGTCGAGGAGGTTCCCGACGAGGTGGTCGAGGCGATCGGCGCCGGCCTCGATGCCCTCCAGGAGTTCGGCGCGGTCCTGCTCGGACCATTCGACGTCGTCGGAGCGGAGGGAGGAGACGGAGGCCTTGATGCTCGCGAGCGGGGTCCGCAGGTCGTGGCTGACGGCGGCCAGCAGCGAGGTCCGGATCTTGTTGCCCTCGGCCTGCTTCCGGGCCTCCTCCGCCTCGCCCACGAGCCGCTGGCGGTCGAGGACGACCGCGGCCTGGGCGGCGAAGGCGCCGAGGACCCGGCGGTCCTCGGCGGGCAGGACCCGGCCGGACAGCGCGAGGGCCAGGTGGTCGCCGACCGGCATGTCCACGTCCGCGTCCTCGGGCCGGGCCGCCGGGTGGGGTCCCACGCTCGCCGCCCGCGTCCAGGGCTCGATGCCGTCCGCCCGCTCCAGGAGGGCCACGGACTCCATGGAGAAGGTCTCGCGGACCCGTTCGAGGAGTGCGTCGAGGCTGGTCTCGCCGCGCAGCACGCTGCCGGCCAGGTAGGAGAGCACCTCGGACTCGGCGCGGAGCCGGGCGGCCTGGTGGGTGCGCCGGGCCGCCAGGTCCACCACCGAGGCGACCGCCATGGCGACCCCGAGGAAGACGGCTATGGCGACGATGTTCTTGGGGTCGGCGATGGTGATCCGGTGGACGGGCGGGGTGAAGAACCAGTTGAGGAGGAGGGAGCCCGCGGCGGCGGAGGCGAGCGCCGGCAGGAATCCGCCGAGCAGGGCCGCGGCCACGGTCAGGGCGAGGAAGAGCAGCATGTCGTTGGCGAGCCCGAGGTCGGCGTCGACATGGGTGAGGAGGAGGGCGAGGGTGGCCGGCCCCCCGACGCCGACCGCCCAGCCGCCGATGATCCGGGAGCGGCCGAGGCGGGCGCCGCGGGCGACGGGCAGACCGCGCCCCTTGGCGACCTCGTCGTGGGTGACGATGTGGACGTCGAGGTCGGTCCCGGAGTCGCGGGCCACGGTCTGGCCGACGCCGGGGCCGAGGACGTACTGCCAGGCGCGGCGGCGGCTGGAGCCGAGGACGATCTGGGTGGCGTTGACCCCGCGGGCGAACTCCAGGAGCGCGGAGGGGATGTCGTCGCCGATGACGTGGTGGAACGTTCCGCCGAGGTCCTCGACCAGGGTGCGCTGGACGGCCAGCTCCTTCGGCGAGGCGGCGGTGAGGCCGTCGCTGCGGGCTATGTAGACCGCGAGGACCTCGCCGCCCGCGCCCTTCTCGGCGAGCCGGGTGGCGCGCCGTATGAGGGTGCGGCCCTCGGGGCCGCCGGTCAGACCGACGACGATGCGCTCGCGGGCCTGCCAGGTGGAGCGGATGTTGTGCTCGCCCCGGTACTGCCGGAGGTACTCGTCGACCCGGTCGGCGGTCCAGAGCAGCGCCAGCTCGCGCAGGGCGGTGAGGTTGCCGGGACGGAAGTAGTTCGACAGGGACGCGTCGATCCTGTCCGGCTTGTAGATGTTGCCGTGCGCCATCCGGCGGCGCAGGGCCTCCGGGGACATGTCGACCAGCTCGATCTGGTCCGCCCGGCGCACGACCTCGTCGGGGACGGTCTCCCGCTGCCGTACGCCCGTGATCGCCTCGACGACGTCGCCGAGCGACTCCAGGTGCTGGATGTTGACGGTGGAGATGACGTCGATCCCAGCCGCGAGCAGCTCGGCGACGTCCTGCCACCGCTTGGGGTTGCGGGAGCCGGGGACGTTCGTGTGGGCCAGCTCGTCGACGAGGGCTACGGCGGGGCGGCGGGCCAGGACGGCGTCGATGTCCATCTCGGTGAAGGTGGCGCCCCGGTGCTCCAGGGTGCGGCGCGGCAGCTGCTCCAGGCCGTGCAGCATGACCTCCGTGCGCGGCCGCTCGTGGTGCTCCACGAACGCCACGACGCAGTCCGTGCCGCGCTCCACCCGGCGGTGCCCTTCGGAGAGCATCGCGTAGGTCTTGCCGACGCCCGGCGCAGCGCCGAGGTAGATCCGAAGCTTGCCGCGTCCCATGGGACGACCATACGTCCAGCCAATCGGACATTCCGTACGCGGGGAGAGGGGCCGGGGTGGTCTTGACGTGATTCTGATGTCAGGACCCGCCGGGTCCGCGGCCCCGGCCCGACGGCGCGCGGACGCCCGGTCCCACCCGGCCCGTACGTCGCCGTCAGTGCTCGACGATCTCGCCGTCGCTCAGTTCGAGGACCCGGTCCGCCAGGCCCACCAGCTGCGGGTCGTGGGTGGCGACCAGGGCCGTGCACCCCTCGCTGCGCACCACCGCGCGCAGCAGCTGCATGACGGCGAGGCCGGTCTCCGCGTCCAGCTGGCCGGTGGGCTCGTCGGCTATCAGCAGCGCCGGCCGGTTGGCGAGGGCGCGGGCGATGGCGACCCGCTGCTGCTGGCCGCCGGAGAGCTCGCCGGGCCGCTGGGCCGCGTGGTCGGCGAGGCCCACGAGGCCGAGGAGCAGGGCCACCCGCTCCTCGCGCTCCTTGGGGTCCGCCTTGCGCAGGCGCATGGGTACGCCGACGTTCTCGGCGGCGGAGAGGATCGGAAGGAGTCCGAAGGACTGGAAGATGAAGCCGATCCGGTCGCGGCGCAGTTCGAGGAGACCGCTCTCACCGAGGGTGGCGAGGTCGACGCCGTCGATGACGATCGAGCCGCCGTCCGCGGTGTCGAGGCCGCCCACCAGGTTGAGCAGCGTCGTCTTGCCGGAGCCCGAGCGGCCCTTGAGGGCCACGAGCTCGCCGCGCGGGATGTCGAAGGAGACGCCGCGCAGGGCGTGGACGGCGGCCTCCCCCGTGCCGTACGAGCGGCGCAGGTCCCGGACGCTGACCATCGCGGGGGCCGCGGGGTCCTCGGCGACGGCCGTCGCGGACCTCGTGCTGCTCTCACTCATCCGGTGCTCCCCCTCCTCGAACATGTGAGCCGTCAGTATGGTCCGCGGCCCGGCCACGAGGCCAGAGCCCGCCGCCGCACCTGTGGAAAACGGCCCCTGGGCCCGCTGCCCGTACCTGTGGAGAACGGCCGGTGGGCCGCCCCCGGGCGTACGGGAAGCGGCCCACCGGCCGTTCGTGCCTGCGACGGCACCGTCGGGTCAGCGGATCTCGGAGATCTCCGGACCGCGCTGGAGCTGGCCCATGCCACCGGAGAAGCGGGAGTTCTCCTGCTCCTCCTGCTGGACGCCGTCCGGCACCATCTGCGCGTCGTTCGGCAGCTTGAGGACGATCGGGTCGCGCGGGGCCATCGGCCCGTCGCCGCGGACGACCACGGTGTCCCGGACGATCTGCTCCAGGAGCCCGGCGGCCTCGGGCTGGACCGCACCCTGCCCGGAGATCACTCCGCGCAGGAACCAGCGGGGTCCGTCGACACCGACGAAGCGGACCAGCTGCACGCCGCGGTTGCCGTCCGGCAGCTGCACGGGGACCTGGGCACGCAGCTCCCAGCCCAGCGGGCCCTCGACCTCGTCGATGACGCCGCCCTGCTGGGTGATGCCCGTGGCGATCTCGTCGCGGACCTCGCCCCAGATGCCCTCGTTCTTGGGGGCGGCGAACGCCTGGAGCTGTACGGCGCTGTCGCGCAGGACGACGGTGGCCGCGACGATCGCGTCGCCCGCCACCTCGACCCGCAGCTCCATGCCCTCGACTCCGGGCACGAAGACGCCGCCCAGGTCCACGCGGCCCTCGTCGGGCCTGGTGACCTCGGAGACGTCCCAGGGTCCGTCGGGCCGGGGCGCCGGCGGAAGGTTCATCCGGCGCGGAGCCGCGTCGTCCGCGTCCTCGCCGTCCACCGCGTCGACGACCTGCTCGGCCTCGCCCGCCGCGTCCGCCGCGCCTTCAGCGGAACCACTCTTCTTGCGACGTCCGAACACGTCACTGTCCTTCCCGGTCGGATACGACCGAAGCGTATCGATTCCCACCCGTTGTGCCGTCCACCTCGGCGTGACCGCCGGTGGACCCGAAGCCCCCCTCGGCCCGCGCCGAGCCGGGAAGCTCCGCCACCTCGTGGAAGCGCACCTTCTCGACCTGTTGGACGACAAGTTGGGCGATCCGGTCGAATCGTTCGAACCGCACGCTCTCGCGCGGGTCGAGATTGACCACGATCACCTTGATCTCTCCACGGTACCCGGCATCCACCGTCCCCGGGGCATTCACGAGCGCCACTCCGCAACGGGCGGCGAGTCCCGAACGCGGGTGCACGAAGGCCGCGTACCCGTCCGGGAGGGCGATGGAGACCCCGGTGGGGAGCACGGCGCGCTCCCCGGGGGCCAGTACGGCGGCCTCGGTGGTCACGAGGTCCGCTCCGGCGTCGCCGGGGTGTCCGTAGGCCGGGATCGGCACGTCCGGGTCCACTCGCCGGATGAGTACGTCGACAGGGTTGGGCATCAGGGGTTCACCTCGAAGGCGCGGGCGCGCCGGACCTGGTCGGGGTCGGACATGGCGGCCTGGATCTCCTCCGGGCGGCCGTTGTCGATGAAGTGGTCGACCTTGACCTCGACGAAGAGGGCGTCGGCGCGGACGGCGACGGGGCCCTCGGGCCCGCCGATCCGGCCGACGGCGGTCGAGAAGATCTTGCGGCCGTGGACGGCGGTGACCTCGGCCTCCAGGTGGAGCACGGTGCCCACCGGGACGGGCCGGACGAAGTCGGTCTCCAGGCGTCCGGTCACGGCGATGACCCGCAGCAGCCAGTTCAGGGAGCCGAGGGTCTCGTCGAGCGCCGTGGCGAGCACGCCGCCGTGCGCGAGGCCGGGGGCGCCCTGATGGTCGGGGGTCACCGTGAACTCGGCGGTGACGGTCACGCCCTCGCCCGCGCGCGCCTCCAGGTGGAGGCCGTGGGGCTGCCCGCCGCCGCATCCGAAGCAGTACGCGTAGTGCGCGCCGAGCAGCTCGCCGGGAGCCGGGGCTTCGGGGTGGCGTACCGGCGGTATGGCGTCGGCCGGCGGGGTGAGGGCGGCAGATGTTGCAGTCACAGGCGCAGACCTTACCCGCGCGGATGGGCGCAGGTCGCGCCGTGCCAAGCTTGGACGCATGCAGCCTTCCGTACCGTCGCCCGACGCCGCCCCCGTGCCCTCCGCCGTAGCCTCCGCCGCGCCGCGGTTCGACGAGCGGCTGACGGCGCCCCGGTCGTGGTGGGTCATCGTGTGCCTGCTGGGTCTTTCCGGCGGCCTGGTCATGTTCCCGCTGGGTACGGTCCCGACGCTCGGCGGTCTGGTCGTGGCGGCGGTGCTCGCCGGCGCGGCGGTCTCCTCGTACGGCTCCGCACGGATCCGGGTGGTGGCCGGTTCGCTGGTGGCCGGTGACGCCAGGATCCCGGTCTCGGCCCTCGGCGCGGTCGAGGTGCTCGACGCGGAGGAGGCGCGCGCCTGGCGCACGCACAAGGCCGACCCGCGCGCCTTCATGCTGATGCGCAGCTATGTGCCGCGGGCGGTGCGGGTCGTGGTGACGGATCCCGCGGACCCGACGCCGTACGTGTACCTGTCCAGCCGCGAGCCGGAGGCGCTGGCGGCCGCCCTGGGGGCCGAGCGCGCCTGACCGGCACGCGCCGGGGGGCAGACCCGAGAAGCGTCGCGGGCTGAGGGCCCGGAACGCCGGGGGGGAGGCCGTGGAAGCGCCGGAGTCAGGCCCTAGAAGCCCAGTTCCTTCGGGTTCTCGGGCTGGTCCAGTGGGGGAAGTTCCCCGAGGGTGTCCCAGGGGACCTGGCGGCGGCGCAGGTCCGCGCGGATGTGCGCGGCGAGCTTCTTGGTGTCGCGGCGGTTCATGACCGCGCCGACGGCGGCGCCCACCATGAAGGGCATGAGGTTCGGCAGGTTGCGCACCATGCGTTTCATGATCTGCTGGCGCAGCTCGCGCTTGAGCTGCCCGCCGAGCGCCGCGTTGACGGTGGTGGGCCTGGTGGGGTCGACGCCCCGCTCCTCGGCCCAGGAGGTCAGGTAGGCCGTCGAACGCTGGGTGAGCCGGCCGGGGGGCCGCAGCCCGTAGACCTCGTGCAGTTCGGCGATGAGTTTGAGTTCCACGGCGGCGACACCGGTGATCTCGGCCGCGAGCTCCGCCGGCATGGCCGGGGGTACGGGGAGCATGGCGGCGGCGCCGACGCCCGCGCCCACGGTGGAACTCGCGTTCGCCGCGCCGGCGACGAGTTTGTCGGCGATCTCCTCGGGGCCGAGCCCGGGGAAGTGTCTGCGGAGGGTCGCCAGGTCGCGGACGGGGATCCGCGGGGCGAGGTCGATCAACCGGTCGGCCAGGTGGCCGATGCCCGCCTTCGCGCTGTCTCCGCCGCGCTTCACGCCCTGACGGACGCCCTGCGCGACGCCGCGCCGGACGGCGTCGATCCGGTCGGAGTCGATCTTGATCTTGTCGAGCTGGGCACGCGCCGGGTTGGCAAGCCGCCTGACGGCGCCGAAGCGCCCGTCCTGCCGTGCCCGGGCCGGCACGTCCCCCTCTCCCGCCTCCACCGGCAGGTACGCCGGGTCCGGCTCGGTGACCGCATCGAGCGAGGCCGGGAGGCCCCGCTCGTCGTCACGTGCGCCGGGGGAGGGCAGGGAGGCGGTGTGCTCGGCTTCAGGAGCCTCCTGGGCACCCTCTGCCGGGCCTGAGTCGCCCTTGTGCGTCCAGGGGCTCCCGGGGAGCCTCGGACGCCGCTTCCGGGACGGTGTGTCGCCTGCCACGGCCGTGCGTTCTCAGTCGCAGTCGCGGCAGATCGGCTGGCCGTTCTTCTCCCTGGCCAGCTGGCTGCGGTGGTGCACGAGGAAGCAGCTCATGCAGGTGAACTCATCGGCCTGCTTGGGCAGGACCCGGACGGCCAGCTCCTCGTTCGAGAGGTCTGCACCGGGAAGCTCCAGGCCTTCGGCGGCCTCGAACTCGTCGACGTCGACGGTCGAGGTCGACTTGTCGTTCCGGCGGGCCTTCAGTTCTTCAAGGCTGTCCGAATCGACGTCGTCGTCGGTCTTGCGTGGGGTGTCGTAATCCGTTGCCATGTCGCTCTCCCCCTCTGGGTGGTTGCGGTGTCTCCAGCGCACGTAACGCGTGAGAGGTCGGACTTGTGCCCGACCTGAGGCGGAGATTTTGCCTCACATCAAGGTCTGTTACTCAATCGACACCCGTCCTGTCCTCTCGCGAGGTGATCGGCTTGGGGTGGCGAACCGGACCGTACACGGTCCTGGGGGCATCCCTTGCAGGCGCCACCCCGTGTACTTCCCGTCATCACGGGTCCCGGAAACCCGGACTTTTCCGGGTTTTCGGAGGGATTTCCCGGTCACGGAGAGTGGAGGCCGGGACACCCTCCCCTGTGATCGATCACACAGGAGCGTCTCAGAATCAGGGCCCCGGAATTCCGCGCAAAGCGAACGGAACCGGGTCGGCTCAAGCAGTCTGTCAGATCGGCAGAGTGACGCGCATCACGAGACCTCCGCCCTCACGGGGCTCCGCGATGATACGGCCGCCGTGGGCGCGGGCCACGGACCGGGCGATCGACAGGCCGAGACCGACACCCTTGTCGCTGCCGGTCCGCTCCTGCCTGAGCCGCCGGAACGGCTCGAAGAGGTTGTCGATCTCGTACGCGGGGACCACAGGACCTGTGTTCGACACCACCAGGACCGCCTGACCGTCCTTGGTCTCGGTCGTGACCTCCACCCAGCCGCCCTCCGGCACGTTGTACCGGACGGCGTTCTGGAGCAGGTTCAGGGCGATCCGCTCGAGCAGGACGCCGTTGCCCTGGACGACCGCCGGAGCGCGCTCGCCCCGGATCTCGACGCCCTTGGCCTCGGCCTCGGCGTGCACCTGGTCCACGCCCCGCGAGGCGACCTCGGCCAGGTCGACGGGTTTGCGCTCGATGATCTGGTTGTCACTGCGGGCGAGCAGCAGCAGGCCCTCGACGAGCTGCTCGCTGCGCTCGTTGGTGGCGAGCAGGGTCCTGCCGAGCTGCTGGAGCTCCACCGGCGCCCCGGGGTCCGAGAGGTGCACCTCCAGGAGGGTCCGGTTGATCGCGAGCGGGGTCCGCAGCTCGTGCGAGGCGTTCGCGACGAACCTCTGCTGGGCGGTGAAGGCCCGCTCCAGGCGGTCCAGCATCTCGTCGAAGGTGTCGGCGAGCTCCTTGAGCTCGTCGTCGGGGCCGTCCAGCTCGATCCGCCGGGACAGGTCGGAGCCGGCCACCTGGCGGGCGGTCCGGGTGATCCGGCCGAGCGGGGAGAGCACCCGCCCCGCCATGGCGTAGCCGAAGGCGAAGGCGATGATGCTCAGGCCGAGGAGGGCGAAGAGCGAGCGGCGCAGCAGGTCGTCGAGGGCCAGGTCGCTCTGCTTGCGCAGGCAGACCGAGACGGCGTCGTTGAGCTGCTCCCCGGTGCCCTGGACCGGCAGCTGACACCAGTGGGTGGTGGGCTGGACCTTGCCCTCGACGACCTTGAACGGCAGTTCGGAGACGCTGTGGGTGAGCGCCTGCGCCGTGAAGAGGTAGATGATCGAGAGCAGCAGGATGCCCGCGATCAGGAACATGCCGCCGTACAGCAGCGTGAGGCGTATCCGGATGGTCGGGCGCAGCAGGGGACGGACCGGGTCCCTGGGGTCCCAGGTCGGCTTCGGTGGCGCCTGGGGGTGGGGCGCGGGGGTGGTGGCCATCAGGTCAGATCCGGTACCCGGAGCCGGGGACCGTGACGATGACCGGCGGCTCGCCGAGCTTGCGGCGCAGGGTCATCACCGTGACGCGCACGACGTTGGTGAACGGGTCGGTGTTCTCGTCCCAGGCCTTCTCCAGGAGCTGCTCGGCCGAGACGACGGCCCCCTCGCTGCGCATGAGGACCTCGAGGACGGCGAACTCCTTGGGGGCGAGCTGGACCTCCTTGCCCTCCCGGAAGACCTCGCGGCGGTTGGGGTCGAGCTTGATGCCGGCGCGCTCCAGGACGGGCGGGAGGGGCACGCTCGTGCGACGGCCGAGGGCGCGTACGCGCGCGGTGAGCTCGGTGAAGGCGAAGGGCTTGGGCAGGTAGTCGTCCGCCCCGAGCTCCAGGCCCTCGACGCGGTCGCTGACGTCACCCGACGCGGTGAGCATCAGGACGCGGGTGGGCATGCCCAGCTCCACGATCTTCCGGCAGACGTCGTCGCCGTGGACGAGGGGCAGGTCGCGGTCGAGGACGACGACGTCGTAGTCGTTGACTCCCACGCGCTCCAGGGCCGCGGCGCCGTCGTACACGACGTCGACGGCCATGGCCTCCCGGCGCAGTCCGGTGGCCACCGCATCGGCGAGCAGCTGCTCGTCCTCGACGACGAGTACGCGCACGTCGTACTTCCTTCCCGTTGAGCCTCGGTCCGGGGTGGAGCGGGCTGAAGACCTGAGCACTGACTGTGCGTGTCCATCCTGCCCCGTACGCGCGTAAACCGGCTGTAAGGCGGCGGTGCGGGGGTGGGGGCGGGCAGGTGGTGAGCCGGGGGGCGCGGGGCGGGGCGCGGGGCGGGAGCCGAAGAATTCACCGGATTCACGGGCCAGTTGAGGTTTCTGTGAGGAAAGGGCTGGGGAGGACGACTGCACACCCCGTGATCACGCCCTGTATGTGGCGCGCCACCTACCGCTCTCCGTCTCCGGGAGACCGCAGTGCGTGATCCACCCACCCTCGGCACACCCCCGTGCCACCGGACCCATGACGAGGGGGCGCACGATGGACGCTTTCACCGCTGGCCTGCTGCACCGCATCAGGACCACACAGACGGACCTCACGCGGGCTCGTGAGACCGGCGACGACTACCTGGCGGAGGTGGAGCAGGCGGAGCTGGAGGACCTGCACCGGCTTGCCGCCGAGCACGGCGTGGAAGTCGCCGCGCAGGGCGTCTGACCCGTCCCGACCGCGCACGACCCGAACGACCCGTACGACCGGCAGGACCCGCACGGCCCGTACGACCCGCACCATCCCACCCGCCCGACCGACCCCGTACACGTGCGAGGGCCCCGGCGCCGTCCCGGCACCGGGGCCCTCGCGTGTCCCGACCCGTCAGTCGTGCCAGGCGCCCAGGTCCTCCAGGAGCTCCTGGAGGGGCCCGAAGAGGCCCGGAGAGGCCGCCAGGGTCAGTTCACCCGACTCCGGCTCCCCGGGGCGCCCTCCGGTGAGCCCGCCGGCCTCGCGGGCGATCAGGGCGCCCGCCGCGAGGTCCCAGGGGTTGAGACCGCGCTCGTAGTACGCGTCGAGGCGGCCGGCGGCGACGTCGCAGAGGTCGATGGCGGCCGAGCCGCCGCGGCGGATGTCGCGGACCCGCGGGATCACCCGCTGGGCGACGTCCGCCTGGCGGGCCCGCCGGGACTGCACGTAACCGAAGCCCGTACCGAGGAGGGCCTGGTCGAGGGCGGGCGAGGGCCGGACGGCGAGGCGCCGGTCCCCCTCGTGGGCTCCGCCGCCGAGGACGGCACGGTACGTCTCGCCACGCATCGGTGCCTCGACGACGCCGACCACGGTCTCGCCGTCCCGTTCGGCGGCGATCGAGACGGCCCAGGTGGGCAGCCCGTAGAGGTAGTTCACGGTGCCGTCGAGCGGGTCGATGACCCAGCGGACTCCGCTCGTGCCGGGGCTGGAGGCGCCCTCCTCGCCGAGAACGCCGTCATGGGGTCGGTGCTCGGCGAGGAAGCCGGTGATCAGCTTCTCGGCGGCGATGTCCATCTCGGTGACCACGTCGATGGCGCTCGACTTGGTCCTCGCCACGGTCAGGTCGTCCGGCCTGCCGTCGCGCAGCAGCGCTCCGGCCCGCCGCGCGGCCTCCAGGGCGAGGTCGAGCAGTTCGGTGAGAAGCGGGTCCGTCACAGGGTCTCCTTGGGCGTACGGGGGCGTACGTACGGGTCAGGCGTACGGGCTGTCGGCGCCGGCTGCCGCGGGGCGTTCCGCCCTGGCCGGGCAGCAGCCGATCGGGCACAGGTCGTGGGAGGGCCCGAGCGCCCCCAGGGCGCACCGTTCGGTCCTGGTCCCCCGCTCGCGCGCGGCCCGTTCCAGGAGGAGCTCGCGGACGGCGGCGGCGAACCGGGGGTCGGCGCCCACGGTCGCCGAGCGCCGGACGGGCAGTCCGAGCTCGGCCGCCTTGGCCGTGGCCTCGGTGTCGAGGTCGTAGAGGACCTCCATGTGGTCGGACACGAAGCCGATCGGGACCATGACGACCGCGGGCACCCCCGCGCCGTGCAGCGTCTCCAGGTGGTCGCAGATGTCCGGCTCAAGCCACGGGATGTGGGGGGCGCCGCTGCGGGACTGGTAGACGAGCTGCCAGGGGTGGTCGGTCCCGGTGGCCTCGCGGACCGCGTCGGCGATCACCCGTGCCACGTCGAGGTGCTGCCGGACGTACGCCCCGCCCTCGCCGTGTTCGGTGACGGGTCCTGAGGAGTCGGCGGCGGACTCGGGGATGGAGTGGGTGGTGAAGGCGAGGTGGGCCCCGTCCCGTACCGAGGGGTCGAGGTCGGCGAGGGAGGCGAGGACGCCCTCGACCATGGGCTCGACGAAGCCGGGGTGGTTGAAGTAGTGCCGGAGCTTGTCGACCCGGGGCAGCGGGAGCCCCTCGGCCTCCAGGGTGGCGAGCGCGTCGGCGAGGTTCTCGCGGTACTGGCGGCAGCCGGAGTAGGAGGCGTACGCGCTGGTGGTGAGGACGGCGATGTGGCGACGGCCGTCGGTGATCATCTCGCGGAGGGTGTCGGTGAGGTACGGCGCCCAGTTCCGGTTTCCCCAGTAGACGGGCAGCCGCAGGCCGGCGTCGGCGAAGTCCGTCCGCAGCGCGCCGAGGAGCGCGCGGTTCTGGTCGTTGATCGGCGAGACACCGCCGAAGAGGAAGTAGTGCTGCCCCACTTCCTTGAGCCGTTCCTTCGGGATGCCTCGGCCGCGCGTCACGTTCTCCAGGAACGGGACCACGTCGTCCGGGCCCTCGGGGCCGCCGAACGAGAGCAGCAGCAGGGCGTCGTACGGGGCGGGATCGTGCTGATCGGACATGGCACCGATCCTCCCACCCGCGCCTGACAGCGGAGGGCGCGCCCCGTCCGTCGCCCGGCCGTCCGAAAGGTGACGGAAAAGGGGGATGACCGATCGAGTTCAACACCGTAGGCTTTAGTAGTTAATTACACGTGTTGACCAAGGACGCCTCTTGCCCAGTCCCTACCGCGCGATCTTCAAGGCGCCCGGCACAGTCCTGTTCTCCGTCGCCGGGTTCTTCGGCCGGATGCCCCTGTCCATGATGGGCATCGGCATCGTGACCATGATTTCGCAGGTCACCGGCCGGTACGGGCTCGCAGGCGCGCTCGCGGCGACGCTCGCGATGTCCGCCGCGGCCCTCGGCCCCCTGGTCTCCCGCCTGGTCGACCGGCACGGACAGCGCCGGGTACTCCGCCCGGTGACCCTCATCTCGCTCGCGGCGGCCGCGGGGCTCCTCCTCTGCGTCCAGCAGGAGGCCCCCGACTGGACACTCTTCGCGTTCACGGCCGTGATCGGCTGCGTGCCGAGCGTCGGCGCCATGACCCGGGCCCGCTGGGCGGAGATCTACCGGGGCGAGGAACGGCCGCTGCACACGGCGTACTCGTGGGAGTCGATCGTCGACGAGATCTGCTTCATCTTCGGCCCGATCATCTCGATCGGTCTGTCGACGACCTGGTTCCCCGAGGCGGGCCCGCTGTTCGCCGGGGTGTTCCTGGCCATCGGCGTCTTCTGGCTGACCTCCCAGCGCGCCACCGAGCCGCGACCGCACCCCCGGGAGGCCGACGACCGGAGCGGCTCCGTGCTCCGCTCCCCCGGCCTGCGGGTCCTGACCCTCGCCTTCGTCGCCACCGGCGCCATCTTCGGCTCGGTGGACGTGGTGACCGTGGCCTTCGCGGAGGAGCAGGGACACAAGGCCGCCGCCAGCCTCGTCCTGGCCGTCTACGCGCTGGGTTCCTGCCTCGCGGGCGCCGTCTTCGGGCTGATGCACGTCAAGGGCGAGCCGTCCCGCCGATGGCTTCTGGGTGTCTGTGCGATGGCCGTGAGTATGATCCCCCTCCTACTGGCCGGGAACTTGCCGTTGCTGGCCGTGGCGCTCTTTGTCGCGGGCCTGTCCATCGCACCGACGATGGTGACCACCATGGCCCTCGTCGAAGCGCACGTACCGCGCACCAAGCTGACCGAGGGCATGACCTGGACGGGTACCGGGCTCGCGATCGGCGTGGCGCTCGGCTCTTCGGCCGCCGGCTGGGTGGTCGACGCGTCGGGGGCCGAGGCGGGGTACGTGGTGCCCGTCGTCTCGGGTGCGCTCGCGGTCGCGGTGGGTCTCCTCGGACACCGCCGGCTCCGCAGGCCGGCGCCGAACCGGGAGGGGCAGCGTGAGCAGGACGACAGCGGGATCGGGGAGCGCCAGGACGGCGGACAGCCCGTGGCGTAACTGGGCGGGGAACGTCACCTCCCGCCCCGTACGGGAGGTGAGCCCGGCCTCGGCCGAGGAGCTCGCCGAGGCGGTGCGCCGGGCGGCCGAGGACGGCCTGCGGGTGAAGACGGTCGGCGCCGGTCACTCGTTCACCTCGATCGCGGCCACCGACGGCGTCCTCGTCCGGCCGGGCCTGCTGACCGGGATCCGGCGGATCGACCGCGCCTCGATGACCGTGACGGCCGAGGCGGGCACCCCGCTGAAGCGGCTCAACGTGGCGCTGGCCCGGGAGGGCCTGTCGCTCACGAACATGGGCGACATCATGGAGCAGACCGTGGCAGGGGCCGTCTCCACGGGCACGCACGGTACGGGCCGCGAGTCGGCCTCGATCGCCGCGCAGATCCGCGCAATCGAGCTGGTGACGGCCTCGGGCGAACTGCTGACCTGTTCGGAGAAGGAGAACCCGGAGGTCTTCGCGGCGGCCAGGATCGGGCTGGGCGCCCTCGGCGTGATCACGGCGATCACCTTCGCGGTGGAACCGGTCTTCCTGCTCACCGCGCGCGAGGAGCCGATGACCTTCGACCGGGTCACCTCCGACTTCGACGCGCTGCACGCGGAGAACGAGCACTTCGAGTTCTACTGGTTCCCCCACACGGACAACTGCAACACCAAGCGCAACAACCGCAGCGCGGGGCCCGCCGCTCCCGCCGGTCGGGTCAGCGGCTGGATCGAGGACGAACTCCTCTCCAACGGGCTCTTCCAGGTGGCCTGCTCGCTGGGCAGGGCGGTGCCGCCGGTCATCCCCTCGATCGCCAGGGTCTCCAGCCGGGCCCTGTCGGCCCGTACGTACACCGACATCCCGTACAAGGTCTTCACCTCGCCGCGCCGGGTGCGCTTCATGGAGATGGAGTACGCCCTTCCGCGCGAGGCCGCGGTCACGGCGCTGCGCGAGGTCAAGGCGATGGTCGAGCGGTCACCGCTCAAGGTCAGCTTCCCCGTGGAGGTGCGGACGGCTCCGGCGGACGACATCACGCTGTCCACGGCCTCCGGGCGCGAGACCGCGTACATCGCCGTGCACCTCTACAGGGGAACGCCCCACCGCGCGTACTTCACCGCGGTGGAGCGGATCATGACGGCGCACGGGGGCCGCCCCCACTGGGGCAAGATCCACACCCGCGACGCCGCCTACTTCTCGGAGGTCTACCCGCGCTTCGCCGAGTTCACGGCGCTGCGCGACCGGCTCGACCCGGACCGCCTGTTCGGGAACGACTACCTCCGCCGCGTGCTGGGCGACTGACGGTCATTCGGCTGCCGTGTCGGCCGGCGGCGTGACCGCCGGGGTCTCCGGTGCCCCGGACTCCGTGGGCGGCAACGGGGCCGGGGCCGTCGGGGCCGTCGTCGGGTCGGTCGGTGCCGGCGTCGGGGTGGGGGTCGACCCGCCGTCGGTGGCGCCGGAGGGGGTCGGCTCCGGCGAGGGGGTCGCGGTGCCGCTCGGCCCGGTGCCCTGCTCGCCCGGGGACGGGGTGGCGCCCCTCGGGGGACTGCCCGCGCCGTCCTCGGGCCGCCCGGTGCCCTCGGCGGATCCGGACGGCGCGGGTGCGGGGTCCTCGTCCCCCACCGGCGCGCCGCCCCCCGTGCCGCCGCTGCCGCTGCCGCTGACGACGGAGCCGAAGGTGGTGGTCCCCTGCCTCCCGCTGAAGTCCTGCCCCGAGACGAGTTCGTAGGCGGTGATGCCGCCCATCGTGACGCCGAAGACCAGGGCGGCCGCGATGGCCGGGCGCTTCCAGCCCCGGACACGGGTGCCGTGGGTGGTCGCCGTGCCGAAGTCCTCGTCGTACGGGAGCGGGGCCCGGACCGTGCCGAGCATCAGGGTGCGGTCGTCCCCGGACCCTGCGACCGGGACCTGACGGGGCTTCGGCCTGGCGGCGGAGGTCGCGTCGCGCACCTGCTCGCCGGTGCGCCGGAAGAGGTGCTGGAAGAGGGGGCCGCCGCAGGTCGCGATGACGCTGATCACACCGGCGCCGACGATCGTGCCGTACACGCCGAGGGTGGAGGCGAGTTTGGCGGCGATGACCGCGGCGAGCGCGCTGCCCGAGACCTGAGCCACACTCAGGTCGATCCTTCTCCTGCCGCTCTCCTTCTCCTCCGGCTCGTCCGTGTCGGTTTCCGGCCTGTGGCGCATCTCCAGCCCCTGACGACTTATCCGTTCGCCTTGCACCCAGAAGGGACATATGGGCGAAGCGAATAGTTCCGTTTCTGGTGATTCTGTGAAGAGCGCCACGTATGGGGGAAGATCACGGAGACTCAACTCCCGTACCGCCCGAGAAGTTGGGCGGCGCGCCGGTCCACCCAAGTGGCCCGAATGGAGTACATTGACGAACCCTGGGTCCGGACGCCTTCACGGGTGCCCGAGATCAAGGGGAGGGGGCCGGACACGGCGCTCGAACCGGCGGCGCCGCGGCGACGCACGGGGATCGACTGCACAGAGTGACCGCCTGTCACTCCGGGTAGCCAACAGGTCACCGTGTCATAACGGCGTTCCAGGGTCCACGCCCGACACGCCGGGCAACTCGGCAAGGTAGTGGCAGGCTGCACCCGGGCAGGCCACACTCGACTAGCGGAAGCAGCGACGCACGTGACGTCGGCAGGCACCACCCGGGAGGTCCCCATGCCCGAACTGCGTGTCGTGGCCGTCTCCAACGACGGCACACGACTGGTGCTGAAGGCTGCTGACAGCACGGAGTACACACTTCCGATCGACGAGCGGCTCCGCGCCGCCGTGCGCAACGACCGCGCGCGCCTCGGCCAGATCGAGATCGAGGTGGAGAGCCACCTCCGCCCCCGCGACATCCAGGCGCGGATACGAGCCGGTGCCTCCGCCGAGGAGGTCGCCCAGCTCGCCGGCATCCCCGTCGACCGCGTACGCCGCTTCGAGGGCCCCGTGCTCGCGGAGCGCGCCTTCATGGCCGAACGGGCCCGCAAGACCCCGGTCCGCAGGCCCGGCGAGAACAGCGGCCCGCAGCTCGGCGAGGCGGTGCAGGAGCGGCTGCTGCTGCGCGGCGCCGAGAAGGACACCACGCAGTGGGACTCCTGGCGGCGCGACGACGGCACCTGGGAGGTGCTGCTCGTCTACCGCGTCGCGGGCGAGGTCCACACGGCCAGCTGGACGTACGACCCGCCGCGGCGGCTCGTCCAGGCCGTGGACGACGAGGCGCGTGCCCTGATCGGCGAGACGGACGACACGATCGCCGCCGCTCCGGAACCGAGCTTCCCCTTCGTGCCGCGCATCGCCCGGCTCCCCAGGGACAGGCCGCTCGACCGCGCCCTGGACCGCCAGATCGACCGGTCGGACCGCCAGCTGGAGCGGGCGCACGCGGCCGTCGAGCCGGAGGACGAGCGGGACTCGCTGACCAGCCTCCTGGAGGCCGTGCCGAGCTTCCGCGGCGACATGATCGTGCCCGACCAGCCGGACTCGGAGCCCTCGGAAGAGGTCGAGGCGGAGGAGCCGCCGGCCCCGGCCGCCTCGGCGGGCGCCGGATCCGCGTACGCCGACGTCCTGATGCCGCGCGCGGTCTCGGGTCACCGCGACCGGCTCACCGGCACGACCGACCGCCAGGCGGAGGCGGACGGCGTCCGTCCGGGCCGTCGCGCGGCGGTGCCGAGCTGGGACGAGATCGTCTTCGGCACGCGAAGGAAGAAGCAGGACTGACGCCAGCCGTACGGGGGACGTCAGCCGTACGGGAACGGGCCCGCGCCGGATCGGTGCGGGCCCCGTCCGTACCGCTACTGCGGATCCGGGCCCGTGGCCACCGGGCGGCCGGGGTCGGCTGACCACTCCGACCAGGAGCCCGCGTAGAGAGCCGCGGGGATGCCCGCGACCTCCAGGGCCAGGACCTCGTGGGCGCCGGAGACGCCCGAGCCGCAGTAGACGGCCACCGGGGTCCCCTCGGCCGCGCCCAGGGCGGTGAAACGGTCCCGCAGAGCGCCGACGTCCAGGAAGCGCCCCTCCGCGTCCACGTTCTCCGTGGTCGGGGCCGACACCGCGCCCGGGATGTGGCCGCCGACCCGGTCGATCGGCTCCACGTCCCCCCGGTAGCGCTCGGCCGCCCGGGCGTCCAGGAGCAGCCCCGCGCGCGCGTGCGCCGCCGCCCCGTCGGCGTCGAGGAGCCCGAGCGCCCCCGGCTCCGGCCGGAAGTCGCCCGGCTCCGGCACGACGACCTTCTCCGTGAGCTCCCCCGGCCACGCCGCCAGGCCCCCGTCCAGGACCCGTACGTCCCTGTGTCCGGCCCAGCGGAGCAGCCACCAGGCGCGGGCCGCGCCCCAGCCGAGACCGCCGTCGTAGACGACGACCGGGGTGTCCGCCGAGACGCCCGCGCGGCGCATCACGGCCCCGAAGGCCTCCGGGTCGGGCAGCGGGTGGCGGCCGCCACCGCCCGCCGGTCCCGCCAGTTCCGTGTCCAGGTCGACGTAGACCGCGCCGGGGAGGTGCCCGGCCTCGTACGCGGGCCGTCCGGGCGGACCGCCCAGCGTCCAGCGGACGTCCAGGAGGACCGGCGGCCGGGCCCCGGCCGACTCGCTCTGCAGTTCGCTTGCGGAGATGATGGGCTTCATGGGTGCCATCCTCGCGCAGCCGCTCGGCCGCGGAGGACGAACCCGGCGTCCTCCCCGCGTCACCGCCGCGGGACAGCGCCACTCGTTGGTGCGACCGGGGCGCGCCGCGGCCCCTTCGGTGTCACCATCGGACGGGGGCACGGGCACGACGACGGTCCGAGGAGAGAGTCACGATGACCGAGGCGACTCGGCGCACACCCGGCACACCTTGTTGGGTGAGCTTGATGGTGCACGGGCTTGACGCCACGCTTGAGTTCTACAACGCGCTCTTCGGCTGGGACTTCGTCCCCGGTCCGCAGCAGCTGGGGCCGTATGTGCGCGCGCTGCTCGACGGCAAGGAGGTGGCGGGCATCGGCCGGCTGCCGCCCGACCGGCACCTGCGCATCGCCTGGACCCCCTACCTGGCCACCGCCGACGCCGACGAGACCGCCGAGAGCATCCGCGGCTGCGGCGGCACGGTGGCGGTGGGCCCGCTGGACGCGGGCGAGGCCGGCCGCCTCGCGATCTGCTCCGACCCCGCGGGCGCGGTCTTCGGCGTCTGGCAGGCGGAGGCGCACCACGGCACGGCCACGGCGGGATCGCCCGGGACCCCGGTGTGGAACGAGCTCATCACGTACGAGACGTCGATCGGCAAGTTCTACCGGTCGGTCTTCGGCTACGAGCTGGAGCCGGTGGAGTCCTTCGACCGGGCGGACTACGCGACGCTCCATGTGGAAGGGGCCCCGGTGGCCTCCGTGCACGGCGTCGGCAACGCGGTGCCCCGGGACCGGGGCCCGCACTGGATGACGTACTTCGAGGTCGCCGACACGGACGCGGCCGCGCGGCTCGTCGTGGAGCTCGGCGGCCAGGTGCTGCGCCCGCCGCGCGACGGCACGGCGGGACGGCTCGCCCTGGTGACGGACGCGGAGGGCGCGGTCTTCACCCTCGTCAGATCCACCGGCCGCGCCCCGGAGGCGCGGCCTGACTGACCGGGGTGGGCGGGCCCGCTCAGCCGCGCCGGGAGCGCACGAGGCTCCGGCGGAGGCGGAACGACGTGGCGGCCGTCGCCGGAGCCGCCGTCGCCCCCGGAAGGCCGAGCTGGGTCAGCCGTTCGGCCGAGAAGTGGTGGGCTACGGCGGGATCGGCGTGGTGCGCGTCCAGGTAGCGGGTGGCCTCCTCCCGCATCCCCGGATGGCTCTTGTGCCGCATGCAGTAGCCGACGGCGCGGACCAGGGGCGTGAGGGAGTCGGGTGCCGGTCCGGGGACGGCGGGCTCCTCACCGCCTTCGAGGTCCGCGACCAGGTGGTCGGCGACGGTGAGCGGGATCCGGTTGCTGTTCTCGAAGGGGGTCAGCCGTTCGAGGACCTCGGCGGTGCCCACGCGCGCGATGGGGATGCCGTAGTGGACGGCGGCGGTGAACATCGCCGTGGAGAAGCAGCCGACGACGAGCCGGGGCCCGCACCGCTCGTAGAAGGTCTCGGCGAGCAGCGGTCCGTCGAGGACGGTGAGCCGTACGCCGGACCGTTCCGCCTCCTCCTGGAGGACCTGGGAGTAGCCGGCCGGGGCACTGGGGTGCGGCTTGAAGACGATCGAGCGGTGTCCGGCCGCGGCCGCCCCGCGCAGCATCCGCACGTGGAGCTCCTCTTCCTCCTCCGCGGTGAGCAGGTTGAGGGCGGCGAGGTACTGGCCGAGGAGCAGTGCCGTGGGTTCGGCGGCGGCCGCCCGCGCGATGTCCGGGTCGTCGGCCGCCTCCTCGGCGATCTCGGCCAGGACCGCGCGGAAGGCGCTGTCGGGGACGAGTTCGGGCTCGACGCCGTACTCGCTCAGGAGGAGGGGTCGCAGGCCGGGGACCAGGTCGAGGTGGAGGACGCGCCGGACGCGGCAGGCGATCGACTGGGCGAGGTCGGAGCGGGTCGGGCCGTAGCTCATGAGGCCGTCCGCGTAGACGTGCACGGCGCTCTCGGGGAAGGTGCCGGCCAGCGCCTTGGCGGGGTTGACCTGGATGGATTCGACGATCAGCTCCACCGGGGCGGTGCCCAGGTCCCAGGCCGTGCGCAGCACCCGCTGCCAGAGGGGCGCCTCCTCGGGGCGGGGGGCCCAGGCGGCGGGGTGGTACGGGTGGATGGTCTCGTTCCAGTCGAGGATCCCGTCGAAGCGGGCGGCGATCCGCTCGTACCCGGTCATGGTCTCCAGGCGCAGCGCCGTCTCCGGGATCTCGGCGTTGCGTGAGATCAGCAGGAACCGGCGGGCGTCCGCGCGGGGGCCGAACTGTCCGGCGTCCAGGGAGGCGGCGAGGGTGGCCGCCCCGTACAGGGTGGACACCTGGAAGATCTGGACCGGCCGGAGGTCGGGGGCCGCCGGGTCGGGGGCCTGGGCGGCGGGCGCGGGGGCCTTGTCGGGGGCCATGGGTCAGGCGGTCCTTCCGGTGTCGCGCAGGCTCCGGAGGAGGGTGCTGCGGGCGGTGTCCATGGTGGCCAGGGTCTCGTCGAGGACCTGCTGCGGCATCCGGTGCAGCGCGTCGGCGACATCGGCCCGGAGCCGGGTGGCGACGGCGGGCTCGTACTTGCCGACCTTGCCCATGTGGAAGGCGATCATCGCGCAGTACGTGCGGACCGCCTTGGGAAGGAACCGGTCCGCCTCCGCGTCCCGGGACACGTCGTCGAGCAGGGTGTCGTACGACGGAATGAAGTCCAGCTGCCGGTTGTCGGTGATCTGGGTGAGCGAGGTGGTGACGCCCCGCCGGTAGAAGACGCCGTGCAGGGAAAGCGCCGCGAAAGTCCGGGCCTTGAGGTGGAGCCGCCAGATCCAGAGACGGTCCTCGGCCGTTCTCAGGGAGGTCTCGAAACGCGACGCGCCGTTCTCGAAGAGCCGGGCGCTGTAAATGCCGAAGGGGACGAACGGATAGTCCACCATCGTCACCATGCTGGCGGGCGAGATTCCGTCCCTGGGGTCCATCACCGTGTCGCGGCGCGCGGCGGGGGCGTAACGGATCTGCCGTTTCCTGCCCTCCGAGAGGACGTGGTCGGTGCGGGCGAAATCGCAGCCCAGCCGCTCGATTCCGGCGACCGTGGCGGCGAGGTGGCCGGGCGCGTACCAGTCGTCGCCGTCGAGGAAGGTGAGGTAGTCGCCGCGCGCCGCGTCCATGCCCGTGTTGCGTGCCTGGGCGACGCCGAGATTCGTCTCGTGCCGGATGACGGTGGCGTTCGGCAGTCGGTCGCGCCAGCGGTCGAGGATTTCCGGGGTGTCGTCCGTCGAGCAGTCGTCGATCAGCAGGAACTCGAATTCCGGATCCGCGTTGTTCGCGAGACTGCGCAGGGTGTCGGGCGCGTATGGCCCGACATTGTGGAACGGTACGACGACGGACAGTTTCGGCACTCGGAATCCCCATACTGAATCGAACAATTAAACGCCGCTACGGCGGGCACAGTAACGCTCCCCCTTTCCGGGCGAACGATCCGCGCGTGCACTCCGGGTGAACTCTTGTCGTCCCCCGCGGAAAGTCCGTGGGGAGGCGGGGGCCCGGTCGGCTCACCGGCGGGACCGCCGGTGCAGGAGTCCGGTCGCCGCCAGGGCGAGGAGCGCGGCCAGGCCGACGGCGCCGCCGAGGCGCAGCCCCGGGGGTTGGAAGGAGCACGTGACCGTGCTCGCCCGGCCGTCGAGGGGAACGGCGATGAGCCCCTCGTACGCGCGCGCGGGCCGTGGTTCCGCCGCGCCGGCGGCGCAGCGCCAGCCGGAGACGCGGGGGACGGCGAGCACGGCGAAGCCCCGGCTGCCCGGGGGGAGTTGGGCCGTGACCGTGTGTCCGGTGGTGTGGACGCGGGTGGCGCCGGTGGCGGTCAACTGCCGTACGGCGGAGTCGAGCCGGTCCTGGACCAGACAGCCGACGGGTCGGCGGGGCAGCCGCGGCCCGGCCTCCGGGGTGAGCTCCACCCGCACGTCCCCGGACGCGGGCACGGTGCCGAGGGCCTGCATGGGGGCGCGGACGGCGGGCGGCCTGCCGTCGAAGTCCACCGACCACTCCCCCAGGAGCGCCGCCGTGCCCTTGTACTCGGGCGCCCAGAACCAGACCTGGGAGCCCGCCGGGCAGCGGGCGGTGAGGGTGCGTCCGGTACGGACGACGGGCGGCAGCTCGTACACCTCGGCGCCGAGGAGGCGTTCCTGCTCCGCGAAGGCCGAGTCGCCGGGGCGTGTGCCCCGGCGGTCAGGGGCACGGACGGTGACCAGCGGCGGTACGGGGGTGGTGGTGACGGAGACCGTGGCGCGGGGCGCGGCGTCCCGCCGTACCGGCTCGGTGGGCCGCGAGCGGACGCGGGTTCCGATGGAGAACAGCGCGTCGGTCACCGGGTTGTCGAGGGTGACCGGGTGCCGGCCCTTGGCGTAGTAGCCGAAGCCGAGGGAGGCCAGGGTGCCGGCGGTGACCTCGGAGGTGAGACTGCTGTAGTAGTCGGCGCCCTGCCCTCCGACGAGGAGCACGTCGTTGCCGCCGGGGACCTCTCCGGGCTCCGTACGGTGCCGGGGCCAGCCGTCCGCGCGGGCCACCGCGTCGGCCACGGCCGTGTGCCAGGGGCCGATCCGAGCGGACCAGGCGAGCTTCTCGCGCTGTTGCTCCTCGACCCGCTTCCCGGTGACGGCCGTCTCGCCCGCCTGGGCGACGACGAGCAGGGTCACGGCCAGAACCGGCAGTACGCGCGCGGGGATCCGGCGGCCGTTCGGCAGCGCGCGGAGGACGGCGGCGGCGAGCACCAGGACCGCCGACACGGCGAGGACGGGATAGGTCCACCGGTCGATGTCGGGACTCCCCCGGCCCGCCCAGGCCAGGAGTCCGAGCAGCGCGCCGCCCGCGAGAAGCGCGACCGGGCGGGGCATCCCCGGCGCCGCGGAGAACCAGGCGGCGATCAGCAGCAACCCGCACAGGACGAAGGCCTGACGGTACGGATTGCCGTTGGGCGAGGCTCCGGCGTGCCAGAGGAGATGGGTCGGCTCCCACTGGAGGGACAGCGCCACCAGGACGACCGCGGCCGACCAGCCGGCCCGGACGCGCGGCGGGACGGCGCGGTGGAACGGCAGGGTGAGGGCGAGGGCGAGCGCGGGCGTACCGATGAACAGGGCGGGACTGTCCACGCTCTCGGTGGCGGGGAGGAGCCGGGCGAGGAGGTCCGTCCAGGCGGCGGGCGCGAACGTGGTCTCCGGGGTGGGGTCGGCGACGCGGGTGGCGAGGAAGACGACCACGACGAGCGGTGCGGCGAGCCCGACGCCGATGAGGACGGCACGGGCGGCGCGCAGCGCCCCGGCGAGGCGCTGTCGGGCCCCGGCCGTCTCGTCGGCGGCCAGGAGCCGTACGACGAGGACGACGACGGCGCCGACGGTGGCCATGTACGCCGTGTAGAAGTTGGCGGTCCAGGCGAGCGCGACGACGAGGGGCCCGAGGACGGGGCGGCGTCCGGTGCGGGCCCACTCCCCGACCAGGCAGAGCAGCGGGAAGGCGACGAGCCCGTCGAGCCACATCGGGACGTCGGCGCCGGAGCCGAAGGTCCAGCCGGAGAGGGCGTACGCGGCGCCGAGCACGGCGGCGACGGTCCAGGGACCGGGCCGCAGCCGCAGGAGCAGCAGCGCCATGGCCGCGGCGGCCGCGGCGATCTTGACGGCGGTGACGACGTACAGGGCGAGTTCGACGCGGTCCGCGGGGAAGAGCACGACGAGCAGGCTGAACGGGCTGCTCAGGTACGTGCCGATGTCGCCGAGGAAGTTGGCGCCGAAGCCGGAGTTCCAGTTGAGGAAGGCGTCTCCGCGCGTCTCGCCGAGGAGGAAGGAGCGCCAGTAGGCGTGGTACGGCAGGTACTGCTGGCCGAGGTCGACGACGTTCCTGGTCATCGGCCCGAAGGGGTGGCTCCGGGAGAGCCGGGTCGCGAGGCAGAACACCACGGCGGAGAGCAGGGCGGCGGAGAGCGGACCGACGACGGCCGGGCGGCGCATGCCGGAGGGAGCGTTCGGAGGGGCCGGAGCCGCTGGTGCGCCGCCCTCGCCCTCCTCCCCGTCGACCTCGTCGCGCACGGTCTCGGCGGCGGGTGGCACACGTCCTCCAGGGGGCGCACGTACGGGAACGCCCGGGCTGATGTCACGGGCCGACCGCCATTACCGCCGAGCCGTGCGACCCGCAACCGATCATCAGAGGGTCTTTCGGCGCACCTCGGGTGAACTCCCGGTGTCGGGGGCCGGACGGAACGCCCCCCCGGGTCCGGGCGCCGTCGGCGGGTCAGCTCACCGGCGTCGCGGCGAGGAGCTCGTCGACCGTGCGGGCGACCGTTCCGAACAGGTCGGAGACCGTCGTCAGGCTCGCGTCCCGCAGTACGTCCGACGGGAGGACGGAGCCGTCCGGCGCGGCGAGGGGGCGGGTCGCGGTGGCTTCGGCGACCACGGTCGGGCGGTAGCCGCGGTTGAAGGCGCCCTGGGCGGTGAAGAGGACGCACATGTGCGTCATGAAGCCGGCGATGACCAGGTCTCCGCCGAGACCGACGCCGACGCCGAGGTCCTTCAGGGTGTCGGCGAGGTCGGTGGCGTGGAAGGCGTCGGGGAACTGCTTCACGACCACCTTCTCCCCCTCGGCCGGGGCGACTTCGGGGCTGATCTCGCCGATCTCCGCCCGGATGTCGTACGGCGTGCCCTCACCGCCGTCGTTGACGACGTGGACGACGGGGGCGCCCGCGGCACGGGCGGCGGCGAGCAGGCGCGCGCCGGCGGCGACGGCCTCCTCGGCCCCTTCGAGCCGCATCACGCCGGTGCGGTAGGTGTTCTGGAAGTCGATCATGATCAGTGCCGACTCGCCCAGGCGCGGCAGCTCCTGGGGCAGTCCGATCACGTCGCGCAGGGTCGTGGACGCGGGCATGGCGGTTCCTTTCACGGAAGGGCCGGGAGGCGGTCCGACCCCCGGCTGTTCACAACGCTAACATGGTTAGTAATCGTTGATAACGAGCTGAGGGGTCAGGTGTGAGCGCTGCTAACGTGAGAGCCAGGGCGGCATGGGAGGCGAAGCGGGCATGGGCGGCACCGGAGACACGTCGACGGCGCGGGAGCGCATCCTGCGGGCCACCGAGGAACTCCTCGCCGGCAAGGACGCGCTCGCGATCTCCACCCGCGCCATCTGCGACCGGGCCAAGGTCGGCATGCCCGAGATCTACCGTCAGTTCGGCGACAAGCAGGGGCTGCTCACGGCGGTCGCCGACCTCGGATTCGAGCGCTTCCTCGCCGCCAAGCGGCGCAATCCCCTCACCGACGATCCCGTGGCGGACCTGCGGACGGCCTGGGACAGCCACGTCGCCTTCGCGCTCCGCAACCCCTACCTCTACCGCCTGATGTTCACGCCGACGGGCGAGGACAAGCCGCAGGCCATCAAGGAGGCGCAGGCGATCCTCCTGAAGGCCGTGGAGCGCTGCCGCGACGCCGGCCGCCTGCGGATGTCCCCGGAGCTCGCGGGCCGGTCGATCCTCTCCGCCAACGTGGGCGTCTGCATGATGGCGCTGTCGTTCCCCGACCTGTTCGGGGACTCCGAGACCTCACCGGCGGTACGTGACGCGGTGATCGGAAAGGTCACCGGGGACGAGCGGGAGGACAGCCGGATCGGCATGGCGACCGTGCTCGCCCAGGCGCTCGTCGGCACCCTCACCGGGGCACCGACGAGCACCGGCGACCTCGACCGGCTGACCCGCGCGCTGCGACCGCCGGGGGCGGACTCGGGGGCGTGACCAGAGGCGCATTCGGGGGCGTAACCGGCCTCAGAGGTCGTGCGCCGTAGCGCCCTGCGGAGAAGCCGCGCCCCGTCGGTTGACGGGGCATGCGCCCCTCCCGGCCCCGGCAGTCGCGGAGTGCGCCGCCGCGCCGGGCGTCGCCGCACCGAGCTGGTCCAGGATCTCGTCGGCCAGCAGATCCTGCGGGCCCTTGAGCGCGTCGGCGGCCGCCCGGTCCGCGGGGAAGACCAACTCGGCCGCGATGTTGTCCTGCACGATCCGGGCGAGGTTGTCCAGGGCCACGAGGACCGGGTCCGAGAGCGGCTCGGCGGCCGGCAGGTCGATCAGATGGGTGGCCACCTTCGCCGGGTTCATGCACGGCCTGATGATGATCGAGTTCTGGTTCAGCTCGGACGTGGCCCACTGGGACAGCACGACCGTGTACAGGTCCCGCCAGGCCTCCTCGCCGATCCGGGACCGCCACGTCCGCAGGACGCCCTGCACGCCCGCGATCTGGGCCTCGGCCGCGTGCCTCATGTTGGTTCGGATGCCCGCGTACACGCCGTGGGAGAAGTCCTCGAACGACCTGATGTCGAAGGACCCGGCCGCGGTGGAGACCTCGATGAACGCGAGCGCGCCGTCGAGCACTTGCGCGCACGAGACCACCATCTCTGGTGGGATGCCGGCCTGGTCCAACTGCTGCCTGGCCGCCGTCAGCGTGTCGCCGTACCGTCGGAGCGGTGTGATCCAGTCGGTGGTCGCGGTGCCCTTGAAGGCGACCATGCGGAGGTCGTGCGGATCGATGCGGTCCGCACCGGGGATGTTCGGAACCCTGTCGCTCAGGTGGGGCGCGATGATCGAGAAGACGCCCAGCGGCACATGACTGACGGACTTCGCCAGCTCGAACACCTCCCCGACGGGATGCAACGACTCCTGCGTGCCGTCGTGGACGAGGGTGAACCTTCCGCCCCTGGCGTCGTTCTGGACCACGAGGACGGGATCGAGCCGCGCGATCAGATCCGACTTGAGCACGGCGTAGTGCGACCGCATGCCGCTGTTGACGGCCACGATCGCGTCGCGGGCCCGGCCGCGCCGAACGGCCCGGTCGCCGGCGAGTGCCCCGCTCCCGCCGCCGTCCGACGCCGCCGCCGGTGAGGCCGCGAGGCCCGCCATGGCACCGGCCGCGGTGGTACGGCCGAGGAAGCTCCTGCGTGTGGTCATTCTCCGCCTTCCGTAAGGGCGGCGCGCGGCCCGCCCTCCTGCGCGGAAGGCACCGACGCGCCGGTGTTCCCGGCAGACGGACAACGACCCCGGGCCCCCGCGCGCATCGGGTTGTCGCGCATCGGGCCGGGAGAACCTCACACGTCGCGCGCGCTCTCGACGGCGGGCTCGTCGGCGGCGGCCGGCACACCCGAGGAAGGCAGCAGCTGCGGGATGCCGTCGACGATCGGATAGCTCCGGCGCAGGCGCGGGTTGTAGAGCGCGCCCCCGGCTTCGTCCAGGATCAACGGCCCCTTGTCGAGCGGGCAGGCGAGAATCTTCAGCAGCGGGCTGTCGGGCTTCATGACCGGGTTCCTTCGGGTGTGGGGGTGTTCGCCTCGTGTCGCGGCAGGGTGAGCAGGACCGTCAGCGCCAGCACGGTGCCGCCGAGACGCAATAACAGCCGCAACGGGTCGTCGGGCAGCGGCTCGTCGAACGCGATCGTGCCGCTCACGATGGAGAACACGCAGCTCACCGTCGAGCACACCGGGACGATCAGGGACGCCCGGCAGCGCTGCAGGGCGGTCTGCGACAGCACCAGTCCGCTGACGCCCGTCAGCAACAGGAGGTACGGGTACGGGGAGGCGAGCACGGCGGGCACCGAGCCCGGGAGGTCCTCGGTGTCCAGGTGCCCGGAGACGCCCTTGATCGCGAGCGAACTGACGCCGTAGATCAGACCGACGGCGACCGCGTAGGCCACTCCGGTGGTCGGCTGTCGATGCCGTCGCCGGGCGCGCCGCTCCGCGGCCGCGTAGAGCACGAGACCGGCCGCGAGCGTCGGCAGGCACAGGGCCAACAGGATTCCGGTGGGAGCGGTACGGCTGATCTCCTCGCTGGTCTCGTACAGCGAGGCCACCACCATCACGAGCGCCAGTCCGATGACGGCCACCGCACGCCGCTCGCGGCCGGAGGGCCGCTCGCCGAGCACCACCGACGAGAGCACGAGCAGGAGGACGAGACCGGACAGGAACAGGCCCTGGGCGGCGGCGATCGGCAGGGTGCGGTAGACGGCCAGCTGCGCGGCGAACCCCAGGGCGAGGGCCACGGCGCCGCAGATCCACAAGGGCCGGCCGGCCAGCAGCAGGAGGGCCCGGCCCGGCTGTGCGGCACTCAGCGGCGGCATGCCGGCCAGCGCCCGCTTCTCCAGGACGAAGCCGGTGCTGTACAGGACGTTCGCCACCAGCGCGGCGACCACACCCCACACCACGGGCTACACCTTTCTCGCATGCACGAGGAGGATGGACGCGAGCGACGGCGCCCCGCAGGCCAGCCGGTCCAGCGGCCGGAGCGGGCGCGGGACTCCGTGGAACGGCGCACCGGCGAGCTTCACCACCTCGAACCCGGACGCCGCCACGAACTCGCGCAAGGCGCGTGCCGTGTAGAGCCGCAGATGGCCCACGACCTCGCTGCCCGGGCGGCCGTGGATGCGCCGCAGACTCACCTCGGAGAACACCGGCTGGACTCCGGCGAGCAGCAGCGCGCGGTTGTACCAGGCGGCGAGGTTCGGTGTGGAGAGCATGAGGTGCCCGCCGGGGCGCAGGACCCTGCGCAGTTCGTCGAGGGCGCTGTCGGGGTCGACCAGGTGCTCGACGACCTCGCTGAACAGGACGGCGTCGGCACTGTCGGAGGCGAACGGCAGCCCGCTGCCGGTCAGCTCGCCGCGGACGACCTGGCTCAGGCGCGGGGCCGCCCGGCGCAGGGCGTCCTGCGACCAGTCGATCCCCACGACGCGGTGCCCGCCGAGCACGCGGGCCGCGATCGCGCCCGCCGAGCCGTCACCGCAGCCGACGTCGAGGACGGTCGCGGCCGGGCGGCCTGGCCCCACCGGGCCGAGCGCGTCGGCCAGCATCCGGGCCTGCCGCAGTGTCCGGGCCTCCCCGGAGGCGACGGGAACGGTGGGGTTCTCGTAGAAGTCCCGCAGCCCGGGGGTGCGCGGGGCCGGCGAAGCCGCCTCCGTCTCGGGCGACTTGCTGGTTGCTTCCGAGCCGGTGGCTGCCGGCTCGGTGGCCGCTGTTTCGGTGGCTGACGCTTCGGCTGAGGTGGTCATGACGGCCTCTTGTGGTTGTCCTGGGTGGAGCGGGTTCCCACCGGTGTCGCGTCCGGACGCGGTGTGTCGTCCCCGGCCGGAGCGAGAGACGTCGTCGACAGCGACTCCGCGAACAGGCCCGCGAGTTCCGCGCCCGCCGTGTCACCGAGCAGCGCCCGTGACCAGCGCAACGTCACATGCAGTCGCCCGCCGGTGGAAGCCGCCGCCACGCTCAGCCCGCGCGGCATCCGCGCCGGTGCGGAGAACCACACGGCCGTCGCCCGTCCCGCGTCGCCGAAGTCCAGTGCGTACGGCACGCGTCCGACGTTGGTGACCAGCGCCGTCGACGTCCAGGACGCCGCCGCCCGCCGTGCGCCACGGGTGAGCACGCCCCGGACACCGACCGGGAGCAGTGGTGCGGTCAGCAGGCTCGCCCCCGCGCCCATGGGGGCGCCGTCGGCGGACTTCAGCGCGCGGGTGCGCCGGGCGGTGGTGCGCAGCAGCCGGGCCACGGCCTCCGGGTCCGGCCGGTCACGGAGCAGCAGCTCCGTGTCGCGCGGGTCCTCGGAGGTCATGGCCACCTCGACGAGCCGGGTTCCGTTGCCCATCGGCATGTCCGTGCCGCGCGGACGGTCGTCCACGGGCATCGTGAGCCGTACCGGACCGGCCGGCCGGCCCCGCGAGACGTTCCAGCGCCCCACCATCAGTGAGGTGGCGACGAGGAGTCGGTCGTTGACGGTCCAGGACGGTTGGTCTCCGTTCCGCGCCGCACGCCGCGGAACGGGCAGGTCCGCCTGGACCATGCCGTTGCCCACCGCACGCGCGCGTACCGGCGCGGGCCGGGAGTCCGGCGCGACCCGTACGGGCCTGGCCCGTACGGTGCGGCCGGTGGCACCTGTCCCGCTCGGAGCCGGACCCGAGCGCTCCGGCCGGACCCGCCCGGGAACCGGGAGGGCTGCCGTGCCGCCGTACTGCTCTGCGGTCGTGGCGAGCACCCGCAGCCCCGACGGGGCGTCGAGAGCGGTGTGATGCAGCGTCAGCAGCAGCACGGTCCCGCCCTCGTCCGACGGGACGACTTCCAGACGCATCGGCGGCGCCAGGGTGAGCGGCGGACAGTCCGTCAGGGCGCGGGCCCGGGCCTGCGCCAAGGCGTCAGGTCCCGGCCCCGCGAAAACCACCGGATCGCCGTCCGGCCGACCGGTCAGCTCCCACGCGAAGGACCGCCGGTGCCCACGCCCGGGCACTTCTCTTGCCAGCACCCGGGGGTGTGTGAGCAGCGCCTGCCGGAACGCGGCCCGCAGCCGTGCCGGGTCCGGCGTGCCGGGCAGATGGACCTCGATGTGGACGCTCTCCGGTTCGTCGTCGCTGAGGCAGTGCCGCGACACCTCGTCGACGGTCGGAAAGGGAATCCGGACCCGGCCGGGAGGGGAAGCGGTCCCCCTCCCGACAGCGGTCTCCTTCTCGGGGGCGGTCCCCGTCCCGACAGCGGTCTCCTTCTCGGGGGCGGTCCCCGTCCCGGCCGCGGTCCACGGCTCGGTCACGAGGGGCCACCGCCCTCCGGCCGCCAGAGGGGCTGCTCGGGCCGGTGCCCGTCGCCGGTGCCGCGCGGCCTGGCCGTGACCACCGGACCGGCTTCCGGCGCGGCGGAACCACCGTCGCCTTCACGCCCGTCTCCCTCGTGCCCGTCACCGTCTGCCCAGCCGTCGTCGCCTCCGTACCCGTCCGCGCCCCCGCGCCCGGCGGCCGCGGCCGTCGGCCGTACCGCCGTCACCAGCGCGGCGGACAGGGCCACCAGCGTGAGCACCTGCGCCAGGCCGCTGAACGCGCCCGTCCCTTCGGCGACCGGATCCCCGGCGCCCAGGGCCGCGACGAGTCCGGCGCCGCCCATCGCCACCGCCGCTGTCGGCACCAGCACACCCGGCCGGAACCGGGCCGCCACGGCGAGTACGGGCACGACCAGGGCCAGCGGCCCCGCCGCCACCGCGACGACCGCGGTCAGCACCAGCGTTCCGAGGAGCATTCCGGGGGCCGCCGGTTCGGGCGGCGTCTCGTCGGTGCCATCGTCGTCGCGCCGACGGCCCACGAAGGCCAGGGCGGCCAGGGCGACGAGCGCCAGCGCACCGCCGGCCAGGGCCGTCCGGTACGAGCCGGAGGGCTCGAACTCCATGGTCACCGTGCCGGAGGCGCCGGCCGGGATCACCCACGCCTGCTGCCAGCCGTCGAGGCGCACCGGCTCGAGCTCCGTGCCGTCCAGCGTGGCCTTCCAGCCGTCGTTGGCGTTCTCGAAGGTCCGCAGGTAGGCGGCCTCGCCCGCGCCCGCCGACACCGAGACGGTCCGGCTGTCGTCGGCCCACCTGGTGACGGTGGCCTCACGGCCCGCCGCTCCGTCCATGGCCCGCGGGGTGCCGCGGGTCAGCGTGACGTCGGTGATCGCCAGCGGGCCCGCGTCACTCGCCTCCACCTCGTGGTCGCCGGACGGGAGTTCCAGGGTGCCGTCCTTCTCGTCGCCCGCGCAGAGGGTGACGGTGACGGGGCGCCGCTCGGTGAGGTCCCGGACGAGTCCGGAGGCCTTCGTCTTGTGCAGGGTGCCGCCCACGGCGAGGTCCGGGCCCTCGCCGCACGCCAGCGAGAAGCGCGCGGACGGCTTCGGCCGCGGCACCCGCAGGTCGGCGAGGGCGGGAACGTGCACCTCGCTCAGCCCGACGGGCAGCTGCAGCTGCGCGCCCGCCACCGGGTTGTGGACGGTGAGCGGCGCGACCCTGGTGATGGTGATGTCGAGCCGGTTCGTCTCGATCGCCGGGAAGCGGACCCGCCCGTTCTCGTCCACGTCGGCCACCGCGGCGCCGTGCGGGGAGCTGATCATCACCTGCTCGGGCCGGGTGGAGACCCCGCCCGCCGGCGCGAGGATGACCTCGTCGATCTTCGTCATCGCGGGCCAGTTCAGGTGGACGACCGGCCGGTCGCCCGCGATCCAGGCGGTCGTCAGATCGCCGTCGACCAGGTTGCGGGCGCCGAGTGACGTGCCGTTGCGGCTGATGGAGTCCACGGCGGCCGTCAGCCGGTTCTTCGATCCGGGGGCCGAGCGGTCGAGCAGTCCGTCCAGCGCGCCGCCGGGTACGGCGACGGCTCGCGCCGACACCCGGTACTCGCCGGACTCCTTGGTGCTGAACTGCCGGTGCAGTCCCACCTCGACCGAGGAGGGCGACAGGCCGCCCGCGTCGGTGCCGCGGTGCAGGGAGTACACGGTCGCCTCCGCGTCGGTGTTCTCCGCGTCGGCGGGCAGCTGCAGAAGGCGCGTCACCTGCACGTCCGGGATCGACACCTCGGAGAATCCGGCGCCGGAGAGCCCCGGGCGCGCCTGCTGCGCGGCGAGGACGGTGATCTTCATCCAGGAGGCCTCGCCGGCGGGAGCCTTGACGGTCTGCGGCAGGCCGTCGGTCCGCAGGGGGCTGTCGGCCGAACCGCGGTCGGTCTCGACCCGCACCTGGGTGGGCGCCGCGCGCATGGCGTCACCCGGCAGGGGCGTCAGCTGGATCGAGGCCGGGATGTCGGTCGGCCGGGAGAAGTCCACCCGGAGCCACTGTCCGACCGGCTCGCCGGGGCTGCCCTCGGCCCACGCGGTGTCCGGGTTGCCGTCGAAGGCGTTCACCGGGTCGTACTGCGGCAGGTGGAACAGCCAGTTGCCGCTGCTGGAGGCCGTCACGGCCTGGGCGCCGCGCAGCACCGCCGTCGTCTGGTGACCGGTGCCGTCCGACGGCAGGATCTGCTTGGGCTGCTCGCCCGGGTTCTGCAGGCTGCCGGAGTGGTTGCGCTCGTCCGCGGTGTAGGTGTACGAGGTGTTGTTGTTGACCAGGCCGAACCGGGTGTCGGCCCGGCGCAGCCCGTCCGCGACCGCCTTCACCGGTGCGACGACGCCCTTGGGAAGCGTGTCCCCGGCCAGTACGGCCGGACGGCCGGTCATCGAGGGATCGGCGGACAGCTGGAGCAGCGACTCGGGTCCGCCACTGACCACGGCCGTGTCGGCCACGGACGAGACGCCGACCCTGTCGGGCCGCCCGGTGTCCCGCGGCTGGTAGATCTCCACGGCCTGGAGCCGCGGGTAGAGCCCCTGCACCTGGAGCGGGGTGCCTGCGGCGATGCGTCCGCCGGTCACCAGCGGGCCGAATCCGGTGACCTTGCGGTAGCCGGACGACTCCAGGGTCCGCTTCACCGTCTGCGGCGGGACGTAGCCGATCTGGTCGGGGTCGAGGTCGTTGCGGACGACCACCTCGTGCATGCCGGCCCGTGCGAGGTAGGCCCGGAGGCCCGGGACCTCGGCGCCGGACAGCAGCGCCTGCTCGACGGCGTCCGTCATACGGCGTGCTCCGGGGGTGCCGAAGGGGACGAAGTCCCGCTGTGCCCAGGGGGTGTCGGCCAGCACGTCGAAGGGCTGGTCGATGGGGGAACCCCAGGTGTAGATGCCGTGCGCCGTCGCGGGGACGACCAGGGCCCTGCTGTCCCGGGCGTTGTCCTTGAGCCAGCCGGCGGCCTTCTCCCAGTGGGTGGGCAGCTTGGTGAACGCCCCGGGCTGGAGGATCGAGCCGTTGACGTACGGGAGCGCCAGACCGGGCAGGACGAGCACGGCCGCGGTCGCGGGCACCCAGCGGCGCCCGTGGAGCCGGAGTGCGCGAGAGCCTCTGCTCTCGGACAGCACGGCCGTCAGATGGGCGAGTCCGAGGACGAGCGCGAGGGCCAGTCCCGGCTGGAACTTGTAGATGTTGCGGAACGGCTTCAGCGGGCCGTTCAGCCAGTCCTGGACGGCGCCGTGGAAGGGACCGCCGAAGGATCCGGCGTACCCGGCGAGCGCGATCAGGACGACGGCCAGGACGGTCAGGAGCAGCCAGCGGCGCTCCGGCAGGTCCCGCCGTGCCAGGCCCGCGAGGCCGAGCGCCGCGGCGAACGCCGAGCCGAGGACGGTGACGACGGAGGTCGCGACGGTCCAGCCGGCCGGCAGCCACGCCTCGCCGAAGTTCAGGTAGGCCACCCAGTTTCCGGCGCCGCGCAGCAGCTCGGTAGCGGACATGGTGGCGGTGGTGGTGTCGGCCTGCTCGACGTACGGCATGAAGTTCTCGCCGTACGCGCCGAGCAGGAGCAGCGGGACCACCCACCACACGGTGGCGAGGAAGACGCCGGGTATCCACCAGCCGAGCAGCGCGCGGCGGCGCCGGCCGGGCGGGCGGCTGAGGAGGTAGAGGCCCACGGGCAGCAGCGCGGCCAGTGTCGAGGCGGCGTTCACGCCGCCCATGAAGGGGATCAGCAGGGCCGAGCGCGCGGCGGCCTTCCGGGGGCTGTACGCCGCGGAGGTCAGCGGCAGCAGCACCCAGGGCAGCAGGGCACCGGGCAGCGCGGCGGCGGAGGTCGACCCGATGACGATCGTGAAGGTGGGCCACAGCGCGTAGGCCACGGCGCCGAGGACCCGGGACGCGGGCGTCCCCACGCGCAGCCGTTCGGCGAGCCGGAGCGCGCCCCAGAAGGCGGCGGTCACGATGAGCGACAGCCAGAGCCGTTCGGCCAGCCAGACCGGCACCTGCAGCAGGTCCATGAGCCCGTAGTACGGGAGTGCCGGGAAGGCGTAGCCGACGTACTGGTTGGCTATGCCGCCGAGGCCGACGTTCCCGTTCCACAGCGAGCCGAGGTCGCCGAGGAAGCGCCACGGGTCGAGGGCGACGCCGAGTTTCGTCTCGAACGTCATCTTGCCTGGTGACACGGCGAGGAACGCCACCAGGACGAGGGCCCAGAAGCCGAACAGCAGGCGCCGTCCGCGCGGTTCGCCGGAGGCCTCCGCCGGCGTCGGGCCGGGCTGCGGCACCCCGGGGGGTGCCTGGACCGTAGTGGTCATGACCGTTCCTCGCTTCGCATGCTCATGGGCTTCGCCTGAGAATCAGCAGCAGATTCCAGGTGGCGATCTCGCGGAGTCCCGGCACCCGGGTGATCGTGCTCGCGAGGAACGGCCAGTAGCGTGACCGCGCGGTCACGACCTGCACGTCGTCGCGACCGCGGACGTGCCGCAGGGTGGAACCGATGTGGACGGGGAAGAGGTTCTCCCCGAGTGTGTGCTTGGCCGCGCGGCCGGTGCGGCGTTCGTAGCGCGCGCGGGCCCGCTCCGCCCCGAGGTAGTGCCACGGCGCGGTCTCGTGACCTCCCCAGGGCGAGAGCCAGTTGGTGAACGACAGGTAGATCAGCCCGCCGGGGCGGGTGACCCGGGCCATCTCGCTGATGAACGTCTGCGGGTCCGACACGTGCTCGAGCACGTTGGACGAGAAGCACACGTCCGCGACGCCGTCGGCGAGCGGCAGCAGGTATCCGTCGGCGAGGACCGCGTCCTCGGTGGTCCGGCCTCGTGCGTTCAGCTCCCGCGGGTCGGGCTCGAAGAGGTAGCTCTGCGCGCCGCGGCGGCGGAACTCCTCGGTGAAGTGGCCGCTGCCGCCGCCGACGTCGACGACGATCTTGCCGGCCAGGTCGACATGGCGTGCCACCTGGGCGACCGAGTCACGGGCCAGCAGGGTGTAGCACCGCTCGGGATCGCTGGGTTCACGCATGAACGCCCGGAAGAGGGCGGCCGATCGCCTCAACGACGGGTCCTTGAAGCCGCGTTCGCTGCCGTCGGCCGACGTGTCCTCGGCACCGTGTTCGGTGTCGTCGGCCGATGGAGCTCTGTGCTCGCGCTCGGTGGTCTCAGCCATGGACGCTCCTGCCGCGTCCCGTGGACGCGGTGCGGGCCACGGCCTCGGCGGCGACCGCCTGGAACTGCCGGACCGTCGCGCTCCAGCGGAAGCGCTTGGCGCGCAGCACCGCGGCACGTCCCATGGCCGCGCGCCGTTCGGCGCTGAGGGACAGGGCGCACCACGCGGCGGCGAACGAGCTCTCGCCCCGGGCGAGCACCCCGGTCTCCCCGTCCTCGACGGAGTCGCGCAGGCCGGGTATGTCGAATCCGATCGCGGGGGTGGCCCGCGCGGCCGCCTCGGTGACGACCAGGCCCCAGCCCTCGACGAGGGAGGGGTGCAGCAGCAGCCACGCCTCGCACATCAGCCGGTGTTTCTCGGCTTCCGACACCCGGCCGGCGAACGTCACGGAGGGGCCGGCCATGGCTTCGAGCCGCTCCCGCTCGGGGCCGTCCCCGACGATGACGAGCCGGCCTCCGGTGACGGGGCGCACCCGCTCCCACAGCCGCAGGAGGAGGTCGACGCGCTTGTACTCCACCAGCCGGCCGACGGCCAGGAACAGCGGTTCCTTCGCCTCGGGCAGCAGGGGGGCGGGCTCTTCGACGCCGTTGTTGACGATCCGGATGCGGTCCGGTGCCACGCCGATGGCACGCAGCTCGGCGGCGGTCGACTCGGAGACGGCCACCATCAGGTTGTCGCGATGGGTGCCGGCCAGCGCCCAGTGCTCCAGCCTGCGGCCGAGCCGTGCCGCCGGGCCCGGGTAACGCATCTCCCAGAGGTCGGTGTGTACGTGGTTGACCAGGCACAGGGTGGGTCCGCGGTGCCACAGCGGCGCCAGGTACGGCATGCCGTTGCACACTTCGACCAGCAGGTCGCAGTCGCCGACCTCGCGGGCGACGGTCGACCGGGCGTGCAGGAAGTGACTCGCGTCGCCTCCCGCGGAGACCACCCGGTAGTCGCGTGCGGCGGCCGGGCCGCCGCACACGAGCGTGACGTCGTGGCCGCCGGCGGTCAGACCGTCGGCTATCCGGTCGATGAGCAGTTCCGATCCGCCGGCGGCCCGGTTGGCCAGGTCGCGGCGGGCGAGGAAGGTGATCCGGCGCGGCACGGGCGTCCCGGGGGACGCGGTGTGCGGGTCGAGGGCGAGCGAGTCGGTGACGTGGCTGCCGGTGCGTGCTTGAGCGGGGACGGAACGGGAGTCCTTCTGGCCGGGGGCCAGAGCGGACGAGCGCTGGGGCATAGAGGTGCTCCAACTCGGCGGCTGCGGGTGGGATGCGCATGGGGATGCGCATGAGGGTGTGCCGGGCTTCCGGGGATGAAGCGCTGGGCTGGCTCGTACGGGGTGTTGCGGGTACGGGTCGGGTTACTGCGGGCACGGGTACTGCGGGATACAGGAACTGCTGGTACGGGCACTGCGGTTACCCCGGCGGCAGGCGGCCGAGGGTGGCGGCCGGTTCAAGGAAACATTGGCCTTACCGCGGGGTAACATCAGTGTTCGTTCAAGCATTCGTTCCGGCTACTCACGCCGATGACAATTTCGGGACTTTGGCCGGGCCCGTTTTACTCACTCTGCTGAGTCTTCGCCCCGCCGGGGGCCACGGATCAGCAGCACGGCACCGGCGACGGCCAGCAGACCGCCCGCCACACCGCCCAAGAGCGGCGCGGTCTCGCCGAGGAGCTCCAGCCGGCCGCTGTCGTCGGAGGCCAGCGCGACCTGCTGGCGCCGGGTCTCCTCCGTGAACTCCAGCCCGTCACTGGCCAGCAGGGTGACCGCGTCCTTCTGCGAACCAGGGGCCCGCAGCGTCTTCTTCGGCGCGATCAGCGCGTTCATGATCCGGCCCGTGCGCTGGTCCACGGTCAGCTCGATCCTCGGGTTGGAGTACCACTCCTCCGCCAGGATCTGACCGCCCTTCGAGCTGCCCACCAGCACGCCGGGCACCAGGCGGGTGCCGGTCGGGGTGGCCTCGACCTTGCCGACGAAGCGGTAGCCCTCGCGCCCGTTGACCTTCGCGACCTTGTCGAACTCCAGCGGCACGGTGGCGCCCAGGGTGCTGTCCCACCAGGAGTAGGCGCGCTTCTCGACGTCGAACGGGAACTTCAGGTAGGCCTCGCCCTCGAACTCGGGCTTCTCCTCGCAGCAGCGCACCGGCCGGTTCGTCCTGCGGTCGGTCACCCAGCGTTCGGTGGTCCACTGCAGGGATTTGCGCGGGTCGCGCAGCGCGAGCGTCTTCGGCGAGTCGATCTGCGTCGACACGTCCCAGATCGCGTTTCCGCTGCGCTCACCCGCGGCGACGTCCCCCAGGACACGGCGGGTGATCGTGAGCGTCTGGCCGTCCACCGCGGAGACCGACCCGGTGTCGAAGTAGCTGCCCTGACCACTGAAGACCGTCGTGGAGTCCACATCGGTCGGTGTGCGCTTGGCGCGCGGCTCCACGTACCAGACGAGCAGCTGGGTGAGCACCAGCAGGAAGACTCCGACACCCAGCAGAATCAGGGACAAAGGCGATATTGAACGACGCATACGGGTACTCCAATACGGGCGCGACGCGCGAGGGCTCGTGGGCCGTGTGGGGAAGGAGGCGCACACACGGGGTGCAGCCTGACCGGGGCGAGAGTGCGTACCCGGGAGTAACAGTCCTGTGGCGGCGAAATTAGGCGGCTCTTGACCACCTGTCAATGCGCCTCTCATACTGGCGGCGCCGGACCGGGCCGGCGCGCTGGGTGACAGACCTCGATGACCGAGAGGCCGATCATCCCCATGCCCAGACTGCTTGCCGCCTTCCTGACCTGCGTCGCCGCCGCCCTCCTGGCCGCGGGCGCCGCCTTCGGAATCGTCACCGCTCTCGACGCCACACCCGAGCAGCAGAATGTGCCGCTCGTCACGTTCCCCGAACCGCCCGCGGCCGACGCGTCCAGCACGGCCGGCTCCGACGAGGGCTAGGGTCTTTCGTTCGGATCAGGGCCTGACAGGCCCCAGGACAGCCTGCCGTTCGGATCAGCCGAGCCCGGCATGATCCGAACGACAGGACCTAGGGTGGGAACATGCGGCCCGCAGACCGAGCGCGTACGGACCGGACGCCCAGGAGCGGTGTGGTGGAAACGTCGTCAGCGTGGCACGACGTGCCACGAGAACGGATTCAGCAGTTCGCCGACCGCGCCTTGGAGCAGGTCCCCGAACTGGCCCAGGACATCCTCGCCGAGATCCGGCGGGAGTATCCGGGCCTGGTGCTCCTCCCCGACGAGTCCGGAGAGCCGAAGGCCCTGGTGGCCATCCGGCACGCCCTCGAACTCTTCGTGGAACAGATGACCACGGGGTCGGACCGTCCGCGCGCCCTCCCGGAGCTGTTCCGGGACTTCGGGCGCGGCGAGGTCTCCCAGGGGCGCAGCCTGGACTCCCTGCAGGGGATCTACCGGCTGGGCGTCCGCCTGTCCTGGCGACGCATGGCGGAGGTCGGCCAGCAGGTCGACATCCCGCCTTCGGCCATGTACGAACTCGCCGAATCGGCGTTCGAGTACCTCGACGTCATGGTGGCCCAGTCGGTACGCGGCTACGCCGAAGCCGTCGCCCGCCAGGCCGGGGAGCGGCTGCGCCTGCAACGGCTGCTCGTCGATCTCCTGCTCACCGAACACCGTACGGATCCGACCGCCGTGCTCGCCGACCGCGCGGCCGACCTGGGCTGGCAGCTGCCCGGGAAGGTGGCGGTGGCGGTGCTGCTCCGCCCCGCCCAGGAGGCCGTCGCCCCTGCCGTGGGCGACGAGATGCTGCTCGACATGGAGGGCACGCGACCGCGTCTGGTCGTACCGGACCCGGACGCCCCCGGGCGCGCGGAGCTGCTGCACCGGGCGGTGACCGGCTGGTCCGGCGCGATCGGCCCGTCGGTCCCCCTGGCGGAGGCCGTCACGTCACTGCGCTGGGCGGAGGCCGCCGTCGGAATGATCGAGCAGGGTCTGCTGCCCCGAGGGCGGCTCCTGCACTGCGGCGAGCACGTCGAAGCCCTGGTGCTGCTGCCCGCCGGTGAACTGATCGACGATCTGGCGCGCCGACGCCTTGCGCAGCTGGACGAGGCCGGGGGCCCGGCGCACGCCCAACGGCTCGCCGAGACACTGCTGGCCTGGCTGGAGACGAGGGGGGGCGCTCCCGAGGTGGCCGCCCGGCTCGGAGTCCACCCGCAGACCGTGCGCTACCGCCTGAGGCAGCTCCGTGAGCTGTGGGGCGACGACCTGGACGACCCGGACCGCCGCTTCGAGCTGGAACTGGCGCTCCGCACACGGCGGCTGCGCGGAGATCTCGCCCCACCGCCCGACTGACCCCGGGACGGCGAAGGCGCGAAGCGGGCTGCCCGCGATCCCCCGCACGAGGAGCGCCGCTACGTCCACGAAAGCATCGCGAGCGGAAATTGGCCGATCGCATTCGGCCCCCTATTCGCCGCGCATATCCAGTGCATCCGGTCGCGCATACGACCGCGCGCGAATCCGTCGGGAAATGAGCTGCACCAAGTTGCCAGGACCCTGGCAGGATTCGGCCACATGACATCGAAGCCGCAGCTCAGCGGCGTCATCGGGGGCTCCCGCAGCATCAGCGGAAACATATTTCAGTGATCCGGCCGGCGACCGATGGGTTGTGGACCGGCCAATGGTGCGCATAGCTTTCCCTCGTCGCTCAGCCTGGCGACGAACCATGGGCCGGAGTTTTTCCGCAGAATGGCCCATCGGATATATGCGGTCGGATTGGATGTGAATTCACATGAACAACTTCGACGGTGACATCTCGCTCATCGAGGAGATCGCGGAGCAGGACTTCGACGGCGTCGCCTACGGCGCGTGCTCGACCAACACGTTCTCGCTGTCCGACTTCCTCGGCAACCAGGGCGGCTGGTGCACGCTGACCAAGGAGTGCCAGCCCAACTGCAGCTGAGCCCGAACGGCCGGGCACGGACCGGGGGCGGGGAGCGGCTCATGCTCCCCGCCCCCGGCGCAACGTGGAAATCTATCATCGTCCGCGCAGGGAGCCGGAGCATTGATCTCGCCCGCGAATCTTTACCCAGAACTCGACAGCGTCGAAATCCGCGAAACCATCGAGCCCCTCGGCGTTTTCGCGCCCGCCGTCCACGTCAAGCTCTCGGCTCCGTCCGACGTCGCTCCCGAGGCCCCCTCGCCGGCCGCGCTCGCCTGGTCGCTGGAGCCCGAGGCGTATCCGTTCCAGCGCGTGATCCGGCGGCTGGCACTGCCGGCGGCCGACCGGCTCCTCCCCGAGGAGCTCACGGAGGCCGTCGCGGACCTGGACGCCTTCACGCTCCAGGTACTCGGCCGGGCCGAGGCCCGGCTCCGCGACGTGGCGACCCGTACCCTGGTCGCCGCGGTCAACAAGGCCTCCACCGAAGGGCTGTTGCGGGGGGAGACCCCGCACGAGCGCTACCAGGACTTCGTCACCCGGGCGTGGAGAGACGCCCTGGAGCCGTTCCCGGTGCTCCACTCCGAGGCCGGCCATGTGGTGCGCAACGCCCGCGAGGCCGCGCGCGAACTGGTCCGGCGCCTCCACGCCGACCGGGACGAGGTCTTCCGGTTCTCCCGCATCGACCCCGACGACCCGCTGCTGTCCATCGGCGGGGCCGACGGCGACTCGCACGCCCACGGCAGGGCCGTGAGCATCCTGACGTTCGCCTCGGGGGCCCGCCTGGTCTACAAGCCCCGGGACGTCTCGTGCGAGGCGGCCTTCGAGACCGTCGTCGAGCGCGTCAACGCGGAGGCCGACTGCGCACTGCCCGCCGCCCGCACCCTGGTGCGCGACGGTTACGGGTACGTCGAGTACGTCGAGCAGGAGGACGTCGGCGGCCTCAGCGTGCCGTTCATGCGGGCCTGCGGCCAACTGGCGGCCGTGTTCTACCTGCTGGACGCGCGGGACATGCACTTCGAGAACATCCTGCCCACCCGCCTGGGCCCGGTGGCCATCGATCTCGAGACGCTGCTGCACCCCTCCCGGGTGCACGCCGGCCCCACGCGGGAGGCCGAGGGCAACGCGTACGACGAGATCGGCCGCAGCGTCTACGGCATCGGGATCCTCCCGCTGGTCCTGGCCGGCAAGAACGAGGACTCCGGCTACGTCGACCTCGGCTTCCTCGGCGGCGACAACCAGGGCGTCTCCCCCTTCAAGACCATGGTCTTCGAGGACCCCTTCACCGACCGGATCCGGGTACACCTCCAGGCCCGCCCGTCCGAGCAGCGCTCCACCGTGGTCCGGGAGAGCACCGAACAGGAGATCCACGGGCTCGCCGGACAGATGGCCGACGGGTTCCGGCAGGTGTGCGACGCGGTGATGCGCCGGCCCTCCTGGTGGACCACCCTCCTTGAACGGCTCGCTCCGGCCATGCGCCTCCGCTACATCCACAACCCGACCTCGCAGTACGCGCAGATCCTGCGGATGGCGGCCTCCGCCGCCGCGATGGCCGACCCGGCGCTCGCCCAGGCCCTGCTCCACAGGATCGCCATCCCCTCCCGGTTCTCCGACCGCAGGCTGGTCGGCTCGGAGCTGCGGCAGATGGCAGAACGCGACGTCCCCTACTTCACCGTGCCCGCCACCGGCACCACCGTCCACGACTGCGACGGCGAGGACACCGGCGTCCGGCTCGACCGCACCCCGCTCTCCCGGGCCCTTGCCAAGGTCGCGGCGCTCGACGAGCAGGCGGTGCGGCGGCAGCTCCGGCTGCTCCACTCGGCCTTCTGCTCCCGCTTCCCCGACAACCACCTCTCGGGCGGGACCGCCTGGAACGGCCGGACCTCCACCGGAGAGCGCACCGGCCTGGAGCGGCTGGCCCGGTCGCTGGCCGACGGCCTGACGGCGGGCAGCCTCCCCGACCAGTACGGTCATCTTCCCGCCACCTGGATCGGCCCGCTGGCCTCCGCGCAGGCCGCCCGGCCCTGGCCCTCCGGCGTCCTGGGGTACGACCTGTACACCGGACGCACCGGCCCCGCCCTGGCCCTGGCCGCGGCCGCGGCCCACTTCGGCGACGAACGCTACGAGCGGGTGGCACGCCAGGTCTTCGAGCGCAGCGCCGGCATCCTCACCGACGGCGTCTACGAGCTCCGCAGCATCCGGCAGAGCGGCGCCGGCGCCTACACCGGAACCACCGGCCTGCTGTTCGCCCTGTGCGAGGCCGGACGCATCCTGGGGGAGCCGGGCTGGGTCGAGGCGGCACAGGACGCCGTGCCGCTGGTCGTGGAGCAGCTCGGTCCCGAGAACACGCCGGAGGTGATCTCCGGGATCTCCGGCATCGCCACGATGGTCGCCTCGATCGGCGGCGACCACAGCCTCAAGGCGCTGGACGGGCTCACCGGCCGGCTGCTGCGCCACGTGGAGGAGCCGTCGGGCTCCTGGTGGGAGCAGTCGGGCTTCGCGCACGGCGTCGCGGGAGTCCTGCACGCCCTCGCCACCCTGCCCGACCGCACCGGGTACCGCGCCGTTCACCCCACCGGTCACGACACCGCTCACGACACCGCTCACCCCACCGGACACCGCGTCGACGCCGCCATCGGCGTCCTGACGGAACGTCTGGAGTCCTTCTACGTGCCGCAGGAGCGGAACTGGTCCACCAACTCCGCCTTCCCGGGCCGGTTCTCGACCGGCTGGTGCCACGGCGCCGCCGGCATCGCCATGGCGCTTTCCGCCGTGACCGCCCGGACAGCGGACGAACGGGCCGCCGAGCGCCTGGAGGCGGCCCTCGACAACACCTTCCGGCAGGGCTTCGGACGCAACCTCACCTGGTGCCACGGCGACCTCGGCAACATCGACGTGGTCCGCCGGATCGCCGGCGACGACCGGAAGCTGCTGGAGCGGGCCGCCGCCGTCGAGGCGCGCCGGCTGGGTCCTGACGTGGTCGCGGAGAAGCTCGCCGACACCGGCTCCCGCTACGCGCACACCGACAGCGCCATGGTGGGCTCCTCGGGGGTGCTGCTGCACCTGCTCGGCCGCCTCGACGACGCGCGGCCCCGGGTGTCGCCGATCTGGCACGGGGCCCTCCGATGAGCCTCCGGGTTCCCTCCGTCACCCAGGTCACCCAGACGGAGTGCGGGCTGTGCTGCTGCGTCGCGGTGATGGCGTACCACGGGCGCACCGAGGACTTCCGGACCGTACGGGAGGACCTGGAGGCCGGCCGGGACGGTCTCGGCACCAAGCAGCTCGCGGACTTCCTGCGCTCGCGCGGCATGCAGGTCAAGGCGTTCCGGGCCCGGAGCGTGGAGGCCCTGCGGGGCTTCACCGAGCCGGTGATCCTCTTCTGGGAGGACTACCACTTCCTGGTCCTGGAGCGCTTCGACGGTACGACGGCCTGGGTGATGGACCCGGCCGTGGGCCGCAAGCGCCTCACCCGCGACGAGCTGGAGGCCGGCTTCTCCCAGGTGGTGATCGCGGCCTCCCCCGGCCAGGACTTCGTCCGGCAGTCCCTCCCCGCCTTCCGGCACTGGCGGTCGCTGCCGCTGGTCCCTGCCCGGGCGGGCCGCCGGATCGCCCTGGTCGCCCTGCTGTCGCTGGGCTCCTACGCGGCGGTGCTGGGCATACCGGCGCTGACGAAATGGGCCGTCGACCGGGACGACGCCTGGAGCGACCTGTCCCAGACGGGGCTGATCGCGGGGGCGGTGGCGGGGGCCGCGATCGGCTACCTGCTGCTGTGGATGCTGCGCACCGCCGCCCTCGCTGGGCTGATCGCCGTGACGGGCCATCACCTGATGAGCCATGTCTTCAGGAGACTGCTCTCCCTGCCCTTCAAGTTCTTCGCCACCCGGCAGCCCGGCGAGCTGCTGTTCCGTCTGAACACCGTCAACAGCGTCCGGGACCTGCTCTCCTCGCGGATCGCCCAGGGTGTCCTGGACGTGGGGACCCTGGCCTGCATCGGCGTCTACCTGTTCGTCACCGAGTGGCGCATCGGCTTGCTGGCGCTCGCGCTGTTCCTGCTGAACGGCGGCTTCCTGTGGCTGAGCCGGCACCGGGTGAAAGAGGTGACGGACACCGAGCTCGCGCTGCTCTCCCGGTCCCAGTCCACGCAGCTCGACGCCATCGTGTCCGTCCCCACCATCAAGATGGGCGGCTACGCAGGCCGGTTCGCGGACGAATGGGAGACGACCTACCGCGCCTCGCTGGACGCGATGCGCACCCGGATGCGGATCCAGCAGGGCTGGATCTCCGGAATGGCCGCCACCACGCAGATGTTCGGTCCGCTGGCGCTGCTCCTCGCCGGCCTGCACTTCGTGTCGCGGGGGACGGTGACCATCGGCTCGGCCATCGCCGTGCAGGCCGTGGCGGGCACCTTCTTCGCCCTGAGCACTTCCGTCTTCCAGATGCTGACGGAGATCACCGAGACCTCCCGCTACGTGAGCCGGCTGAGCGACATCACGGCGCACGAGAGCGAGCCGGAGGGCGGTCCCCTCACGGAACTCCCCGACACCTCGATACGCCTGAGGGAGGTGTCGTTCCGCTACACCCGGCACAGCAGGCCCGTGCTGGAAAACCTGTCGCTGGAGATCCCGGCCGGCGCGAAGGTGGCGTTCGTCGGCGCGTCGGGTTCGGGCAAGTCCACCGTCGGGCGCGTCGTCTGCGGGCTGCACCAGCCGACCGGAGGGGCGGTGGAGTTCTGCGGCCGCCCCATGAGCGCCTACCGGACCGACTTCCTGCGCGGGCAGATCGGGTACGTCCCGCAGGAGGTGCACCTCCACAACCGGACCGTCCTGGAGAACCTGACCCTGGGTCAGGACATCGACGAGGCCACGGTCCGGGAGTACTGCGCGGCCGTGGGGATCCTCGACTTCGTCGAGGAACTGCCGATGGGGCTGCGGACCCTGGTGTCCGAGATGGGCTCCAACTTCTCCGGCGGGCAGCGGCAGCGGCTGGCCATCGTGCGGACGCTGCTGCAACGGCCGCGGGTCATCGTCCTGGACGAGGCGACCGCCTCGCTGGACACGGCCAACGAGCGGCGGGTCTCCCGGATCATCGCGGAGACCGGCGCCACGCAGATCGTCATCGCGCACCGGCTGGCGACGATCCAGGACGCGGACCTGATCCACGTCCTGGACCGCGGCCGGATCGTGGAGCGGGGGACGCACGAGGAGTTGCTGGCCCTGGGCGGGGTGTACGCGGGGCTGTACGCGGAGCCGGTGGCGGGGGCCGTATGAGGGCCGGTGGGCATGGCCGTCCGGTCGCCAATGTTCAAGGACGAGAGGTGCTGTGATGATCGAGGTCGAGAACCTCACGAAACGGTACGGCGCGAAGGTCGCCGTCGACGGTCTGTCGTTCTCCGTGACTCCGGGGAAGGTCACCGGATTCCTCGGCCCCAACGGCGCCGGCAAGTCCACCACCCTGCGCATGATCCTCGGTCTGGACGAGCCCACCGCCGGCCGGGCCAGCGTCTTCGGCGTCCCCTACCGGAGCCTGGCACGCCCGCTGACCCGGGTGGGAGCGCTGCTCGACACCAGGGCCGTGCACCCGGGCCGCAGTGCCCGGAACCACCTGCGCGTGCTTGCCGCCTCCCACGGCCTGCCCGCCACCCGGGCCGACGAGGTCCTGGACCGGGTCGGCCTGCTCGCGGTGGCCCGGCAGCGGGTGCGCGGATTCTCCCTCGGCATGGGGCAGCGGCTCGGCGTCGCGGCGGCGCTGCTCGGCGACCCCGAGGTGTTGCTGTTCGACGAGCCGGTCAACGGGCTCGACCCCGAGGGTGTCCGGTGGATCCGGGAGCTGATGCGGGGGCTGGCCACGGAGGGGCGGACGGTGCTGGTCTCCTCCCACCTGATGAACGAGATGGCGGTGACCGCCGACCATCTGGTGGTCGTCGCCCGGGGCCGGCTGCTCGCGGACACCCCCGTGGACGCGTTCATCGCCGCGCACTCGGACAGGACCGTGCTGGCCCGGGTGGCCGATCCGGAGGGGATGCGGCGGGCGCTGCGGGAGCGGGGCATCGAGTCCGTGCGGCAGGACGACGCGACGCTGGCGGTGAGCGGGGCGTCCGTGGAGAAGGTCGGGCTCGTCGCGAGCGCGGAGAGCATCGCTGTTTTCGAGCTGACCGCTTCCGCGGGTTCACTCGAGGAGGCCTTTATGAGGCTGACCCAGGAACACGCTGAATACCGGGCTTCGACGGGGGGCTTCTGATGAGGTACGCCGTGGCCGCGGAATGGGTCAAATTGACGACGCTGCGGTCTCCGAAATGGTCGCCGGCGGTTTATCTCGCCCTGATGATCGGACTTGCTTTCGTCTACGGGATGGTTCCCGGCGAAAGGCAGCTGACGGCGCCGGGGTTCGACCCGGTCGCGCTCGGCCTGTCGGCCGTACCGCTCGGCATGATCGTTCTGGTGGTCATGGGGATTCTCGCGGTGACGGGCGAGTACGCGTCGGGGTCGATCAGGAGCAGTCTGCTGGCCGTCCCCGACCGGGCCCGGTTCTACTACGCCAAGGTGGGTCTTGTCAGTCTGGTCAGCGGGGTGCTGGCGGTGGTGGGCGTGGTGCCGGCCTTCCTGATAGTGCAGAGCGGCATCGGGGAGCACCGGGCACCGACGGGACTCGTCACGGCGGGGCATGTGGCGGGGGCGGTGCTCTACACGGTGCTGCTTGTGGCGTTCTCCATGGGGGTGGCGACACTGCTGCGGTCGGGGGCGGCGGCGCTGTCCGTCCTGCTTCCGCTGTTCTTCATGCTCTCCACGATCCTGAGCAACATACCGGGGGTCGGGGAGGTGGCACGGTTCCTGCCCGACGTGGCCGGCGGGATGGTGCTGCGCGGCTCAGGGGGCGACGAGGTGCTGGGAGCGTGGTCCGGGCTTGGAGTGCTCGCCGTATGGACGGTGGGGGCGGTGGCGCTCGGCCATTGGATGACGGTACGGCGGGATGTCTGAGGGGGCGACGACCTCACACCCCGCGAACGGGCCCCCACACGAATGTGTGGGGGCCCGGCCTATTTTCCGGTGCATTTCAGCGTGTGCGTACAAAGGCGTCAGGTCTATGCGCTCGACGAATTGAGGGCGGACAGACTGGGAGCGTCCTCCGAAGGCGGAGGGCACGCGTTCCGTATTTCGCCCGACGAATTCCGGGCGCGTGTCGGAAGAAAACCGAGAAGGAGAAAGACCATGGAGAAGATGCAGGCCGACGTCCTCGGCGGCTACGACGAGTTCGAGCTCGTCGAGATGGGCGAGGCGGACGTGTACGGCGGTACCACCTGGAGCTGCGCCATCGTCACCCTGGTGTCCGCCGTCGCCTGCCCGACCACCAAGTGCACCAGCCAGTGCTGAAGCCCTTGACGGCTCTGATACGCGCGGCCCGCTGAACCGGACCGCCGCGTCGGTCACGACGGACGGGGTGGGGGAGGGCCGGACCGAGGTCCGACGGTCCGCGCCGGGCTTCCCGGTCTCCCGCCCCGTCCGACGTCCCGTCAACGCAATCCCCTCTTCCTGCCCGAAGTCCCACAACCCGGAGGTGCGGTAGCCATGGGCACTCGCCCGGAATCACGTCGGACCGCGCGCCGCGTGCCGGCCGTCACCCAGGTCGCCCAGACCGAGTGCGGTCTGTGCTGCTGCGTGGCCGTGCTCCGCTACTACGGGCGGGACGAAGGCATCTCCGAGGTCCGCGAGGACATGGACGCGGGACGGGACGGCCTGAGCGCCCGGCAGCTCGCGCGGTTCCTGGAGTCCCGCGGCATGCGGAGCCGGCTGCTGAGCGCCCGGAGCGTCGCCGCGCTCACCCGGTTCGACTCCCCCGTGATCCTTTTCTGGGACGATCACCACTTCGTGGTCCTGGAGAGCTTCGACGGCGATCAGGCCGTCGTCATGGACCCGTCCGTCGGCCGCCGCCGGGTGACCTCGGACGAACTCGCCCAGCACTTCAGCGGTGTGGTCGTCACCGCCGAGCCCGGGCCCGCGTTCCGCCGGCTGCGCCGCCGGCCCTTCGCCGACTGGCGGACGATGCCCCTGCTGCCCGAGGGCGCGGGGCGCCGGATGGCCGGTGTCGGCGCGCTGTCGCTGGCCGCCTACGCCGCGGTGCTGGGGATCCCGCTGCTCACCGAGTGGTCCGTGGACCGCTTCTCCGGCTGGAAGGAGCTCGGCGACCATCTGTGGGTCATCGGCATGGTGGTCGGCGCCGCGGCCGGTTACTACCTGCTGCATCTCCTGAGGATCCTGCTGCTGTCCTCGCTCGTGTCGGTGCTCGGACGCCATCTGATGGACCACGCGTTCACCCGGCTGCTGTCGCTGCCGTACCGGTTCTTCACCACCCGTCAGCCCGGCGAGCTGCTCTTCCGGCTCGGCAGCGTCAACGCCGTCCGCGACATGCTCTCCTCCCGGGTCGCCCAGGGCGTGCTGGACGTCGGCACCTTGGCCTGCGTCACCGGCTACCTGATGTACGCGGAATGGCGGCTCGGGCTGATGGCGCTCGCCCTGGTGCTGGCCAACGCCGGCTATCTGGCCGCCACCCGATCGCGGGTCCTCGAGGCGGTCGACATGGAGATCACCCACCTCGGCAGGAGCCAGTCGCTGCAGCTGGACGCCATCGTCTCCATCCCGACCATCAAGATGGGCGGCTACGCCGACGAGTACCTGGACACCTGGCGCGAGACGTACGCCGCCTCGCTGGAGGCGATGAAGGCGCGGATGCGGCTGCAGCAGGGCCGGGTGTCCGGTGTGGCGGCCACCATCCAGATGTTCGGGCCGCTGCTGCTGCTGCTCGCCAGCCTCTACTTCGTCGGCCAGGGAACCATCACCATCGGCGGGGCGATCGCGGTGCAGACCGTCGCCGCCACCTATTTCGCGATCTCCACCTCGGTGTTCCAGGCGTACGCGGAGTTCACCGAGACCAGCCGCTACATGTCCCGCCTGAGCGACATCACCCGCGCCGAACCCGAGGGCCCCGGCGGCGAGCGCAAGGAGCTGGCGGCCGCTTCCGTCCGCCTGGACCAGGTGTCCTTCCGCTACACCCGGCACAGCGAACCGGTGGTCCGCGAGGTCACCATGGACATCCCGGCCGGCGCCCGCGTCGCCCTGGTGGGCGCCTCCGGGTCGGGCAAGAGCACCCTGGCCCGGATCGTCTGCGGCCTGCACGAACCCACCTCCGGCTCGGTCCTCTTCGGCGGCCGGGACGCCGCCGAGTACGACCGGGACTCCCTGCGCCGGGTGATCGGCTACATCCCGCAGGAGGTCCACCTGCACAACCGGTCGATCCTGGAGAACCTCACCCTGGGCCAGGACATCCCCGAGGAGACCGTCCGGGAGTTCTGCCGCGAGGCCGGCATCCTGGACTTCCTCGACGACCTGCCGATGGGTCTGCACACCCTGGTCGCCGAGATGGGCTCCAACTTCTCCGGGGGGCAGCGGCAGCGGTTGGCGATCGTGCGCACCCTCCTGCAGCGGCCTTCCATCCTCGTCATGGACGAGGCCACCGCCTCCCTGGACACGGTCAACGAACGCCGGGTGACCCGGCTGATCGAGGGAATCGGCGCCACCCAGATCGTCATCGCGCACCGTCTGTCGACGATCGAGTCCGCCGACCTCATCTACGTGTTCGACCAGGGACGGATCGTCGAGCAAGGAACACATTCAGAACTCATGGACGGAGGCAGCGTGTACCGGGATCTGTACGCGGCGACAGCCGATGGGGCCGGCCCGACGGCCGAACTGCTGGTGGGGGGTGCCGGGGCATGAGCGAGAGCACGGTGGCCATCGGGGCCTTCCTCCCCTTCTACTCCCATGTGGTCCTCCGGTCCGCGGTCGAGAAGGAGCTGCGGGAGCCGCTGCTGCGGGCCGCCGTCCCGGACCGCCGCGACAGTGTGCTGGACCAGGTCCACGGGGCCCTGCTGAAAATGGTGGAGACGCAGGCCTACCGGATGCTCATCGGCGAGTTCCACGCCTTCCGCGAGCAGTTGGGCCTGCCGATGGAGACCGGTGGCGACACCGCCCTGCGCCGCTTCACGGCCCGTCTGGAGGAGCCCGGCTTCCCGGACGCCCTCCTTGAGAAGTACCCGGTGCTGCGGCTGCGACTGACCTCGATGCTTTCCCACTCCCTGGACGCCTATCGCGAGTTCCTCACCGCCTTCGCCGACGACCACCCGCTGCTTGCGGAGGCCGGACTGCTCGGCGAGTCGGGCGGCGACGGCCGGCTGCTGTCCGCGATCTCGCCCAGCGGCTCCGACCTGCACAACGACAACCGTCTGGTACACATTCTCCACCTGGCCAACGGAACTCGGCTGGTGTTCAAGCCGCGGCCGCTCACCGCGGACGACTTCGTCCGCGACCTCTACCGGGCGGTCGGCCCGTACTTGGAGCACTCGCTGTCCCGCTGCGTTCCCCGTTCGTTCACCGTGGGCACGCACGGCTGGCAGGAGTTCACCGTGCCGGCCGCCATGGAACAGGCGGACCAGCCCGACCGCTACTTCTACCGGATCGGCGCGCTGGCGGTGCTGTTCGGCGCCATCGGCGCCACCGACCTGCACGACGAGAACCTGCTGGCCTGCGGCGAGCACCCCTGCGTCATCGACACCGAGACCATGCTCCGGCCGGACGCCGGGGTGGGCGATGACTCACTCCCCGACGTGCTGATGAACCACACCAAGCTGTCCGTCGCCTCCACCATGCTGGTGCCGATGGTGAACCCGACCTCGCCGGTCGACTTCATCATGGCGGGCGTCGGGGTGGCGGGCGACCAGCCGTCGTCCATGACCAGCGCCGTGATCCGCGACCCGGGAACGGACGCCATCGCGGTGTCACGGGAGCCCTTCAACTACCGGCATGGCGACAACGTGCCCCGGCTGGGCGAGACGCACCTGATCGCCACCGAGTGGTTCGACGCCATCCTGGCCGGCTGCCGTGCGGCCCTGACGGCCCTGCGGGACGGCGCCGTCACCCGCGTCCTGGAGGCCCATCCCGAGGTGCCGGCGCGGCTGCTGCTGCGCTCCACCATGATCTACGGTCGCTTCATCGACGCGTCCACCCACCCGAAGTACCTGGTGGACCCCCAGGAGGCCGAGCGGCTGTTCGGACTCCTGAAGATGCACCAGGACTACCTGTCCCCGGAGGCGGAGCGCTTCGCGGCGGACGCGGAGCGCGCCTCGCTGCACGGCGGCAACGTGCCGTACTTCGTCACCCGGGGCGACTCCGACGCGCTCGGCACGGTCAACGGTTCCACACCCGGGGTGTATTCGGCGACCGCACTGGACTTCGCCCGGCGCGGCATCGCCCACAACGCGGCCCGCACCGACGCCTACCACCACTTCCTCCTCGAGGAGTGCTTCGGCGAGCTGTGCGGCGAGGACACGCCCGGCGGGCTCTCGGCCTCCGGGGTCTTCGGGGGGCAGCTGCTGGCCAGGGCCCGTCCCGGCGACTGGTGGCGGGCGATCGCCGGCCGGATCGCCGAGATACGGGTTCCGGTGACCGCTCCCGGCGGGCAGGAGGAGTGCGGATGGGTCGGCGGCATCGGCCCGGACCGCGACGCCTCCACCATCACCCCGGGCAACTTCGTCTCCTTCCACGACACGGCCGGCGTGGTCACCTTCCTCAACCGCGCCGCCGTCCGCGACGAGAGCCTGAGCGGTCCGGCCGGCAGCGCCGACCGGGGGCTCACCACCCTGCTCGCCGAGTACGGCGAGGCACTGCTGCAGCGCCCCGAGTCGGTGTTCACCGGGGCCGCCTCCCTGCTGCTGGTCCGCCCCGAGGAGCAGGAGACCGCGTCCGCCCGGCTGGCCGCCCTGCTCAGGGCCCTCCAGGACCGCGCGACGGAAGACGTCCTCGAGACCGACCTCTCCAACGGCCCGGCCGGACTGCTGATGGTCCTGCTCGACCGGCTCCGCCGCGACGGCACCTCCTTCCCCGCCGACGCCACGACGGTCGAGCGGCTCACCGACCTGGCTTTGTCCCACCTGGGCAGGGAGCGGGACACCCCCTGGTCGGACCTGGCCCACGGCGAACTGGGACTGCGCTGGGCGGCCGCCCGGACCGGCTCCGTTCTGGGCCTTGACCGCACCGCCAAGGAGGCGGCGGACTGGCTGATCGGCCGCTGGGAGCGGGACGGCGTCCCGGCGGAGCACGGCTGGTGCAAGGGCGCCGCCGGCCTCCTGCTCGCCGGATCGGAGATCCTCGTCGCGGCGGGCCGGGAGGACTGGCTGACCGAGTCCCGGCTGTCCGACGTGGTCGGCCGGGCGACCGCCCTGGCGCCCGGGCGCGCGGTGGACCTCTCCGTCTGCCACGGCAGCAGCGGCGTCGTCCAGTGCCTGATCGGCGCGGGCCGCACCCTGGGACGCGCGGACCTGTTCGAGCGGGCCGTCGCCCATCAGACCGAGGTCCTCGACCGGATCCGCGAGGACGGCTACTTCACCGGCGCGGCCGGCCGGACCTCACTGATCGGCTACATGCTCGGCTGGGCCGGCGTGGGCGACACCGACCTGATGGTCGACGCCCTGCTCGGCGGCGCGGACCCGGCCGGTCTGCGCCTCCCGCTGGAGCTGTCCGCGCCCTCCCTTCCCTGAGCTGACCGCCCGCCTGTCATCGCTCCACCACTCGTCGAAAGGGCTGCCGGGATGCGGCACTCGATCCTCCTCCCCGTCAACGCCACCCGCCCCGAGCAGGTGATCCCCTTCGCCAATCTCGTCAAATGGGGTGGCGCGGCCCGGCTGTGGCAGGGCCAGGGCCTCGTTCTGGACAGCCATCAGATCGTGAGCTGGCTGGCCGGCTCCGGCATCAGGGTGCCCGCCGGTTTCGGGGTGTCGCTGATGCCGTACCGCTCGCCGTACAACGCGGCGATCGAGGCCCGGTCGGCGGCGCTGGCCACCGGGCACGAGGTGGTGGCCGGCTACGGTCCGGGCTCGCTCGCCGCGCAGACCTGCGCCATGGGACGGCCCTACGCCAGTCAGCTCACCGCCTGCCGGGAGTACGTCACCATCGTCCGGGACCTGCTTGACGGCGGGATCAGCGACCGCGAGGGGGAGATCTTCTCCGCCAAGGCGCAGCTCATGCCGTTCCACAAGCCGGAGGTGTCGCTGGGCCTCGGCGTCCTGCGGGAGCGGATGGCCGAACTCGCCGGGGAACTCGCCGACGTGGCCATCACCTGGATGGCCTCGGCGGCGTACCTCGAGGAGTTCCTGATCCCGGCCCTGCGGAGCGCGAAGGAGCGGCGTCCGGAGCAGCCGGTCAAGGTCACCGCCTACGTTCCGGTGGCACTGGCCGGCCCCGACCGGGACATGGCGAAGCTGCTGCGGGCGACCTGCGGGGGGCACATCCAGTTCCCGCACTACCAGGCCGTCCTGCGCCGGGCCGGGATCCAGGTCACCGGCGACGGCGGGCCCGACGACGTCCGCGCCCTGGTGGACGGCGGCATCTTCCTCTACGGGACGGCCGAGGAGATCCACCAGCGGCTCGACGCCTACCGGGCGCTCGGCGTGGACGAGGTGGTCCTCAACGTCACCGGGGTCGGCGCGGTGCACGGACCCCGGGCCGCCGCGTCCGACCTCTACGAGATCCTGAAGGCCGCGCCGTGACCGGGCCGGTCACCCTTCGCCCGGGACGTCAGGAGCGCCTGGCCCGTCGGCGGACGGCCGGCCGGTCCCGAGCTTCCGGGCCCGCTCCAGGTCTCGGGCCAGATGTGCCCGGCGCCGTCCGTTCCTGCGGCGGCTGCGCCGGTCCTCGGGGGTGTCGTACATCAGCTGGGTGTGGAAGTAGTTGACGTGCTCCAGGACGGCGAAGAGCGTGAAGAGCAGGCCCGGGATGGTCCCCGACCCGGGGTCGTCGGCCACCGCGAGAGCGGTGAGCGGCACGCCGAGCCCGAGCAGCAGCAGGTTGACCACCCGGGCGGCGGCGAACACCGCCGCCCCTGGGAGCGGCGCGCCGCCACCGGCGGACAGGGCACGGAGCTTGACCGTCCAGTACGCGGCGCCCTCCAGCAGGAGCAGGGCGACAAGGGCGAACCCGAGGATGTTGGCGGTGGTCGCCGGCACGCCGACCACGCCGAACCAGATGGCCGCCTGCAACGGGACGTTGACCAGTTCCCCCACCGCGAGCGACCGGAGCCGCCGCCGGACCCGCGCCCCGGCCGACCGGATGCCCGCCGTCACTGGCGCGCCATCTCGGCCACCAGGCGGTGCGCCCGCGCTGTGTCCCAGGTGAGGGCGGCGGCCCGGATGGCCTCGACGCCGGGAGGGACGTCCAGGCCCAGTTCGTCGGCGAAGACGGTCCTACATCGCTCGATCACGCCCAGCGCGCCGGCCACGTCGCCCTGCGCGCAGTAGGTGGCGGCGAGTAACTGCCACAGCCGCTGCCGGTAGGGGGCCTCGGCCAGCACGGTCTCGATGCGGTACGACAGCATCTCGGTCCGATGGGTCAGGAGGCAGGCGGTGAAGAAGTCCTGGCAGGCCTCGAAGCGGGTGTTGCTGAGGCCCACGGTATGCGCGTGGAACCACCGGGTGGCCGGGAGCCGTTGGCCGAACGGGCCGCGCCAGAGGGCGAGGGCCTCGTCCAGGTGTGTGACCGCGGCCCGGTGGTCGCCCGCGGCGAGCAGTTCCCTGCCCTGCCGGGCGAGCTTCAGGAAGCAGGACAGGTCGAGTTCGTCCGCGTCGACGCTGAGGGCGTACCCGGTCTCCGCGCCGCGGCTGGTGGTCAGCCGCTCGCTCAGTCCCGGCTGCGCGGAGTCCAGGCCGCGGCGGAGTCCCGTGAGGTGGCTCCTGATGTTGGCCACCGCCGAGCTCGGCGGGTCGTCCCACAGCAGCTCGGTCAGCTCGCCCATGCCGACGAACTGTCCCCGGCGCAGGAGCAGCGCGGTGAGCAGCGCGCGGCGGGCCGCCGACTGCATCTCGGCGCCGCCCGCGATTCTCACAGGCCCCAGCAGTCGGAAAAGCATCTGGCTCTGCCCCCTCTCGTGTGGAGTGCTGAGGCAGGTGCCGGACCCGGGCCACAAGGGCCGCCGGCGGCGTGTCCCCCCTCGCGTCGTGTGGCCGGCACCACGCCTCCCTCCCGACCGAATATGGCAGCGCCCGAGACGGCGAGGAACAAGGCCTGTTGGCCAGATATGGCCAACCCGATGCAGGATCCGGCCTGATCGTTCCTGAACCGGAAATCCTACTGCCGAGTCACCAGGGGCTCCTGGTGAAACCTTTACCCTTCGGGCACCTCCCTTCTACAATTCCGACAACACACGCCGGCCGGATCCTTCCCGATGTCCTCTCCCACGGGAGTGCCTCTTGCTCGTGCACCACATGGCGGTCCTTGGTCTCACTGCGGCGGAAGAGGAGCTCTACCGGCACCTGCTGCGCAACCCCGGCGTCGAACTCGACGAGGTGCACGTCCTGTTGCGACAGGAGCCCCTCACCCTGGACGCGGCGGTGCGTCGGCTGCGGGAACTGCACGTCATCCGCGAGGACGACGGCAAGGCATGGCCGCACAAGCCGGACCTGGTGGTGAACCGGCTGGCCCAGCAGCGCCTGGAGGAGTTCTACAGCACCATCCGCACGCTGTCCGACCTGAGACCCATCGTGGACTCCCTGACCCGTGACGCGCGCGACCAGGGCCCGGACTCCGAACACGCCCCGGTGGAACGGCTGATGGGGCTGCCGGCCATACGCGAACGACTGGACGAACTGGCGTTCTTCGCCCGTAAGGAAGTGCTGGCCTCCGAGCCCTACGACGCGCTCACCCCGGAGAACATCAAGCACTCCCGCCCGCTCGACCTGCGCTGCCTGCGCCGTGGCGTCGTCCTGCGCAGCCTGGTCCGCGCCTCCGCGGTGGCGGACGACACCACGCGGGCCTACCTCCAGGAACTGACCACCGCCGGGGCCCGGATCCGGGTGGTCGAGGACCTGAGCGAGCTGATGATCGTGTACGACCACCACACCACGCTGGTGCCGGTGGACCCGAAGAACACCTCCAAGGGCGCCCTCTGTTCGAGCGAGGAGGGGATCGTCACCACCGTCGTCAACAATTTCGAGCGTCTGTGGGCGGGGGCCGAGGAGTTCGCCGACCTGGTCGGGCAGGGGGACGACGCGTCGGGCGAACCCGAACTGACCGATCTGCAGGTCCAGGTGCTGCGGGCGATGTGCACGGTCGGCAAGGACGAGACCGGCGCCCGCCAGGTGGGCACCGCACTGCGCACCTACCGCCGCCACATATCGGAGCTGATGCGGCTCCTCGGCGCGGAGAACCGCGCCCATGCGGCGTTGCTGGCCCGCGAACGAGGGTGGGTCTGACAGCCGGACGGGGCCGGCAGTCGACGGGGTTGGCGGCCGGCGGGCCTGACGGCCGGCGGTGCTGACAGCCGGGGCGTGACCGGCCGTCAGCCGTCCCCGAGTTCCCGGGCGTCCGCCCAGAGCCGCTCGAAGTGGTTGACGACCGTGCTCACCATGCCGGGTTCAGCCGTCACGAACGCGCCCTTGGCGATGTCCGAGGGCTCGACCGGCACCAGCGCGGTCGCGCCGTCGCACACCGCCATCGGGCTGTCCGAGGAGGGCAGCACCCGTACCCGCGCGCCGGCGTCGGCCAGTTGGCGCAGGTGGGTGACGACCACCGGGTCGGCGAGCATGGACTGCCACACCAGGAGCCGCACGGTGACGCCGCGGCCCAGCATCCGCAGGCCCAGCGGCAAGGTCAGCCGAAGGACCCGGCTGTCGACCTCCTCGCAGAGCCCGCCCGCCAGGACCTCGGAGCGGGTGTTCAGGGCGAGGGCCTCGACCCTCGCCCGCAGCTCGACGGGATCGGTGATCCGCTCCACCAGTCGGCTGTCCGGCGGAGGCGTGTCACCCTCCTCGGCCCGGCCGGCGACGGCCGCCTCGTCCTCCAGGGAGCGCACCACCGTGTAGACCTGGGCGAGGCTGCGGGTGATGGTGTGCAGCTCGGCCAGCAGCCGCTCGGCCAGCAGGGCCACCACCGCCTTCGGCTCCTCCGGCCACAGCGCTCCGTCCCGCTCGACCACGGCGCCCAGAGCCTTCAGCCGCCCCACGGCGGCCTCACCGGTCCCGGACGGGTGCCACGGCGCGGCGACGATCTCCCCGACGCCGCTGCCGGGATGCCTCAGCAGGTGGCGGTACGTCTCCTCCTCCGCAGGGGTGATTCCCAGGATCTGCATGCGGTGCATCGGCGGTGCTCCACGGTCGGTCGGTGACGAGGAACTGGAAAAGCGGTGGTCCGCGCGTCGTGCTCGGCACCCGGACCGCTGGACCCACCCCCGTGGCGGGCTCGCCCGACAGGGTCAGGTGCCCGGCTTCTCCTGCCAGCCGTTGACCCAGCACGCGCTCTGCGGGTCGAGACAGCCGCCCGCCACGACGACGGCGTCGCCGCTCGCCGGCGCGGCGCTCCCCACGACGGCGGTGAACGCCCCTGCCGTCGCCAGTGCGGTCAGCATCACCGCCGCGATCCCCCGGGCAGCCCTGCTGGTGGCGGTACGCATCATGGTTCTTCCCCTCCCGGCGCCCCGGCGCCGTGCCTCAGAGGTGCCCGGGACGAGATCCCGACCACATCAGAAGCATCGCAGCGAACCCCCTCCACCACAGGACTCCGCGGTGGCATGCTCCTGCCTCGGCACCGTGCACGATCCTGCCACCGCCGGTGGGACGGTGGCGCCCGGGAGCCGTCAGGTGTGGTTGACCGGGAGGACGTCCGGGGAAAGAGCGCCGGCCTGTGAGGAGGCCGACGTCATCCGCTTGCGGTGGTGGCGGCGGCAGAGCACCTCGTAACCGATCTCCTCGGCCGGCCGGTTCACGTCCCCGACGACGACCTGCTCGCCCTCGACGACCATCTCTCCGCCGACCGTACGGGCGTTGTGCGTGGCCCGGGCACCGCACCAGCACAGCGCCTCGACCTGGAGCTGCTCGATCCGGTCCGCCAGCTCGATCAGCCGCTGCGAACCGGGGAACAGCTTCGTACGGAAGTCCGTGGTGATCCCGAAGGCGAAGACGTCGAGACCGAGGTCGTCGACGACCCGCGCGAGCTGGTCGATCTGCTCGGGGGCCAGGAACTGCGCCTCGTCCACGATCACGTAGTCCGCCTTGCCGCCCTGCGAGAGCTGGGCCACGAGGTACGCGTACACGTCCATGCCCTGAGGAGCCTCGACCGCCTCCGTCACCAGACCGAGCCGGGAGGACAGCTTGCCCTCCCCCGCCCGGTCGTCACGGGTGAAGATCACGCCCTGCAGACCCCGCGCGTCACGGTTGTGGGCGATCTGGAGCGCCAGGGTGCTCTTCCCGCAATCCATGGTTCCGGAGAAGAAGACCAGCTCGGGCATGACGGGTCGGGGACCTTTCAGGTCGTGGGGGGCGTGTGGCGCGGGGGGTCAGGAACGGACTTCGAGCAGCGGGACGAGCTGCTCCGCGGGGGTCATCGACCCGTGCATGCCGACCATCGCCGACTCGTGGGGCTCGTTGACGGAGGCGGTGATCGCCACGTCGTCGTGGGCCGCGGCGACGACGTCGCCGATCCGGCCGTACACGCGGTCGTCGACCTCGTCGCCGAACCAGCCGAGGGAGACGGCCTCGTCGCGGCTCGCCACCCAGAACTGCTCGCCGATCACCTCGCGCCAGCAGGTGAGGACGTCCGCCTCGGCGCCCGGTACGGCGTAGACGTGGCGGGCGCGCCCCTCGCCGCCGAGGAGGGCGACGCCGGCGCGCAGCTCCCAGTCCTCGTCGAAGTCGATGCGGTGCTGCTCGTCGAAGGGGATGTCGACCATGCCGTGGTCCGCCGTGACGTACAGGGCGGAGCGGGGCGGCAGCTGCTCGGCGAGCCGCTGCACCAGCCGGTCGACGAACATCAGCTGGCCGCGCCAGGCGTCGGAGTCGATGCCGAAGCGGTGTCCGGCACCGTCGAGTTCGCTGTAGTACGTGTAGACCAGCGAACGGTCTCCTGCGGCCAGCTGCTCGGCGGCGAAGTCCATGCGTTCCTCGCCCGAGAGCCGCCCGTGGAACGTTCCGCCGCTGAGCGCGACCTTGGTGAGCGGGGTCTGCTCGAAGATCGGGGAGGACACCTGGGCGGTGTGGATCCCGGCGTCGTGCGCGAGCTGGAAGACGGTGGGGTACGGCTGCCAGACGTGCGGCGCGGTCCACGGCTTCCAGCGCAGCTGGTTCATCAGCTCGCCGGTCGCGGGGTTGCGCACGGTGTAGCCGGGCAGGCCGTGCGTACCGGGGTAGCGGCCGGTGCCGACGGAGGCCAGCGAGGTCGCCGTGGTGGCGGGGAAGCCGGCGGTGACCGGGCGGCCCGTGCCACCCCGCGAGGAGCCGAGGAGCGAGGTCAGATAGGGGGCCTCGTCGGGGTGCGCCGCGATCTGCTCCCAGCCGAGCCCGTCGATCAGGAAGACGCAGTTCCGGTCGGCGGGGGCCAGCTCGGCGATGCGCGGTGTGAAACCGGGCACGCCCTGACCGGCGACGAGCGTCGGCAGCAGGTCGCCGAGGGAGCCGAAGGTGTACTCGGGGACCGGTGCGGTCTCCAGCGCGAGCGGGACCGGATCGTCGGGCCAGCCATGGGTCACGGCGGCGGGCTGCACCATCAGCGGGTGGGGGCGGCGGTGGCCGCGATGGCTTCGGAGAGGGCCTGGGCGAAGACCAGGGTCTGCCGCACGGTGTCCGGGCCGTCACCGGCCTCGCTCACCCGCAGGCTCAGGTCGTCGGCGGTGGCGTTGCCCGTGTAGCCGTGGTCGGCGTCACAGTTGGAGTCGCCGCAGGCGGCGGGCTCCAGGTCGATCCGGGAGACGGCGCCCCAGCCGATGGTGAGGACCACCTCGCGGGGCAGCGTGCCCGGGGTGTACGACTCCGGGTTGGCGACGACGCGGCTGACGACGACGGACGAGATCCGGTCGAGCTTCACGGACTCGGTGGACGTCGTGGCGTACGGCGTCGGGGAGCTGGTGTCGGCGGCCTGCTCGTCGGTGTGGCTGACGATGAAGCGGTGCGGGGTCAGGACGAGCACGGTGACGTGGCGCCGGACCTCGTTCGCGTCGAAGGTGGTCTCCTGGTGCACCACGTACGACGCGACGGCCTCGCCGCCGACGGCGGCCTCCACCGCCTCGGCCACGAGGGCCGGGTAGTAGCCGCTGCGCTCGATCGCCGCGCGCAGCCCCTGGGTCGTCGTACCGGTCTTCGCCATGGACTCCATCCTACGGGGCGGTGGGGCCCCCTCAGGCCCTTGAGTAGCTCGGCAGGCTGCGGGGGCCCAGGTCGGTTCGGGGCGGTGGCGGGGCCAGTCGGACGGTGGCGCCGAGCACCGAGAGGCCGCGTGGTGCCACGACCACCGGCTCCAGGGAGACGGCGACCACCTCGGGGTGGTCGTCGACGAGCCGGGAGACCCGGAGCAGGACCTCCTCCAGGGCCGGGGTGTCGACGGGGGCGGAGCCGCGCCAGCCGAAGAGCAGCGGGGCGGTGCGGAGGGAACGGACCAGTTCCGCGACGTCCCGGTCCGTGGCCGGAACCAGTCGGTGGGCCGTGTCGCCGAGCAGCTCGGACGCGGCGCCCGCGAGGCCGAAGGAGAGGACGGCCCCGACGGCCGGGTCGATGGCGGAGCGGACGACGGTGTCGACGCCCCGGGGAACCATGGCCTGCACGACCGGCTGGAGTTCCTCCGGGGTGCCGAGGACCTCGGTCAGCTCGGCGTACGCCGTGCGCAGCTGTTCCTCGGTCGCCAGGTCGAGCCGTACGCCGCCGAGGTCGGGGCGGTGGCGGAGGTGGGGGGCGGTCGTCTTGAGGGCGACCGGGTAGCCGAGCCGGCCGGCGGCGGCGACGGCGGCGCCCGGCGTGGGAGCGGGCAGGGTCGGCAGTACGGCGATCCCGTACCGAGCGAGCAGCTCCTGGGTCTGGTCGGTGTCGAGGGTCACACCGCGCGGGTCGGCTTCGTCGCCCGCGCCGAGCACCCGCTCGATGAGCGCGGCGGCCCCGGCCTCGTCGATGTCCTCGTACTCGGGCACCCGCCCGGGGTCGGCGGCCTGGCGCCGCCACTGCCCGTACCGCACGGCCTCGGCCAGCGCCCGGACGGCCCGTTCGGCGGCGGGGTAGGCGGGAATGGTCGTCGACGGCGCGCGGTCGGCGGCCTTGGGCCCCTGCGCCGGCTCCGCCTGGCTCCCGGACGTGCCGGACGTGCCGGGCGCGACGGGCGCGACGGGCGCCGCCGCGGTGGGCCGGGAGCCCCGCCCCCGGATCGCCGGGCGCGTGCTCGTCGCGACCGCGAGGGCCTCCGCGAGGCCGCCCATCTCGACGTGGACGACGACGACCGGCTTCGTGGGGGCGGGGGCGGCGGCGACCGCCTCGCGCAGGGAGGCCGCGAGGACCTCGCCGTCGCCGAACTCGGTGGCGCCGTTCTCGCCCACCCACGGGATCGCGGTCACGACGACCGCGTCCGACGTCTCGTCCGCGAGGGCCGCCGCCAGCGCGTCCCGGAAGTCGGCCGGCTCGGCCGCCGTCGTCAGGTCGAGCGGCCGCAGCGGGCGCAGCCCTTCGGTCAGGCAGGCGTCGTACGTGAGGAGGCCGAGCGACTCGGAGTTGCCCAGGATCGCGACCCGGGGCCCGGCGGGCAGGGGCTGGGCGGCCAGGAGCAGCCCCGCGTCGACGAGTTCGGTGACGGTGTCGACCCGGATCACTCCCGCCTGCCGGAGCAGCGCGGACACCGTGGCGTGCGGGATGCGGGTGACCGGCACCCGGTGGCCGGGCGGGGCGCTGCCGCTGTGGCGGGCGCCCTTGACCACGACGACCGGCTTGACGGCGGCGGTCCGGCGGGCCAGCCGGGTGAACTTCCGGGGGTTGCCGATGGACTCCAGGTAGAGGAGGACGACGTCGGTCCCCGGGTCGTCGTACCAGTGCTGGAGGAAGTCGTTGCCGGAGACGTCGGCGCGGTTGCCGGCGGAGATGAAGGAGGAGAGCCCGGCGCCCCGTCGGTGCAGCCCGGCGAGGAGGGCGATGCCGATGGCACCGGACTGGGTGAAGAGCCCGATGCGTCCGGCGGCCGGCATCTGCGGCGCGAGGGAGGCGTTGAGCCGGACGTCGTCGGTGGTGTTGATGATCCCGAAGGCGTTGGGGCCGATGATCCGCATCCCGTACGAGCGCGCCTGGCGGACGAGCTGGCGCTGCCGCTCGCGGCCGGTGGCTCCGCTCTCCGCGTATCCGGCGGAGAGGACGACGAGGCCCCGTACCCCGTGTTCGCCGCAGTCCGCGACGGCTTCGGGCACCCGCTCGGCGGGGACGGCGACGACGGCGAGGTCGACGGGTTCCCCGATGGCGCCGACGGAGGGGTACGCGGCGACGCCGTCCAGCTCCGCCGCCTCGCCGGCGGGGAGCGCGGCGTTGACCGCGTACACCCGGCCCGCGAAGCCGGCCCCGAGAAGGTTGCGCAGGACGGTGCGGCCGACGCCGCCCGGCGCCCGCCCGGCCCCGACGACCGCGACGGACCGGGGGGTGAGGAGGCGTTGCACGGAGCGGGCTTCGGCCCGCTGCTCCCGGGCGCGCTGGACGGCGAGGGAACGGTCGGTGGGTTCGAGGTCGAGGTGGAGCCGTACGGAGCCGTCCTCGAAGCTGCGCTTCTGGGTGTAGCCCGCGTCCGTGAAGACCTTGATCATCTTGTTGTTGGCGGGGAGGACCTCGGCGGCGAAGCGCCGGATGTCCCGTTCCCGCGCGACCGCCGCGATGTGTTCGAGCAGGGCGGAGGCGACTCCGCGCCCCTGGTGGGCGTCCTGGACGAGGAAGGCGACCTCGGCCTCGTCGGCCGGGGCGGAGGCGGGCAGGCCGCGTTCGTCGATGCGGTCGTAACGGACGGTGGCGATGAACTCGCCGCCCACGGTCGCCGCGAGTCCGACCCGGTCGACGAAGTCGTGGTGGGTGAAGCGGTGGACGTCCTTCGCCGAGAGCCGGGGGTAGGGGGCGAAGAAGCGGTAGTACTTCGACTCGTCCGAGACCTGCTCGTAGAAGCTGACCAGGCGGTCGGCGTCGTCGGCGGTGATGGGCCTGATGCGCGCGGTGCCGCCGTCGCGGAGCACCACGTCCGCTTCCCAGTGGTCGGGATAGTCGTGATGGTCGGGGTGATCAGGGTCCCGTGGCTCCTGGCGGGCCGGTCGTTCCGCCGCTCCCGACTGCTCCGACGCGCTTCGCATGGGGCCAGCCTACGGCCGCGACACGACCGTGGCACCGGTCGCGTGACGGGTGTACGCCGTGCAAGGTAGGGGCACCCCCGTACGACGCGGGGGAACCTCCGTGCGCAGGGGGGAGCGCGCCGCCGTGACGGGTGAGGGCCGAACGGCGGTCCGATCCGGGCCGAGGGTCGGCGTGAGCACGGAGCATCCCGTGAGAGACTGGTCTAGACAACCGCTTAAGACTTGAAGGGCAACACCATGGCTGAGCGCCGCGTCAACGTCGGCTGGGCCGAGGGCCTCCACGCCCGCCCCGCGTCCATCTTCGTCCGTGCCGCCACGGCTTCCGGCGTTCCGGTGACGATCGCCAAGTCCGACGGCACCCCGGTGAACGCCGCCTCCATGCTCGCGGTGCTCGGCCTGGGCGCGCAGGGCGGCGAGGAGATCGTCCTCGCTTCGGACGCCGAGGGCGCCGAGGCCGCTCTGGACCGTCTGGCGAAGCTGGTCGCCGAGGGCCTCGACGAGCTTCCCGAGACCGTCTGATCCGGTTCGACCTTCCCGTATCGACGAAAGACCGTGCCTGCCGCAATTCCGGCGGTCACGGTCTTTCGCATTTCCGTCGCCCACTTTCCGGGCAGCACGAACACACCACCGCTGAATTCCTATTCTTTGTATACGGTGCTCGCGTTAATTCCGGGCACTCGCCGTGTTGACTACATGTTGCGAAACCCTCACACGACCGCGCTCCGGCCTTTTGAGTCGGTGCAGCGACAGCGAGCGTTCCGCGTGCAGCGAGGTCAGCGCCCTCGCGCGCTCGGCGTCCCCGCGCGCCACGGCGTCCACGATCGCGCCGTGCTCCGCCCACGCCTCCACCGGCTGGGAGGGCTGCTCGACCGCGTACATCCAGGCGATCTTGTGCCGTAGCTGGGTCAGCAGCGCCGTCAGCGCCGGGCTGCCGGAGGCCTGCGCGAGCGTCTCGTGGAACCAGCCGCCCAGTGAGCGCAGATCCTCGCCCTGCCCCCGCCTGGCCCGCTCCTGCCCCAGCCTGACCAGGCCGCGCAGCACCTTGAGATGGGCCTCCGTGCGCCGCTGGGCCGCGCGCGCCGCGCCGAGCGGTTCGAGCAGCGCCCGCATGTCGAGCAGGTCGGCCGCCTCCTGCTCGGTGGGCTCGGCGACATGCGCGCCCGCGTGGCGGCGGGTGACGACGAAGCCCTCGGACTCCAGGGTGCGCAGGGCCTCGCGGATCGGGACACGGGAGACCCCGTAGCGGCGGGCCAGCTGGTCCTCGGTCAGCCGGCTGCCCCGCTCGAAGACGCCGGAGACGATGTCGTCCCGGATCGCCGTGCATACCGAGTGCGCGGGAATACGCATGTCCGACCTCCGCCTTGGTCTGCGCGAGACAATTCTTACGGCGCCTGTTCTGCGCCCGATCTGCGACTCTATTGCAGCGCGCCGGAATTTCCGATGCCTCAGCGGAATATGGATGTCTTTTGACCGACGAAAAGCCCCGGCTCAGGACGAGCCGGGGCTTTTGCGATGCGCGGGGCGCAGGCGTCAGACGTTGACGCCGCGGGCGCGGAGGTAGGCGACCGGGTTGATGTCGGAGCCGTACTCGGCGGTCGTCCGGGCCTCGAAGTGGAGGTGCGGGCCGGTCGAGTTGCCGGTCGAGCCGGAGATGCCTATCCGCTCGCCGGGCTCGACGGTCTGGCCGACGTAGACGCCGATGGAGGAGAGGTGACCGTACTGGGTGTACGTGCCGTCGTTCATCCGGATGACGACGTTGTTGCCGTACGCGCCACCCCAGCCGGCCTCGACGACGGTGCCGGAGCCGACGGAGACGACGCTGCTGCCGTAGGCCGCGTGGAAGTCGACACCGGAGTGGCTGCCGGAGGACCAGAGCGAGCCACCGGTCTTGTAGCCGGTGGACACGTACGAGCCGGCGACGGGGAGCTGGAAGGAGTTCAGACGGCGGCGCTCGGCCTCACGGGCGGCGCGCTGCTCGGCCTCGCGGATCTCCTTGGCGCGGGCCTCGGCCTTGCGCTTCGCCTCGGCCTGGGCCTTCGCCTTGGCGGCGGCCTCGAAGGCCTCCTGCTCCTGCGCGGCGGCCTGGGCGTTGAGCCGGTCCGCGAGCGAGTCCTCGGTGATCACCTTGGTGAGGCCGGTGTCCTCGACGGAGCGGTTGTCCGTCTCGGCGGCGAGCGCCGGGGAGGCGAGGGTGCCGATGACGCCGGTGGTGGCGAGGGTCGCGGCGCCGGCGATGCCTACGCTGCGGCGCGCCATACGGCTCGGACCACGATGCTTCCCGGTGGCACGGGTGAACGCCATGTAGTGGCTGATCCTTTCCTTCCCTCTCGCCTACCGGGTTAGCTGACGGGTTCGGAGCAGGAAGGTCTCCTACGAGCCCCTCCGTACGAGACGAAGGCGCCCGATTCACCCCAGGGACTACGTGTGGGTCCCCGGCTCCCCAGGCTCGCGCCTGACGGGGACTCGGCGATGACTGTCCGGATGCCGCGGGTGCGGCACGTGCAACTGCCGGACAGACGCACCGACGCTATGCGGATCGTCTTTCAATCACCAACCGGACCCGCCAGTTTGTAAGACATGCCACAGGCCATAGAGCCACTCAAGCCATCAATACGGACAAAGGGGAGGGCTCCGACGAAACAGGTCGTCGGAGCCCTCCCCCTGCCGGATCGGCAGCCGGAATCAGCCGGTCACGACGGTGACTTCACCGATGCCGAGCGCGCGCACCGGGTCCGCGATCTGCGCCGCGTCGCCCACCAGGACGGTGACGAGCCGGTCCACCGGGAAGGCGTTGACCACGGCCGCGGTGGCCTCGACCGTGCCGGTCTCGGCAAGACGCGCGTACAACTGGGCCTGGTAGTCGTCCGGAAGGTGCTGCTCGACCTGGTCGGCGAGCGTCCCGGCGACGGAGGCGGCCGTCTCGTACTTGAGCGGCGCGACCCCCACCAGGTTCTGCACGGCGGTCTCGCGCTCGGCGTCCGTCAGACCCTCGGCGGCCAGGGTGCGCAGCACCTTCCACAGGTCGTCAAGCGCCGGGCCCGTGTTGGGGGTGTCGATGGAGCCGCTGATGGCGAGCATCGCGGCGCCGTTCCCCTGGGCGTCCGAGCGGAGCACCTGCCCGAAGGCCCGCACCCCGTAGGTGTAGCCCTTCTCCTCGCGCAGGACCCGGTCCAGACGCGAGGTCAGGGTGCCGCCGAGGCAGTACGTGCCGAGGACCTGGGCCGGCCAGACACGGTCGTGCCGGTCGGCGCCGATCCGGCCGATCAGCAACTGGGTCTGAACGGCGCCCGGCCGGTCCACGATGACGACCCGTCCGGTGTCGTCGGCCGTGATCGGCGGCATCGGGAGCGGCTCGGCCGGCTCGCCCGTCCAGGCGCCCAGGGTCTCGGCGAGGACCTTGTCGAGGTCGACGCCGGTCAGGTCGCCGACGACCACGGCGGTCGCCGTGGCGGGCCGGACGTACGCCTCGTAGAAGGCGCGGACGGCGGCGGCGTCGATCGCGGAGACGGTCGCCTCGGTGCCCTGTCGCGGCCGGGACATCCGCGCCTCGGCCGGGAACAGCTCCTTGGAGAGCTGCTTGGCCGCGCGGCGGGCCGGGTTGGCCGTCTCGTGCGGGATCTCGTCGAGCCGGTTGCGCACCAGTCGCTCGATCTCGGTCTCGAGGAACGCCGGGGCGATCAGGGCCTCGGACAGCAGCCCGAGCGCCTTGGGCAGCCGGGAGACCGGAACCTCCAGGGAGACCCGTACGCCCGGGTGGTCGGCGTGCGCGTCGAGCGTGGCGCCGCAGCGCTCCAGCTCGGCCGCGAACTCCTCGGCACTGCGCTGGTCCGTGCCCTCGGAGAGCGCGCGGGCCATGATGGTGGCGACGCCGTCGAGACCGGCGGGCTCGGCGTCGAGCGGGACCGGCAGGAAGATCTCCACGGCCACGACCTGCTGGCCGGGGCGGTGACTGGTCAGCAGCGTCAGGCCGTTGTCCAGCTTCCCGCGGTCGGGGGCCGGGAAGGCCCAGGGCCTGGCGACGCCCGGCTCCGGCTGCGGGTGGAAGTCCATGCTCGTCAAAGACACGGCGGCGTCGGTCACTGGTCCGCTCCCTCTTCGTCATCGCCGTCGGCGTTGTCGTTCTGCTCGGTCGCCACGGGCTCGTAGACGAGGACCGCGCGGTTGTCGGGCCGCAGCCTGGCCGCGGCGGCCGCCCGCACCTCGTCGGCGGTGATGTCGAGCACACGGTCGACGGCCGACAGGGCGAGCTGCGGGTCGCCGAACAGCACGGCGAACCGGCACAGTTCGTCGGCGCGGCCCGCGACGGTGCCGAGGCGGTCGAGCCACTCGCGCTCCAGCTGGGCCTGCGCGCGCTCCATCTCCTCCGGCGTGGGGCCGTCGGCCGCGAACCGGGCGAGCTCCTCGTCGACGGCCGCCTCGATCTGCGGGACCTCGACACCGCCGGAGGTCTTGACGTCCAGCCAGCCGAGCGAGGGCGCTCCGGCGAGCCGCAGCAGCCCGAAGCCGGCGGCGACGGCCGTGCGGTCGCGGCGGACCAGGCGGTTGTGCAGACGGGAGGACTCACCGCCGCCGAGGACCGTCAGGGCCAGGTCGGCGGCGTCGCACTCGCGCGTGCCGTCGTGCGGCAGCCGGTAGGCGGCCATCAGCGCGCGGGCCGGGACCTCCTCCTCGACGACCTCGCGCAGCTGCTCGCCGATGACCTCGGGAAGGTCGCCGGGGCGCGGCTCGGGCTTGCCGTCGTGGCCGGGGATGGAGCCGAAGTACTTCTCGACCCAGGCGAGGGTCTGCTCCGGGTCGATGTCGCCGACGACGGAAAGCACCGCGTTGTTCGGGGCGTAGTACGTGCGGAAGAAGTTCCGCGCGTCCTCCAGGGTGGCCGCGTCCAGGTCGGCCATGGAGCCGATCGGCGTGTGGTGGTACGGGTGGCCCTCCGGGTACGCGAGGGCGGTCAGCTTCTCGAAGGCGGTGCCGTACGGCACGTTGTCGTAGCGCTGGCGGCGCTCGTTCTTGACGACGTCGCGCTGGTTCTCCATGGACTCGTCGTCCAGGGCGGCCAGCAGCGAGCCCATGCGGTCGGCCTCCAGCCAGAGAGCGAGCTCCAGCTGGTGTGTGGGCATGGTCTCGAAGTAGTTGGTGCGCTCGAAGCTCGTCGTGCCGTTGAGCGAGCCGCCCGCACCCTGCACCAGCTCGAAGTGCCCGTTCCCGTGGACCTGCTTCGAGCCCTGGAACATCAGGTGCTCGAAGAGGTGCGCGAGCCCCGTGCGGCCGGGAACCTCGTGACGCGAGCCGACGTCGTACCAGAGGCAGACCGCGGCGACCGGGGTCAGGTGGTCCTCCGAGAGCACCACACGCAGGCCGTTCGCCAGCCGGTGCTCGGTCGCTGTGAGGCCGCCGGAGCCGGCCTCGGCCGTGGCCGTGTGACCCATGGGCATGTACGTCCCTTCGATCGCGATGTGAAAAAGTCCTGCCACTGTATGCAAGCGCGCCGACACCTCGCGAAGTTCCCGCCCCTTCCAGATGTCCCTCTTCCGGGTCGCGGTCGGCGTTGTCGGTGGCACGGTCCACAATGGTCCGCGTCAGATCAACCATGTTGGTGAAGGAGCCGCAGCCGCGATGGCCCGCCGCAGCACGAAGACACCGCCGCCGGACGACGCGTTCGAGGAGCGAATCCTCGACATCGACGTCGTCGACGAGATGCAGGGCTCCTTCCTCGAGTACGCGTACTCGGTGATCTACTCGCGTGCCCTCCCCGACGCCCGCGACGGCATGAAGCCCGTCCAGCGCCGCATCGTCTACCAGATGGGCGAGATGGGGCTCCGGCCCGACCGCGGCTTCGTCAAGTGCGCCCGTGTCGTCGGCGAGGTGATGGGCAAGCTCCACCCGCACGGCGACGCGTCGATCTACGACGCCATGGTCCGCATGGCACAGCCCTTCTCCATGCGCCTCCCCCTCGTCGACGGCCACGGGAACTTCGGGTCCCTCGGCAACGACGACCCGCCCGCCGCCATGCGGTACACCGAGTCGCGGATGGCCCCGGCCGCGCTGCTCATGACCGAGTCCATCGACGAGGACACGGTCGACTTCACGCCGAACTACGACGGCCAGGAGCGGGAGCCGGTGGCACTCCCCGCCGCCTACCCGAACCTGCTGGTCAACGGCGCGTCCGGCATCGCGGTCGGCATGGCGACGAACATGCCGCCGCACAACCTCGGCGAGGTCATCGCCGCCGCCCGGCATCTCATCCGCCACCCGGGCGCCGACCTCGAGACGCTGATGCGTTTCGTGCCGGGACCCGACCTGCCGACCGGTGGCCGGATCGTCGGCCTCTCCGGCATCAAGGACGCGTACGAATCGGGCCGCGGCTCGTTCAAGATCCGCGCCACGACGAGCGTCGAGACCGTCACGGCCCGCCGCAAGGGCATCGTCGTGACCGAGCTGCCCTTCACGGTCGGCCCCGAGAAGGTCATCTCCAAGATCAAGGACCTGGTCGGCTCCAAGAAGCTCCAGGGCATCGCGGACGTCAAGGACCTCACCGACCGCAACCACGGGCTGCGCCTGGTCATCGAGATCAAGAACGGCTTCGTGCCGGAGGCGGTCCTGGAGCAGCTCTACAAGCTGACGCCGATGGAGGAGTCCTTCGGCATCAACAACGTCGCACTGGTCGACGGCCAGCCGCTCACCCTCGGCCTCAAGGAGCTCCTGGAGGTCTACCTCGACCACCGCTTCGAGGTCGTCCGGCGCCGCTCCGAATTCCGCAGGACCAAGAAGCGCGACCGGCTCCACCTGGTGCTCGGCCTCCTCATCGCGCTGCTCGACATCGACGAGGTCATCCGCCTCATCCGGGAGAGCGACAACTCCGCACAGGCCAAGGACCGCCTGATGGAGCGCTTCTCGCTGAGCGAGATCCAGACGCAGTACATCCTGGACACCCCGCTGCGCCGCCTCACCCGGTTCGACCGCATGGAACTGGAGAGCGAGCGCGACCGCCTCAACGGCGAGATCGACGAGCTGACCGGGATCCTGGACTCCGACGCCGAGCTGCGCAAGCTGGTCTCCGCGGAGCTGGCCGCGGTCGCCAAGAAGTTCGCCACCGACCGGCGGACGGTCCTGCTGGAGTCGGCGGGCGCGCCCGTCGCGTCCGTGTCCCTGGAGGTCGCGGACGACCCGTGCCGGGTCCTGCTGTCCTCCACCGGCCTGCTCGCCCGTACGGCGACGGCGGACCTGCCCGAGGCCGACCCGGACGCGACCCGCGTGAAGCACGACGTGATCCTTTCGTCGGTGGCCGCCACCCAGCGCGGCGACATCGGCGCCGTGACCTCGGACGGGCGGCTGCTGCGGATCGCGGTGATCGACCTGCCGCAGCTCCCCGACACCGCGAGCGCCCCGAACCTGGCGGGGGGCGCGCCGCTGTCCGAGTTCCTGTCCCTGGAGGCCGACGAGACGGTGGTCTGCCTCACCACGCTCGACGAGTCCTCGCCGGGGCTCGCCCTCGGCACGCTCCAGGGCGTGGTGAAGCGCGTGGTCCCGGACTACCCGGCGAACAAGGACGAGCTGGAGGTCATCACCCTCAAGGACGGCGACCGGATCGTCGGCGCGACCGAGCTGCGTACGGGCGAGGAGGACCTGGTCTTCATCACCTCCGACGCACAGCTGCTCCGCTTCCAGGCCTCGCAGGTACGGCCCCAGGGCCGACCTGCCGGCGGCATGGCGGGCGTCAAGCTGACGGCGGGCGCCGAGGTGATCTCGTTCACCGCCGTCGACCCGGCCGCCGACGCCGTGGTCTTCACCGTCGCCGGGTCCACGGGCACCCTGGACTCCTCGGGTACGTCGGCGAAGGTGACGCCCTTCGACCAGTACCCGCGCAAGGGCCGCGCGACCGGCGGTGTCCGCTGCCAGCGCTTCCTGAAGGGCGAGGACGTCCTGATCCTGGCCTGGGCAGGCGCCACCCCGGCCCGTGCCGCCCAGAAGAACGGCACCCCGGTGGTGCTCCCGGACGTGGACCCGCGCCGCGACGGCTCGGGCACGCCACTCCCCCAGCCGGTGGACGTGGTGGCGGGCCCCGCGTACTAGGAGGTTCCGGAGGCGTCCTGGGAGCTTCCTAGGACGCCTCCGGCTCCTCCTCGGTCTGCTGGACGTACCGCAGGACGCCCCACATGCTGTGCTCGTCGGGTGCGTCCTGCGGGCCGTTCTGCTCGCACTCCGCGAGTTCCTTGCGCAGGCCGGCCGCGTCGATGCCGGAGCCGATCAGGACGAGCTGGGTGAGCCGTTCCTCGCCCTCGGGCCACCGCTCGGGGTAGAAGCGCAGGAAACGGCCGACGGCGTGCACGCTGTAGCGGTTGTCCGGGTCGGCGGCGCCGAAGTCGACGAAGCCCTTGATCCGGTAGAGGCCTTCCGGCCGTGCGTCCAGGAAGGCCATGAGCCGGCGCGGATGGAGCGGGGCAGCGGCCGTCAGGGACACGGTCTCGTAGCCGGTGTGCGGGTGGGCGTGCGGCTCGTCCTCGCCGTACAGGATGTCCTCGATGGACAGCTGTCCCTCGATCTCCCCCTCGGGGACCACCCGGTCGAAGAGCAGCTCCGGGTCGATCCGGCCGTGCACGGCCTCCACCACGACGGCCTTCCCCGCGAGACCGGCCACCGTCTCGCGGACGGCGAGCAGTTCGGCCCCGGAGACCCGGTCGGCCTTGTTCACGACGACGAGGTCGGCGATCGGCAGATGCCGGTCGGTCTCGGGGTGCCGCTGCCGGGTCGCGGAGAACTCGGCCGCGTCGACGACCTGGACGAGCCCCCCGTACACGGTCCGCTCGTTCTCGCTGGCGAGCACCATCCGGACGAGTTCCTGCGGCTCGGCGAGGCCGCTCGCCTCGATCACGATCACGTCGAGCCGCGACTCGGGGCGGGTGAGGACCTCCAGGTACTCGTCGAGCTCGCTCGCGTCGACGGCACAGCACAGGCAGCCGTTGCCGAGGGAGACGGTCGAGCCCACCTGTCCGGCGACGCTCATCGCGTCGATGCCGATGTCTCCGAAGTCGTTGACCATGACCCCGATACGGGTGCCCCGGGTGCCGCGCAGCAGATGGTTGAGGAGCGTGGTCTTCCCGGCCCCGAGAAACCCGGCCAGGACGACGACGGGGATCTGCTGCGTGGTCAAGGGACGTGCCTCCGGTTCCTTCGTCTCCCACGGCTGCGGGAGACCCCTTCCCACGGCTGTGGGAAATCCCAGAATAGGCAACCGCTCCGCCGCCATTTCCGGTCCCGGGGCGTGGCCCCGTACCGTTTCCGGCATGAACCCCGCACAGACCGGCCCCTCGCGCCCCCTCGCGCGCCGACGGCGGTTCGGGTGGCCCCAGCGGGTGTTCTCGCAGGTCCTGCTGATGCAGCTGGCCATCGCGACCGGTGTCACCGTCCTCGCCACGGGGCTCTTCCTCGCCCCGCTCAGCGCTCAGCTCGACGACCAGGCCATGCGGCGGGCCCTGGCCATCGCCGGGACCACGGCGTCACCCCGGCTGGCCGCGGACCTCACCGGCACCCTGCCGTCCGCGAGCGGCCCGGTGCAGCGGGAGGCCGAGCGGATACGGACCTCCACGGGCGCCGAGTACGTGGTGGTCATGGACACGCGTGGAGTGCGCTGGTCGCACACCGACCCCGCCGAGATCGGCAGGCGCGTCTCCACGGACCCGAGCACCGTCCTCGCCGGGCGCGAGGTGATGGAGATCGACAGCGGCACCCTGGGCCGCTCGGCGCGCGGCAAGACGCCGCTGCGGGACGCGGACGGGCGGATCGTCGGCGCCGTCTCGGTCGGCATCGAGTACGACAGCGTCCGCGACCGGCTCCTCGGCGCGATTCCGGGCCTCCTCGCCTACGCGGGCGGCGCGCTGGCGGCCGGGGCCCTGGCCGCGTACCTGATCTCCCGGCGCCTGCAGCGCCAGACCCACGACCTGGCCTTCTCCGACATCTCCGCGCTGCTCGCCGAACGCGAGGCCATGCTCCACGGCATCCGCGAAGGCGTCGTGGCCCTGGACCGCAACGGCTCCGTGCGGCTGATGAACGACGAGGCGCAGCGACTCCTCGGTCTCGGCCCCGAGGCGGCCGGCCGACCGCTCGACGAGGTCCTCGGCCGGGGCCGCACCGCCGACGTCCTCGCGGGCCGGGTGACCGGCGAGGACCTGGTCACCGTGCGGGGCCACCGGGTCCTGATCGCCAACAGGATGCCGACCGACGACGGCGGCGCCGTGGCGACCCTCCGCGACCGCACCGAGCTGGAGCGGCTCGGGCGCGAGCTGGACTCGACCCGCGGCCTGATCGACGCGCTCCGCGCGCAGGACCACGAACACGCCAATCGGATGCACACCCTCCTCGGCCTCCTGGAGCTGGAGATGCACGAGGAGGCGGTCGAGTTCGTCACCGAGGTGGTCGGCGTGCACCGGGCGACCGCCGAACAGGTCACGGAGAAGGTCCACGACCCGCTGCTCGCCGCGCTCCTGGTCGGCAAGGCCACCGTCGCCGCCGAGCGGGGCGTCTCGCTGCGGATCGCCCCGGGCTCGCTGCTCCCCGACCGGCTCGTCGACCCGCGTGAACTGGTCACCGTCGTCGGCAACCTGGTCGACAACGCCCTGGACGCCGTCGCCGGCACCCCCGGCGCCCGCATCGACGTCTCCTTCCGCACCGAGGGCCGTACGGTCGTGCTGCGCGTCACGGACAGCGGCACCGGGGTTCCGGAGGAGCACCGTGAGCTGATCTTCACCGAGGGATGGTCGACGAAGGCGCTTCCGTCCCACGGCAAGCGGGGGCTCGGTCTCGCGCTCGTACGCCGGCTCGCCGAACGGCGGGGCGGTACCGCCCGCGTCGCCGACGGTCCCGAGGGAGGTGCCGAGTTCACCGTCGTCCTGCCGGACGCCCTGACGGAACCGGAACCGGACGCGCCCTCCCTGGAGCCCGCGGAGGAGGTCCGATGATCGACGTCCTCGTCGTGGACGACGACGTGCTGGTGGCGCGGATCAACGCCGCCTACGTCGCCAAGGTCCCCGGCTTCCGGGTCGTCGCCACCGCCCACTCGACCTCCGAGGCCCTCGCCGCCCTGGACGAGCGACCGGTGGACCTGATCCTCCTCGACCACTACCTGCCGGACGAGAACGGGCTCGCGGCCGTACGGGAGCTCCGCACGCGCGGCCACCAGTGCGACGTGATCATGGTGACGGCGGCCCGGGACGTGGCCACGGTGCAGGCGGCGATGCGACACGGAGCCCTGCAGTACCTGGTCAAGCCGTTCAACTTCGCCGGTCTGCGCTCCAAGCTGGAGGCGTACGCGACGCTCCGCAGCACCCTGGCGAGCGGGGGCGAGGCGGAGCAGGCCGAGGTGGACCGCATCTTCGGGGTCCTGTCGGCCGGTTCCGTCGCCCCCGACCTGCCCAAGGGGCACTCCCCCACCACCGCCGAGCTGGTCCGGCAGGTCCTGCTCGCCGCGGACGGGCCGCTGTCCACGCAGGAGATCGCCGAGCGGGCCGGCGTCAGCCGTCAGACGGCGCAGCGCTACCTCAAGCTCCTCGAACGCACCGGCCGAGTCCGTCTCTCGCTCCGGTACGGCGAGACCGGCCGCCCCGAACACCGCTACGCCTGGGCGAGCTCAGCCCGGCATGATCCGAACGACACCCCCTAGGGCCTTTCGTTTGGATCAGGCCGGATCAGGGAGCGGGGTCTGGTGCCGTGGTTCGCAAGGCGGAGGAGGGCGCCATGGCGGAGCCATGGCAACCGACGACAACGCGGCGAGGTGCGGTGCCAGGGCCCGCGAGCCCGGCATGATCCAAACGAGAGGCCCTAGGTCCTCCGTCAGACGGCTCCCGCGCCGGTCAGCGCCCTGACCTCGGCCTCCGCGTGCCGCGCTTCGTCGGGCGGTTCGGTCGAGGTGACGGTGCCGAACCAGCCCGCGAGGAAGCCGAGCGGGATGGAGACCACCCCCGGGTTCTGCAGCGGGAAGAGGTGGAAGTCGACGCCGGGGAACAGCGCCTCGGGACTCCCCGAGACGACCGGCGACACCAGCACCAGCAGCACCGCGGGGATCAGACCCCCGTACACCGACCAGACCGCACCCCTGGTGGTGAACTTCCGCCAGAACAGCGAGTAGAGCAGCACCGGCAGGTTCGCGGAGGCCGCGACCGCGAAGGCCAGTCCGACGAGGAAGGCCACGTTGAGGTCGCGGGCGAGCAGCCCCAGACCGATCGCGGCCGCTCCGATGCCCGCCGCGGCGATCCGGGCCACGGTCACCTCGCTGTACTGCTTCGCGTGCCGGCGGCGCAGCGAGGCGTACAGGTCGTGGGCGACCGAGGCCGAGGACGCGAGGGTGATCCCCGCGACGACGGCGAGGATCGTCGCGAAGGCGATGGCGGCGACGATCGCGAAGAGCACCGTGCCGCCGGTGGAGCCCGCTCCTCCGCCGAGGTCGAGGGCGAGCAGCGGTACCGCGGTGTTGCCGGAGGCGTTGGACGCGCGGACCTCGTCCGGACCGATCAGGGCCGCCGCGCCGAACCCGAGCACGATGGTCATCAGGTAGAAGCTCCCGATGAGCCCGATGGACCAGACGACGGACCGACGGGCGGCCCTGGCGGTCGGGACGGTGTAGAAGCGCGACAGGATGTGGGGCAGTCCCGCCGTGCCCAGGACCAGGGCGATCCCGAGGCTGATGAAGTCGAGGCGGGCCGTCCAGTCCCCGCCGTAGCGGAGCCCGGGGGCGAGGAAGTCCAGACCGTGGCCGCTGCGTTCGGCCGCGGTGGAGAGCAGGTCGTTCACATCGCCGTGGAACCGGAGCAGCACGAGAACGGTGAGCGCGATGGTCCCCGCCATGAGCAGGACCGCTTTGACGATCTGGATCCAGGTGGTGGCCCGCATGCCGCCGAGCGACACGTAGATCACCATCAGCGCGCCCACACCGATGACCGTCCACGAGCGGGCCGCCTCGCTGGTACCCCCGAGGAGCAGCGCGACCAGGCTTCCGGCGCCGACCATCTGGGCCACGAGGTACAGCACGGAGACGGCCACCGAGGACGTTCCGGCCGCGATCCGCACGGGACGCTCGGACATCCGCGCGGCGACGACGTCAGCGAGGGTGAACCGGCCGCAGTTGCGGACCAGTTCGGCCACGAGCAGCAGCACGACCAGCCAGGCGACGAGGAATCCGACGGAGTACAGCATGCCGTCGTAGCCGTAGAGCGCGATCAGTCCGGAGATGCCGAGGAAGGAAGCCGCGGACATGTAGTCGCCCGCGATGGCGAAACCGTTCTCCATGGGCGAGAACAGCCTGCCCCCGGCGTAGAACTCCTCCGCCGAGCCGCGCCGGTTGCGGCTCACCCAGGTGGTGATCCCCAGGGTGACGGCGACGAAGACGCTGAACAGCACCAGCGCCAGGGTCTGGTGGTCTCCCGTCACGGCTGCACCACCCCTCGGGTCATCTCCTGGGTGTCCCAGCGCAGTTCCAGCGCGGCACGGTCCCTGCGCAGCCGCGCGTGGCGTGCGTAGGCCCAGGTCAGCAAGAAGGTGGTGAGGAACTGCCCGAGCCCCGCGACCATCGCCACGTTCACCACTCCGGCGACCGGCCGGGCCATGAGGCCGGGCGCGGCGGTGGCCGCCACGACGTAGGCCAGGTACCAGAGGAGGAACGCGAGCGCGGCCGGGAAGACGAACCTTCGGTAGCGGCTGCGCACTTCCTGGAAGGCGGGGCTCCGCTGCACTTCCAGATAGATGTCCGCCGCGCCGTGGACCCGCTGCCGCACCACCGCGTCGGGACGACCGTCGCCGGGCGCCCCGGCCTCCGTCCGCTCCCCCCGGCCGGAGCCCGTCGCCTCGTACCAGGGGTCGTCGACCGCCATCGCCGAAGCGTCGCGCCCCTCCTGCTTGTCCACCTTCTCCACCGGCCAACTCCTTGTCAGCGAACCGTTTCGGCCGCGTGCCCAAGGATGGACAGAGCGGGAAGATCCCGGACTCTTCTCCCCTCTCTGTTCACCCCATCAGGTGACGCTTCTCCCAGGAGCCCTGACCAGTCCGTGCTGATATGCGTACCGCACGGCCTGCGCGCGGTCCCGCACCCCCGTCTTGGCGAAGAGATTGTTGATATGCGTCTTCACCGTGGCCGTGGAGATCCGCAGCCGACCGGCGATCTCCTGGTTGGAGAGCCCGTCCGCGACCAGCACGAGCACCTCCGTCTCCCGCTCCGTGAGCCCGTCGGCCTGTGGTGCGCCAGGGGCACCGGGACCGTCCGTGCCCTCCGGCCCCGCGCCCAGCAGCTGCTCCAGCAGTCGCCTCTGCACGGACGGGGACAGCCCCGCTCGCCCGTCGGTCACGTCCCGCAGAGCCCGTACGATCTCCTCCCCGCCGGCGTCCTTGGTCAGGTACCCCCGCGCTCCGGCCCGCAACGCCGGGAACAGCGAGTCGTCGTCGGCATACGTGGTCAGTACGACGACCTCCGTCCCGGGGTGCCGCTCGCGGATCCGGCGGGTGGCCTCGGCGCCGTCGCACCGGGGCATCCGCAGATCCATCAGGACCACGTCGGGCGCGAGTTCCGCGGTGAGCGCCACCGCCTCCTCCCCGTCCCGTGCCGCCCCGACGACCTCGACCCCGGGAAGGAGCCCGAGCAGCATCACGATCCCCTCACGCACCGCGGCCTGGTCGTCGGCGACCACCACCCTCAGGGCTCGGCCCCCCTCGGTCGCTCGACCACCTTCCTGGCCGCCGGTCTCCTCCCTGCCGCTCACGCCACTCATGCCGTCACTCATGCCACTCACGCCGCCGCTCATGCCGGCACCCGCAGCCGCACCGTGAACCCCCGTCCCTCGGGCCCGGCCTCCAGGCTGCCGCCGAGCAGGTCGGCCCGTTCCTTCATGCCGAGCAGCCCGTACCCGGCGCCGGAGGAACCGAGCCCGTCCCCCTCTCGGACGCCCTCGGCCGTCGGAGGCGGCCCGGAGTCGCGTATCTCCAGGGAGATCCCGTCCGCCTCGTAGGCGAAGTTGATGCGCGTCCGGGCACCCGGGGCGTGCTTGCGCACGTTCGTCAGAGCTTCCTGCGCGACCCGCCGCACCGCCTGTGAGGCCTCGGCAGGGAGCTGCCGGCGCTCGCCGGTGACGTCGACCTCGGCGCGGCTCTCCCGCGCCAGGTCCTTCAGGTAGTCCTCCACCGGCACCATGTCACCGCGCAGCGCCGACAGCGCGTGACGGGTCTCGGCGAGTCCCTCCCTGGCCATGGAGCGGGCCGAGGTCACGAGCTTGAGGATCTCCGCCCGGTCCGCCCCCGCCTCGATCTGGAGCCGCGCGACCTCCAGGTGCACCATCTGGGCGGAGAGGCTGTGAGCGAGCACGTCGTGTATCTCCCGGGCGATTCTGGCCCGCTCGGCGAGCGCCGCCGACGCGGCCTCGGCCTCCCGGGCGAGCCGCTCCTGGGCGAGCAGCTGGAACCCCGCACCGCGCGCCTGGGCGTCCAGCCTGAGCGAGTAGCCCGCGAGCAGCACGGCCGCCGTGGTCAGGGCGGCCCCGAGCATCCCGGTCTCGTCGGCCTCCGCGAACCCCGGGACGAGTACCGCCACGGTGGCCAGGCCGGCGGGGAGCGGCAGCCGCTCCATCGCCATGATCGCGATGACTATCCACATCACCGTCGCGGGCGTGGGGGCTCCGGCCGCGTAGGCCCCGAGTCCGCAGAGCGCCATCACGCCGAGCAGCCCGAGCGACGCCGCCGCCCGGTGGTCGAGCGTCGTGTGGTGGTAGCCCAGGGCCGCCGCCGCACAGAGCCCGAATCCGAGCGGGGGCAGCGCCGCGTACCACCCGCCGAACGCCCCCGAGGTGTAACAGCCGGCCAGCACCCAGACGCTCAGGGCGATGATCATGCTGTAGTCGATGACGACCCTGCCCCGGGGCACCCCGAGGCGGGTGAGCGCCTCCCGCGAAGGCCAGGCGCCCCTGGAACCCTGCTGGGGCGCACCCCCACCCGTCCCACGCGCTCGGTCGCGCTTCTCGCCCATGCCCGTCCCCCTCCGTCATCTCGATGCTACGGAGAGTCCGGGGCCGTGTGATCGGCCCGTGGGTGGAGCAGATGGCTCCACCCACGGGTGGAGCGCCTCAGGCGTCGATGCGCGAGCGGTCGAGGGTGGCCGCGGAGCCGGTGATGAACTCCTTACGGGGAGCCACGTCGTTGCCCATGAGGAGGTCGAAGACCTGCTCGGCCGCGTCCAGGTCGCCGATGTTGATCCGGCGCAGGGTGCGGTGGCGCGGGTCCATCGTGGTCTCCGCGAGCTGGTCGGCGTCCATCTCGCCAAGACCCTTGTACCGCTGGATGGCGTCCTTGTAGCGGACCCCCTTGCGCTGGTACTCCAGCAGGGTCTGGCGCAGCTCGTTGTCCGAGTACGTGTAGACGTACTTGTCCTGGCCCTTCTTGGGCTGGACGAGTTCGATCCGGTGCAGCGGCGGCACGGCGGCGAAGACCCGTCCCGCCTCCACCATCGGCCGCATGTAGCGCTGGAACAGCGTCAGCAGCAGGCAGCGGATGTGGGCACCGTCGACGTCGGCGTCGACCAGGAGGACGATCTTCCCGTAGCGGGCCGCGTCGATGTCGAAGGTGCGGCCCGAGCCCGCTCCTATGACCTGGATGATCGCCCCGCACTCGGCGTTCTTCAGCATGTCCGAGACGGACGACTTCTGAACGTTGAGGATCTTGCCCCGGATGGGCAGCAGGGCCTGGAACTCGCTGTTGCGGGCGAGCTTGGCCGTACCGAGGGCCGAGTCGCCCTCGACGATGAACAGCTCGCTGCGCTCCACGTCGTCGCTGCGGCAGTCGGCGAGCTTGGCCGGAAGCGAGGAGGACTCGAGGGCGGTCTTCCGCCGCTGGGCCTCCTTGTGCTGCCTGGCGGCGATCCGGGTACGGGCCGCGGCGACGGCCTTGTCCAGGACGGCTCGCGCCTGCGCCTTGGCGTCCCGCTTGGTGGAGGTGAGGAAGGCCTTGAGCTCCTTGGCGACCACGGTCGCCACGATCCGGCGGGCCGCGGACGTGCCGAGGACCTCCTTGGTCTGGCCCTCGAACTGAGGCTCGGCGAGGCGGACCGTCACGACGGCCGTGAGCCCTTCGAGGGCGTCGTCCTTGACGACGTCGTCCTCGGCGACGCGCAGCATCTTCGTGGAGCGCAGGACCTCGTTCACCGTCTTGGTGATGGCCTGCTCGAAGCCCGAGACGTGGGTGCCGCCCTTCGGGGTGGCGATGATGTTGACGAAGGACTTGACCGTGGTGTCGTAGCCGGTGCCCCAGCGCAGGGCGACGTCGACGACGAGCTCGCGGGTGACCTCGGTCGGGGTCATGTGGCCGCGCTCGTCGAGGACGGGGACGGTCTCCTTGAAGGTGCCCTGTCCGGTGAGGCGCTGGATGTCGCAGACGGCCTTGTCCTGGGCGAGGTATTCGCAGAACTCGCTGATGCCGCCGTCGAAGCGGAACGTCTCCTCGCTCTTGCCGACCCCCTCCAGGTCCCGCTCGTCGCGGACGACGATGGTGAGGCCGGGCACGAGGAAGGCGGTCTGCCGGGCACGCTGGTGCAGCGTCTCCAGGGAGAGCTTGGCGTCCTTGAGGAAGATCTGGCGGTCCGCCCAGTAGCGGACGCGGGTGCCGGTGCGGTTCTTGGGGACGCGCTTGCCCTTGAGGAGGCCGTTGGCCGGATCGAAGGGGCTGTCGGGGCCCTGCTCGGTGAAGATGCCCGGGACGCCCCGGCGGAAGCTGATCGAGTGCGTGGCGCTGTTCCGGTCGACCTCGACGTCGAGACGGGCCGACAGGGCGTTGACCACGGAGGCGCCGACGCCGTGCAGACCGCCGGAGGCCGCGTACGATCCACCGCCGAACTTTCCGCCGGCGTGCAGCTTCGTCATGACGACCTCGACTCCGGAGAGTCCGGTCTTCGGCTCGACGTCGACCGGGATGCCCCGGCCGTTGTCCCGTACCTCCACGGAACCGTCGTGGTGGAGGATCACCTCGATGTGGTCGCAGTAGCCACCCAGGGCCTCGTCGACCGAGTTGTCGATGATTTCCCAGATGCAGTGCATCAGGCCGCGGCTGTCGGTGGACCCGATGTACATACCGGGGCGCTTGCGGACCGCTTCGAGCCCTTCGAGTACGAGCAGGTGCCGCGCGGTGTAGTTGGAAGCGTCACGGTCTGCGGTCAGCAGCGCACTGGACGGCACGGACGTTTCGGCGGTCACGCGGTTCGCTCCTCGCTGAATTTGAAAACTGGCCCGGTGGGGTAAGGCCCGGCGTCGGTCACCGGTCAGAGGGTACCGATGCCTGGTAGAGCCGTTGTAACGCCACCCTCCCCGATTCCTCATGCTAGTCCAGGGTCGTATGGATGTTCGATCCCTCGATGGGGTGACGCGAACATCACGTTCCCTTCCAGGCATGAACCATTTAGGCTCCGGGCACGTCCTCATGAACAACCGGCAACCACGCCGGGAGGGCCGACCGAGACAAGCAACGCGAAATCCGTAGAGCGAAGCAATACGGCTCATTCGCCGCCAACCGGCAGCAGACAGCCACCTTGGGAAGAAGTTTCAAGGAAAAGCCACGAGCGGGAACGTTTTCGGCCTGGTTGGATGTTGACCCTGGTACGACAGCTCGTCGAGCTAGAGAAGAGGCGACGTGACTACTGTTCTGACCCCTGCGAGCCCCCTGACGGCCGCTGACCGCTGCGACCGCTGCGGCGCCCAGGCGTACCTGCGCGTCGTCCTGACCAGCGGAGGTGACTTGCTCTTCTGCGCCCACCACGGACGCAAGTTCGAGCCGGAACTCAAGAAGATCGCCGTTGAGATACAGGATGAGACGGACCGGCTGACGGACGTGCCGGCGCGCACGGTGGGCGACGAGCACTGACGCCTCGCATCCACGACGAGCCCAGTTCCGGCCAATGACCGGACGGCGGGCGGTCACCCCCGCGTTTCAAGGGGGGTGACCGCCCGCACTCGTATCCGCAGCGCGATCCGACGTCAGAAGCGGGCCGGCAGCACCGCCGAGACGCGGGTGTAGACACCCGGGTTCTCCGCCTGCCCGCAGCCACTGCCCCAGGACACCAGGCCGACAAGAAGCCCCTTGGCCACGAGCGGTCCCCCGCTGTCGCCCTGGCACGCGTCCTTGCCGCCCTGCGGGTCGCCCGCGCACAGCATCGTGTCGCCCTGGTACGGGGCGCCGAAGCCGCCGCCGGGATAGGCCTGCTCGCACGTACTGTCCGGCAGTACCTGCACGCGCGCCGTCCGCAGCGTGGACGCGTAGGTCCCGTTGCCTGTGGTGTCACCCCAGCCGAACACGTCCGCCTCCGTGCCCGGCGTGAGCGCCGCGTCACCTTCCCGGGCGACGCCGATCACCGAGGACTGCGGCAGCGCGCTCACCAGCGTCAGCACCGCGAGATCACCCGCGTTGGTCGTCGGGTCGTAGTCGGGGTTCACCCAGGTGTCCGAGACGCGCACCTCCTGCCCTCCCTGGCCGCGCAGCGCGGCGCGGCCCGCGATGACCACGAAGTCGCGCACCTCCCACGGCTCACCGCCCAGCACTTCCCGCCCCAGGCAGTGGGCCGCCGTGAGCACCTTGGTCGGCGCCACGACCACTCCCCCGCAGAACTGCCCCGCGCGCGTACCCCCGAACCGGTCACGGCTGGACAGCGCCACGACCCACGGCGCGTCCGCGATCCGGGCCGGACGCCCACCCACGACGACGCTGTCGGCGGCTACAGGAGCGGCGGTGACGGCTTGCCCCGCCGCTGCGGCGATCAAGCCCATAGCACCCGTCAATGCTCGGGTGAGGGAACCACGCATGGAGCCTCCTGACTCTCCGGTGATGTCGGTTCACCCAGCGTCCAGCACGCGCACGCGCCGTGCACCCGCGCCACACAGCCGGAGGGCCCGGCTCCCCCTGGGGGAACCGGGCCCTTCCGCGTAGTGCTCCGCGCCGCGTCTGCGCGGCTCGTACGGATCAGTCGAGGTAGTCGCGAAGCACCTGGGAACGCGACGGGTGACGCAGCTTCGACATCGTCTTCGACTCGATCTGGCGGATCCGCTCACGGGTCACGCCGTAGACCTTGCCGATCTCGTCCAGCGTCTTCGGCTGGCCGTCGGTGAGACCGAAGCGCATCGAGACGACGCCGGCCTCACGCTCGGAGAGCGTGTCGAGCACGGAGTGCAGCTGCTCCTGGAGGAGCGTGAAGCTCACCGCGTCGGCCGGAACGACCGCCTCGGAGTCCTCGATCAGGTCGCCGAACTCGCTGTCGCCGTCCTCACCCAGCGGGGTGTGGAGGGAGATCGGCTCACGGCCGTACTTCTGGACCTCGATGACCTTCTCAGGGGTCATGTCGAGTTCCTTGGCCAGCTCCTCCGGGGTGGGCTCACGGCCCAGGTCCTGGAGCATCTGACGCTGCACACGCGCGAGCTTGTTGATGACCTCGACCATGTGCACCGGGATACGGATGGTGCGGGCCTGGTCGGCCATGGCGCGGGTGATCGCCTGTCGGATCCACCAGGTGGCGTACGTGGAGAACTTGTAGCCCTTGGTGTAGTCGAACTTCTCGACGGCACGGATCAGACCCAGGTTGCCCTCCTGGATCAGGTCCAGGAAGAGCATGCCGCGGCCGGTGTAGCGCTTGGCCAGGGAGACCACCAGGCGGAGGTTGGCCTCCAGGAGGTGGTTCTTGGCCCGGCGGCCGTCCTCGGCGATGATCTCCAGCTCGCGCTTGAGCTTCGGCGCGAGCTTGTCCGAGTTCGCGAGCTTGTCCTCGGCGAACAGACCGGCCTCGATGCGCTTGGCGAGCTCGACCTCCTGCTCGGCGTTGAGGAGGGGGACCTTGCCGATCTGCTTCAGGTAGTCCTTGACCGGGTCGGCGGTGGCACCGGCGACGGCGACCTGCTGCGCCGGAGCGTCGTCCTCGTCCTCGTCGGACAGGACGAAGCCCTTGCTCTCGCCCTCGGTCTCTTCTTCCTCGCCCTTGCCGGGCGCGACGTCCTCGAGCAGCTCTTCGCCCTCGGCGAGGTCGTCGGCGTCCTTCTTGGACGTGGTCTTCTTGGCCGCCGTCTTCTTGGCGACGGTCTTCTTCGCCACCGCCTTCTTGGCGACGGTCTTCTTCGCAGCCGCCTTCTTGGCAGCGGATCCGGTCTCGTCGGCCGGGTCTGCGTCCTCGGCCGCGGAGGCCGCGGCAGCCGTGACGCTGCTCTTCGTCACGGTCGACCTGGCGGTGACGGTCTTGGTGGCGGTGCGCTTGGCCGGGCTCTTCGCTGCGACGCTCTTGCGGGCGCGCTTCGGCGACTCCGCTGCACTGACCATCAGCGTCACACCCTCTTCCTCGAGGATCTGATTGAGGCTGCGCAGAACATTCTTCCACTGGGTTGGCGGAATCTGGTCAGCCTCGAAGGCCCGACGCACGTCATCGCCGGCGATCTGCCCATCAGCCTTTCCCCGCTCGATGAGCGCCATCACAGACTCGGACTCGGCGATCTCCGGCGGGAGCGTACGGGATGTGCTGGCCGACACGAACAACCTCTCGGAACGATGGAAACGGCTTCCGGCCCCGCCCTGGATCGGGCTGGAGCCGACGACCGTCGACGGGGAATGTGCCGACGGCGCGGGCTGGACCGGGGAACTGGACAGCGCCTCCATCGGCTGCTGTATTCCTTCCTCGGCGGTCACCTCTTAAGTCATCGCACGGCTCGGAGGAGTGTTACGCCCAATCTTCGTGGCCCGAGTCACACCTCATGTGCGACGAAGCAACCCAGAGGGGTAGATAAGGGTACATTCGCGCCGCCGGAACCCTGGAGCCACCCGGGGAACCCAGCCCCGGGTGCCGCTCGGATCCGGCGGCGCGCGATGCCCGCGCCTCCGCGCTGCCGCTCACGGCCCGCGGGTCAGTGTTCGCGCGGGGCGGGAACGACGCGCTCCACCTCGGGGTGGACCGTCAGGAGCTGCCGCATGGCGGTCTCGGCGCCGTTCGCGTCCCCCGCGGCGAGCGCGTCCGCGATCCGGGCGTGGTGCCCGACACAGGTCTCGCTCGGTCGGTCGCAGCTCGTGACGGGGCCGCCGGACACCTGGAGCGCCGCGGCGACGATGCCGGAGAGGTGCTCCAGCATCCGGTTGCCGGCGAGCTGGATGAGGAGCGAGTGGAACTCGGTGTCGGCACGGGAGAACGTGATGCCGTCGCCCTGGGCGAACGCGTGCCCCATGATCTCGACCATGTCCGCGAGACGCTGCTGGACGTCCTCCCGACCGTGCCCCGCGGCGAGGCGGGCGGCCAGGGGCTCGATCGTCCAGCGCAGTTCGTGCAGCTCGCGCCGCTGGTCGTCGCGCTGCGGGCCGAAGGCGCGCCACTCGATGATGTCGGGATCGAGGAGGTTCCAGTCACTGACGGGCCTGACGCGGGTGCCGACGTTCGGGCGGGCGCTGACCAGCCCCTTGGCCTCCAGCACGCGCAGCGACTCGCGAACGACGGTGCGCGAGACCTCGAACCGCTGGCCGATCTCTTCGGGGACGAGCGGGCGGTCGGCGCCGAGATCACCCGAGACGATCATCTGGCCGAGCTGCTGGACGAGCTGCCCGTGCAGACCGCGGCCCCGGTTGCCGGTGCTCCGGCGACCGACGCGGCCCAGGTCGGTGTCCACTCCCTCCCAGGAGGACGGGCCCACGCGGCCGGCGGCGGGCGCCTCCGCGTAGGGGTAGCGGTCGAGATCGCCCGGGGCGCCGAGGCCTGAGTCGACGGAGCGGGCGGCGGTCATCATGGTGTGCGCAAGGGTACTCACGCATCATTTGTCGGCGTTGCTTCCGTGGCCCTTGAGGTCTTTGGTGAAAAGCACACGAAAGGGTGATCGGCACCCGCTACACAATTGACGATTAATCGGACATTCTTGGCAGTTTCAAGGAAGTTGGCGACGAACCGGAAGGATCTCGTCCACAAGTGATCACCAACGCGCCTTACGACGAAGGCCGGTGAACACATAGGCGCAGAGCAACCCGGTCAACGTCAGCGAAAGAGCCACTCCCGCGGGCTGCCCGATCACCCGCAGCCCCCCTGTCAGCCAACGGTCCACCGCCGGAGACCACTGCGGGCCGGCGAACTCGCGCAGCCGCGCGGGGAGTCCGGCGGCCGAACGCACGGACGGTCCGGTCAGCACCTTCTGCAGCAGCGGGACGAAGGCGACCGGCACCGCGAGGACCGCCGCCACCCCGGCCGCCGCGGCCCGGAAGACGCCGGCGCCGAGCACCCCGGCCCAGGCGCATCCGACGAGCAGGCCGAACCAACTCACGCAGAGCGAGGGCCAGTTCCGCGGCACGCTGATCAACTCGCCGCCGTACACGAACCGCAGGGCCTCCAGGTCGATCACGACCACGACCGCCCCGAGCAGCAGGGCGACGGCCGCGGCCACGGCCAGTTTCGCGAGCAGCAGGCCGGGCCTTCGCGGCACGGTTCCCCGGCCGGTGGTGAGCGCGGGATAGCGGTACTCCTCGCCGAAGGAGAAGGCCCCGAGGAGTCCCGCCCCGAGCGCCGCGGGCGGCAGCGGGGAGATCCCGGGCCAGCCCGCCAGCACGGCGGGCAGCGCGGCACGGCCGCCCCGCCCCAGCAGCAGCGCGAGGGTCACGGAACCGAGCAGGACGGCCGCCGCGACGAGCGGGGTGGACGGCACCCCCAGGAGCCGATGGATCTCGTACCGCAGCGGACGCAGGGGCGAGCGGGCCGGCCTCCGGACACCGCCGGTCCGCCCCGCAGAGGCCTCGCGCGCCCCGTCGGCGGACGGCACCCCTTCGCCAGTCGGCGGCGCGGTGCCGGGAGAGGCAGAGCCGGCCGGGCGCCGCCCCGGCGCCCCGCTCTCCGGAGTACGCGGCACGGGCCCGCTGTCGCCGGTCTCGGCGGCGAGCCGGTGGATCGGGACGCCGTGGCGGAACGCCGTGTCGCCGACGGCGGCGCAGTCGCTCCCGTAGACGGAAAGCCGGTTCCCGTTCTCGGCGACCACCTCGACCGGGCGGCGGGCGGCCCTCGCCTCCTGGGTCACGGCCGCGGCGAGCCTCGCGGCCTGCGGAGTGCGGACGGCGACCCGGGGACGCAGCCGGGTACGGGCGAACTCGGTGACGTCCTGGTCGGCGACGAGCCGACCGCCGTCGAGCGTGACGACCCGGTCCGCGTTGCGGGCCGCGTCCTTGGGGTCCTCCGTGGCGTAGAGCACGGTTCCCCCGTCGGCCGCGTGCGCGCGCAGGAGCTCGTACAGCCACGCGCTCTCGGGTACGGAGAGTCCGGCGCCCGGCTCGTCGAGGAGCAGGGTGTGGGGGGCGCCCAACAGAGCGGAGGCGACGCCGAGTCTGCGGTCGGCCCCGATCGGAAGGGTGCCGATCCGCCGGCGCTCCAGGCCGGCGAGGCCCACCGCCCTCGTCAGCTCCTCGGCCCGTGAGGCGGGAACCCCGGTGGCGGCGCAGAGCATCCGCAGCTGCCCCCGGAGGGTGCGGGAGGGATGCCCGGGGATGTCGCCGAGGAGCACGCCGACCTCGCGGGGAGGGTGGGCGATGCGGTGGAGCGGCCGGCCCCGGAAGTAGGTGATCCCACGGCCCGGTTCGAGTTCGAGCATGAGCCGGAGGGCGGTGGTCTTGCCGGAGCCCCGGGAGCCGAGGAGCGCGGTCACGGCGCCCGGTCGGGCCTCGAAGGTCAGATCGTCCACGGCGGGCGGGCGATCGCGGCGGGGAGTGCTGGTCAGTCCGATTGCCTGGAGCATCGCTTCTCTCGCGGTAGGTGACACCGCTCCGCGGCAGGGCGGCGCTATCGCAGCAAGATAACGCTACATTTCGGACTTTCAGCGCAGGGTCGGCGCCCTGGAGGCCGGATGCACCGGCCCGTCAGACCTCGGGGCGCAGCATCGGCGGGTTGAGGAGAGTGGCCCCACCTGCCCTGAAGAGCTGGGCAGGGCGCCCGCCCTGACGGGTCGTGGTCCCGCCGGCCGGGACGAGGAAGCCGGGCGTGCCGGTCACCTTCCGGTGGAAGTTGCGCGGGTCCAGGGTCACCCCCCAGACGGCTTCGTAGACGCGCCGCAGCTCTCCGACCGTGAACTCCGGCGGGCAGAAAGCCGTGGCGAGGGAGGAGTACTCGATCTTCGAGCGGGCCCGCTCCACCCCGTCGGCGAGGATCCGGGCGTGGTCGAAGGCGAGCGCCCCAGGCCCTCCGTCCTTCTCCTCGCCGTCGGTGTCATCGCCCGCTCCGGCGACCAGGCCGGCCCCGGACTCCTCCGCGGTCCCGGCGGTCGACGCGGTCCCGACGGTCGACGCGGTCCCGGCGGTCCCGGCGGGGCTCGTCGCCGCCCCGGCGATCGCGTCCTCGGCGAGCAGTTCCTCCACCGGGGCCCAGCGGGCGCTGTTCGCGTCGCCACCGGCCCTCGGCGCCGGAAGGTCCGGGGCCAGCGCGAGGTGCGCGACGCTGACCACCCGCATGCGCGGGTCCCGGTCGGGAGCGCCGTAGGTCGCCAGCTGCTCCAAGTGTGCGCCGTTGCTGGGTACGGGCGACGGGGCGGCCGGATCGTGGGCACAGAGCCCTGTCTCCTCGACCAGCTCGCGCGCCGCCGCGGCACCGAGGTCCTCCTCGGCGCGCACGAAGCCACCGGGCAGCGCCCAGCGCCCCTGGTACGGCGCTTCTCCCCGCCGTACGACCAAGGTGCAGAGCGCGTGTCTGCGCACGGTGAGCACGACCAGATCGACGGTGACGGCGAAGGGCGGGAAGGCCGACGGGTCGTAGGGAGGCATGCCGCGATCATAGTCGTCTTCCTGACGATAAACACGCCCCTCGGAAGGATCCGCGACGACTTCCCCTCGGCGCCGCGACGCTTCCCTCGTGATCGTGCCCGGCATCGCGTCACACCCCGAGCTGAAGGCCTTCCGCGGCCTCCTCGACCATGCCGAGACCGAGCCTGCCGACCCGCACGGCGAACGGCTCACCCGCGACCACGAGTCCCGAGAACCGGATCGCGCCGAGCGGTGCCGACCGCAGGGGGTGCGCCGACACGGAGCGGCCGGGGGCGTCGGGCCGGACGCCGGCGAGGGCGAGCAGTGCGTGCACGGCTCCGGCGGCGGCGACGGCCGCCGGTCGGCACGCGGCCGGGTGCGGTACCGGGCGTCCGCCGGCCGTGCGCTGTTCCCCCGCGTACATCTCGGGCAGCCGGTGGTCGAAGGCCGCCGCCGCGTCGAGCAGTCCGCGCAGCAGCGCCGAGGCCTCCTTCTCGTGCCCCGCGGCCGAGAGTCCGGCCACTGCGACCGCCGTCTCGTGCACGCGCACCGCGCCCGCCCGGTGGCCGAAGGGGTTGTGTCCCGGTTCCTTGGCGCCGAGGCCGCGCAGCCCCCAGCCGGAGTCGAGGGCCGGGGTCCCGAGCAGCCTCGCCACCTGTTCGGTCTCCGCCCTGTCCAGCAGGCCCTGTGCGTAGCGGCCCCCGCCCAGCAGTCCGGTGTCGAGCAGGTGCGCGGCCCAGCCGCCCAGGTGGGGCCAGGTCCGTCCGTCCTGTCCGCGAGCGACGGCGGGGCGGCCCCCCGCACGGTCGTCGAGCCAGAACTCCCGCCGGAAACGCTCGCGCAGTGTTCGGGCGGTGTCCCGCAGCGCGTCTCCCCCCGGCCGCCCGCAGGCGTCGAGCAGATCCGCTCCGAGCAGCGCCGCGCGGTGCGCGTGTGCCTGCGTCTCGGCCCGCCAGGGTCCGGCGGGCCCCGGGTCCGGCAGGAGGCCGTTCCCGTTCGCTCCGGCCGCCCGGCGGAGCCAGCCGAGGCTGCGTTCCGCCACGGGGAGCAGCTCCTCAAGGTCCGCCGTCGGCAGTCCCCAACGGCGGGCCTCGGCGAGCACGACCGGAAAGGCGAGGGTGGCCTCGATACCGGTGCAGCGGGGCGGGAGGTGCGGGCCCGCGTCCCTGAGGGGCCCCGGGATGCGTCCGGACTCGGTTCCGGCCCCGGAGAGTTGGGTACGGCCGAGGGCGCGCAGGGTGGTGACGGCGAGCCGGGTGCCGAGGGGAAGGACCATGCGGGCCGCCCAGAGTGCCTCGGCGGTGACCGGTCCGCAGCGCCAGGGGACGCCTGCCGCGAGGTGGACGTCGGCGGCGTGCGCCGGGTCTCTTCGGAGCAGGGCCCGGAGGTCCTCGACGGACGTACGGAGCAGTTCGCCCGGGCGCGGGTCGTCGCCTTCGGCGTGGGCGTCGGCGAGGAGATGGCCGCCGGGGCGGCCGTTGCCCGCGCTGGACGCGGCGGTGGGACGGGCGGTCGGGTCGTCGTGGACCCGGAGCCGGACCGTGAAGGTGCCTCCGGGCGCGAGTTCCGCCTCCCAGCGCAGTACTCCGGCCGCCGCGAGGGAGTCCATGGGCGGCGGGTCGGCCGTGACGGCGACGGACCGCCCGTCGCCGTTCCAGCGGAGTCCGGTGCCGTGGACGCTCGCGGTGAGTTCGGGTCCTGCCCGGCCGGACGCCACCGCGCCCAGGTCCGCGAGATCCGTGCCCAGAGCGAGTTCCACGGGGAGCCGGAGGGGGCGGGCGACGGCGCTGCGCAGGGTGATTCGTTCGCTTCCGTCGGCGCTCCGCGTGCGCTCGACGGTGAGGCCGGGATCGGGCCCGGAGTCTCCCGGGACACGGAGGGCACCGAGGAACACGGCGCGGTCGGCGGCCGCCATGCGACCCTGGAGGGGGACGGGCTCGCGCCCCGCCACCCGGAGGACACAGCGGGACAGGAGGCGCCGCCCCGCCGCGTACACGCCCTCGGGTCCCTCGCCGGTGAGCTGTCCGTGGTCGGCGCAGACGGCGAGTGCGGGCAGGGCCACGCAGAGGAGCGCGCCGTGAACCGAGGGGAGTTCCGCGGGGCGTGGGGCGCGCGGCGGCGCGACCGCGGTGCCGGCACCCGCCGCCCGCCCGGAGGAGGAACCGAGCGGATGTCCGGTGGGGCGGCCGGGGGCCGGGACGGGGCTGAGGGCCATGGTGGGTACGGGGTGCTCTCTGTGCGAACCGGGCGGCCGGCGATGTGTCGGCGGGACGGCTCTGACGACTCCGCCAGAGAGCTGAACGCGTCCGCGGGCGGCCGGGTCACGGTCGTCATCGGCCACTCCTGGTGCCGCGCTGTCCGCCGGGGCGCGGCGTCTTGCTCCCCGGCTTGGCGGCGGCGGGCCCGCCGGGCCGCACCCCGGCCGTCGGCCGGCCTACCCTTCCGCGGGCCTGGCGGCCGGGCTTCCGCAGGGTCTGCCGGGTGCTCTGCGGGCGGGCGGTGCGCATCCGGACCCGGCGGGACGCGGAGGTGGCTGCCTGTTCCGAGGCGGTCCGGCCGTCCCGCTCCGTCCTCAGGCAGGAGCGGAGCGACTCGGGGTCGAGTCCTTCGTTGCAGGCCTGGTGGAGCAGTCGGGCGAAGACGTACTCGGGGTCGGCGTCGAGGGCAAGACCGAGGGCTACCCGGGCGGTCGGCTCGTCGCCGGTGGACCAGGCCGTCCAGCCCGCGAGGGTGAGGGGTGCGGCGGCGTGCTCCTGGTAGGGGGTGACGCAGCGCCGGGCGAGGACGCGCCAGAGCCGGAGGGCCGCGGTGCCCTCCCATCCCTCCATCCACTCGGCGGCGCGGTCCCTGGTGACCCGGTCCTGGAGACCGAGGATCAGCGCGGCCGCCTCGTCGGTGTCGACCAGGGCGTCGTCGGCGGCGTCGCCGGCGGCCGTCCCCGCGGCGGTCCGTCCGGCGTCCGGCGGGCCCTGCGGGCTCGTCGGGCTCGGCCGCTCCGGGGCGGCGAACCGGCGGAGCACCTCTCGGGCGAGGCGCAGAGTCGTCTCCCGTACCTCCTCCCGCTCCCTGCCTTCGGCGTCTTCCAGGATCCGGGGGACGATCTGGGCCGCGGTCGCGTCGAGTGCGGCGCGCTGCCGCTCCTCGTCGGGGCCACCGGACGGCTTGAACCTGCCTTCCATGTCCCGCAGTGAGCCCCGTACCTGGACTCCCGCGTACGCCGCGGTCGCCGCCATGACCGACGTACCGCTGAGGGCGAGGGGGGTTCCGTCGGGCGGGCAGCAGCGTGCGTCGGGGCAGCAGTAGGAGAAGTAGAGCCCGTCTGAGATGCACAGCGCCTCGTAGACGGGGATGTCGAGGGCTCCGCAGGTGGTACGAAGCCGCTGGGCGAACGGCCGCAGCCGTTCCATGACCCTGCGGCCCGTCTCGCCCGCCTCGGGGTCCTGGCAGAGGAAGACGACGATGCCGTCCGGCCGGGTGCCGTTCCTGGCGCCTCCCTCGACGAGGCATTCGGCGAGGTGGTCGGCGGTGGAGGACCATTCGCCCGGCGAGCGGGGAATGCCGAGCCTGACCCGGCCTCCGAAGCGGCCGCGCTCGCCGTGGAGGGCGACCAGGACGACGGAGTCGGTGGGGTGGAAGCCCAGCATGAACGGGAGGGCGTCGGCCAGTTCCGCCGGGCCGCGCAGGGTGATCTGCTGAGTACGGGAGGGTCCGCTGGTTTCGTGGTGATTCGCGTTCATGGTCAAAACGGTCTCGTGATCTGCCCACATCCGAAACCCCTGTGGATAACCCCCCGGAGCGGGACATCTCCGGCCCGCCGAGTTGTCCACAGGTTCGGCGGCTCGCTCGCGCGCCGCGCCGCACAGGGCCGTAGAGTGCGGCGGTCCGTCCCCGCCCGGGGATCAGCGCCTCGATCCTCAGTCGGCTCGCTGCGCTCCTTCAGCTGCCGCGTCCCCTGAGGGGGCGGCGAGCTCACCTCCGCACGTGGTCCGCCCGAAGGCGCCGGTGGTGGTGGCCCGTTGGACGTGCTTGCCGCGGACCGCCAGGGTGCAGCTGGCCGTGCCGCCCTTCTCGCCGAGGGTGACGTTGACGATCGGGGAGGCCCCGAGCGGGACACTCACCGTCTTCCGCCACGGCAGGCCGACCTGTGTGGCGACGTCCGCCTTGTCGCCGCCGCCCCCCGGTAGGAGATGTCGGCGGCGCCCTCGCCGAGCACCTCGTAGGTCACGTCGTAGATCGCCACGGTGGTGGGCGTCGCCGTCGCGCTCGTGCCGGTGTTCCGGTCCCCGGTGCCGAGGACTCCGTAGGCGACGAACGCGCCGCACGCGAGCAGAAGAGCCGCGGCCACGACCACGCCGCTGCGGTCGGTGCGGCGATCCCGCACGGCCGCGAAATCCCCTGCGGTGTCCGGAATTTCGGGCTCATCCGGTTCCGTCGGCTGTTCGGTCGTCGACATGGCGGCACTGTCTGTCGCAGATGAATGGGCCTGGGTTATACCCCATTCGACAAGACGGAGACCAGGCGACGGCGAAGTCGGACAACGCATCCTCAACCGTCGCGCAACTGTCAGCGAAATGCCGAGGAGTACAACCCCTACCGCTACAACGCCAAGCGCTGGGACGTCGGTTCCGGCACGTACGACGTGGGCTTCCGCGACTACGACCCGGGGCTGAACCGCTTCCCCAGCCGCGACATGTACAACGGGGCCCTGGCCGACATGGGTCTGGGCAGCGACCCCTTCACGGGCAGCTGCTACGCCTTCACCGGCGGCAACCCGATCAGCAACGTCGAGATCGACGGTCACTGGTCCGCGCTCGCCATCCCCGTGGTCGCCGTGGCCTTCGTCGCCGCGGTCGTGGTGACGGTCGCCATCATCGCCGTCGCCGCCGCCGTCGAGTACGTCGTCAACGAGGTACGGGACCGGATCGACGAGGCTTCCCGGACACGGGACGACGCCGACGGCACCCCCGCACCCGCGCCCTCCCCGCGGCCCGTCCCGCGCCCCCAGCCGGATCCCAACAGCGACGACAACCGGTCCGGTTGCGGCGACGGCTGGATCAAGTACGGCGACCGGGACGCGGCCAACGGCAACCGGGCGACGGCAGCGGAGGCGTGCCTGACGAAGGACTACCTGAGCAAGAACAAGGGCACCGCCGTGGGTTCGAACCCGCCGGGATACGAGTGGGCGCAGGACTTCGCCGACAGCAAGGGCCTGGACAAGCAGAGGAACGTCAACGCCTGTCACCTCATCGGCAACAAGCTGGCGGGCAAGGGCGTCCTGGCGAACCTCTCCCCGTGCGCCCGCGGCGCCAACGCCAAGCAGATCGCTCCACGCAGGGCGAAGAGCACATGAGGACGTACGAGAGCATGGTCTACACGGCCGTGATGGCCGGCCAGGACGTCATGTACACCGTGTCGCCGCGCTACGAGGGCAGCAGGACGGTGCCGACCGGGTACGACATGTCGGCGTACGGCATCAACTCCGACGGCTCGGTCGGGATCGACTTCGACGTGTTCATACCGAACGAACTGAGCACCGGAGACAATCTCGGCACACAGAGCAGCGGCGGTGTGCCGGCGCCCACGGGGAGCACCCCATGACGCGGGCCGACGGACACCCCCGAAGGGGGAGACGGAGCGAGGTGCCGATGAGTGAGCCGACCGGCCTGGACGCCCTGCGACGGCTCATGCCGCCGCCGAAGGACGGGGGCACGACGGTCGAGTGGACCGCCCTCGCCGCGACGTGGGGCAAGCCGTTCCCGCCCGACTACCGGCGCTACATGGAGGTCTACGGCGCCGGCGCGCTGCAGAACTACCTGTCGATCGGCAGTCCGGAGCCCAAGGTGCCGCTGGATCAGGCACCGCGGGACGGCATGGTGATCGAGTCTGCGAATGCCGAGGCCGACTGGGAGACGGAGGAGAAGACACCCGAGCTGGAGGGGACTTCTCCGGTCCTGATCACCTGGGGCGTCTCCGCCACCGCCGACATGCTGTGCTGGGACGCGTCGGACGACGATCCCGCCAAGTGGCCGGTCGTCGTCTACCAGCGCAACGGCTCGCTGTGGAGCCGCTACGACTGCGGGATGGTGGAGTTCCTCGTCCGGAACTTCCGCGCCGAATGGCCGGAGAACCCGCTCGGCGGCGCATTCCTCTGGGGCGTGAGCGAGGTGACGTTCCAGCCACGGGGCTGACGTCCCGGTAGTCCGCGGCGCGCCCGGCCGGGTCTCCCCGGCCGGGCGTGCCGCATGCGCGGCCGTGCTTCCGGCGGTCCGCCGGGGCGCGCCGTCGCGATCGGGTCGCTCAGCCCGCCGCCGCGAGCACCAGCGGAAGAACGGGGCCGCTGCCTGCCCTGCGGAGCAGACGGGCAGCGACCGCGAGGGTCCAGCCGGAGTCGGTGCAGTCGTCCACGAGCAGCACCGGGCCTGAGGACTCGGCCAGGGCCGCGGCCAGCTCCTCCGAGACGGTGAAGGCACCGGACAGTGCTCTGAGGCGTTGTGCGGAGTTGCTGCGACGTGCCGCGTGAGCCCCGTCCGGCCCGGTGTAGGTCAGGGTGCCCAGGTACGGCAGACGTCCGATGCTCGCGATCCCCTGGGCGAGGGTGCCGACCAGCTGCGGGCGGGCCAGGGAGGGTACGGCGACGATCCCGACCGGGCGGGCGGAGGCGTCCGCGCTGTCCCGCGCCCAGCCACCCGGTGAGCGGGCCCAGTCCGCGAGGACGGCCACCGCGGCCTTCAGCACGTCGTCGGGGACCGGCCCGTCGGGCGCGGTGTCGGCGAGGAGGGGGCGCAGCCGGTTGCCCCAGCCGATGTCCGAGAGCCGCCCCAGCGCACGCCCGGTGGAGCACTGCTCGCCGGCCGGGATACGCCCCTTGAGGTCGATGCCCAGGGCGGGCATCCCCGTCGGCCACATGCGGCGCGGCTCGACCTCCACACCGGGGCGGTCCAGTTCCTTCGCCGCCCCCGTCAGCGTCTCCGCCGACACGGAGGTGTCGGCCCAGGCGCCCGCGCAGTTGTCGCAGCGACCGCAGGGGGTCGCGCCCTCGTCGTCCAACTGCTGCCGCAGGAACTCCATCCGGCACCGGGTCGTGCTCACGTAGTCGCGCATGGCCTGCTGCTCGGCGGCCCGCTGCCGGGCCACCCAGGCGTAGCGCTCGGAGTCGTACGCCCACGGCGCGCCGGTCGACGTCCAGCCGCCCTTGACCCTCTTCACCGCCCCGTCCACGTCGAGGACCTTGAGCATGGTCTCCAGCCGGGTGCGGCGGAGATCCACCGCGGCCTCCAGGGCGGGCACGGACAGCGGCCGCCCCGCGTCGGCGAGGGCGGTGAGGGTCTGACGGACCTGTGCCTCGGGCGGGAAGGCGGTGTCGGCGAAGTACCGCCAGATGGCCTCGTCCTCCTTCCCGGGCAGCAGCAGGACATCGGCGTGCTCGACGCCGCGACCGGCGCGCCCCACCTGCTGGTAGTACGCGATCGGCGAGGACGGGGAGCCGAGATGGATCACGAAGCCGAGGTCCGGCTTGTCGAATCCCATGCCCAGCGCGGAGGTCGCGACCAGTGCCTTGACCCGGTTCTGCTGGAGGTCGACCTCGGCCTGCAGCCGGTCGGCGTTCTCCGTACGGCCCGTGTACGAGGCCACGTCGAAGCCGCGCTGCCGCAGGAAGGCGGTGGCCTCCTCGGCCGCGGCGACGGTCAGGGCGTAGATGATCCCGGAGCCCTGCAGCTCGTCGAGGTGCTCGGCGAGCCAGGCCAGGCGGTGTGCCGCGTCGGGCAGCCGGACCACGCCCAGCCTGAGGCTCTCCCGCTCCAGGGAGCCGCGCAGCACCAGGGCCTCGCCCGCGCCGGTGCCGAGCTGTTCGGCCACGTCCGCGGTGACGCGCGCGTTGGCGGTCGCGGTGGTGGCGAGGACGGGTACGCCGGGTGCGAGCTCGGCGAGCATGGCCCGCAGGCGGCGGTAGTCGGGGCGGAAGTCGTGTCCCCAGTCGGAGATGCAGTGCGCCTCGTCCACGACGAGGAGACCGGTCGTGACCGCGAGCTTGGGAAGCACCTGCTCGCGGAAGTCCACCGAGTTGAGGCGCTCCGGACTGACGAGGAGGACGTCGGTCTCGCCCCGCTCGACCTCCTCGTAGATCGTGTCCCACTCCTCGGGGTTGGCCGAGTTGATGGTGCGCGCCCGGATGCCGGCCCGCTCCGCCGCCTCGACCTGGTTGCGCATCAGCGCGAGGAGCGGCGAGATGATCACCGTCGGGCCGGAGCCACGACGGCGCAGCAGTGCGGTGGCGACGAAGTAGACCGCCGACTTGCCCCAGCCGGTACGCTGCACCACCAGCGCACGGCGTCGCTCCTCCACCAGGGCGGCCACCGCCTGCCACTGGTCCTCCCGCAGCCGCGCCGAGCCCGCCGGGGCGCCGACGAGTTCAGCGAGGATGGCATCGGCTTCCGCACGGAGCTCCAGGTTGTCCATACCCCCATGCAACCCGATGGCACTGACAATCGGCGAATCCACCGCCGTGACACCGTCCTCGCCGTGGGCGGTCGCCGCGCGCCGCCCCCGCGGTCGGAGTGGAAGGGACGTTTCCGCTGGTGCTCCCCGTCCGGAGGTGAAACAGGAGGGGAAACGGGGAGTGAACAATGGGCAACTGGGCAGGGATATGAGTGGCATACCAACGCATTCCCGTCAGCGGTCCCAATTGCTCGTTGCCGCCCGCGCACGGGCCCGCAAGAATTGGGAAACCGCCCCGCACGGCCCGTCAGCGGTCCGGAAGGACTGTGCTGTGGTGCGCCCTCGCCCGACCTTGCCCGCCTCGCGGGCGCGTATCCGAAGGGAGGACCGTGACCCTCGGATTCGCTCCGTCCACAGCCGCCTCGCTCAGATCGTCGTCCGTGTCCGCCAGCCGCCTCGCCCGGATACTCGAACCGGCCGAGTGGTCCGCGGCGGGGGTCCCGCTGCTGCGCAATCCGCGTGAGGTCGTCAGCGGGCTGCACTCGCGTCATACGCCCACGCCCGAGACGGCGGTTCTGGCGGTCCTGGACCACGAGGACCGCCTCGCCGCCAGCGCATCGTTCGTGCGGCGGCCCGTTCCGGCGGACGGCTGGGAGTTCCGCAACGCGCTGCTCGCGCATCTGCGGCGGGTCATTCCGCACGACCTGCGGAGGCGTACGCCGGTGCGTACCGCCGTCCTGCTGTACTGCCGTGAGGGCGACGAGCGCTGGACGGAGGAGGACGGTGCGTGGATGTGGGGCCTGCGGGACGCCTGCACCCTGCACGGTCTCCGCTGCGGTGCCTACATCACGCTGACCCGTGGGGGCTGGCAGGTGCTCGGCGAGGGCCGGGGCGGGCGGCGCCCCAGCTCCGACTCGCTCCCGCTGCCGCTCGGCGACGGGCCGGCCGAGCTCGGCCGTCTGACGCCGAGACCCGAGAGCGGCTCGGCGGAACCGCTGCGCCGGGCCGCCGCGCGCTGATCGCGCGGACGTCACCGGGCCTCCGCCGAGCCGGGTTCGGTCCGGCGGAGGGACGGCAGGCGGGCGCGGTCGGTCAGACGCCGGCGCCCGCTCCGAGGAGCGTGGTGACGCGCTGCTGGTCGCCGCAGACGATGAGCAGCGCGCCGGCGCGGGCCATCGCCGACGGCAGGGCCTCGGCGGTCGTCTCGTCGTCTCCGCCGTTGACGGCCACGATCACCACGGGTCGGGGGGCAGCCCGCTCGACGGAGGCGGCGCGCGCGAAGAACACGTCGTCCCCGGCGTCCTGCTGCGCCCAGTAGGACGCCTCGCCGAAGGACAGCTCGTGCGTGGTCCACGGGTGCGGGTCGCCGGTGGTGAGGACGAGGATCTCGCCGGGCGCCCGGCCGCTCTCCAGGAGCATGTCCAGGGCCTCTTCGGCGGCGTCGAGCGCGCCGTCGACGGGGGCCGGGATCAGCTGGAGCTGCGGCGTGGACCGCTGGTCGGAACGATTCTCCGGGGTGTTCGCCGGAGTCGGGGTGGTCGCCGGGGTCGGGCCGGCGACGGGGGCCGGGCGCGGGGCCGGCGGCGCGGGCCTGGGACCGGGGACGGGGCGTCCGGGCCGCGGAGTGGCCGCGGATCGCGGGCCGGGTACGGGACGGGGGGTCGACGCGGGGCGGCCGGTGGCCGCGGTGGCGCGGGGACCCTGGGCGCTCTCGTGAATCTGAGGCTCCTCGGGGATGAGAGGCATGAGTGGATGTCTATCAAACGCCGCTGCGGGAAGCACCGGCGGGTGGGCACGCATGTGCACCCCGGTCGTACTGGAGGCCCTGCGACAGGGACCCGCGACCGGAAGATCAGAAGTCGAAGCCGAGTTGGCCCCCGCTTTCCAGCGCGACCGCCTCGGCGGAGAGGCGGACCTTTTTGAGGTGGCGCCACCTGGGCATGGCGTCCATGTACGACCAGGAGAGACGGTGGTGAGGGGTGGGCCCCAGCTCTTCGAGCGCCGCTTTGTGGACCGGCGAAGGGTAGCCCGCGTTGGCTCCGAAGGCGTACGCCGCGTACTCCTCCGACCCGGCGGCCAGCTCGGCCATGACGGCGTCCCGCCGGACCTTGGCGATCACGGAGGCGGCGGCCACGGCGATGCAGGACTGGTCGCCCTTGATCACCGTACGGACCTGCCAGGGGGTGCCGAGGTAGTCGTGCTTGCCGTCGAGGATCACCGCGTCGGGCCGTACGGGCAGCCCTTCGAGGGCCCGGACCGCAGCCAGCCGCAGGGCAGCGGTCATGCCGAGCTCGTCGATCTCCTGCGGGGTGGCGTCGCCGAGCGCGTACGCCGTGACCCAGCGTTCCAGTTCCACGGCGAGCGCGGTACGGCGCTTGAGGGTGAGCAGCTTGGAGTCGGTGAGCCCTTCGGGCGCCCGGCGCAGACCGGTGACGGCCGCGCACACTGTGACGGGGCCGGCCCAGGCGCCGCGTCCGACCTCGTCCACTCCGGCGACGATCCTGGCGCCGGTGGTGGCTCGGAGCGACCGCTCGACGGTGTGGGTGGGTGGTTCGTAGGGCATGGCGCCTGACAGGTTACGCCGCTCGGTGCCGCACGCGGTACCCGGATTCCCTCCGGGGGCCCGAGGGGCGTGCGCGCCGGGGCGCGAGGCCCCGGCGGGCTGCCCCTCGGAGGCGCCCCGTCCGGGTCACACCCGTAGCAGCGGCAGCATGATCCGGTCGATCAGATCGGCGATCTCGGTGTCCGGCCATTCGCTTGCGCACACTTTGGAGCGGTACATCAGCATGGCCGGGATGACGTCGAGAACCAGGTCGTCGTTCGCGTCCGCTCGCACCTCTCCCCTTGCGATTCCGCGCCTCAGCACCTCACTGAAGAGTCGGGCCGAGGGCTCGACGACCCCCGCGACAATCAGGTGATGGAACCTCTCGGCGGACTCCGCATCGCATTCGTGAAGCACGGCGCGCAGTGCGAAGCCGGGCTTGGAGTACATGACGTCCCGGACCCGGCGGCACAGCTCGTACAGGTCCTCGCGCACCTTTCCGAGGTCCGGCGCCTCGTCGAGCGCCGGCAGCCCGGCCTGAAGCGCGTCGGCGACGAGGTCTTCCTTCGACGGCCAGCGCCGGTACACCGCGGCTTTACCCGTCTGCGCGCCGACGGCGACACCCTCCATCGTCAGACCGTTCCAGCCGACACTGCCCAGCTGTTCGAGCGTGGCCTCCAGGATGGCCTTCTCGAGCACGGGACCGCGGCGGCGCAGGGACACCCCTTCCGGCCGGGCGGCGGCCGTGGAGCGTGAACTAACCATCAGGATCTCTCCGTTGAGGCGAAGTCCGTCGTCGGCGGCGCCCAGTGAACGGTTGCGGTCACTGAGGGGGACTCACTACCGTGATGGACAGTGAACGGGTGCGTTCACTAATTCTTCCGTGGGGGATCCATAGTGACAACTTCTCCGGTGGACACACAGGCCAAGGACGGACCCGCTCGCGCCGGAGGTCGGCCGGGTATCGCCTTGACCGTCATCGCCGCCTGCCAGCTGATGGTCGTCCTCGACGCCACCATCGTGAACATCGCGCTGCCGCACATTCAGGACGCGCTCTCCTTCTCGACCACCGACCTGTCGTGGGTGCTCAGCGCCTACACGCTCACCTTCGGCGGACTGCTGCTCCTCGGCGGACGGGCCGGGGACATCCTGGGGCGCCGCCGGGTGTTCATGGCCGGCATCCTGCTCTTCACCTTCGCCTCGCTGCTCGGAGGCTTCGCCCAGGAGCCCTGGCATCTGCTCGCCGCACGGGCCCTGCAGGGCGTGGGCGGCGCCATCGCCTCGCCCACCTCGCTCGCCCTGATCACCACGACGTTCCCTGAAGGTCCCGAGCGCAACCGGGCGTTCGGCGTGTTCGCCGCCGTCTCCGCCGGTGGCGGCGCGATCGGTCTGCTCGCCGGCGGCATGCTCACGGAGTGGCTGGACTGGCGGTGGGTCCTCTTCGTCAACGTGCCGATCGGCCTGCTGATCGCCTTCCTCGCCCCGCGCTACATCGGCGAGTCCGAGCGTCACCCCGGCCGGTTCGACATCGCGGGCGCCACGACCTCGACACTCGGCATGGCCGCGCTGGTCTACGGGTTCATCCGAGCCTCGGAGAAGGGCTGGAAGGACGAGCTGACCATCGGCTCCTTCGTCTCCGCGGTGATCCTGCTCGTGGCCTTCGCGGTCGTGGAGTCGCGCGCCAAGGAGCCGATCACCCCGCTCCGGATGTTCGCGGACCGCAACCGGTCGGGCACGTACGTCATCATGCTCAGCCTGGCAGCCGCCATGTTCGGCATGTTCTTCTTCATCGTGCTGTGGGTCCAGGGCGTCCTCGGATACAGCCCGATCCGGTCCGGTCTCGCCTTCCTGCCGGTGACGGTGGCGATCGTGACCGGCGCGGGGCTCGCCCAGCGGCTGCTGCCGACACTCGGGCCCAAACCGTTCATGGTGAGCGGTTCGGCGATCACCGGTGCCGGTCTCTTCTGGCTGACGTTCATCAGCCCGGACAGCAGTTACGCGAGCGGGGTCCTCGGCCCGATGGTCCTGTTCGGCTTCGGCATGGGCCTCAACTTCGTGACGCTCACGCTCACGGCCGTCTCCGGGGTGGCCCAGCACGAGGCGGGCGCCGCATCGGGCCTGCTCAACGCGACCCAGCAGGTCGGCGGTTCGCTCGGCCTGTCCATCCTGGTCACGGTCTTCGGCACCGCCAGCCGCGAGGAGGCCGAGAAGCAGATGCCCGGCTTCCTCAAGGCCGCCACGCCCGAGCAGCAGGCCGAGGCCCTGAAGACGAAGGAACTGCCCGCGCCCTGGGGCCACGAGGTGCTGACCTCGGGCATCGCCTCGGCGTTCACGGCGGCCGTCGCGATGGTGCTGATCGCGCTGCTCACCGCGGTCCTCGTGATCCGGGTCCGCAAGAGCGACCTGGAGGCGCTCAGCGGCCGCGCGGAGGCCGCGGGGCCGGTGGCCTGAGAACACCGCGATGCCCCCTGGGCCCCGCGCAGGGGCTCAGGGGGCATCGTGCCGCTTCAGGCGCGTCGGACTCGGGTCAGCGCAGCCACCTCAGGCCGCCGCGCCGAGGACCCACTCCGGCAGGGCCTCGGTCTGTCGCAGCCAGTCCGCCGGCGGCGCACCGTCCGCCGCGGCGGCCACCACACCCCCCGCGATGGCACAGGTCGTGTCGACATCGCCGCCGACCTGCGCGGTCGTCCAGAACACCCGCTCGAAATCGCCGAGGCCCCGGGCCGCCGACCAGAGGGCGAACGGAACCGTGTCGTGCGCGCTCGTCCGCCGGCCGCTGCCGAGCACCGCGGCGACCGTGCCCGCGTCGCCGTAGTCGAGCATGTCGCGGGCCCGGCGCAGCCCCGCCCCGACCGCGCTGCGCGGCACGAGGGCGATGACGCCGTCGAGCAGCTTCTCGGCCGTGGGCGGCCCGGCGGGGTCGGCGGCCAGCGCTGCGGCGGCGGCCACGGCCATGGCGCCGACCACGGCCTCGCGGTGCTGGTGGGTCGTGTACGCGGAGATCTCCGCCTGGTGCGTCGCCTGCTCCGGGTCGTCCGCGTACCAGGCTCCGAGCGGGGCGATCCGCATCGCGGCGCCGTTGCCCCAGGACCCCTGGCCCTGGAAGAGCGCGGCGGCCAGTTCCCGCCAGTCGCCGCCTTCCCGGATGAGCCGGAGCATCCGGTTGACGGCCGGGCCGTAGCCGCGGTCGAAGTCATGGTGCTGGGCGAAGGACATCGCCAGGGCGTCCTGGTCGATGCGTTCGTGGCGGGCGAGGACGGCCAGGACGGAGCAGGCCATCTCGGTGTCGTCGGTCCACTGCCAAGGGCCGTCGGGCAGCTCTCGCCGCTTCAGCAGGGGATAGTGGGCGGGTACGAAGAACTGGGAGCCCAGGGCGTCTCCCACGGACAGCCCGCGCAGGCTGGCCAGGGCGCGGTCGAAGCGCCGGTCGAATGAGGAGTCAGCGGTCATCGGTCTGCCACTCTATCCGGTATGGCCGTACGGTTCCGGGGTGCGCCAGCGCTCGAACGGCCGGTCAAGACGGTATCTCCCGTCCTCGCCGAGCAGGAGCACGCGGGTCTCGGCGTTGCCGGGGTTGGAGAGCGACTCGAAGTCCGCCACGGTCCAGTGGAACCAGCGCATGCAGAACAGGCGCATGGTCAGCCCATGGGTGACGAGGAGGACGTTGGGCGGATGGTCGGGCGCCTCGAAACTGCGGTACAGGCTCTCCAGGAAAGCCCCGACGCGGTCGTAGACGTCCGCCCCCGACTCACCCTGGGCGAAGCGGTAGAAGAAGTGCCCGTACGCGTCCCGGTAGGCCTTCTGCAGACGGACGTCCTCCCGCTCCTGCCAGTTGCCCCAGTCCTGCTCCCGGAGGCGCGGCTCCTCCCGTACCCGTACCTGCCCCGGCGGCAGCCGGAAGGCGCGGAGGGTCTCATGGGTGCGGCGGTACGGCGAGACGTAGACGCTGACCGACTCGTCACCGAACAGCTCCCGAAGCCGCTCCCCCGTCTCCCCGGCCTGCCGCAGCCCGGTCGCGGTGAGCCCCAGCGCGTGGTCGGGCTCACGTTCGTACACCGTGTCATCGACATTGCCCTCGGACTCTCCGTGCCGTACGAGAACGATGCGCCGCGGTCGTGCCATACCCCGACCCTAGATCGCCGGTCCCGGACCGGCTCAGCCGAGGTGGTGTCCGGAGTCCATCCGGCGTACGCGGGCGGGCGCGGGCCGGCGTGTTCGTACCGGCTCAGGCCTTCACACCGTCCAGGTCGGCTCGAGCTGCACCACGTCCCCCGTCAGCGCCGCCACGTCGGCCGCGGTCCTGGCCCGCAGCCCGAGCCGCTCGATGCGCTCCACCCGGTACTTTCCGTGCTCCGCCGCCGAGTGCCACATCGACAGCACCAGGAACTCGCTGCCGGGCGCCTCGCCGAACATGCCCCGCAACATGCCGGGAGAGCCGGCCATCGCCGGGTTCCACACCTTCTCCTGCATGAGCGCGAAGTGCTCGGCACGGTCCTCGTGGACACGGCAGTGCGCCACCCGTGCCACGTCGGCGTCGGAGAACCGCGGCTCGAAGCCCATCTTCACGTCGAAGCGGTGGTCGAACAGCTTGGCCTGGGCGTCCTTGAACGTGCCCGCCTGCGCGGCCGCCAGTCGATCGTGCGAGCGCGCCATGAACGAGTCGTAAAAAGCCCGGCTCTCCCAGAACGCGAAGACATGGGCGACGTCCGGCCGAGCCCGGCTCCACCCGCCGCCCTGGCCCCGGAATCCCGGCTCACCGAGCAGCCCCGCCCATTTCCGCTGCCCCCGCTCGAACCCTCGACGGTCCATCACGGTGCAGCGAATCCACTTGACCAGCACCGCGCCATCGTACGGGGCCGACGAGCGCCCCGGCAGACCCTCGCGGACCCCGTCAGACGCCCGTCGGGTGCATTCGTTCCAGGCCCGCGCGCTCCTCTTCGTTCAGTTCGATGCCGAATTCGGACTGAAGCGTCGCGATCAACACCCCGGTACCGACCACGCGTTCCTCGGCGGTGCCGTCCGGCCGCACCACCGAGAGCGTCTCGCGGACCAGAGCCCTGCGCGCCTCCTCGCCGGGCCGCTGGGCCACGACCTGGCCGAGGAAGCGCGAGTGCGGATGACTGGAGCTGTAGTGGTTCATCACGGTGAAGTCGCCGGGGTAGAGGGTCTGGGGAGCGAAGGCGTACAGATCGGTCCAGCCCTGCGGTCGCAGGGAGCGGAGTACGAGGATGCCCTCGCCCTCGGCCTTGATCCCGAACGTCCAGCCACTCTGCTCGACCCTGACCCCGTCGCGCAGGGGCACCGGTTCCAGCGGCCCCTGCCAGCCGAACCCGACGTCGCAGAGCCACTGTTCGCCGTCGACCGTCACCACGAGCAACGCGTGCGTGACGGGCGGCAGCGTGGCGCCCCGCGAACGGTTGCGGGCGCCGCGCGCCGCGACCGTGAAGCCGATCCGTTCGAGGACCGCAGCGAACAGGGAGTTCTGCTCGTAGCAGTACCCTCCGCGACGCCGTCCGACGAGCTTGTCCTGAAGGCTCTTCAGATCCAGGGGAACCGACTTCCCGAGGGCGACGTCGAGATTCTCGAACGGCACGGCCCGGACATGCGCCCGATGAAGACCCCTCAACGTCGCGAGGTCAGGGGCGAGTTCACCTCCGCTCCCCGCCTGCCATCCGATTCGAGCCAGATATGCGTCGAGATCCAGCTCGTCACCGCTCCACAAACCGCTCTCCCCCTCCACCCTCGGGTCCTCTGTCGTAGCCACATGACACCATGGGCAACCGGCCACGACCACGGGCTTTCGAGCGGGTCGGCGGTACGGAGCGAGGCGTGCGCGGGGGCGTACGCGGAGAGGGGAAGCACCATGAGCGGACTCAACAAGGGAGTGGGACGCGTCGAGGTGACGCTCAAGTGGGACCCCGCCCCTATCGGCGCGCCCGCCCACGACCTCGACATCGTCGCCGGCGTCTTCACGTCGGACGACCCGCACGGAGCGCCGGCCCATCTGGTGCACTTCGGCAGCCGCTCCCCCGACGGCACGATCACACTCCACCGCGACAGCCGTACGGGGCAGGGTTTCGGCTACGACGAGGCCATGACCCTGGAACTCGACCGGCTGGCACCGCGGTACGCGCGCGTGGTGGTGGGCGTCGCGATACAGCAGGCCGGGGGACGAAGGACCTTCGGCGACATAGCGAACACGGGCATCCGGGTCCGCGAGGGCTACACGGACCTGCTGGTCCACGACTTCGCGGACGTGCCGGACGCCCTGTCGGCGACGGTCGTGGAGTTCACCAGGGACGGCACCGACGGCTGGGCGTACCGTCCCCTCAGCCACGGCTTCGACGCCACCCCCCAGGCCTTCGCCGCCCTACTGGGCACACCCCGCCCCTGACCGGCCCGGCCCACACCGAAGGGGACCGACCCAGAGGCCCGGTCCCCTTCATGAAGCACTGATCAGCACGCGCCGCTCAACCACGTGCGCGAACGAGCGTCATTCCTCGGCGTCCGGCTCCCGGTCGGGGAACGCACGCAGCCTCAGCTGTGGCGCCCGGTGGTCGGCGAGCCATCGCATACGGTTGTCGTCCGCCGCGAACCCCGCGCGTGCGGCCTGGGCCCACTCCTCCCGGTCGAGAACTTCGAGGTAGGTCGCCCGAAGCGCTTCCTGCTGAGCCTCAGTGCACCCCGCGGCCTCCGGGGGCTCCGTAGTCAGGTGCTGAGTGAGCACCGCGATCGTGAAGTAGCGCTCGATGGTCGGGCCGAGCGAACCCACATGGCGAGCATGAGCCTCCAGGACCACGCCCGAATGGGGATAGCGGGCGAGGGTGAGTCCCATGCTCCCGCAGTCGATCATCAGATGAAGGAGCCGACCTATGTGGTCGACCATCTCGCTGTCCGTGTCGAGGCCCGAAAGCGCCTCATGGAGTCTGGCGACTGTGGCGACCCGGCCGGCGAAGTACCCGTTGAGGAAGTCTCCGTCGCAGGCCCTGCGAAGCAACCACGGTCGGGCAGCTGGGTCGTCGAGCCGGCAGAGAGCCTCAACGACATAGACGCGTCCCCAACCGGTGACTCGCTCGGCAAGCCAGAGCAGGGCCTCGACTCCCCCTGGCCGACTCTCGAAAGCGTGCGCCGCCAGTGGACCGAAGCGGTCGGACAGCAGCCCGATCGTTTGAATCAACGGGATGTCGTCGGCTGTTCCCACGACAGCGACCAGGGCCAGCCCAACGGTGACCGCGCATCGGTCGGTGCCATGTCGGACGAGCCAGCGGCCCGTTCGGCGAACGCGTTCTCCGTCCGCCCGCAAAGCCGCGGCGGCGATGTGATCGTTGGGGTGAATCGGGATGTGGACGTCGTGGAAGGCGTCGGCCAATTCGCTGGGGTGGGCGGAGGTGCGCGCGAAGTACGCGTCCAAGATGAGCGCCGCGTCCTTGCCGGTCAAGTGCCGGTCCTCGGGTGCGCGCGGGCCTTTCCGATGACGGTGCAAGCCGTCGTCGGGGTACGGCTCCCCTTCGCGATGGAGCGGCTCTCCGGGCGCCAGCCGGTGCAGCCGGAGGGCATGGTCGAACAGTGTGGTCGGACATCCGGGCAGTCCTGTCCCGGTCGTCTCGCTCATCGGCGGACGGAGGACTCGATTCTCTTGATCATGACGCGGAGCATGTCACGCCGACCGTCATCGGAACAAGCCCTCGCCACAGCTGTGGAGCGGATACGACGAAGGGGATCGACCTGTGGTCGATCCCCTTCAACGAGCTGCTGGTCAGCTACGCGCGCGGGCTACGCCGGACGGTGCGTCCGGCGCGATTCCGCCCGGTGTCAGCTGCAGCCGCTGGTCGAGCCGCAGCCCTCGCAGATGTAGCAGGAGCCGGCGCGCTGCATCTTCGTGCCGCAGGAGAAGCAGAGCGGGGCGTCGGCGCTGATGCCGAGCTGCATCTCGACGAGCTCCGCCGAGGTGTGGGCCTGCTTCGGGGCCGGGATGTCGGCCTTCGGGGCCGGGGCCGCGACGGCCTTCAGCTCCTGGGCGCGGGGCGCGGACTGGGCCAGCGCCTCGACGTCGACCTCGTCCTCCTCGGACTGCTCGTACGAGCCGGTGTCCAGGTGACGCTGACGCTCCTCGGCGGAGTGGATGCCGAGCGCGGAGCGGGTCTCGAAGGGCAGGAAGTCCAGGGCCAGGCGGCGGAAGATGTAGTCGACGATCGACTGCGCCATCCGCACGTCCGGGTCGTCCGTCATGCCGGCCGGCTCGAAGCGCATGTTGGTGAACTTCGAGACGTACGTCTCGAGCGGGACGCCGTACTGCAGGCCCACGGAGACGGCGATGGAGAAGGCGTCCATCATGCCGGCGAGGGTCGAGCCCTGCTTGGACATCTTGAGGAAGACCTCGCCGAGACCGTCGTCCGGGTAGGAGTTGGCGGTCATGTAGCCCTCGGCTCCACCGACGGTGAAGGAGGTGGTGATCCCCGGGCGGCCCTTGGGCAGGCGCTTGCGGACCGGGCGGTACTCGACGACCTTCTCGACGGCCTCGCGGATCGTCGCCTCGGACTTCGCGGTGACCTCGGCCTTCTCGGTCTCCTTCTTCTTCGCGGAGAGCGGCTGGCCGACCTTGCAGTTGTCGCGGTAGATCGCGAGCGCCTTGACGCCCATCTTCCAGGCCTCGAAGTAGACCTCCTCGACGTCCTCGACCGTGGCCGTCTCCGGCAGGTTCACGGTCTTGGAGAGGGCGCCGGAGATCCACGGCTGGATGGCGGCCATCATGCGGACGTGGCCCATCGCGGAGATGGAACGCTCGCCCATGGCGCAGTCGAAGACCTCGTAGTGCTCGGTCTTCAGGCCGGGGGCGTCGATCACATTGCCGTGCTCGGCGATGTGGGCGACGATCGCCTCGATCTGCTCCTCCTGGTAGCCCAGGCGGCGCAGGGCCTGCGGGACGGTGCCGTTGACGATCTGCATCGAGCCGCCGCCGACGAGCTTCTTGAACTTGACCAGGGCGAGGTCGGGCTCGAGGCCGGTGGTGTCGCAGGACATCGCGAGACCGATGGTGCCGGTCGGGGCGATGACCGAGGCCTGGGCGTTGCGGAAGCCGTTCTTGGCGCCGAGGTGGATCACGTCCTGCCAGGCCTCCGTGGCGGCGGCCCAGATCGGCGAGTCCAGGTCGTCCATGCGGACGGCCTTGGTGTTCTCGTCGGCGTGCTGCCGCATGACGCGCTGGTGCGGCTCGGCGTTGCGGGCGTAGCCGTCGTACGCGCCGACGACCGCGGCGAGCTCGGCGGAGCGCTTGTACGAGGTGCCGGTCATCAGGGAGGTGATGGCGCCGGCGAGGGCGCGGCCGCCGTCGGAGTCGTACGCGTGACCGGTCGCCATCAGCAGGGCGCCGAGGTTGGCGTAGCCGATGCCGAGCTGGCGGTAGGCGCGGGTGTTCTCGCCGATCTTCTGGGTGGGGAAGTCGGCGAAGCAGATGGAGATGTCCATCGCGGTGATGACGAGCTCGACGACCTTGGCGAAGCGCTCGACGTCGAAGGACTGGTTGCCCTTGCCGTCGTCCTTGAGGAACTTCATCAGGTTCAGCGAGGCGAGGTTGCAGGACGTGTTGTCCAGGTGCATGTACTCGCTGCACGGGTTCGAGCCGTTGATCCGGCCGGACTCGGGGCAGGTGTGCCAGTGGTTGATCGTGTCGTCGTACTGGATGCCCGGGTCGGCGCACGCCCACGCGGCTTCGGCCATCTTGCGGAAGAGCGACTTGGCGTCGACCTCCTCGATGACCTCGCCGGTCATACGGGAGGTGAGGCCGAACTTGCCACCGGACTCGACGGCCTTCATGAACGTGTCGTTCACGCGGACGGAGTTGTTGGCGTTCTGGTACTGGACGGACGTGATGTCGTCGCCGCCCAGGTCCATGTCGAAGCCCGCGTCGCGCAGCGCGCGGATCTTCTCCTCCTCCTTGACCTTAGTCTCGATGAAGTCCTCGATGTCGGGGTGGTCGACGTCGAGGATGACCATCTTGGCCGCGCGACGGGTCGCACCGCCCGACTTGATCGTTCCCGCGGAGGCGTCGGCACCGCGCATGAAGGAGACCGGGCCGGAGGCGTTGCCGCCGGAGGAGAGCAGCTCCTTGGAGGAGCGGATGCGGGAGAGGTTCAGGCCGGCGCCGGAGCCGCCCTTGAAGATCATGCCCTCTTCCTTGTACCAGTCGAGGATGGACTCCATGGAGTCGTCGACGGACAGGATGAAGCAGGCGGAGACCTGCTGGGGCTGGGGCGTGCCGACGTTGAACCAGACCGGCGAGTTGAAGCTGAAGATCTGGTGCAGGAGGGCGTACGCCAGCTCGTGCTCGAAGATCTCGGCGTCGGCGGGCGAGGTGAAGTAGCCGTACTCCTCGCCGGCCTTCGTGTACGTCTTCACGATCCGGTCGATGAGCTGCTTGAGACCGGTCTCGCGCTGCGGGGTGCCGACAGCCCCGCGGAAGTACTTGCTGGTGACGATGTTGACCGCGTTCACCGACCAGAAGTCGGGGAACTCGACGCCACGCTGCTCGAAGTTGATCGAGCCGTCGCGCCAGTTGGTCATGACGACGTCTCGGCGCTCCCAGGTCACCTCGTCGTACGGATGCACGCCGGGGGTGGTGTGGATGCGCTCGATACGCAGGCCCTTGCTCGCCGCCTTGGTCCCCTTGGAACGAGAACCACGTGCCGGACCGCTCGCCGTCTCTGTCATGCCGCCTCCCATATACGGGCAAAACACACTTTGGCACCCAGAAAGTCCCAGGGCACCGTCTTCTGTACGTCGTTCTGTACTGCTGCCACGAGCGCCACGGGGGTCACTCGGGGCACGTCTGCCAGGCCGCTCGGCGGCCGGCCGCCGGGCACTGTCGGCCCGGACCGCCGGTCAGTCGGCGGCGGTGGCGGGAACGGGGACCTCAGGGGTCGCACCGGTCCCGCGGTTCTCAGCGGGAGGCCGCACGCGGAGTTCCACGATGGCGGCCTCGAAGTCTTCGAGGCTGTCGAACGCCCGGTACACGGACGCGAAGCGCAGGTACGCGACGAGGTCGAGCTCCTGCAGGGGGCCGAGGATGGCCAGACCCACGTCGTGGGTGGTCAGCTCGGCGCTGCCGGTGGCGCGCACCGCCTCCTCGACCCGCTGGCCGAGCTTGGCGAGGGCGTCCTCGGTGACCGGTCGCCCCTGGCACGCCTTGCGTACGCCGGAGATGACCTTGGTACGGCTGAAGGGCTCGGTGACACCGGAGCGCTTCACCACCATCAGCGAGCACGTCTCCACCGTCGTGAAACGACGGGAGCAGTCGGGGCACTGGCGACGACGCCGGATCGACGTCCCGTCGTCCGTGGTGCGACTGTCGACGACACGACTGTCGGGGTGCCTGCAGAAGGGGCAGTGCATTGGTTCCGACCCTCCCTCACGGCACGACTGGTGAGCCTCGCCCGACCCGTCAAGGCCTTGCGAAGCGACCACCAGCATAGGCGATGTGGGCACCCCCGGCAGACCGGGGACCACTACCCCTGGGTGGCCGGTGCCATCCAACCACTAGATCTTGGGTTGGGGGCGATTCCGGGCGCTCCGCGTGTCGCGGCGCACCCGGGCCGGAAATTCCGCCCCGCCGGCCCTCAGGATGCGACACTGAGAGGGCGCACGGACGCTCGCGACCCAGCGGGGAAGGTTACCGTAACGGCTGATTCGGGGCGGCTGCGTGAGAGTGCTCATACACCCGTATGCGAACAGACGTAAGGCAATCTGCGAATTTTCACTCGAACGTGTGTTTGGCGCAACCTTTCGAAAGCCACTACCGTTGTGCCAGCCAGGGAGACCATTCGAGAGGGGCCGACGACGTGACCACCACCGCAGACAGTGCCACCATCACCGCCCAGGACCGCTCCCAGGGCCGACTCGAGCCGGTGCACGCCATGAATGACACGGGCATGAACGGCGAGGACCCCGGGCGACCCGCCCGGGCCCTCCCCGGGCGACCTCCAGGCATCCGAGCCGACAGCTCCGGTCTCACCGACCGGCAGCGCAGGGTCATCGAAGTCATCCGCGACTCGGTCCAGCGTCGCGGCTACCCGCCGTCGATGCGTGAGATCGGGCAGGCGGTCGGCCTCTCCAGCACCTCTTCGGTGGCGCACCAGCTCATGGCGCTGGAGCGCAAGGGCTTCCTCCGCCGCGACCCTCACCGCCCCCGGGCGTACGAGGTGCGGGGCTCCGACCAGCCGAGCACCCAGCCGACGGACACCACCGGCAAGCCGGCCGCGTCCTACGTGCCCCTGGTCGGCCGGATCGCGGCCGGTGGCCCGATCCTGGCCGAGGAGTCCGTCGAGGACGTGTTCCCCCTCCCCCGGCAGCTGGTCGGCGACGGAGAGCTGTTCGTCCTCAAGGTCGTCGGCGACTCCATGATCGAGGCCGCGATCTGTGACGGCGACTGGGTCACCGTTCGACGGCAGCCCGTCGCGGAGAACGGCGACATCGTCGCCGCCATGCTGGACGGCGAAGCCACCGTCAAGCGCTTCAAGCGCGAGGACGGTCACGTCTGGCTGCTCCCGCACAACGCGGCGTACCAGCCGATCCCCGGCGACGAGGCCACGATTCTCGGCAAGGTCGTGGCGGTACTGCGGCGGGTGTGACACACCCCGCCGGCTCTGACCGGGCCCCGGAACCCTCTGCGCCGGTTCCGGGGCCCTGCCATGTCCCGCGCAGCGCGCGACACCCTCCGCCTCAGACGCCTGCCGCCTTCGACGCGGCGTCAATGGCGGCGAGCGACTTCCGCACCTGGTTGCGGTCGGTCGTGTACCAGAAATCGGGCAACGAGGCCTTCAGATAGCTGCCGTACCGCGCCGTGGCCAGCCGGGGGTCGAGGACCGCCACGACACCTCGGTCGCCCGTGGCACGCACCAGCCGACCGGCGCCCTGGGCCATCAGCAGGGCCGCGTGCGTCGCCGCGACCGCCATGAAGCCGTTGCCTCCGGCCTCATCGACGGCCTTCTGCCGGGCGCTCATCAGCGGGTCGTCCGGGCGCGGGAAGGGGATCTTGTCCATGACGACCAGCTGACAGCTGGCGCCCGGAACGTCCACGCCCTGCCAGAGCGAGAGCGTCCCGAACAGGCAGGTCTTCGGATCGGCGGCGAAGTTCTTGATCAACTCGCCAAGGGTGTCCTCACCCTGGAGCAGGATGGGCAGCTCCGGGACTCGGGTCCGCAGCTCCTCCGCGGCAAGCTGTGCCGCGCGCATGGACGAGAACAGCCCGAGGGTCCGCCCGCCGGCCGACTGCATCAGCTCGGTCAGCTCGTCGAGCATGTCGCCGCGGTCCCCGTCACGCGCCGGACGGGAGAGGTGCTTGGCGACGTAGAGAATGCCCTGCTTGGGATAGTCGAACGGGGAGCCGACGTCGATGCCCTTCCAGACCGGCAGGTCGTCGCCCGTGGTGCCCTCGGGCGCGAGACCGAGCGAAGCGCCCACGCCGTTGAAGTCGCCGCCCAGCTTGAGCGTCGCCGAGGCGAGGACCACCGAGCGCTCCGTGAACAGCTTCTCCCGCAGCAGCCCCGAGACGGTGAGCGGGGCGACCCGCACCGAGGCCCCGAAACGATCATGACGCTCGTACCAGACGACGTCGTACTCCGAGCCCTGGGTGATCCGCTCCGCGACACCGTGGACCGTCTCCACGGAGGCCATGGCCTGCTTGCGGACGGCGTCCTCGTCCTGCACGGACCGGTCCCTGGTCGAGCCCAGGGCCGTGATCACCGCCCGGGCGGCGTCGCGCAGCGCCATCAAGGCGTACCCCAGGTCCTCCGGGATCTCCTCCAGGCGCCCCGGCAGTGCCAGCTCCATGACCCGCTCGAAGCCCTCGGCGGCCGTCTGCAGCTGGTCGGCTACCTTCTCGTCGACGAGCTTGGAGCACCGCCGCACGGCTCGGTTGACCTGGCCGGGCGTGAGCTCGCCGGTGGCGACGCCGGTGACCCGGGAGACCAGCTCATGGGCCTCGTCGACGATCAGCACCTCGTGCTGGGGAAGCACGGGGGCGCCCTCGATGGCGTCGATGGCGAGGAGGGCGTGGTTGGTCACGACGACGTCGGCGAGCTTGGCACGCTCACGCGCCGCCTCGGCGAAGCACTCCGCCCCGTAGGCGCATTTGCTCGCGCCGAGGCACTCCCGGGACGAGACGGAGACCTGGGCCCATGCCTTGTCGGAGACGCCCGGCGTCAGGTCGTCCCGGTCCCCGGTCTCCGTCTCGTCCGACCAGTCCCTGAGCCTCATCAGGTCCTGGCCCAGCTTGCTGGTGGGCGCGGCCGCCTCGAAGGGATCGAAGAGGCCGTCCTCCTCGTCCTGCGGGACCCCTTCGTGGAGCCGGTGCAGACACAGGTAGTTCGACCGGCCCTTGAGCATGGCGAACTGCGGGCGGCGGCGCAGCTGCGGGTGCAGCGCGTCGACCGTCCGCGGAAGGTCGCGCTCGACGAGCTGGCGCTGCAGCGCCAGGGTGGCCGTGGCCACCACCACCCGCTCGCCCTGGGCCAGTGCCGGGACCAGGTAGCCCAGCGACTTTCCGGTGCCGGTGCCGGCCTGGACCAGGAGGTGGGAGTTGTCGTCGATGGCCTCGGCCACGGCCTCGGCCATGGTGACCTGGCCGGGCCGCTCCGTGCCGCCGACGGCGGAGACGGCGGCGTGGAGGAGGTCGGGGAGGGATGGCTTCGTCATAGCCCTTCCAGCCTACGGGGCTCCACTGACAGCCCGGTCACGCGCGGACGTCACGCGAGCGGGTTGGCGACGGTGCCGTGGACGGCCGCGTGGGGCCGTTCCGAGCGGTCGCGGTATCCGTCCAGGTGCAGACGGTTGCGGTTGAGGCAGAGTCGGTCGATCCGGGGGGTGAGGAGGTCGAACAGCTCGAACCGTTCCTTCAGCTCGGGGAAGCGCTCCTGATGGCGGAGGATCTCCGCCCGGACGAGGGACCAGAAGGTCGTCTCGGATACTCCGAGTTGTGCCTCGCAGAGCGGCGCAAGGTAGCGGAAGACACCGACGAAGAGCCCCGAATGGATGAACTGGACGAGGAAGTCGGGTTCTTCGGTCAGGAGTACGGCACGGACGTCGTCCGGCAGGGTGTCGTGTTCGGGGAGCGGCCGGGCGCTGATGTTCACGTCGTCGACGAAGTCCTTGATCGCCAGGCGTACGGGGACGTCCTGGTCGTCGTAGACGACGATGGCGTTCTCGCCGTGCGGGGAGAAGACCGTGCCGTACCGGTAGAGGAAGTGCAGCAGCGGGGGCAGCAGGGCGGCGAAGAGGCGCTGGAGCCAGACGGCGGGAGCGAGTCCCGAGCGCTCGACGAGTTCGGCGACGAACGCCCGGCCGGCGGGGTCCGTGTGCAGCAGGGAGGCCAGGGTGCGGGCCCGCTCGCCCGGGGGCAGCCGCAGCGGTTCGCGCCAGATCGCGCCGAGGAGTTCCTTGTACTGGTACGGGACTTCGGGCAGCCGGTCGTACAGGGGGTGCTCGACCGTGACGGAGGCGACCTCGCCGAGGAGGACCACCCCGCACTCGTCCCGCAGGAACGGGTCGGCGTCACGCAGGCCGTGCACCCAGGCGGTGACGGCGGGCGCGGCGAGGGTCCGCTCGGTGGGCAGGCCGCGCCAGACGAGGGTGTTGAGCACCGACAGGGGGAGCTTGACGGTGTGCCGGTCGGGGCGGCTGGTGTTGAGGAAGGTGCGGACCGACTGCTGCGGAAGCCGGAGGTCGCCGTCGGCGCCGAGGGGGACGACCGTCCCGGCGGCGATGTGCGGGGCGTAGAGGGGGAGCAGGATCTCGTCCCACTGCCAGGGGTGGACGGGCAGCAGGAGGTAGCCGTCCGGTTCGTGGCCGCGTGCGGTCAGTTCGGCGCGGAAGGCGGCGCGGATCTCGGGGTCGAGTTCCCGGGCGTAGAGGCGGTCGGGAGTGTCGAGGCCGGGCACGCCGCAGTAGGCGGCGAGGCGGTTGCTGACGGCGATCCAAGGCAGCCTGGTCGCGCGCCGCGCTTCGGGGGCCCAGCGGGCGGCGTCGGTGGCGGAGAAGCCGATGCGCCCCTTGTTGAGGACGAGCCAGGGGTGGCCGGTCTGGTGGCCTTCGAGTTCCGCGTAGGAGAGGTCGGCGAGCAGGGCGGCGGAGAGGGCCGTGTGGTCGAGGCGGGTGTCGGCGGCGAGGGTGGCGGAGAGTTCGCGGAGGAGATGGCCGAGGGTGGCGCCGTCGAGCCGGAGCAGGCGGCGGGCCCGGACCAGGAAATCGAGGGGGTCGGTCATGGGCCGGCCCTCGTGGGTGATCGAGTCGGCGGCGATGTACCAGCTGCCGTAGGCGCCGCGGCGGGCGCGGAAGGCGAGGGTGGTCCCGTCGTCGAGCCGCAGGACGTGGTCGCCGGGTGCGCCGTCGGCCGCGGGGGCGGGTTCGACGATCTCCTCGTAGGCGAACTCGGCGAGGGCCTTGGCGAGGAGGCGGGACGAGGCCCGGCTCCAGGCGGCGGCGTTCAGCTCCGGGGGCGCGAGCAGCTCGGGGGCCGGTTCGGCGCCGGAGGACGGGGCGGGCGGTGTGGGCTGAGCGGAGTCGTGGGGTGCAGGGGACATCGACACGAGGACTCCTCGGGGTGGGAACCGCTGCGGGACGAGCGGTGTATAGAAGGCAGAGGGTTGTTCACAGAACGTGACGAAGGGCGCGGTCACGGATCATGAGCGCCGCTCGCTTGTCGGGAAGGTCGACTTCCGCCGCGTAGCGGAAGCCGCCGTTGAGGAAGGCCGAGACGGAGGGGGTGTTACGGATGTCGGGTTCGGCGACGACCCGGGTGCAGCGGGGACGGTGGTCGAGGACGAGGTCGGCGACGGCGCGCAGGAGCGCGGTGCCGACACCGCGGCCCCGGTCGGTGACTCCTCCGATCAGCAGATGGATACCGGTGTCGTGGGGGCGGGCCGGGTAGTGCCGGGCGAGCGGGTCGAGGTCGGCGCGGTAGATCTCGAAGTAGCTCATGGGCGTCGCGTCGAGCAGACCGAGGCAGGGGACACTGCGTCCGTCGCCCTCGAGTTGGGCGCGGAGGTGCTCGGCGGTCACGGCTTCGGGTCCGGAGAGTTCCCAGAAGGCGGCGACGGCGGGGTCGTTCATCCATCCGGCGAGGAGCGACACGTCGCGTTCGAGTCGCACGGGGACGAGGCGGAAGGTGCCGACGGGCGTGACGGCCGGGTCCCAGGAGGCGACGGAGTCCAGCAGGTCGCCGTCGAGGAGCTCGGCGTCGGAGTGACCGACTTCGGGGTGACGGCCGCCGGGGTGTCCGCCTTCGGGGTGACCGCCTTCGAGGAGGGCGACGAGCTCGTCGAGCCTCAGGTCGAGGGTGTCGTCGCCGGGCGGGTCGGCCGGTGGGCGGGTGGGTGACACGGTGTCGCTCTCCTCTCGGCGGTGCGGTCGGGACATGGGGGCGCGGAGGGCGGGCTCAGGTACGGAGGGGGTTGGTGACGGTGACGTAGACGGACTGGGTGTCGACGGGTCCGACGAGTTCGTCCATACCGTGCAGGCGGGTGAGGAGGTTGGCCTTGCTGCGGAGGGTCGCGGCCTCCAGGAGCCGGTGCGGCAGTGGTGAGCCCAGGCTGGTGGCGGAGGTGAGGAAGCTGCGGAAGGCGGCGAGCAGGACGCGTTCGTCGGCGAGGTGCTGGGCGCCGAAGGCGCCGATCAGGCCGAGGACGTTGTTGATACCGAGGTAGTAGGCGAAGCGCTCGTCCGTGACCGGGTCGGAGACGAAGGTGTCGCTCTCGGCACCGATGCCGGGGAGGCGGCTCTCCAGCTCGCTCCGGCGGGACTCCCGGAAGTAGTAGCCCTGGTTGTCGCGGTAGCGGCCGCCGACGGGCCAGCCGTCGGGGTCGAGGAGCACCAGGGTGTTCTGCTGGTGGGCCTCCAGGGCGATGCCGGCGTGTCCGTCGAGCCAGAGGACGGGGCGGACGACCTGGTCGAGGTAGCGCAGGAACCACTCCGCGGAGACGGCCGTGAGGGGGCGGCCGGTGCGGGCGGCGAGGCGGCCGATGACGTCGGCGAGGCGGGAGCGCATGGCGGTGGCCCCGGGCCACGGGCGGGGGGCGGTGAGGGAGGCGATGCAGACGGCGTCGTCGCCGGGCCCGAAGGGGTTGTGGCGGATCATGACGTCGAGTCCGGGGACGGGGACGCCGTCCGGGGCGTCGACGGCGAGCCAGGCGGGGTCGCGGACGATGTCGAAGCCCGGGTGGGCGGCCTGCCACTCGTCGACGAGGCCGGTGCGGAGCAGCCGGTGGACCTCGACGCCGCGGTGGAGTTCCTTGCGCAGGTTCTCCCTGCGGGAGTTGGTGATCCGCAGGCCGAGGGAGAGCTTGAGCATGGCCCGCGCGCCGGGGCGGTGCACGGTACGGACGGAGGAGGTGGGGTGCCAGGGACTCCCGTGGAGACCGAGGTCGTGGAGGAGGCCCGCGTTCAGGAGGGCACGGATGTCGGGGCGGTGCAGCAGCTCGCGGGCCTGCCAGGGGTGTACGGGCAGGGGTGCGGTTCCGGCCAGGAGGGGGAGGCCTTCGGCGAGGCCGAGGGCGAGTTGTTCCGCGGTGACGGGGCGGCCCTGTTCGGTCCAGGCGGAGTCGGAGGCCAGGAGGGAGGAGTCGACGGCCAGCCAGTGGAGCGGGAAGGAGCCGTGCAGTTCCGGTGAGTAGAGACGGGCCTCGGCCTCGGAGAGGCCTTCGCGGCTCTTGGGGGTGGGGTGCAGGGGGTGGCCGAGCAGCAGGGACTGTTCGGCGGCCAGGAAGAGGTCGGCGTCCGGGTGGGGCAGGGGCCGGCGGCGTCGCTCGGTGAGGAAGTCGGCGGTGCGGCGGGTGGAGTCGGCGACCCTGCCGACGAGATCGGTGCCCTCGGGCCGGCCGGTCTCCCGGCTGAGCAGAGCGGCGACGGTCACGGCGTCGACGGTCGGCGCGGTGACCGGGAGCCCTTCGAGGGTGGGGGCGCCGAAGCGGTGCCATCCGGTGGGCGACCAGTAGGTGACGGGGACGAGGAGGGCGGTGCCGCTGGCGGCGAGGGGGATCCGCACGGTGGTGGAGCCGGGGGCGGGCAGGTTCTTCTCCCGGACCCAGCAGCGGAGCAGGTTCTCGATGGCGGCCGCGTCGGCGGCTCGGTGCGGGTCCGGGTCGTCCAGGGGGTCGGCGACGGTGGCCGGGCGGTGCGGCCTCGGGTCGTGCGGACAGGTGTGCTGGCGCGGGACGGTGGGGTCGGCGGCGGTGCCGGGAGGGGTGACGGGCTCGGGGCCGAGGGCCTCGGAGGGAGGCGGCTGGGGGGCGAGTGCCTCGGCGGCGAGGATCTGGGAGGCGAGTTCCTTGACGGTGAAGGGGGCCTCGGTCTCGGGCGCCGGGGAGGGGGGCGTGGCGTTCACGGGGGCTTCCTAGGGGTGGGGCCGGTGGCGGTCCGGGTCAGTGGGACGGCCCGGGGGCGGCGGTCGCGGGGGCCGTGGCCCGGCGGGAGGCGGGCGATTGGGGGATGTGGGCCCGTTCGGCCGCGGCGAGGGCGTCGGCGAAGCGGTCCAGGACGGCGGTGGCCTGCTCGTCGGTGAGGGTGAGCGGGGGCAGCAGCCTGACCACCGCGGAGTGGCGGCCGCCGAGTTCGACGATGAGTCCGCGGGCCAGGCACTCCTGCTGGACGGCGAGGGCCAGGGCGGAGGAGGCGGGCGGGACGAGGTCGTCGGGGCCGGCCGCGTCGGGGTCGACGAGTTCGACGCCGATCATCAGGCCCCGACCGCGGACGTCGCCGACGCAGGGGTGGGCGGCGGCGAGGCCCCGGAGTCGGCCGAGGATGCGGTCGCCGAGGATGCCGGCCCGTTCGGCGAGTTTGTTCTCGCGGACGTACGCGAGGGTGGCCGTGCCCGCGGCCATGGCGAGCTGGTTGCCGCGGAAGGTGCCCGCGTGGGCGCCGGGTTCCCAGGCGTCGAGCTCGGACCTGTAGACGATGACGGCGAGGGGAAGGGAGCCGCCGATGGCCTTGGAGAGGACCATCACGTCGGGCACGACGCCGCTGTGCTCGACGGCCCAGAAGGCGCCGGTGCGGCCGACGCCGGTCTGGACCTCGTCGACCACGAGGGGGATGGAGCGGTCGGCCGTGATCCGGCGCATCCGGCGCATCCAGTCGTCGGGCGCGGGGATGACCCCTCCTTCGCCCTGGACGGCCTCGACGATCATCCCGGCGGGGGCGGCGACACCGCTCTTGGGGTCGTCCAGGAGGTTCTGGGTCCAGTGGGCGGCCAGTTCGGCTCCGCGGGCGCCCCCGACGCCGAAGGGGCAGCGGTAGTCCTGCGGGTAGGGCAGCCGGGTGACGCGGACGTCGGTCGCTCCGCCGGAGGCGGCGAGGGCGCCGGCCGTCATGCCGTGATAGGCGCCGGTGAAGGCGAGGAGGCCGCTGCGGCCGGTGGCGGTGCGGACGAGTTTGAGGGCCGCTTCCACGGCGTCCGTGCCCGCCGGACCGCAGAACTGGACGCGGGCGTTGTCGGCGAGCTCACCCGGGAGGGTGGCGAACAGCTCGGAGGTGAAGGCGTCCTTCACGGGGGTGGCGAGGTCGAGGACGTGCAGGGGCGCACCCGAGTCGAGGACCTTCTTGATCGCTTCCAGGACCACGGGGTGGTTGTGTCCGAGGGCGAGTGTCCCGGCGCCGGACAGGCAGTCCAGATAGCGGCGGCCGTCGGCGCCCTCGATGGTCAGCCCCCGGGCGCGGACGGGGACGATGGGCAGGGAACGGGCGTAGGTGCGGGCGGCGGACTCGCGCAGGGACTGCCTGCGCAGGATGCCCTCGTATCCACCACCGCCCTGGTCGGGCGTTCCCCGGTCCGGGGCGCCCCGGACCGTCGGGTCGTGCGCCCCGGTGCCGGGGGCGTCGGACGTCCCGTCGGGCGTCCGGGTCTGCGTCCGCGCGGCCGGTGGGACGGCCGGAGCTGATTCGGTCACGGCCACGGCTCGGTGTCCTCCCGCTGTAACAGTTGCGTTGCACATCGGGACGTCGTGGAGCCGCCGCAAGGGCCGCCCTGTGCGCCACCGTTGTGTCCCCCGTACGTACCAACGACGCGAACTGCCCGGGATCACGGGCCGGAGGCGAGAACTTGGCGTGTCCCGGATCACGGCACGGCAACGGACCGACGATGGCCGGAACCGCCGACCGGCCGCGTACCGTCCCCTCCGGCACCGGCATAGTGGGGGCCGTCGGCCGCTGTCCACGCCGGGCACGGCCGCTGTTCGTCCATGCACCAGTTGACGTAGTCCCAGGGGGATCACGAGATGCGATCGATTCGTCCGCTCCTTACGGCGGCTTCCGCCGTCGCGGCGCTGACGCTCACCGTTACGGCCTGCGGGCCGAGCGAGGAGAACGCGGGAGACAAGCCCAGCGCGCCCGCGAGCCAGAACCCGGCCGACAAGATCAAGATTCCGGAGGACCTGAAGGACCGTCTGAAGGAACACGGGATCGACCTCGACCAGTGGCGCGGCGGTGAGTGGAAGAACTGGGACCGCGACAAGTGGCTGCGTGAGGCCAAGGACTTCGTCAACCCGATCATCGAGGACCTCTGGGACCCGGACCGGATGCGGGACGCCGAGCGTCCCGACAAGCCGGTCGAGGAGGAGGACATCTCGGGTGACGAGGGCGTGACCGACCCGACGCCGGATCCGGTGCGGGCGAAGGCCGTGCCAGCGAAGTACCACGGCAACGCCCCGGAGTCCGGGAAGGTCTTCTTCGACGGCCCCGAGGGTTCGATGGTCTGCTCGGCCACGGTCGTGCAGGACCCGGCGCACCCGGGCAAGTCGAACATGGTGTGGACGGCCGGCCACTGCGTGCACAAGGGCAAGCAGGGCGGCTGGTACCGCAACATCGCCTTCGTGCCGTCGTACAACGACTCCGCGCTGCCGACGTCCGCCCTCGAGAAGGCGACGCGGGAGCAGGTCGCCCCGTACGGCGTGTGGTGGGCGGACTGGGTGAAGACCTCGGACCAGTGGATCGCCCAGGGCGCGTCCACCGGCGGTGCGGGCGCCCCCTACGACTACGCGGTCATCCAGGTGACCCCGGAGAAGGGCGGCTCGGGCAAGTCCCTGGAGGAGACGGTCGGTTCGGCTCTCCCGGTGGACTTCAACGCGCCGGCGGTGCCGAAGATCGCGAGCATGGAGGCGACGGGCTACCCGGCGGCCCCGCCGTTCGACGGCCAGAAGATGTTCCAGTGCGAGGACAAGCCGGGCCGGCTGTCCCTGAAGGCGGAGCAGCCGACGATGTACCGCATCGGCTGCACGATGACCGGTGGTTCGTCCGGTGGCGGCTGGGTCGCTCAGGGCAGTGACGGCAAGCCCGCGCTGGTGTCGAACACCTCGATCGGCCCGTCGACGGCGGGTTGGCTCGCCGGTCCGCGCCTCGGTCCCGAGGCGAAGGCCATCTTCGACGAGGTCAGCAAGAAGTACGCCGGCCAGTAGGCGCGGCGGAACGGGAGGCGGGGCCCTGGGGTCCCGCCTCCCCCATGCTCGTCCGCCGGGCCGGCAGGCCCGCACCTGCATCAGGCCTCACCCGCGTCCGGTCCGACGTGCATACTGTTGCACCGCAAGTGACGCGTCCATGGCAACGTCAAGGCGGTATCGCGCCGGATCGTGGCCGCTCCCGGACGCGGAATCATCACAGGGGGAATTCACCACATGCGTTCTGCACGACTCCTGCCCGCCGCCCTGGGCCTGGTCACCGCGCTCGCGCTGACCGCCACGGCCTGCGGCCCCACCGAGACCCCGGCCTCCGACAAGCCGTCCGCCGGGGCCAGCAGTTCCGCGCCGGCCACCGACGGCGGTGACACCGACCTCACCAAGGACCTCGCCGACAAGCTCAAGAAGCACGGCGTCGACGTGGACAAGTGGAAGGACGGCGAATGGAAGAACTGGGACACGAAGACCTGGCTCCGTGAGGCCGAGGACTTCGTCAACCCGGTGATCGACGGCCTCTGGGACCCGGCGCGCATGCAGTCGGCGAAGAGCCCGGACCCGACGATCGCCGCTCAGGCCGGCAGCAGCGGCTCCGACCCGACGCCCCGCCCCGTCCAGGCGCAGCGCGAGAAGACGCCGTACCACCGCAACGCGGCCCCGGTCGGAAAGATCTTCTTCGACTCGCCCCAGGGCCACATGGTCTGCTCCGGCACCATCGTGAAGGACCCGCGCCGGCCCGGGAAGTCCAACCTGGTCTGGACGGCCGGCCACTGCGTCCACGCGGGCAAGAAGGGCGGCTGGTACCGCAACATCACCTTCGTCCCGGCCTTCAACGACCTGGGCAAGTCGCCCGCCGCGCTCAACAACGCGAAGCCGCACGAGGTGTACCCGTACGGCCAGTACTGGGCCGACTGGGCCGTGACCTCGGGCGAGTGGATCAAGTCCGGCGGCAGCAACCAGGCCTGGCCGTACGACTACGCCGTGCTGCACGTGAAGCCGCAGCGGGGCGGCAAGTCCCTGGAGGAGACCGTCGGCGCCGCACTGCCGGTCGACTTCTCCGCGCCGGCGCCCGCGCGGGCCGGAACGGTGGGGGCCTGGGGTTACCCGGCGGCGCCGCCGTTCAACGGCATGATCATGCACAAGTGCCTCGACCGGGCGACGCGTTACACGACGGCTCCGGCCACGCCGACGATGTACCGGATCGGGTGCACGATGACCGCCGGTTCCTCGGGCGGCGGCTGGTTCCGCGTCATGTCGAACGGCAAGACGGCGCTCGTGTCGAACACCTCGATCGGCCCGGCCGGCAGGAGTGGCTGGCTCGCCGGACCGCAGCTGGGCCGGGGCGCCAAGAACGCCCACGAGATGGTCAGCAAGAAGTTCGCCCGCTGACGCACGGCCCGCGACACCCGTCCATGGACCGGTCCATGGCACCGGTCCACGGCACCGGTCCACGAACGCCCATGACATGACAGAGGGCGCTGTCCTCCTCCCGTGAGGAAAGGAGGACAGCGCCCTCTGTCGTTCAGCCGTGGGTCAGTGCGCGGCGGGGACGTACGGCGCGAGCATCGCCGCCAGCTCCTCGTGCACCCGGGCCTTGAGCAGGGTGCCCTCCGGGGTGTGCTCCTCGGACTGGACCTCGCCCTCGGCGTGCACCCGGGAGACCAGACCTCCGTGCGTGTACGGCACGAGGGCTTCGAGTTCGACCTGCGGGCGGGGCAGCTCGGAGTCGATGAGCGCGAGCAGCTGCTCGATGCCCTGGCCCGAACGGGCCGAGACGGCGATGGAGTGCTTCTCCATCCGCAGCAGTCGCTGGAGTACCAGCGGGTCCGCCGCGTCCGCCTTGTTGACGACGACGATCTCCTTGACGTTCACCGCGCCGACGTCCCGGAAGACCTCGCGCACGGCGGCCAGCTGCTCCTCCGGCGCCGGGTGCGAGCCGTCCACCACGTGCAGGATGAGGTCGGAGTCGCCGACCTCCTCCATGGTGGAGCGGAACGCCTCGACGAGGTGGTGCGGCAGGTGCCGGACGAAGCCGACGGTGTCGGCCAGGGTGTAGATCCGTCCGGTGGGCGTCTCGGCCCGGCGGACGGTCGGGTCGAGCGTGGCGAACAGCGCGTTCTCCACGAGCACGCCCGCGCCGGTGAGTCGGTTGAGCAGGGAGGACTTGCCCGCGTTGGTGTAACCGGCGATGGCGACCGACGGCACCTTGTTCCGGCGCCGCTCCTGCCGCTTGATGTCGCGGCCGGTCTTCATCTCCGCGATCTCCCGGCGCATCTTCGCCATCTTCTCGCGGATACGGCGCCGGTCGGTCTCGATCTTGGTCTCACCGGGACCACGGGTGGCCATGCCGCCACCGCCGCCGCCACCCATCTGCCGGGAGAGCGACTGACCCCAGCCGCGCAGGCGCGGCAGCATGTACTGCATCTGCGCGAGCGCGACCTGCGCCTTGCCCTCTCGGGACTTGGCGTGCTGGGCGAAGATGTCGAGGATCAGGGCGGTCCTGTCGACCACCTTGACCTTGACGACGTCTTCGAGGGCGATGAGCTGGCCGGGGCTGAGCTCGCCGTCGCAGACGACGGTGTCGGCACCGGTCTCGATCACGATGTCGCGCAGTTCGCGCGCCTTGCCGGAACCGATGAAGGTCGCCGGGTCCGGCTTGTCGCGGCGCTGGATCACGCCGTCGAGCACGAGGGCGCCCGCCGTCTCGGCGAGGGCCGCGAGTTCCGCGAGGGAGTTCTCCGCGTCCTGGACGGTCCCGGAGGTCCAGACACCGACCAGCACGACGCGCTCCAGGCGCAGCTGGCGGTACTCGACCTCGGTGACGTCCTCGAGTTCGGTGGAGAGGCCGGCGACGCGGCGCAGGGCCGCGCGCTCGGAGCGGTCGAACTGGTCGCCGTCCCGGTCTCCGTCGATCTCGTGGCTCCAGGCGACGTCCTCTTCCATCAGGGCATCGGCCCGAAGGCTCTCGGTACGGCTCGTCTCCGCGAAGCTCTGCTCGTCCTGGGAAGGGGAAGAAGAGGAGGTCATTTGATCCTTACGTCGATTGCTTCATGTCGATCGAATCGATGAAGCGATGAGTCTGATGCCGTCACAACGCGTGAGGGCGCCGGAAGATTCCCGGGCCGTCGGCCGCGTCGCCGACCTGACGATGGTGACACGGCCCGGCGGGGCCCGTCACCCGGGTTTCGGGGTGGTCCGCCCGGCCCCGGCCGGGCTGCTGCGCCAGTCCGGGTGCCCGGGCATCGCCGGGGTCTTCGCCTCGTACAGCCAGCCCCGGAAGAAGGCGGCGAGGTCGCGTCCCGCGATCTCGGAGGCCAGGGCGGTGAAGTCGGCGGTGGTGGCGGTGCCGTCCCGGTGGTCGGCGACCCAGCGGCGCTCCAGGCGCTGGAAGGCCTCGGTGCCGATCTCCTGGCGGAGCGCGTAGAGGACGAGGGCGCTGCCGTCGTAGACGACGGGCCGGAAGAGGCTGATCTTGTGGGTGGGCGAGGGGGGCTCGGGTGCCGCCGGGGGGCCGCCGTCGGCCCGCCATCCGTCGGAGGCGGCGTAGGCGGCCTTCATGCGCGCCTCCAGGGACCTGCCCGCGGTCTCCTCGGCGTACAGCGCCTCGTACCAGCTGGCGTGTCCCTCGTTGAGCCACAGGTCGGACCAGGTCCGGGGGGAGACGCTGTCGCCGAACCACTGGTGGGCCAGCTCGTGCACCATGATCGAGTCGACGTACCACTCCGGGTAGCCCGGCTCCGTGAAGAGTCCGCGCTCGAAGAGCGAGAGCGTCTGGGTCTCCAGCTCGAAACCCGTGTCGGCGTCCGCGACGAGCACCCCGTACGTCTCGAAGGGGTACGGGCCCACCTGCCGCTCCATCCATTCCAGGTGGCCGGGGGTCTTGCGCAGCCAGGGCTCCATGAGTTCCCGGTCGGCGGTGCGCACGACGTCCCGTACGGGCAGGCCGTGCGGGCCCGCCCGGTGCACGACGGTGGAGCGGCCGATGGAGACCTGGGCGAGCTCGGTGGCCATGGGGTGCCGCGTGCGGTACGTCCAGGTGGTGGTGGCGCCGTGGGTGACGCGGCCGGCGGGCAGGCCGTTGGCGACGGCGGTGAGCTCGCTGGGGGCCGTGATCCTGAAGGTGAAGTAGGCCTTGTCCGCCGGGTGGTCGTTGGACGGGAAGACCCGGTGGGCGGCGTCGGCCTGGTTGGCCATGGCGAGGCCGTCGCCGGTACGGACCCAGCCGCCGGTGTCGGCGGGACCGCTGGGGTCGCTGGTGTGGGTGACGGTGATCTCGACGGACTCGCCGGCGTCGATCGGCGCGACGGGGGTGATGACGAGGTCCTCGCCGCTGCCGGTGTGCTCGGCGGGCAGGCCGTCGACGGTGACGGCGGAGACCGTGCCGTGGGTGAAGTCGAGGTTGAGCCGTTCCAGGTCTGCGGTGGCGAGCGCGTCGATCCTGGTCACGGCGGCCAGCGGCTCGGTGTTCACCCCGCGATAGGTGAGGTCGAGGTCGTACGCGAGGACGTCGTAGCCGGGGTTGCCGAGGTGCGGGAAGAGCGGGTCGCCGATGCCGAGCGGCGCCGGGGCGGGCAGTGCGGCGGCGACGAGGCCTGCCGAGGCGGCGACCAGGACGGCGGAGCGGAGCCACCGCGCGCGGGGCAGGGGCGTTCGGACGAGCGGCATGGGCCAGGCCTTTCCGGAGGACTGGCCCTACGGCTACCAGCGGATCGGCCGCTCCCCCGGGCGGCGCGCTCGCCCGCCACCCGAAGGGGGACACCATACGGAGCGCACGCCGCTCCCCTCCGTACTCCGCGCCGCTTCAGTCCCCGCGCGGTTCCCGGGACGAGCGGTGGCGGGCGCGGCTCACGTCGTACACCCCGGGCACGTCCCGCATGGCGCGCATGAGGGCGGAGAGCCTGCCCACGTCGGGCAGGTGGAGGGTGTACGTGTGGCGGACCCGCTGCTCGTTCGGCGGCTCGACGTTCGCGGAGACGACGGCCGCTCCGGCGACGGCGATGGCCTCGGTGAGGTCGGCGAGGAGGCCTGGGCGGCCGAAGGACTCCGCGATCAGGGTGACCCTGCCCTGGGCCGTGTCGCCCCAGCGGACGGAGACGGGCTCGCGGCCCAGCCTGCGCATGGTGTCGACGGCCGCGCAGCCCGCGCGGTGGACGGTGACGGAGCCTCCCCGTACCCGGAAGCCGGTGATCTCGTCCGGTGGTACGGGGGTACAGCAGCCCGCCGGCCGGACGGCCGCGCTCGGCTCGCCCTCCAGGTCGGCGTGGAGCTCGACGCCGGAGCGCCGGTCGGCGCCGGCCTGGGCCTGGGGCCGGGCGCCTCCGGCGGTGGCGGCGACCGGCGCGGCGCTCTCGGGGTGCGCCTGGAGCCAGCCGGTGATCGCGATCCGGGCGGCCGGGGTACGGGCGTGGTCGAGCCACTCGGGGGACGGCCCGGACACGGGGTCCTGGGCGAGCAGCAGCTGGACGGTGTCGCCGTCGCCGAGGACGGTGCTCAGCGGCGCGAGGCGGCCGTTGACGCGGGCGCCGAGGCAGCCGTGGGCGGCCTCGCCGTGCTGCGCGTAGGCGGCGTCGACGCAGCTGGCCCCGGCGGGCAGGCTGATCGTGCCGGGAGCGCCTCCGTCGGCACGGAAGACGGTGATCTCGTCGTCCTCGGCGAGGTCGGCACGGAGGGACGTCCAGAACGTGTCCGGGTCGGGGGCGGCCTGCTGCCAGTCGAGGAGCCGGGAGAGCCAGCCGGGGCGGGTGGGGTCGACGCGCTCGCCGTCCTCGGGCGGGGGCGTGCCGGCGGGGCGATCGGCCTTGGTGTCGGCGTCGGCGGAGGGGTGGGCCTCGGCGGACTGCCGGGAGAGGACGCCGGGCCCGTCGGAGGTGCCGGGCCGGTCGTGCGACGGCCGGCCGGCCGGGACGGTCGAGGCGGGTAGGCCGGTCGAGGCGGACGTGTCCTCGGCGCCGGGTCGAGAAGCGGTACCGGGTCCAGGAGCGGCGTCGGGTCGAGGAGCGGTGGCCGGCCGCCCGTCGGTGGTTCGGGGTCGTGTGCTGGCGTCGGCACCGTCGCCGCTCCCCGCGAGGGCCGGCGGGGTCGGCGGAGGGGCGGTGTTCCCGTCCGCTGTGGCGTCGGGACGGCCCCCGGCTTCCTGGCCCACGTGAGGATTCCCGAGGGCGACGACCCCCGCCTCCGCGACCTTGTGCATCCGGTGGGTCCGGATGAGGACCTCGGCGACGGCGCCGTCGGGGGCGGCGATCGCGGTGTGCAGGGACTGGTACAGGTTGAACTTCGGGGCCGCGATGAAGTCCTTGAACTCGGAGATCACCGGGGTGAAACAGGTGTGGAGCTCGCCGAGGACCGCGTAACAGTCCGCGTCCTCCGCGACCAGGACGAGGAGCCGTCCGAAGTCACAGCCGCGCAGTTCGCCGCGCTTGAGGCGGACCCGGTGGACGGAGACGAAGTGGCGTGGACGGACGCCGACTTCGGCGCCGATGCCGGCCTCACGCAGGACCGCCGACACCTGCTCCGCGACGGCGTTCAGCGCGTCGCCCGCGTGCGGGTTCGCGGCGATGAGCGCGCGGGTGGTCTCGTACTCCTCGGGGTGGAGGATGGCGAAGACGAGGTCCTCCAGCTCCGTCTTCAGGGCCTGGACGCCGAGCCGTTCGGCGAGCGGGATGAGGACGTCGCGGGTCACCTTGGCGATCCTGGCCTGTTTCTCGGGCCGCATCACCCCGAGGGTGCGCATGTTGTGGAGCCGGTCGGCGAGCTTGATCGACATCACCCGGACGTCGTCGCCGGTGGCGACGAGCATCTTGCGGAAGGTCTCGGGTTCGGCGGCGGCGCCGTAGTCGATCTTCTCCACCTTGGTGACGCCGTCGACGAGATAGGCGACCTCGTCGCCGAACTCCCGGCGCACCTGATCGAGCGTCACCTCCGTGTCCTCGACGGTGTCGTGGAGGAGGGAGGCGGTCAAGGTGGTGGTCTCCGCACCGAGTTCGGCGAGGATGAGGGTCACCGCGAGCGGGTGGGTGATGTACGCCTCGCCGCTCTTGCGGAACTGGCCGCGGTGCGAGGACTCCGCGAGCACGTACGCCCGGCGCAGCACCGTGAGGTCGGCGTCGGGATGGTGGGCGCGGTGCGCCTCGGCGACATGGCTGATGGCGTCGGGCAGCCGGTCACGGGGCGCCGGTCCCGCGGTGGCGCCCAGGAGGGCGGCCCGTCCTAGCCGGCGCAGGTCGATACGGGCGCGTCCGCGTCTGCGTACGGTCACATCGGTGGAGGCGGCTTCCGCCGCGCTCACAGGGTTGGTGGCCTCTGCGCTCATGGGGCACCTCCGGCAACGTCGACCGGCGGTGGGCGGGCCAGGCGTGCCCGGGGGGCCGGTGCTTGATGCTACCGACCCCACCACGCGGTGCAGTCGCCCTCTCGCTCAGCGTGAACCGGATCACCCATTCGAGCGAAAAATCAGTCGTTGACTGTTTCGATTCTTCGACTCACGCGACCCGGTCGGGCGTCAGGAGGCGAGCCAGGCCGGGTCGACGGTGCCTTCCGCGACGATCACGGCGGGGCCCGTCATGTCGATCCGGCCGTCGGGGTGCTCGGTGATGATCAGCGTCCCGCCGAGTACGTCGACGGTGTACGTGACGGGGGTGCCGCTCTCGGCGGGGTCGGCGCCGTCCCGGCGGGCGGTGGCGACGGCGACGGCGCACGCGCCCGTGCCGCAGGAGCGCGTCTCGGCGGCGCCGCGCTCGTGGACCCGCATGGCGACGTGCCGGGGACCGCGGTCGGCGACGAACTCGATGTTCACACCGTCCGGGTAGACCGCGGCGGGCTCGTACGGCGGCTCGGTGTAGAGGGTGCCGGCGTGGTCGAGGTCCTCGACGAAGGCGACCGCGTGCGGATTGCCCATGTTCACGTTCCGCGCGGGCCAGCTGCGGCCGTCGACGGTGATGGTGACCCCGTCCTCGGCGAGGACCGCACGGCCCATGGAGACGGTGACGGAGCCGTCCTTGTCGAGGTGGACGCGCTTGATCCCGCCGCGGGTGGCGACGGCCACCTCGCCCGCGGTGACGTGCCCGGCGTGCTCCAGGTAGCGGGCGAAGACCCGGACTCCGTTGCCGCACATCTCGGCGACCGAGCCGTCGGCGTTCCGGTAGTCCATGAACCACTCGGCTTCGTCGGCCATGTGCCGGGCCTCGGGGTGGGCGGCACTGCGCACGACGTGCAGCAGTCCGTCGCCGCCGATGCCGGCCCGCCGGTCGCAGAGCCGCGCGACGGCGTCGGGGGGCAGGGCGACGGCGTTCTCCGCGTCCGGGACGATCACGAAGTCGTTCTCGGTGCCGTGGCCCTTGAGGAAGGGGAGGGGTGAGGTCTGCGCGCTGGTCACGAGATCAACTGTACGGGGTGGGGCAACGGACGGCCCGGTCGTCCACAGAACCAGGTGCCTCGGCAGAGCGGGTGCCCAGCGGAACCAGGTGCCTCGGCAGAGCCGGGTGCTCAGCGGAGGCGGGCGACGCGCCAGACCGCGAGGGCGACCAGGGCCGCGGTCGTCGTCGCGTACAGGGCGACGTACCGCCAGTTCGGGCGCTCGCCCGAACCGCGCTGCGGAAGGCCCGGCCAGGTGTAGCCGACCTTGCGGGCGGCCATCATGCCCCAGCCCGCCGCGCAGGAGCTGATCAGCAGTCCGAGCATGGCGAGGACGGCTCCGCCGTCCCCCGAACCGAAGGCGAGCGGGAACGCGAACATCAGGGAGCCGACGGCGGCCAGACCCACGATCGGGGCGAGCTGCCAGATCCGCAGACGGCGCTGGGGGCGCAGTTCGACCTCGACCTCGTCGGCGTCCACCTCGACGGCGGTGCCCACCGCGTCGTCGGGACCGTCCGGGGTCAGCCCCGAAGCGCCGACCGGTACGTCGGCGGCGGTCGGACGGCCCGGTGTGTCACCCATCGGGTCACCCAGGGCCGCTTCGTGCTGTTCTCTGTCGCGAGGGCCGGCCTCCATCGCCACGCGCCCTCCCCACTCGGACTCCACCTTGGTCGATCGATGCTCGATGATGGCACGCTCCTGACCGCCGGAATGACGGGCAGGGCGTCCCGATGCCATCACGTGATCAGGCTGTAACCGCTCGTTCGACCAACGACAGCGCCTCCCCCGGGAGTTCCCCCCGGTGATCGGCGGCTCCGCTGAGCCAGTGGACGCGCGGGTCGCGGCGGAACCACGAGTCCTGGCGGCGGGCGAAGCGCTTCGTCGCCCGTACGGTCTCCGCGCGCGCCTCGTCCTCGGTGCACTCCCCCGCGAGCGCCGCGAGGACCTGCTGGTAGCCGAGGGCCCGGGCGGCCGTGCGGCCCTCGCGCAGGCCCCGCGCCTCCAGGGCGCGGACCTCGTCGACGAGGCCCGCCTCCCACATCCGGTCCACGCGCGTGGCGATCCGCTCGTCCAGCTCGGGGCGGGCCACGTCGACACCGATCTGGATCGTGTCGTAGACGGAGTCGGGCCCCGGCAGGTTGGCGGTGAAGGGCTTGCCGGTGATCTCGATCACCTCGAGGGCGCGGACGATGCGGCGCCCGTTGCTGGGCAGGATCGCCCGGGCCGCCTCGGGGTCCGCCTCGGCGAGCCGGGCGTGCAGGACGCCGGAGCCGCGTTCTTCGAGCTCGGCCTCGAGCCGGGCCCGGACGGCGGGGTCGGTGCCGGGGAACTCCAGGGCATCGACGGCCCCCCGTACGTACAGCCCGGAACCGCCGACGAGGACGGGGGTGCGGCCGGCGGCGAGCAGCCGGTCGATCTCGGCGCGGGCGAGCCGCTGGTACTCGGCGACGCTGGCCGCCTCCGTCACCTCCCAGATGTCGAGGAGGTGGTGCGGAACGCCGCCGCGCTCCTCCGGCGTCAGCTTGGCGGTCCCGATGTCCATCCCCCGGTAGAGCTGCATCGAGTCTGCGTTGACGACCTCGCCCCCGAGCTGCTGGGCCAGGAATACACCCAGATCGGACTTTCCGGCTGCCGTGGGGCCGACGACGGCGATGACCCGCGGGGCGGGAGCTGCGCTTCTCACCGTCCCAGTCTCGCAAACCTCACGGCCCGTCCCCGAACGAGCTACGTGACGGGCCTCATCCGGCTTCGTTGCCTGTTGCGAGGTTCCGGCCGTCGATCGCCAAGGAACCACCCCCGTCCGAGTACGCTATGGAGTGAATATGGGCGTTTTTGCAGTATTTCGCCGTAAGAAGAAGGATGTGGCGGCGGTCTCGCCCGAGACGGCGTCGGAGGAGGCCGGGACCGCGGCCGTGGCCGAGACTCCGGTGGAGGATGGCGACGCGGCGTCCGGGGTAGGCGGTCCGGAGACCGTAGCCTCGACCGAGGTGACGGACGCCGAAGCGGAGGACGCGGACGAGACGGTCGCGGCGGAAACCGTGGAGGCCGCCGCGGACGCTGTGGAGATCCCGAAGCAGCAGTCGGCCGAGGCCGCCGCGGACAACGAGGCGGGCGAAGGCGTCCGTCGCTGAGCCCCCGGAGACCTGGGGGCAGGACACGGCAATCGGACCCCAGGGGGGTCCGCGGAGGGAAGGTGCCCCATGGGTCTCCTGGATTCGCTGAAGGCCAAGCTCAACCCCGCCAAGGACAAGGTCGCCGGTCTCGCGCAGCAGCACGGCGAGAAGATCGACCACGGCCTGGACAAGGCGGCGAAGCTGGTCGACGAGAAGACCAAGGGCAAGTACAGCGACAAGATCCAGTCCGGCACGGGCAAGGCCAAGGAAGCCATCGACCGGATCGGTCACAAGGACGACGGCACGCCCAGGAGCGGCGGCACGACACCGCCGCCGGCCGCCTGACGTCCGGCGTCACCCGACAGTCCCTCCCGCACGGCGGACGGCCGCGGAGCACCTCGCTCCGCGGCCGTCCGCCGTTCTCGTCCGTCCGTCCGCCTGTTCGTCGCGGTTCTCTCAGGACCAGGCGGCGACGAAGTACCCCACCCCGTACGGGGCGTCCTCGAAGAGCAGCCGGCCGTCGAGCCCGGCGTCCTCGGCGGCGCCCGCGAGGACCTGCCAGGGAGCGCGGCCGGCGACCTTCAGTTCGTACGCGAGTTCCGGGTCCAGGGCCAGCAGCGCGGCCACGTCAGCCGTGCCCAGGGCGCGGGCGGCCTCCGCGTCGAAGCCGGCGGCCCGCTCGTCCAAGTAGCCGGGGGCCTTCACGGTCCGGCAGGCGCTGCCGTCCCCCAGCACGAGCAGGGCGACCCGCTCGGCGGAGGCGGCGAGTCCGCGGCCGAGGCCGGCGCAGACGCCGGGTGTGGCCGCCTCGTCGACGCCCAGGCCCTCGATCGGCGCGTCGGCCCAGTCGGCCCGGTCGAGGAGCCAGGCGCCGACGGCGAGGGACGCGGGCAGGGGCCGGGCGCCTGGCGAGGCCGTGCCGGCCGGAGCGGTGCCGGGCTGGTCGGTGCCGGGCCGCTGGTCGTCCTCCGGGGCTTCGCCCAGGCGTACGGAGAGGTCGACGCCGAATCCGGCGAAGGAGCCCGCCGACCCCGCGGGAAAGACTCCGTGGGCGCCCTCCGGCGCGGGCCCCAGGACGTACAGCCGGTCGGGGCGGGCGGCGGCGAGCAGCCCGACGGCGTCCAGGCACGCGGCCCGCGCCGCGTCCAGTTCGTGGGCGGCGCCGGTCGCGACCTCGGGTACAAGAAGCGGCGGGCAGGGGCAGACGGCTGCGGCGACAAGCATGATCGGCAGCCTACTGCGCGAGGATCGGGGACTCCGGGACCCGCGACACGCGGTACACGCGGCACACGACCGACAAAGCCCCCGCCGTACCCGGCCGCCGACCGCGCGTCGCCGACCCGCGCGTCGCCGACCGCCGGCGCCCGCGACCGGCGGAGCCCGCCGGTCGCTCGTGTCCCCGTCCGGTGTGGGTCAGTGGCTTCCGCAGGCCGGGGCGTCCATCGCCGGGAGGGGTTCCGGGGCGCCGATCTTCGGCAGGCCGAGCAGGACGCCCGCCGGCTTCGACGCCGCCTGCGTGGTCCGCTTCTCCCAGGCGTCACCGGCGCGGGTGCGGCGCACCGCCGTGACGGGGCCTTCGGCGAGCAGGTGGTGCGGGGCGGCGTACGTGATCTCGACGGTCACGACGTCGCCGGGGCGGACGTCCTCGCCGGGCTTCGTGAAGTGGACGAGCCGGTTGTCGGGGGCGCGTCCCGAGAGGCGGTCCGTGGCGCCGTCCTTGCGGCCCTCGCCCTCGGCGACCATGACCTCCAGGGTGCGGCCGACCTGCTTCTTGTTCTCCTCCCAGGAGATCTCCTCCTGGAGGGCGACGAGCCGCATGTAGCGCTCCTGCACGACCTCCTTGGGGATCTGGTCCTCCATGTCGGCCGCCGGGGTCCCGGGGCGCTTGGAGTACTGGAAGGTGAAGGCGTTCGCGAAGCGGGCCTCGCGGACGGTGTGCATCGTCTGCTGGAAGTCCTCCTCGGTCTCGCCGGGGAAGCCCACGATGATGTCGGTGGAGATGGCGGCGTGCGGGATGGCCGCGCGGACCTTCTCGATGATCCCGAGGAAACGCTCCTGCCGGTAGGAACGGCGCATCGCCCGGAGGATCGAGTCCGAGCCGGACTGGAGCGGCATGTGGAGCTGCGGCATGACGTTCGGCGTCTCGGCCATCGCCGCGATCACGTCGTCGGTGAAGTCGCGGGGGTGCGGGGAGGTGAAGCGGACCCGCTCCAGGCCCTCGATCTGGCCACAGGCGCGCAGCAGCTTGGAGAAGGCCTCGCGGTCGCCGAGGTCGGAGCCGTACGCGTTGACGTTCTGACCGAGCAGGGTGATCTCGGAGACGCCCTCGGCGACCAGCGCCTCGATCTCGGCGAGGATGTCGCCGGGGCGGCGGTCCTCCTCCTTGCCGCGCAGGGCCGGGACGATGCAGAAGGTGCACGTGTTGTTGCAGCCGACCGAGATCGAGACCCAGGCGGCGTACGCGGACTCGCGGCGGGTCGGCAGCGTGGAGGGGAAGGCCTCGAGGGATTCGGCGATCTCGATCTGGGCCTCCTCCTGCACGCGGGCGCGCTCCAGGAGGACGGGCAGCTTGCCGATGTTGTGCGTGCCGAAGACGACGTCGACCCAGGGGGCCTTCGCGACGATGGTGTCGCGGTCCTTCTGGGCGAGACAGCCGCCGACGGCGATCTGCATGCCGGGGCGCGTGGTCTTCATCGGGGCGAGCCGGCCGAGGTTGCCGTACAGCTTGTTGTCGGCGTTCTCGCGGACCGCGCAGGTGTTGAAGACGACGACGTCGGCGTCCCCGTCGGAGCCCTTGGGGGCCTTGACGTAGCCCGCCTCCTCCAGCAGACCGGAGAGCCGCTCGGAGTCGTGGACGTTCATCTGGCACCCGTAGGTGCGGATCTCATAGGTCTTGGTGCCGTCAACGCTCACTGCGGTGCTCCGGTCGCTGCTGCTCGTCATGCGTCCAAGGGTAGGCGGTCCGGGGAGGGCCTCCGCCCGGGTCCGGGAGGGCGTACGGCGGACCGCGCCCCGTCCTCGGGCTGCGCACCCTGCGGTTTTCCGCAGGGGTGGGGGTGCGGGGAACCGCACCGGGCTGGGCGGTCCTCCTCATACCGCCGCTGAGCGGGGGTTCCTAGGTTCGATGACGAAGCACGGGGCGCCCGCCCCGGGTCGTCCTCCCCGCCCGCTTTTTGGAGCCCTCATGGACCCCGTCATGAACCTCACGCCCCTGGCGCTCGCCCAGCAGCCCGCGGACGGTGTCGCCGGCTGGGCCGCCGGTCTCGTCGACACGATGGGCGGTCCCGGAGCCGGTCTCGCCATCGCCCTGGAGAACCTCTTCCCGCCGCTGCCCAGCGAGATCATCCTGCCGCTGACCGGCTTCGCGGCCGGTCAGGGCGTGCTGAGTCTGGCCTCCGCGCTGTTCTGGACCACGCTCGGCTCGGTGGTCGGCGCGGTGGCGCTCTACTGGATCGGGGTCCTCTTCGGCCGGGAGCGGATGCACCGGATCTGGGCGCGACTGCCTCTGGTGAAGGCCTCGGACCTGGTCCGTACCGAGGAGTGGTTCGGCAGGCACGGCGCCAAGGCGGTCTTCCTCGGCAGGATGGTGCCGATCTTCCGGAGCCTGGTCTCGGTGCCGGCCGGTGTCGAACGGATGCCGATGCCCCTGTTCATCGTGCTCACCACGCTCGGCAGCCTCGTCTGGAACAGCGCCCTCGTCGTGGCGGGGTACTGGCTCGGCGACCGCTGGGACGTCGTGGAGACCTACGTGGGCGTCCTGTCGAAGGTCGTGCTGGTCCTCGCCGTCGCCGCCTTCGCGGCCTACGTGGCGGTCCGGCTGCGCGGCCGGAGCGGGGCGCAGCACCGACGCACCTCGTGATCCCCGGCTCCCGCCCCGGCGGTACGGCACCGCCTCCCGTACGGCCGCCGGGGCGATCTTGTCCGGGTCCTACGGGCGCACTACTGTCGAGTCCCGTGCAGGAGGAGCCGGGAGGGACCGCGCCCTGGCCGCGGCGCGGCCTCGGGACCCTCGTCGGCTGTGCGACCGCCCTGCTGGGCGCGCTCCACTTCCTCGTCGCCGGCGTGGCCCTCGGACCGTTCCTGCTGTGGCCGCGCACCCGGGCCGCGGCTCTGCGGATCCTGATGGCCGGCGCCCGGCGCCTGGCCGGCCTCGAACGGCTCCGCCGCTCCGCCTTCTTCGGTGACCGCTTCCCCGGCCGGTACCAGGCCTCCGACCGGAAGATCCTGCGCTACCTCGGGGTCCGCGCCGCCACGGGACTGCTCTGCGCGGTGGTCGTCGGACTCCTCGTCTTCGGTGCCGTCCTCGCCGGGCTCCTGGTCCACGGAGCCGTCCGGGGCACCCTCGGCCGGTACGAGCTGCTCGGCCAGGTCCTGCTCGGCGGGGTGCTCCTCTTCCTCGACCTCCAGGGCCTGTACTCGCTGGCCGCGCTCGACGCCCGTACCGCCCGTGAGTGCTTCGGTCCCTCCGAGCGGGAAATACTCCGGCGCCGGATCGACGAACTCGCCGCCAGCCGGGCCGCGGTCGTCGAGGCCGTGGACGCCGAGCGGCGGCGCATCGAGCGCGATCTGCACGACGGGGTCCAGCAGCGCCTGGTGGCGCTTTCGATGCTGATCGGCCGGGCGCGCCGGGGCCGTGACCCCGGGCAGGCCGACGCGCTGCTGCTCCAGGCGCACCAGGAGTCCCAGGGCGTGCTGACCGAACTGCGCGAGGTGGCCTGGCGGGTGTATCCGTCGGCCCTGGACGGTCTGGGGCTTGAGGAGGCGATCGGCGGGGTCGCCGAACGCTGCGCCATCCCGCTGCGGACCCGCTTCGAGGTCGGCGCACCGCTGCCGCGGCCGGTGGAGACCGCCGCCTACTTCGTGGTGTCGGAGTCCGTGACGAACGCGGCCAAGCACTCCGCGGCCTCGGCAATCTCGGTGGCGGTGGTGCTCGACGGGACACGGCTCACCGTCCGGGTCGAGGACGACGGCACGGGCGGCGCGGACGCGACCGGCGGCGGGCTGACCGGCCTGCGCAGCCGGGTGGCCGCGCTCGACGGCGTCCTGCACATCCACAGCCCCCTCGGGGGACCCACCACCGTCACCGCGGAGCTGCCGTGCGCGTGATCCTTGCCGAGGACTCGACCCTGTTGCGTGAGGGCCTGGTCAGACTGCTGGCCGAGGAGGGCCACGAGGTCCTGGCCGCGCTGGGGGACGCGGTGACGCTGCTGAAGGAGGTCGAGGAGCGCCGGCCGGACATCGTCGTCGTCGACATCCGGATGCCCCCGACCCATACCGACGAGGGGCTGCGGGCGGCCGTCGCGATCCGGGAGCTCTTCCCCGAGGTCGGCGTGCTCGTCCTCTCCCAGCACATCGAGCGCGCCTACGCCGCGCAGCTCCTCGCGTCGAACGCCGAACGGGTCGGCTATCTCCTCAAGGACCGGGTCGGGCAGGTCGAGGAGTTCCTCGACGCCCTGGAGCGGATCCACGCGGGCGGGGCGGCGATCGACCCGGAGGTCGTACGGCAGCTGGTCGTACGGACCACCCGCGCCGACCCGCTGGCCCGGCTCACTCCCCGGGAGCGCACGGTCCTGGAGGCGCTGGCGCAGGGGCACACGAACACGGCCATCGCGGGAAAGCTGCACATCTCCCTGAGCGCGGTGGAGAAGAACCTCAACGCCGTCTTCGACAAGCTGGAGCTGTCCCGCACCAGCGGCTACAGCCGACGGATCCTGGCGGTGCTCCGCTACCTGGAGTCGTAGGCCGGCCGCGGGGGCGGGACGGTGAGGAGCCTCAGCGACGCCACTCGGCGAGGACTTCTTCGGTGTGCTCGCCGGGCAGCGGAGCCTGGCCGGGGGCTTCGGCGGGGGTGCGGTCGAAGCGGGACGGCGGCGCGGGCTGCAGTGCGTCCCCGACGCGTACGAAGGCCTGGCGGGCGGCCAGTTGGTGGTGCTCGGCGGCCTCTGCGGCGGTGAGGACCGGGGCCACCCCGGCGTCCACCGCGTCGAAGAGCTTCACCCAGTGTTCCCGGTCTCGGGTCGCGAAGCGGGCGGCGATCAGTGCGCGCAGCGCGGGCCAGCCGCTCGGGTCGGCGCGGTCGGGCAGCCCCTCGGCGTCGGTGAGGCCGAGCTGGTCCAGGAGGCTCTGGTAGAGCCGGGGTTCGATGGCGGCGACGGCGAGGTGGCGGCCGTCCGCGGCGCGGTAGAGCGAGTAGTGCGGGGCGTCCGTGACGGTGTGGTTTCCGGGCACCTCCCGCCATTGGTGGATCAGGGTCGAGATCAGGGCGGCGCCGTCCGCGAGCGCGGTGTCGACGACCTGGCCGCGGCCCGAGCGTTCCCGCTCGTGGAGCGCGGCCAGCAGACCGTGGACGTGCGCGTTGGCGCCGCCGGCGAAGCTGGAGAGGTACGCGGTGGGCGGCGGCAGCGGGTCTCCGGTGGCCGGGTCGGTGTCCAGGGCGCCGGTCAGGGCAAGAACGGTCAGGTCGTGGGCGGCGCGTCCCGCCCACTCCCCCTCGCTGCCCCAGCCGCTGAGCCGCCCGTACACCAGGCGCGGATTGCGGACCAGAGCAGGACCGGGGCCGATGCCGAGGCGGTCGGCGACGCCGGGGCGGAAGCCCTCGACCAGGATGTCGGCGTGCTCGGCGAGCGACAGGGCCTGCTCGGCCCCGACGGGGCTCTTGAGGTCCAGGGCGACCGAACGGCGACCGCGGGAGAGCGGGTTCTCGGGCGGGCGCGGGGCGTCGGGGCCGGGAGCGGTCCCGGGGGCCCGGTCGACGCGTACGACATCGGCGCCCAGACCGGACAGGACCGTGCCGACGAAAGCGGTGGGCGCCGAGCCCGCGAATTCCAGAACGCGTACTCCCGCCAGCGGTCCTGCCATGGCCAACTCCCTCGCGTAGAAAGGCTTTCGAGGAAATCCACGCTATGGCGCGACGGGACCTACGTGACTGCGGAGATCCGTAGCGTACGGAATTCGGGGGCGGCCGAGACTGGGGGAATTCCCCTTCTCCGAACCGAAAGGCCCGCGACATGGCCGTCGTCTACACCGCCGAGGTCACCTCCACCGGAGACGGGCGCAACGGCGCCGTGCGCTCCTCCGACGGGCTGCTCGACCTTCCGCTGTCGAGTCCCAAGGCCGTGGGCGGCTCCGGTACCGCCACCAACCCCGAGCAGCTCTTCGCCGCCGGCTACGCCGCCTGCTTCCACAGCGCGCTCCGGGTCTCCGCCCGCGAGTCCAGGGTCGCCCTCGCGGACGACACGGTCGTCGCCGAGGTCGCGCTGCACAAGGAGGAGAGCGGATTCCGTCTGTCGGTGGTGCTCACCGTCGAACTGCCCGGGCTCGACCCCGCCGAGGCGCGGCGGCTCGCCGACGCGGCGCACGGGCGCTGCCCGTACTCCAAGGCGATCCGGGGCAATGTGGAGGTGCGGGTGAACATCGTCGCCTGATCCGTTCTCCGCGCTCACGCGGGGAAAAGCCCCCGTGGTGTTTCCACGGGGGCTTTTCTCGTGCCCGAAGACGTACCGCTCCGCCGTCAGGGCTTCGCCGCGGCCGCTGCCGCCGCCGCTGCCGGAAGCGCCTCGACCACCCGGCCGATCGCCGTGTCGTCGTGGGAAGCGGAGACGAACCAGGCCTCGAACGGCGAGGGCGGCAAATAGACGCCCCGGCGCAGCAGCTCGTGGAAGAAGGGCCGGTAGCGGTACGACTCCGTGGCGCGGACGCCGTCGAAGTCGACGACCTCGTCCTCGGTGAAGAACACGGAGAACATCGTCCCGGAGTACTGGAGCCGGTGCGCCACGCCCTCCTTGGTGAGCGCGGCGGACACCTCGCGGCCGATCGTCCCCGACACGTGGTCGAGCCGCTCGTACACCTCGGCGGTGCTGTGCCGGAGGGTGGCCAGACCCGCCGCGGTGGCGACCGGGTTCCCCGAGAGCGTGCCCGCCTGGTAGACGGGACCCGCCGGGGCGAGGTGGGCCATGACGTCCGCGCGGCCCCCGAAGGCCGCCGCGGGGAAGCCGCCGCCCATGACCTTGCCGAAGGTCAGCAGGTCGGGGGCGACGCCGTCCCGCCCGTACCAGCCGGCGCGGCTCGCGCGGAAGCCGGTCATCACCTCGTCGGAGATGAACAGCGTCCCGTGCCGGGCGGTGATCTCCTTCAGGCCCGCGTTGAAGCCGGGCAGCGGAGGGACGGCGCCCATGTTTCCCGGGGCGGCCTCCGTGATGACGGCGGCGATCTCGTCGCCGATCTCGGCGAAGACCTTCTCGACGGCGGCCAGGTCGTTGTACGGCAGGACGATCGTGTCGCTCGCCTGGGCGCCGGTGACGCCCGGTGTGTCGGGCAGCGCGAAGGTGGCGAGGCCGGAGCCGGCCGAGGCGAGCAGCGCGTCGACGTGACCGTGGTAGCAGCCCGCGAACTTCACGATCTTGCCGCGGCCGGTGAAGCCGCGCGCCAGGCGGATCGCCGACATCGTGGCCTCGGTGCCGGAGCTGACGAGCCGTACCTGCTCGACCGGGGCGACCCGGTCGACGATCTCCTCGGCGAGCTCGACCTCTCCGGTGGACGGAGCGCCGAAGGACGTGCCGCGTTCGAGGGCACCGGTGACGGCCTCGACGACGGCCGGGTGCCGGTGCCCGAGGATCATCGGGCCCCAGGAGCAGATCAGGTCGACGTACTCGTTGCCGTCGCTGTCGGTGAGGTACGGGCCCTGGGCCGAGGCGATGAAGCGCGGGGTGCCGCCGACGGCCCCGAAGGCGCGGACCGGGGAGTTGACGCCGCCGGGGGTGACCCTGCGCGCGCGCTCGAAGAGCGCCTCGCTGCGGGTCGTCGTTCCGCCGCTCATCGGCCGGCCTCCTCGGGGGCTTCGTGGCTGAGAGCGGCGTCCAGGACGACGGCGCCCCGCTCCAGGACGCGCACGGGGTTGAGGTCGAGGGCGAAGCCCGCCGGCCAGTCCTGGACCAGTTCGCCGACGGCGTGCAGCAGCTCGGCGGCGGCCCGCACGTCCACGGCCGCCCGTCCCCTGGTGCCGGCGAGTATCTTGGCGCCGCGCAGCCCCGCGAGGAGTTCGGCGCCCTCCCCCGGGGCCAGCGGCAGGAGCCGGTGGCCGACGTCGTCCAGGACCTCGGTGAAGATCCCGCCGAGGCCGGCGGTGAGCACGGGCCCCAGGTCGGTGGTGTGGACACCGACGATCAACTCGACTCCTTCTCCGACCAGTTCCTCGACGAGGACCTGTCCGCCGAGCGCGGCGAGCCGGCCGAAGACCTCCGGCGCGGTGTCGGCGGTGACGCCGATCTCGACGCCACCGGCCTCCGTCTTGTGGAGCAGGCCCGGCACCACGGCCTTGAGCACCGCCGTACCGCCGACCTCGGTCACGGCGCGGGCCGCGTCCTCCGCGTCCTCCGCGATACGGCCCCGGGGCACGGCGATCCCGGCCTCGGCGAGGAGCCGCTTCAGCTCGGGCTCCGAGGCGTCGACGCCGGGGCCGGGAACGGTCCCGGGGCGCGGGGCGTCGGGCAGCACCCGGGGACGGCTGACCTCCCACAGGGCGGCGGCGGCGCGCAGCGCGCGGGCGGGGGTCGGGTACTCGGGGAGCCCGGCCTCGCGCAGGTCGCGCGGGGCGTCGGGGGCGAGGAAGTCGGCTCCCGTGCGGGCGACGAGGATGGGCTTGCCGCCCTTCAGGGCGGCCCGGAAGAGGGCGTTGACGGCCTTCTCGACGTCGGGGCCCGCCATCACGCAGAAGGCGGCGACGATGATGTCGACGGTGTCGTCGGCGATCAGGACGTCGAGGGAGCGGTCGAAGAGCGAGGGGTCGCTGAGGACCGTGGCCGTGATGTCGACGGGGTTGTCGATGGCTCCGAAGGCGGGGACGATCTCGGCGAGCGCCTCCTTGCTGCGCGGTTCGAGGGCGCTGAGTTCCAGGCCGTGCGCCTCGACGGCGTCGGCGGCGAGGATGCCGGATCCGCCGGAGGTGGTGACCACGGCGACCCGGTTGCCGGTGGGGCGCCGCTCGGACTCGAAGACCCGTGCCACGTCGAGCAGTTCGTCGATGTCGTCGACCCGGACGATGCCGAGGCCGCGCAGGGCGGCGTCCAGGACGCGGTCGTCGGTGGCGAGGGCCCCGGTGTGCGAGGCGGCGGCGCGGCCGCCCGCCTCCGTACGGCCCGACTTGAGCAGGGCGACGGGCTTTCCGGAGCCGGCCAGCTCGCGCAGCGTCGCGATGTCGGGGGTGTCCTCCAGGTAGCCGAGCAGACCGGTCACTTCGGGCACAGCGGCGAGCTCGCGGAGGACTTCGAGTGCGGTGACGTCGGCGTCGTTGCCGGTGCTGACCACCCAGCCGGGGCGCAGGCCCCGCTCCAGGGCGAGGCTGGCGGCGCCGAAGCCGAGGGCGCCGCTCTGGCTGACGAAGGCGAGGGTGCCGGGTTCGAAGGGCACGGACTCGGCGCCGAAGAGGGGGCTGAAGGTGGCGAGGACGCGGTTCTCGTACCCGACGGCTCCGATGCAGTTGGGGCCGATGATCCGCAGGCCGCCGGCACGCGCCTTGGCGACCACCTCCGCCTGGAGGCGGGCGCCCTCCTCGCCGGTCTCGGCGAAACCGGACGAGGCGATGACGGCGAGCTTGACGCCCGCGGCGACGCAGTCGTCGACGGCGCCGGGGACGCGCTCGGCCGAGACCATGATCAGGGCCAGGTCGACGGGGCCGGGGGCGTCCTTCACGCTGGGGTACGCGGGGATGCCGAGGATCTCCGGTGAACGCGGGTTGACCGGCAGGACGCGGCCCTTGTAGCCGTACCGGAGGAGGTAGTCGAGCGGCTTGCGGCCCAGGGCGCCGGGGCGCTCGCTGGCGCCGATGACGGCGATGGATCCGGCTTCCCAGAGAGCCGAGATGTCACTCATGCGATGGCCTCGATCTTGTTGTCGGTCGTGCTGTTCGTGGTGTGCGTGGTGTTCACGTCGTTCGTGGGGGTGTCGGTGGTGGTGCCGGTGGTGCCGTCCTCCGCCGCCGCGAAGAGGCGCGCGAAGGCGGCGATGTGCCGGGCTCCGTCCGGGTCGGCCGCCAGCTCCCGCACGAGGACGGTCGGCTGATGGAGGGCCTTGTCGACGATGCGGCGCACGCTGCGGTCGATCTCCTTCCTGACCGCGCTGTCGACGCCCTCCAACCGCCTTTGCAGTCGGTCGAGTTCGGCCTCGGCGGCCTCGGTGGCGGCCGCCCGCAGCGCGGTGAGGACGGGCTTGGCGCCCGCCAGGCGGAGACCGGTGCGGAACCGGGCGACCTCCGCGTCGATCAGCTCGTGCGCGGCCTGGACGCTGGCCGTGGAGATCTCGTCCTCCTGGCCCTCCTCCGCGATCCGGCGCAGGTCGACGAAGGTGACGCCGGGCAGTCCGGCCGCGGCGGGCGCGATGTTGTGCGGCAGCGACAGATCGAGCAGGAACAGTTCCCGGCCGTCCCGGGCGGCGAGCGCCTCCTCGACGTGCCGTGCGGTGACGAGGTGGCCGGTGGCGGCCGTCGCGCCGACCACCACGTCCACCTCGGTGAGCAGCCGGGGCACGTCCGTCAGGTCGTACCCCGCTCCCCCGCCGGTCTCGGCGAGGCGCTGTGCCTTCTCCGGGGTGCGGTTGGCGACGTGCACCCGGTCGAGGCCGGAGCGGCGCAGCGCGGCCACGACGACTCCGGCGAACGCTCCGGCGCCGATGACCAGGGCGGTCTTGCCGTGCAGGGAGCCGGCCGAGCCGATCCGGCGCTCGAAGAAGCCGAGTCCGGCGGTGGCGAGCGAGCGGCCCGCCTCGTTGAGTCCGGTCTCGTTGCGGGCCCGCTTGCCGACCCGCAGGGCCGTCTGCACGGCCTTGGCGAGGACCCGGCCGGTCCGGTCGAGCCGCTGGGACCGTTCGAGGCCCAGTTTGACCTGGCCGAGGATCTGGTCCTCGCCGACCACCACCGATTCGAGGCCGGAGGCCACGGCGAAGAGGTGGCGTACGGCCCCGTCGGCGTGGTGGCTGTAGAGGTGGGGGGCGATCTCCTCGTGGTCGACGCCGGTGTGCCGGGCGAACAGCGCTCCGAGCCCTTCGAGTTCGGAGGGTCCGCCGGCTCCGGAGGAGCCGACCCGGGTCTCGGCGTAGATCTCCAGGCGATTGCAGGTGGAGACGACGACGGCGGCGTCGATGCCGTCGACGGAGGTCACGTCGGAGACGAGGTCCTCGGTGGGCCGGTCGGTCCCGGCGAGTCTCTCCAGGAGGTCGAGCGGGGCGCTGGCGTGGCTGATGCCGAGGACCAGCATGGTGGAGGACGCGGTCACCGGGTCACCGGTCCAGGCTCTGGGCGAACTCGGAGGCCCAGTACGTGATGATCTGGGTGGCGCCCGCGCGGTGGATGGAGGCAAGGCTCTCGCGGACGACCTGGTCGCGGTCGATCCAGCCCTTGGCGGCGGCCGCCTCGACCATGGAGTACTCGCCGGAGACCTGGTAGGCGGCGACGGGCACCTGCACGTGGTCGGCGATGAGCCGGACGATGTCGAGGTACGCGAGCGCGGGTTTGACCATCACCAGGTCGGCGCCCTCGGCCACGTCCAGCGAGACCTCCAGGAGGGATTCGCGGATGTTGCCGGGGAACTGCTGGTAGCCCTTGCGGTCGCCGCGCAGGGTGGACTCGACGGCGTCCCGGAAGGGGCCGTAGAAGTGCGAGGCGTACTTGGCGGAGTAGCCGAGGATGGCGACGGACTGGTGGCCGGCCCGGTCGAGGGCCTCGCGGATACGGCGCACCTGGCCGTCCATCATGCCGCTGGGGGCGACGATCTGGGCGCCCGCGTCGGCCTGGACGACGGCAGCCCGGGCGTACAGCTCGATGCTGGCGTCGTTGTCGACGTCGCCGTTCGCGTCCAGGACTCCGGTGTGCCCGTGGTCGGTGTACTCGTCGAGGTTGATGTCCCCGATGATCACGGTGGAGTCGCCGACCTCGGCGACGACGTCGCGCAGGGCGACCTGGAGGATGCCGTCGGGGTCGACGGCACCGGTGCCGGTGGGGTCCTTCTGCTCGGGGATGCCGAAGAGGATCAGTCCGCCGACGCCGTTGGCGACCGCTTCGGCCGCGGCCTTCCTGAGGGTGTCGCGGGTGTGCTGGAAGACGCCCGGCATGGACGGGATCTCCCGGGGCTCGCCGAGGCCCTCGCGGAGGAAGAGGGGCTGGACGAGGTTGGCGGGGCCGACCCGGGTCTCGGCGGCGAAGCGGCGCAGCGCGGGCGTCCGGCGCAGGCGGCGGGGGCGGTAGTAGGGGGCGGCGGGGTCGGTGCCGGCGATGTTGCGGCCGTAGGCGGCTTCGTACGTCATGGGCGTGGCTCCCTGGAGGGCGTGGCGGCGTGCGAGTACGAGTACGGGTGCGGGTGCGCATACGGGTGCGCGTGCGTATGGGGGTGCGGGTGCGTATGGGGGTGCGGGTGCGGGGCGTGAGGGGCGCGCGGCGCGGTGGACACGGCATCTCCTAGAGGGCCTCGCCCAGGAACACCTGCTCCAGGTGCTTGGCCACGGGCTCCTCGGGGCGGCTGAACCAGTAGCCGTGGCCGCTGCGCTGGAAGAGCTTCAACTCGCCCAGCTGCACGAGGGTTTCGGCGAGTTTGACGGCGAGTCCCGCCGGGTCGATCACCGGGAGTCCGTGCAGCTCGTGGATGCCGAGGTGCCAGAGGATCTCGTTGGGGATGCCCTCGGCGGGGATGATGACCTCCGCCCCGGCGCGTGCGGCCCGCTCGGCGGCTGCCGAGTACACCTCGACGAACTCGTCGAAGTCCCCTTCGAGGGAGCGGTGCACGGAGTCCCAGCCGCCGGGGACGACCTCGTAGGAACTCAGCGAGGATTCGAGGCGGTACTGCCGGATGTTGGCCCGGATGGGCTCCTCCAGGGGCGGCATGAAACCGAGGACGCCGAAGCGCTGCCCGGTGAGCGCGGACAGGAAGAAGGCCGTCTCGCCGTAGCCGAGGGTGGGGATGGAGGCGAGGTGCCGGGCGTCGCGCAGGCCGGGGTCCTGGCCCGCGGCGATCACCCAGGCGTCGTAGCCCTCGCGCTCGGCGACGAGCGCCGACTCGGAGAAGTGCCGGCTGAAGAGCACCTGCGCGGAGTGGTGGCCGACGAGCCCGAACGGTGTGCGGTCGGGGTACGTGTCGGCCGGCAGGGTCTTGATGTCGACGGTGGTGCCGGGTGCGGCGATCGCGTCCAGGTGTTCGCGGTACCACTGGTCGAGCAGCGGCAGGCGTCCCTCAACGGTGTGCTTGTGAAACCAGATCCGCATGCGCCTCACCTTTCGGGGGTCGTGTCAGGGGTCGTGGTGCGACGTCGAGAAGTGATGCCTTGAGCAGGTAGTCGGTCGCCGAGCGGGGGTCGGCGGCGGTGCGCCTCAGGGAGGCGAGCCGGGCGGGGAGTTCGGCCGCGCTGTCGAGTCCGGCCGTGCGGGCCTCGCTGCGGGGGATGACCGCCGTCTCGACGACGGAGCGGCGGCGCCCGAGGGCCGTGTCGAGCGGTGCCTCGTCCGGCCCTTCGCCCCGCAGCACGGCGGCGAGGGCCCGTCCCGTCTCCACGGCGTCGTGGATCCCGCAGTTCATGTTCAGGCCGCCCGCGGTGGAGGTCAGGTGGGCCGCGTCCCCGGCGAACAGCACCCGGCCGGCCCGGTAGCGGGGCAGCAGGAACCGTGCGAGCCGGTAGGTGTGGGCGTCGGCGACGCGCACGGCCCGTCCGGCGGCGCCCGGCAGGGCCTGCTCGACCCTGGCCCGTACGGCCTCCGGCGTGAGGACCTCGTCCCGCGCCACCCCGTTCGGGATCCGGAAGATCAGTCGCCAGTGGTCGGGCATGCCGAGCGCGCTGAACGAGGCCCTCGGGTCGCGGACGTACGCGAGCGGGGCGAGCCCGGGGAGCAGCTCGTCGAGCGGTGACTCGGTGACCACGCGGAGGGCGTAGTCGGGGTACTCCTCGGCCGTGCCGGGGAGCCCGGCGAGTTCACGGAGGCGACTGCGGCTGCCGTCGGCCGCCAGGACGTACGGGTGACGGCTGACGGTCCCCCGCCCCGCCGCGTCTTCGGTGCGGAGCCGCACCCCGTCGCCGGTGTCCTCCGCTCCGGTGACGGTGGCCCCGAACCGTATGTCGGCGAGGCCGGTCGCGGTGAGCCGGTCGAGCAGCAGCGGGGTGAGCCGGGCCTGTTCGACGTGGAGCCGGTACGGGTGCGCGGTGTGCCCGGCGAGCAGGGCGTAGTCCAGTTCGGCGTGGACGACGCCGTCCAGGTCGCGCCACTGGACGCGGTCGACCGTACGGCCCTGGCGGCGCAGGGCGACGGCGACGCCGAGTTCGTCGAGGAGGTCGAGGGTGGACGGGTGGAAGGTGGACGCGCGGGACTCGGTGGCCGGCGCGTCCCTGGACTCCACGAGGGTCACCGGGACCCCGGCCTCGGCGAGGACGAGGGCGGCGGTCAGACCGACGGGGCCTGCGCCGACGACGGCGACGGTGCCGACGGAGGCACGGGAGGCACGGGAGCCGCTCACGACACGGCCAGCGCGTCGCGCCCCGCGGTGTCGTCACGGCCGGTCCGCTCCGCGAGCCTGCGCAGCAGCGGGTGCGCGTCCGGGCCCGTGGCCGGGAGCCCGAGGGTGTCGCGGGCCCACCAGGCGCTCGCCAGGTTGGAGGTGAGCAGGGTGCGTCCGCTGTCGCGGCCCAGCTCGGCGAGGGCGTCGAAGGTGAACATGCCGGTGCCGGTGAACAACAGCGTCGCGTCCTCGGGGAGTTCGGCCTCCCGGACCTGGGCGACGAGTTCGCCGGTGGTCACGTCGTACGGCGAGAAGCGGGCGCCGGCCCGGACCTTGACCACCCGGTCGACCGCGAGTCCCGCGGACTCCCAGTAGGCGCGGGAGAGTTCGGTGAGCCAGGGCTCGTACGGCGAGACGAGGACCAGCCGCTCCGTACCCACCGCCCGCGCGGTGTCGAGAATGGCGAGGGCCGCTGACCGTACGGGTGATCCGAGGCGCTCGGAGAGTTCCGCGCAGAGGGCCAGGTCGCCGTCCGGCGTCAGAAGGTAGTGCGAACCGGTGCAGGAGACGACGGCGGCGTCGAGACGCAGTCCGCCGAAATTCCCCAGCACTTCGGGGAGCACGTCGTTGTACGTCTCGAGCCGGCCGCGCAGGTCTTTTCCGGGGAGCACCGGAAATCGCGAGGTGTGGACATGGAAAGCGGGGCTGACGAGGCTGCCGATCTCGGGTTCGGCCGCGGCGTTTCCCGAAGGAACCACCACACCGAGTCGCGGCGCCGAATGCAGAGCCATGAACGAGTCTCTCCCATCCGTCGGTGCCATTGACATCACCGTACGATCCCGACGGGCTGTACATCGATACGGGATTCCGCACCCGCGGCTTGATCCGGCACCGGGATTCACGCAAAAAGAACGGCGCCGCACCGTATTACGGTGCGGCGCCTCCGAAAAGCTGAATTCAGTGGGCGCGGGCGGCTTCCGCTTCTGCTTCGGCCACGAATTCGTCGATCTTCGCCCGGCGGGTGAGAGCGCCGTTCACGGCCCAGTTCCCCTCCGGGATCTCGTTGACGACGACCCAGACCACGGCGTCGGAGCCCGTCGCCTCCCTCGCCTGCCGGGTGATCTCCACGGAGAGGGTCTCGTTGCGCTCGGGGGTGAGGAAGCCCTCCAGGGGCGTGACCACGACCAGGACCCCGGGGGGCGTGCCGGCCCCGGTGGTCGCGAGCCCCTTGGCGGCCTCACGGACGTACACCCAGGTGGCGGAGGCGAAGAAATCCGTGTGCGGCAGCCCCATGGCCGTCAGCACGGAGTCGGCGACCCGCTGCTGCAGGACCTGCGCCGCAGCCTCGGAGAGGGCGCCCTCGGGAACGGTTATCTCGACCAGCGGCATGGTGACTCCCCATCGTGTGCGTGTGGTGTGGCGGACCGGTCAGAGGGCCGGCGCGGCTTCGAAGCGGCCGATGGCAGCGGCCAGTTGGGCGCGGCGTCGGATGTCGAGCTTGCGGTAGATGCGGGTGATGTGCAGCTCCACGGCCCGGGTCGACACCGTGAAGGAGTCCGCGATCTGGCGGTTGGTCAGACCGTCGAGCATCATCGTGGCGATGCGCCGCTCGTGGGCGGTCAGCCCCTCACGGGTGCTCGGCGGGGCGAGCGGTGCGACGGGCGCCGGGACGCCCCGACGTATTCGCTCGTGGGTCCCGGCCCCGCCGGTGGTCCGCTCCAGGCCCGCGAGCACCGCCTGCCCCATGGTCGCGTTCCATTCCCTGACCCGTACCTCTCCGATGAGGTGGGCCTGCGCGTACGGGTCGGCGTACAGGACCCGTAAGAGTGCGCGGCGGTCGCGGGCCTCACAGACCAGGAGTTCCCCGCTGCCGTCCCGCCAGGGACCGCCGCCGAGCAGGATGCCGTGCGCGGCCATCCTTTTCCAGTAGGTCCGGTGAGCCTCTCCGAAACTCAACCGGTCCGTCTCATTTCCACGGAAGACGAGTTCGACGACAAAAGGCACGTACGACTCCCCCACAAAGGCCGGGTGTTTCCGTATATGACGCTACCATCCGTCACCCGTACCATTAATGAACACAATGTTGCGGCCGACCGCCCGGCATTTCCGAGGGAATGGCGCGCACCCGGCCGCCGAAAACGGCCGGGTATCGCCTTGCGGTGCCGATTTTCGACGGTGGCCGGCTATCGGCTCCGATCGGCCGCCACCGCGGCCGGTACGGAGGCGGCCGGGGGCTGCGGCTCGGGTGCGGGGCGCGGCTTGCGCCGGAGCAGACCGGTGGCCGCGAGGACCGCCACCGCCCCGAGCCACACGGTCCAGCCGAGCGGCTCGTTCAGCACGACGGCGCCGAGGACGACGGCCACCGCGGTCATCAGGTAGGTGACGGTGGAGGCGACCGTGGGCCCGTCCTTGATGATCAGCTCGAAGTTGAGAAGCGCGGCGAAGCCGGTGCAGACCACGCCGAGGACGAGGACGGAGATCACCGAGTCGGTGCGCCAGGTGACGGTCTGGAGTCCCAGGAACGGGAAGGCGGCCAGGAGCAGCACGGTGGCGGCGCCGAGCTGCCCGCCCGCGAGCATCAGGGGCGGGACGCCCTTGCCGACGAGGAATTTGCCCATGTACGCGAAGCTGGCGCCGAAGCTGATGGAGCCGAGGACGAAGCAGAGGATGCTCCAACCGGTCCCGGCGGAGGCGGAGTTCCAGGGAGAGGCGATGAGCGCGGTGCCACCGAGGCCGAGCAGCACCCCGCCCGCCTTGAAGCCGGAGACCTTCTTCTCCTGGCCGAGGAGCAGGGCGGCGGCCAGGGTCCAGATCGGCGCGCTGCCGTTGACCACGGCGGCGACGCTGCTCGATCCGGCGATCTCCCCCTGGGCGTACAGGGTCCACGGGACGGCGTTGCCGAGGAGGGCGGCGACGGTCAGATGGCCCCAGGTGGCCGGATCCTTGGGCAGTCGGAGGCCCTTGGCGTACCCGATGGCGAGGATGACGACGGCGCCGAGGGCGAGCCGGATCAGCACCATCTGCACGGGTGAGAAGCCGTACCCGGCGATCTTGATCCACAGGAAGACGGAGCCCCAGATGAGGCTCAGCGCGGCCAGCCGCGTGTACGTGGCTTTGGACATGGGTGTTCCGCTCCAGGAGGAGAGAAGGGGGAGAAGCAGGGGGTGCGCGGGGCGGTCCGCGGTACGGGTTCGAGCCTCGCACCGGCGGCCGGGCCGGTCCAGCAACGGCTTGTGGACGGTACCGTCCACGAGCCGTGGCGAATCGCGTTCCGCCTGGTCAGCCGGGCGTGCGAATCGCTCTGCCTGGTCAGCCGGGCGGGCGAATCGCTCCGCCTGGTCAGCCCGCGACGGCCGCCGTGGCCGCGGTGCGGAGCGCGTCCAGGACGGCGGCGATCTCCGGGGAGGTCTGGCTGCCCTCGCGTACGGCGGCGAAGACCGTGCGCGAGGGCGCCAGCTCGCTGAACGCGCGGATCGTCACTTCGGGCCGCGGCGCCGGCTTGGCGAGCCGTGGCACCAGCGCGACCCCCAGGCCGAGCCGTACCGCCGCGAGCGTGGCGTCCCAGTCGCCGATGGCGTGGGAGGCCTGCGGGGTGAACCCGGCCGCCGTGCACGCGGCCACCCCGATGTCGTGACAGAGGCCCGTGGTGGCGAAGATCCAGGTCTCGTCGGCGAGGTCGGCGAGGACGAGCCGCTCGCCGTCCAGGAGCCGGTGGCCTTCCGGCAGGGCGATGTCGAAGGGGTCGTCGCAGAGCGGGACCCGGTGGAACCGGCCGTCGGGGCGGCCGTCCTGCGCCGCCGTGCCCGGGGCGCGGGCCGTGTCCAAGGCGCGGGCGGTGTCGGCGGAGATGACCACGTCCGCCTCGCCGCGGTGCAGCAGGGAGAAGCTCTCCGGCGGGTCGACCTCGGCGAGCGAGGTCCGCAGCAGCGGCCGGGTCTCGCGCAGCCGGGCCACGGCGGGCAGGATCAGCGCCGAGAGGGTCGTGGAGAATCCGGCGATCGCCACCTCGCCACGCTCGCCGCCCCGGTGGGCGGCGAGTTCCGCGCGGAGCTGCTCGACCTGGGTGAAGACGACGTCGGCGTGCCGGAGCACGATCCGTGCCGCCGCCGTGAGCCGCAGCCGACGCCCGGACGGTTCGGTGAGGGGGACGCCCAACTCCCGCCCGAGGGCGCTGATCTGCTGCGAGACGGCCTGCGGGGTGAGGTGGAGGGCGCGGGCGGCCGCGCTGACGGTGCCGCGCTCGCTGAGTTCCCTCAGCACCCGCAGCTTCCGCAGGTCCGGATCGGTCATGTCGCCTGCCCCCGTACCCTGCCGTGCCGCTCCCGCTGCCGCCGTCCGGTCATCGTACGCAGCCGGCGTCCACGTCGATGACCTCCTTGACCAGTGTCTCCAGCACGTCGAGGTCGCGGGCGGTGCGGCCCGGCTCCCGCCGGTCGCCCGGGTAGGTGGGGTCGAGGACGACGGCCCGCGCGCCCAGGTCCTGGAGCAGTCCGAGGTCGTCGGCGATCTGGTCCCGCGTGCCCTCGCCGAGGAGCCGCCCGTGCCCCAAGGGGCGTGACGTGAGCCGGAGTTTGATGCGGGGGCAGACGTCGGGCACGGGCAGTTCCTGTTCCTCGGCGACCCGGCGGAGCGCCGGAAGGCCGACGCCGATGAGCCAGTCACCGGTGACGGACGTGGGGTGCCAGGCGTCGCCGAGGCGGACGGCCCGGCGGAGCGCGCCGTGGCTGTGTCCGCCGACCCACACGGGCGGGCCCGGCCGCTGCACGGGAAGCGGTCCGGTGTGCAGGTCGCGGAAGGAGACGTGGGCGCCGTCGAAGGAGGCGACCTCGTCCGCCCAGCAGGCCTTGATCGCGGCGAGGTACTCGTCACTGATCGCGCCGCGCCTGCGGTACGGGACGCCGAGTGCGGCGAACTCCCCCGCCGCCCAGCCGGCCGCCGCGCCGAAGACGAGCCGGCCGTTGCTGAACCGGTCGATGTTGGCGGCGACCCGTGCGGTGTGCACGGGATGGCGGTACGGGAGGATCGTCACCGTCGTGCCGAGGCCGACGGTCCTGGTGACCCCGGCGAGCCAGGCGAGGGTCGCGAGGGGGTCGTAGAACGGGGCGGGGAACAGGTGCTGCACGTCCGGGGTGAGCGCCACGTGGTCGGAGACCATGGCGTAGTGGTAGCCCATCGACTCGACCCGCAGCGCCCAGTCGGCGAGCGCGTCGGGGGTGGCCTCCGGCCCGTAGTTGGGCAGATTGACGCCGAACTTCATGGGGCGTTCCTTTCCGGGGCCCCGGCCGCGGTCGCGTCCGCGGCTCCGGCCCCGTGGGCGTGTTCCGTGGTGGGCCGGCCGGTCCTGGCCTCGCGCCGGGCGAGCGCGGGCACGGCCGTGAGATGGAGGAGGACTCCCGCGCACGCGACCCCGGCGGCCAGGAGCGGGAGCCGGCCTGCATCGAGCCCGTGGGCGAGGGCGAGGCCGCCGAGCGCGGAGCCGACGGCGCCGCCCAGGTAGGTGGCGGAGCTGTTGAGGCCGACGGCGGCCGCGCCCCCCTGGGCGTCCGGGCCGAGGAGCCGGTGCTGCTGCGGCACGACGAAGGCCCAGCCGACCGCGCCCCAGACCACGAGGGGCAGCAGGACGAGTCCGGGTACGGCGCCGGCCCACGGCAGCAGGGCCAGGGCGCCGCCGAGGGTGCCGAGCAGGGCGACGGCGAGCAGGGCGGGCTTGCCCGTCCGGTCGACGAGGGTGCCGGCGAGGAGGCTGCCGCAGACGCCGCCGATGCCCCAGACCCACAGGTACGGCACCACGCTCCCGATGCCGGCGACGCGGTGCAGGACCGGCTCCAGATAGGTGTACAGCCCGAGGCCGGCGACGGTCTGGGTGAAGGTGACGGCGACGACCACGGCCACCCGGGGCCGGGCGAGGGCGCCGAACCTGGCCCGCAGCGAGGGCGCGGCAGCTCCCCGGACCGGGGGGAGGGCGCCGGCGACGCCGAGCAGTGCGGCCACGCCGAGTGCGGTGATCAGCCAGAGAGCCGCCCGCCAGCCGTGGGCGGCCGCGACGAGCAGTCCGAGCGGCACGCCGAGGACGGTGCCCGCGCTCATCCCGCCGAGGACCAGGCCGAGGGCCCGGCCGCGCCGCTCGGGCGGGACGAGCGCGACGGCGGCGGTGGCCGCCGCCGGGGTGAAGAGGCCCGCCGCGGCCCCGGCGAGGGCGCGGGTGCCGAGAAGCCCGGCGTACGAACCGGTGAGCGCGGTCCCGGCGTTGGCGAGGACGAAGACCACGAGGGCGGTCACCAGGACGGTACGGGTGCCCCAGCGGGCGAGGACGGCCGAGAACAGGGGCGCCGCCAGGGCGTAGCAGAGGGTGAAGGCGGTGACGGACTGGCCGGCGAGGGAGACGGAGACGTGCAGGTCGGCGCCGATGGCGGGGAGGAGTCCCGCCATCGCGTAGGCGTCGGTCCCCATGGCGAAGGAGCCGAGGGCGAGCAGGGCCACCGCGCGCGTGCCGCCCATGGTCCCCCCGAGTCGCTGATCCGCGTACGTCCTGTCGATCCGTCCCGCCGACGCTACTGACCGGCCGTCCCGCTCGCAGCGGTCGACGCCGAAGAGGGTTCGGGGTTCCGCAGCCTCGGGCCCCCGGTCCGCTCGAATCGGCCGGTCACCTGCCTACCGTGGATCTCCGCAGGAACCCCAGGAGGGAGTCCACCGTGCTCGACCTGTCCGTCATCAACGCGATGTTCCCGCCCGATCTCCCCGAACCGGCCGACTGGGAGCGGCGGTTCCGGCCGCGCGCCCTTCCGGCGGGTGCCGAGGTGACGCGCTTCGCCCCGAGCCCCACCGGACATCTGCACATCGGCGGTCTCTACACGGCGGCCGTGGCGCGCGCCCTGGCCCACCAGTCGGGCGGCGTGCACGTGCTGCGCGTCGAGGACACCGACCGCTCGCGCCGGGTGGCGGGGGCGGCGGAGGAGTTCTCACGCCTCCTCGGCGCCTTCGGGCTCGCCCCCGACGAGGGCGGGACCGCCGGGGACGGCGATTGGGGCCCGTACCTCCAGTCGGAGCGCCGGGACGTCTATCTCAGCCATGTGCGGGAGCTGCTGCGCCGGGGCCGCGCGTATCCCTGCTTCTGCGCGAAGGACCGGCTCGCCCGGAGCGCGGAGGAGCAGCGCGCGGGCCGATCGCCGCTGGGCTACTACGGCCGGTGGGCGCCGTGCCGGACGGCCGCCCCCGAGGAGGTGGCGCGTCGGCTCGCGGCGGGCGAACCGTACGTGGTGCGGTTCCGCTGCCCGTACGAGTTCCCCGGCCGGGTCCGTTTCGCGGACCGCATCCGCGGCTCCGTCACCATGCGGGACAACGGCAACGACATCGTGCTGCTCAAGTCCTCGCGGGAGGAACTCCCGCTGCCGACCTACCACTTCGCGCATGTCGTGGACGATCGCCTGATGCGGGTGTCGCTCGTGGTGCGCGGCGAGGAGTGGCTCTCGTCGACGCCGGTCCATCTGCAGCTGCACACGGCACTCGGCTTCGAGCCGCCCGCGTACGCGCATCTCGCGCCGCTGATGAAGGCCGAGGGGCCCTCGCGTCGCAAGCTCAGCAAGCGCAAGGACCCCGAGGCGTCGGTGGACTACTACCTGACCGCCGGCTATCCACCGGCCGCGGTACGGCACTACCTGCGAGGTCTGGCCAACATCCGGCTGATGGACGTCCCCACGTCCCAGGCGCTGGCCGCCCCCGTCCGCCTCGACGGGATGCGCCCTTCGGGCCCGCTCCTCGACCTCCCCAAACTGCAGTCGCTGAGCCGGGAGTTCATCGCCTCGCTCGCCGCGGACGAGCTGTACGACCAGCTCCTCGCCTGGGCGGAGGAGCACGATCCGGAGCTGGCGTCGGTCCTCGTCCGCCACCGGGGGCTCGCGCTCGCCGCCGTGGCCACGGGCCGCCCCGAGGGCGCGCCGGCCCGGAAGGACCTGGACCGCTGGTCCTGCTTCCGCGATCGTTACGGCTTCTTCTTCACGGAGCTCTTCGGTCCGCCGCCGGCCGCCGACGACGACCGCTACGGCGGCCTCGCCCCGGATCTCGTACGCCGGATCGCGGCCGACTTCGCGGCGGCGGTGCGGCAGGCGGTGGGCGCCGGGACGCCGGAGCGGTGGCTCGCGGAGCTCCGCGAGCTCGCCGGGCGGCACGGCTACGCGCCGGACACGGCGGCCTGGCGCCGGGATCCGGGCCGCTGGGCGGGCCCGCCGAGGGACGTCGCGAACGTGGTCCGGGTCGCGTTGACGGGCGCCACCCGCAGCCCCGACCTGTTCGCCGTGGCACGGGTCCTGGGGGTGGAGGAGGTGGTGCGCCGCCTCACCGCCGTGGCGGGGTGAGGCGGGCGCGGTCCCTCACCGCCGTGGCGGGGTGGGGCAGGGGCGGTCCCGCCGGGTCAGTCCAGCGGCATGCTCCGGTCCGATGACCGCACACCGGGAGCCGTCGGCGCGGGGATCTTGAGGAGCCCCTTGTCGCTGGAGCTCGCGGGCGCGTCCGCGCCGACCGGGGTGGTGGCCATCGGCCGGGCGGCGGTGCAGCGCTGCTTCTCCGCCTCCGACATGGGTCCGGTGCGCTGGAGCAGCCGGTCGGGCACGGCCCGCGAGGGTCCGTCGATGACGGCGTGCAGCCGGTAGTCGTCCTTCTTGCTGACGAACCAGCCCTCGACCCGCTCGCGGCTGGGCTGCATCTCGACCCAGCTCACCTCGCCGGGCTGGATCTTCTCCACGACGGTCCGCTGGTCGCTGCTGAACCACTGCCAGGGCCGCTGCCAGCCCTTCTCGTAGGCGAGGGCGAACTGGGTGGCCATGGGCCGCTCCTTGACCCGCTTCTCGTCCTCCTCGCGAACGCCCGAAGTGGGCAGCCTGGCCACCTCGTTGAGCGCCAGGTTGGCGTCGGCGTAGGTCTGGGAGACGCTGTCGTGCCCGCGCTCGGCGTAGGACAGGAGCCGGGAGTGTTCCAGGGTGTTGCGGGTGCAGTTGACGAAGGCCTCGCCGATGACCCGTGCCCGGTCGTAGTAGCGGAAGGAGGTGCGGGTGTCCGGCCGGAAGGTGCAGGCGTTCTCGCCGTTGCAGGCGGCGGCCGCGTTGTGGAGGGTGCTCTCGCGTTCGTTTCCCTTGTACGCCTCCGAGGTCCCGAGCGCCGTCTTGTCGACGGTCTTGTCGAGGGCCGGCGGGACCTCGACCGCGCGGATGCGGGCGATCATCGGCGAACAGGTCACGTGCGTACGGGAGTCGGTGACCTTGGAGGTGAAGGTGAGCAGCGGCTCGTTCTCGCTCGCGGTGAAGACGTAGCTGCGGGCGGTCCAGCGGCCGGTGCCGGGCTTCCCCTTCGTACGGTCGGGGTCCGTGGCGGTGGTGACCTCCCGGACGGGGCCGCCGGAGCCGCCGACGGTGTACGGCTGTCCTTCGACGACCTGTTCGCCGGTGCACTCCTTGGAGACGGCGGGGCTGTCCTCGTAGCTGACGGTGACGCGGGCTCCGGCCCGGACCCCGCGCAGCCGCTGCTGGAGGGTGTTGCCGTCCTTCTGGAGGGCGACGCCGTGGGAGCTGTCCGAGCGGCCCGAAGCGGTGGGCGAGTAGCGCTGGTTGAGGCCGGTCCAGGATTCGATGCCGACGGTGGTGGGGCCGTCGCCCTTCATGACCGGTTCGGCGAAGTCGCCGTTGAGGACGGGGACGGCCTGGGACGCCGGAGCGGCCTGTGCCGCGTACGCGAGTGGCACGACGGGCAGCAGCAGTCCGGTGGCCCCGAGGACGACGAGGGCCGGGAGCACGGTGCGGTTCATGGTGGTTCTCCCCCGGGTCAGGAAGCGTCGGCGGGCAGGTTGACGACGTGCTTCGGAGCCGCGCCCGGAGGCACCGCCCGCGCGGCCGGGACCTCGGCTGCGGAGACCGGCCCGGGACCGGGAGCCGGAGCGGGACCGGGACCGGGAGCCGGGGCGGGAGCGGGGGCGGGAGCCGGGGCGGGAGCGGGGGCGGGGGGCCGCGTACCGCTGCAGGTGCCGGCGGGGGCGGCGTACGTCTGGGCGATGAACATGCTGCTGGTGACCATCGACGGGCTTTCCACGGCGATGCCCATGATCCGCGCCCCGGTGTCGGCGACGAGGTTGCCGACCACACGTCGTATGGCGGCGCTCGCACCGAAGACGAGCATGTCGTGCGCCTTGACGGTGGACTTGTAGACGGTCGTCTCGGTGTTGTCGACGGTCCAGGACTTGGAGTACGTGGCCTTGAACGCGGCCTCGAAGGCGAGCTTCGCGCTCATCGATCCGGCCGCCTTGGCTCCGCCGGCGACGCTGATCTTGGTGCCGTTCGTCGAGGTCGGCCCGTCCTTGAGGTTGGGCGTCTTGGTCTCGCTGCTGTTGTCGTTGGAGAGGTTGGTGGTGACCTCGCCGGAGGCGGTGACGGAGCCCTCGGCGGTGATCTTCCCGGAGATCTCCCCGCCGATGTTGTCGGTGCTGCTGGTCCTCAGGGTGACGGTCCGGTCGACCGCCATGTCGCTCTGGGTGCAGTTGACCACGGCGTTGCCGAGCGACTTCACGGTGGTGGCGTACTCGCGGCCCAGCTTGCGGTCGATGGCGAAGGTGCAGGCGGAGCGCTTGGTGTCGCAGTACCTCAGGACGTCGGCGACCTTGGCCGGGCGCCCGTCGGCGGTGAGGGCGCGGGCCACGGGGGGCTCGCCCGGCCCCCCTTCGGAGGCGGCACCGGCGGGCGGCGCGAGGGAGACGGCGGCGAGGCCGACGAGCACAGAGAGGGCGGGCAGCAGGGCGGCGCGGCGATGGCACGCGGGCATGACGGGGGATCCCTTCGGGACGGAGGGGAGGCGGAGGGGACAGGGGACGTGCGCGGGGTGCGGCTCAGCTGCCGAGGAGGCTGCAGAGCTGGTCGACCGGGAAGGGGGACTGTCCCGGGTCGGTGGAGCCCTGCGGCAGCGAGCCGGGGAAGGACGCGCAGGTCGAGGTCACGGCCTGGGCCGCGTTGTTCGCCGGCTCGGGCTTGTTCGAGGAAATGGTCTCGGTCATGTCCTTGAGGCCCTTCTCCTCGGCGGCGCCCTTGCCGCCGGTCAGCTTGCTCATGCAGGAGGACGAGTCGGGCGGACACTCTTCGAGCTTCTTCTCCGCGGCCTTGATGTCCTTGTCGGCCTTGGTGGCCGCCTCCTGGTTCTTCTTCTGCTGCTCCTCGATCTTCTTCGCCTCCTTGGCGTTGGCCTCCTTGTCCTGCTGGTCCTGGCAGACCTGGTCATCGGGCTTGCACTCCTCGCCGTACGCGGCGGGGGCCAGGGGGAGGGCGAGGGCTGCGGCGAGGAGGGCGACGGTCAGCACACGACGGGGCGACGCCTTCGACACGGGCATGGGGAACTCCCTTGGGACGGGGGGTGGTTGGCTGGCTCGGCCAGGGACGCCAGGGGCGGACAGGGGACTGTCCTCAAGATCACCGAGCGCAGACCGACGCTAACCGCAGGGGCCCCGGCGCCCCGGCAGGACACACGGCGCGGCGTGCCCGCCGGGGGCCGCTCACCACTTCGGCGGAGCGCACTCGGATCCGCGGCGAGGGGCCGGCCGGGGGTGTCCACGAGCCACCTCCCCGACATGCCGGTCCACCCGTTCGTAGGGATTCGGGGGTACGGGTGAGAGCGCGGGCGACCGGGCACGGCGGGGCTCCTCACTCCCCCGGCCGCCGCCGTTCGGCGGCCCGCCGGGACGCCCCGGACGAGCCGGCGGAAGGGGTGCTCCGGGGCCGAGTGCGCCCCCTGGACTCCCGCCCCGAACGGAGGTCCGACAAACGGGTGTTTCAACGCTTTCCGCTCGCCATGGTGATCGTTTTCGGACAGTCTGCTCCTGTGCCCGGCGGCCCGTCCCGGCCGCCGCACCCGGCCGTGGGCGCCCCATGCCCAGAGGCCCGGCACACCGTGTTCGCATGACCCGCGCCCGGCCTCGTACGCCTCCGCCCTCCCCGCGGACGCCACGGTCCGGACGCCGCGCTCCCGTATGTCCCCGTCGAAGGAGAGCAGAGCCATGTCCCGTTCACGAACCCTCCCCCCGCGCAAGGCATCGCGCACCCGGCCCTTCGCCGCCGCGGTCCTCGCCACCGCCGCCCTCGCCGCCCTCCCGGCCCTCGCCCCCGCCGCCCAGGCCAACGAGGGCAACCCGACCGTCCTGAGCTGGGGCGCGGGCCGCACAGGCCAGCTCGGCAACGGCACCCTCGGCGACAGCCTCAGCCCGTCCTCGGTCACCAGCCTCTTCCGCGGCGACGTCGACCAGATGTCGGCGGGCGGCACCTCGTCCGCCGACTCCTTCGCCCTCGCCCGCACCGACAAGACGGTCAAGTCCTGGGGCCACAACTCCTCCGGCCAGCTCGGCAACGGCGGCAACGCCAACCAGACCGTGCCCACCACCGTCCCCCGCCTGACCAACATCAAGGACATCGCGGCCGGCGGGCGGCACGCCCTCGCCCTCGACACCAGCGGCCAGGTCTACTCCTGGGGGGACAACGCCTACGGCCAGCTCGGCAACAACCGCACCGGCGACAGCCGCACCGTCCCCGACCGCGTCCAGGGCATGCCCAAGGTCAAGCAGATCTCGGCCGGCTGCGACTTCAGCCTCGCCCTCCTGGAGAACGGCAAGGTGTACGCCTGGGGCCGCGGCATCCACGGCCAGCTCGGAACCGGCAACCGCGCCACCAGCTCCGTACCCCGGCAGGTCGAGGACCTGAAGGAGATCGTGGAGATCGACGCCGGCTGCCACCACGCCCTCGCCCTCACCTCCGACGACACCGTCAAGGCCTGGGGCTACAACCTCTACGGCCAGCTCGGCAACTCCAGCACCAAGAGCTCGACCCTGCCGGTCGACGTCGACTGGGTGGAGGGCGTCTCCGACATCGAGGCGGGCGCGCACCACAACTACGTCAAGACGAGCGACAGCCACGTCTGGGGCTGGGGCAACAACCAGTACGGCCAGCTCCTGGAGTCCGACGAGGCCTTCGACTCCAACGTCTCCCGCACCAACCGCACCGCCCCCGTCGAGATCCCGCGCCTCGAAGGCGTCCAGCACCTCGCCGCGGGCGCCCGGCACGGCGTCGCCGTCACGGCCGACGACATCTTCGCCTGGGGCCACAACGGCGAGGGCCAGCTCGGCAACGGCACCACGGTCTCGCGCTACGAGTCGGTGAAGATCCTCAACGAGGGCTCGGCGATCAAGGCGGTGGCGGTGTCACTCGGCGGCAACACGACGTACGCCTACTGAGCGGGCGGGTACGTCATGACGTACACCTGCGTCCGGCCCCTCGTCGCCCTGATCACGCTCCTCGTGGCCGGTACACCGGCCGCCGCCGAACCCAGCGACCCGTGGGTGCGCTCCTGGGGACTCAACTCCGCCGGCCAGCTGGGCGACGGCTCCACGCTCGACCAGTGGACCCCGTCCGCGGTCAAGGGCCTGGCCTTGGCCGATGTGCGTGAGCTGGGCGGTGGCGGGGGCAACAACGTCAACTCGTTCGCCGTCGCCCTCCTGAACGACGGCACCGTCCAGTCCTGGGGCGGCAACAGCAACGGTCAACTGGGCGACGGAACGACCACCGGCCGGCCGTTCCCGGCGACGATCGCCGGTCTCTCCGGTGTCTCCGAGGTGGCGGCGGGGGTCCATTTCGCCTTCGCCGTCCGAGCGGGACGGGTCCTGGGCTGGGGTGACAACGCCTTCGGTCAGCTCGGCAACGGCAGTGCGGAGGCGGCGACGCGCCCGGTAGCGGTCCAGGGCCCGAACAAGGTGAAGGACATCGCGGCAGGCTGCTACCACACGGTGGCCCTGCGCGAGGACGGCACCGTGTGGACCTGGGGCCGGAACACCGACGGCCAGCTGGGCATCGGCTCCGCCACCGACCAGAACACCCCGAAGAAGGTCCCGGGACTCACCGATGTCGTGGCCGTCACCACCGGCTGCTATCACAGCCTCGCGCTCACCGCCGACGGAACCGTGAAGGCCTGGGGCCGGGGAGCGTACGGCCAGCTCGGCAACGGCGCCACCGACTCCAGTCCGACCCCCGTGCACGTACGGCACCTCGACGGAGTCGCCCACGTCTTCAGCGGCGGCCACCACAACCTCGCCGTCCTGGACGACGGCACCGTCCGCGCCTGGGGCTGGAACACGGCGGGGCAGCTCGGCGACGGCACCACCGTCGACCGGACGACTCCCGTCCCGGTCCCCGCACTCGACGACGTGACCGCCGTCGCCGGGGGCTGGAAGCACACGATCGCCGTCCTCGCCGACGGGTCCGTCCGGTCCTGGGGCGACAACAGCTCCGGCCAGCTCGGCGACGGCACCACCACAAGCTCCCTCACCCCGGTCACCGCCCTGCCCCCGGGCAGCGGCACGACCCGCGTAGCGGCCTCCACCGTCTGGCAGACCAGCTACGCCTACTGACCCGAAAGGTCCTCCCGTGCACCACCGCAAGCGCGTCACCCTGCTCGCCGCCCTCACGGCGGCCACCGCCCTCACCGCCCCCGTGCTCACCGCCCACGCCGCCGCCGACCCCTGGGTGCGTGCCTGGGGCGAGAACGCGCAGGGACAGCTGGGCAACGGCAGCGTCCTCGCCCAGCAGACCCCCGCGGCCGTCTCCGGCATCACCCGGGACGACGTCCGTGAGCTGTCCGGAGGCGGCGGCGGTGCCGGCACCGCCGCGAACGGCTTCGCCGTCGCCCTCCTCAAGGACGGCACCGTCAAGAGCTGGGGCTCCAACGCCACCGGCCAGCTCGGCAACGGCACCACCATCGCCCAGAGCTTCCCCGCGACCGTCAGCGGTCTCTCCGGGGTGAGCGAGGTCTCCGCCGGCGCGAACCACGCCCTCGCCGTCAAGGGCGGCCGGGTCCTCGCCTGGGGCAGCAACGCCTCGAAGCAGCTCGGCACCGGCCAGGACACCACCAACCCGTACAAGAACCCGATCCCCGTGCAGAGCCTGGACAAGGTCAAGGACGTCGGCGCCGGCTGCGACTTCAGCGTGGCACTGCGCCAGGACGGCACGGTCTGGACCTGGGGCCTGGGCACCAACGGCAGGCTCGGCACGGGCAACAACACGACCCGCGAGACCCCGCAGATGGTCCCCGACCTCGTCGACGTCGAGTCCATCGCGGTGGGCTGCGAGCACGTCGTCGCCCTCACCGCCGAAGGGACGGTGAAGAGCTGGGGGAAGGGCACCGAGGGCCAGCTCGGCAACGACACCGTCGTCGACAGCAACAAGCCGGTGGACGTCGCCTTCATCGACTCGGTCGCCAGGATCTTCGCCACCTCGGCCTCCGCCTTCGCCGTCCTCGACGACGGCAGCCTCGCCGGCTGGGGCAAGAACACCGACCGGCAGCTCGGCGACGGCACCAACGCCAACCGCACCACCCCGGTCGTCCTGGACGGCCTCAAGGGCGTGCAGGACATCGCCGGCGGAGCCGACTTCACCCTGGCCGCGCTCGACGACGGCTCGGTGATCGGATGGGGCGCCAACGGAGCCGCCCAGCTCGGCGACGGTTCGACGACCGCGCCCACCGCGCCGAGCGTCACCACGGTCGCGCTGCCGCCGGGCAGCGGCATCACCCACGTCACCACGACGAAGACGGGCAAGTCCGGCTTCGCCTACTGACGAGCACCCCCGATGTCCGCACGGCCCCGCGCGCCCGGGTCCGTGCGGGCCCCGATGTCCGTACGGCCCCGCTCGCCCCGGGTCCGCGCGGGCCCCGATGTCCGCACGGCCCCGCTCGCCCGGGTCCGTGCGGACTCCCACACCGCCCGATCCTGGCCAGGGACGGCGGTGAGCTGGCAGGATCGCCGTCATGTTCGCCTCGCTCTCCCGCGCCGCCCGCCGCCGTGTCCTGGCGGCCTCGGCCGCGCTGCTCGCGCTGTGCGGGGTGCTGGTGTGGTGGCTGGCGCCCTTCGGCGCCCCCGCGCCGAGCGGCACGGTCACCTTCAGCACGGGCGTGCCCACCGGCGTCTACCAGCGGTACGGGGATCTGCTCAAGCAGGCCCTCGCCACGGACCTGCCCGAGGTGTCGATACGGCTCAAGGACAGCGAGGGCTCCCAGCAGAACCTGGCCCGGGTGGCCACGGGCGAGGCCGACTTCACCGTCGCCACGGCCGACGCGGTGGCGCAGTACCAGCGGGAGGGCAGGCCCGGCTTCGCGCGGCTGCGCGGCTGCGCCCGGCTGTACGACGACTACGTCCAGCTGGTGGTCCGCAAGGGCTCGGAGATCCGCGAGCCGCAGGACCTGCGCGGGCTGCGGGTCGGGGTGGGCCAGGACGGGTCCGGCGTACGGCTGATCGCCGACCGGGTCCTCGCGGCGGCCGGCCTCACGCCCACCCGGGACGTCGAGCCGGTGTCGGCGGGCATCGACACGATGCCGGGGCTCCTGCAGCGCGGTGATCTTGACGCCTTCTTCTGGTCGGGCGGGCTGCCGACCCACGCGGTGCAGGACCTGTCCGAGCGCTTCCCGATCCGGCTGATCCCGCTGGACGCGGCCCTGGTGGACCGGATGCACCAGGCCGGCGACGCGACCCGCCACTACCGGTCCGCGGTGATCCCCGCCGACGCGTACACGAAGGCCCAGGACGGTCAGCAGGTGGAGACGCTGGCGGTGGCGAACCTCCTGGTCACCACGGTCGGGGCCGACCGGGACCTGGTGGAGGGCTTCACCCGTACGGTGATCAGGAGCCGGGACCGGATCGGCGGCCAGGTCCACCCGGCCCAGCTGGTGGACCTGCGGACCGCCGTCTACACGGAACCCCTGAAGCTCCACGAGGGAGCCCGCCGCTACTACCGCTCGGTGAAGCCCTGACCGGTGCTCCTGCCGCCGTCGGCCGGGGCGTGCCGGGGGACGGTCACCGTCACCCGTAGCCCGTGCGGCTCGTTCGGGGCGAACGCGAGGCTTCCGCCACCGGCCGTCAGCAGGACGCGCGTGATGGACAGGCCGAGCCCCGAGCCCTTGACGTTCTGGTGCCGCCCCGAGCGCCAGAAGCGGTCGCCGACCCGTACCAGCTCGTCCTCGGTGAGGCCGGGCCCGTGGTCGGCGACGACGACCGAGACGCCGTCGGCGCCCTTCGGCACCGGGACCGTGACGGTGACCTCCTCCCCGGGCGGCGTGAACTTGAGCGCGTTGTCGATCACCGCGTCGAGGGCGCTGGAGAGCGCCACCGGGTCCGCCCAGCCCGTGGCGGCCCCGCACTCCCCGGTCAGCAGGACGCCCTTGTCGTCGGCGACCGGCCGCCAGGAGGCGACCCGCTCGGCGGTGAGCGCGCCGACGTCGACGAGCCGCAGCTCGGCCGCCGCGTGCTCGGCGAGCGCCAGGTCGAGGAGGTCGTCGAGGACCTGCGAGAGGCGCTTGCCCTCGGTCCGGACGGAGGCGATCTCCTCGTTCCCCTCGGGGAGCTCCATGGCGAGCAGCTCGATCCGCAGGAGCAGCGCGGCCAGCGGGTTGCGCAGCTGGTGGGAGGCGTCGGCGACGAACGCCCGCTGCTGTTCGAGCGCCTCCTCGACGTTGTCGGCCATCTCGTTGAACGAGAGGGCGAGGCGGCGCAGTTCGGGCGGCCCGCCGGTCGCGGCGACGCGGGAGTTCATCCGGCCCGTGGCGATGTCGTGGGTGACGGAGTCGAGGACGCGGACGGGCCGCAGGACCCAGCCGGTGAGCCGGAAGGCTGCGCCGACGGCGAGCAGCATGGCGGCGGCCTCGCCCACGAAGATCAGCAGCCAGCCGCGCAGGATGCGGGAGCGCAGCTGTCCGGTGGGCGAGTCGGTGACGACGACGGCGACGACGTCCCCGTCCCTGACGACCGGGGAGGCGATGGTGATCCGGGCGTGGCCCTGCCAGGGCCACACCTGGGGCGGGTCGTGGCTGCGGCGGCCGAGGAGCGCCTCGCGGAAGGCGCGGCGGCCCTCCCCCTCGTTCGGGACGGCCCAGTCCTCGGGGGCGGCGGCCATGGCGCGGTTGTCGCGGTAGAAGATGCCGACGCGGATGTCGTACACGTCGTGGTAGCTGGCGAGTTCGCCGCGGAGGGTGGCGCGCCGCTCGTCGGTGCCGGGGCTGGTCTCGCTGACGAACTGGGCCAGGGCGGCGAAGCGCGCGCCGTCGTCGAGCCGGTCGACGATGACCCGCTGCTGTTCGGACGCGGCGAGACTGGCGGCGAGCGGAAAGCCGAGGGCGAGCAGGACGCCCGCCATCAGGACGATGAGCAGCGGCAGGAGGCGGGTGCGCACGGAGGGGCCGTCCCGCGGTCAGGCGGCGGGGGCGACCAGGCGGTAGCCGACGCCCCGCACGGTCTCGATGAGGGCGGGCATGCGCAGCTTGGAGCGCAGGGAGGCGACGTGCACCTCCAGGGTGCGGCCGGTCCCCTCCCAACTGGTGTGCCAGACCTCGCTGATGATCTGCTCGCGGCGGAAGACGACTCCGGGGCGCTGGGCGAGGAGGGCGAGGAGGTCGAACTCCTTGCGGGTGAGAGGGACGCTCTCGCCTTCGACGCTGACCCGCCGGGTGGGCAGCTCGATGGTGACGGAACCCAGCCGCAGCAGGGTGCCGTCGGTACCGGCGCCGCTCCCGGTGGTCTCTTCGGTGCCCGCGTTGCGCCGGCTGACCGCGTGGATGCGGGCGAGGAGCTCGCCGGGGTCGTAGGGCTTGACGACGTAGTCGTCGGCGCCGAGGTTGAGCCCGTGGATCCGGGAGCGTACGTCACCGCGCGCGGTAACCATGATCACCGGGGTGGTGGTGAGCTTCCGGATGCGACCGCAGACCTGGTAGCCGTCCTGGTCGGGGAGGCCGAGGTCGAGCAGGATCACCCCGTAGGAGGGGCGCTCGCCCTGCGCCGTGGGCAGGACGGCCTGGAGCGCCTCCTCGCCGTTGCGGGCGTGGGTGACGGTGAAGCCGTGCCGGGCGAGGATCGCGGAGAGGGCGGCGGCGACATGGTCGTCGTCCTCGACGAGCAGCAGTCGCATACGTACCTCCTCCGTGGTGATGTGCCGATCGGCGGCTCTCTGTGTACCAGGTGGTACCAGGGCATGAACACCGATCATCGGTGTCACAGTCAAGTGTCACCCTGTGTCGCCGGTGTTTCTGTTATGTACCCGGTACGGCTGCGGGTGTCCCGTTCACACACTGTGTCCGGTTGCGGCCGGATCGTTATCCTCAATTTCCGCTCAGATGTAATGACGGTCCTCACATCGGGTCTCTAGTGTCCTCCCCAACCGAGGAGGACGGAGCAAGAGCCCGATGAGCGGAGAGTCTGTGTCCAAGTCAGCGCCCGGAGGGCCCGAGGACACCCCGCGCGCCGCGGACGACCTGGTCGTACTGACCGGCGTGAACAAGCACTTCGGCGCACTGCATGTCCTCCAGGACATCGACCTGACGATCAGTCGCGGCGAGGTCGTGGTCGTCATCGGACCGTCCGGGTCCGGCAAGTCGACGCTGTGCCGCACGATCAACCGGCTGGAGAGCATCGACTCCGGCTCCATCAGCATCGACGGCAAGCCGCTGCCGGCGGAGGGCAAGGAGCTCGCCCGGCTGCGGTCCGACGTCGGCATGGTGTTCCAGTCGTTCAACCTCTTCGCGCACAAGACGGTGCTCGAGAACGTGATGCTGGGGCAGATCAAGGTCCGCAGGACGGAGAAGAAGGCCGCCGAGGCCAAGGCCCGCGCCCTGCTGGACCGGGTCGGGGTCGGCACCCAGGCCGACAAGTACCCCGCACAGCTCTCCGGTGGTCAGCAGCAGCGCGTGGCGATCGCCCGCGCCCTCGCGATGGGCCCGAAGGTCATGCTGTTCGACGAGCCGACCTCGGCCCTCGACCCCGAGATGATCAACGAGGTCCTGGAGGTCATGCAGCAGCTGGCCCGGGACGGCATGACGATGGTGGTCGTGACCCACGAGATGGGCTTCGCCCGCTCCGCCGCCAACCGGGTCGTGTTCATGGCCGACGGACGCATCGTCGAACAGGCCACGCCCGAGGAGTTCTTCAGCAACCCGCGCAGCGACCGGGCCAAGGACTTCCTCTCCAAGATCCTTCACCACTGAGCGAGTTCGGGCCTATTCTTCCCAACTCACTTCTAGATCAAGGGACATTCCTCGATGAAGCTTCGTCGCACCTCCACCGCCGTCGCGGCCGCCGCCGTCCTCGCCCTGACCGCCACCGCCTGCGGCGGCGGCTCGGACTCCGGCAGCAACGGTGACAAGATCAACGTCGGCATCAAGTTCGACCAGCCCGGCCTGGGCCTGAAGACCCCGGACGGCAAGTACGCCGGCTTCGACGTGGACGTCGCCCGTTACGTCGCCAAGGAGCTGGGCTACGCCGAGGACAAGATCAACTTCAAGCAGGCGCCGAGCGCCGAGCGCGAGAACCTGATCAAGAACGGTGACGTCAAGTTCGTCGTCGCCAGCTACTCGATCAACGACAAGCGCAAGAAGGAGGTCGACTTCGCCGGTCCGTACTTCCTGGCCCACCAGGACCTGCTCGTGCGCGCCGACGACAGCTCGATCACCAAGGTCGAGGACCTGAACTCCAAGAAGCTCTGCTCGGTCACCGGCTCGACCTCCGCGCAGAACGTCAAGGACAAGCTCGCCCCGAAGGCCGACCTCCAGCAGCTCGGCGGCTACTCCGAGTGCCTCACCGGCCTGGAGAACAAGGCCGTTGACGCCCTGACCACCGACGACTCCATCCTCGCGGGCTACGCCTCGCAGAAGGAGCACGCGGGCAAGTTCAAGCTCGCCGGTCTCCGGATGAGCGACGAGAAGTACGGCATCGGCGTCAAGAAGGGCGACGACGAGCTGCGCGGCAAGATCAACAAGGCGCTGGAGAAGATGGTCTCCGACGGCACCTGGGAGAAGCTCGTCAAGGAGCACTTCGGCCCCTCCGGCTACAAGTACGAGGCCGCGCCGAAGGTCGAGAACTGACCTGACCCGCTCCGGCCGTGACGGCCGCCCCTCGACGGGCGGCCGTCGCACCGGCACCGGCCGCCGCCCACGCGGCGGCCGTCCCACCGACCGACCACCAGGGGAGAGCGCGGGCATCGTGTTCGACTTTCTTGATTCCGGGCAGTACGACCTGCTCGGCGCCTTCTGGGTGACGGCGAAGCTCGCCCTCTACTCGGCGATCGGCTCGCTGATCTGGGGCACCGCCCTGGTCGCGATGCGGGTCAGCCCGGTTCCGCTGATGCGCGCCTTCGGCACCGCGTACGTGAACATCGTCCGGAACACTCCGCTGACGGTGGTCATCGTGGCCTGCTTGCTGGGCCTCAACCAGACGCTGCTCATCACGCTCGGCGGGCAGCGCTCCGAGGACATCGGTTTCCGGCTCGCCGTCCTCGGACTCATCGCGTACACCGGCACCTTCGTCTGCGAGGCACTGCGCTCGGGGATCAACACCGTCCCGCCGGGCCAGGCCGAGGCCGCCCGCGCGCTCGGCATGAGCTTCACCCAGGTCCTCACGCTCGTGGTCCTCCCGCAGGCCTTCCGCGCCGCTGTGACCCCGCTCGCCAACGTCCTGATCGCCCTCACCAAGAACACCACCGTGGCGGCGGCCATCGGCGCCGCCGAGGCCGCGTTCCTGATGAAGGAGATGATCGAGAACGAGGCCGACGCACTCTTCGCCGTCTTCGCGGTCTTCGCCTTCGGATTCATCGCCCTCACCCTCCCCACCGGCCTGATCCTGGGCTGGGCGGCCAAGCGACTGGCGGTGAAGCGATGAGCTCCGTCCTGTACGACACCCCGGGGCCCCGCGCCAAGCGGCGGAACATCCTCTACACGATCGGCTTCCTCGCGGTCCTCGCCCTGGCGGGCTGGTGGGTGCTGGCCGCCCTGAACGAGAAGCACCAGCTGGACGCGGACAAGTGGAGCCCGTTCGTCACCGACTCCCAGGTCTGGACGACGTACCTGGTGCCCGGCCTCATGGAGACCCTCAAGGCCGCCGCGCTCTCCATCCTGATCGCACTGCCCCTCGGCGCGCTCCTCGGCATCGGCCGGCTCTCCGACCACCGCTGGGTACGGGTGCCCGTCGGCGCCGTCGTGGAGTTCTTCCGCGCCATTCCGGTGCTGCTCCTGATGATGTTCGCCAGCCAGCTCTACCGGGAGTTCACGACCGTGAGCTCGGACTTCCGCCCGCTGTACGCGGTCGTCACCGGCCTGGTGCTCTACAACGCCTCGGTGATCGCCGAGGTCGTCCGGGCAGGAGTGCTCTCGCTGCCCCGGGGCCAGGGCGACGCGGCCGTGGCACTCGGCATGCGCAAGGGCCAGAGCATGCTGTACGTCCTGCTGCCGCAGGCCGTCACCGTGATGCTCCCGGCCCTGGTCAGCCAGCTCGTCGTGATCGTCAAGGACACCGCACTCGGCGGCGCCCTGCTCGGCTTCGGCGAACTGCTCAGCCAGAACCGGCAGATCACGGCCAACTACGGCGCCAACACGATCGCGACGCTCGTTGTCATCGCGCTGATCTACATCGTCCTGAACTTCGTCCTGACCACCTTCGCGAGCCGCCTGGAGAAGCGCCTGCGGCAGGGCAAGAAGACCGCCGCGGTGACCATCCCGGCCCAGGCCGGAGCCACCGACGCGGTCAAGAAGGCCGTCAGCGACGCCTGACCCCTACGGGGTCCGTGGGACAACAGGGGTGGGCCGGAGCGGAACCGACTTCAGGTCGGCCGCACCGCGCCCACCCCGTCGCTTGACGCAAGCACCCTCAGTGGGTTGCATACGGTCTGTGATCAAGCACCGGGCTCGTGCCACACTCAGCTGTGCTGCCCCCATGACCGTCCGGCCTTCAGGAGCCGCGCCGTGGACCCGGTGATCATCGTGGGCGCGGGGCCGGTCGGCCTCGCGCTCTCCCTCGCGCTCGCCGCGCAGGGTGTGCCCAGCGTCGTCCTCGACGAGGGCTCGGGCAAGGAGGAGCCACGCCCCGCCCAAAGCGTCGTCCTGCGCGCCGACACGGCCGCCATGGTGGAGCGGCTCGGCTGCACCACCCTCCGTGACGAGGGCCTCCGCTGGGTCGGCTGGCGCGGTATGCGCCGCCGCCAGCTGGTACGCCACCACGAGCTCGACCTCGGCCTCGGCGGCACGGAGGAATGGTCGGAAGACCCCGGCGCGCCCGCCACCCCAGCCGCGCCGCTGCACATCCCCCAGCACGCCCTCGCACGCGGACTCCGCGACGCCATCGCCCACCAGAAGCTCGTCCGGCTCGTCACCGAGTCCCGGCTCGACACCATCGAGCAGGACATGGACGGGGTGGTCGCCCACACCCGGGGCCCCGGAGGCACCTGGTGGCGCGGCAGCCACCTCGTCGGCTGCGACGGGGCCCGCTCGACCGTGCGCAAGCTCCTCGGGATCCGCTTCCCCGGCCGTACGGCGGTGGAACGGCACGCCGTCGCGGCGCTGCGCACGGAACTCCCCTGGCCCGGCGAGGCCCTGCTGCACCGTCAGCCTCCCTGGCGGGGCGCCCCCGACGAGATCACCGCCCGCCCGCTGCCCGACGGGGTGTGGCGGATCGACTGGCTGCTGCCGCCCCGGGGCGACCTCGTCACCCCGGACGCGCTGGTCGCCCGGATCCGCGAGACCCTGGCCGGCTGGTGCGACGGGGTGACGCCCCCGTACGAACTCATCGACACCGGCGTGCACACCCTGCACCAGCGGCTCGCCCGCCGCTGGCGGGTCGACCGGGTCCTCCTCGCCGGGGACGCGGCGCACCTGCTCGGCGCGGTCGGCACCCAGGGGCTCGACGAGGGGTTCAGGGACGTGGACAACCTCGCCTGGAAACTCGCCCACACCTGGCACCACGGCGCCTCGGAGCGACTGCTCGACAGCTACCAGAGCGAGCGGCGTACGGCCGTCGCCCACCGGCTGCGCGCGGCGGACCAGTCGCTTCCCGTCCTGCGCGGCGGCGGGGGCCTGCGGACCTACCTCCCCGGGGGCGCCCGCGGCCACGACGCCCTGCTGGCCGACGGCCACGTGGGGCGCGGCCCGCTCGGCGCGCCCCCCGCGTACCCGCACTCCCCCCTCGCACCCCCGTACACCGAGGGGCGGACGCCCGTGGGCACTCCGGAGGGCGCCCCCGTCGAGGACGTCCGCGTGACCGCCCCGGACGGCACGACCGTACGACTCAGGGACCGGCTCGGTCAGGGCCGCCTCCTGGTCGTCCTCGTCGCTCCCGGCACCGGGGTCTGGGACCGGCGCCACTGGCAGGGTGCGGGGGTCATGCCTCGGCTCGACGAGGCGGTACGCGCCCTCCCGGCGAAGGCGGAGGTCCTGGTGACCGAGGCGTATCCGGGCGCCCCGGCCCACGCCGTCCTGCTGGTACGGCCCGACGGGCACCTCGTCGCCGCGTTCTCCGGGGTCCGCCCCGAGGAGCTGTACGCGGCGGCGGACGCAGCTCGCGGCGGCGCGGTGACGGACGGGCCGGAGGCGAAGACGGAGGAAGAGGTGGCGGCAGGAGTGTCCGCCGACAGCGACCGCACGGCGGACATGCGTTGATTCCCCCCGGGCGCTCATGGTGTACTCCGGAGCGTGACCGACACCGATGTGCGCCTGTGGCGGAGGGTCCATATGGACCTCGTCCGCTACGCGGGCTGCGTGTGTCGCCCGTCCTGCTGATCTCGCCCTTCCCCCGCGCGCGCCACCACTGGTGCTGCCGCCGCGCGCTCTCAGCGAACCAGGACGGTCACCCGTGTCCCCATCCACCCCTGCGTCCACCCCTGCGTCCACCGCGGACGCCCACTCCCCTGCCGCTCCCTCCGGCGCCCCCACGGCAGCCGATCTCCTCGACTTCGTCCGGCGCACCGCCGCGGACCGTGAACTGGTCGACTTGCTGCCGCTCGACCCCGAGGGCCGCACCTGGGTGCGGCTCGAAGGCCCCGGCGGCAGCGAGGCCTGGCTCATCGGCTGGCCGCCCGGCACGGGCACCGGCTGGCACGACCATGCCGAGTCTCTGGGTGCCTTCGCCACCGCGCGCGGCACGCTGACCGAGAACGCGCTCGCGGTCCGGCTGCCGGCGAGCGGCTGGAAGACCCTGGAACTGGCCGACGGCCTCGACCGCTCCCGCCGCCTCGGGGAGGGCAGGGGTCGCGCCTTCGGCACCCACCATGTGCACGAGGTCCTCAACGAGTCCCCGGACACCCATGCGGTGTCGGTGCACGCCTACTATCCGCCGCTTCCGCTGATCCGGCGGTTCAGCCGGACGGGCGCGGTACTCCGTCTTGAGCAGGTCGAGCGTCCGGAGGACTGGCAGTGAGCGACGCACACGAGAGCGAGCGGGTCGGCATCGACGAGCTCCTGGAGCGGGTCAGGTCGGGCCTCGACCGGATCACGCCCCGGGCCGCCCACGAGGCGTACGAGGCGGGCGACGCGCTCCTGGTGGACACGCGCTACGCGGCCCTGCGCGATCGGGACGGGCTGATCCCGGGCGCGCTGGTGGTGGAGCGCAACGAACTGGAATGGCGGCTCGACCCCCAGGGCAGCCACCGCGCGCCCGAGGCGAACAGCCACGACCTGCGGGTGGTGGTCCTCTGCAACGAGGGGTACGCCTCCTCCCTCGCGGTCGAGTCCCTGCGCCGCCTAGGTCTCCACCGGGCGACCGATCTGATCGGCGGCTTCCAGGCATGGAAGGCCGAGGGCCTCCCGGTCCTGCCGCCGGTCACGAGCGGCTGAGAGACGCGGGCGGCTGACGGACGAGGCCCGGCCCGGCCGCCCGGCCGTGCTCGACCCGGCTCGACCCCGCTCGGCTCGGCTCGACAGGGTCCGACTCGACAAGTCCTTCTGATCTCCCCCCGGGGATCAGAAGGACTCGTCGAGCCCGTCCGTGTCCTCGCCCTCGGCCTCAAGGGCCTGGCGGACGACACGGAGGGCCATGCCCTCGGGATACCCCTTGCGGGCGAGCATCCCGGCGAGCCGGCGCAGGCGCCGGTCGCGGTCGAGGCCGCGGGTGGCGCGCAGCTTGCGGGCCACGAGTTCGCGCGCCGTGGCCTCCTCCTGCTCGGAGTCGAGCTGCTCCACCGCCTCCTGGATGAGGGTCGGCTCGACGCCCTTCGTCCGCAGCTCGCGGGCGAGCGCCCGCCGGGCGAGGCCCCGGCCGTGGTGGCGGGACTCCACCCAGGCCCCCGCGAAGGCGGCGTCGTCGATGAGCCCGACGTCCTCGAAGCGGGAGAGGACCTCCTCCGCCACCTCGTCGGGGATCTCCCGCTTGCGCAGCGCGTCGGCGAGCTGCTTGCGCGTGCGGGGGGTCCCGGTGAGCAGGCGCAGACAGATCGCCCGCGCCCGCTCCGCCGGGTCCTGGGGTGACAGCTCCTTCTCGGCCCTCGACGAGTCGGGGCTGTCACCCGGCCATTCGGTGCGACCGGTCACCGGTTCAGCTCTTGACCGCGGTGGCCTTGGTCGCCTTCGCGGTCTTGCTCGCGGGTGCCGGGACGCTCTTGGCCGCGTCGTCCGCGCCGGCCGCGTCCGCGGCGACCGCCGCGTCCGTCGCCGGTTCGGCCTTCGCGGCCTCGGGCCGGACGCCGACGCCCAGCTTCTCCTTGATCTTCTTCTCGATCTCGTCGGCGAGGTCGGGGTTGTCCTTCAGGAAGTTGCGGGCGTTCTCCTTGCCCTGGCCGAGCTGGTCGCCCTCGTACGTGTACCAGGCGCCGGCCTTGCGCACGAAGCCGTGCTCCACGCCCATGTCGATCAGGCCGCCCTCGCGGCTGATGCCCTGGCCGTAGAGGATGTCGAACTCGGCCTGCTTGAACGGGGGCGCGACCTTGTTCTTGACGACCTTGACGCGGGTGCGGTTGCCGACCGCGTCCGTGCCGTCCTTGAGGGTCTCGATACGACGGATGTCGAGGCGCACCGAGGCGTAGAACTTCAGGGCGCGGCCACCGGTCGTGGTCTCCGGCGAACCGAACATCACGCCGATCTTCTCGCGGAGCTGGTTGATGAAGATCGCGGTGGTCTTGGACTGGTTGAGCGCACTGGTGATCTTCCGGAGCGCCTGGCTCATCAGCCGGGCCTGGAGACCCACGTGCGAGTCGCCCATCTCGCCCTCGATCTCCGCACGCGGGACGAGCGCGGCGACGGAGTCGATGACGATCAGGTCGAGGGCGCCGGAGCGGACCAGCATGTCGACGATCTCGAGGGCCTGCTCGCCGTTGTCCGGCTGGGACAGGATGAGGTTGTCGATGTCGACGCCGAGCTTCTTGGCGTACTCGGGGTCGAGGGCGTGCTCGGCGTCCACGAACGCCACCTGGCCGCCGGCCTTCTGGGCGTTGGCGACGGCGTGCAGGGTCAGGGTCGTCTTACCGGAGGACTCCGGTCCGTAGACCTCCACGACACGGCCGCGCGGCAGGCCGCCGACACCGAGCGCGATGTCGAGGGCGGTCGACCCGGTGGAGATCACCTCGATCGGCTCCTGGACACGGTCACCCATGCGCATCACGGCGCCCTTGCCGAATTGGCGTTCAATCTGTGCGAGCGCGGCGTCGAGCGCCTTCTCGCGGTCGGTTCCTGCCATGGGTTCCACCCGGTTTGCTTGAGTCGATCGCTTCATGTGAAAGACGCTAACCCCTGCCACTGACAATGGGCCCCGACGTCCCCTCCGGCCTGTGGACAACTCGCCGACAAGCCCGCGATTCCAAGGGCCGGACTTCCATAAGAATGGATGTTCGATTTCAGTGTCAAGCGAGCCGCGCCGGTGGCGGAGGGGCGTGGCGGCCGCCGCGCGCCGGGTGCCGTGCCCGGCCACGGAGCCTGCGCTGTCATCGGCTCCGCGTACGGTCCGCGCATGGTCGATCAGAGACTCCCCCTGTCCTCCGTAGGTGCTTTCGCGGTCTGGGAGCCCGTGCTGCGGCTCATGCTGGGTGACGACACGGACCGGCGTGCGGCCAGGACGGCGCGTGTCGCGGGACGTGTCGGTCCGCACGGATGGAGCCTGGCCCACCGGGGGTCGATGTCGTCGGCGGCGCGGACCGCGGTGGAGGGCATTCAGAGGGCGCTCGCGCGCGGCCGGGTCCAGGAGGTCGCGTTCAGTGCTGAGGTCCGGCCGGACGGAAGGACCACACTCGGCCTGGTCTGGCCCAGCCCGGTCGTGGAGCCGGCCATCGGCCGTCCTGACCTGGGCGTGCTCGTCCTGGCCGAAGGTTCCCTCGCCGAGCCCTGGCTGCGCCGTCCCGAGCCGGTGCCAGGGGCAGTGCCGGCGCCTTCGGCGGATCCGGAGTCGCTTGAGCGGACGCTCCGCGAACGGCTGCCCGGCGTCGTCGGCGCGACGGAGGCGGAGATCGCCGCCACCGAAGCGCGCCTCGGGGCCACCCTGTCCGACGAGCTCAAGGCGCTCTACCGGGTGACCCGGGTGGACTGGGCCGACGACTTCGAGGCGGCGGTCCGCGCCGGACAGGCGGTCGGCTGCGAGCTGTCCGGCCTGGAGGACCTGGAGGGCGTCGACGCGGCGGCCCGACACCCCGGCTGGGGCTCCGGCGCCGCGCACGCGGCCGGCACTTCGCCCGACGCCGCGGTGCAGGACCTGGCCGGCTCACCGGGCTGGATCCGCTTCGGGGGCAACGGCGGCGACGACTTCGCGGTCGACCTGACTCCCGGCCCTGCCGGGCATCTCGGGCAGGTCATCCTGGTCGATCACGAGCGGAGCTTCGGTGCCGAGCTCGTGGCCGACTCCCTCACCGACTTCGTGCTGGGCCGGCCGCGGGAGGAACGCCACGACCGCCCTCACCGCCGCGGTGACGGGCTCCCGGCCGTGGCCAGAGTCGGCGCCGGAGGTCCCGGAGTCGCCGGAGTCGCCGGAGTCGCCGGAGTCGCCGGAGTCGCCGGGACCGTACAGGCCGCCGCTCATCCCGCCCTGGAGGTCCTCGCCATAGAGGCGGCCGGGGACGGCGCCCCGTTCAGCCTCGCGCCTGTCTCCGGCCTGCCCCGCCTGCGCACGCTCACCGCCGCCCCCGGCGCACTGGCCGACCCGCTGGAGGTCGCCGGGCTGACCGGCCTGGAACACCTGGAACTCGGCACGGAGGAATGGCGCGCCCTCCTGGACGCCGGAGCCGTCCCCCGGACCCTGAAGGCCGCCGCGGTCACGGCACGGGACCAGGACCATCTGCACGTCGTGGCGATCGCCAACCAGATTCTGGCGCTCTGGGACCGGCCCCGGATCGTCCAGACGCTCCTCGACGGAGACCTCGGCCCCGCGACCTGACCTGCGGAGCCGTACGGGGTCAGGACTGGCTCGCCGACGGATGCGGCAGTCGCGTCCACAGGTCCCCGCCGCCGTCCGGATCCAGTCGCATCAGGGTGAGCGCCTTCGCCGGAAGGGGTTCCGACCGCAGGGCCCGTACGTCCGGGGTGGCGGCGAGGTCCCGGGTCGCCGCCTCCAGGATCGTCCCGAGGGTCGGCGCGTCGCCGGCGAGCGGGCCGAGCGCCCCGGTGACCAGGCTGCCGAGGACCTTGCGGCGGAGCACCGCCGGGTCGTCGTCCAGGAGCCTGCCGTGCAGCGGCGGGACCGGGATGCCGTGCCGGGTCAGGCGGGCGGGGCTGATCCGGATGTCGGCGAGGTCCCGGTAGACGAGGCGCACGACCCGGTCCTCTGCGTCGACGACGGCGAGCAGGTTCTGACCGTGCGCCTCCAGCGCCACCCCCAGGTCGAGCAGCTCCAGGCAGGCACCGAGCGCCATGCGCGCGAACTCGACGGCCCTGTCCAGCCGTTCCCCCGGTGCGCGGGACGCGAGGAGCGCGGGGAGGACGGCCACCGGGACGACCCTCTCCCCGGCCGCCGCGTCCGCGTGGACGTGCGGTGCCTCGCGCAGGAGCACCGCCAGGTCGGCCGTTCCCGCTCCGGCCGCCGCCAGGTTGCGGGCGATGCGCAGCCGTCCGTCGAGCCGGCGGACGAGCCGCTCGACGAAGTCGGACGTCGCGACGGCGTGGGTGACGGTGTACGCCGAGATGTCCCGCACGGTCGAGGTGAGCCGCGTACTCAGCGACGTCTTGACGTGCGTGTCCCCGCCGATGTCGAGCGTCCGCAGCGACAGCAGCGGGTGCGCGGCGGGGCCGGGCCGCAGCGGTCGGCCGGACAGGACGTGCTCCGCCTGCCAGGGGTGGACGGGAATCAGCACGGAGGCGCCGTCGCGCAGCTCGGGGGGCCATTCCCCCGTCACCGCCGCGTCCTCGACCGCGGCCAGCCCCAGGGCGACGACGGGCCGGTGCTCCGGTGCGTACGCCAGCTGCTCGGCGGCGGAGAAGCCGGGCCGGGAGCGGCAACCCGGATGGTACGGGTGCCCGTCGGTCTCGCCCTGCTCCCATTCCCACGGGTGGGCGGGCGGCGCCGCCCGCCCGGGGGCCGTACGGGAGAGGGCCATGGACGCGACGCTGTGGTCGAGTTCGGCGGCCAGTCGCCCGCCGCCCCGCACGGCCAGGGCCGTCACCAGTTCAGCCGGATGGTCGTGCCGGACCCCGTCCAGGTCGAGCCCGGTCACCGACACCGCCGTCGCCCAGGGGTCCGAGCGCGGGCCGCGCAGACGCCGCCCGTCGTCCAGGAGCAGGGTGACCCCCTCCCGGCCGGTCGCACGCCCGGCGACCCAGGGCAGCGGCTCATGGACGAGGCCGCGCCACAGCCGGGTCAGCACCGCGGCCCTGGCCCCGGGGAGTCCGGCGACGTACGCCGCCGTCAGCCCCGGCCGGACCGCGTCCAGCTCGGCGGCGAGGGTCCGCTCCGCGGCAGTTCGGCACATGCGGTTGTTCTATCGCGACCGGGGGCAATCCACACATACTGATGTCGATGAACGCACTCACGCGGGCCGCCGACGCGCTGGCGGTGACGCCTCTGCTGAACTGCCTGCTCCGTGAGGCCGCGGACCCGGCGGCGGACCCGGCCGCGAACCCTGCGGCGGACCCCGCGGCGAACCCGGCGGCGGATCCCGGGGCAGGTCCACCCGCGAACCCGGCAGCGCACCCGGCCCCGGAGTACCCATCCAAGAACCAGGCCCCCGCCCAGGCCGAGACCCGGCCCCCCGAGTACGCCGTGCACCGCCTGCGCGTCAGCGGCCGGCTGCTGCGGGTCCGCCCCGGCCACCGCCCCTCCGGCGCCGAGCTGTGGACGGGGCAGGCCTGGCGCGCCCTGCGCCACGCCGGTCTCGTCGACCTCGCCGTCCAGGAGATGCACGCCGCCACCGGACGGCCCAACCCCGCCCTGGCCGCCGAAATGGCCGCGAGCCGCGCCGCGGTGCGGGCCGTCCTCGCCGCGCGCGCCCGCACGGCACCCCCCGACGACCCGTGGCTGCGCTCCGAACAGGCCCTGGTCATGGGCCACCCGTACCACCCGGCCCCCAAGGCGCGCACGAGCGACGGCTCCCCCACCGCCTGGCTGCGCTACGCGCCCGAGGCGTACGCCCGGTTCCCGCTCACACTGCTCGGCGTACGCGAGGACGTACTGGTCGAGGACGGCGACACACGGGCCCTCGACGCCCTCGGCGAGGCTCCCCCCGGTTACCGGCTGCTGCCGGCCCATCCCTGGCAGCTCGAACTGTCCGAGCGGGCTCCACGCGTGCGTGCCGCCTTCGCCGACGGCCGCCTGGTCCGGTTGGGCGTCACCCCGCGCCCGGCCCGGCCGACGGCCTCCGTGCGCACCCTGTACGTCGAGGGGGACGGCTCCCGTGACGGCGGGGACCTGTTCCTGAAGTTCAGCCTCGACGTCCGGATCACCAACGACGTCCGCCGGATGCGACGGCACGAACTGCTCCACGTGCGCCGCACCGACCCGGTGGTCAGCGCCGCCTTCGCCGCCATGGACGGCCCGGCGGCCTGGCTGAGCGACCGCGGCTACCGCACGGTGGGCGGCCTCTTCGAGACCTGCGCCGTCGTCGTCCGGGACGGCCTGGACCGGCATCTGCCCGCGGGCTCGACGGCCGTCCTCGCCGCCGCCCTCGCCGAGGGCTTCCCCGGCAACCCCCTCGACCGGATCACCGATCCCCGTCCCTGGTGGTCGGCCTACCTGCGCTGTGTCGTGGCGCCCGTCCTGGAGGCGTTCGCCCGCTTCGGCGTCGTCGTGGAGTGCCACCTGCAGAACACGCTGATCGCCGTGGACGGGCGAGGCACCCCCGTGCAGTCCGTCTTCCGCGACGCGGAGGGCGCGAAGACGGTCCCGCTGACACCCCGCGCGGCGGCCTGGCGCAGGCTCGTCTACTGCCTCGTCGTCAACAACCTCTCCGAGATCGCCGGCGCCCTCGCCCACCGCTTTCCGGGCTCCGCCCCGGCCTTGTGGGACCTGGCCCGCGCCGAGTTCGAGCAAAGCGGCCGGCTGCCGGCGCTCCCCGACGTCAAGGAGCTGCTCGACTCCCCCACCCTTCCCGGCAAGGCGAACCTGCTCTCCCGCTGGATCGGCGCGGAGGCGACCGCCCCCCACTACCTCCCCGTGCCCAACCCCCTCACGGGTTCTCGCTGAGGTCCCGTACGCGCCCGGCGCGACGCGCGCGTACGGCCCGTACCGCACGCGTGGTGCCGTATCCGAGCAGCCACGGCAGCACCGTGATGCCGAGGACGTACACGAGGAGGTAGGCCAGGATGTCGCCGGCCTCTTCGGCCAGGCTCCAGGAGTCGAGGGGAAGCACCACGACGGCGGCGGAGACCAGGACCGGGACCAGCGGCAGGAGCACGGACGACAGCCGCGGCCACCTGCCGGGCCGCCGGGCGCACCACACGCCCATGCCCGCCATGAGGAAGGGCCCGATCGGCACCCACAGCACCGCCGGAACGAGCAGCAAGGCCCACCACTCGTCCGGCGCACCGAACATCATCGAAGCCGCCCCCTCGACCCGCCCCTGTCCCGCACCACCGCGGCCGGAACCCGAACCCTCACGACCCGCCCCACCCGGCCGGAACCCGAACCCCGCACGACCCGCCCCACCGCGAACCCCCGCCTATCCTTCGACGCATGTCCCTCCCCCTCCGTTCCCCCGGCGGCGGACGTCTTTCGCCACGTGCCGCCGACGCCCTGGTGGCGGGTGGCGTCCTGGCCGTCGTCGCCGTCTGGACGCTCGTCTCCGCGCGGTGGTCGAGCGAGCCCGCCGTCCGTACGGTGCTCGGCTGGGCGCTGATCCTGGTGGGGTGCGGGGCTCTCGCCTTCCGGCGGCGGCAGCCGGTCGGCGTCGCCGTCGTCACCCTGCTGGCCTGCGTCGTGTACTACCCGCTGTCCGCCCAGGACGGCCCGCTCATGATCGCTTTCGCGCTCGCGCTGTACACGACCGCCGCGGAGGGCAGGTTCGCCGCCGCCGTCGCGCTCGCCGCCGTCACCCTGCTCGCGGTGGGCGTCGGCGAGATCCGTCAGCGGCCGGGACACCGGCAGATCGACGAGACCTCGCTCGCCATGCTGGCGGGCTGGCTGATCAGCCTCGTCGCCGTCGGCCGGGCCCACCGGACCCGGATCGCCTACCTCCACGAGGTGGAGCAGCGGGCGCTCGCCGCCGAGCGGGAGCAGGAGGCCCGTGCCCGGCAGAGCGCCACGGAGGAGCGGCTGCGGATCGCCCGCGAGGTGCACGACGTACTGGGCCACAGCATCTCGCTGATCAACGTCCAGTCCGGGGCCGCGCTGCACCGGCTCGGCAAGGGGCCCGCCCCCGAGGCCGGGCTCGTCACCGCCACCGAGGCCCTGGAGGCGGTCAAGGCCACCAGCAAGGACGCGCTGCGCGAGCTGCGGGCGACCCTCGGGGTACTGCGCCGCGCCGACGAGCCCACGCCGACCACCCCGACCTCCGGTCTCGCCCTCCTCGGCGATCTCGCCGGGCGCGCCCGGAGCGCCGGTCTCGACGTCCGTACGGAGACCACGGGCACGCCCGTGCCGCTGCCGCCGCCCGTCGACCTCGCCGCGTACCGGATCGTGCAGGAGTCGCTCACGAACGTGACCCGTCACGCGGGCGCGCGGACCGTCCGCGTCACCCTGGACTGGGGTGGGGACGCGGTGCGGCTGCGGATCGAGGACGACGGCGGGGGCACGCCGGAGGGCCGGCCGCTGGGCAGCGGCGTCCGGGGCATGACCGAGCGGGCTCGTGCGCTCGGCGGCGAGCTGACCGCCCAGAATGGGGACGGCGGCGGTTTCCTGGTGGACGCCAGGCTGCCGTACTCCGTACCCACCGTGTCCGAGGGGGACTCCCGATGATCCGTGTCGTGCTCGCCGACGACCAGACCCTGGTCCGGGCCGGCTTCCGGTCGATCCTCTCCGACGAGGAGGACCTGGAGGTCGTGGGCGAGGCCGGGGACGGGGAGCGGGCGATCGCGCTGGCCCGTGAACTGCGCCCGGACGTCGTCCTCATGGACATCCGCATGCCGGTGCTCGACGGCCTCGAAGCCACCCGCCGCATCACCGCCGACGAGCGGCTCGAAGGGGTCCGGGTGGTCGTCCTGACCACGTTCGACGCGGACGACCACGTGTACGGGGCGCTGCGCGCGGGCGCGTCGGGTTTCCTCGTGAAGGACACCGAGCCGATGGAACTGCTGCACGCGGTACGGGTCGTGGCACGCGGCGACGCCCTGATCTCCCCGGCCGTGACCCGCCGTCTGATCGCCGAGTTCGCGGGCCGGGCGGAGCGGCAGCCGGATCCGAGCCCCCGGCTCAACGCCCTCACCGAGCGGGAGCGCGAGGTCCTCGGCCTGGTGGGCGCGGGGCTCTCGAACGACGAGATCGCCGGCCGTCTCGTGTTGTCCCCCGCGACGGCGAAGACCCATGTCAGCAGGATCATGACCAAGCTGGCCGTACGGGACCGGGCGCAGCTGGTGATCCTGGCGTACGAGTCCGGGATGATCACCCCCGGCTGGCTGGCCTGACCCGTAGGGGATCGGGGCCGGCCGTCGCGACCCGGGGAGTACGCGCGCGCGGACCGGCACGACCGGTGGGGTACGGCCGGTGTCCACCGGGGGGTGACGACGGGCCCCTGACCGTACGCCGACGCTGAGCGGGTGAAACAGGACGTACTCGATCTCGCGCGGCTGCAGTTCGCCCTCACGGCGGGCGGCCACTTCCTCTTCGTCGCCCTCACCCTGGGGCTCGCGACCGTCGTCGCCGTGCTCCAGACGAAGGCCACGTTCGGCCGGAAGCCGCTGGACGCGCGCATGGTGCGTTTCTGGGGCCGGCTGTACGTGATCAACTACGCGGTCGGGATCGTCACCGGCCTCGTGATGGAGTTCCAGTTCGGCATGGCCTGGAGCGGGCTCACCCACGAGGCGGGGAACGTCCTCGGGGCCTCGCTCGCCGTCGAGACGATCGTGGCCTTCTTCGTCGAGTCGACCTTCCTCGGCCTGTGGATCTTCGGCTGGAACCGGCTCAACCGCTGGGCCCATCTGGCCGCGATCTGGATCGTCGTCCTGACCGCCTACCTGTCGGCGTACTGGATCCTCGTCTCCAACGGCTTCCTCAACCACCCGGTGGGGTACGGCTCCGAGAACGGCGAGCTCGTCCTCGACGACCCGCTCGCGGTGCTCACCAACCCCTCCGCGCTGCTCGCCTTCGGGCACGTCCTGGCGGGGGCGCTGCTCACCGCGGGCTTCTTCATGGCCGGCGTGAGCGCCTACCACCTCTTCCGGCGCAGCCCGGAGTGGGAGTTCTTCGGCCGCAGCCTGCGGATCGGGGTGTTCCTTTCGGCGCCCGCGCTCATGGCGGCCGCCGTCTTCGGCGGCGTGCAGTTCGCCGTCCTGGATTCCTTCCAGCCGATGAAGTCGGCGGTGTTCAGCGGGCAGGCGGCCGAGATCGCCCGGGTCCAGGCGGAGATGGTGGAACGTTTCGGGCCGGGGGACTACGTGCCCTCGGAGGCGTGGACCCGGGGCGGCGCGCTGCTGATGCTGATCAGCTTCGCCCTGATGATGTACCTGTGTTTCGCCGGGGTGGTCCTGGCCTCCTTCAAGAAGGTCGTCCTCCGGTTCCGGCTCTGGCATGTCGTCCTGATGGCGGCCGTGCCGCTGCCGTATCTCGCGATGATCAGCGGCTGGGTCTTCCGGGAGTCCGGGCGGCAGCCGTGGGTGGTGTACGGGCTGCTGAAGACGGAGGACGCCGTCTCGGACCTCTCCCCCGGCACCATGCGCCTCTCCCTCACCGTCTTCACCACGGTCTTCGTCCTGCTCGCCGTCCTCAACGCCTGGCTCCTCACCCGCCACGCCCGCCGGGGTCCCGTCGAGTCCGGCCTCGGCCACGACGAGCGCCCCGCCGAAGGGCCGGTGGACGGCGCGCCCGACCCGGCCGACGCACTCCCCGCGCCCCGCTACTGAGCCCCTGAACCTCCCCCGCCACGAACCCGAGGAGCCCCCGTGGAGACCCTGGCCATCGTCCTGCTCGCCTTCTTCGCGGCGGGCTGGTTCGTCCTCGCCGGGGCGGACGTCGGCACCGGCATGCTCCTCCCCTGGCTCGGCCGGAGCGACCGCGAGCGGAGGCTCGTCCTGGCCTCCTTCGCCCCCTTCTTCCTCGGCAACGAGGTCTGGCTCGTCGCCACCGCCGGGGTCCTGGTCGGCTGCTTCCCCGCCCTCGAAGGGGAGCTCCTGAGCGCGCAGGTGCCGGTCCTCGTGGCCCTGCTCACCGGCTGGATCGTGCGGGACGCGGGACTCTGGTCGCGCGGCCGGGGCCCGGGTCCGCGCTGGCGCGCGGCCTGCGACGGGGCCGTGACGTGCGGGAGCTGGGCCGTCGCCCTCTCCTGGGGGTGGCTGCTCGCGGCCCTGCTGGCCGGACGGCCGTACGCGCCGGCGGCCGGCCCCACGGGCCTCCTCGCCGCGCTCGCCGTCTCCGCGCTGTTCGCCGCGCACGGGCTCGGTTTCGCCAGCCTCCGGCTCACCGGTCTGCCGTACGAGCGGGCCCGCAGGCTCGTCGGACACGCCGGGCGGCCCTGGCAGTCCTTCGCGCTGACCGCGGTCCTGATGGGCGGGCTGCCGCTCTGGGCGGGGACCGCGCTCCCGCTGGCCGAGCGGGCGGCCGCCCCCGGCACGCTCGCTCTGCTCGTGCCCACCCTGCTGTGCGTCACCCCGCTGCTCGTGGCCGTCCAGGCGTGGATCTGGCACACCTTCCGGCACCGGGTCACCGGGCCTTCGTACCTCTGAGGCCTTCGCACCTCTGAGCCTTCCTGCGCCCGAGGCGAGGGCTCAGGTGCCGTCCGGTCCGCCGGTCTCCTTCTTGTGGTGCAGGGCCTTCTGCAGCCGGGCCACCACCGCCTCGCCGTATCTGCGGTGGCCGTGGACCCGGGGGTCGTCCGTCACGTCGTACCGCTTCACATAGGCGCCGAGGAAGGCCTGCAGGGTGGCGACGGCCGGGATCGCGATCAGCGCGCCGACGGCGCCAAGCAGCGCCGTCCCCGCGATGACCGAACCGAAGGCCACCGCCGGGTGGATGTCCACCGTCTTCGACGTGAGCTTCGGCTGGAGCACGTAGTTCTCGAACTGCTGGTAGATCACGACGAAGCCGAGCACCCACAGCGCGTACCAGGGGTTGACCGTGAAGGCGATCAGCATCGGCAGCGCACCGGCCAGATAGGTGCCGATGGTCGGGATGAACTGCGAGACCAGGCCGACCCACACGGCCAGCGCGGGCGCGTACGGCACGTCCAGGATCTCGAGGAGCACGAAGTGCGCGAGACCCGAGATGAGGGCCATGAGACCGCGCGAGTAGAGGTAGCCGCCGGTCTTGTCGACCGCGATCTCCCAGGCCCGCAGCACCTCGGCCTGCCGGGCGGGCGGTAGGACGGAGCAGAGCGCGCGCCGGAGCCGGGGCCCGTCGGCGGCGAAGTAGAACGAGAACAGGAAGATCGTCAGGAGCCGGAAGAGGCCGCCGAGGACGGTGGCGGAGACGTCGAGCACACCGGACGCGCTGTTCTGCACGTACTTCTGCAGCCAGTCGGAGCTCAGGAGACTGTCCTGGACCTCGACCCGCGACAGGTCCGTGTGGAAGGTCTGGTTGATCCACCTGATCACCGAGTCGAGGTACTGGGGGAAGTTCTCGACCATGTCCACGATCTGGCCGGCGAGCATCGAACCCAGGAGCACGACGAAGCCGACACCGAAGATCAGGACGGCGATGAAGACGAGGAAGGTGGCGAGGCCGCGCCGCATCCCGCGCGCCGCCATCCGTCCGACCGCCGGTTCGATGGCGAGGGCGAGGAAGAAGGCGAGCAGGATGTTGACGAGGAGTCCGACGAGCTGGTGGAAGGCCCAGTTGCCCAGCAGGAAGCAGGCGTAGAGCGCGAACGCGAGGACGAGTGCGCGGGGCAGCCAGCGCGGCATCCGGGCGGCCGGGTCGCCGCTCACCGGGACCTTGCCGCCTCCGTCGCCTCTTCCGGCCGCGCCGGCCGTCCCGACCGAGGACATCGCCTCGGCCGCGTCGGTCGTGCCGGCCGTCACGGCCGTCTCGGCCGCGCCGTTCACCTTGATCGCGGAGGTCGGGTCGGGCGTCTTCGTCGTGTCGGTCGTCTTCGTCGTGTCGGTCGCGGAGGTCGTCTCGGTGTCGTCAGTCGGGGCCACCCCGCCAGTCTCGCGCACCGGACGGACATTCCACCCGGGACCCCTCACATCCCCGCCGGTCGCCCCGTCCCCCACCGACCGCTACCGCTTGTCCGCCGGTACGTCGACGGCCGCGCAGACGGCCCGCCACACGTCCTTCGCCTCCCAGCCGGCGTCCAGCGCCTCGCGTACCGTACGGCCCCCCAGCTCGGTCATCACATGGTCACGCGCGAAGGACTCGGCGTAGGCCCCACCGAAGTGGTCAGCCATCCGCTCCCAGAAAATCGTCAACCGCATGACCCCAGTATCCCGCTCCCAAGAGTGCAGCCCGCTCCGTAGGCCTTGTCACCGCGCCTTTCCGCCCTACGGTCGGACCATGGCCGAAAAACCCCTCTCCTCCCCGCCCCCGACCTCCCTGGCCCGCGCCGAGCGATTCGTCTGGCTGACGGCCCGCGTCCTCGAACAGCGCCGGTTCGCCTACCACTTCCTGCGCGGTGGCGCGGACCAGGTGGAAACGGCGCTCGCGGCGTACCTCAACGAGGACGGCGGCTACGGCCACGCGCTCGAACCCGATCTGCGCGGACCCGTCAGCCAGCCCCTGCACACCGCGCAGGCGCTGCGGGTGCTCGACTCCATCGGCCGCTGCGGCGGGCTGCGCGTGGAGCGGATCTGCCGGTACCTGACGGAGGTGTCCACCCACGAGGGCGCCCTCCCGGCGATCCACCCCTCGCAGCGCCCGTATCCGTCCGCGCCGTTCGTGCCGGTCGTCGACTCCCCGCCGAGCGCGCTGCTCACGACCGGCCCCGTGGTCGGGCTGCTGCACCGCAACCAGGTGTGGCACGCGTGGCTGTTCCGGGCGACCGAGTTCTGCTGGTCGGCCGTGGAGTCGCTGGAGAAGACCCATCCGTACGAGGTCGAGGCCGCCGTCGCCTTCTTGGATGGGGCCCCGGACCGCTCGCGCGCGGAGGCGGCGGCCGACCGTCTCGGACGCCTGGTGCGCGAGCAGCGGCTCGCCGTCCTCGACCCCGACCGGCAGGAGGAGTATCCGGTGGCCGAGGGCTACGCGCCCGGGGAACTGCACTTCCCGCACGACTACGCGCGCGTGCCGGACTCGCTGGCCGCGCGCTGGTTCACGGACGAGGAGATGGCCCGGTCCCTCGACCGGCTCGCGGCCGACCAGGAGGAGGACGGCGGCTGGCCGATCCGCTGGCGCGCCTGGGCCCCCGGCTCGGCCCTGGAATCGCGGCCGATCGTCACGGTCGAGGCCCTGCGCACCCTGCGCGCCCACGGTCGCGCCGTCGACTGACCAGGGGCCCGCTCCCCTGCCGGCGGCCTCACCAGCCCAGGGCCCGTACCCCCGCGGTGACGGCGACGGCGGCGCCCACGACGACCAGGAACGGTGCACGCAGCACGAGCGCGACGGCTGCCGCGGCGAGTCCGGCGGCGCGGGCGTCCAGGACGACGGCGTCGCCCGCGCCGAACGTCTGCTGCGCGGTGAGCGCGGCGAGCAGCGCGACGGGGAGCAGGGTGGCGAGGCGCTGGACGAGCGGCCGCTCCAGCGTTCCCGCGGGTACGATCAGGCCGAGCAGTTTGACCAGGTAGCACCCGACGGCGGTGAGGCCGATCGCGATCCAGACGTTCATCGGGAGTCCTTCTCTCGTCCGGCCGCCGTGGCCGCGCGGCGGCCCCGGGCCCAGAGCACGGCGGGCGCGGCGAGGGCCGCCGCGAGGACCGGGACACCGGCGGGCAGCACGGGCAGCAGTCCGAGGCCGAGGAGGACGGCGAGCCCGGCGGTGGCCCGCTCGGTCGCGGACTTCAGCATGGGGGCGAGCAGGGCGAGGAAGACGGCGGGACCGGCCGCGTCGAGCCCCCAGGCCGCGGTGTCGCCGATCGCCTCGGCGCCGAGCGCCCCGAGCAGGGTGGTCGCGTTCCACAGGACGTACAGCGTGAGTCCCGTGACGGTGAAGCCGATCCGGGCGGCCCGGCGGGACGGCTGGGCGAGGGCGACGGCCGTGGTCTCGTCGATCACCCAGTGGGCGGCCACCGGCCTGACGGCCCTGGGCAGGGCGAGGAGCTGGGAGAGCCGCAGTCCGTAGAAGGCGTTGCGGGTGCCCAGGAAGAAGGCCCCGGCGGCGGCCGTGAAGGGGTTGCCGCCCGCGGCGAGTGCTCCGACGAGGGCGAACTGCGAGGCGCCCGTGAAGACCAGCAGGCTCAGGACGCAGGTCTGGAGGACGCTGAGGCCGGAGCCCGCCGACGTCACGCCGAAGGCGAAGCCGGAGAGTCCGACGGCGACGCCGACACCGAGGGCGTCGCGGACGACGGCGGCGTCGGGTTTGGCCGGCGTGCCGTCGCGTATGACGGGGGGTGCTGTCTGTTCTGCCACGTCAGCGATGGTACGGCGGCGCCGGCGGCCCGGTCCTGTCCGTTTCCGGAGCGCGAGCGGCAGCGGATTCGCGCAGGTCCGGGCGGTTGTCAGTGCGTGGGTGCACGATGGGGGGCATGGTCAGGTCCGCGCTCGACTCGTTCTCCCCCGCGACCCGTGGTTGGTTCACCGGGGCCTTCACCGCGCCCACGGCGGCGCAGGAGGGTGCCTGGCGGGCCATCGGCGCGGGCTCCGACGTGCTCGTCGTCGCCCCGACCGGCTCGGGCAAGACACTGGCCGCCTTCCTCGCCTCCCTGGACCGACTCGCCTCCTCGCCCCCTCCGGCCGAGCCGAAGAAGCGCTGCCGCGTGCTGTACGTGTCACCGCTGAAGGCGCTCGCCGTGGACGTCGAGCGGAACCTTCGCTCGCCGCTGACCGGCATCCGGCAGGAGTCGGTGCGGCTAGGGCTGCCCGAGCCGGACGTGCGGGTCGGCATCCGTTCCGGTGACACGCCGGCCGCCGAGCGCCGGTCGCTCGCGACCCGGCCGCCGGACATCCTGATCACCACGCCCGAGTCGCTGTTCCTGATGCTCACCTCCGCCACCCGCGAGGCCCTGGCGGGCGTGGAGACGGTCATCCTGGACGAGGTCCACGCGGTCGCGAGCACCAAGCGGGGCGCGCATCTGGCCCTGTCCCTGGAGCGGCTCGACGAGCTGCTGCCCCGCCCCGCGCGCCGGATCGGCCTGTCGGCGACGGTCCGCCCGGTGGACGAGGTGGCCCGCTATCTGTCCCCGGGGCGCGCCGTGGAGATCGTCCAGCCGCCGTCGGGGAAGGAGTTCGACCTCTCCGTCGTCGTCCCCGTCGAGGACATGGGCGAGCTGGGCGGCTCCCCGGCCTCCGAGGGCAAGGACGGCGGCGACAAGCCGTCGATCTGGCCGCACGTCGAGGAGCGGATCGCCGATCTCGTCCAGGCGCACCGCTCCACGATCGTCTTCGCCAACTCCCGGCGTCTCGCCGAGCGCCTGTGCAACCGGCTCAACGAGATCGCGTACGAGCGGGCGACCGGCGAACCCCTTCCCGACACGGCCTCCCCGGCCGAGATCATGGCCCAGTCGGGGTCCGCGCAGGGGGTCCCCGCACTGCTCGCCCGCGCCCACCACGGCTCGGTGTCGAAGGAGCAGCGCGCCCAGGTGGAGGAGGACCTGAAGGCCGGCCGGCTGCCCGCCGTGGTGGCCACCTCCAGCCTGGAACTGGGCATCGACATGGGCGCCGTCGACCTCGTCGTGCAGGTCGAGTCGCCGCCGTCGGTCGCCTCCGGACTCCAGCGCGTGGGCCGCGCGGGGCATCAGGTGGGCGCGGTGTCGACGGGCGTCGTCTTCCCGAAGTACCGCGGCGACCTGGTGCAGGCCGCCGTGGTCACCGAGCGGATGCGCTCGGGGGCGATCGAGTCGATGCGGATCCCCGCCAATCCGCTGGACGTCCTGGCGCAGCAGCTCGTCGCCATCGTCGCGCTCGACACCTGGCAGGTGGACGACCTCCTCGCCCTGGTGCGCCGGGCGGCGCCCTTCTCCTCGCTGCCCGAGTCGGCGTTCACGGGCGTGCTCGACATGCTCGCGGGCCGCTACCCCTCGGACGCCTTCGCCGAGCTGCGCCCCCGCGTGGTCTGGGACCGGGTCGCCGGGACGGTCACGGGGCGGCCGGGCGCGCAGCGGCTCGCCGTCACCTCCGGCGGCACGATCCCCGACCGGGGCCTGTTCGGCGTGTTCCTCGCGGGCTCGGACCCCAAGAAGGGCGGGGGCAGGGTCGGAGAGCTCGACGAGGAGATGGTGTACGAGTCGCGGGTCGGCGACGTGTTCACGCTGGGCACCACCTCGTGGCGGATCGAGGACATCACCCGGGACCGAGTGCTCGTCTCCCCCGCGCCCGGCGTTCCGGGCAGGCTGCCGTTCTGGAAGGGCGACCAGCTGGGCCGCCCGCTCGAACTGGGCCGTGCCGTGGGGGCGTTCCTCCGCGAGGTCGGCGCACTCGCCGACGAGGACGCGCGACTGCGGCTGCTCGCCGCGGGCCTGGACGCCTGGGCCTCCGACAACGTCCTGGCGTACCTCAAGGAGCAGCGCGAGGCCTGCGGACACGTGCCGGACGACCGGACGATCCTGGTCGAGCGTTTCCGGGACGAGCTCGGGGACTGGCGGGTCGTCATCCACTCGCCGTTCGGTGCGCAGGTGCACGCCCCCTGGGCTCTCGCGCTCGGCGCGCGGCTCGCCGAGCGGTACGGCATGGACGCGCAGGTGATGCACGCGGACGACGGCATCGTGCTGCGCCTCCCGGACGCCGACCTGATGGGCCTGGACATGGGCCTGGACCTCCTCGACCACGAACCGGTCGACCCGAGCCGGCACCTGGACACGACGTACGACGCCGACAAGGCGCCCGTCGGCGCGGCCGACGCGCTCTTCGACAAGGGCGAGATCGGGCAGATCGTCACCGACCAGGTGGGCGGCTCCGCGCTGTTCGCGTCCCGTTTCCGCGAGTGCGCCGCGCGCGCCCTGCTGCTGCCCAAGCGGAACCCCGGCAAGCGCACCCCGCTCTGGCAGCAGCGGCAGCGCGCGGCCCAGCTCCTGCAGGTGGCGAGCGAGTTCGGCTCGTTCCCGATCGTCCTGGAAGCCGTCCGCGAGTGCCTCCAGGACGTCTTCGACCTCCCCGGTCTGACGGAGCTGATGGGGGACATCGAGGCCCGCCGGGTCCGCCTGGTCGAGGTCACCACCCAGGAGCCCTCCCCCTTCGCCCGCTCCCTGCTCTTCGGCTACGTGGCGCAGTTCCTGTACGAGGGCGACTCCCCGCTCGCCGAGCGGCGGGCGGCGGCGCTGTCCCTGGACTCGCGGCTGCTCGCGGAGCTGCTCGGCCAGGCGGAGCTGCGCGAGCTGCTCGACCCGGAGGTCCTGACCGAGCTGGAGCGGGAGCTCCAGTGGCTGACCGAGGACCGGCGGATCAAGGACGCGGAGGGCGTCGCCGACCTGCTGCGGGTCCTGGGCCCGCTCACCGACGCCGAGCTCGTCGAGCGCGGTGCCGAGGCCGGCTGGGCGCCCGACCTCGGGGCCGCGCGCCGCGCGATCCGGGTGCGGATCGGGGGCCGGGAGCACTGGTCGGCCATCGAGGACGCGGGCAGGCTCCGGGACGCCCTGGGCACGGCCCTGCCGGTCGGTGTGCCCGAGGCCTTCACCGAGCCGGTCAAGGACCCGCTCGGCGATCTGCTCGCGCGGTACGCGCGCACGCACGGCCCGTTCACCTCCTCCCAGGCCGCCGCCCGCTTCGGCCTCGGCGCGGCCGTCACCGACGGGGCACTCCAGCGGCTGGCCGCTTCCGGCCGGGTCGTCCAGGGCGAGTTCCATCCCTCCGGCATCGGCCAGGAGTGGTGCGACGCGACCGTCCTCCGCCGGCTGCGTCGTCGCTCCCTCGCGGCCCTGCGCCACGAGCTGGAGCCGGTGCCCCCGACGGCGCTCGCCACCTTCCTGCCGCAGTGGCAGCACCTGGGCAGCAACAGCCTGCGCGGCATCGACGGCCTCGCCCGCGCGATCGAGCAGCTCCAGGGCGCGGCCGTCCCGGCCTCGGCCCTGGAGAAGCTGATCCTGCCGTCGCGGGTCCGCGACTACACCCCGGCGCTTCTCGACGAGCTGACGACCACCGGCGAAGTCCTCTGGGCGGGCGCCGGGTCCCTGCCCGGGAAGGACGGCTGGGTGTCTCTGTACCTCGCGGACACGGCACCGCTGCTCCTGCCGCCGCCGCATCCGCTGGAGCTGTCCGCGGTGCACGAGTCGCTGCTGACGACCCTCTCCGGCGGGTACGGCCTGTTCTTCCGCCAGATCGCCGACCAGGTCCGGGCCACCACCCACCCGGACGCCACCGATCCCCAGCTCGCCGACGCCCTCTGGGACCTGGCCTGGTCGGGCCGGCTCACCAACGACACCCTGGCTCCGCTGCGCTCGCTCCTCGGCTCGGGCCGCACGGCCGGGTCCACCGCCCACCGCGCCCGGCGCACGGTCCCCCGCGGCCGGTACGGCACGCTGACGGCGGCCGCCCGCCCCGCATCCCGCACGGGCCCGCCCACGGTCTCGGGCCGATGGTCGCTGCTGCCCCCGCTCGAACCGGAGCCGACGCACCGGGCGCACGCCCTGGCGCGCACCCTCCTGGACCGGCACGGAGTGGTCACCCGGGGCGCGGTGGCCGCCGAGGGCGTGCAGGGAGGTTTCTCGGCCACGTACCGCATCCTGGCCGCCTTCGAGGACAGCGGCCAGGCCCGCCGCGGCTATGTCGTGGAGGGGCTCGGCGCGGCCCAGTTCGCGATGGACGGGGCGGTGGACCGGCTGCGTGCCGCGGCGACCGCCCGCGACCGGGGCGTGGAGGCGGCGGCAGGCCCGCGCGCGCTGGTTTTGGCGGCGGCGGATCCCGCGAGCGCGTACGGGGCGGCCCTGTCCTGGCCGGAGCCGCCGACCGGCGCGGGGCACAAGCCGGGGCGCAAGGCCGGCGCACTGGTGGTTTTGGTCGACGGCGAGCTCACGCTGTACATGGAGCGCGGCGGCAAGACGCTCCTGTGCTGGCCGACCGAGCCGGACGACCCCGCCCTGACGGCGGCGGCGGAGGCGCTGGCCGCGTCCGCCCGCGCGGGCGCCCTGGGCACGGTCACGGTGGAACGGATCAACGGCACGACGTCCCTGACGTCCCCCCTGGCCCGCCCCCTGGAAGCGGCGGGCTTCCTGGCCACCCCGAGAGGCCTCCGCCTCCGCGCCTAGGTCGTGTCCGGCCCTGATCCAAACGAAAGACCCCAGGGCCTGCCCACCCCTCACGCCACACCCACAGACCACAACCGCCCCCACCCTCCCCTCCCGGGCATCATGGAACCGTGCCCGAAGGCGACACCATCTGGCAGACCGCCCGCCGTCTGCACACCGCGCTGGCCGGTCGGACCCTCACCCGCGCGGACCTCCGCGTGCCCAGGTTCGCCACGGCCGACCTCACCGGCCGGACGCTCCTCGACGTCACTCCGCGCGGCAAGCACCTCCTCGCCCGGATCGACGGCGGCCTCACCCTCCACTCGCATCTGCGGATGGACGGCGCATGGCGGGTGTACGCCACCGGGGAGCGCCCGCGCGGGGGCCCCGACCACCAGATCCGGGCGATCCTCGGAAACGAGGAGTCCACGGCGTACGGCTACCGGCTCCCGGTCCTGGAGCTGATCCGTACCGCGGAGGAGTCCCGTGTGGTGGGCCATCTCGGCCCGGATCTGCTCGGCCCCGACTGGGACCCCGAGGAGGCGGAGCGCCGACTGGCCGCCGACCCGGCCAGGTCGCTCGGCGAGGCCCTGCTCGACCAGCGGAACCTGGCCGGCATCGGCAACGTGTACAAGTCGGAGCTGGCCTTCCTCGCCGGCGTCACGCCCTGGCTGCCGGTCGGCGAGCTCGCCCCGGGCGTGCCCGCCCGCCTGGTCGTGACGGCCCGCCGCCTCCTGGAGGCGAACAAGGACCGCCCCGACCGGCGCACCACCACCACGCGCCGCCCCGGCACCCCTCTGCACGTCTACGGCCGCGCGGGGCATGCCTGTCTGCGCTGCGGCGCCCCGATCCGCAAGGCGGAACTCGGCGACCGGATCACGTACTGGTGCCCAGGCTGCCAGCACGGCCCCACCGACACGACGGACCCCATGCCCCCCGCCGACGACGGGAAGGGCAGCCGCGACCACCGTCCCGCCAATTGACGGGCCGTCAGATCCGGTCGTACCGTCCGGACATGACGACACTCCCCGCGTACGACCTCACCGGCCGCACCGCGTTCGTCACCGGCGCCGCGAGCGGCATCGGCCGCGCGACGGCCGTCCTCCTCGCCCAGGCCGGTGCCACCGTGCACTGCGCGGACCGGGACGAGGCAGGCCTCCTGGACACCGTGGCCATGACCGCGCGCGAGGGCGGTACCGCCCACCCGCACACCCTCGACGTCACCGACCGCACCGCCCTCGCCGCCGCCGTCCGCGCCGCGGGCCCCCTCCACGTCATGGCCGCGGTCGCCGGGATCATGCACACGAGTTCGGTCCTGGAGACCCGCGACGAGGACCTCGACCGCGTCCTCGCCGTCAATTTCAAGGGCGTGCTCTACGCGTGCCAGGAGGCGGCCCGCTCGATGATCGCCGCGGGCGTCCAGGGTTCCATCGTCACGATGGCCTCGGGCGCGATGGACACCCCGAGCCCCGGGCTGCTCTGCTACAGCGTCACCAAGGCGGCCGTGGTCCAGCTGACGAAGACGCTGGCGACGGAGGCCGGCCGGTACGGCATACGGGTCAACGCGGTCGCCCCGGGCTGGATCCGCACCCCCATGACGGACCGCCATGAGCCGGCCGCTCAGCAGCAGGCGGAAGCCGCGATGATCCGCCACTCGCCGCTGGGCCGGGTCGGAGAGGCACAGGACATCGCGCACGCGGTCCTGCACCTCGCGTCGGACGCCTCCGCGTTCACGACAGGCCAGATCCTGCGCCCCAACGGCGGCGTCGCGATGCCCTGGTGACGCGCCGCCCGAGCCCGCCCGGCCGCCGCGCCGCGGCGGCCACGTGCACCGGCAGCAGGCTCAGCCCCCAGCCCCCCGCGGCCACCGCACCCTCGACGGGACCGGTCTCCCCGGGCGCGAGGAGCAGGCGCAGCACCGCCCACCACCAGAGCCCCCCGGCCGCCAGCCCGATCGCGACCAGCGCGAGCGTCGCCGGCGTAACCCGTCGCCGTACCATGGCCGCCTCCTGCGGTCGACGCTAGACCGGCAGGATCACCCTGCGGGAGGGCGCACCGGAGGCAGACCCGGCGCGCACGGCCCAGTCGTGCGTCCCCCCACCATGGCACGGCACACCGGACCCCGGCATCTCAGACAATGAAGCCCAAAAGCAACAAAAGAGAGAACAAAGGAGATACAAGTCACCGAGAACGAAGAAAAGCCCCGGTCAGCGCCTCACCAAGAGGCACCGACCGGGGCTTCGCCCCACTTCGGTCAGGCGGCGACGACGTCCACCGCTTCCGCGGGCGCCTTGATGGTCACCCGCCCGGTGGGCACACCAGCCACCGACGTCACCGACACCGAGTTGAGCATCGGGCGCACCGGCGTCGGCACCGGTTCGCTCGCCCGTGCCGACTCGGCCAGTTCGGCCAGTGACAGTTCGTCGCTCACTTCACGCATGAGCTCGGACATCCGTACGTCCAGCGCGTCGCAGATCGCGGAGAGCAGCTCGGAGGAAGCCTCCTTCTGCCCCCGCTCCACCTCGGAGAGATAGCCGAGCGAGACTCGGGCGGACGAGGAGACTTCGCGCAGAGTACGGCCTTGGCGCTGGCGCTGCCGACGCAGCACGTCACCCAACAGGCGACGGAGCAGAATCATCGGTGGCTCCCTCCTCGGACCGCGTAGCCGCATCCTTCACGCCCCACCGTACCGCCTCGCGCTGCGGCCGTGCGGGGAGCGATGTCGTGTTCACTCAGGGCTGCAAACATCAATTCCCCCCGTTGTGTTCCGTATCCTGTGCCCGCGCATTTCCCGAGAGTTCCTCAAGGAGCAGTTCCAGCACGCTCCGTACACTCTCTCTACGGATTTCCGCACGGGCGCCGTTCAACCTCAACGAGACCACTTTCCCCGCGCCGGCGCCTGTCGCGGCCGGTCCCGCGACCGCCACGTAGACGGTCCCGACCGCCTGTCCGTCCTGCGGGTCGGGCCCCGCCACCCCGGTCGTCGACATCCCCCAGTCGGCGCCGAGCCGGTCCCGTACACCGGCCGCCATCTGCAGCGCGACCTCCGGGTCAACCGCCCCGCGCTCCGCGAGGAGGCCCCCGTCGACGCCGAGCAGCTCCCGCTTGAGGGCCGTGGCGTAGGCCGTGACGGACCCCCGGAAGGCGGCCGAGGCTCCCGGCACACCGGTCAGCTCGGCGGCCACCAGACCACCCGTGAGCGACTCGGCGACGGCCAGCGTGTGACCACGCTCCGCCAGCAGTGCCAGCACCCGGGCGGCCTCGGTCATCGCGTCGCCGTCTCCGACCGCGCCGCGCGCTCCTCGGCGAGCCCCTGGCGGCGCAGCACGACCGCCTGTCGTACGTAGTCCAGCCCGGTGACGACCGTCAGCACGACGGCCACCGCCATCACCCAGAAGCGCAGGGTGGCCAGGGGGCCGGTGAGCATCAGCACGTACATGCCGACCGCCGTGCCCTGGGCCAGCGTCTTCATCTTGCCGCCGCGGCTGGCGGGGATGATCCCGTGCCGGATCACCCAGAACCGCATCAGGGTGATCCCCAGTTCACGGGCCAGGATGACCCCGGTGACCCACCAGGGCAGGTCCCCGAGGACGGACAGGGAGATGAGTCCGGCCGCCATGATCGCCTTGTCGGCGATCGGGTCGGCGATCTTCCCGAAGTCCGTGACCAGATTGTACGCACGGGCGAGGTGCCCGTCGAAGACGTCCGTGATCATGGCGACGGCGAACGCCGCCCATGCCCAGGCGCGCCAGGCGGGGTCGTGGCCGCCGTCCTGGAAGAGCAGCAGCACGAACCCCGGCACGAGTACCAGCCGGATCATGGTGAGGATGTTCGCGATGTTCCACAGGCTGGCCTGGTTGACGGCCGCCGCGCCCAGCTTGCCGCGGGGCGCCGGCCTCCCGGTCTCGCCCGTCGCGGATGCCGGGACTCCGGTCATCTGCCCGCCTCCTCGAAAAGACACTCGGCCACCAGGTCGACGCCTTCCGTGCCGACGACCTTCGCACTGACCATACGGCCCGGGGCCAGGTCGGGGCTCGCACCGTCGGCCGTGGTGAGGAGCACCTGCCCATCGGTCTCGGGGGCCTGGTGGGCGGCGCGGCCGATCACGCCGTCCTCCTCGTCCACGGATTCCACCAGTACCTCCAGGGTCTCTCCGATCCGCTCCTCCGCGCGCTGCGCGGTGAGCTCCTCGGCGAGCCGGGAGAGGTGGGCGAGCCGGGCGTCGACGACGTCCTGGTCGAGCTTGTGCTCGTACGTGGCGGCCTCGGTGCCGTCCTCGTCGGAGTAGCCGAAGACGCCGATGGCGTCGAGCCGGGCGTGGGTGACGAAGCGTTCCAGCTCGGCGAAGTCCGCTTCGGTCTCGCCGGGGAAGCCGACGATGAAGTTGGAGCGGGCACCGGCCGTGGGGGCCTTGGAGCGGATGGTCTCCAGGAGCTCCAGGAATCGGTCGGTGTCGCCGAAGCGGCGCATGGCCCGCAGCACGTCCGGGGCGCTGTGCTGGAAGGACAGGTCGAAGTAGGGCACGACCTTCTCGGTCGACGTGAGGACGTCGATCAGGCCGGGGCGCATCTCGGCGGGCTGGAGGTAGCTGACGCGGACGCGCTCGATGCCGTCCACGGCGGCCAGCTCGGGCAGCAGACTCTCCAGGAGCCGGATGTCGCCGAGGTCCTTGCCGTAGGAGGTGTTGTTCTCGGAGACCAGCATGACCTCCTTCACCCCCTGCTCGGCGAGCCAGCGCGTCTCGTTCAGGACGTCCGAGGGGCGGCGCGAGACGAAGGAGCCGCGGAAGGAGGGGATGGCGCAGAAGGAGCAGCGGCGGTCGCAGCCGGAGGCCAGCTTCACGGAGGCGACGGGGCTGCTGTCCAGACGGCGCCTGAGGGGTGCGCGCGGCCCGGAGGCGGGCGCGACGCCCTCGGGAAGGTCGGCGGGGGCCTCGGGAGCGTCCACGGAGCCGTGTCCCGGCAGGGCCACGGCCGCGGCGGCCTCCTGGCGCTCCACGGGCGAGAGCGGCAGCAGCTTGCGCCGGTCACGCGGGGTGTGGGCCTCGACGCTGCCACCGTTGAGGATGGTCTGGAGGCGGTTGGAGATGTCGGCGTAGTCGTCGAAGCCGAGGACGCCGTCGGCCTCCGGAAGGGCCTCGGCGAGTTCCTTGCCGTACCGCTCGGCCATACAGCCGACGGCGACCACGGCCTGGGTCTTGCCGTGGTCCTTCAGATCATTGGCTTCGAGCAGGGCGTCGACGGAGTCCTTCTTGGCGGCCTCGACGAATCCGCAGGTGTTGACGACGGCGACGTCCGCTTCTTCGGCGTTCTCGACGAGCTCCCAGCCGTCCGCTGCCAAGCGGCCTGCGAGCTCCTCCGAGTCCACCTCGTTACGGGCGCAGCCAAGAGTGACAAGGGCGACGGTACGGCGTTCGGGCATGGACTCAAGACTACTTCGTCCCGGCCGTTCCCCCGTCGCGCAGGGTTCACCTGCGCGACAGAGGTCACATCGGGGCCGGGATCACGGGGCTCAGCCCGCCTCGGGGTCGCCCTTGGTGTAGGTCAGCCGCTCGACCTGGCCGGATTCGAACTTGTCCGCGATCTTCTTGCCGTTCACGTGGAGCTCGATCGCGCCGGCGTTGCCGAGCACCAGGTCGATGCGCTCGTCGTCCTGGAAGGTCTTCGACTCGCCCTCGAGGAGGAGGCCGTCGAAGAGCAGCTTGCCGTCGTGGCCCTTGGCCGAGATCCAGCTCTTGTCGTCGATCGCGGAGAGCTTGACCGTCACCTTGTCCTGCGGGACGGCGGCGATGGCGCTCTCGGTCGGCTTCGGGGCGGGCTTGACGGGCGTGGGCTTGGCGGCGGAGGGGGCCTTCTCCGGTGCGGGCGCCGGGCCGCCGTCGGCGGTGGTGGTGCCCTTCGGAGCCTCGTTGCCGTTGAACATCGTGAAGCCGACGAAACCGACGACGGCGACGATGGCCGCGACCATCGCGGCGGTCCAGTTGGGCCGGCGCGGCTCGGGGCGGATGCGTTCCGCCTCGAACAGCGGGGCGGCGGGGGTGGGCGCGGGACGACCACCGTGCTCGGCGTCGTACTGCTCGATCAGCGCGGCCGGATCGAGGCCGACGGCGCGCGCGAGGGTACGGATGTGCCCGCGGGCGTAGACGTCGCCGCCGCACCGCGAGAAGTCGTCCTCCTCGATGGCGTGCACGATCGGGATCCGGACACGGGTGGAGGCACTGACCTCTTCGACGGTGAGACCGGCGGCGATGCGGGTCTGCTGGAGAGCGCGACCGATCGAGTCCCGGTCGTCTGCCGGGAAGGTCCGGTCGTCTTCGGGGGAGTTGCCGATGGACACGAGAGCGCCTTTCGAGCGTGTAGCCACCTGCTGGACGTTCAGTCTATGGGTGGTACGAAAGGGTGGGGCAACCGGGCGGGTGCTGTTTGTACGCCATGAGGATGGGACATCCTTCTGTCCCTCCCTCCAACTTGACGTACGGCCAGGGGAAACGGTTGCCCTCCGTTCCCTTACGAGTGAGTCTCGGCCCGGTCTCGATCGCGTACCCCGCCACCTCGCGCCCACTCCGGAATCCGCCGCCGCTCCCCGGCCGCTCCCCTCCGCTCCCCCGCTATTCGCCCGAATGCGACTCCCCGCGGATGACGGCGAGCACGCCGTCCAACTCGTCGGGCTTGACGAGCACGTCACGTGCCTTCGAGCCCTCGCTCGGCCCGACGATGTTCCGGGACTCCATCAGGTCCATCAGCCGGCCGGCCTTCGCGAAGCCGACGCGCAGCTTCCGCTGGAGCATCGACGTGGAGCCGAACTGGGTGGAGACGACGAGTTCGGCGGCCTGGCACAGCAGATCGAGGTCGTCGCCGATGTCCTCGTCGATCTCCTTGCGCTGCTTGGTGCCGACGGTGACGTCCTCCCGGAAGACCGGGGTCATCTGGTCCTTGCAGTGCTGTACGACGGCCGCGACCTCGGCCTCGGTGACGAAGGCGCCCTGCATGCGGACGGGCTTGTTGGCACCCATCGGCAGGAACAGACCGTCACCCTTTCCGATGAGCTTCTCGGCGCCGGGCTGGTCGAGGATGACGCGGCTGTCGGCGAGCGAGGAGGTCGCGAAGGCGAGCCGGGACGGCACGTTCGCCTTGATGAGACCGGTGACGACGTCCACGGACGGCCGCTGGGTGGCGAGCACCAGGTGGATGCCGGCGGCGCGCGCGAGCTGCGTGATGCGCACGATCGAGTCCTCGACGTCCCGGGGCGCCACCATCATCAGGTCGGCGAGCTCGTCGACGATGACGAGCAGGTACGGATACGGGTTGAGCTCCCGTTCGCTGCCCTCGGGCAGCTTGATCTTGCCGTCCCGGATCGCCTGGTTGAAGTCGTCGATGTGCCGGTAGCCGAAGGCGGCCAGGTCGTCGTAGCGGAGGTCCATCTCCTTCACCACCCACTGGAGGGCCTCGGCGGCCCGCTTGGGGTTGGTGATGATCGGGGTGATCAGGTGCGGGATGCCCTCGTACGCGGTGAGCTCGACCCGCTTGGGGTCGACCAGGACCATCCGGACGTCCTCCGGGGTCGCCCTTATCATGATCGAGGTGATCAGGCAGTTGATGCACGAGGACTTGCCGGAGCCGGTGGCGCCCGCCACCAGCACGTGCGGCATCTTCGCCAGGTTGGCCATCTCGTAGCCGCCCTCGACGTTCTTGCCGAGCGCCACCAGCATCGGATGGTCGTCCTCCGCCGCGGCGGCGAGCCGCAGCACGTCCCCGAGGTTGACCATCTCCCGGTCGCTGTTCGGGATCTCGATGCCGACCGCGGACTTGCCGGGGATCGGCGAGATGATCCGCACGTCGGGGGAGGCGACGGCGTAGGCGATGTTCTTGGTCAGGGCCGTGATCTTCTCGACCTTCACGGCGGGCCCGAGCTCGACCTCGTACCGGGTGACCGTCGGCCCCCGGGTGAAGCCGGTGACGGCCGCGTCGACCTTGAACTCGGTGAAGACGTTGGTCAGCGCGTCCACCACGGCGTCGTTGGCGGCACTGCGCGTCTTGCCCGGCCCGCCCCGCTCCAACAGGTCGAGCGACGGCAGCGCGTACGTGATGTCGCCGGACAGCTGGAGCTGCTCGGCGCGGGGCGGCAGATCGGTCGGCTCGGGCGCGGGCTTGGTCAGATCCGGTACGCCTCCGCCGGGCCGCTGGTCCCCACCACGGGCCGGCGGCACGGGAGCGGCCCCCGCCCCCGCTTCCCCCACCTCCCCGGCACTCTTCGCGGCGGCCTTCGCGGCCTTCCGCTCGGCGGTCACGTCCCTGGTCAGGTCGGCGACGATCGGCGAGGGCGGCATGCCGTTGAGCACCGCGCCGTCGAGCGCGGCGGCGGCCGCCGCGGCGACGTCCACCGGGTCGAGACCGAGGTCGAAGTCGGGCCGCTCGGAGGGGCGTCGCGCCGCACGCCCGCGCCGCTCCAGCATCTCCTCCTCGGCCCGGTCCACGTCGTACGGCTGCGCCGGACCGGCCGCGCGGCGCCGGACGGGCCGGGGCCGCGGCCGCGCCTCCCGCCACTCCTCGTCGTACCCCTCGTACCCCTCCTGTCCCTCGCCGCGCTCCTCCGCCGGGTCGTACGCGGGTTCGACGATGCCGAGCCTGGCGCCGAGGGCGCGCAACCGCTGCGGGATCGCGTTGACGGGGGTGGCGGTGACGACGAGCAGCCCGAAGATCGTGAGCAGCACCAGCATGGGTACGGCCAGGACCTCGCCCATCATGAAGACGAGCGGCTGGGACGCGGCCCAGCCGATCAGGCCACCGGCGTCCTGCATGGCCTCGCTGCCGTCCCCGCGCCCCGGCGAGCCGCAGGCGATGTGGACCTGGCCGAGGACGCCGATGACGAGCGCGGACAGACCGATGCTGATCCGGCCGTTGGCCTCGGGCTTCTCCGGATAGAGGATCAGCCGCACACCGATCGCGCCCAGGAGCAGCGGCACGAGCAGATCGAGCCGGCCGAAGGACCCGGTCACCAGCATCTCGACGAGATCGCCGACGGGCCCGCGGAGGTTGGACCAGGTGCCCGCCGCGACGATCAGCGCGAGACCGAGGAGCAGCAGCGCGAGCCCGTCCTTGCGGTGGGCCGGGTCGAGGCCCTTGGCGCCACGCCCTATCCCCCGGAACATCGCCCCCACCGCATGGGCGAGACCGAGCCAGGCACCGCGGGCGAGCCGGTACACACCCCCGGTGGGGGACGGCGCGGGACGGGGCGGGGCCTTCTTCGCCGCCGTCTTCCGCGCGGGCGCCCGCTTGGCGGGCGCGGCCTTCTTGGCCGGTGCCTTCTTCGCGGGCGGCTTGACGGGGGGCTTCGCGGGGGCCGCTTTCTTCGCGGCGCCCGTCGTACGGCCGGCGCGCGGCTTTGCGGTGCCCGCCGTGCCCTGGGAACCCTTGCCGGACGTACGTGAAGCCATGGTGCCGAGGTTACCGGTGTGAGGACCGGCTGTCCGCCTCACCCGTTCGTGTCGCCCTTGCGGAGGCGCCGAGCTGACGCCGCATCACGGCGGATCGCGCCGCCGCGACGCCTCGGTGACGGCGGGTCAGCTCTGGGCCGGCAGCGTCGGCGCGGTGCCGGTGCCGGGCTCCAGCGCGTCCAGGGCCCGGCGCAGCCCGGTGAGCTTGCGCTCCAGATGCGCGGCGGTGGCGACGGCCGCCGCGTCGGCGGAGTCGTCGTCGAGCTGCTTGGACAGCGCCTCCGCCTGCTCCTCGACCGCCGCGAGCCGGGCGGAGAGCTCGGCGAGCAGACCGGCGGACTCCTTGCCGTGACCGCCCTCGCCGCCCTCCAACTGCAGCCGCAGCAGAGCGGCCTGCTCGCGCAGCTTGCAGTTCTTCATGTACAGCTCGACGAAGACGGAGACCTTGGCGCGCAGCACCCACGGGTCGAACGGCTTCGAGATGTAGTCGACCGCCCCGGCCGCGTACCCACGGAAAGTGTGGTGGGGTCCGTGGTTGATGGCGGTGAGGAAGATGATCGGGATGTCCCGGGTCCGCTCCCGCCGCTTGATGTGCGCGGCGGTCTCGAAACCGTCCATCCCCGGCATCTGGACGTCGAGCAGGATGACCGCGAAGTCGTCCGTCAACAGCGCCTTGAGCGCTTCCTCCCCGGACGATGCCCGCACCAGCGTCTGATCGAGCGCGGAGAGAATGGCCTCCAGCGCCAGCAGATTCTCCGGCCGGTCATCGACCAGGAGGATCTTGGCCTTCTGCACCATGCCCCGTCCTCCTCGTCCCGGCAACGGCTCCCCCCGGCTCCCCGAACCAGGAGAAGCACCGGGCGCCGCCCCAGAAGACGACTCCCTAACGCCGTCCGTCCTTGTGCCGGTCATCGTAGCCGCACCCCGCCCGTCGCCACACCCTGTCACCGCGATGTCACTGTGCACGTACCTGAAACGCGGTGGGAGACCAGAAGGTTCCCCGTATCCAGGGCCCTCACACCCTCTTGGCGACAGTCCGTCAGCGAGGAGCCGGGGCCCGCGCGGCGCTGCCCGCGGGCCCCCGGAGCGGAGTCACTCCCCCCGCATCCACTGCTCCATCACCGACAACAGATGATCCGGATCGACCGGCTTGGTCACGTAGTCCGACGCCCCGGACTCGATCGCCTTCTCCCGGTCGCCCTTCATGGCCTTCGCCGTCAGCGCGATGATCGGCAGCCCCGCGAACTGCGGCATGCGCCGGATCGCGGTCGTCGTCGCGTACCCGTCCATCTCGGGCATCATGATGTCCATCAGGACGATCGACGCGTCGTCGTGCTGCTCCAGGACCTCGATGCCCTCCCGCCCGTTCTCCGCGTAGAGCACCGCGAGCCCGTGCTGCTCCAGGACGCTCGTGAGCGCGAAGACGTTACGGATGTCGTCGTCGACGATGAGCACCTTCTCCCCGGAGAAGGAGAAGGTGCGGCGCGGCTCCGCCTCCTGCTCCGCCCGCTCGGCCGCCGCCTGCTGACCGTTCTGCCCCGGCACCGCCATCCGCGCCCCGGTCGCCTCCGCCGCGGCCTTCCGCCGGTGCCGGAACAGCGCCCCGGCCCCCGACCGCGCCTCCGTCCGCACGGGCGGCGGCGGGAAGTGCGGGAAGGGGTGGACGGCCCCGTCCGCCTCGGCCTCGGCACCCTGCGGATCGTCGGCGTCCTGCGTCCCCTGCCCGTAGGCACCCGCCGGCAGCTCCGTCGGACTCAGCGGCAGATAGAGCGTGAACGTCGAACCCCGGCCCGGCTCGCTCGCCGCGAAGATCTCGCCGCCGAGCAGCCGCGCGATCTCCCTGCTGATGGAGAGCCCGAGACCCGTACCGCCGTACTTCCGGCTGGTCGTTCCGTCGGCCTGCTTGAACGCCTCGAAGATGACCCGCATCTTGCTCGCGGCGATCCCGATCCCGGTGTCGGTCACCGAGAAGGCGATCAGGTCCGCCTCCGGGTCCCGCAGCGAGCCGGCCTCCAGGAGCTGCTCCCGGATCGACTGCGGCACGTCCGCCCCGGACGGCCGGATCACCAGTTCCACCGCGCCCGTGTCGGTGAACTTGACCGCGTTGGACAGCAGGTTGCGCAGCACCTGCAGCAGCCGCTGCTCGTCGGTGTGGAGCGTGGCCGGCAGCTCGGGCGAGACTCGTACCGAGAAGTCGAGCCCCTTCTCCGCCGTGAGCGGCCGGAAGGTCGCCTCCACGTAGTCGACGAGCTGGACGAGGGCGATCCGCGTCGGCGAGACGTCCATCTTGCCCGCCTCGACCTTGGACAGGTCGAGGATGTCGTTGATCAGCTGGAGCAGGTCGGACCCGGCTCCGTGGATGGTCTCGGCGAACTCGACCTGCTTCGGCGTCAGGTTCGTCTCGGCGTTGTCCGCGAGCAACTTGGCCAGGATGAGGAGCGAGTTGAGCGGGGTGCGCAGCTCGTGCGACATGTTCGCCAGGAACTCGGACTTGTAGCGCATGGAGACGGCGAGCTGCTCGGCCCGCTCCTCCAGGACCTGCCGGGCCTCCTCGATCTCGGTGTTCTTCACCTCGATGTCGCGGTTCTGCCGGGCGAGCAGCTCGGCCTTCTCCTCCAGCTCCAGGTTGGAGCCCTGGAGTTCCTTCTGCCGGTGCTCCAGCTCGGCCGAGCGCTCCTTGAGCTGCGAGGTGAGCTCCTGCGACTGCTGGAGCAGCACCTCGGTCTTGGTGTTGACGCTGATGGTGTTGACGGTGGTCGCGATGAGCTCGGCGATCTGGTTGAGGAAGTCCCGCTGGATCTGCGTGAACGGCTGGAACGAGGCCAGCTCGATCACCCCGAGGACCTTGCCCTCGAAGAGCACCGGAAGCACGATCACGTGCGCGGGCGAGGCCTCCCCGAGACCCGAGGAGATCTTCAGATAGCCCGGCGGCACGTTGACCTGGATGGTCCGCTTCTCCTCGGCGGCCGTACCGATGAGCGTCTCCCCGGGCCGGAACGAGGTCGGCATGGAACCGGTGGAGTACCCGTAACTCCCGCGCATCCGCAGCTCGTACGAGCCGTCGCCCTCACCGACGAGTTCGGCGTCGCTGTGGGCGGAGCCCGTCGGCATGGCCACGAAGAAGGCGCCGTGCTGGGCCGAGACCACCGGCGTCAGCTCGCTCATGATGAGCGAGGCCACGTCGTCGAGGTCCCGCCGGCCCTGCATGAGGCCGGAGATGCGGGCCAGGTTGCTCTTGAGCCAGTCCTGCTCGTCGTTGGCGAGGGTGGTGTCGCGCAGGTTGGAGATCATCGTGTTGATGTTGTCCTGAAGCGCCTGGATCTCGCCGGCCGCGTCCACACCGTCGATCTTGACGTTGAGGTCGCCGCGGGTCACCGCGGTGGCGACGGCCGCGATGGCCCGCACCTGCCGGGTGAGGTTCCCGGCCATCTCGTTCACGGACTCGGTGAGGTCGCTCCAGGTGCCCTCCACGTCCCGGACCCGCGCCTGGCCGCCGAGCTGCCCGTCGGTGCCCACCTCGCGGGCCACGCGGGTGACCTCCTCGGCGAAGTTCGACAGCTGGTCGACCATCGTGTTGATGGTGTTCTTCAGCTCCTGGATCTCACCGCGCGCGTCGATGTCGATCTTCTTGGTGAGATCGCCCTTGGCGATGGCGGTGGTGACGGCCGCGATCTGCCTCACCTGGCCGGTGAGGTTGTCGGCCATCGAGTTCACCGACTCGGTCAGGTCCTTCCAGGTGCCGGAGACGCCCGGCACCCGCGCCTGACCGCCCAGTTCGCCCTCGGTACCCACCTCGCGGGCCACCCGGGTGACCTCGTCGGCGAACGAGGACAGGGTCGTCACCATGGTGTTGACGGTCTCGGCGAGCTCGGCGACCTCGCCCCGCGCCTCGACCGTCACCTTCTTCGTCAGATCGCCGTTGGCGACGGCCGCGGAGACCCGGGAGATGTTCCGCACCTGACTGGTCAGGTTGTTGGCCATCAGGTTGACGTTGTCGCTGAGGTCCTTCCAGGTGCCGGTGACTCCCCGCACCCGGGCCTGACCGCCGAGGATGCCCTCCGTGCCCACCTCGCGGGCCACGCGGGTGACCTCGTCCGCGAAGTTCGACAGCTGGTCGACCATCGTGTTGACGGTCGTCACCAGCTCCAGGATCTCGCCCCGGGCGTCGACCGTGATCTTCTTCGACAGATCGCCCTTGGCGACGGCCGTCGTGACCTCGGCGATGTTCCGCACCTGGATGGTGAGGTTGTTCGCCATGAAGTTCACCGACTGGGTCAGGTCCTTCCAGGTGCCGGAGACCCCCTGCACCTCGGCCTGACCGCCCAGGATGCCCTCGGTACCCACCTCTCGGGCGACCCGGGTCACCTGCTCGGCGAAGTTCGACAGCTGGTCCACCATCGTGTTGAGGGTGTTCTTCAGCTCGAGGATCTCGCCGCGCGCGTCCACGTCGATCTTCTGCGACAGGTCACCGCGGGCGACCGCGGTGGCGACCTGCGCGATGTTGCGCACCTGGGTGGTGAGGTTCCCGGCCATGCCGTTCACCGAGTCGGTCAGGTCACGCCACACCCCGGCCACGCCGGGCACCTGCGCCTGACCACCGAGCCGCCCGTCCGTGCCCACCTCGCGGGCCACCCGGGTCACCTGCTCGGCGAAGGCGGAGAGCTGGTCGACCATCGTGTTGATGGTGTTCTTCAGCTCAAGGATCTCGCCGCGCGCGTCCACGTCGATCTTCTGCGACAGGTCGCCCCGCGCGACGGCCGTCGTCACCTGCGCGATCTGCCGCACCTGCGAGGTCAGGTTGCCGGCCATGAAGTTCACCGAGTCGGTGAGCTCCCGCCAGCGCCCGGAGACGCCGTCCACCCGCGCCTGACCGCCCAGCCGGCCCTCGGTGCCCACGTCGCGGGCCATCCGGGTCACCTGGTCCGCGAAGGACGACAGCTGCGACACCATCGTGTTGACGGTGTTCTTCAGCTCCAGCATCTCGCCGGCCACGTCCACGGTGACCTTCTGCGACAGGTCGCCGTTGGCCACCGCCGTCGTCACCTGCGCGATGTCCCGCACCTGACCGGTCAGGTTGCGGAAGGCCGTGTTCACCGAGTCCGTGAGGTCCTTCCACGTCCCCGCCGCCCCCGGCACCTCGGCCTGACCGCCGAGCAGACCCTCGACACCGACCTCGCGGGCCACCCGGGTCACCTCGGAACCGAACGCGGACAGCTGGTCCACCATCGTGTTGACGGTGTTCTTCAGCTCCAGCATCTCGCCGGCCACGTCGACCGTGACCTTCTGCGACAGGTCACCGTTGGCCACCGCCGTCGTCACCTGCGCGATGTCCCGCACCTGCGTGGTGATGTTCCGGAAGACCGTGTTGACGGAGTCCGTGAGGTCCTTCCACGTCCCCGCGGCCCCCGGCACCTGCGCCTGACCACCGAGCAGACCCTGCGCACCGACCTCGCCGGACACCCGGGTCACCTCGTCGGCGAACGTCCGCAGCGTCTTGGTCATCTGGTTGATCGTGTCCGCCAGCTGCGCGATCTCCCCGCGCGCCGACACCCGCACCTTCTGCGACAGGTCACCGTTGGCGACCGCCGTCGTCACCTCGGCGATGCCCCGCACCTGGTTGGTCAGGTTGCCGGCCATCGTGTTGACGGAGTCCGTGAGGTCCTTCCACACACCGGCGACCCCGGCCACCTCGGCCTGACCGCCGAGCTCCCCCTCCGTACCCACCTCACGGGCGACGCGGGTCACCTCGGAGGAGAACGACGACAGCTGGTCCACCATCCGGTTGACGGTGTTCTTCAGCTCCAGCATCTCGCCGGCGACGTTCGCCGTGACCTTCTGCGACAGGTCGCCGTCCGCGACCGCCGTCGTCACCAGGGCGATGTCCCGCACCTGTGCCGTCAGCCGGTTCGCCATCGTGTTGACCGAGTCCGTGAGGTCCTTCCACGAACCGGACACCCCACGCACCTGCGCCTGCCCGCCCAGCTTGCCGTCGGTACCCACCTCGACGGCGACCCGCGTCACCTCCGAGGCGAACACCGACAGCTGGTCGACCAGGTTGTTGGCGGTACGAGCGACCTTCAGGAACTCGCCGCGCAGTGGCCTCACGGCCCCGTCGGCACCCTCCGAACGCAGGTCCATCCGCTGGTCCAGATCGCCCTCGGCCACCGCCGAGAGCACCCGGCCCACCTCGGAGACCGGCCGGGCCAGATCGTCGACGAGCGCGTTCGCGGCCTCGATCGCCGCCGCCCACGCCCCCTCACTGGCCCCCGCCTCCAGGCGCTCGGACAGCTTGCCCTCGCGCCCCACCACGCGGCGGACCCGCGACAGCTCGCCCGTCACATGCATCTGCCGGTCCGCGACCTCGTTGAACACGGCGGAGATCTCCGCCATGACCCCGTCGCCCGAGACCGTGAGCCGCCTGCGGAGGTTCCCGTCCCGCATCGACACCAGAGCGCCCAGAAGCCGCTCCAACGCCGCAGCGTCGACCTGCACCGTCCCCCCACGGGAACGCCCGCCCCTCGCGCGCGTACCGCTGCCTCCGCCGCGCCGCGCCGCCGTGCCAGGTTCCACCGTGTCCCTCCCGAAAGGGGTCGACCGTACCGCTCCGGCTTCCACCGGTAGCCTGCCCAGTGTTTCACCGCCACCCAACCAGGCGATAACAGTTCGGCAGCTTCGCACAGCGTCCCTACCCCCGGGGGACGGAATCACCACGACCGGCATCCGCGCGCACCGAGAAGGTAAGTAACCTGGCTTCCGGCTGTCCAGCCGCCCCGGTCCGCCCGGCAGGGGCGGTGTGGTGTGCGCACGACCACCGGGCAGCGGGAGGGACAGACCGAGCATGGCAGAGCCGGGCGTCGAGACGCGTACGAGGAGTGCTGTGATCACCGCGCGGGCGACTGCCAGCTTCGAGCCCGTCGGGCGGTCCGTCGCGGCCGCCCGCGCCTTCGTCCGGGACACCCTCCAGGGCTGGGGACACCCCGAACTCGTCGACGACGCCGTCGTCCTCACCAGCGAGCTCGTCACCAACGCCGTCATCCACGCCGGCACCGCCGCCGACGTCCTCTGCCTCCGCGCCGAGGACAGCATCCGCGTCGAGGTCGCCGACCGCTATCCCGAACGCGAGATCCCCGTCCAGGGCGGCCGCTCGCTCGGCAGCCCCGACCGCGAGAACGGCCGGGGCCTGCTGCTCTGCGCCGCCCTCGCCCACCGCTGGGGCGTCGACTACACCCCCACCCGCAAGCACGTCTGGTTCCACCTCGACCTCGCCCAGCGCCCGGTCGGCACCCGCTCCGCGGGCCCTGTCCTCCCCGACGCGCTCCTCCCGGTCACCGACAGCCGCGTCCGCGTCGCCGTCGTGCAGATCGACCGCGGCGGAGCCGTCACCGCCTGGAACGAGCACGCCCAGGACCTCTTCGGGTACGACCCCGAGCAGGTCACCGGCAAGCCCCTCGGCGACCTCGCCGCCTGGCCTCACACCCCCGGCATCGGCACCGGCCTCGCCGAGGCGCTGCGCCTCTCCCGCTGGGAGGGCAGCTACGGCATCCGCTGCGCCGACGGCCGCGTCATCCCCGTCTACGCCGCGCACCTCCGGGTCCGCGACGCCCAGGGCGAACCCTCCACCGTCTGCCTCCTGGTACGCGAGCACGAACGGGCCGTCCTCCAGACCCCGCACCGCCCCGCCGCCGAGGGCTCCGAGGGCCGCACCGCCGACCCCTTCGAGGTCTTCATCGGCTCCCCCGCCCCCGACGACCTCGACGGACTCCTCCAGCGCACGGTCGAACGCGCCCGCGACATGCTCGACGGCGACGCCGCCTTCCTGCTCCTCGCCACCGACGACGAGACGGAGCTGGAGGTACGGGCGACCACCGGCCTCCCGGCCGCCCGCCAGCGCTTCGCCCGCGTCCCCGTCGAGACCGGCGCCAGCCGTTACGGCTCCGCCCGGATGCCCGCGGTCCACGAGGACCTGGCCGCGGTCCCGGGCGCCGTCCCGCTCCTCGAAGGCACCGGCATGCGCTCGGTCGTCACCGTCCCCCTCAAGGTCGAGGGCCGGCTCACCGGCTCCCTCGGCGTGGCCGCCGAGGCCGCGAACCGCTACTCCAACGAGGAGGCCCTCCGCCTCCAGTTCGCGGCCGACCGCATCGCCCTCGCCGTCGAGTCCGCCCGTCTCGGCGAGCTCGAACGCCTCCGCAGAGGCTCCCTCAGCTTCCTCGTCGAGGCCTCCGACCTCCTCGCCGGCACCCTGGACCGCGATCAGACGCTGGCCCTGATGGCCCAGATGACGGTCCCGACCCTCGCCACGTGGTGCGCGGTCTACACGATCGCCGACCAGTCCTCCGACCCGTACCTCTCGTACGTGCTGCACGAGGACGAGGACCGCATCGACGGCCTGAAGGACCTACTCTCCTCGATCTCGCCGCCCGACCCGGTGCCGACGCCGGGCGCCCGCGTCTGGGCGGCACCGGCCGACGCAGCCCACCGTGCCGCGCTGACCGCCTCGGTCCGCGCCCTCGACCACCCCACGAGCCCGCTCTCCTCCGGCATCGACACCACGCTGGCCACCGCGAGCACGGTCGCCGGCGAGACGGTCGTGCTGCCCCTGGTCGCCCGCAACCGTGTCATCGGCATGCTGACGCTCGGCCGGCCCTCGGACGACCACTTCCGCCAGGAGATCCTGGAGCTCGCCGAGGACCTCTCGCGCCGGGCCGCCCTGGCCCTGGACAACGCCCGCCTCTACTCGGAGCGCATGGCGATCAGCCAGTCCCTCCAGCGCAGCCTCCTGCCGCCCGGCCTCCCGGTGATCCCCGGTGTCGAGGTCGACGTCATCTACCGCGCGGCCGGCGAGGGCAACGAGGTCGGGGGCGACTTCTACGACCTCTTCCCGATCCGTGACGGCGTCTACGGCTTCGCCATCGGCGACGTCTGCGGTACGGGCCCGGAGGCCGCCGCGGTCACCGGTCTGGCCCGCCACGCACTGCGCCTCCTGGCCCGCGAGGGCTTCGGCGGCCCGGCCGTCCTGGAACGGCTGAACGCGGCGATCCTCGACGAGGGCGCCCGCAGCCGCTTCCTGACCCTCCTCTACGGCGAGATGCTCCCGCAGGAGGACGGCTCCGCGATCCTCAAGGTCGTCTGCGCGGGTCACCCGCTCCCTCTCCGTCTCCGTCCGGACGGCACGGTCAGCCCCGCGGCCGAACCGCAGCCGCTCCTCGGCGTCATGGAGGACCTGGAGCTGTACGAGCAGAAGATCACGCTCGACCCCGGCGACGTCCTTCTCTGTGTCACGGACGGCGTGACGGAACGCCGCGAGGGCACCCGCATGCTGGGCGACGACGGCCTGGCCGAAGTCCTCAAGACGTGCACGGGTCTGACGGCCGGCGCGGTCGCCTCCCGGGTCCTCCGAGCCGTGGAGCGCTTCGCCCAGGCCCCGGCCTCCGACGACATGGCCATCCTGGCGATGCGTCTGCGCGAACCGGACCCCCGCTGACGACACCGGCGGTCCCCGAAAGGGGACCGCCGGCCCGGCACACTCCTGGAAACGCAAAAAGGCCCCCGCCACGAGGCGGGGGCCTTTCTACTTTGAGCCCTTTAACGGAATCGAACCGTTGACCTTCTCCTTACCATGGAGACGCTCTACCGACTGAGCTAAAAGGGCGGGTGTTCGGCGGCGTCCTACTCTCCCACAGGGTCCCCCCTGCAGTACCATCGGCGCTGAAAGGCTTAGCTTCCGGGTTCGGAATGTAACCGGGCGTTTCCC